>NZ_PUJW01000001.1 GCF_011189575.1 Photorhabdus cinerea
ACCCAACAGTAGACATCCGTCATGTGTATCGGGTAGAAAAAGATGGTAGTAAAACTCAAATGGCATGGGGAGAAGGTAACTATAAGCAGGGGTATCCTTTTGAGGATTTTGTTGCTACGCAGATGCCTAAAGGTACTCGGCTACCCGCAGGATTTAAGACTTTTGATTTTTATGATATCGGAACACGTACAGCCGTTAGTGTTAAAACTATAGATACACGTACAGCTGCACGGATAAAGGACCCCAAGCAGATATATACATCAATGAAAGGGAATATTGATGTTGTCGCTAATTTTACAGGCGCGGTGAAGGGAAGTAGCATTGTTAATGCTAGTCGCATTTCGCGACGTGAAGTGTATATTGCTGTACCAAAGGCTACAACTCCTGAACAATGGGTTCAGATTAATCGTGCAATTGCTTATGGTACAGAAAAGAACGTTAACATTAAAATTACAGTGGTGAAATAATGAATAAGCATCCTGACCAAGGGTTGAATGCCGGGGCTAAATTTAATGGTGATTTTTATTCAATACAAACCCATTCAGGCAATGGCTTATTAGGGGTAGATCCCTTAGGAAGTAAACACTTATTACAGCCATTTGTATCTGATCAAGAATTGGGAAATGCTGTATTTGATGCTTTATCAAAAAGCAGAGTAATCCCAATTGATGAATGTGGGGATTATTTTGATCATGATGTAAATGATAAACAGTATAAAAATTGGATCACAGAGATGATGGGATCTTATGGTTACCGCTCAAAACGTCAGCTATTTAAGAAGATGAATAACTGTGATATCTGTTTGTTAGATGGTGTCATAACTATTATGCCCTATGGTCACAAAAAACTTGAGCTTTGGACAGGGCAGGGTATTGTCGAGTCAGATTATGTCATTATTCCGGCAGACAGCTCCCCTGAGGAAGTGGGTGCCGCATTACGGCTGGCTTTTTCACGTTGTAGAAGTTATGTTTGACGATAAGGTAACAGTTTATTTTTGCATTGATTATTCATGATCTTTGATTCATAGAGTTAATTAAGGTGGACACGTAATCACTATTATGTGTCCGCTGATTATCTCAAAAAGATTCAAATAGTTATTAAATGAGCCTTACCGCTAAAATTACGGTGGTGAAATAATGAATATAGATTTTGACCAAGGATTGAATGCGGGCGCTAAGTTTAATGGTGATTTTTACTCTGTTAAAACTTATTCTGGGTATCGCTTGCTTCGAGCTGATCCCCAAAGCTGCGAGCATATCTTGTCTCCCGATGTAAATGATAGTCAATTAGGAAATGCTGTTTTAGATTCACTTTATAAAAGTCGCTTGATTGATCCTGATGATGATTTTTTCGACAATGAAAGGGCAGCTGAGCGATATAAAGAGTGGATTGAGCATTTAATGAAAGTTTACAATTACCGTTCAAAACGTCAACTATTTAAGAAGATGAACAGTTGTAATATCTGTTTGTTAGGTAGCGTTATAACTATCACGCCTTCTGGTCATGAAAAACTTGAGCTTTGGACAGGAAAAGGCATTGTAGAATCTGATAATGTCATTATTTCGGCAGACAGTTCCCCTGCGGAAGTTGGTGCGGCATTACGGCTGGTTTTTTCACGTTGTAGAAGTTATGTTTGACGATAAAGCTCGGTTTGTTTTGTGCTAATTCAGTCATTATCTTTGATTTATATGATCAATTAAAATGGAATGGCTATTATGAGTTTCCTAATTATCTTAAAAAGGCTCAAACAGTTATTAAATTTTCCTTACCGCCGAAGTTGCAGTAGTAAAATAATGAATGAGACTTTTAAACGATGGAAAAATGCCAGATGCGTATTTAATGGTGATTTTTACTCAGTAACAACTTATTTCGGTTACCGTTCACTTAATTTAGATACTTCGAGAGGAAACTATATGTTAACTTCTGATGTTTCTGATGAGAAGTTAGGTGTTGTAATTCTGAATGCTCTTTCTAAAAGTCGGCTGATTGATCCCGATGATAATTTTTTTGACAATGAAAGAAAGGCTGAGAGATATAAAGAATGGGTTAAATTTTTAATGGAAATTTACAATTATCGTTCAAAACGTCAGCTTTTTAAAAAAATGCATAATTGTGGAATCCAATTGCTTGATGGTCAAATAACGATAAAGCCATCTCACCATGAAAAATTGGAAGGTTGGTCTGAAGATGGTATTTCTGAATCTGATCATGTCATAATTTCTGCAGACAGTTCCCCTGAGGAAGTGGGTTCCGCATTACGATTGGCTTTTTCACGTTGTAGAAGTTATGTTTGACAATAAGGTAACAGTTTGTTTTTACATTGATTATTCATGATTTTTGATTTAGAGAGTTAATTAAGGTGGACACGTAATCACTATTATGTGTCCGCTAATTATCTTAATCTTTGATTTATATGATCAATTTAAAATGGAATGGCTATTATGAGTATCCTAATTATCTTAAAAAGGCTCAAACAGTTATTAAATTTTCCTTACCGTCGAAGTTACGATAGTGAAATAAAGAGTGAAATTTTTGAACGATGTAAAAATGCCGGATGCGTATTTAATGGTGATTTTTACTCAGTAACAACTTATTCCGGTTACCGTTCGCTTAATTTAGATCCTTTAGGAGGTAACCATATGTTATCTCCCGGTACTTCTGATGAAGAATTAGGGGTTGCAGTTTTTAGTGCTCTTTCTAAAAGTCGATTTATTCCCTATGAGAATCTCGGTGATTTTTTAGATAATGAAAAAAGAAAAGAACGATATGAGCAGTGGGTTACAGAGATGATGGGATTTCATCGATACCGTTCAAGACGTCAGTTATTCAAGAAGATGAACAGTTGCAATATTCGCTTGTTAGATGGTGTGATAACTATTATGCCCTATGGTCATGAGAAACTTGAGCTTTGGACAGGAAAAGGCATTGTAGAATCTGATAATGTCATTATTTCGGCAGACAGCTCCCCTGCGGAAGTGGGTGCCGCATTACGATTGGCTTTTTCACGTTGTAGAAGTTATGTTTGACGATAAGGTAACAGTTTATTTTTGCATTGATTATTCATGATCTTTGATTTAGAGAGTTAATTAGGGTGGACACGTAATCACTATTATGTGTCCACTAATTATCTCAAAAGGCTTAAAGAATTATTACATGAGCTTTACCGCTAAAACTACGGTGGTGAAATAATGAATACAGATTTTGATCAAGGATTTAATGCGGGCGCTAAGTTTAATGGTGATTTTTACTCTGTTAAGACTTATTCTGGATATCGTCTGCTTTTAGCTGATCCTCAAAGCTCCGAACATATCTTATCTCCCGATATAACTGATAGCCAATTAGGTAGTGCTGTTTTAGATTCACTTTCTAAAAGTCGGTTGGTCGATCCTGATGATGATTTTTTTGATAATGAGAAAACATCTGAGCTATATGATGAATGGATTAAACAAATGATGAAAACTTACAATTATCGTTCAAGACGCCAGCTTTTTAAAAAAATGCATAATTGTGGTATCCAATTACTTGATAGTCAAATAACAATACGACCATCTTGTCATGAAAAATTGGATGGTTGGTCTGGAGATGGTTTTTCTGAAACTGATTATGTCGTTATTCCGGCAGACAGCCCCCCTGAGGAAGTGGGTGCGGCATTACGATTGGCTTTTTCACGTTGCAGAAGTTATGTTTGACGATTAAGGCAACGGCTTCGTACTGATTAGTCATGATTTCTAATATGCTTTGATATATACCAATCAATATCAGGAGGTTGTATGGGCCATAAAGCTAAATTGTTTATGGATGGGAAGAATCAAGCGGTACGCTTGCCAGCAGCTTATTGGTTTGACTCTGATGAAGTTTTTATTCGAAAAGATCCTGAGACAGGAGATGTCATACTGTCCTGTAAGCCACACGATTGGGCCGGATTTTTTGCGGCATTGAAAGGAACAACTATTCCTAATGATTTTCTGAGTAAAGATGAGCGGTGTCAGCAAGAACAATCTTGTGACCTATTCGAAGGATGGAAAGAATGAGCGCCGTAAAAATACGGCGCTATTATTTGAAAAAAAAGAAATTATTTCAACTTGGCAAAGCAACGAGCGGCTGTATCAACAGTACGCTGAATATCTTCATTAGTGTGAGCAATAGACATAAAACCCGCTTCAAATGCAGAAGGTGCTAAATAAACTCCTTCATCAAGCATCAGGTGGAAGAAATGTTTAAAGCGTTCAATATCGCAATTCATCACATCCTGATAGCAGGAGACTTTCTCCGCATCGGTAAAGAAAATGCCAAACATACCACCGACATGGTTAACCACCAGAGGAATACCGGCTGTTTTCGCTGCTTTCGTCAGGCCGGTAGCCAGATTATCCGTTAGCTCGGTTAAACGTTGATGTACACCGGGTTGAGAAACTTCTTTCAGACAGGCAAGGCCGGCAGCCATTGCAATTGGGTTACCAGATAAGGTGCCAGCCTGATAAACAGGGCCAATTGGTGCTAATTTTTCCATTACTTCATGACGTCCACCAAAAGCGCCAACGGGCATGCCACCACCAATGATTTTGCCAAGGCAAGTCAAATCAGGTTCGACATCGTAGTAAGATTGTGCGCCGGATAGGGCAACACGGAAACCTGTCATCACTTCATCAATAATCAACAGAGCGCCGAACTCATCACACAACGCGCGTAGACCGGGTAGGAATTCTGGTTGTGGCAGTACGCAGTTCATATTACCGGCGACAGGTTCGACAATAATACAGGCGATCTCTTGCGGATATTTTTCAAACGCTGCTCGAACTGAACTCAAATCATTGTAGGTACAGGTTAGCGTATGTTTAACGAAATCAACCGGAACCCCTGGTGAGTTGGGTTGGCCGATAGTCAGGGCGCCAGAACCGGCTTTCACCAGCAGACAATCTGCATGGCCATGATAACAACCTTCGAATTTGATGATTTTATCGCGGTTGGTATAGCCACGAGCCAGACGAATAGCACTCATGGTCGCCTCTGTACCTGAGTTAACCATGCGCACCATATCCATTGATGGCACCAGTTCAGTCACCAACTGCGCCATTTCTACTTCGGCAGCAGTGGGTGCACCGAAACTCAGTCCTTGTTCTGCGGCTTTGATAACGGCATTACGGATAGCGCTGTGGTTATGTCCCAATACCATTGGCCCCCAGGAACCGACATAATCGATATAGGCTTTACCATCAACATCATAGAGATAAGCGCCATCAGCATGTTTGATAAACAACGGAGTACCGCCAACACCATTAAATGCACGTACCGGAGAGTTGACACCGCCGGGAATAAGTTGCTTTGCCTGAGAATAGAGAATGTCGGATTGGCTCATGAAAGGCTCCTGAATCTATTTTTAAATGGGTTTGTCGTTTGCCCCCAGATTATAATGCTCTTAGAACGATAATTCCGGGTTTATTCTTGACGTACTCAAGAAATGGCGAATCGACAACTTTTTTATTCGCAGCCAGTGAGGAGGCATTCCTAAGCATTGGGCCATGATCTGTCATAATAAAAATCCCTGTGTGTGTGACATCCAACCCGGCAAGATGGGTATATATTCCTATATAATCGCCTGTTCTTAGGTTCTTAATAACATCATCATTGACTTTATCACCAGGAATATATTTGATATCTCTTTTGGTAACACCCAATCCGGGGATATATTCGCCGCCATCAGCCTTTTTATTCAGGCTTTTTGTGATTTTTATGTAAGAAGAACTTATTTCATCCGTTACATCTTTGGCATTTAATTTTTCTCTGATTGACCAATCTGTAAAGAAGTGTTTTCTTTGTAAAAAGCTAATCTTTCCGTCGATATATCTTGTCTGGATGAGATTTTTTACAAAATCACTTTGGTCGTTGGATTTTCTTAGCGATTCTACATAATCAAGGAAAGTAAAACAGTCTAGTCCGTTGAAGTCTATCACTAATTTTTCAGGTTCAGTAGGGGAGCCAATAAGTTTGTTGGCGGCATAAGGTGTGCCCAGTAATTGATAAGAGACGTTTTTTATTATTTCTCCGGGATTATCTTTGTTTCCCGGTTTTACTTGGTTTTCTATAATTTCATTAATTTTTTTCGAGGTATAGCTGTCAATATCGGCTTGTTTGCTATGAGCGGCACAACCTGTCAAGGTGACAGCAAGCATCAGTGGCAACATTTTTCGCATAGGAACTCCATATGGTTACTTTGAAAAATATTCAATAAAGTAACTAATCATGATGATAAATCAATATTTTTTCTTTCTTAATTGTTAATTGATTGACGGAGGGTTTAACTACACGTGACGGTTTACTGCTCTTTGAAGCTATCGTAAAAAGCCAGCGTTTGTCGCTAAGGTAGCCGCGATGGTAAACAAATGTGTGATAATTTTTTGGCGGTTAGTGTGTTGTCAAAATGACAATACTTGAACGAACTAATCAGGTATTGGATAATTCGAGTTATTAATGATCGGCAAATTTTTGTTGTCTTCTGAATATTTTTGCCGGGTTCCGGTTTGGAGTAAAAAATGATGAGCAATGATATGGCGTTACCTTTACAGTTTACCGATGCTGCCGCCAACAAAGTGAAAATCTTGGTTTCGGATGAAGAGAATCCGAACCTGCGTTTACGGGTTTATATCACAGGTGGCGGTTGCAGCGGATTCCAGTATGGTTTTACCTTTGATGATCAGATCAATGAAGGGGATATGACCATTGAGAAACAGGGGGTAGAGCTGGTTGTTGATCCAATGAGCTTGCAATATTTGGTTGGCGGCTGTGTTGATTATACCGAAGGTCTGGAAGGTTCACGTTTTATTGTTACGAACCCTAATGCGAAGACAACCTGCGGTTGCGGTTCTTCTTTCAGCATCTGATTCTGGGCTATTTGTTTCCCGTAATTGGGTCTGAATGATATGACCCATTTGCGGGAGTCCTCTTGCAATCTTATTAAACGTTTTGCTTTATCAAGAACCCTTGTCGTTTAATTGCTGGCATAGTTGTTCGGCTGCCAGAACAATGCGCGGCCCCGAGCGATGAAACCAATCTTCATTTAATGTAATCACTTTGGCATGCAATTGTGGATGCCAAAAATGTTCAATTAATTTGATCTGCTCCTCTCCACCGCTGATAACAATCATTTCAGGTTTTCGAGTGAGTACTTGCTCACGACTTACCTGTGGCCAGGGAACATGGCTGTTAGCAAAGATATTTCTGCCACCGCAGATTGAAAGCACTTCACTTTGTAGTGTATGTCCCGAAGCAGTAAACAGAGGATGAGTGCCGAATTGTAAAAAGACCGGTTTTGGTACTGTAGAGGCATATTTTTGCTTCAGATCGGCAAATCGCTGGCGAAGTTCAGTCGCCGCCTTTTTTGCCTGTTCGGGATGTGGACTGTATTCAGCCAGTCGTTCTAAATCCTGAGCTATTTGCTCGGTGGTTTCAGGATCGGAATAAAAGATCTTAATACCAAAAGAAGCCAGTTGTTCCAGTGGGCGTTGGGGATTACCTCCTCGCCATGCCAGAATGATATCGGGTTTAAGGGTAATAATACGTTCCAGATTAATTCCCTGCCAGCTAGCCACTTGTTCAAGTTTACTGGCTTGAGGAGGATAATCTGAATAAGCACTGGCCGCGATCAGATTGTCACCTAACCCGGCGGCATAGGCTAATTCTGTGGTTGATGGGGATAAACTAATTACCCGCAGAGGCTTGGCATATAGAGAATGGCTGAAACCATTGAGAAACAGTAAAAGCGGTAACCAAACTGAACTCAGGCTTTTTATCCATCTCATGGAGGTGTGCTCTTTAAAATATTAAATATGCTGCTGGCAAACACGCCCTTAAGATTTCCCGGAAATATCCAACAGGGCGTGATTCTATCGGTAATATCTTATTTATTTTTGCCCAATTCGGTTAGCATTGCGTTAACCATTAATGTGGATTGGCGGGCTGCCACCGAAAGAAATTCATCAAAGCTGAGATGAGATTCTTTATCTGCTACATCGGAGATAGCGCGTACAACAACAAACGGGGTGTTGTATTGTTGGCAAACATGCCCTATCGCTGCGGCTTCCATTTCTACCGCCGTGACTTGTGGGAAATTAGCCCGGATACGTGCCAGTGGCTCTGCACCGTTAATAAATGCATCACCGCTGCAAATTAGCCCACGTATCGCATTCAGATTCAGGGAATGAATACACTTTTCTGCCAATGTGATTAGCTGGCTATCCGCCACAAAAGCTGGTGGGCATTGCGCCATTTGTCCCGGCTCATAACCAAAAGCGGTGACATCTGCATCGTGATAGCGAACTTCGCTGGATACCACGATGTCACCAATTTGCAATTGCGGATCAAGGCCACCGGCTGAACCTGTATTAATAATCACATCTGGATGACAATGTTCAAGCAGCAAAGTCGTACCAATTGCAGCCGAAACTTTACCAATACCCGATTTTAACAGTGCGATCTCCACGCCGTTGAGTTTACCGGTATAGATTTCGCAGCCACCTTGTGACAGTGTCTGGCAATCTTCAATTTGATCACGCAGTAAAGTCACTTCTTGCTCCATAGCACCTATCACGCCTACTTTCATTATGTCATACTCGCTGTTGATTAATTAATCATATAAAATCATTCAGTTCTTGAGTTTAACATCGAATACGGAACAATCAGATAATCTGTGATGTAAAACAGTGCTATCTCACAAGTTGGGGGATCAATGTCCGAAATAGACTTTAGTCAGAAGCTTAATTATCAACGTAAATACAGTCAGTATGATGTTGATCCTAATGATGAAGAACAAGTTATTCGCCAATTTGAAAGTGATCGCGGACGGATAATGAATTCGGCGGCTATTCGCCGTTTGCAACAGAAAACACAGGTTTTCCCGCTGGAACATAATGCTGCCGTTCGCAGTCGTTTAACTCATTCATTAGAAGTGCAACAAATTGGGCGTTATATTTCGAAAACGATTATCAGTGAATTGAAATCGCGTAATTTGTTGGTTCATTATGGGTTGGATAAACGTCTGTTGCCATTTGAAAGCCTGATTGAAATGGCCTGTTTAATGCACGATATTGGTAATCCACCGTTTGGTCATTTTGGTGAAGTTGCGATTAAAAATTGGTTTGCCAGAAAGCTCGATCCTGATTTTGACCCGGAAAATATGGGGCAAAAAGATCAATGTGAAATATTGGCATTGCATTTAAGCTGTGATGCGAAAAAAGATCACTTCCGTCGTCAATTGCGTAAAGATTTATGTCAGTTTGAAGGGAATGCTCAGGCGATCCGTATGGTCCACAGCCTGCTAAAACTCAATCTGACTTATGCCCAAATTGGCTGTATTCTAAAATATACTTGTCCTGCTTTTCGTCTTAAAAAAGAACCGGATCAATTTAATTACCTGATGAAAAAACCGGGTTTTTATTGGTCGGAAGAAAATTTTGTCCGCGAATTACGTCGTGAGCTTAAAATGGGCGAATTTTGTCGCTTCCCGCTGACTTATATTATGGAAGCCGCAGATGATATCTCTTATTGCATTGCTGATCTGGACGACGCTGTTGAAAAAGATATTTTTGGCGTGGATATGCTGGTGGAATATCTCAAACAGGAGTGGCAAGAAAGTGGCGGTCATCAGACTGGGGATCTATTTGAAGTAACTATTAACAAGGCTTATAACAGAACTCGTGGTAATAAATTATTACGCCGTAGCCGGCAAGACCAATTCTTTATGGATCTAAGGGTTTATATTACCGATAAGCTTGTGCCTTATACTGCCCATCGTTTTATTGATCATCTGCCTGCGGTTTTTGCGGGGACATTTAATCAGGCATTGCTTGAAGATAAGAGTGAAGAGCATCGGTTACTTAAGACGCTGAAAAATGTTGCGTGTAAAAGAGTATTTAATCATCCAGAAGTTGAAGAGTTAGAGTTACAGGGATACAAAGTTATTAATGGGCTATTGGATTTTTACTACCCATTATTGAAAATGCCCCGTCAGCATTTTATGGAATTAAACCAGAATAATTGTCACGAAAAGTATTTTATTGAAACCCGGTTGCTACACAAACTTTCCACTAAACATCGTCTGGCTTATAGCGAAGCGGTAGAAGGAATTATCGCCACTGATGAATCTGAAAAAGATTTGATAGAGTTCTATTATCGCGCTCGTCTTATTCAGGATTACATCAGTGGCATGACAGATAATTATGCCTATGAAGAATACTGCAAATTCACAGTACGTAATTAATGCTTTAACCGTTGTTCAATATTTTTTGGGCAGCGGTGTGTACGTTGTCGATTTCATCTGTCAATTCCAATAATTCAGGTTCTATATCCGTGGATGGAACACCTTTTTGTAATTGTTGTTCAATCACTTGGCAGAGTGCTTTTAGTCGTGGCACGCCGCTGTAACAGCAACTACCGTGCAGCTTATGGATCTGTTGCGGGTAATCTTCAACCATTTCCCCGGACAAAACTTTTTCGGTCATTGCTTTGATATCCGGCAGTAAATTTACCAGCATTTGCAGCATATCCAGCGCAAGTTGCTCTTTTCCTGCGGCCTGTTGCAGAGCTAACTGCCAGTCAATATGTTGTGATTCGTGCATTTTGGCATAGCGGTTTAGTACGGATCTTAGACAATTTTCATTCAATGGTTTGGTCAGAAAGCCTTCAAATAGCGATAGATCTGCATCAACCTTCGGTCGGCAGGTATAAGCGGTGACCGCAATGATCGGTGTGCTATGGTGTTGCGGTAGCTGGCGGATGCGTTCAGAAGTGCAGATGCCGTCCATACCCGGCATATGAATGTCCATGAGAATAACATCAAAGTGGTGATCATTTGCCGCTTGCAAAGCTTCTTCGCCATTGCTGCACAGGATCGTTTTTTCTACGATTTCTTCCAATAATGAGCCTATTAATTTGAGATTAGCTGGATTGTCATCAACGGCCATGGCTGCTATGGGTAAACGTGGTGGATGGGGAAGTGCTTTTTGTGGCATAACGGACCCGGTTAGAATGAAATCATCTTTTTCCAGCCATAAATCAAAATGAAAAACAGAACCTTTTCCCGGTTCACTGGTAAAGCTGATATTTCCGCCCATTTCGCGGATCAGTTTCTGTGTAATCACCAGACCAAGGCCGGTGCCACCATAACGGCGAGAGATACTGGCATCTGCCTGATGAAAAGCTTGAAACAGATGTGGTCGCTGTTCAGGACTGATACCGATACCGGTATCACTGACAGTCATTTCTAAATTGATTTTATGGTGTTGCTGTTGTGTCAAATTAATTTTTATTTCTACTGAACCTTGTTCAGTGAACTTAATCGCATTACCTATGATGTTGGTTAATATTTGCTGGAGGCGCGTAGGGTCGCCTATGACTAAATTCGGTATTTGCGGATCAACATGGTGAGTAAGTTGAATGTTCTTATTTTGGGCACTCGGTGTCAGTAAAACAATAACTTCATCAATAGTATCTTGTAGAAGAAATGGAATGTTTTCTAGTATTAACTTGTCAGATTCAAGTCGTGAAAAATCCAATATGTCATTGATAATATTCAGCAAGTGATTGGCAGAACGCTCAATAATATACAGATATTCAGTTTGTTGTGTTGTCAGGGATGTTTTTAGAGTTTGGCGGGTAAAACCAATGACACCATTCAGTGGTGTACGTAATTCATGAGACATATTAGCCAGAAATTCTGTTTTTATTCTGGCTGCTTCTTGTGCTCGTTTCTTCGCTATTGCTAACTCAACATTCTGAATTTCGAACTGTTCCATTGTTTCCCGCAAATCCGAAGTTGCTTGAGCAATGTCGTGCTGCATCTCTTCTTTATAGCTAGAAAGGGATTTTGCCATTGCATTAATGCCATTTTTTAGCGTATCGAGTTCACCAAAATACTTTCCGCTGACACGGCTGTTTAACTGTCCCTGACGAATTCTATCAACAGTACGGACTATTTCGCTGATAGGTTTCGTGATTTTACGAACCAAATAGTAGGCAAATAATGATGCCCCACCGAGGCAAATGATCAAGAGTAATATAAAGATAGCGATATCTTTATATCGCTGTAAGTGAGCGGCGCGTAAGTCAAGATCAATGGCGATATAACCAATGGGATGCAGGGCCGGGGAATTTGGAATCTGTTGATTTTTAGATAAGTGATGCTCTGAGATAATTGGCATCCGTAAAATAATGCTGTTTTTGATCTCCATTTTTGCCAGAGTGATTGGCAATGGGGTATTTGGTGCGATTTGTAGCTGGGTTGAATCGTATTTATAGTTTGATATATCAAATAGCTGATTATCATCATTAAAAATGGCAATTGCCCGAACTATCTCAGAATTTCTGCGGTGAAGCCGGGTTATCAATGAATTGACACGTTCACGGTTATGTAGGTTTATGCCAATTTCACTGGCAATGGAAAGAGGTTCAATAATACTGATTCCGGATCGGACGATCTGGTTTTTTATTTCACTATAGTGGTAATAGATAAATGATACACTGAGAAACATGCCAATCAGTAAAGTTGGACCCAGGATCAGGCTCATCATTCGGATGAGTAAGCTATATTTGGTCATAGGCGTCTATGTATGGGAAAATAAGGGCTTAATAACTCATAGTCCATAAGAATCATGGTGCAATTTTATTCCCCCAATCGCCGAACAATAAATCGACATATCATCACAGTCACTGCGGATAATCTGGATGCTCAGGGGCAGGGCGTGGCTCGTCATCAAGGTAAAACTATTTTTGTCGCTGGGTTATTGCCCGGCGAACAGGCACAGATACAACTAACAGAAGAGAAACGCCAGTTTGCAAAGGCAAAGCTGGTTAAGCGTCTTTCTGACAGTCCATATCGTGTAAGTCCCCGTTGCCCGCATTTTGGCGTATGTGGCGGTTGTCAGCAACAACATGTTGCACCTGATTTACAACGTGAGAGTAAAGCTAGTGTTCTGGAACATCTTATTCGGCGGGAAACCGGTGTCACTGTCTCTGTTAAGCCTGTGATTCTCAGCCCGGAATATGGTTATCGGCGCAGGGCAAGACTTGGTTTACAGTATCAAATGAAACAACGTCAACTTGTGATGGGGTTTCGGCAGAATCAATCTAATGAAATCGTTGCTGTAAAAAGATGTCCGGTTTTACAGCCGGAATTGGAACAGTTATTGCAACCATTATCTCAGTGTCTAAATAATCTGAAAGCAGCGAAACGGTTGGGACATGTGGAGCTGGTGCTAGCAGATAATGGGCCGTTGGTGATATTGCGCCACCTTGATCCCTTGAGAGAGGAAGATAAAGAAAAATTATGCACGTTTGCGGTGCAACATCATGTGGTTGTCTATCTGATGGCAGATGAAACTACACTTGAACCATTGAATAAACCGTCGGAACCCTGGTATCAGGTGGACGGATTAAAACTGGTGTTTAGCCCCAGAGATTTTATTCAGGTTAATGATACGGTAAATCAGCAAATGGTTGCTCAGGCGATGGCGTGGCTCGATTTACAACCGAATGACAGAGTCCTTGACCTGTTCTGTGGTATGGGGAATTTCACCTTGCCTATTGCGCGGAAAGTGCAGTCTGTGGTCGGAGTGGAAGGGGTTGCCACGCTAGTAGCGAATGGGCAATATAATGCCAGATTAAATAATTTGGATAACATATCTTTCTATCATGAAAATTTGGAAGCTAACATACATCAGCAACCTTGGGCGAAGCTGGGATTTAACAAGGTTTTATTAGATCCGGCGCGTGCGGGTGCAGCAGGAGTCATGTCACACATCGTCAAGCTAGCCCCTGAAAAAGTGGTTTATGTCTCTTGTAATCCAACAACATTGGCGCGGGACAGTAAGATTCTGCTTGAGGCTGGCTATCATATTATCAGTGTGCGGATGTTGGATATGTTTCCGCATACAGGTCATCTGGAGTCAATGGCGCTATTTAGCCGTATGGATTGTGGCGGGTAGTCGCTAGAAATGGGAGAGATTATGGTTGCGGTAAGAAGTGCTCATTTAACCCCTGCGGGAGAGTTTGCAGTACATAAGTGGATCGCTAGTTTAAATACAGTGAATCTTCAATTGAGTGAGAAATTGGCCGAAACCTGGCGTTATTGTTACGAAAAAGCGCAAAATCATCCTGATTCAGAACTTCTATTATGGCGTGGCGTAGAAATGGTCGAGATCCTTTCCACGCTGAGCATGGACAGTGACAGCATGCGTGCTGCGTTACTGTTCCCGTTGGTTGATGCCAAATTACTCGATGGGGAAACTGTCACAGAAGCGTTTGGCGGTGCGATTACCAATCTGGTGAAAGGCGTTATGGAAATGGATGCTATTCGCCAGTTGAAAGCCACTCATAACGATTCAACTTGTTCTGTGCAGGTTGATAATGTCCGCCGAATGTTATTGGCCATGGTGGAAGATTTTCGCTGTGTTGTCATCAAACTGGCGGAGCGGATTGCGCATCTGCGGGAAGTCAAAGAGGCGGATGAAGATGAGCGGGTACTGGTTGCCAAAGAGTGTTCCAATATTTATGCGCCATTAGCTAACCGTCTGGGAATTGGTCAACTCAAATGGGAACTTGAGGATTACTGCTTCCGTTATCTCCATCCTGATGAATACAAAAAAATTGCTAAGTTATTACATGAGCGTCGAATTGATCGCGAACAATATATTGATCACTTTGTCAGTACATTACGTAAATATATGCTCAAAGAGAGTGTAACGACTGAGATATACGGGCGTCCTAAACATATCTACAGCATCTGGCGGAAGATGCAAAAAAAATCACTGGCATTTGATGAGTTGTTTGATGTTCGGGCTGTGCGGATTGTGGTTGAACGTTTACAGGATTGTTACGCGGCTCTGGGAATAGTACATACTCACTATCGCCATTTACCGGATGAATTCGATGATTATGTTGCCAACCCAAAACCCAATGGTTACCAATCTATCCATACTGTCGTGCTTGGGCCGGGTGGTAAGACACTGGAAATTCAGATCCGTACCCGTCAGATGCATGAAGATGCTGAATTAGGGATTGCTGCACATTGGAAATATAAAGAAGGTGCAACAGCGGTTAATCGTGCTGGATATGAAGGGCGCATTGCATGGCTGCGTAAACTGATCGCATGGCAGGAAGAGATGGCAGATTCTGGCGAAATGCTGGATGAGGTTCGCAGCCAGGTGTTTGATGATCGGGTATATGTATTTACACCTAAAGGGGATGTGATTGATCTGCCTGCGGGTTCTACGCCACTGGATTTTGCTTATCATATTCACAGTGATGTTGGGCATCGTTGTATTGGGGCGAAAATTGGTGGCCGGATTGTGCCATTCAGCTACCAGTTGCAGATGGGCGATCAGATTGACATCATCACGCAAAAACAGCCGAACCCAAGCCGCGACTGGCTGAACCCAAACTTGGGATATGTCACGACAAGCCGTGGCCGGGCGAAAATCCATAACTGGTTCCGCAAACAGGATCGGGATAAGAACATCATTGCTGGGCGTCAAATGCTGGATAACGAACTGGCACACTTGGGGATTAGTCTAAAAGAAGCAGAAAAGCTACTCATTGCTCGTTATAACGTCCACACACTTGATGAAGTCTTGGCAGGAATTGGTGTTGGTGATATCCGTATCAACCAGTTGATTAACTTCTTGCAAAGTAAATTTAATAAAACTACCGCAGAAGATGCAGATCGGGAAGCGCTTCGCAATTTGGAAAGCAAACCCCATGCACAGCGTAGTTCTGCTAAGGATAATGGGCGGATTGTGGTAGAAGGTGTGGGTAATTTGATGCATCACATAGCGCGTTGTTGCCAGCCAATTCTGGGAGATGAGATTGTTGGTTTTATTACCCGTGGGAGGGGAATATCTATCCATTGGGCTGACTGTGAACAACTGGCAGATTTGCAGGCAAATGCCCCTGAAAGGGTGGTGGATGCGGTCTGGGGAGAGAGTTATTCCAGCGGTTACTCATTGATTGTGCGTGTTGTTGCAAATGATCGTAGTGGATTATTGCGTGATATCACCACGATCTTAGCGAATGAAAAGGTCAATGTGCTTGGGGTGAGCAGCCGTAGTGATGTAAAACAGCAAATTGCTACCATTGATATGAATATTGAGATTTATAACCTGCAAGTATTGGGGCGGATACTGACGAAAATCAATCAGTTACCAGATGTCATTGAAGCCAAACGCCTTCATGGCAACTGACAGCAGGGAAATTGGGATAAAAAATGAAATCATTTGCTATATACCCTATGGATTTCAAGATGCATCGCGACGGCAAGGGAGTGAATCCCCGGGAGCATAGCGAACTGTGTGACCGGGGTGAGCGAGTGCAGCCAACAAAGAGGCAACTTGAAAGATGACGGGTATAAAACGGTTATTAGAGATTATGGCTCGGTTGCGCCATCCTCAGCAGGGATGCCCCTGGGACAAAGAGCAAACATTCAAAACGATAGCACCTTATACGTTAGAAGAGACTTATGAAGTTATCGATGCTATTGAGCGCGGTGATTTTTCTGATCTGAAAGAAGAATTGGGTGATCTGCTATTTCAGGTCGTGTTCTATGCTGAAATGGGCAAAGAGCAGCAATTATTTGATTTCGATGATATCTGCAATGGGATCAGCGACAAACTGGAACGTCGGCATCCGCATATTTTCGAGCAACAGCAGAATATCAGCGGTGATGTGGCTATCAGTAGTTGGGAGAAACGGAAAGCGCAGGAAAGAGCGCAAAAAGATCTTCATTCCGTCCTGGATGATATTCCTGTAAGCCTGCCGGCGTTAATGAAAGCCTATAAAATGCAGAAACGCTGTGCTTCCATTGGTTTTGACTGGGATACTCTGGGCCCGGTGCTGGACAAAGTTTATGAAGAGATAGACGAAGTGATGGATGAAGCTCATCAGGCCGTGGTTGATGAACAACATCTGGAAGAAGAGATTGGCGATTTACTGTTTGCTGTTGTGAACTTGTCGCGTCATTTGGGGTACAAACCTGAACTTGCATTGCAGAAAGCCTGTAATAAGTTTGAGAGTCGTTTCAGGGAAGTGGAAAAGCTGATCCGGAGTCAAGGCCATACGTTGGAAACGGCGACATTGGAAGAAATGGAACAAATGTGGCAACAGGTTAAGAAACAGTAACCGGAAATAATAGTCTGAAAGCTGGAATTTTTATTTTTTTGAGAGGAAAATTTATGTTGAATAAATTTTCCTGAGCTTTGTTTGAGAAGGAATTAAATATTTCCGAATTGGCTATTCTATTATTTAATAATGAATATCTTTCTCGTTTTTCCAATGATAAGCTTTTTCAAAAAAGAATCTTTTCAAGAATAGAAGGTAAGGTTGGAATATCGTTTTCACCATTACTTAATAATTTTAAATGCACGGAAGAGGTTTACTCAATGCTTATGGACATCAATATATTTATACACCAAAAGGAAAATCAATACCGATTGCGTTTAAGGTAAAGTCAATGTATTGTGTTTAGTAATTATTTGTATTTACATTCCAGGACGAAATTTCCGAAAGACTCACAAAGGACGTTGTTTAGATTTTGGTTTTAGAGGGTTGTATGAATTTAATAATGGTTGATGCATTGGAGTATAGAGGCAGAATAAAAAAATTTGCGTCCGGGAACAAAAATGTCATTGTATTTCTTTGCTTCTTATTACTTCCGGCAAAAGCCAGTGGTGTAATTGAGTTCTTAATTGTCTTGTCTTCGAATATTGTTACTCCAGAGAACTACATCAAATCATTTTATTTCTCTTCCGTATCCTTAATAATGTATGTGTTATTTTATTTGGTTAATATAAGGTTTTTTCCCACGGCAAGAAAAAATTCAATCGTTGTTTCTTTGGTAGATAAAAAAACATTGTTTCTTTGTAGTATCGCTTTTTTTATTTATAGTGCTTTTCCGATGATTATTTTCTTTTCTTTAGGTTTTTTTTCTGGAAATGCTAATTCTTTATATTATTTTTCATCTGTGTTGTTTTTGATTATTTCTTTTGCTGTAATTGGATTTTGCTTGTTTGAGTTAAATTTATTATGTTTTATTTTGGTTGCTGCATTCTTTATTTTTTCTGCATTATTGAGAAATGGAGTATTGTATAATTTTATTTTTACATCGGCTATTTTATTAATAGCGTTTAGATTATATTTAAATCCTGCATCACATCACACAATTAATCAAAATAAGAAATTATTTTCATCAGGATTTTTTCTATCACCTTATATTGTAAATCTACGATATCATTTTCATAAAAATAAAATATCGTCATTTATTATGTTATTATCTGTTCTGATTTTATATATATTATGTGAAAGTGCGTTTTCTCAAATTCCAGCCAAGTCTGATTATATATTACTAACATATTTCAGTGTTGTTATCTATATATGCATGTTATTGTTTTATAATCTCTCATATATTGAAATAAATCGCCTTTCATATTTGTCTAATTTTTTGTCTATGCGAAAAATTTCACTTTATAATTATTTGGTTTCTTTGTTTTTATTTTCTATTTTAATTTCTGCTTTTTGTTTTTTTGTTGTTAAATCATTTCCTGTTATTATGTTTATATCCTATGTTTTTCTTTCAGTTATTCTCTCATTTATTTCTTTACTGAGAACTCAGTATACGAAACTTATTATTCTTTGTATTATTGTCTCTTTTACATACTTTTTTGGGGTTATTTATGCTTGAAGTTGTTGGATTGGAAGTGGTTATTAATGATAAGACTATTCTTTCAGGAAGCAATTGTAATTTTCATGTTGGATTAAACCGTGTTGCTGGAGTTAATGGAGTGGGTAAAACGACTTTTCTTTCAAGTATTGCGGGTATGAATAAGGTTAAAAAAGGAATGGTTAACTTGATAAAAAAGGAGAAAAAATATCGATTTAATTTACAGAAACATGGTTTTTATGTCTCAGATAATGTTGATTTTTATAACTTTATTACTGGGATGGATGTGATAAAGCTATGCAAACGTTATAGGAAAAATAATCTAAGACATCAATTAGATTACTATTTAAATGGTTTTGGCATATCTAAATATTCTGGTATTGAATATGGGCAAATGTCACTTGGCACAAAAAAGAAATTCTTATTGACCTCAGCTTTTATTACGGATGCGAATGTTTATATTTTTGACGAACCCACAAATGGCCTTGACTCAGATTCAATAACATTTTTAATAGAATTGATGATTTCTCTTGCAGAAGAGAAAATTGTTATTTTTAGCTCACATGATGACAGCTTTTTGCAGGGATTAAACTTCACTACCTATGAAATAAATGGTAATAAAATAATGCAGTATGGGGAATAAAACATCCTGATTAGTAAGAATGTAGCGTTGTCCGAATGTAAAACAATGTCATTGTAGTTAAACCTCAGTAATTAATGGCAGTAATCCCAAATTCAACAACTGAATTTCAACATCATTGGCTTTATCAATATCATCCTGATTTTCGCCGTCAAAAATACCTTTTTTGGTGATAATTAATGTCCCCGGTTGCTCTTTATCATTGGCAATAGGCAAGATTTCAGCGGCCATTGGTAATAATGCGGGATCTATAACAAAGGGTAAATAAATCATCCACCCAGCACTCAGCCTGTCGGGGAATACCTGATTTTGCTTCAAGGTATAACCGTTAGTTTCTACCATAATGTAGGGAGCATTACGGCTGAGAACTAAAAAGGTAATAAAATCAATTAACCGTGAAAACTGAAAATCTTTTTCGTCAATCTTAAGCTTTATTGTTAGCTTAATTTGCCCCAGTTTATCAATACGATAGTTCTCATAAAATAGGGAACAGGCAAGGTCATCAACTTCACCATCCCAGATTTGTTTTCCTATAAAAGGAAAATCTTCTTTGTAACTTTCTTCAAACACCTGAACCGCTTTTTCTGTCGGGTGGCCGCCTTCAAAAACAAGGTGTTCCAATGCTTCCTTACGAGTATGACCTGTCAAATACCAGTTTTTTTGACGCCCGAAGAGTTGGTCAATCTGTTGTGTTATCTTATACAAATCAGCCAGTGCCACTTGAGGAGTCAAAGATTCTTTCAGGTCAAAATACAACTTTATTTTTGTCGATAAAATAGCCATTTATTACCTCGCATTATCCAAATAAAGGGGTGTGAAATACCGCCCTGATAAGGGCAGCGATTAAACCTCAGTAATTAATGGCAGTAATCCCAAATTCAACAACTGAATTTCAATATCATTGGCTTTATCAATATCATCCTGATTTTCGCCGTCAAAAATGCCTTGTTTGGTGATAATTAATGTCCCCAATTGCGCTTTATCATTGGCAATAGGTAAGATTTCAGTGGCCATTGGTAATAATGCGGGGTCTATAACAAAGGGTAAATAAATCATCCATCCTGCACTCAGTCTGTCGGGGAATACTTGATTTTTCTTCAAGGTATAACCGTTAGTTTCTACCATAATGTAGGGGGCATCACGGCTGAGAACTAAAAAGGTAATAAAATCAATTAACCGTGAAAATTGAAACTCTTTTTCGTCGATATTAAGATCTATTGTTATCTCAGTTTGTCCTAACCTGTCACTACGATAGTTCTCATAAAATAGGGAACAGGCAAGATCGTCATCTTCACCATCCCAAATACTTTTTCCTATAAAAGGGAAATTTTCTTTGTAATTTTTTTCGAATACCTGAACTGCTTTTTTCGTTGGATGCTGTCCTTCAAAAACAGGATGCTCTAATGCTTCCTTACGAGTGTGTCCAGTCAAAAACCAGGTTTTATGACGGCTAAAAAAGTGATCGATTTGTTGAGTAATTCGATACAAATCAACCAATACTATTTCGGGAGTTAAGGGTTTTTGCAGGTCAAAATACAACTTTATTTCTGGTGATAAAATAGCCATTTATTGCCTCGCACTATCCAAGTAAAGGGGTATGAAATACTTTAATGTTGTGGAATTCAGAAAATTCCTGTGAATAATAACCGGCGCTTACAGGTTCCATAAAATGCCAATGGGAACGTGGAATGCCGTTCAATGAGGTACATACGTTTTGCTGTCGCCTTCCTTGATCTTTGATGGGTTCATCTCCCGTCCACCATCCCATCGGTTCTCCCTTCCTAAAAAACTGATCATATTTAGCTTTAGATTCCAGAAACAGACAGGCTTTTGGTCGCCAGCCATCAAAACTGACCCCCAGACATTCCCATACCTGTATGAGTTTTGCGTCAGGTTTGTAAACGGTTTTGGCTATCTGGAGTTGATAATCAAGGGTAACCTGTGAATATGAGCTGGTACTTTCCCAACTGGGACTCACTTTCTCAATGGCGGGGCAAGCCTTGCATTCTTCCCTTGTTGTACTGATCACATCCGTTCGGGCTTCCGCTTGCTCTTTTTCATCATCCTTGTCTTTTGTCATTTCCGTAACGCCGAGGCCAACACCAACGCCAACCAATATGCCCGTAAGGGCTGATGCTGCATATTCAGCGGCAGTCAGAGCGACCGGAACTACCAGAGGTAAAGGCATGTTAATTGCTCCTTTTCAACAAGTTATCTATTATTCTCAAGATATCTTTGTATTGTTGTTCCGGGTTTTCCCCTGCTTCAAGGGCATTTTTGATTTCTGGTACACCGTGGAAGTTACGATTAAATGCTGTTAAATAAAGGTATGAGTTAATCAGCTTTTTATCTTTAAAGCCCAAGTCTTCGATTAAATACCGATAGGCTTCTTTCAGTCGCTTATGCAAATTTTTCTCATCCTCATGCACAACCAAATCGGCATGTTCTGACAAAATGCATTGCCTGATTTTTTCAATATAAGTATTGTCCTCTATATCAATGATTTTATCGAATTGTTCCTGAGTCAGTATAATCATGGCATCACCCCTTAACTCATAAGCTACTATTACCTATATTGGGTCTTCTATCTGTGTTAAATTCAGACGAAACGATCGCGATGGAAGCAATCATACTGTTTTTTAATCAATTAAGGCAATGAAATCATTCGACGTTGAAAAGAGCCAATAACGATTGGCTTCATGAAAAATGCGCAGATTATTTGTAGCGTATTTAAGGTTCGGGTATACTGCTTTCCCGTCCTGTTGTATCCATCATCTTTAAACCTAAACTTTCAGGTTCAGCATGAAAACTAATTATATTTTTGTGACCGGCGGGGTCGTATCCTCTCTGGGTAAAGGCATTGCCGCAGCCTCTTTGGCCGCTATACTTGAAGCCCGTGGACTCAATGTCACTATTATGAAACTGGACCCGTACATCAATGTCGATCCAGGGACGATGAGCCCAATCCAGCATGGGGAAGTTTTCGTTACTGAAGACGGCGCTGAAACTGATCTCGATTTAGGTCACTACGAGCGTTTCATTCGTACTAAAATGACGCGTCGCAATAACTTCACTACTGGCCGAGTTTATTCCGAAGTTCTGCGTAAAGAGCGCCGTGGCGATTATTTGGGAGCGACCGTTCAGGTTATTCCTCACATCACCAATGAAATCAAAGATCGCATCATCAGTGGCGGTGAAGGTCATGATGTGGTGCTGGTGGAAGTCGGTGGTACGGTCGGTGATATTGAATCCTTGCCATTCCTTGAAGCGATTCGTCAGATGGCGGTAGAAGTGGGTCGTGAACATACTTTATATTTGCACCTGACCCTTGTTCCTTATCTGGCAGCGGCTGGCGAAGTAAAAACCAAGCCAACTCAACATTCTGTAAAAGAACTGCTTTCTATCGGTATTCAGCCAGATATTCTGATTTGCCGTTCAGATCGCGTCATTCCTGCTAACGAACGTGCAAAAATTGCGCTTTTCTGTAATGTGCCGGGAAAAGCCGTTATCTCTCTGAAAGACGTTGATTCCATTTATAAAATCCCAGGGCTATTGAAATCTCAAGGATTAGATGATTATATTTGTAAACGATTCAGCCTCGATTGCGCGGAAGCAAATCTGTCCGAATGGGAGCAGGTCATTTACGAAGAAGCGAATCCTTCCGGTGAAGTGACTATCGGGATGGTTGGTAAGTATGTTGAACTGCCTGATGCTTATAAATCCGTGATTGAAGCGTTGAAACACGGTGGATTAAAAAATCGTTTGACTGTTAACATCAAGCTGATTGATTCGCAGGATGTTGAAACCCGTGGTGTCGAATTATTAAAGGGTTTGGATGCGATTCTGGTTCCAGGTGGTTTCGGTGGTCGTGGTGTGGAAGGCAAAATCATGACCGCCCGTTATGCCCGTGAGAACAAAATTCCTTATTTGGGAATTTGTCTCGGAATGCAAGTTGCATTAATTGAGTTCTCACGTCATGTTGCAGGCATGGAAAAAGCCAGTTCAACAGAATTCGAACCTGATTGCCGATTCCCGGTTGTTGGCCTTATCACCGAATGGCGTGATGAGGATGGTAATTTAGAAGTGCGTAGCGAAGAGAGTGATTTCGGTGGAACGATGCGCGTGGGTGGTCAACCATGTCACCTGACGAAGGATAGCCTGGTTCGTACCTTATATGGTGCAGATACTATCATTGAACGCCATCGTCATCGTTATGAGGTTAATAACTTGCTGCTGAAACGCATTGAAGATGCTGGTCTGCGGGTAGCGGGTCGTTCAGTAGACAATAAATTAGTGGAAATTATTGAGATACCTGACCATCCTTGGTTCGTGGCTTGTCAATTCCATCCAGAATTTACGTCTACTCCTCGTGACGGCCATCCGTTGTTTGCCGGTTTTGTAAAAGCCGCCGGTAAATATCAGAAAGGCCAGCTCAAATAAGATGTGCAGTAAGTGGTGGTATCAGATGTTCTGCCACTTACTTGAAATATAACTTGTACTGAGGAAAACCTAATGTCCAAAATCGTTAAAGTGATCGCTCGTGAAATCATCGACTCCCGTGGTAATCCAACCGTAGAAGCAGAAGTACATCTGGAAGGGGGCTTTGTTGGTTTAGCGGCTGCACCATCTGGTGCATCTACCGGTTCCCGCGAGGCGTTGGAACTGCGTGATGGTGACAAATCCCGTTTTATGGGTAAAGGTGTACTGAAAGCTGTTGATGCAGTAAATGGACTGATTGCACAGGCAGTGACCGGCCAGGATGCAAAAGATCAGGCTAACATCGACAGAATCATGATCGATCTGGATGGTACCGAAAACAAATCTAAATTCGGTGCTAACGCGATTCTGGCGGTTTCTCTGGCTAACGCTAAAGCGGCTGCTGCTGCGAAAGGGATGCCATTGTATGAACACATTGCTGAACTGAATGGTACTCCGGGTAAATTCTCTATGCCGTTGCCGATGATGAATATCATCAACGGTGGTGAGCATGCGGATAACAACGTTGATATCCAGGAGTTCATGATTCAGCCTATCGGTGCAAAAACGCTGAAAGAAGCGGTTCGTATCGGTTCTGAAGTGTTCCACAACTTGGCTAAAGTCTTGAAAGCAAAAGGCATGAGCACGGCTGTTGGTGACGAAGGTGGTTATGCACCTAATTTGGCGTCTAATGCTGCTGCTCTGGCGGCTATCAAGGAAGCGGTAGAACAAGCAGGTTATGTTCTGGGCAAAGATATCACTTTGGCTATGGATTGCGCCGCTTCTGAATTCTACAACTCAGAAACAGGTAACTATGAATTGAAAGGTGAAGGAAAAACTTTCACTTCTCAGGAGTTTACCCATTACCTGGAAGCGTTAACCAGAGAATATCCAATCGTTTCCATCGAAGATGGCCTAAATGAATCTGACTGGGATGGCTTCGCTTACCAAACCAAAGTGTTGGGTGAAAAAATCCAGTTGGTTGGTGATGACTTATTCGTTACCAACACTAAGATCCTGAAAGAAGGCATTGAGAAAGGCATTGCTAACTCCATTTTGATCAAATTCAACCAGATCGGTTCTCTGACAGAAACTCTGGCTGCTATCAAAATGGCAAAAGAAGCGGGTTATACCGCAGTGATCTCTCACCGTTCCGGTGAAACAGAAGATGCTACTATTGCTGATCTGGCAGTAGGTACCGCCGCTGGTCAAATCAAAACAGGTTCTATGAGCCGTTCTGATCGCGTTGCTAAATACAACCAATTGATCCGTATTGAAGAAGCTCTGGGTAACCGTGCTCCTTTCAGGGGCTTGAAAGAAGTAAAAGGTCAGGCTTAATCGAGTCGGTAATTAAGTAATAGGAGGGGTAAAACCCTCCTTAAATATTTTGATAAATATGTTTTTTTTAAGAGGTTCGTTAACGTATTTAATGCGACTTGCAACATTTCTAAAAAATAACTAAACTTTCTGAATATTCTAGTATCTATAAAAGAGCATTTCTGAGCAATTAAAGTTCATTTATGACCTTTTAATCGTTTTTCCATTCGGAAAATATTTGGCTGTACTTAGCGGGGTTTAACGTCCTAGTACAGCTATTTTTTAGTATTCCGCATCAGTGCGGACTCAGGGAAAAAGCTGTAATAATATATACCCAATGGATTTCAAGATGTATCGCGACGGCAAGGGAGCGAATCCCCGGGAGCATAGATAACTCTGTGACCGGGGTGAGTGAGTGCAGCTAACAAAGAGGCAACTTGAAAGATAACGGGTATAAAAATATTAATCTGAAGAGAGTATGAATATAGCACCTTGAATAACCAAACTGAGAGGAGAAGAAGGAATGATTGTACAAAACGACTGGCACCCAGCGGATATTATTGCAGGGCTTAAAAAACGGGGAACGTCGTTATCGGCTATTTCAAGAGAAGCGGGGCTTGCATCATCCACTTTATCAAATGCTTTACATCGTTCGTGGCCTAAGGGAGAGCAAATCATTGCTACCGCTTTAAATTGTGAGCCTTTCGAAATATGGCCAAGTAGATATTCTAAATGAATTAAAATAAACTTCTCGTAAAAAAGCAATGAGAAGGGATTAAATACCTGAAACTTTTTTTGTGTCTTTTGGAAAGCTTCAGGTATGATCATAAGATTAAAATAGCGTTATTACCAACTTGATGTTTGTCATAATTAATTTTTATATATAAATTATTTAATCTTTTGTATTATGTCGATACTCCTCTCTCTCTATTTCTGCTGATTTCACGGATGTTTTGTATTTAATATATCTAATCCATGAGCAATTCGACTGATCATTAAAGGCACGAAAATCGCTTAAAGAGGTGTACGGACGTTTCTACACGCTGGGATGTGAGATGGGTTCTGCCAGGTCAGAACCCTAATAGCATATAGTGATGATAGTGATGTTGTGCATTGTTATACCAGAGGTATATAGGGATTAGCGTTAATAAATCTGGTAGGTGCATAGTTATCATACCCTTTACCCCTGCAATACTCTTTTAATTGACTTAATGAATTTATCCCTATTTTCTGATAAATAAATTGTAACCGACTTTGTACCGTTCTATATGAAATACCTAATTTTTTAGCTATATCTTTGGCGCTGAGTGATTGCAACGAAAAAAATACGATATCGAACTCTCTATCTGTAAATAAATCAGTTGGGTTGCCAAGAGTTAATGAGTCAGGATGCTTGTTATTTTCGAAATGATACATGGAATAAATTTCTAGTTTTTTACCGTGCCCAACAACCCCGATGCATTTTCCGTCCTTCATTAGGGGGGTAATATCGACTAGGAACGGTTGGATCATTTTTTCTCTCCCGCCGTAAATGAAGGTGTTTAGTACGGGAATGGTTTTTTGGCTAGTCATTACGTTTTTATCATTGGCTTGTATAATGTCTGAAAACTCAGCCCACGGCGCTGGACATTCACTATCAAGCCTACCTTCTATATTAAAGCCCTTGGGAAGGCCGCTGTAATACATCGTAATATCATTAGCGTAGACGAATCGAGATTCGTTGTCTTTTATAACCCAAAAATCGTTGCTGTTTTCCATGTACGATATAAAGGCATCAAAGCTTTTTGAACGAACATCCAGATCTTTATTTACAGAGAAACTCATACTTTCATTATTCATAATTTCACCCATCATGATTTAACTATTTAACTATTTAACTATTTAACTATTTAACTATTTAACTATTTAACTATTTAACTATTTAACAGTAATAGCTTCCGTGTGAGGGTATCACTTTTACGACTCAATGGATAATTATGTTTATGGATTTCAAACAATAGTCTCTGGAAAAACCGTTTTTTATAGTTTAAATGTATTAGTCTACTCTACGGTCAGCTAAGGGTTAAAAAAATCTTCCCCATTAATGCCAGGTTTTAAAAACGTGAATATAACGAGATAAAAGCTTTTATATAAAAGGTGGATTTAACTTAATAAACGCCTTTTTCAGAAGGACAAAAAAGGGATAAAATGGTTAATGTGGCAGGATTTAAGCCCTATATAAAGAGTTCAAAAAGTAGATATTAAAAGTGGTAAAAAAAATCGTTAAAACTTTATACCGATTAAACTCAGGAGTTAACATCATGATTTTTAATAACTGTTTAAATGAGTTTGTCGTTGGTAACGAGAATTCAAATGGTCTTACTTATTAAGGTGCTGGGTTCTGCCAGGCAGAACCCCAATAGCATATAGTGATGATAATGATGTTGTGCATTGTTATGCCAGAGGTATATAGTGACTAGGGTTAATAAATCTGGTAGGCGCATAGTTATCATACCCTTTACCCCTGCAATATTCTTTTAACTGACTTAATGAATTTATCCCTATTTTCTGATAAATAAATTGTAGCCTGCTTTGTACTGTTCTATATGAAATACCTAATTTTTTAGCTATATCTTTGGCACTGAGTGATTGCAACGCAAAAAATACGATATCGAACTCTCTATCAGTAAATAAATCAGTTGGTGAGCCAAAAGTTAATGAGTCAGGATGCTTGTTGTTTTCAAAATGATACATGGAATAAATTTCAAGTTTTCTACCGTGCCCCACAACCCCAATGCATTTTCCGTCCTTCATTAGGGGGGTAATATTGACTAGAAGTGGTTGGATTATTTTTTGTCTCCCGCCGTAAATGAAAGTGTTTAATACTGGAATAGTTTTTTGACTAGTCATTACGCTTCTATCATTGGCTTGTATAATATCTACAAACTCAACCCATGGTCCTGGACATTCAATATCAAGCCTACCTTCCATGTTGAAACCTTTGGGTAGATTGCAGTAATAATGCGTAACATCATTAGCATAGAAAAATCGAGATTCTTTGTCTTTTATAATCCAAAAATCGTTGCTGTTTTCCATGTATGATATGAAGGCATCAAAGCTTTTTGAACGAACATCCAGATCTTTATTTACAGAGAAACTCATACTTTCATCATTCATAATTTCCACCCGTTATGATAAAACTATAAAACAGTAATAACTTCCATGTGAGAGTACCACTTTTACGGCTCAATGGATAATTATGTTTTGTGGATTTAAAACAATAGTCTCTGAAAAAGCCGTTTTTTTAGGGTTTAAATGTATTAGTCTACCCTGCGGTCAGCTAAGAGTTAAAAGAATAGCTCTAATTAATACTAGATTTTAAAAACGCGAATATAGCGAGATGAAAGATTCTACATAAAAGGTAAATTTAACTTAATAAACGCCATTAATAAAGAATTGAAAAGAAATCAGTACGTAAAAATATTATCCGAACAGGATCATACTTAGTGACTTTCTCGCTGTTATTTTACGAATCAAGCCATAAAAATAATGCAATAAAAAAGGAGGATAAAACGGTTAATGTGGCAGGATTTAATCCCTATACAAAGAGTTTAAAAAGTAGATATTAAAAGTGTTAAAAAAGTCGTTAAAACTTTATACTGATTAAACCAGAAGTTTAAATAATGGCTTTTAATAACAGTTTAAAACCTACCCATCATAAAGTTATCAGTGAAAAATGAAAAAGTGGGTTCGTTAATATTTAAATACTCGTCCAACCGATAACCTTTCTGGCTAATTAATTCGCCAGATCTTTAACCATCGTTGATACTGAAATACTCCCTCGTTTTTTTAATGGGTTTTTCCTCTGCTTGAGGAGACGTAAAACTTACCTGCTTTTGTACCCAGAAAACCTGCATAAAACGTAAAGATTTCCTATACCTATAAAGATGTAATAATGTGATGTAACAACAAAAATTTGGATGAAATACCGCCTGTTATGATTTAATTGACCCCATTCCCACGCTTTAGATCTCAAAATTCAAAAAACTGCATTTTCTTCTTAAGGCAGACTCCTTATATTCACACGCCTTGTATTTTTTAACAATTGTAGCAATGGTGGATCAGATATCACCGGCGCTAATGGAGTCACCATGGATGCTTCTGAATCTTTAACTCCAGCCATGAAGCCAAATTTTTCTAATAAAAAAGGCTTAATTATTCTGGCTGCTGATATTTTATTACTGTTTATCTTGCTCAATACCTTGCCGTTTGGTGAAAAAGCTAATGCGGGTTTGGCACTAATGGTATTTGTTGGTGTGCTGTGGCTGACTGAAGCTATTCACGTCACTATTACTGCGTTATGTATTCCAATTCTGGCTGTTGGCATGGGTTTGATGAATACGGGAGATGCACTGAAATCTTTTGCTAATCCCATCATCTTTCTGTTTTTTGGTGGTTTTGCACTGGCAACGGCACTTCATATACAAGGACTAGATAGACTGATCGCTAACCGTCTGCTGATGATTGCCCGTGGGCGTTTGTCTGTAGCGGTGATGTTGCTGTTTGGTGTTACCGCTGGCCTTTCCATGTGGATCAGTAACACAGCGACTGCCGCCATGATGTTGCCATTGGTATTGGGGATCTTGTCTAACTTAGATGTACGCTCTGAACGCCATACTTTTGTGTTTGTATTGCTGGGTGTTGCTTATAGTGCAAGTATTGGTGGTTTAGGTACGCTGGTCGGTAGCCCACCAAATGCGATTGCGGCGGCTCAACTGGGAATTGATTTTTTTAGTTGGATGAAATTTGGTGTTCCTCTGGTTGTTATTTTGATGCCAATGATGGTGGGTGTCATGTATCTAATGTTGCGCCCGAATTTGAATCATAAATTCGACATGAAGCTGGAAAAATTAGATTGGACTGGCAAGCGTTTGATGGCCATGCTGATTTTTCTGTCCGCGGTGTTCTGCTGGATATCGAGTACTGCGATTAGCTCCGCTCTGGGAGGAGTGAAAGATCTGGATACCATTATCGCTGTCAGTGCCGCTATTCTGATTGGTGTAACCGGTGTTGCGAGTTGGTCTCAGATTCAGAATAACACCGAGTGGGGCGTATTGATGTTGTTCGGTGGTGGCCTGACTTTAAGTGCCATTTTGAAAAACTCAGGTGCCAGTGAAATTATGGCGAATGGTATGGCCGCTACTTTCGGTGCAAGCCATTGGTTTGTGATCATTGTTGCGGTGGCGGCGTTTATTATCTTCCTGACTGAATTTACCAGTAATACAGCGAGTGCCGCTTTGTTGGTGCCAGTATTTGCAACAGTTGCGGAAGCATTGGGTATGCCGGTGATGACGTTGACACTGATTATCGGTTTCGGAGCGTCTTGTGCTTTTATGCTGCCGGTTGCCACACCGCCTAATGCGATTGTTTTTGGCACTGGTCATATTAAACAGACTGAAATGGTAAGGGTGGGTATAGTTTTGAACATTGCTTGTATCGTTATCATCTCTCTGTTTGCCTGGTTCTTCTGGCTGTAACTGAAAGTTTAATTAATATCTTTCGGAACAAGATAACTCATAACGACCCCGCCCAATATGCTGGCGGGGAGAAAAGCCAGAAGAAAAAGATTTATACGGAAGAACTTACCGAATTTTCAGAACGCATCAGCCATAAATCTAATATTGTCAATATAAGGCCGATGGCTAATCCGACGGATAGCACGGCCATTGCTGTGCTTGACCCGCCTGCGACTAACCCAATAATGGCTAGTGGAACTAAGCTCAAGATCCCCAGATTATTGAATGTTTCTGCAAAGGCCAGAACCATACCTTTGTTAGGGCCTGCTCGTGTTGCTAAGACGACGGTACTTGCAGGAGCGCCAATGCCCAGTGCTGTACCCCAGAATATCAGACATCCCAGAGAACCAGAGAGTGTAAGTGGAACAAGCATAAAAACTGAGATTACACCAGTCAGTAGCAAACTGACCAAGACCAAAGTTACTTCTTCTCGACCGCAAAGCTTGCGAAGCCAACCAGCGGACAGATTACCTAACCCTAAGCCAACACCAAAGGCTGTGACGGTCAAACCGATTTCAGTGGGGCCAAATCCGTACCGTTGACGTAAGACTTCTCCAGACAAAAGAAAAGCAGAGACGCCGGTACCATTCCAGGCTCCTTTTGCAATGAGTGGCCTGACAACCGACCATTGCCGAAACCAAACTAATCGCTGGTTTGTTGGTTTTAGAGGCACAGTTTTTGACGGAAGGTAGTAGATCCCGATGATGAATGTAACGACACAGCCGAGTGAGCTAAATAAAAATGGCGCCTGCCAATTTATTAAATCTGTCAATATCCCGGCTAAAGCTGGGCCGAATGCAATGCCAAAAGTCATACCAAGCATAACGGAGCCCATTGCTCCGGCTTGGCGATTATGAGGAATGATATCGGCGATCAAGGAAAATACGGTGGGTATGATTACGGCTGATGCTATACCGCCAAGAATTCGCAGTGTGATTGCGATATTAAGAGTGGGGGCAAGAATGATAGCGAGGCCATCTGCGGCGAAAAATAGCAGAGAGCCCAGAAGTAATTTGCTTCTGTTAATACGATCTGAAAAATACCCAAGTACAGGCGCTGCCAGAGCGTAGGAAAATGCATAGCTGGATACCAGCCAAGATGCTCCAACTGTAGTTGTCCCGAAGGCTACCGCAAGAGGAGTAAGCATGGATGACAGCATGAATTCGGTTGCGCCAACGAAGAATACGGTGACTGAAAGGATAAATAAAAACGTGTATTTTGTATTCTGTTCTAGGGTGGATGAATATTGTGTTTTTTTGTTCATAAGGTCAATTTAACTCCATATCATATATAGATATTCGTATATTTCTTGCGGTAAAGTGTGATCAGCCGGTGACGTAGAAAAACGGTTGTGAAATACGTAGAAAAGAGACGATGCCAGACCAGATTAGGCAGATGTGAAAATGTTAAATATTACAAAGGAGAAAAGGGAAGCGCATTAGTAATATATCTAATGGATAAAGCGGGCAAGGAATTAATGAGTCTGTACATTATTCTGTGTAATTGCCACCGAATTGAATACATGACCGAAAAAATAATAACAATAAATTCAAATAATTACGTCAAATGAGCTTATTGGAAAGCATACCAAGCTTGATACAAATTTTGTCACAAAAAAGCAACAAATAATTTGCATTTTTTCAATGAGTTATATTTTTAGTTGTGATAATACCCACAAATATTTAACTATTATATAGCTGAAATAATAAAAACTGTTAATATTACAATGCTGAATTAAATTTTAATCCGGTGTATTTGTCAAAACAAACATCCAAGAGGAGTATGAAATGAATGTGATAACAGCACAAGCATTTAGACTGCTAACGTCAAGGAAAAGATATTTTTAGTTACAATGTATCTTTTACAAAAAAAAGAATAGCTAATACATCCGGCATTTCATTATCAGATGAAAATAATAAACCAATAATAAAAAATTTATGGTATAGAGTCTTGTGCAAAGATGGAAAATTAATACTTTTCGCAAAAAAAGCATTATGTGAAATTAATTCAGATGCATATAAAGTTTGGTTAGTAATAGATAATGAAAAAACAGAGTTTGAAGTTGTTTCAGAGTTAGAAAAATTTGGAATAACTAATAAAAATGCTAATTTTTATATATCGGAATTCGAAAGACTAGGGGCATTAACAAAATAATACATATGGGGAATGCAATGGAAAGAATAAAGATTATAAGTAGGAACCACTGCTGGAGAACATTAAAGGGAACCAAAACTAATAATTTTCAAGAATATTTGAACCAAGTAAATAATGGATGCCAATTACAAGAAACAATATTTCATCTACGCGATGCGGAAGAGATGTTGATGGACTTAAGTAATTTGTCATCACCCATATCAAGATTATCAAGCACTGAAATAATACATATTTGGAATAAACTAGTTGATTATTTAAATATAAATAAACTTACCTCTGATATGGGTAACTTAGTAAATGGATATGGCTTAGATCCAGAATTAGCTTTATATGGTACTGAACTATGCGAGTTAAAAAGAAATAAAGAAAACATCCTATCCACAATAATAAACAAAGGAATAACAAATAAATTAGAATTAATATATTCAAGAGGGCTTGATAAATCAGTAAAATTAAAGGATGCCCCACAAAAAACAATTGATTTATATGATGAGTTTCGTTACGAATACAGTAAAAGTATTAATTTATTTTCATTGGAAACTTGCCCCACATTAAACATAGAAAATATTTACTAAGATCATTACCTGTGGGATATGGTTTTTACGCTAGCTAAAAACAAATTATTTATTATTTCGGGAGGAATCCCCCTTGCGTTATCTTATCATGCAAAAACACTAGACAAAAATATATATTTCTGCGAAATACATCGTGAAAATGATAATGGTTTACTGCATAAAAGAAAATTATTCAATGAAATATACCCAAAATTTAAAGGAAAAGAAAACGAAAGTTGGCTGATAATTGATAAATCTTATACAGGAGGCAGTATTCAATTAGCTTACAAGATGCTTGTAAATTTAGTTGGGTACAAATCTCAAATATATAAAGTATCGTTTTCCCCAAAGACATTAGGGGCATTTTCATCGTCAGATTATGCAATTTATGCAGGCAGATTATTTGATGTAAAAAAGACAATAGCATATTTAACAGCCGAGGATTGGCATAAAAAACTCATCTATTTGGGAGATCATGTCATATGAGGTATGTATTCAATAATGAAGTTAGTAATTATTTAGAAATACACTTTCACAAACTCAGAGAAGAGATTCGTAGAATATGGTTTGCCAAGCTTTCCACTATTCATATCGGATATGATAACAAATACTATGGCGAAACAGTAGAAATAGATATCATTTTAAATAATATAATTTACGAGCACTTGGATAAATCAGAACTCAAGGTCACCATTATTTCAGAAGACGATTCTGAATCACAATCTGTAAATATTAAAGATAAGATTTCCTTACTCATTGACCCTATTGATGGTACTCATAACTTGCTTATGGGTTATCCTGCCTATACTACATCAATAGCTGTTTACAAGAATGATAGATACATTATGGGCTGAGTATATGATATTCCAAGAGACATTATATATAAAGCATCATTGGGAGAAGGTTCTTATATACAAAGCATATATACCAGCAAGCGAATATATACAAGCCCCTCATTTCAACTGAACGATTTGAGAGTATCATTTCATAGGGCGAAAAACAATCAGTATACAGAGATTCAGAATAAAATTATTAATGAAGCAAATAAAGTAAGAATCTCATCTTGTTCAAGTTTAGATATATGCCTGATCGCTAGTGGCGTTTTACATGCATTCTTAGATTTATCACTTATGGGTCACGAACGTTGTGTAGATATAGCAGCAGCTAAACTAATCCTTGAGGAGTCAGGGGGATACATAATGACTCGTGATGGAAATAGTTATAATATTCTATCACCTACAGATTCTTTATTTTTTGAGAAAAAAGCAATCATAGCTGTTTCTTCTAAAAGTGTAGAGGATACAATATTAGAATTAATGAGGATACAAAAATGAACACTATAGAATTAAAAATCAGAGTATTATGTTCTGGATTAAAATATGATAAAAACGTGATATATGAGTACAGTAAACGAAATTTTATTCCTAAAAGAAGGGCGTATGGAACAAGTGATAGCTCTAAATTAGAAACAACACATTCCGTACCTCAAGAGGCTATTTTAGAAGATGGTACAATTATTGCCTGTAATTATAATGAAAATTCTGATTATGATTTAATATATAAAAATGGAAATTTTTATATAAAAGCCGACAACATTTTGTTTAAAGTTATATTTCCCATTAAACCAGACATATATGGTATAGAACTTTCAGATGGCAGTAGAGTAGAAGAATACGTCACGGTGTACGGTGATACAACTTTGGGTTTTTTCTCTCCAGGGCATTGTTATTATTTTAATGATGGTCGTCAGTGTAAATTTTGTTCATTAGGTGAAGCTAGAAATAGTTTATCAGATCATAAAAAGTCTATTAGACCGTCAAAAGTAATTGAAGTTATGAATATAATAGAAGTTAACAACATTAATAGATATAAAAGAGTACTTATCAATGGTGGTACAACTCGTAATTATGATATTGGTTTTGAAATGCACAAACAATTATTAATTTCTCTAAAACCTTTTTGTGAAAAAAACAACCTTAACAGTCACTTAATATCAATGCCCCCTAGAAATCTAAATAAAATAAAGGGGATTTCTGAATTTGTTGATAGCTGGGCTATTAGTTTAGAAATATTTAATCCTAAATTATTTGATCAGATATGTCCTGGTAAATCACAGGACTACGGGAGAAATAATCTATTAGAAGCATACCTAGCTGCTGTTTCAGAGTTAGGTGAAGGCAATGTTTATGTTGGATTTGTAGCGGGATTAGAACCTTTAAATGATTTAGTACAAGGAATGGAATTTTTTTCAAAAAATGGCATAGTTCCAGCAGTAGCAATTTTTCATCCCGATCATGGTTCTGAATATCAAAATCACCCTAGACCTATTTTTGAAGATATTTATAAAACATATGCTGAGATGCATAAATTATATCAAAAATATGGATTCAAACCATTTATTATCGGTAGTGGTAGAAATTCACTTGATACTGAAGCGTACTACGGGGAAAAAAGAAATGATTAAACGCGGTTTATTTATAGCTTTTGAAGGAAATGATGGTGCAGGTAAATCAACAATTTCACGCGAAGTTTATGATATTTTATCTCTAGATTATAATAATATTGTTTTTTTAGACAAGAATTATCCTTTACTACCATCTGGGTATAGTATGTATCACATGGGAAAAATACGAGATGTTCTTTGGGATTATGACATTTCAGCTCCATTGGGTGAATTGGGTAACCGGCATTGGATTCTATTGATAGCATCATGGTTTGCTGTTTTAGATAGTTTAATTATTCAACCTTGTTTATTGCAAGGTAAAATTATTATATGTGATAGTTGGTATTATAAATATTTAGCAAGATTCTTACTTAAGTCCACGGAATTAGCAAAATTAAGTAAATCGGTTCTATCGATAAACACAAAACCAGACATGGTTATATATCTTGATGTTCCTCCAAATATTGCTGAAAAAAGGAAAAAAATATTAAAACCCAGTGAATCTGGAAAATTAGAGATAAATGAAAAATATGATTTTATAGAATATCAAAAACACGTTCTTAATCAATATCAGACGTTTTATGATGACACTTGGAAAATTATTAATACTGACACATTAACTAAAGGTGCAGTAATTAAATTAATAGTGGATGTTATTCAGGTGGAAATACTGAAAAAAATGTAATTACTGCAAGGGCTTTATTTATTGAGGCTATTTTAGTTGGAGGGAAATAATGGATAAAGAATTTCGAAAATTAATATTAGCCTCCTCAGGAAATTCTTTCACTTTGTATTTGGAAATGATAATATCATTCACGTTAATCACATATCACTGGAACGGTGGAGCGATATATTCATCTTTATATACAATTTCATATGCTGCATCGTTACTATTTCTAACGCCTTATGTTTCGTCATTTGTAGATGAAAATATAAAACCCAAAAAGTACATTATTATCATTTCGTTACTTTGCGGTGTTATTACTACTTTTCAATACAATATTGATGACATTAATATATATATTCTTTATTCTTTTATTAAAAATATCCTTCGTTTATTTTTAGGACCTTCTAATTTTTTAATATTAAAAAACATATCAACCAACAAATTTGAAAAAAACTTTAGTTATTGGCAGGTTTTATTTCAAATATACAAAATGTCGGCCCCGTTATTTTTAGGTTTTATTCTTATCTACTACTCAACAAAACAGATTCTTATTTTAATATCAATGCTTTATTTTATTTCAGCAGTCTTATATATTTTTGTTTCAGAACCATTGATTAATATTAACCGCAAAAAAACAAGATATCACTAATTAATTACTTTAATATAATGAAAGATAATAAAATATTGTTTTCATTTATTGTTATTTCCACTTTAACTTGTTTTGGCTATTTATCAGATAGCCTAATAGCTCTTAGCTTTATGGAGCAGGGATTAAATGGAAGCCATTATAGTTTTGCCATGTGTCTTTCAGGTGTTTCAGGTGTTTTAATTGGTTTAGTATTTGGAAAGTATAAGATTAACATATCTTTAAGTATTATGTTATCTTCATTCTTTTTGTGGGGATCGGGGTATCTTTTAATAGGAATAACAAATCAATTTAACGATTTATTTCCTGATAAAATCAATTTGTTTTTTATATTTTTAGCAATGGTAATAATAGGAATAGGATCGTCTATGAATAATATTATTGTCACCATTTATATGCAGAAATTCGCAACTAATGATAACTCGGCTAAAATATTTGGTTTAACGTCAATTTCTGTTGGTTTTTCCATGTTTATTGGCCCTTTGATAGGCTCCACAATATCTTATTTTTTTTCCACAAGCATCGTTTTTTTCACAACATTTATAGGTATTTTTTCAACCATAATTGTGATTATTTTAATAAATCGTAAATCCACGTCATGACACAGTTTTACTGAGGGCCAGTGAGTGGATATACAATAAAAGTTATGCCTAAGGAGGTAATATCATGCAAGTGGCAAAATGGGGTAACAGCTTTGCCATACGTCTGCCTTCTACTGAAAAACGAAATTTTGTGACATAGCTGTATGTATCTAATATATATTGATTTGGCTGTCCTAGATCAAATTACTTATCTAGGACAACCCCTAATTTTATTTAAAAATTCTTTAAAGCCTATTTCAATAATTAAAGATTTTTCATGTTTATTAAGGATATATGTATTCGTTGATATTTTACTAAAGCTATTGTCAATCGAAATCACGTAGAAAAACCTGTTTACACGGTTCTATATCTCTCGATTTTAGAGAGGGAAGTTTGTTGCAAACAGGTTGCGATTGTCAGCAGAAATCATCTTTTACTATATAATTAAATCTATTAATAATGCCAGAATTCTGCCGCTTTATAGTCTGGCGGATTCCTATTTATATCTACCATTTATATTCAAACTACAATGTCTTAGATTTATTGTGACGAAAATATTTATAAAACGCTATCATTACTATCGTATGTCCGACCCAATTCCTGGGTGGCAAAGTCTTTGACGGATTGTACTTTGATTGGGCCTTTTGAACCATATTTGTAGATATTGCCAGTCGCGTTATTATCTAAAAGCATCACATATGACATTCTATCTCGCTGTCCATTTCGTTCTGTACGAACAACACCATGTATATTAGCCCGAACTTTCGTCATTAAATCTTCTGTAAGTACTTCGATTGAACTACCAAAGTTAATGATCAGGTAACCAGGAACGGGATCGATAGCCAAAAGCTCATCATCTATATAAGCCAACAGTCCACGTTCAGTTGTTCTTAAGATAGTTATCCATCCTAGATCTCGATGAAATTTGGAGCCTCGGGTAGCTTTCTCTGAGCGGTAATGATTAAATCCAAGCATCTGATGTCCGAGTCCTTCCGAAAGACCATCAGTGACTAATTCCCAGTCACTACGGGGAATACCAACATGATTTAACACTGAGCGTAATATACATATACCTATGTGTGCCATCTGGCGACCAAGTGTTGCGACCTCGGTTGGAATTAAGTTCCAATGTTTTCGTTCGAGATAGAAATTTTCCCATTGATCATGTTTTCTATCGAAATAACCTTCGTAGCCGTTGGAAAAAGTGCATGATTTGAATCCTGTATAGGGACGAAGTTCTCCTTCCGTGGCGGGTTCAAAGAAGTGATATGCAAATCGATCACCGTATTCAAAATCCATATATGATGGAACCTCCAGAAGGAAAAAACCATGTCGAATAGCCTGGTTAAATCCATCATCATCAGTAAAAACAAGGTCGTCTCCTTCTAAATGTGAGCGTACTATGTTTGCTGATTTATAAGTTTTTGCTGCGATTATTTCGGATGGCATTGGTGGTAGTTTAATTGGAGATCGCATTGTTGATGAGGTTTTCATGATTATGGTCCTGCGATAATGTTAAAAGGACTATTAAATTAGATGAAATTCGTAAATAATTTCTTCAATCTTCTTCTTTTGAAAATTGAGGAATGGTTTTACTAGTGTAAAAATTCTGTTTTTGTCATATTGATAGAAATATTAATCCTCCCATTTTGTCCAATTGTGGGTTAAAAAAGTAAAGTTACCTTTACTCGACATTGCCAGTTTTTTTAGAAAAGAAATGATATATAATTATTTGTCATAGCTATAAGTGGCAATCTCGCCACATATGCATTTACATAATTAATTTTTCTTGTCTATGTAATTAATATATGGCATAGAAAGAATTAAAATGCAAATTCCCACAATAAAAATACGATGTATTTTTTGTTAAAAATTTATTTTTAATAAAAATCTTATAAATCATTTTGTTATGTTTTTATAAATATGATAATTTATAGGTGAAATTTTCCCAGAATTGGAATTGGTTCTGCTGTGATTATCGGTATTGAGGAGGATAATGAACGATCTGTTTAATAATGGTTATTTTATAGGCATATAAATTCAGACTCAGATTTTGGGTTTAAACGTTGTAAGAGATTAATATAATTATCTCGTGCAGTAGAAAGTTTATATAATTGTTATGATTAGAATGATAATTGATTGAATACCCATTAATTTGAGGTTATTTTTTCATAATTATCCTGTGTTGTAGAAATAATTTATTTTTTTCATTCTATTACGAATTGGATCTTGCTCACATATACTGCTATTTCATCATCTGCTGATGATGGGTAACTTAAAGAGATGAATAGGCAATATTGTTAACAATATAATTTTATTCAAAAATTCTTTAAATATTAATTTAAGGGCTGAGGATTTGTCATATTTATTAATGATATACGTATTTTCTGATATTTTTTACCAAAGCTGGTATTAATCAAAAGCATGTGGAAAAACCTGTTTACACTCTTATTCCTATTTTCTCGGTTTTAGATAGAAAAAATTTGTTGTAAACAGGTTGCCAGAAAATAGATTTAACATATCTGGTGCTTTCATTAAGGCAGCAATCTATAAAGTGTTATCATCATCGTATGCCCGGCTAACTTCCTGGGCAACAAATTCTTTAACGGATTGAACTCTGATTGGGCCTTTTGGGCCATATTTGTAGATATTACCAGTCAGATTGCTGACTAAAGACGTTGTATATGACATTCTATCGCGCTGCCCGTTTCGTTCGGTACGAACAACGCCATGTATACTAGCCCGAACATTCTTGATTAAATTTTCTGTCAGCACTTCGATTGAACTACCAAAGTTAATAATTAGGTAGCCAGGAACGGGATCGATAGCCAAAAGCTGATTATCTATATAGGCCAAAAGACCCCGTTCAGTTGTTCTTAGGACTGTTATCCATCCTACATCTCGATGAAACTTGGAGCCACGGGTGGTTTTCTCTGATCGGTAGTGATTAAACCCCATATTCTGGTTTCCCAGTCCTTCTGAACAGCCGCCTGTGACTAATTCCCAGTCACTGCGAGGAATGCCAACATAATTTAACACTGAGCGTAATATGCATATACCTACGTGTGCCATCTGGCGACCAAGTGTTGCGACTTCGGTTGGAATGAGGTTCCAGTATTTCCGTGTGATACGGAAACTTTCCCATTGATCATGTTTTCTGTCGAAATAACCTTCGTAACTACTGGGAATGGCGCATGATTTGAATCCTGTATAGGGACGAAGCTCTCCTTCTGTGGCAGGTTCAAAGAAATGGTATGCAAATCGATCGCCGTATTCAAAATCCATATAGGATGGCGCTTCCAGGAGGAAAAAACCATGCCGAATGGCTCGATCAAAGCCGTCATTGTCAGTAAAAATTAGCTCGTCCCCCTCCAGATGGGATCGTGCCATGTTGACCGATTCATATGTTTTTAAGGCTATGCTTTCAGATGGCATTGGTGGTAGTTTCACTGTCGTTCGCATTGTTGAGGCGTTTTTCATCGTCGTATTCCTTAGGCGTAGTGATAGGATTTTTGTGTTATTCGTGAATATTTTCGATTCTTGGATGAGATTTGTTAGCCATTCATAATGGTATACAATCTTCCATTCTTATCAGTTCGAAATAAAAGAAGTTTGGAAATGGAATCTGATAAGTTGTATTCAACATAATGTATCTCCACTTTGTTTATTTTTGGGTTTGAAGAATTTTTTAAATATATTGTTCTTTGTCTATTATAGTGTATTAATCCGTTTATTCATTATACCCAGGTTTTAATAATTGTTTTTTTATCGCTATTTTTATTAGCGGTAAATATGGTTATTTTTATAGTTGTTATTAATAACACTGGCAATGTGAATTATTTAGTGAATTGATATTTTGATAGCGGATGTATTTAGTCTTTATCTTAATAGGCGTTTATACCCAATAGATTTCAAGTTGCAGTGCGGCGGCAAGAGAACGCCTCCCCAGGAGCATAGATAACTATGTGACTGGGGTGAGTGAGTGCAGCCAACAAAGAGGCAACTTGAAGGATAACAGGTATATTCCAGATAATGAATCCACATACCCGGTGAAGCATCTTTTGCCTATAAGAAAAAACGTTCGTCCACTTTATCGGTTCATTTTTACTTTCCCAAAGATGCTTAAAAAACAATCTGTTACTTAATTGCCCTAATCCAAGGTGTGATATTATTATCGTTTTACGATAAGAAAATGTTGTTTTGTGGTAATTTTTGGTTATAGTGTGAACATGTTTGGTGATGGGGGTAAGTATGACAGACTTTTCAAAATTGGATCGAGTGACTAACCTTAGCTTAGTGATATCTAAATTTTCTCTGTTAATCATCACGGTGGCTATTATAATTAACATTTTTAGTTGGTTGAAACCAGAATTGATCCTAGAGAAGTATGGACTTGGATTTTCTCTCACGGAGAGAATATTACCTAACTTTGATATGTACTCTTTCAGTTGGTGGCAGCTTATTGGTGGAATTCTCATAACAAGTATCCCGTTGTCATCATTAATATTTAGCTTGTGGGCTTTACATCAACTGTTTAGAAGTTATAGTCAAAGGGATTACTTTTCAAAGAAAACAGCAAGGTATTTAGGATTTGCTGGTTGGGGAGTGATTGGTTGGAGTGTGTTAGATATTCTATGTGAGCCTTTGCTAACGTTATGGTTAACGATGAATGAGTCGGCGGGAAATCATTTTATGTCGATAAGTCTAACCACCGGCCATTTTGTTGCTTTTTTTCTTTCAGCTTGTCTGGCTATAATTTCTCGTATTCTTTATCAAGCCTGTGATATATACGCTGAGAATCAGAGTATTATATAGGGGTGCACTGTGTCAATTCATATTACTCTGGATGTCATGATGGCAAAGAGGAAGGTTAAATCTAAAGATCTCGCGTTATCAATAGGAATTACCGAACAGAATCTTTCGTTACTAAAAAAAGGAAAGATTAAGGGAATTAGATTTTCTACTTTAAATACTATATGTCAATATTTGGAGTGTCAACCTGGAGATATACTGGAGTTTAAGAAAGATTAGTTGGTTAGTGTTAGTTAGTACTGTTAATTGTTAGATTAATTTAGTAAATAAGGAAAAGAGATGAAATTTCTATCATATGCTTTATTACTTGGTTTGGCTTACATTCCGTTTTCTTTTGCGGAAACATCAGTAAATGATGTTAATAATGAAGTTCATGCAAATGAAAAAGGTGCCTTGAGTAAATGTACGGATTTACTGCCCAAAGGGCATTCATACACAATTAGTATTGTTGGAAAGTCAGATAAAAAAACGGCGAATGCAGATGGAAAATTTAAAGGAAAGTTTGATGTTTCCGATGAAACAAAAAAACCTTTAGATAAGAAAAGAAGTGAAGAGGTAAAACCTTTTATCCAATGTGTAATTGATACTGTACTGTGATCTAAGATTTGTTTAAAGATAAAGTGCCTTGCAAATTTAGTTTTATTCCGCCGGATGTAAAGAAAATGGCCCCACCCCAAGAGAGGGCCATCTATTATTGTCATCCTTAAACCACCTCTCAGGGAGGTGGTGATTGCTTCAACAATAAACCACCACCTGGAAAATATTTTAAGCTTCATCAGAGAATTCATCGATATAAAGCGTTAACTCAATTCCAGGTTTTACATCTGTAATTTTTATGCCATCATTCCAGCTCATTAAGTCTTTAATATTAATACCGTGACGTTTAGCAATGCTGGCAATTGAATCACCTTGACGAACGCGATAGATAATGGCGTTGTCATTATTTACTCTTAATGTCTGCCCAATTTTCAACAAATTGGCAGTTCTTAGGTTATTCATACGCTGCAATTCACGGATAGAAATATTAAACCGTTTTGCAATTACGGATAATGTATCACCTGAACGAACTTTATATTGGCTTTGTTTATTCAGACGGAGGTTATTTTTAGCAACTTCCTGACGAATATTGTTTAAAACTGCTCCATCTGCCAATGAATTTTTAAACTGATCAACTTTTGACTTTGGCAGCATAATATAATGTGGGCCGTTAGGGGATGTCACTCCTCGCTTATATCCGGGATTGTATGCCTTAATAGAAGTCAGGGACATGCCTGCCATTTCTGCGGCTTGAGATAGCGTGATTTGCTGCCCAACATCAACTTGTGCAAGAGCCCGTTGATTATTAGGTTTTGGCAGCGTAACGCCATATTTATCGCTATTGCGGATGACATCACTAAGCGCCAGAACTTTAGGCACATAGAGCGCAGTTTCTCTCGGCAGTGATAATGACCAGAAATTTGTCGGCTTGCCTTTTGCTTCATTTCCTTTCATTGCACGTATAACACGGCCTTCGCCACTGTTGTAAGCAGCAATAGTCAGTAACCAGTCGCCATTGAACATTTTGTTGAGGCGTTGCAACAGGTCCAATGCGGCAGTTGTTGAGGCGGCAACATCTCGGCGTGCATCGTACCATTTATCTTGAGTAAGACCGTAGTTGCGACCAGTATCTGGGATGATTTGCCACAGACCTGCTGCTTTAGCATGTGAGGTAGCATGCGGGTTAAAAGCACTCTCCACTATGGGTACCAGCACCAGTTCCATCGGCATATCGCGCTGTTTGATCTGCCCGACTATCCAGTACATATACGGTTCAGCCCGTAAAGTTACATCGTGGAGATAGCTCTTGTGTTTTAAGTAGTAATTTCGTTGTTCACGAACCCTGTAATTGTCAGGGATCTTCATCTTCAACTCATCACGGATGTATCCCCACAGCTCTTGTTGAGTGCCAGGATCACCATCCTTCCAGTAGGCAGCAAACTGACCGCTATCATTAGTTGCTGCCTTGCCTGTTTTCAGACTCGTTGAAGACGAATTCTGTGCCCGTTGCCCGGCTGTCGTTGACCAATCTGGCCCGGATTGACAGCCAACCAGCAAGACAGATGCGAACAGAATCGCTTTTGTCTTCATGATTAATTTTTATAGTTGCTTAAAAGACGAGCAATAATACTTACCTTATCTTGATATGGCAACTATCTTAATCAGAATTGGTCTTTATTCACTCTGAGTTGACGGAAAACGACGGAAAGCGGTTGGGTGTTGGGCTCAATTCCAATATTTCTTTGCAAATCAACATCATCACACTTTAAGAAAAGGTTAATTTTTTTCTCAATTTGTAACGTGGTTGGTACTGTTGGTTGATTGTTTTCCCTCATTTGAGTTACTTTTTGCTGATATTCACTGATGGCCTGATTAGGTAGAATCGCATGAGCAAATTTCATATTAGAAACTGTGTATTCATGAGCGCAACAGATGAGTGTGTCATCAGGTAGCGCGGCTATTTTCCCTATAGATGTATACATTTGTTCAGCAGTGCCTTCAAAGAGGCGTCCGCAGCCACCGGAGAATAATGTATCCCCACAAAAGAGGTAAGGTGCTTGATAAAAAGCAATATGTCCCAGAGTATGGCCTGGAACATCTATAACTTGGAAAGAAAAATGACCGAAATTGATGATATTACCGCCACGTACTATCATTGTGGCACCTTTGCTCTGTGTTTCCTTTGGACCGTATACTGGTAGCTCAGGGTATTGATCAAGAATGCCTGGAACGCCACCAACATGATCGTGATGGTGATGGGTAAGTAGAATCGCATCGGGTATCCAGCCATGCGATTTTAAGGTATCAAGAACAGGTTGTGATTCCGCCGGATCGATGATTACAGAGTGCCTATTTTCATCACAGAGTAACCAAATGTAATTATCCGAAAGGGCAGGAATACTGATAAGCTTCATTGTATGCCTCTTATTAACAGCAGTTTATTAAGGAAAAGAAGTCGTGAAATCTGCACATACAATACAGAACATGAACCCCCCGGCTTCTTGGGCTGATTTACCTTGGGGGGAATATTACCGTGCCGCTTTGGAACGTCAATTACAACCTTGGTGGCAGAAAATATTTGGTTTCCATCTGTTGAAAATCGGTAACTTGAGTGCCGAAATTGATAGTAAAGAGTGTCCAATCTTTAATCAGATTAATGTCGGTAAGGAAGGGAAGAATATGCAGGTGATTACCGATCCTTACCATCTGCCATTTGAAGAAAAATCGGTTGATGCTTGTTTGCTGAGTCACATGCTGGCTTACAGCGATGATCCTCATCGATTGTTACGGGAAGTTGACCGAGTGATAATTGATGATGGTTGGATTATCATTAGTGGCTTCAATTCATTGAGTTTGCTTGGCTTAGGGAAATTAGTGCCCGGATTATGGCGCTGTCGACCCTATTGCAGTCATATGTTTTCCCTGATGCGCCAACTTGACTGGTTAAGTCTGCTTAATTATGAAGTGCTGTATCGCGGGAATTTTCAAGTATTACCCTGGCGAAATGAAACTGGCTTTTTTAATCGACACTTGCCTGTGTTTGGTTGTGTCAGTCTGATTATTGCCCGTAAACGAACATTACCATTAACTCTAAACCAGATGAAAGTAACGTTGTTAAAGCCTAAATTAAGCAGTGCAGTTGGCGCAACAAAATGTTATCGAAAGCGCAATTAATCTGTATTTTCGATATACCCGACGTCTATTTCTGTTGGTGAGTTTGCCGCGGTCCGAGCCAATTCATCACAACGTTCATTTTCACTATGCCCAGCGTGGCCTTTGACCCATTGCCAGTCAATATCATGGTGGGTAATTGCTTGGTCAAGGCGCTGCCACAAATCTACATTGCTGACAGGGGATTTATCTGCTTTACGCCAGCTGCGTTTTTTCCAGTTATGAATCCATTGAGTGATGCCTTGACGCACATATTGGCTATCGGTGGTTAGTATGATTTTACAAGGGCGGGTTAGCGTTTCCAGGCCAATAATAGCAGCCATCAGCTCCATTCTGTTGTTAGTTGTGTGATGAAAACCTTCACTAAGGGTTCTTTCGTGTTGTTGATAGCGTAATAAAACACCGTATCCACCTGGCCCCGGATTGCCCAGACAAGATCCATCGGTGAAAATTTCTACCTGCTTGCTCATCTCTGGTAGACTCTTCTTATTCAATCCAAAACCCTAGTCTGACATAAAAAGGCATTATGAGCACTGCAATTACACGACAAATTGTCCTTGATACCGAAACCACCGGTATGAATAAACTAGGTGTTCACTATGAAGGACACAAAATTATTGAAATTGGGGCTGTAGAGGTCATTAACCGCCGTCTGACTGGGCGCCACTTTCATATCTATATTAAGCCAGACAGATTGGTCGATCCTGAAGCATTTGAAGTTCACGGAATAAGTGATGAATTTTTGCAGGATAAGCCGCTGTTTGCTGATATTGCCGATGAGTTTATTGAATTTATTCGCGGCGCTGAGTTGATCATCCATAACGCTCCCTTTGATATCGGCTTTATGGATTATGAGTTTGGGAAACTGAACCGTGATATCCCGCCCACTGCTGACTTCTGCAAGATTACTGATAGCTTACAACTTGCAAGAGCATTATTTCCCGGGAAAAGAAACAACCTTGATGCATTGTGTGATCGTTATGATATAGACAACTCTAAGAGAACCTTGCACGGAGCATTACTTGATGCGGAGATATTGGCTGATGTCTACCTGATAATGACAGGCGGGCAGACTGCTCTTGCATTTTCGATGGAAGGAGAAGTGTCTGGTGGTGCTAATGCATCTGAAGTGCAGCGTATTACTCGTCCTCAAACTGAGTTAAAAGTTATTTACGCAACAGATGAAGAACTTGCGGCTCATGAATCCAGATTGGATTTAGTTGAGAAGAAAGGTGGAAGTTGTCTGTGGCGTACAAATTCTGGACAGAGTTAAAATAAAATTGCAGATAAATTACCTTTTGGGGTGAAAAGTTGATCAGGTGCGCCTTTTTGTTATAAAAAACATTGACGGAATGAATTTGGGTTCGTAATATTCACCACGTTCTCAACCAGAACGCTGCGCGGTGCGGTAGTTCAGTCGGTTAGAATACCGGCCTGTCACGCCGGGGGTCGCGGGTTCGAGTCCCGTCCGCACCGCCAAAATTCCGAAGCCCTGGGTAATCTCCCGGGGCTTTTTCGTTTCCGTTACATCTGCGTAATAATCTCTTTATAGACAATGGCGAAATTGCATTGAAATAAGACATCAAAATGCTACCAACACTCTATGCTTCTTATCAGGAACTTATTTTCTTTGCCGGGTTTATAGCGTGATGGCCAAATATCGGATGGATGTAAACCTAATTCGATAGCTATCAAGGCTTCTCCCTTTGGCCATGGGCGATGTAAGGCATTACTTAGTGTAGATGATGCCAGACCTGCTTTGCGGGAAACCGCTGAAAGATTTGTTCCTTGTTTTCGTAGAGCTGCAATAATATCTGCCGGATGCCAATCTTGGATATACATGAATAATCTCCTGATTTTAATTATAAGGAAATATTGATAACAAATAAATCATCGATATTTTTACTGTTTAATAGTAATTAAGCACAGATTATCAATTAGGGTGAATTGAGCAGGCTATAGAAAAGAATACTTAATAATGAAACAAAGATATCACCTGTATATTTATGGTGTTCTTTATGAATGTAAAAGTCAAATTCATTATTCTTGCGAAGTATTATTAGTTTAATAGCTACATTGATTTATAGTTTACCATGGGTACTTTAATCATATTTTTCTACAATATGATATGAAATTTTAGTTTCACTAGTGATAAATCTATTTCTGATATTATGGCAGAGTAAAAGATTATTACCCGCTTTTTTTGTAATGATATGTTGTTAATTGTCTAAAGTATAATAGATACAGGCGGTTAATTTCCAATGTAATGAGATATTGTGAAAATTACCTCTATATGTATTTTGAGACCCTATGATCACGTTCTTTAAAAAAGTAGAAAATTGATTAACTGGTTTGGATGATCTTTCGTCAACATGCCGTAATAATAAAATTTTTAGAAAGTTTATTGATTTTAATAAAAATTATATTAATATAATTAAAGTGGGATTTTTTATCTTCTCTGAAAGATTGATATTTTACCTTGATAATGTGATGTAACTTATAATAAATTGAATATAAAGATAGTATTTATATGTAAGGAAATAAAAATTTTTCCGGTATATAAAAATTAAAATTATTTAATCGGCAATATTCCTCTAGCTGAGAATAAGAATTAATTTCTAGTTTTTTATATACTCTTTCCATATGATTTTCTATAGATAGATAAGGAATGTTAAGTATTTGACTAATTTTCCTCTTGCTGTGTTTCTTTAGGAAAAGAAAAATAACCTCCCATTCTTGCGGTGAAAACTGTTTTGAGGGAGAGCAAAACATAATGGAAGGTGGCAATTTTCCATTAAAAAATTGTTTCAAAGAAAAGGCTTCGGATTTCTGCCCGTGGAAAATTATGCCAATACATTCATTATTTTCGTTATAAAAAGGAAATTTCTCGAATAAATATGAGGAAATAAGTCTTTCTTTGCCAAATATATGTGTTTCTAATGAATATACACTTTTCCCCAAATGCATTACTGTTCTATCATGTCGTTGAAATTGTTCTTCATAGGTAGCACCTGCCCAGGGTAATTCACTATCAAAACGCCCTTCGACATTAAAATCAGCAGGAATATTTTGTAACATAGCCATTGCTTTATTTTCATAAATAAAACAGGTGCTTATATCCTTAATTCCCCAAGGATCATAGCTATTTTTCATTGTGTTTATTATCTGTGCTGATATATCGTTTTTAGTTTTCATATTTTTTACTTTTAATATTATATAAACATTTTACTTCCTGGTTTTAAAAATCTTTCAGGAACATACAGATCGAAATCATTAAGGCGACAATACTCTTCCAATTGTTGACCAGAGTTGATACCAATTTTCTTATATATTCTCAATATATGCGTTTCTACAGTGCGATAAGAAATATTCAATATTCGTCCGATTTGTTTACTGGTGTATTTCTGTAAAAATAGGAAAATAACATCCCATTCCCGTTGAGTAAATAATTCAGAGGGTGGCTGAAACATGATAGAAGCGGGGAGCTTACCATAAAAAAAGCGGGTTACAGAAAAGACTTCAGCTTTCCAGGCATGAAAAATGGTACCAACACATTCATTATTTTCATTATACAATGGGAACTTTTCGAAGAAATACGAGGAAAGTAATTTTTCTTTACCATATAAATGTGTTTCTAATGAACATATTCTTTGTTCTGATTGCATTACTGCTCTGTCATGTATCTGGAATTGTTCGGCAAATTCTGCACCAGCCCATGGTAAATCATTGTCAAGACGTCCTTCGACATTATAACCAGGAGGAAGATCTCGCAGCATAGCCATCGCTCTGTTTTCATAAACAAAGTGGGAACCTCTATCTTTAATTCCCCATGGTTCATCACTGGTTTCCATCATATTAATAATTTGAGGAGATACCGCTAATTTGTTGTAATGCACAATGTAATTCCTATTTTATCAGAAAATATCCAAATTTTGGTCTTAATTCTGGCCGTATTTAAGTCATGTTATTAGTGAAAGTTTATATACCCGTCATCTTTCAAGTTGCTTCTTTGTTGGCTGCACTCACTCACCCCGGTCACAGAGTTATCTATGCTCCCGGGGATTCGCTCCCTTGCCGTCGCGATGCATCTTGAAATCCATAGGGTATAAATCTCTGTTGCCTATAGCGGAAAACCTTTCAGGAACGTAAAGGTCAAAACCATTTTCTTTGCAAAAATCTTCCAGTTCTATATGCAGCGGTAGATTAAATTTTCGGTAAATTGACTGAATATGATTAATTGTATCCTCTGTACTAATCATTAACTCTTCACTGATGCTTTCTTCATCTAATAAGCGAAGGGCCAAAAAAAGAACTTCCCACTCAATTTGAGTTAGTGTGTCATTAGGCGGTGTGAATTTCAGAGCTTTTGGCGATGTTCTTTCATAATAGTAAGAAACAGAAAAGTCTTGCATTTTATACAGATGAAAAGTGATACCGATACAGTTACCATGTTCATCACAAAGTGGATATTTATCACAGAGGTAGGTTTGTTTAACTTTATTCTTCCCAAACAAATGGGTTTTAAATGAAGTTACTTTTTGCATAGTTTGAATGACTTTTTGATCTTGATGGTTGAATTCTTCTTCATATTCTGCAATGGTTGAGGGTAATTCACCTACTGAAAGCCCTGCAATGTCGAAATCTTCAGACAGGTTAAGTAACTGGTAAAAAGCTGGATTTGCATATATAAATCTTGACTGGCAATCTTTAGCTCCCCATGGTTCATCACTTCTTTCCCACATATAAAGTAATTGCGGAGTGATATTATTTGGTCTGTTTTTCATATATGACATAAGAATCGCCTAATGACTAATTAAGTAGTTATCTGCGTGGTTATTTTAATTATTCTATTTAAAATAACCCGATCGTATAATGGATTGCAATAATTAATTCGTTAAAAAATAGTATTTTTTTTACTTTATCTATAATTTGTTAATTAAATTGCTTATTATTTTGTGTAAAAATTTCATTATGTGAGAAAATATAACTGTGATTATTATTTTATTCTGCACTATTTAATTTGTTTATTGATGTTACGGTAATGTTTATAAATTACAATGACGATAGGACATTAATATGTGAATCTACCCAATATAAACAACTAATGTGATGCTTGGAAATTTCCATAAATTAAAGATGTATTTTCATTTAATTGAGTATTTTATGTTTTACCATCTTATGTCTTGATTTGCGGCTCATGGTTATATTTAATTAATTCACCTCTTTAGTATTACTCAATTAGTTCGTTTATTTATTGCTCTGATAACACTGAAATTCATGTAAAGCAGCGACCTAAATCAAAGAATTGCCGTTCAGGTGAAATTAAGATAGTTTCCCTTTTGGGCTTTAAAGATTGCGGTTTGTACGCTGTGCTGAGAAAATTACCCCCTAAACGTTTTTATCCCACTTGGAGTAGAAAATGACCACTCGTAAAACCCTTGCCAATGCTATTCGCTTCCTGAGTATGGATGCTGTGCAGAAAGCAAAATCAGGGCACCCTGGTGCGCCTATGGGAATGGCTGACATCGCTGAAGTTTTATGGCGTGATTATTTGAATCATAATCCAACTGACCCACATTGGGCCGATCGTGATCGTTTTGTATTGTCTAATGGTCATGGTTCTATGCTGATTTATAGCCTGTTGCATCTCACCGGTTATGAGGTTTCAGTTGAAGATCTGAAAAATTTCCGTCAGTTACATTCCAAAACCCCAGGCCATCCTGAGTATGGCTATACTCAAGGCGTAGAAACTACGACGGGTCCTTTAGGGCAGGGGATTGCCAACGCGGTAGGTTTCGCGATTGCTGAACGTACCCTGGCTGAGCAATTTAACCGTCCCGGTCATGATATCGTTGACCATGACACTTATGTATTTATGGGTGACGGTTGCATGATGGAAGGCGTTTCTCATGAAGTGTGTTCTTTGGCGGGTACGTTAAAACTGGGTAAATTGGTTGCTTTCTATGATGACAATGGCATTTCCATTGATGGTCATGTTGAAGGCTGGTTTACAGATAATACAGCAAGCCGTTTTGAGGCTTATGGCTGGCATGTGGTTCGCGGTGTTGATGGTCATAATGCAGACTCGGTCAAAGCAGCGATTGAAGAAGCCCGTAAAGTTTCTGATAAACCTTCACTGTTGATGTGTAAAACGGTGATCGGTTTTGGCGCACCAACCAAAGCAGGTACTCACGATTCCCATGGTGCTCCATTGGGTGATGCAGAAATAGCAGCAACTCGTGAAGCATTGGGTTGGAATCATCCAGCATTTGAAATTCCGGCGGAAATTTATTCAGAGTGGGATGCAAAAGAAGCGGGTAAAGCAAAACAAACAATCTGGAATGAAAAATTCGCCGCTTATGAAAAAGCGTACCCTGAGTTAGCGGCTGAATTTAAACGCCGTACCTGTGGTGAATTGCCTGCAAATTGGGAAGCCGAATCAAAAGCATTTATCGAACAGTTGCAAAATAATCCGGCCAATATTGCCAGCCGTAAAGCATCTCAGAATGCTTTGGAAGCATTCGGTAAAGTGCTGCCTGAGTTTATGGGCGGTTCTGCTGATCTGGCGCCAAGTAACCTGACGATGTGGTCAGGTTCTAAGCCATTGAACGAAGATCAGGCAGGTAACTATATCCATTATGGGGTGCGTGAATTTGGCATGTCAGCCATTATGAACGGTATTGCTCTGCATGGTGGCTTTGTACCTTACGGTGCCACTTTCCTGATGTTCGTTGAATATGCTCGTAACGCAGTGCGTATGGCGGCACTGATGAAAATTCGCAGCATCTTTGTTTATACCCATGACTCAATAGGTTTGGGTGAAGATGGTCCGACTCACCAGCCAGTAGAGCAGATTGCAAGTTTGCGTGTGACACCAAATCTGAGTACGTGGCGTCCATGCGATCAGGTTGAATCTGCGGTGGCGTGGAAATACGCTATCGAACGTAAAACTGGCCCGTCAGCACTGATCTTCTCTCGCCAGAATCTGGCCCAGCAAGAACGTACTGCTGAGCAATTGGCTAATATTGAGAAAGGGGCTTACATTCTGAAAGATTGTGAAGGCCAGCCAGAGCTGATTCTGATCGCAACGGGTTCAGAAATTGAACTGGCTGTGGCGGCTTACAATCAACTGATTCAGGAAGGTCGTAAGGTGCGCGTAGTTTCTATGCCATCTACTGATGCTTTTGATAAACAGGATGCTGCATATCGTGAAACGGTTCTGCCTGCTACGGTTTCTGCGCGTGTTGCAGTTGAAGCGGGTATTGCTGATTACTGGTTTAAATATGTTGGTATGAATGGCGCTATCGTTGGTATGAATACATTTGGTGAGTCAGCGCCAGCTGATCAACTGTTTAAAGCGTTTGGTTTCACTGTAGAGAATGTGGTCGCTAAGGCTAAAGCTCTGCTGAAATAATTAGTCGCTTCATAAATGAGCGCACCTGAGGTAAACGTTGAGCGGGTGCGCTCTTGTTCTGCATGATATCGTTATCGAAGAGGGATCGTGACAGTTTTCCTCGGCTTATGCCACGCAAATTCCAGGGACGGCTACTTTTTGGAATACGTGAGGCGAACCGACAATCCCATCAGGATACTTGGAGAGTTTCTCCTTGAATTCAGGGTCCATGAATGCGGCGCGGAAACGCTCCAGACTCTCCCAAACGGCATAGTTCATGAATGTGCCACTGCCAGCGATTCCGCGATGTAATTGTGTGGAAATCAGTCCTACCTTAGACCGGAAATATTCTGCATCTTCCTTCCAAGTTTCTATTAGGGCGTCAGCCATTGAGGGATCAACATGAAATATGTTCACCAGCACTATAGAGCCATCAGTGTTCGAAAATAACTGTTCCCGTAGGGTTACGTGGGTGTCCATTTCTTCTAGCTTGACCATTTCTATCTCCTGAAAATTATTTGTTTATATTTATGCTTGTATTGCTATCCTGCCTAGGCGAGTCGCGTGATTTACGCGGCTTTTGACGGCAACAATATGCCAACGTAGAGACAAATGCATTCCACCAATTACATGCTGTTTCCACGTTGTATTTTGTTTAACTGTTTGGTAATTCTTTGTCGTTATTAACTAACCAATCCGTAGCGCTATGACGTGTTATGTAGCACCATTTGGCACTGGTGACTCTTCTAGCCCCGTCTCTAGGCTTATCAAGGTGTTTAATGTCACTTTTAGCTCGTTAGGATCAGAGGATTGCATCAGTGATCCGACCCATTCAGCTTCCAGCGATATCGCCGTATCAAAAGTACGCCAACCAAGCTCGGTCAGCTGATAGAGTGGTGAGCGTTCATGCCGAGGATTAGTGATAATTTTCACCATCTCTGAGTTCAGACCGAGATTCAATTGCTTTTGCACTCCCTGGCGCGTGATACCCATTGCGGCGGCAATCTGAGGCGCAGTAAGTGGATGTGGTGCATGCGCAATCGCACCGAGTACTTGCCATCTTGCACTTGTGATTCCCAACGGGGCGACGAGCTGATCCCCTTTAGAGAGCAGTAGGGCGTTGAGCCGAAATACCGCCAATGTGATCTCAGTGAATACTTCAAACGCCGAAGTTTTATCGGTTGACACGATTTACTTCCTTCCTTTAGCACCTCAAAAAGCGACAACTAGTTTCCATTTATTGAGATTAAATGTCAATATTTCAATAAATGATATTGATGATCAATGTCGCGGTTGTGAGTAAATAACGGTGGGATTGTTTCTTTTTGCTTGCTTACGTTCGACGAATATGAGCAACAGTCTTTAAATAAAGTAGGAAGCCTTGCCTTTGAACAGGGAGAAAATAAAGAGGTATTTTTCTGCTAACAATTAATTTCGATATCTTCACTTGGCAGGTTGATCACTTTTTGCTATTGCGATCAATTTCCTTTTCCCGTAATCTCCTTACTAGTAGCTGAATCGTTTCATTTTGTTGTCTGACGGCGTTTTCGGTGCCATTGTTTTAATAATTTTGTGATAAACAGTCGGTACATTAATGATTGAGTCAGCTATTCTAAGCGGTTGCGTGATAATTACTATTATTCGGGAGTAACATGACAATCAAAGTAGCAATAAACGGTTTTGGCAGGATAGGGCGTAGTGTCTTACGTGCTCTTTATGAATCGGGTCGCCGGGCTGAAATCGCTGTTATTGCTGTTAACGAGTTGGCCGATGCCGAAGGGATTGCTCACTTGCTGAAATATGACTCCAGTCATGGCCGTTTTTCTTGGGATGTGCGTCTGAACAATGATTTGTTGCAGGTTGGTGATGATAATATTCGCTTGTTTCATCAACCAGATGTATCGGTGCTACCCTGGCAGGAATTGGGTATTGATATTGTTCTTGATTGCAGTGGGATTTATGGCAGTAAGGCTGATGGGGAGGCTCACCTTGCCAGTGGTGCAAAAAAAGTGCTGTTTTCTCATCCGGGTGGAAATGATTTAGACGCGACTGTGGTTTATGGTGTGAATCACCACTTATTGACAGCCGAAGATCGCATTGTATCCAATGCCTCTTGTACCACTAACTGTATTATTCCCATCATTAAATTGTTGGATGATGCATTTGAGATTGAGTCTGGCACAGTGACAACAATTCATGCCTCAATGAATGATCAGCCTGTGATTGATGCTTATCATAAAGATTTACGGCGTACCCGGGCGGCAAGCCAGTCTATTATTCCGGTGGATACTAAACTGGCGGTAGGAATAACCCGGATTTTTCCAAAATTCTGTGACCGTTTTGAAGCTATCTCAGTACGTGTACCAACGATTAACGTTACTGCTATCGATTTGAGCGTTACGGTAAAATCTCCGGTAAATGTCAAAAGAATCAATGAACTAATGCAAGAGTCAGCAGCGACTTCATTTCGTGGTATAGTTGACTATACAGAATTGCCGTTAGTCTCAACGGATTTTAACCATGATCCCCACAGCGCGATTGTTGATGGCACACAAACGCGGGTAAGTGGGCAACATCTGATTAAAACATTAGTCTGGTGTGATAATGAATGGGGCTTTGCTAATCGAATGCTGGATACAGCGTTAGCGATGGCTGCTACCGGTTTCAAATGATCTGTTGCTGACAGACGGTGCATAATAGATTTGTACACGGCATAAGATTAAATAATTTAGAGAATCAATGAGAGGATTCACCATGTCTGTAATTAAGATGACCGATTTAGATCTAGCGGGTAAGCGTGTTTTGATCCGTGCTGACCTGAACGTTCCGGTAAAGGATGGCAAAGTCACCTCTGATGCGCGTATCCGTGCTTCCCTACCGACCATCGAAGCAGCATTAAAACAGGGCGCCAAAGTCATGGTGACTTCTCACCTTGGACGCCCTACTGAAGGCGAATATAATGAAGAATTCTCGCTGAAACCAGTAGTAGACTACCTGAAAGAGAAACTGTCTTCTCCAGTTCGTCTGGAAAAAGAGTATCTGGAAGGTGTGGATATGGCAGAAGGTGAATTGGTTGTTCTGGAGAACGTTCGCTTTAATAAAGGTGAGAAGAAAGACGACGAAGTACTGGCTAAAAAATACGCTTTCTTATGTGATATTTATGTTATGGATGCATTCGGTACGGCTCATCGTGCTCAGGCTTCTACTCATGGTGTGGCTAAGTTTGCTCCTGTTGCCTGTGCGGGTCCTTTGTTGTTCGCAGAACTTGACGCCTTGGGTAAAGCGCTGGATAAGCCAGCTCGTCCAATGGTTGCTATCGTTGGTGGCTCTAAAGTTTCAACCAAATTGACTGTTCTGGACTCGTTGTCAAAAATTGCTGATCAACTAATTGTAGGTGGTGGTATTGCTAATACTTTTGTTGCCGCTGAAGGCCATAATGTTGGTCGTTCCCTATATGAAGATGATCTGATCCCAGAAGCGAAAAAACTGCTGACAAGCTGTGATATCCCAGTGCCAACTGATGTTCGTGTAGCAACCGAATTCTCTGAAACCGCAGAAGCAACCCTGAAATCCACCAGTGATATTAAAGATGATGAGCAAATCCTCGATCTGGGTGATGAGTCTGCTCAACGTCTGGCGGAGATCCTGAAAAATGCTAAAACTATTCTGTGGAATGGTCCAGTTGGTGTATTTGAATTCCCTAATTTCCGTAAAGGAACTGAAATTGTAGCCCGTGCAATTGCTGATAGTGATGCATTCTCTATCGCAGGGGGTGGCGATACTCTGGCAGCGATCGACCTGTTCGGTATTGCTGACAAAATTTCTTACATCTCTACCGGTGGTGGGGCTTTCCTTGAGTTTGTAGAAGGAAAAAAACTGCCCGCGGTTGTGATGCTGGAAGAACGTGCAAAACAGTAATTAAGTCATGACGGGCAGTTTTATCTGCCCGCTCTAAACAGGACCCACGTAACATGTCTAAAATTTTTGATTTCGTAAAACCGGGTGTCATCACTGGTGATGATGTTCAAAAAGTGTTCGCAATAGCCAAAGAAAACAACTTTGCGTTGCCAGCGGTAAACTGTGTAGGTACTGATTCAATCAACGCAGTTTTGGAAACTGCCGCAAAAGTTCGTTCTCCAATTATTATTCAGTTTTCTAACGGTGGTGGTGCTTTTATCGCCGGTAAAGGGTTGAAAGCTGAAGGTCAACAAGCGGCTATTCTGGGTTCAATTTCTGGGGCTCACCATGTTCATCAGATGGCTGAGTATTATGGTGTTCCTGTGATCCTGCATACTGACCATTGTGCGCGTAAACTGTTGCCATGGATTGATGGTCTGTTAGATGCGGGTGAAAAACACTATGCAGCGACCGGTAAGCCGTTGTTCTCTTCTCATATGATCGATCTGTCAGAAGAATCCCTGGAAGAAAATATTGAGATTTGCAGTAAGTATCTGGCTCGCATGGCGAAAATTGATATGACACTGGAAATTGAATTGGGTTGTACTGGTGGTGAGGAAGATGGTGTTGATAACAGCCATATGGACAGCTCTGCCCTATATACTCAACCAGAAGACGTTGCTTACGCTTATGAGAAGTTAAACGCCATCAGCCCACGTTTCACCATTGCTGCTTCTTTCGGTAATGTTCATGGTGTTTATAAGCCAGGTAACGTTAAACTGACGCCAAAAATTCTGCGTAACTCTCAGGACCATGTCTCTGAGAAATTCAATTTGCCACCCAATAGCCTGGATTTCGTTTTTCACGGCGGTTCAGGCTCTACAGCAGAAGAGATCAGAGAAGCTGTTAGCTACGGTGTTGTTAAAATGAATATCGATACTGACACTCAATGGGCAACTTGGGAAGGTATTCTGAGCTACTACAAAAAGAATGAAGGCTACTTGCAGGGCCAGTTGGGTAACCCAGAAGGTGCAGATAAGCCAAATAAAAAATTCTATGATCCACGGGTATGGCTGCGTGCAGGCCAGGTTTCTATGACTACCCGTCTGGAACAGGCTTTCAAGGAATTAAATGCCGTTGATGTATTGTAAGTGACTTTTGCTCCCGCCACGATTATAGCGGGGGCTTTTTGCAACACGCATCGGTTATTTTGAGGAAATTCTATTGTGCGACAGAATGCTATTTCTGAAACTGCCAGCCAGTTATTTAACTGACTGGCACTAGCCGAGTATTTATTTTCGTCGTATGAATTATGAATGGTGATTCATATGGAATTATTCATTTTTGCCTGTTCTCTTGGTTAATTTGCTTAATTTGAGTTAATAAATCAGTTCTTGCGCTATGTGTAATTTCACTTTTTTCAATATGCTTTTTAGCCACATCATTAACGTCGTTAACTGTTTTTCCTACCGAGCTTGCAACCCATGCTGCTTGTGCAATGGTTATTGACATCCTCATCCACCCTCATATTTCGGGTGTTGTTGTACCCACTGTTACTAATCTTGGGTTTTGATAAATTTTTTACGCATCATCACTTTGAGCATAACCTAACTGCACGGTAATGGTTTCCAGCCCGCCAGATAGATCTATCATGTAAAGGCTATTTATTAACTATTGGTTTGTCCATGGATGTCGTCGTAATCAAGCTGGAGAAACAGATTGTGCGGTGTCCATTTATTTATTGCTATAAATTGGATATTAATTTATTAAATATATTAAATTTTCTATCTAATTTAGATAGTGTTATCTTAATTTGGACCCAATTTAATGGGATTTTCTGCCCATCTTGTTGTTTTATGTAATTAATAAATATAAATATTTTCAGTTTGTTTTAATCATTGACGTCATGGTGATTCATATTCATGTTGCTTTATTTATCAGATAATAATAATTTTTATTATCATTCTCATGTAATCGCATTTTTGTTGTAGTTGATGATCTAAACTTTATGGAAACCAAATGAGAGAGCTAACGACCATGCAGGCCGCTTATTGGGTTGGCCGGCAATATGAACAGACGTTGGGCGGTGTTACCGCACATTTGTATGCCGAGTTTGATGGTACTGGGCTTGATCTTGAGCGGCTGAAAATTGCTGTACAGTACCTTTTTGATATTCATCCGATGTTACGACTACGCGTTACACCGGATGGCATGCAAACTATAGAAAGTCGGTCTTCCAATAATAAATTGCACATTGATGATGTCAGCATATATGACGAAAAAGGTATTGCTGATTTTCTGGAAAGTAAACGAAAAAGTAAAACCCACCAGAAACTGAATCTTGAATATGGTCAGCCTATTGATTTGAGTGTCACTCTTTTAAAGGATGGAGATTTTCGTTTGCATGTTGATCTGGACATGATCGCAGGTGATGCGCAAAGTTTTCGTATCCTTATGGAAGATTTGGCCCGATTTTATCACCAGCCTGAACATCAACTGAAAAATGGAGGCAGCACTTATTTTCACTATTTAGAGCGGATGCAGGCTGATAAACTTTTATTGACTTTACGTGAGCGTGATAAAAAGTGGTGGAGTACGCGTATTGCGCAAATTCCACAAGCTCCTAAGTTACCTCGTATTCATAGCCATTTTCCAAAAGGAGAATATTGTAGTGATCGATTAGCTGTTCAACTGACTAAAGAAGAAAAGCTCTTGTTAAAAGCAACAGCTAAAAAATATCAGATTACGCTATCAACACTATTTCTATCTCTTTTCGCTTGTACAGTGGGGATTTGCACGCAGTCTGACAAATTTAGATTAAATGTGCCTACGTTCCAGCGGGAACGTTACCTCAGTGATGTGGAGCAAATTGTTGGTGATTTTTCAGATTTATTTATTTTAAGTGTTGAATTACAGCGTCATGAGTCGATGATTACGTTATGCCGTCGTTTTGCTGATCAAATCGCTTTACTCCTCTCTCACTGTACTTATCCGGGAGTCAGTGTCATGCGAGATCTCTCCAGATACCACGGTAATATGCAAATTTCGCCCATCGTTTTTACATCCGGTTTTGGTATCAGTGGCGATAATTTATTTTCCGAAAATGTCACCCGTGCTTTTGGTGACATGACCTTTGTTATTTCGCAAGGCCCACAGGTTGCTTTGGATGTTCAGGTTGCGCCTGCTTATGAAGGAATTTTGATTAACTGGGATGTTCGTCTGGATGTTTTCCCTGAACCGTATATCCGCAGAATGTTTGATATATATCTCTCTTTGATTCGAATGATCATTCGTTCGCCTGAATTGATAAACCAGTCTTTGGACTATTTTTTCTCATCTCATTTTTCTACTTCGCATCAGGATGTGGGGACTGAAAAGGTGACTTCCTCTTGTGTTGAGAAAATGCTCATTCTTCTGCTGTCTCGGCTTACGAATGAAGAAAATATCAACGCTAATACTGCTCTTTCTGCATTGGATATTGACGCTGATGTCGCGGAAGAATTAACGGGATTTATTAACAAATATATCCCACAGGCAGGCTTGATAATTGCAGATATTACGACTCATCGAACATTAAATGCACTGGCGCAGACGATGACAGTGAGATCGCAGGGAATGGCTGAAAAGGCGGCTGAGGCACTACTGAAAATCCTTAGCAAGCCGAAGTAATCTTTCTTTTTGAAGGATGCTAAATGTTTAAGTTCGTTAACGTAGGTTTTGTTCTTTCTCATCATCAAAAATCGAGGAAATATCATGGATACCGCACTGACACCATTACAATGTGCATACCTACTAGGCCGGAGTGAACTGTTACCATTGGGTGGTGTTGCCATGCATGATTTCAGGGAATTCAGAGGTAACATCGAGTTTTCTGTCATTAAGACTCGGCTAACCAGATTAGTACAGCAATACGATGCGTTACGTACCCATATAGATGAAAATTCATTAGTTCAACATGTTTCCGATGCCATTACCTTGAATCTTGATGAAATTGATTTCACGGGCATTCCGCGTTCAGTGGCTTATCAAAAGATCGATGAAATGAGGCAGGCGTATTCTCATAAAATCCACGATCTTTCTCGCTCTCCCTGGCATATTTGGGTCATTAAATTGGCAGAGCCAGAATATGAAGATAATGACCATGTTACGACCGTGGTGTTTGTGAGTTTTGATGCACTGATTTTAGATGGCAGAGCTATCTCTCTAATATTGTTTAAATTGTTTGAGGGAGATGAGAATGACCAGAAAGGCGATATGCAAACGAGAAATATCGCTCATTTGCTTCAACAGCCTTCTGGCTCGAAAAAGCAAAGTGATACTCAATATTGGTCAGAAAAGCTGAAAGAATATCCCGGCCCACCGGCTTTGCCTTGGAAAAGACCGCCAGAATCAATTAAATCCTCTCGTTACAGAAGGGAAAAGGTCACTGTTCCCAGCACGACGTTGAATAATTTGTCTAAAATAGCTTCATCTTATGGCCTGTTTCAAAATACGATTTTGTCCACGATTATCCTGGAGATAATGTCATTTTGGATACAAGATAGTACATTATGTATCGGTGTTCCGGTCGCTATTCCCGCCCAGAAAATGCAGTTCAGTAATGAATCTTCATTTATCGCTGCTTATTTTAAAAGAGACCAAGTGCCATTTTTGGAAAGAGCGAGTGCTTTTCAAAATGAGATTTTTGCGTCTCTGGAACATCTGGATTTTTCCGGTGTTGATATTAACAAGCTAATATTCAGCCAACATCAGACAGGTTTAGCGTTACCCGTTGTGTTAACGAATGGTTTGTCGTGGAAAACATTGTCTGCATCTGGTGATGTCTCTTTTTATGATGGATTAACGCAGACGCCACAAGTTGCGATGGATATTCGTTTGTCTCTGGACCAGGATAAAAATCTGGTGTTATCCATTGATTATGCAGAAAAAGCACTGGAGAAAAATATCGTACAGGATATTTTACAAACAATCACTCACGCAATAGCGCTTATCTGTCGTCAGGGAAACCTCGCGGTGGATTTTTCTCAGGCGATTGAATATCACCATTACAAAGATAACGGTGATAACAGTGATTTTATTTGTTCAAATTTCTTGGCTCGTATTGCGGATAATCTATCGACGGCAAAATTAAAAAAGTCTGCCATCATCTGTGGGGATCGGCAAATTACTTATTCTGAGTTGGGGGAATATGTTCAAAAGATAGTGAATAACCTGAATCATTATGGGCTGCGCAAAGGGAATGTTGTCGCGATTTGTTTACCGCGTAGTCCTGAACATGTGATGGTGACAATCGCGTGTGCGCTTTTGGGGATTATCTGGGTGCCTATTGATGTTAATTCTCCCTCTGAACGACTGGATTATTTGCTAACGAATTGTCATCCTGATCTCATTGTAAATGCCGGACAGTTGAATAGTGATAAAGCCATCACTTTGGAGACACTACTCACATCGGTTGCTGAAAACGTCTCACTCCCCTTAGAAACTTTATCATCACTGAGTCATAGCATTGAACCCGCTTATTATCTGTATACCTCCGGAACAACGGGTAAGCCTAAATGTGTGGTACTCAATAATAAAGCAACATCTAATGTTATCGAGCAAACGCTGAATAAATGGGAGGTTAAACAAGATGATGTGTTTATTTCCGTCACGCCATTACATCATGATATGTCTGTTTTCGACCTCTTTGCATCACTGACTATTGGTGCAACATTGGTTATCCCTGAACCCCATGAAGAGAAAGATGCTATCCGTTGGAATCGGCTGGTTTCGAAACACAAAGTTTCTATTTGGTGTTCAGTGCCTGCGATTTTAGAAATGTTAATTGCGTGCCAAAAGGGAGGTTCTCTCTCTTCCCTTAGATTGATAGCGCAGGGCGGCGATTATATTAAGCCGATGATCATCGAAGAAATTAGAGCAATTTATCCTGATATCCGGCTATTTTCTTTGGGAGGGCCGACTGAAACAACAATCTGGAGTATATGGCATGAAATTACCCCAGAGGATGTTAGCCTTATTCCCTATGGTAAACCTCTGCCTGCGACTCAATATTTTATCTGTAATGATATCAATGAACATTGCCCGGCGTTTGTGACGGGTCGGATTTATACTACAGGAGTCAATCTTGCCTTAGGCTATCTTGAAGATGGTATTGTTGTGCAAAAGGATTTTGTTACTATCATTTCGCCTAAAGGTGAACAGTTAAGAGCGTTTAGAACGGGGGATCAGGGCTATTACCGAAAAGATGGCACAATTATCTTTGCCAGCAGAGTAAATGGTTATGTCAAAATTCGGGGAATTAGAGTGTCTCTCCACGATATTGAAAGTGAGCTATGTAAGCACTCACAAATCAATAATGTTGTGGTCGTTGATTATCCAAATGAGCAAAATGGCGATGCAACGTTAGGCGCCATGTATACGACGCTAAATAGCCGGGAAATTCCTGCCTCAGAATTACGGGATTTTTCTCATGAGCTTTTACCGGTTTCTCATATACCAACACGTTTTGCTCATATCCAAGCATTTCCTTTGTCTGCAAACGGTAAAATAGATCGACACCAAATTAGGGCGTTCTTTACACAATCGAAGTCGGATAATTTGGCTGATAAGAAGTCCGTTGTATCAGAGAGCCAAAGAGTCAATAATAGCGCAGAGAATGAGTATTACCAATCGATCCTCGGCATTTATTTGCATACCATTGGTGCGCAGCAGTTATCTGGTTTGAATGAAGACTCTGAGTTTTTAGCGCTAGGATTAAGACCTTCTCATCTCAAAGAAATCGCCCGGCGTCTCACTGAAAAATTTGGGGTTATTCTGACGCCCCAGCTTTTAGTTAAATGCAGGAATACCCGGCAGGTTTTCTCCTTGCTTTCACAAAGCATGTAACCTGTTTTTGCAAAAGAACCGGAGCTTGACTCCGGTTTTCACATTGTTGACTTTTAGCGTTTCGATTATCACGGCTCAATCAAATACAGGATTAGATAGTATCTCCAATCTTATTGCCACTTTTCAGCATTTAATATATCTCATTCCCCATTGTCAGGATTAAAGAACCAGATCTTGATCACATTTCATACTATTCATTCAGACGGATAATTAATTCCAAATTAGAATAGTTTAATTATGTCACTAATAAATTATTAATGATTATCCATGGGAAAATTACCGCTTTATTACCGGAGCCTGACAGGACTTGTTCTGCTGGCCATCTCCACACGGGCACAGGCTTCAATGCCTGTCAGCCCGGTGGATCAAGACACTATCACGGTAGGAAAGCCCCTCATTCACCCCGCTCACTTAAAACCGGATAACTGGGTCACTTATTGGTCAGCCTCACTCACTTTGTAACACTTAATTAAATTTAGGAAAGGGATAAGCAATGAATAAACGCAACGACTCGGTGGTCAGAGCCACGAGTTATCTTTTAATTTACTTTACGGCAATCCAGCCGTTACATCCGGCGATGGCTGCGGGTATCACGCCGGATAATAACCAGACACAGGTCCAAAACCAGAATAATATCCCGGTGGTCAATATCGCCACGCCGAACGGCGCCGGAATATCTCACAACACCTATCAGGAGTTCAATGTTGCCCCACAAGGCGCTGTCCTCAATAACGCCACTCAGGCGGCGCAATCCCAGCTGGCCGGGCAACTTAACGCCAACCCTAATCTGAAAGAGAAACCGGCGGAACTGATCATCAATGAAGTCACCGGCAGTGGCCGCTCTGACCTGCAAGGCCAATTAGAAATAGTGGGTAACAAAGCCAACGTGATGATTGCCAACCCCAACGGCATAACTTGTGATGGTTGTGGTTTTATTAATACTTCGGGCGCCACCCTGACCACCGGTAAGCCCCTGTTTGATAAACAGGGCGCACTGGAAGCCCTGGAGGTGAAACAGGGCCAGATCACCATTGGTGATAAAGGGCTGGATGGCAAGGCGACGGATTATGTCGATATTATCAGCCGGGCAACGGAATTAAATGGCAAAATTCAGGCCAATACCCTGTCGCTGACGCAGGGCGCCAACCGCATCAACCTGAAAGATGGCACCGTGAAACTTGTCGCTGGCGAAGGGGCTAAACCGCAATTAGCGGTGGATACCAAAGCGTTAGGCGGCATGTACGCGAATAAAATCCGGCTGGTGGCGACTGAGGATGGCGTCGGGGTTAATCTGAAAGAGTTAACCAGTAATCAACGTGATATTACTTTAAACGCTAATGGCAAAATTGAACTGGGTAATATTCAGGCCAAAACGGACCTGAATATTCTTGGCAAAGAAACGCATATTGCTCAAAATACTAAAGTGCAGGCGGGACAGGATATTACTCTGGCCAATACCACACTGGATAATAAAGGCCGTGTGGCTGCGGGCCGGGATATGCGGGTATTCGGTGATACCGTGCGAAATACCGGGGATAAAGCTTTACTGCAAGCCAACGATAATATGTGGATACAGAAAGATGCACAGGGGAATAAAGGTCAGTTAGTCGAGAATAGATCGGCGACGATAAAAACCGTGAAGGGGGATTTGGTTATCAGGACAAAGGAGTTGAATAATACTCGCAATATCTTTGTTATGCAAAATAAGCAGGTAACACCCGATTTTACAGACCGAGATATGACTATTTTTAGTGATATAAGCATTTTCGACTCCCCTTATTCTCTCACCGCAGAGTTGACGCCACTTCCTGATAAATGGTTTGGGCATGTCTATTTTAGTGGGATTGGCCTTGGAAAGGACGGGACAGGAAAAGCGTATTTAAATAATAGCAGAATTAAAAGTAGGGTATTGGAAAATTCTCCGCCCGGTCTTATTTTCTCTGGAAGAAATGCTTACATTAACAGTAATAATTTATCCAATCGAATCAGTCGGATTGAGGCTAAAAAAGATATCTTTCTGGCTGGAAATAAATTGATTAATGAAAGCAAAAGAAAAGGTTCACTCAATGATTTTATTATTTATGACCTTAAGCTTGAGCCAATGCCAACGGTATATCCTTATAAAAAATCAGGAGAAACTAAAACCTGGCATGATGAGGAAAATGTCCTTGAGCCCGCCAGCGTAATCGCGAAAGGGAGCATTGTCGCTGATTTCAAAGACAGTATTAATATTAATACCGAACTTCCTTATGACATTAAAACGGTCTCGGAAGTGAATGTTAAAGAACGACCAGAAACATTATCAGCAGAAAATATTCTTCTCCATGCGGGGAAAATTAATATTACTGATAAAATAAAGGCAATGAATACATTAGATATTATCTCTGAACAGGATATTAATCTTAATGATGCATCACTGCTGTCATCAAATCATTTATCTATGACAGCCATCAATCATATTCACGCGCTGCAAAGTGAGGTAAAAGGCAAAGATATCACCCTGATAAGCCGTCATGGAGATATCCGGTTCCAAAGCAGTGAAAAACCCGGCTATTTTAATGCAGACAATACCCGTAGAATAAGTACCTTAGGGGCTAAGGGTAATTTAACAATCTACACGGGTAAAAATCTACTTTTACACAATACATATTTAACTCCAGGCACTCATATCTCTCTGACAGCCAATAATGATATTGAAATAGAAAACAATGGACGGCTATCCCCAAGACAAACGGGTCCTATGCATCCAGACCCATGGGATAACAATCTCCTTAATGCTATTTTGCCTGAGCAAGAGAAGGCAGACTTTCAGTCTCTATTGCCAATGACCGGCGTTTTAACTGCCGCAGAATCATTGATAATTCATGCCGGGGGTCATTTTTTCACTCAAGGCGCTTTCATCTCAGCCGGAAAAGAGGTTTATTTAACTGCGGCAAAGCATATTGAGCTCAGTTCTCGTGAACTGATGTTTCACAGACTGGGCAAACTTTTCTTATCGGGTAATTATATTCCCCCTTTACGTTCAATGGAATTAGGCAGCAGAATCACGGCAAAGAATCATATCAGCATAATGAGTGGTGGGGATATTAACGGGAAAGCCGTTCAGATACAGGCAAACGGAAACACATTATTATCCGCAGGAAACCATATCACTTTACCTTTCCTGATTTATGGTTATTCCCCCATTCAATATGGTGATGATAACGACAAAGATAATCTACATTTCACGGCTCAAATCCGGGGGGATAAAAAACTGACAATAGCGGCCAATGGCGCTATCACCACAATGGGTTCTAAACTGACTTCGGGGGGGGGATGTCATACTTTCCTCGGGTGGCAATATGCGCTTCGAATCAGCGCAAAATCACACTTATCGGGAAAATGGCCGTGAATCCACCGAATCCGTGACTCAGAATGGCACTGAACTGACCAGCGGTGGCGTCCTGACCGTGATTTCAAACGGCAGCATGCTATTCCAGGCCACCAAACTGGCGGCTAAAGGGACAATGGATATCGCGGCGCAAGGCGGTTATCTGTACGCTCAGGCAATGGAAGAATCCAGCCACTATGAGAAAACAGAAACCCAACGTCGGTGGTATGGTAAAAAGAAAACCACCACACACACCCGTCATGATGTCACCAACAAAGTCACGGAATTTACCGCGGGCGGGGATATCAATCTGTTAAGCCGGGATGACAGCACTTACGAAGCCAGTAAAATTGCGACGGATAAAAACGCCAGACTGACCAGTACTCACGGTAAAGTCAATTTTAAAGCGGTCAAAAACAGTACCTTTGAACAGACGATTACCCATTCCAAAGGCTTTTATATCAAGCAGACTGATAAAGGCTATACCGAAAACAAATGGGTGCTTCCTGCGATTCATATTGGCGGAAAACTGACAATAGAAGCGGCTAAAGGTGTCAGCGCGGATATCAAAGCCCGGAATGGTCAATCGCTACAAAATGCGGTGTCAGTATTTGGCAATACCCCGGAAACTGCCTGGCTGAAAGGACTGAATGAACGAGAAGATGTTCAATGGAACTTAGTCAAAGATGCGTATGACCGTTGGGATTATAAAAGCCAGCATCTGAATCCGGTGGTCTCTGCGGTAATTGCGATTGCAGTCGCCGCTGCGACAGCGGGGGCGGGAATAACGGCTTCGGTGGCCGGGTCTGCCGCCAGTACAGCGGGTTCAGCCGCGACAGCAGCGGGCGCGACCGCCAGTACTGCCGCCACCATGAGCTCAGTGGCTTACGGCGCGACGGCCTCCGGCATGGCTGCACTCGCTTCTCAGGCCGCGGTCACTTTGGTGGATAATCAAGGAGACTTATCCAAAACCTTAAAAGTGTTGGGCAGCAGCGCCACCGTTAAATCCACCCTCACATCCATGGCGATGGGTGGCGCACTGGCGGGTTTTGACACCATCATGGGATGGGATAAAGCCGCCAATGGCACGCAAATTGACCCGGCAAAAGCGACATTACCGTCACTGAGCAACGGTGACTGGAGCAAAGTGGCTCAACGGGTCGCGGGTCAGTCCGTCATTAGCGCCAGTCTGAACACGACGATTAATGGTGGCAGCTTTAAAGATAATTTCACCACCGCATTACTGGCCAATATTGGCAGCTAGATTAACGCCGAAGGGGCCGGGCTGATTGGTGATAACGGTCAGGTGTTAGGTTTACCCGGAAAAGCCATCAGCCACGCAGCGGTATCTGCCCTGGCGGCAGAAATTGGCGGCGGGGAGGCCAAAGGGGCGGCTGCCGGGGCATTAGCCGCGGAACTGGCTGCAATAACATTGGATAAAACATTCAGCGATCCGATGGCCATTCAGGCCGGTGGTAAAATCCTCGGCGGCGTTGCGGGGGCGATTGCAACCAACAGCGCAGAAGGTGCGAACAGTGGTGCCAATGCCGGGGAAATAGTGATTGTCTATAATTCACTGGCACATCTTTTGTCCGCCGCAGAGAAAGAAAAGTCAGGCACACTCAAAACCTACGAGGAGAAAAAGCAAGCCTTTTGTCAACAGTCACCGGCGGTGTGTAAACAAGCCGGAGACGTTATCAGTTTAGGGACTGACTTCGTGCCGATTGTCGGAGATATCAAAGGCTTTGTTGAAGCTGAGAGTGCATTAGATTATCTGGTAGCCGCAATAGCGATTATTCCCGGTGCAGGTGATGCAGCCGGGAAGACTATTAAGGCAGCAGAGAAAGCCTTACAGAAAGGTGACGTTGGCGAAGCTTCCAAACTGCTCAATAAGGCCAGTGATGAAATCACATTAGTCTCACGCCCCGGTCACAGAAAATCAGAAATTGATGTTGGGAAAGATTTGGGGGATGGCTGGAGTGGTCAGGTTACATTTAAAGATGGCAAGGAAGTTCCTTATGGCACTAAAGGCAGTGTTCGTCCAGACTGGTGTCAGGGCAATGTTTGTAGTGTTGAAGTGAAGAACTATAATATTGCAACGAACAAAAATGGCCTGATTAATAGTGTTGCCAAGCAGGCGATTGAGAGGCAGAAGAATTTACCTGCGGGGATGAAACAACGAGTAGTTATTGATGTTAGAGGGCAAGCAATGACATTTCAGCAAGAAGCGGCTATCAGAAAAGGTATTGTTGAAAAATCTAACGGCATGATTAGTGCCTCATCAATTAGGTTCAAGACAGAATGAGAAATATAGGATTTAGCGGTGGAAGTTCTACAAAAGAGCTTGGAACAGTCAATGATGTTGTATTGTTTTTTGAATGTTTGAAACTCTTTGTTGAACTGAAGTATCCAGAACAAAACTGGCATCTTTTAACAGATAGGCTTTATAAGCGTTATTTACGTCAAGAAGAGATAGAGGATGCTAAGGCTCAGATGGAACAAGTACGTCAACTATTTATGAACTTGCCAAGTTCATCAGTTGAATGGGACACGGTAAGATTGGCTAATGTTGAAGAAAGCAGATTGGATCTTAGCTTCCCTATGTTATCAGATGTATTTTTTCGCTATTTCGACGCTTTTTCATATTGCATTGAATCTGCAAAGGTAAATTATGAGGAATTTAAATCATATCCAGACTACAAGTATGAGCCTGTAAAAGTAGTAATTACTGATATGCCTTTGTATATGGAAGATCAATATCGTTCCTTAGAAGAATACGATGCTTTAAGCCCAGACGATCTACCATTCTGGTTACGTTAAAAAAAGCTCTCGGCCTTGTGAACTGTATTCCAAAAGTTGGATATTCAACTTATAAAGGTGCAGTTCATACGGCTAGGGTTTCTTTGTTATTAATTGCTACTTACCATCTGTAAAAATTATTTAAAAATTGGCGGCGTTGCGGGGGCGATTGCAACCAACAGCGCAGAAGGTGCGAACAGTGGTGCCAATGCCGGGGAAATAGTGATTGTCTATAATTCACTGGCACATCTTCTGTCCGCCGCAGAGAAAGAAAAGTCAGGCACACTCAAAACCTACGAGGAGAAAAAGCAAGCCTTTTGTCAGCAGTCTCAAAGCCCTTTGGGCTTTGGTAAAAAAACAGACGCTCATTAATGTCAGATTTTTAAAAGGCATAGAGTAACTAAAAACGGCTTATTCCCTGTCATGTTTAATACATTTATCGTCGTGTTACCCTTCGTTTATTTTACATCTAATTAATCTGTCATGACCATTTAAAAACACGAAAATAGATATGTTAAAAGCTTTATATAAAAATGGGTTTAATTATAAATGCAATTTTTTAATAGGATGTCAATTACATTTAAATCAAAGTCGATTAACTATTAATTAAAGAATTAAAAACAAATTAGTGAGAAAAATAATATTATCCGGGTAAGATAATATTTAAGTGTTTTCTCGCTATTATTTTACGAAGAAAATAATAAAAACAATGCAGTGCAAAAATAGATAAAATGGTTAATTTGACAGGATTTAAGCTTTGAAAAAAGGTATTGATTATCCGAGTATCTTTATTACCACCAAGTTATTTACTGGTCTGCCGGGATTTTCATCATTAAAACGATCCGATCATCATCTTTCATAAAAAAGTGATTTTGACGATGACTATTTTAACTATATCAATGAAATACCTGACTCACGTGCTCTGAACCGGAGTCAGACTCCGGTTCTTTTATTTTTATAGGTAAGTTATTTTTTTATTTTATCAATAAAGCGCTTTTATAGGCAGGAAAAGCGAGTTTCCGGTGAGCACTTTTTGTAGAAAATTAGTCAGGTTTTTTTGATGGTTTTCAACCTCTTCTTGACTAAACATTGATGAATCAGCATCGAGATCAATAATTAATTCTCCAGCATCTACTTTACCGCGGTAGATAATATTAAAGCTAAAACAGTCATAGAGTCCGCTGGTGAGTATATGGCGTTTAACCTGGCAATCGACAAAATTGGGAGAGTCAAAAGGTAATATATTGAGCAGTGGAGAAAATAAGTAACGGGTATCTTGAGGTAAACTGTGATCTAAAAAGATTTGTTCTATACGATATCTGGCATGAGTCCGTTGAATATGAAGCGCGTTGATTGTCTTTTTCAAAAAAGTCTCTAATGTTTCATCCAGATTGGTGTTTATCAATAAGGGAAGGATATTAGTCATTAATGCCGGTGTATTGGTTCTGAAACGGGTTCGGCGGTTCATATAGGGTAGCCATAGCGGCATTGAATATTCACCATTTTGTGTCTGTGTAGGGAAATGATGAAGCAGGTAGATGCTTGAAAGTGCGACTAACAGATCTGGCCAGGCGATCCTTGTATCAGCGGATAAATGTGTTAAGCCTGTGACAATATTCTCGGAGAACGTACAACTGGAATGATGGCGTTTGGTACTATAGTCGGCTCGGGCGATATCCATGGTTGGAAGGCGAGCGGATGAAAGATAATTTTGCCAGTACAAGCGATCCTTTTCATATTGCTCGCTGTTACAGTATTCTTGTTCTTCAGTAAGGTAGCTGCTGAGTGAGTGAAAGGAAGCATCGGCATTGGCTTTACCAAGATAGTACGAATAGAAATGCGCACAGCGATATTCAATGAGTGCCATACCAAATCCATCAAGAAGAATATGATGAGCACGGTTGTACCAGAGATAATGAGACTCGCTTAATTTGAATAGCCATTGAGCAGATAGCGGTTGAGTTAATAAATTCAGTGGAGATTCTACATCGGTTTGCATGAGTTGTAGTGCGGCGTGGAAGGGATCGGGCTGGGTCTGTAAGTCGATGAATTTTAGCTGTGGTATGGTGGCTTGATTCGGTTGTTGTAAAGGAAACGGCTCTTCTTTACGGAGTTGAAAACGGACAGAGAGCACCTCTGTTTCACTAATCATCATCGTTATTGCTTTGCAAAGTGCTTCCTGATCGACATTACCCTGAATATCCAGATAGTGCGCAACAGTCGAAACAACTCTTTCAGGATGCAGGCTGAACTCGTGCCAGTAATATTGTTGTGCCTGTGTCAATGGAATCCAGCTAGAAGTTTGAGCGATATTTAACATTGGATAAACCTTATGAATTCATCATAGAAAATAGAATAAAAAAATGGAAAAACTCTCTTCTATGCTTGTGATAGGTGTTTACACAATGTTAAGCCACGATATTCCCATCTGAACAAGCCAACGCATAATTGCCTATTTATTCCCATGACATTCATTCTCCTGTTTGAGCACCATTTTTCATTTATTGTTTCTGGCTGAGATCTGAGTTGGTTTTATTACTGAGAAAATGAAACATTTGTTGTGCGATACAACAAGAATGTGACGTATTTCGTGATCATCGTTATTGTGTATGATAATCATTATTAATCTCGTTGTCGGATATTAGACAAAATGATACATTACGTCCACTTTGGATTATCTGAATGGGTATGCGAAGTTTCTGTATCGCTGAACCACAATCACTATCTGAGAACGCCAGAATGAAATCGATGTTAACCCTTGTATATGGCTTGGTAATTACTCTGGTCAGTTTATTTGGGGGGACTGTTTATGCTGCAAATGCAAAAAATGCAGCTCAGACGGAAAGCCTTTCTTGGCCAAGAGATTTTAAAAATGCTGATGGTACTATCACCACTATTCCCACAAAACCCCAGCGTATTTTATCGACCACCGTTTCGATAACAGGAATACTGTTATCAATTGAGGCCCCCGTAGTCGCAAGTGCAACGGCCACGAATGGGAAATTTTTCGCTCAATGGGACAGCGTTGCTCAAGAACGGGGACTTGAAAAGCTTTGGCAAGCCGGCAATATTGATCTGGAAATGGCTTATGTTGTCGCGCCCGATCTGATTGTGGTTTCTATGAGTGGTGCTGATTCTGCATATGCTCAGGTAGAACAACTTAAACAAATCGCGCCTACGATTATCTTAGGTTATGGTAAACAGACATGGCAGGGTTTGGCGACTGAATTAGGAAAGGCGATAGGGCTTGAAGATAAAGTTACGGCCAGAATTACGGGTTTTGATAACTATCTTGCTGAATGTCGGGCAAAAATTGCCATCCCCGAAGGTAAGGTTAATATTATCAGCTATGGGGGGCCGGGAACGATTAACCCCATATCAACGAGTATAAGTCCACATGCTTTGTTGCTTTCACAGCTTGGATTTACTATCGAGCCGGCAGATCCTACCTGGCATAACGGTGGAAATAAAACCGGAGATTTTGTTTGGGCACAATATGAAAATATTACGCAGCTAACTGCGCCTACGACATTTCTTTTAAGCGCAGGAAATGACAGAGCTACCGAGTTCTTAAAAGATCCTGTACTCGCTAATTTGGCATCGGTCAAAACAGGGCAAGTCTATGGCCTTGGTATGAATTCGTTTCGAATTGACTATTACAGTGCAAAAGAAATTGCTGACAGCATTGTTAAACGGTTTGGTATTAAGTAGAAAGCGAAATAGCTTAGTTATTGTTTGGGCTGGATATGAGAAAATCGATTTTTTCAGCTGCTAATTCTGCCGCGCAATCCCATAACCGGCAATTCAGATTTCAGCGAAGAGGGTTGCTGATTTGTGGGTTATTGCTTGTGGCATTTTCAGTTTTTAGTCTTTTTGTCGGAACCCGTCCTGTCACGATAAAAGTTACCTGGGAGGCATTTACCGCTTTTAATCCTGCCAATAGTGAACATTTATTGGTTCGTTACCTGAGAGTGCCTCGTACTCTGCTGGCGATAATCGTTGGTTGTTCGTTGGGGGTCGCTGGCGCCATTATGCAGGCGCTTACCCGTAATCCACTGGCTGATCCGGGTATCCTGGGTATCAATGCCGGGGCAGCGGTTTCCATTGTCTCGGCAATTGCTTTTTTTGGCATTTCCGATGTTATTGGTTATATGTGGTTTGGTCTGGCAGGGGCGGCCATTGCAGGTTGTGGTGTGTATTTACTTGGGGGAATTCAGCATGGGTTGAACCCGGTAAGAATGGTATTGGCGGGCGCTGCCTTGTCCGTTGTATTATTTGCTGTCACCCAGATTATCACCATAAACAGTGAAGATGAGGTATTTAATCAATTCCGGCACTGGGTGGTGGGTTCACTTCAAGGGCGAGGTTATGAAGTACTTTTTCCTATCTTTATTCTGGTGGCCTCAGGAGTGATGATTGCCTTAATGTTGACAAAGTCTCTTGATACGGTAGCACTTGGTCATGATCTGGGAAAATCACTGGGTGTTAATCAAACCAAAGTCTGGATTCTGTCTGCATTGGTCATCATTATGTTATCTGGTGGTGCAACGGCAGCGGCGGGGCCTATTAGTTTCATCGGCCTGACAGCTCCTCATTTCGCCCGTTTAATTGCAGGGCCTGATTATCGTTGGGTACTCCCTTATTCTATGCTTATATCTGGGGTTATGGTGGTCGCTGCTGATAGCCTGGGGCGAGTCGTAGGATATCCTGGGGAAATTAGTGTTGGCATTATGGTGGCGCTAATCGGAGGGCCGTTCTTTGTTTTTCTTGTCAGAAAATGGAAAATTGTCCAATTATGAGCAGACGGAATTATTGCAAGACTGAGGTTAATATTTCCGGTAAGGTCTGGCGACAAGGAAAGATGTCTCTTGTTTTCGTTCCCAGAAACCTCATGGTGACTTGTGCCATGCTGCTGTTGATTATGGTATTAGCGGTTTTTTCCATGACTATCGGCAAATTCAATATCACCATCGAGCAAATTATCAGTATTTTTTGGGGGCCGAGTTCTGGCACTGTCAGCGAAAAGATCATCATGGATATTCGTTTACCTCGAGTGTTAACCGCAATTTTTGTTGGTGTGGCACTGGGGGTATCTGGTGCGGTCTTTCAGTCCATTTCCAGAAACGCGTTAGGTTCCCCAGATGTGATTGGTTTTACAACAGGTGCGGCGACGGGGGCAATTATACAGATAGTTTTATTTGATAATAATGCAGCGCAGGTAGCGATTGCTGCTATTGTTGGTGGCGTTCTGACCGCAGCGGTAGTATATCTGTTGTCTTTAAAATCTGGTTCAATAGGTGGGTATCGTCTTATTCTAACGGGTATTGGTGTGGGTTCAGTGTTAACTGCCCTAAATGGCTTATTACTGGTAAAAGGAAATCTGGATAATACCGTGATGGCAAATTTGTGGCTTGCTGGATCACTTAATGCTCGTACATGGGGACATGTTTTTCCTGTCTTAACGGGGGTTGTATTACTGGTACCTCTGGTTCTTTTTACGGCAAGGAAATTGAACATTATCGAGATGGGGGATGATATTGCCAGTCAGCTCGGTATCAAGGTGGAACGTGTTCGTCTTATCATGATTTTCTGTGCTGTAGTGTTAGCAGCTCTTGCCACTGGTGCTGCTGGGCCAATTGCTTTTGTTGCTTTGGCCGCACCTCAGCTTGTGGTTCGCCTGACTCGTTCAAGAAATATGCCTGTCATCAGTGCCGCTCTAATGGGCGCTTGCCTTTTGTTGGCAGCTGATCTGTTTACACAGCTTTTGCCTTTAAAAGCGGCAGTGCCTATTGGACTTATGACAGGGCTTGTTGGCGGAGTTTATCTGATTTGGTTGCTGACCCGTTCCCAGCAAATTTAGTAAAAACTGCCGTAAATTTATTTGGGACTCTTTATCTTTCTCTATTGATGGAAGAATTTCGTTATTTATATTCCTAACTTAGACTGTGAATTATTTCTTTATTTCCCTAGTTTGCTTGTTTTTTGTGCTTGAAATAATTCCATAAAATATAGGGATATACTCTCAGTTAATTTCTTTCTGGCTAAATACATTCCTAAAACTACATATTTTACCGAGTTATCTTTCGCTTTTTTTATTTCTTTGAAATAAAAAATTGTTTTATATATGAAATTTATTTTTCTGTTGTATTGATCACATTTAGTGATAATGATTTTTATTTACATACAATAATACACCTTGTTATGATAATTATTACCATTTAAGAAATGTTATAATAAATTAACACCGAAAGTTAATAATAATATAGAAAAACTATTCCAAACGAAATTAACATGGGTTAAATCGCACCATGTTTTTTACAGACTGGGGTCTGCCAGTCAGCAATGTCACGATTTAATTCATTAATCGGTTAAAACTATTTCGTGTAAGCTGGCTAAAGGAGAAAAATGAATGAATAAGTTGCACTCAATTCTGCAACATGATGCATCAGAAAGAGAACATACTAAAAAATCGCGTTTTGTAGGTACTTTTAGTGTTTTATTTTTCGGTGCCATTGCGCTGACCGGCACTGACGCTATTGCGGCAGAGAAAAAGAACACACAAAACGACCAAAAAGGAAATACCAAGGCATTATCATCAGAAGAAGATGTGTTAGTGGTAACCGGAGAGAAAGTTAACCGCACTATTTATGATAGTGGTTCAAGTGTCGAGGTTTATAATCTTCGTAAAATGAAAGCTATTCCTAATCCTGATGTTAACACGCTGCTGCAAATGACGCCGAACGTTGTTGATAATGGTATTAGTAACGCTCTTCCCGCCGTTCGTGGCGTTGATGGTTCAGGCCCTTCACAAGGTGGGATGGCTTTCCTGAGTGGAACGCGTCCTAGAATCAACGTCTCTATTGATGGGCGCTCATTTACCTATAATGAATTAGCTTTTGGTACGCAATCTTTGTGGGATGTAGAAAGTGTCGAGGTATTTCGTGATCCACAGAGTTATATTCAGGGAAGGAACGCAATTGCAGGCGCGGTGATCATTAAGTCACTCGATCCTACCTTTTATTGGGAGAGCGCAATCAAAAGTGGTTTCGCAAATCAGGGCTATCAGCAAGTTGCCGCGATGGCTTCGGGTCCTTTGATTGAAGATCAACTGGCTTTCCGTCTTAGTGTTGATCGTCAAGATCGCGATAGCTTTGCAAACCTGGTTTCTTATGATCCCGTTGGCGATCCGCACAAAATTGAATCAACCACGGTCCGCGCGAAGCTGCTGTTTGAACCAATGTCCATTCCTGAGTTATCCACGAAATTAACGGTTAACCATCTTGATAGTCGTGCTCCTCAGAACGAAGCATACAATCCAAGGCATACTCTTAATTTAAGGCATGAGCTATTCAGGCCAGTTGTAGAACGAAAAACGACCAGTGGGATCTGGGATGTTTCATGGGCTTTGTCAGATACCATCAGCCTGGAAAATAAATTGATTTATACCGATCTTGCTTATCACAGATTAACCTCGTCTAAAATTCCAAAAGCTGATACTGATGGCAAAGAGGTAGAATTTGAACCGCTTATCCGTTTTCAAGGGCTTGATAATAGGCTGAGTGGTTTGGCAGGTGTGCGTTATTTCTATGGTAAGCAGGATGAGTCTATCGAGCTTTTCGGGGGCAGCCAATTTGATGATAAAACAGAAACAGCCTCTGCCTATACTGTCCTGACCTACACGGTTGTTCCCAAGGTTGATGTAACTTTATCAAGCCGCTTTGAACGTGAACATAGAACGCGTAAAGGAGGGGGACGCGAACGTGTAGAAATTGATTTTGATAAAACCTATAACGCTTTTCTGCCTAAGATCGATATCGCTTGGAAACCGCAGAAAGATCAAACTGTCGGGATAGCCGTTGGTAGAGGCTATAACGCAGGTGGTGCTGGGATTATCCTTGACAATACTTATACTGGTGATCCTAATTATACCTATAACCCTGAATATGTCTGGAACTACAGCCTCTATACGCGTAACAGCCTGATGGATGGTAAGCTGGAACTCACCTCTAATCTTTTCTATAACGATTATAAGGATATGCAGTTGCCTTACTATCTGGGGCCAAATGCAACCATGATACGTAATGCTGGTCAGGTTGAAACGTATGGTGCAGAAGTTGGTGCCCGCTGGCAGCCGGTCGAAAAACTTGAGCTAAACGGTAGTCTCGGCTTGCTGAAAACGAAGATTAAAAGCTTTTCAGAGAGCGGTATTCAGGGTAATAAATTACCTCGGGCGCCAGGATATACCGCAAACCTCTTGGCTAGATATTTACTGACAGAGGATATTGATGTTAGCGGTAATGTTATGTTCTCAGATACTTATTACTCTCAGTATGACAATTCCGCCAGCGGAAAAATCTCAGCATATTGGATAGCTAACCTTCAGCTTGGTTATAACTTCAAGTGGGGGCGCGCTACATTATTTGCTCAGAATCTGTTTGACTCCGATAAACGTTTATTAGTTCCAGATAATAACGTTAATTCAGCAATTTATCAGCGTCCGAGAATGATCGGTGCGACGTTTGAATTGAAGTTCTAAGGCGATTAATCAACAAATTGGAACAGTAACTCAATAAGTAACCGGACAGGGGGATGAGTAGGATCACTCTGTCCGAAAAATGGCAAAAGATTATATGTAGCCCAGCGTTGACTGGAGAAGCGGGAATGGCGGGAATATGGCAAGAGAGTTTAAGCGGTTACTAACAGATGATGAAGCATTGCTGCTGGATGAAGTATTTCATGCCCATGCTGATGGTCACTCATCTTCGGAAGTCCAGGAAACTGAAAAGGATTTAACTGAATTTGAAGAGATGATGTGGCTTCATCATCAACAAGAGCCTGATGCTTCTGGTCAATTTGCTTGTGCCTGGTCACTAACAGGGAATATCAACATAGGTCGGCTTATCAGAGCATTAGAGCTTCTTACTAAAGATATAGCTGGAATTAATGTTAGGTATCGTTTTGATGATGAAGGCGATTTGCGTAAATATTGCGATACAACCGCGAATTCTCCTGTTGAAATTTATCAGGTTCAGTCTGATGAAGAGGCGATAAATAGGCTACTTAAGGAACAATGTAAACCTATCGGGCTTGATGAGCATCCACCGGTCAAATTTATGTTGTTTATGAATGGAAAGCATGGGGTTATTTTGGGTGTGATTGTGCATCATATTCTGAGAAATACCGTGTCATTGTCGCAGATGCTTACCATGCTTTCGGATACCTATAATAATGGTTTGAAGACCATCGGATTTGGACAGGAAGATTTATTTAAAAAGAGTATCCCGGCTAAATGGTTATCATGTGAGTCTGGAAAAATAGGCATTCCCTGGCTCTATAAATCCGATACCACCAAGAGCGTGTTGATCAAAGAAACGGGTAAAATCAGTTATCTTGATGATTCTCTTCATAATCGTCTTGTGACCAGATATCGTACTACAATCAATGTTGATGCATTTGCTCCATTTTTACCTACGGAGAAAACAGCATATTCAGCACTGGCAACAGTAGTGGCATTATTTGGTTGCTATATTGCAGTGATAGGCTCTCATTTGGATGTGAATGTCAGTGTGTCGTGTGGCCCAGAATATACACATGATGAACTCAACAGCCCATTTTTCGATTCAGCATTGACGTCGTTGTGTGTATGCCAAGATGATAGAAGCCTTGGCAAAATAATTGCCGATGTTGCAAGGCAGATAGAAAGTGGTAATCCACAAGCTAGCAATGAAGTAGAGTACGGGCAGGATAACCCACATATTCTGGTGACTTGGATTAATGAATCCCAGTCATCACTTAGGTTGAATGATGTAATTGTTGAGTTATTACCCATTCCACCGTTGAGCTCCCATTTTGATATCTCGTTGGCTGCCGGAAATGTAAATGAGGAACAATGGTTTTTTGAGTTAATAACGGCTCCGTCAGTGTCTGCACATATCGGCGCATTTCTGTTAGAAGGTTTTTGTGCATTTATTCATGAGCAAAATGTTGCTATCGCACCAAAACTTACGTCTATTTTTTCGTTTCCAACGAAGAAAAAACATCGAGATATCAGTGATATATTACTGACTGTTGCTAAACAGCAAAAAGAACATGAAGCAACTGACAAAAGCGATAGCCATCGTAAAATAGCTAATATTATCTTAAATGAATTCAGACAAGCGCTCTCTTCGCCAGAAATGACAGTCAGTGATGACTTTTTTGATCATGGCGGGCACTCACTTATTGGCACCCGCGTGATAGGCAGATTATTGAGCCTACATAACATAGAGATTCATATTAACCATCTCTTTAGTTATCCGACAGCGTTGAAACTTGCCGAATATGCGCAATGTCATGATCCTATTGATGAAAACAAAAATCAGTTGAGTAAAGAACAATCTGAAGAAGATATTTCGGTTGTTGCACCTTTGTCTCTTGCGCAAAAATCTCTATGGAAAGCGTATGCGGCATTTGATTTCAACGATATCTTCAATTTACCTTTTATTTTAAAATTTTCGGCAAATATCAATGAGCAGGTACTCCAGCAAGCCTTTTTTGATGTACTGCAAAGACATTCTGTATTGCGTAGCCTATTTTATGAGAAAGAGGGTGAAGTTTATCAACGTGTCGTCCCAATGAAGGATTTATCGAACTATCAGTGGTTTTGGGGTTCTCGCGAATATGGCGCACTTTCCTCAGAAGAAATATTAAAAAAAGAGGGAAAGTATCAGTTTGATATATCCGAAGAACTTCCTTTGCGTATTAAATTTGTAACCGATAACGCTTCAGGGCAACAGTTTTTATCCATGTTATTCCATCATGTCGTACTTGATGAGTGGTCTGTTGTTGTGTTAATGAAAGAGCTTAAACATGCTTATAAATACAGGCTGATAAATGAGATACCAGCGTGGCAAGAGCAACCCTTACCATTCTATCAATATGCAATCAGGCAAAATGATGAGGGAATGAATCAGTCTCATCTTGATTATTGGGTTAATAATTTACGGGGGGCGCCAAGCGGAGAACCCATTTTTAAAAATGCGGCCAGTGAATTATCTGGGCAGGCGAATTCCTGTGAAGGTCTTGAGTTTGAGATTGAAAAAGTGGTGGCTCAAGGTTTGCAGTCACTTGCCAGAAAAAATGGCGCTTCATTCTTTAATATTCTTTATGCCAGTATTGTTGCCTCGCTTAATTTGTTGGGGGAAACCGATGATCTTCTTGTGGGAACATCGGCTTCGGGACGTGATGATGCGAGCTTCTTTGATACTATCGGTTATTTTACTACTCTGGTAATACATAGGGTTCGTTTTACTAAACAAATGACATTTACTGATCTGATCACTCAGGTGAAGAGCAATATCAATGACTCGTTACCTTATACCGATATCCCCATTGATCTGATTGAAGAAGCGCTATCAGGCCACGCAGATCAAGGAAAAGATCATTTGTTCGAGGTATATATTCAGTTACATGCGAAAAGTAGTCTGAGCAGTGAGTTCCCTATGTTGGATGGAAGCCATATTGCATTTCAGCAGGTTGTTTTGGAAAAGCAGGAATCTCTGCTGGGGCTTCACTTTGAGATTATGGAAGAGATGATTGCAGGTGAAGAAACGGTACGTATTTTGTTTAATTATCGTTCAGATCGTTATAGTGCGGCTCAAATCGCTAAAATATCAGAGACTATCAATGGCATTTTGATACTGTTTGCAAAAACACAGGATAGCGATATACCGCTTAGGGCGATCCTGCCAAGATTATCCACGCACATAGATACTCTTTGAATACGGTTTCTATTTAACACTGAATAATCCTCTTGCAGTCTGCATTTATATGAATGATGCGGACTGATTAATCCCGTTTTTGTGAGAGAATTGATGACAACGCTAATGCCAAAACATGATAACCAAAGTGTTTTATTACCTTGTCGTTTGAGTGTGGAAGAATTGCGCCTGGGTTACGGTGAACATGTCGTCTGTGATGAACTGAATCTGCGTATTCCTGATAGTCGTTTTACCGTGATTATCGGCCCTAATGGCTGTGGTAAATCTACGCTGTTGAGAAGTTTATGTCGTCTTCTGCGCCCAGAATATGGCAGGATTTGCCTTGATGGTCATGATATTCACACTATACCAACGCGCGCTTTGGCCCGTCAGTTAGGATTATTACCGCAAAGTGTGCAGGCTCCTCAAGGGATCAAAGTTGTTGATTTAGTGGCGCGCGGGCGTTTTCCCCATCAACGGTTATTGCGTCAATGGAGTCATGAGGATTATGAAGCGGTACGCCAGGCAATGGATGTAACCGGTGTAACACAGCTTGCTGAATGTGTTGTTGACGAACTTTCAGGTGGTCAGCGCCAACGGGTTTGGGTTGCTATGGTGTTGGCTCAACAAACGCCATTGTTATTACTTGATGAACCGACAACCTATCTTGATATTGCTCATCAAATTGAGTTGCTTGATTTGTTTTGTAATCTTAATCAAGGATCGGGATATACACTCGTCGCAGTGCTTCATGATTTGAATCAGGCTTGCCGGTATGCAGATCATCTGATTGTGATGGCTGGGGGGAGGATTGTGATGGAAGGCGCGCCCGGTGAGATTATTACGACAACATTAATCTCTGAGGTTTTTGGACTCGATTGTGTCATTATTGATGATCCCGTCAGCCATACTCCCTTAATTATCCCGCAAGGACGGCGTTTAACAAAGGGATAACCATGATTTTTAGATGTATTTATTAATTATGATATCTCTGATAGATTCAATCAACAACTATTAAGACCTAGCAGAATAATAAGATGGTACGAAATAAAATCTCTAAATGGAATAAGGGAGAAATGTTTTAGAAATATAAATTTTAATAAAATTAAATTATTGACCATCTAAGTCATAATTTTATTTGTAGTAAGTGATGCAAAATTATATCGAGGAAGAATTCCATTTTCGTGACTACACGATTAACCGATAGAGGTAAGACTTGTGTCAGATCTATATAGAGATGATTTGCTGACTGGTTTTCATGATCTTAATAATAAGGATTTTCTGTTTCTTTCATCCAGTAAAAGTTTGTTGGCTCGTGGGCAATATGCAATTGTATCAAAGCCACTTGATGATGCAGTGAATCCTGACAGCCTGATTCAGCAAGAAATACGTCAATTATTTCAGCAGGCGGAGAGTGATGGGATTGAAAATCCTGTTCTGGTGGGGGCAATTCCATTCGATAAACAGCAAAATGCGGCACTTTTTGTCCCTAAACAATGCAATTGGTTCCAAAGACAGCAGTTTCCTTCGCTTATTTCCAATTCCACCTATACAGAAAAGAAACGTTATCAGTGGCCCGATAAAGCACATTTTAGCCAAATGGTGAACACTGCCGTTGATGCAATGCGCAATCATGCATTAGACAAAGTTGTCCTTTCGCGGTTACTTGATATCGAAACCCATCAGCCATTAGATTCAATTCAATTATTGCGACATCTTAATCAGCAAAATGGTTGGTGTTACAACTTCCATGTTCCTTTGGAAAATGGGGCATTGATTGGTGCGAGTCCAGAATTATTAGTACGTAAACAGGGCAACACTATCTTTTCTCAGCCGTTGGCAGGTTCAGCAAAGCGTAGTGAAAATCCGGAAGATGATTACAAATTACGTCAAGCGCTTATTCAGTCCGTCAAAGATAATTATGAGCATCGGTTGGTGACCGATATGATAAGAAACGTACTCGAAAGCCGTTGTCAAAAGCTACATATTTCTAATATGCCGTCCACCATTAGCACGCCTGTACTTTGGCATCTTGCCACCGATATTGAGGGAGAGCTAAAGGCACCACAGGAAAACGCACTTTCTGCTGCTTGTCTGCTGCATCCTACGCCGGCTCTCTGTGGCACGCCGTATCAGACCGCGAAAAATTTAATTGAGAAATTAGAGCCGTTTAAACGAAACCTCTTTGGCGGCATTGTGGGGTGGTGTGATGCGAAAGGGGATGGTGAATGGGTGGTGACTATCCGCTGTGGTGAAGTGAATGCTTCGCGGGTAAGGTTGTTTGCGGGAGCTGGTATTGTGCCTGATTCTAATCCAGAGTCAGAGTGGCAGGAAACAGAGGTTAAATTTTCAACTATGTTACGTGCATTCGAGTTTTCACAGGAGGCATGTACGGCATGATAATTGAATTTAATCGTTGGCCGAAAGAGTTGGAGCAACGCTATCGTCAGCTTGGTTATTGGATAGATCTCCCTCTTAGTGACATTCTTACCCGCCAGTCAGATAATGGGCAAATTGCGCTTATCTGTGGAGATCGTCAGTTCAGTTATGCTGAACTTAATCTGCTAGTAGATAGTTTTGCCGCAGCATTACAACAACAAGGCGTTAAACGAGGACAAACCGCCTTAGTTCAATTGGGTAATGAGGCTGAGTTTTATATTGTTTTCTTTGCCTTATTGCGACTTGGAGTAGTTCCGGTTAATGCGATATTCAGCCATCAGCGTAATGAACTTTGTGCTTATGCTGATCAGATTACCCCCGCATTATTAATTGCCGATCGCAACCATTCCTTGTTTTGCGACGACGATTTTATTGATGAACTCAGAGTCCACACGCCGTCTTTATGTCACGTTGTCTTGAGTGGTGATAATGACGGTATTCTGGATTTTGAGACTCTGTTGGCACAAGGCGCTGGTGACTTTATCGCTAATCCAACACCCGCTGATGAAGTTGCATTTTTCCAATTGTCAGGGGGAAGTACGGGAACACCTAAACTTATTCCCCGAACGCATAATGATTATTACTACAGTATTCGCGCCAGTGTGGAAATTTGTCAGTTTAATGCTGAAACTCGCTATTTATGTGCACTTCCGGCTGCGCATAACTTTCCTATGAGTTCACCGGGGGCGTTAGGGGCATTTTACAGCGGGGGGCAGGTCATTTTAGCGCATAACCTCAGTGCGGATTGTTGTTTTCCGCTTATCCAACAACATCAGGTGAATGTTGCTGCACTGATACCGCCAGCAGTCAGTGTATGGCTTGAAGCGATAGCACTTGGTGGTAACCGTGACGCGCTAAAAAGCTTGCGATTGCTACAGGTCGGTGGGGCAAGGTTAAGCGAGAGCCTGGCCAGACGCATTCCAAAAGAAATGGGATGCCAGTTACAACAAGTTTTTGGTATGGCAGAAGGATTAGTGAACTATACCCGGCTGGATGACGACGAACAGCATATTTTTATGACGCAAGGCCGCCCCATGAGTCAGGATGATACAGTTTGGATTGTTGATAACGATGGCAATCTTGTTCCTCCTGGCATTGCTGGCCGGTTGATGACTCAGGGGCCTTATACCTTCCGCGGATATTACCGCAGCCCACAACATAATCAGCAGTGCTTTGATAGTAATGGATTCTATTGTTCTGGCGATCTCGTCATCATGACACCTGATGGTTATTTACAAGTAGTGGGACGTGAAAAAGATCAAATCAATCGCGGTGGGGAAAAAATTGCAGCAGAGGAAGTTGAAAATCTACTACTTCGGCACCCTGATGTCATTTATGCCGCGCTTGTCGCTGTTCCTGATGAGTTAATGGGTGAGAAAAGCTGCGCTTTTGTTGTATTACGAAAACCGATAAAAGCCGTAGTCTTGCGGCGTTATCTACGTGAACAGGGAATAGCAGATTATAAATTACCCGACCGGTTTGAATCTGTTCCTTCATTGCCGACAACACCTATTGGAAAAATAGACAAGCAACAATTACGTCAACTTGCTAAGCAATTTGTTCAGCCATCATTTGTTGGAGAAAGAAATGAGTATTCCTAAACTGAGTAGTTATGATTTGCCTGTAGCAGAAGGGCTTCCGACAAACAAGGTCAATTGGTCATTAGATAAAAATCGGGCTGCATTGTTAATTCATGATATGCAAAATTACTTTCTTAACTTCTGGGAAGAAAATAGCCCGTTAATTAATCAAGTTGTGGCTAATATTGCCAGACTGATAGAAACCTGTCGGGAAAATGGAATACCGGTATTTTATTCCGCTCAGCCTAACCAGCAAAGTGATAAGGATAGGGCGCTATTAAATGATATGTGGGGACCCGGGCTGAATTGCCACCCCGAACTGCAAAGAATTACAGATGCACTCGCCCCCCAGGCTGGTGATACTGTTATGGATAAATGGCGATATAGTGCATTTCAGCGCACTGATTTTGAGCAACAGCTCAAAATAGCTGGACGTGATCAACTCATTATTTGTGGTGTTTATGCACATATTGGTTGTCTAATGACAGCAACTGATGCGTTTATGCGTGATATACAACCCTTTATAGTGGCAGATGCTGTAGCTGATTTTAGTTATGAAGAACATATGATGGCGCTTAAATATATCGCCGGGCGCTGTGGACGTGTAGAGACTACCGAACAGCTTCTTGTTGCCTTAAATGCAAAACAAGTGCAATGGAATAAGACTCGCCTAAAAGGGCTATTACTGCCTTTATTAGATGAGGATAGTGGTGATATTGGTGATGATGAAAATTTGCTCGATTATGGGCTGGATTCTGTACGCATTATGTCTCTCATTTCCCATTGGCGCCAGCAAGGATATGAAGTGGATTTTATTTCATTAATGAAAAATCCAACAATAAATGGTTGGATGACGCTATTTACTGAGCGTCAGGGAGCCTGAAATGAGTATTACGCTTGATTTTAGCGATAAAATTGTCTGGGTAACCGGAGCTGGTAGCGGTATAGGTTATCAGACGGCTTACCGTTTTCAGCAAGCGGGCGCGAAGGTGATTGGGTTTGACATCACTTTCCCTGATGGGGATTTGCCTTTTACACCTTATTTGCTTGATATCAGTGATACTATTGCCGTTTCACGTTGTTGCGAACAACTCCTTGCACAACAGTCACAACTTGATGTGCTGGTCAATGGTGCCGGAATATTACGCCTTGGTGCGACTGAAGAGATAACGTTTGAAGATTGGCAACAGTGCTTGTCTGTCAACGCGGGAGGTGCATTCAATCTATTTCAGGCGACTATTCCCCAGTTTCAACGTCAAAAATCGGGGGCTATCGTCACTATTGCGTCAAATGCAGCCCATGTTCCTCGTGTTGGTATGTCGGCTTATTGCGCTTCTAAAGCGGCATTGCGTAGTCTCTGCCTGAGTGTTGGATTGGAATTAGCACCTTATGGCGTTCGTTGTAATCTTGTTTCACCGGGATCGACAGATACGCCAATGCAGCGTGATATGTGGCAAACAGCAGCTTCTAAGCAGCAAGTTATTCAGGGATTTTCTGAATTATTCAAACTTGGTATCCCACTTGGGAAGATAGCGACGCCAACAGAAATTGCTGATGCGGTATTGTTTATGGCCTCTGATCTCGCAAGCCATATTACTTTACAAGATATTGTCATCGATGGTGGTGCAACGCTTGGTGCTTAATCACCTGTCATTGTGAATAGCGAGCTGGATTAGAGATTGCTAGAATTGACTGTTCTTCTTCCTTTAGGAAGGTGAACAGTCAAGGCGTAAATTCTGCAATATCTTAAATGTCTGATGGGCGATGAGTTTTGATACAGATAAGACGCTGGGTTTCCGGTTCATAACTGTGTTCAATGATCACGCCGTTACCATATTCTTCGTGTAATTTTTGTCCGGCAGCGGAATAAGTCAGGAATTTGACGATAATCTGTTCATTGTGGTCTTGCCGCGTCAACCAGCTACCTTTTAATTGACCGGCCACATCATAGGCCAAACGCTGGATATTTCCTTCCGCATCGGCCTGAGTCAGTAAAGCGCCAGTGGCATCCCAGGTGCTTTGGGTAGTATAGACCTCGCTGGTCAATATGTTCTGCCAAATAGTTTCGTTGTCACCAGTCCAGTTTGCCTGTTGATCGTCGATCAGTAATTGTTGGGATTGTGATAAAACGGTACCAATCAGCGACAAACTCTCAGGTCGAGTTACTCCTGCGGCATCGTAGTGGCGTACACACTGGCCAGCAAGGTTGTGGTTTTTCTCTGGTTCAGTACCACTGGCCCAGATAAGGAGTTCGATAATATGAGGCTTTTTTTCCTCTGGTTCTTGTTCTGTTACGGACAGCAAACGTCCGGGCAGGGAAGAAGATTCATATTGCCGGGTTTGTATGGTGCCGGTTGTTGTCACGGTTAGTACTGGGCGGCCTTCAATATCATTCAGTATGACCGTGCGACCTGCATCAATGCTTTCGGTACTTAAGGGATTGCCAGTCAAATCATACTGCCAGAGAAAGTTGGGTTTTATCGTACTATCATTTTGTCTGGTGCTGTGTGGGTGTGTATCAATGCTCTGGTTCAAGTACCCGCGGACATCATACTGATGATGGGTGATACGATGAAAGCCAATGACACTGACAGTCAGGCCACGGTTATCGTGGACCTTGACGGTAGGTGTGTGTTGATAAAGTTTGGGGTCTATGACTTTCATGACTTACCTCTTTTTATTGTGTTGCTGCATTTAATCATTTCTGTAATCGTAGTTTCCTCAGCATAGTCGGTGTTGAGGTGTTCGTTATAATAGCGGTCAGATTCTTGTCATAATGAAAACCTGCTATTACTTTCCTCCGTGGTGAATAGAGAGTCGGCGCCAGAGCCAATTCAGCCCGGTACTTCCTGTTGTGCCGAACAGTCCGGCAATTGCAAAAGTCATATAGATGCTGCCGCCACTTTCAAAACTCATCAATCCTCCCAGTACACCAGTAAAGCAGGAGATGATGAGTTGACAAAGTACGTTAATCCAACTCCATTTATATTGTTTATTTTGCATATCAATAAGGTATCTGACTAATCCACCCCAGGCCGCAACAAAACCAACGATCAACCAGATAATAAGTTGAGTATCTGACGGTATTATGAACGACACCTTTCACCTCTATATTTGTTTCCCGCCCGTTAGCCGGACGGGATTTATCAAGTTACATTTTCACCTCAGCTGCTGTGTCATTTTCATCCTCATTGACGGTAAACCAGGGAGTGAACAAGGTTCGGCGAAACCAGCCTTTTGCGGTGATAACCTTCACTTCTCGACCAACGGGGTCATATATATGGGTATCGGCATAAGCTTCTTTTCGGGTGCTGCTATCGCTAACATAACGCCAATCATTGAGAAAATAAGGCTGATAGGTCCGTATGGGTTGTCCTTTGTTGTCATATTCAGTACGTCCGGTTACCGCCCAGCGATTATCGGTATCCTCAATTTTCGTGACCAGTGAACCCTCTTTGTTGCGTTGCCAGGCTTTTCCTGCCTCATGTCGGACCGCTGCTTGCAGCAAGCGGCCAAAGCCATCACTGAATGTGACTTGTTGGCGAATTTGTTGAGCCGTATCGTAGCCATAACGATCTGTAGTTAGCGTGAGACTGTGAGGCGGTAAACGGGTACTACTTAACAGGTTGACTGGTTGAGTGGGTACACTTCGGCTTTGTAACCAGCGACGATGAGCGAGTATGCAAATACGTCCCTCTTCAGTGATGATTCGGGAATTTTGCAACATTTGTTGTTCTTGTGCTGACAGCGTATTTAGGGTTCTTTGACTTAACACTGGCATCCAGCTTTCCGGTGCATAGACTTGACACTGCGCCACGGGGAGCATCCCGGTCAGATCAATAGCTGCGTTTACATTGGTTGGTGGAAGGAACTCGGTTTTTTCCGGTGAGGTATAACCAGTCATCACACCATTTTCTGTTCCCCAAAAGCGCTGTGTTATCGGACGGCCCAGTGCATCCAGCGTGATAAGGTGTACGTTGTCATTTATATCGGTGAGTTGTACGGGAGTCAGAAAACGCCAGTCATATTTTGCTGATGTTGCCAAACCAGCAGCATTGCGTGTTTGTATCACAACACAATAAGTTGCATCCCAGGTTAGTGTAATTTTCCCCGTGAGCTGTGTATTGCTCTGTTTTAGCGGACGACAGAACTGTGTTGCCGTGCCGTAATCGGTATAACCATGACGGGCTGTCCAGACTTTGCCTTCTCCGGTACGAGGGAACAGGTAATCTGCCTGTTGATACCCAGCTTGTTCCAGAGTTGTTGACAATTTGTCGGAGCTGATACTTCCATCAAACGCTGACAATGTGGATTGATTGAATACAGTCGTCTCTGTGAAAGCAATCAGCGCTTGCCGTGTTGGTATTGGCAGTGGTGTTACATTTTGCCCATCGGTATAAAATGTTTTTTGTTGACCAAGGTATTCACGCGGTTTGTCATGCGCGATCAGGCTGTTTTCAGCACACAGAATTTCCAGATTTAAACCACCGACAGGGAGATGTTCAGCGTCATAAGTAAAGATATCACTGCGAGTACCATCCGATAATCCCAGCATCCTGACGGCGTTGCTGGTTAGATGGTGCCAACTGAATTGTTGATAGGTTAACCGTAATTTATGTTGCTGGTCATCATAACTGCTGGCAAACAGGGTATCGGGCAATATATCGAGATACGGGCTAGTTGCGGGCTGATTGCGACGAGGATATTGGACTGAAATCCGTTTCAGAGGCTGACCGAATAGATCACTGGACAGCGTGATATCTTGGCTGCACTGCGGATCGCTGGCAATACGTTCATAGTGATAACTGCGGCTTTCTGCCACGGATGACCAAAGTACAGGATATTGACTATCTGTATTCTGTAATCGGCGTACCTGTGGACGGAATTCGGTGACAGTATAGGGAATTGGTTCTAGTGCACTGCCATCCAAGCCATACAGTTCACTGCGTAGCGGTTGACCTTTCAGCGCCCGGTATAACCAGTATCGAGTGTTGTCATCTTCTGGTGTCAGGAGAACATCTTTGTTATTTGTCCAGGCGGTAAAGCGTGGTGTAAAACCATTAAACGCTTGAGTATCGTCCCGCCAATATTCGGCTGATAATGCGTTATCTATTTCAGGTAAACCAGTGGCATACCAGTTTTTGGTCAGCGCTGGTGGTGTACGTTCAGGTGCATTGCCTTGAGCCAGTTGATGGCTATCCGTTTGTTCAACATAGCCAAATCCACGAAATTCCCGTTCATGTCCGTCCCAGGCACCGTGGACATAACGTATGGTTGTCACTAATTTGTTGCCGCTGATTTCGTCTTCTGTCTCCGTTTGCCAGAGAGTATGTACTGGGAAGGGCAGATAGCAAACCGGTGTTTGTCCAGAAGCCCGCGCCTTGGCTTTTTCATCCAGCCAAAATTGAGCGGAGCTGCGGTAACGCAGAGTGTGATTGGCGCCCATATTGTTGTTCATTTCACTGAGTAGCCAGGGTTTATGCAGTGTCAGATCGCAACGCCAGTGATGAGGAGCCATATGCGGTACGCTCAGTATCAGGCTGGCGACTCCTTGGCCTTGAATATCGGCTACTTGTAACTGACAGGTATTATCAAAACGTAGACCATCTGGGAAGGTCAATGTCACAGGGGCGGCAAAACTGTTGCCACTTTTATTGAGGAAAATATCCAGACGATTTGTGTGAACATAAATCAGGTCAGTTGGACCGCTGCCATCTAGGTCAGCCAGATAAACCTGAGCAGGGTTAAATTCAGTTTCTGGCTGGCTAAATCCTAGTAGGGTAATTGGCTGGCCGAAACGCCCGTGTCCCAGATTTGGCCAACAGGTAACTTTAGTCGCGCTGACTTCAACCAGATGTGCTTGACCGGAACCCAGTACATCACTAAAAGCCACTAATTTACGGGCATCAGCGCCCGGTACTGGCAAGGTTACATTACCGGATTGCACGACATCCTGCCCTTTGGTAAAGCCGTCACGGGTATTGGCGTATAAACGCACGCTTTTCGGCCCGATCAGTACTAAATCAGAGAGTCCGGCTCCCATTAAATCCGCAAGTTGGGCGCGGGGATGAAAATATTCTACCGGCAGAGCGTTGAGCGGAGTAAAACGTGTCCAACTGCCATCCGGACGTTGGCTGTGGTATCCCCGTAATCCCGGCCCGGTGATTACCCAGTCAAGTTGACCATCGCCGTTGATGTCTACCAACGATGCATTATTTTGCAGAGTGGGAATAACTGATAATGGCTGCATTTTTTCCCAGGTGACAGCATCTTGGTCGCTTCCGGTTTGGCGCTGTGCAGCGCGGTACCACCAAGCCCCTTTGTCTTGATACAGAAGACCTGGCAACCCTTCGCCTTTCAGATCAATCAATTGCCAGCGCTGAATTGCATTGAAATTTTCCAATACATCCATCGGCTGCCAGCGAGCATTATGCTGTGGCGAAAAGTCCTGATACGCAAATTCTAGTGGCGGAAGGGTGACGGCGGTGCCATCTTGTTCATGTCCCACCTTGCGAACAGATACCAGTGTGCTGGCTATTGCGCTTTCGTCATAATCCAGTATCAAGCGTGAAACCAGTGTTAGCTCATTGAGCTCTTTTGTCTGACCGGTCAGTGTTTGCAGACGGTGATACATCAGTATCTGGCGGCATAAGCGACGAGTACGCAATTCGAAACCATATTCATAACGGGAAAAACAGTCTTGTCGGCAAAGCCAGTTATTCGTTGTTGTAAATGCTGGTGATGTTTGTAGGTCATTATTGCGTTCGCCGTAATCAAATACTAGACAGAACAGCCAGCTTGCTTGTGACGGGATATGACCGTCCAGACCTGGTAGTGTTTCACTGGCTGTCAGGTTACCGTAATGTACGGTGTGGAGATAACGTTGAGCCGTAGCTTGTGGATGTGTTGTAATCTCATCAGTTTCACAACCTGCTTCATTTTCGGTGCGGTACTGATAATAAATTTGCTCACCATGCGGTGACACTGATGCTTCTAGTAGCCACTGGGCTGTTTGCGTAGTTTCTGATGGGTTACTAATACGTGCTTGAGGATTTTTGCCTAGCAAATGTACCTGTCCATCTGGGCTGTATATCAGCCAAAAATCTGTTGTGTGTGTTGTTTTCGGCTGCCAGTACTCTAACCGGCTGAAGTGACTTTCCAAGCGGGAACGGTAGCCGGTAACGGTGAAAGTGCTACCCAAATTGATGTCTTGTAATGCGGATTCATCACGGGGGTGATCCACCATAACCAGAACTTCGCCTTCCGGTCCGAGGAAGGTATCGGTTTCATTATAATGGGGAACACCAAAATGAGTGCGGCGGCGAACTGCCATAACGTTGCAATCCCAACCTAGTCCAAATGGGCTATTACCGGCCCCGCTGTTATAGTTCAGGGTTAATGAGGGGGCATAACCGCGCCCGGCAGAAATGGGCAATGGCAGAGAAAGTGCGGTCATACCATCCGGTCCGGTGGGGGTTAATGCTTCACCCATACCTGTGATAGCGCCCCCCCCTTTGGGCAACGATAGCTCAGTAATATTGAAATCTTGTGAATTTTGCATATAAAGACTCCTTGCAGGCCCCGTTTGGGGGCCTGTTTTAATACTTAGTTGAGATGGTTATTGGCGAATGGTGTAGCGAATATGCAGAATGATGTCGCTCAGACTCTCCAGCATGGCTTTTTGTTTTCCCGTTGCATTTGGGAAGCTCAATGTCAACGTACCATTATCGATTGAGATCCCTTCAAACGGCAGGAACTTGCCATCATTAAAATCCAGCTGGAACTGACCGCTGTCATTCATCCCATGGGAAACCGCCAGTGATTTGCAACTTTCAGCTAATCCAACGGCCTCTCCACTATAAGATAGAATCGCTTGTACATTCTGATATGGCCCTAACAGCGCTGGCAGAGTGACACTGAGCTGTTTGATACGGCGAACGTTGCCTACTCCGCTATCTGTTGGATAATCATCACGGATTTGCAAGTCAGCTAACGAAATGGATGCTTGCAAAGAAGTTTGGGCGTTCCCTGTACCAAACTTCAGGGTATTATTCCCGTTACCGGCATTGCCTGATCCACGTCTGACTAGTTCTGCAATTTTCTCCGACAGGGAAAATTGACCTTTATTTTTATAGAGTTCTGCCAGTGAGACGGTGCGTTCTATCTCCAGTACACGTTGTTCCTGTTTTAGGTGCGCATCTTCCATTTGTGCCAGATTCAGCATCAAGGCTTCACCCGCGAGCAGGCCGGCATGGGTTCCTTGCCAGGCTCCAGGTTTAATGAAGCGTGCAGAAGCATTATTAGTTTCCCAGCAATAGGCCATTTCTGCCATCAAACAACGGGTTACCGCCAGATCGTAGAATTGGAAATAAATGGCGGCTAGGCGACCACGTAGCCAGTTGTACAGCGCCTGATTGCTGAACTTACGTTGCAGGAAGACCAATTGTGCCTGAGTTTGTTTCTGTTGGGTTTTCAGGCTGGTTTTCTGCAACACAGTAGCTTCACGGCGTATAGTCAGTGAATTGAGCTGAGCATCAATTTGTTTCAGCTCGGTTTCTGCATTATTACGCTGGATTTCCCATTCTTGACGGCGACGACGATAGGCTTCAGATTGGCTGATTTTATCCGCTTCTGTGTTCATGACACTGGCTGAGAACTCCATGACATTACCTGTAGCTTGAGCAATTGCCCCCCAATGGCTGCCGCCATCAGCGAAACCGAAAATGTTGGGTGCCAGATCAAGTGCTGCGCCTGCCAGATGTGATGCCTGAAGAGCCGTAGAGAGGCCGGCTACGGAGGCACGCAACGTCATTGCCTGTTTTTCACCGGCATTGATATTTTCATCGAACAGTTTACTGTAACTGTCAAAACGTGATTGGGCGCCAGCGCGGTTTTTTTCCAGCACAGTTTTTTCAGCATCCAGTTCTTCGATGGTTTTGTCTTGTATGCTTAAATTGGTCAATATCAGTTCTGCTGCTTGATTTTGCAACAGCGTATTTAGTGCTTCTGCATCTTGACGTTCGATAATATTTTGTAACGTGGAACCAAACTGCGTGAGTTGACTTACCATGCTGCGCGCGTTTTCCAGCATGCGTGGGAAACGCCATAATGATATAAATGGTTGCGGGAGAACCCCTCCGGTCTGTGAGCTGGCGACAGTGGCGCTGAGCAGCGCTTTTGGATCTGCGGGTGTAGCGTAAATAGGCAGATGCAATGGCTGACCGTCGATAGAAAGGTTATGACGTAGGTTGTATAACCGTTGTTCCAGTGTCTGCCAGTAGCTCAGCATGACTTCATTGACCTGCGGCAGGAAAAGATCTATTTGGGTGCCGTTTGTAGATTGGCCTTGTCGTAAGGCGGCCATTGATCGGGAATGAGCTTTTTGTCTCTCAATATTCGCGGTATCTTTCAGATCGGGTTCGCTCCACGCTGAATTGAGTGAAAGATGAGGTTTATCACCCAATAGGTGTAGTGCCTGCATATACCACATTTTTGCTTCGTTGAGCGTGTCCCGTTCCAGCTGGCGATAAGCATAATCTCCATGTGCTATTAGCAGATCAAGGGTCCGCATAAACGTAGCAACTTTGTAATGCATCGGATCATGTTGAGCCACGGCGTCAGGATCAACAGAATCTAGTGGGTCATCGTTCCAGCTGGTGTCTTCCTGTAATGGACGGACATTCCAGCGGTAATTTTGAATTTGACCATTAACAATATAACCAGACGGATTCCAGACATATTTCAGCCAACGGTTAGCTTCATCAAAGTTTTGTTCATGTAGCAAACGTTGAGCAATCAGCATCGGGGTATAATAGAATAGTTCCCAGAAATAGAGACTGTTAGCGCCGCTGAAATCCATCGGCTCGCTATTTACATCCCTCAGAACATTAACGCTTTCGAAATGGGTCAAAATAGAGTTAGGACTTATTGTGACTACTCCCTTATCATCTCTGACAAAATGAGGGCCACCCCAGGTACTATCTGACAATGATTTCTGAAAGGTCATATAAACCTTGGCGTGAAAATCTTGATTTAGTGGTGCATCATCAAGAGGGATAAATAAAGTCATGCTTGCGCTAGTATCGCCTAGCTGACCTGAATAGATGATATGAGAGTTATTATCTGCAACATGTTTGAGATAAAGCTTAAACCAGCGTTCATTACCATGAGTCGATGGGTTATAAGGGGGGATGACAAACGTAGCATAGAACCCCTTACCTAATTGCGGCTCCTGAATATTCTGAGTGTCCATACTTAAGATAGTATTGCTCCCAGCGGTAGCGCGGCTAATTAATTTGCGGGCAAACAGCGTGTTAAGGCGAGTACGGTAGACTCCCCACTGCATATATTGCGCCCCGTTTGTATCATGATAAAGGGCCAGGACATTATTATCGGCATTTACCTTACGAGTGACAGTAATACTGAAATGTTCCTCTCCCAGCTTACGATCATTTTCTCCTTCGGCAAATGGCTCAGCAAATGCGGTAAAGGTGATATCAATACTGGCTGAATTATTAATAAAATTCAGACCTGAACCATCTATTTCGAGGGAATTAAACTGATAAATCATCTCTTCGAAGCTGGGGGATGGCTGAGTGGAAACATATGTATCTGCTGTAAAAGTTTGTACTTTACTGCCAGCATTCACTGTTACTTTAACTTTTGTCGAAGAAATTGCCGTGTTGATATTTATTGGTCCTGAAACATCAGTAGCAATTCCCATGTGGTCGATCATAAAGAGGTATTTATTAAGATCATTGGGCTGATTCTGGGGATCGGTAACATAATCATCACCAATGGCAGCATTGTCTTTGCTCAATGTTCGATGCGCATCAGGTATCCATGCTTCGACTTTAGATGAATAATTGGTATCCCGATGGAATAATAGTTTTCCTTGATCAAGCTTACTGGCATTTCCACTATACTGATAAATGGGGTAAAACAGTTGTTTCTTTGTTGAGTGATCTGGATTGACGCCTAAACTGGTATAGATAATAAATTTGTCGCCCAATTTGCCGTATTTCTTCATCAAGTTGCATTGATTACGTTGTTGTCCCTCATATCCATTATGAATAATTCTTAATTTAGGTGAAATTTTGATTTTTAAATTATCTGATTTAGATTCCAGGCTGATAGCTGAAATATTCCCACCATACACCATACCGAGGTTATGCTCTTCCCAAGCGTAACCTTTATTACTGTTTATTGATGAGGGGATTTCATATTTTTCTGCATAGCGGTTATTCACTCTTCTGATATTGTTTGTATCGAAGTGTTTATAGCTATTATTCCGATAAGACGTAATTTGTGTTGTGGACATATATTTGAAAGACATATCGGAGAAGATATATAGCCCTTGCATTGAGGCGTTTTTATAATTGTCCAATTTATCTTCTTTGCCGTAAAACATAATCAACAAGGTATCTTCACCCTGATAACCTGCACAATAGAATCCGGGCGCTGTATTGGCCAATTTTAAATCAGATATTTTGCTATTTACATCAAAGGTGATTGGTGTATTCCAGGTTCCGTCATAGCGGATATGTGCCAGTTTTAATTCATAATAATACTCTTGGGTAGTTTTTTGACCATTTTCTTCCTGTTTAGCAATCTTCTTCTGTTCCAGCCAGGTTATATACAGGCGGGATTGGTAAACTACCGGGCGGATAGTGTCCTGATAGGGATGAATCGGACAGTCAATTTTGTACCACTCACTCCAGGCGTTAGCAGCGAATTTGCCATTGCTGAATTTATTGTGATCCATGCTACGCCAGTAATATTGATTAACTTCTGTTTTACTGTGTCCGATAAAATAGGTTAGTCCCTGATCACTATTAATATTGTCGTGATAGGCGCTGACGATCTCCAGGTTAGCTATTTGTTCGAATGACGTTAAATAAGAATTAAAGGCATCTTCTACAATATCGGTATTTAATTGACTCTGGCTGACGGATTGCAGCAGTGTATCCATCATTTTTGTTTGTCCGATACGCATGGTCGGATCAATGTAATTTTCAGGGTAATAAACGAGTTTCGATACGCTGGCCCAAGTACTGTAGCGTTTATTATATTTATCCCAATCGGTAAAGAATTGACGGCTGGTTACATTCTGGACTGTATTTTCCTCTATGTTTTTCAATGCCCGGTTAATATACAGTTGGATGCTAGCAATCGCTTCAGCAATTCGCGTGGTTTTAATAGCGGCGGAAACTTGATTATCAATCAATAAATACTGATACAGGTCATCACGGTTTTTAATCGCGGGGCCTTTATTAGCGATGTTGCGGATATAGTACTCGCTTAATGCCGTACTGCGGGATTCATCCAGAAATGCATGCAGGGTATTGGCTTTTGGGGTATCTAAACCCGCGGTTAATGCTGTAGCTATGTTTTCCCACTTGTTATAAGCAGCGGAAAGGTCATTGGTGAGTAATTCCGCCAGATCTGAAATATTCTCTGGAGAGACATGTAATTGACGTGCTATATCAACCCATTGCAGAGTGGTGTCGATAGATACCCAATTGATGAAAGGATTGATTGGTTTTATTTCATTGGTAGTTGTTGAAGGTAATGGGTTATGTCTTTGTTCTAGGGTACTGGCTTGCGACAACAGATTTTCATCAAGCTCCATGGCGTCAGCCAGCTGTTTTGCCGTTAATGTTCCCTTTTCAAGTTCGGTCAGGACAGAAGAGGCTTTTTTACCCAGTGAGTTAATCCAGTCAGCAAAGCGCTTCATCATTATCAATGATAATGCGTTATGTGCTGGTTCCGTTTCGGTTGTAGTACCAAAGACTTGCGGTTTTGTTACAAACAGATGGAAAGCGTTTTCGCTAAGACCAGTGGAACGGTAGATCAGCGCCAGTTGTGCCAGACACTGGCAGTACTGGATAATGGGTTCAGCTTGTTGCTGGAATTCCGATTGAGTTGTAACAGGGTTTGCCTGCAACCAGCTCCATAATTTCTCAGCTGTCATTTTTCCTTTGCCGGGTTCTAGCTTATCTGCCCAAGTGAGGATGTCATGTGCTGCATGTTCAGACGGTAATTGCAGAGCGGCGGTGATATAAGGAGACATGGCTTTTAACAAGTTTTTTTTGGTTTTCTCCATTTTCTTGTCAAAATCCTGTAAGCCGTTATATACGGTATCCAGCAAATTGTGTATTTCCGGGATCAGCGTTTTGTCATAATCAGTGGTGGTCATTAAGAACAGCTGATATACACTCAGCTTTTGGGTACGTAGCCATTTGGTAACGTCATAGAGTCTATTAATTAAAGAGGCCAGCTCATTATCTGTGATTTTGAATAAGTTGGTTTCCGCTTCACCTGTGGCAATTAGCAATAAACCTAATTCATCAATAGTCAACTGATGGATATCCGCCAGTAATTTGGCTAGATAAAGATGGGAAAGATTCGCTATATTACAGGTTATTTTCCCGGTAGTACTACCATCATTGACGATCTTTAGTAAGCGATAAAGTGAGGCATCATCGACATTAAAAGCACGTTTAAGCGCATTTTTTTTCCAGTTGTTGGTATTTGGATTTAAATCAATCTCCTTATTCTCGGCAGAAAAATCTTGCCCATTCAGTTTGGGAGTATTAAACAAACGATCAAATTGGCTGGGGCTGTTATTATCATCACTTTGTGAAATGGGGATTTTGCACAGTATTAGTGCAGTTTCAGCATCAATACAGTAACGATGCATATAGTATTTTACACGAAAGACTTTCTTTAATACTTCTGCATTGATGTTTAGTTCTGGGTTGGTATTGGAGATAATTTCTACCAATACTGGTAGTGGCAGATTTGTAGCCTTGGATAGACGAATGAATTTATTCCGTTTCAACAGAAGAAGATAATCATATTTTGTGATAGAAGGTGTTGTACTTTTTATTTTTTTTGTGGTTAATTTAACATTCAATTTAGTTAAATGACTAAATTCTTCATCAGTCAAATTATAATAATTTCTCAGATATTCAGGATTTTCTATCTGGGAAAGACTAATATTACCAAAATTATTATTATAGCGATTCTTTGCATTGGTTTCGGTAATTTCTTCCGTCAGGATATTAAATAATTCAGGTGAGACAGAGGTATTAATTCCCAACAGAGAGGTTTGATACATCAGTTTGGCAATGGTTGTTTTTGGTGATGCACTGGATTGTTCAAACACTGGAGTCTGTAACTGAATAATTTTACGCATGCTTTCATAAGCGTCGTGATACGGCATTGATCCAGAAGAACGGAAGGTTGATAATTTTTCCATTATTTCAGCATAGCTACCTTGTCCCTCCTGATGGCTAATAATACCTTCCAGCAACACATTATTAGACAGCGAAAGTGTGGAAATTTCAGTATCCATATTTTGCTGGCTGAGCGTTAGTAACTGTAGATCCGGGCGGCGTGTATCCAGATGATAAATAGAATCGCTCGTATGTAAATCGCGTGCTTGACGGTAAAGTTCGGTCAGGTAAGCGGCAGGAGAGAACAAGGAAGAAATTGAGCCTGGTGCCGCATATTGACTGGCGCGGTTGCCAAATTTACTGTTATAACCTTGTTGATCAGCATGGGGTTTGGTCAGGGCAAGTTGTATCGCATTTTGTAACTGAGGATTAGCGCGTTTCAGAATACGTGCTTCATGCAGTCGATTATCTTTTTGCACCTGTTTTGCATTAAGATATAAGCTGAGGGTTTGTGACCATGAAAGCTTGCCCTGTACCTTCTGACGGAGTTCATCAAAAGAGAGATGGCAGATATCGGTCAGAGAAGTAAAGCTTTCTCCTAATGCTTGTTGGTATTCAGGCTTGAGTGTATTCATATTTATTCCTTTTAAATATTAAGTAAATAAGATACTTATGCGGCCTTGCTTATCGTGGATACAATAAAAAAGGTTGTTTATATCCATTAAAAGGAGGCAGCAAATATAACGTTTGATAGCAGTCTGAATAGATTGAAAGTAGTGGTTCAATAAAGAACACCATTCAACTATTTCATGAAGTTATTATCTATTATTTATTTAAATGGTCATTATGATGCAATAACAAAATTTATAATTGCATCCAAAGTAATATAATAATACAACAATAACGAAATGAAATAATTGATTTTGTTACATATGGTCTGCTATGAAAAAGAAGATGATTAATATTTTGTAATAAGCGGTGGAAAGTGTGAGACGGTCAGAAAGGAATCATGGAATTTCATTTGTGAGTGGGGAAATATATTTTGTAATACTGATTTAACTAAAAGATACAGGCTCCGTTTATGAACCTGTATCTGATTGAGATAGTTATTGGCGAATGGTGTAGCGAATATGCAAGATGATATCGCTCAGTGTCTGCAACATGATTTTCTGTTTACCCGTCGCATTTGGAAAACTCAGCGTCAATGTACCGGTATCATTAATCGCAATTCCTTCAAACGGCAGAAATTTGCCATTGTTGAAATCCAGTTGGAACTGACCGTTGTCATTCATTCCATGGGAAACGGCCAGCGCTTCACAGCCTTTGGCTAACCTAGAGGTATCTCCATTGTAGGACAGAATTGCCTGTACATCTTGGTATGGCCCTAACAGGGCTGGCAGGGTAACACTGAGCTGTTTAATGCGGCGGATGTTGCTTACTCCGTTGTCTTCTGGATAGTCATTATGTAGCGATAGACCTGCCAGAGAGATTGTGGTGCATAGTTGGTTGTTTTTCAGCGTGACAGGATGACTGTCATCATCAGGCGATTCGGTTTTACCTGTCAGCAGGGTGGAAATACGCGTTGCCAGATTAAACGGTTGTTCCAGCAAGGCTTCATACACTTGCGTCAATGAAATAGTACGTTCTACTTCCAGAGCGCGTTGATCCCACTTCAGATGTGCATCTTCCATTTGTGCCAGATTCAGCATCAAGGTTTCACCTGCGAGCAGACCGGCATGTGTTCCCTGCCAAGCTCCGGGCTTAATAAAGCGGGTAGAAGTATCATTGGTCTCCCAACGATAGGCCATTTCTGCCATCAGACAACGGACTACTACCAAATCATAGAATTGGAAGTAAATAGCAGTCAATCGACCACGTAGCCAGTTATACAGCGTTTGATTGCTGAATTTGCGTTGTAGGAAGGTCAGTTGTGCCTGGATTTGTTCCTGTTGTGTTTTCAGACTGGTTTTCTGCAATAACGCAGCTTCACGGCGTATCGCTAGTGAGCTGAGTTGGGAATTGATTTGCTTTATCTCTGCTTCGGCATTATTCCGCTGGATTTCCCATTCCTGACGGCGGCGGCGATAGGCTTCTGACTGGCTAATTTTATCCGCTTCTATGTTCATGACATTGGCGGAAAGCTCCATGATATGACTCGTAGCTTCGGCAATTGCCCCCCAACGGCTGCCACCATCAGCGAAGCCGAAAATATTAGGTGCGAGATCCAGAGCGGCTCCTGCCAGACGTGATGTTTGAAGGGCCGTATTGAGACCGGCAACGGAGGCATGTAACGCTATCACTCGGTTTTCACCGGCATTGATATTTTCATCATATAACTTTTTGTAGCTATCAAAGCGTGATTGCGCTCCATCTTTAGTTTTTTCCAGCACGGTTTTTTCAGCATCCAATTCTGTAATGGTTTTGTCCTGTATGCTCAGAGTCGTTAATATCAGCTCTTTTGCCTGATTTTGTAGAAGGCTATTTAATGCTTCTGCATCCTGACGTTCGATAATATTTTGTAATGTGGAACCGAATTGTGTTAGCTGACTCACCATGCTGCGGGCATTTTCCAGCATCTGAGGGAAGTGCCACAGTGGTATAAATTCAGATGGCAGATTTCCGCTATCCTGTGAGTTGACGACAGTAGTGCTGAGTAATGTTTTAGGATCTGTTGGTGTAGCATATATCGCCAGATGCAATGGCTGACCGTCAATGGAGAGGTTATGGCGCAGATTGTACAGTCGTTGTTCTAGTGTCTGCCAGTAGTTCAGCATCACTTCATTGACCTGTGGCAGGAAAAGATCTGTTGGTCTGTTGTGTAACTCAACATTACCTTGCCGCAAGGCGACTATTGCGCTGGAGTGTTCTTTTTGTTTTTCGGTTTTAGCGGTGTCGCCCAGACTTGGTTTACTCCACTCTGAACTGAGCGATAGATGAGGTTTATCACCTAACAGATGCAATGCCTGCATATACCACATCTTAGCTTCGTTGAGTGTGTCCCGTTCCAACTGGCGATAGGCGTAATCTCCACGTGTTATCAACAGATCAAGGGTACGCATAAAAGTAGCAACTTTGTAATGCATGGGATCATGTTGCGCTATAGCATCAGGATCGACTGATTCTAAAGGATCATAGTTCCAGCTAGTGTCTTCCAGTAACGGACGAACATTCCAGCGATAGTGTTGAATTTGACCATGTTTAATATAACCGGATGGGTTCCAGACATATTTCAGCCAACGATTAGCCTCATCAAAGTCTTGCTCGTGTAGCAAACGCTGAGCAATTAACATTGGGGTATAGTAGAACAACTCCCAAAAATAGAGACTGTTAGCACCGCTGAAATCCATGGGTTCGCTGTTAACATCACTCAGAACATTGACGTTCTGGAAATGTTCTAGATTAGAATCAAGTTTTACGAATACTTGCTCTTGATGGTTTTTAATAAAGAGAGAACCTGGTCGGTAATTATCTGAATCTTCTTGGACTTTCTTGAAAGTCATATTAACTCTGGCGTGATAATCAGGATTCGGAAGAGCATTAGGATCGGTGATCATCGGGATAAATAGTGTAACACTTACGTTGGTATCTTCTAACTGACCTGAGTAGATAGTATATGGACTATCACCAGCAGGATATCTGACATGAAGCTTAAACCAGCGCTCACCATGAGTTGATGGATTATAGGGGGGTATCACAAACGTAGCATAGAAACCCTTGCCTAACTGTGGCTCCTGAATATTTTGAGTTTCTATACTTAAAATTGTGTCGATTCCAGCAGTGGCCCTGCTAACCAATTGACGGGCGAATAGGGTATTAAGGCGAATGCGATAAATTCCCCACTGTATATATTGTGCCCCGTTTGTATCATGGTAAAGCGTTAAGACATTATCGTTATTAGTCTCCGTTGATGGTGAGACTTCATACCGGTTATTCACCTTTATGACACTATTGACCCCAGCACCGGTATCAAACTGTTTACCAATGTTAGTTATGTAATCTCCGAGATTGATATCTTCAGATAACATATTTGAGGTGATATTCAGCCCTGTTATTGGTTCATCTATTGTGTATTTATTCACTGCCTCTTGTTTTTGATAGAACATTACCAGCAGTTTATTGTCTTGATAACTTGCACAATAGAACCCTGGTTTTTGTTCCAGTAGATACTGTTGCTTTTGTATCTCCTGTTGATTCAGCTCTTTTTGTTTTTCCAGTATGCTTATTTCTGTCGTTAATTGCCCCTGTTTTATCAGCTCTTCCTCCCATAGCTTCAGTTGCTCCTTCCATTGTTTTAGTAGCGCCTCTAATAGATCCGATGACTCCAGTGGTTCCACAAGATTTGGTGGACTTATCGGTTTCAGTGGTAGGTATGGTTTTAGTTGCTCTTCGTATTCCTGCTGCTGTTTCAGCATCTCCTCTAGCTGTTTTTGGTACTTTATTAATTGCTCCAATAATACCGATGTGTTCATTTGTTCTAACGGTGTTAATGTTCTAAAAACAGCAGATATTTTGTCATTCACATTAAAGGTTATTGGCGTACTCCAGGTGGCGTCATAACGAATATGCGCCAGTTTCAGTTCGTAATGATAGTCTTCGACAGTTTGATGTTTATTGTCTGCTTGCTTAGCAATCTTCTTTTGCTCCAGCCAGATCAAATACAGGCGGGATTGGTATATGACTGGACGGATAGTGCTGTTATAAGGATTCATCGGACAGTCAATTTTGTGCCACTCACTCCAGGCGTTAGGGGCGAATTTTCCACTGTTGAATTTGTTGTGATCCACGCTACGCCAGTAATATTGATTAATTTCTGTTTTACTGTGTCCGATAAAATAGGTGAGTCCCTGATTACTATTGATATTGTCGTGATAGGCACTGATGACTTCTAAATTAGCGACCTGTTCAAACGACGTCAGATAAGACATAAAAGCATCTTCTACAGCATCGGCATTTAATTGGCTTTGACTGACAGATTGCAGTAGAGCATCCATTATTTTTGTTTGCCCGATGCGTATTGTCGGATCGATGTAATTTTCAGGATAGTAAATGAGCTTAGCAACGCTGGACCAGGTGCTATAGCGTTTATTGTATTTATCCCAGTCGGTAAAGAATGGACGGCAGGTGACACTTGTGACGGTATCTCCCTCCATATTTTTCAATGCCCGGTTGATGTACAGCTGGATACTGGCGATAGCTTCTGCGATCGGCGTCGTTTTGATGGCAGCGGAAACCTGATTATCAATTAATAAATACTGATATAGGTCATCACGGTTTTTAATTTTTGCACTTGTGTTGACGGCTTTACGGATATAGTACTCGCTCAAAGCAATACTACGGGACTCATCCAGAAAAGCGTGTAAAGCATTGGCCTTTTGAGTATTCAGTCCAGCAGTTAATATCGCAGCTACGTTTTCCCATTGAGCATAGATAGGGGAAGATTCTGCGGTTAGTCGTTGTGCTAGCGTAGAAACTTCCTGGGGGGAGATATTTAATTGACGTGCAACGCTAACCCATTGCAGGAGGGTGTCAATAGATGCCCAGTTGGAGAAATTATTTTGCACTTGATGACCGGCTTGTAATAGCAGGTTTTCATCAAGATTCATGGTGTTAGCCAGTTGTTCCGCCGTTAATGTTTTACCTTCGAAGGCTGTTAGCACGGTGGAAGCTTTTTCACCCAGAGAGTTAACCCAGTCAGCAAAACGCGTCAGCATTATCAGTGATAGTGCGTTATGCGTTGACGCTGTCATGCCAAAGAGTTGCGGTTTTGTCACAAACAGACGTAAGGTGTTTTCGCTGAGGTCAGTGGAGTGATAAATCAGCGCTAATTGTGCCAAGCACTGGCAATACTGAGCAGCGAGCTCTGGTGTTACAGGGAGCGGTGGTTGTTCTGAATTATGTTGAGCTTGCAACAACCCCCAGAATTTTTCTGCCGTCATTGTACCGTCGCCAGGTTTTAGTTGATCTGCCCAGGTGAGCACATAGTGAGCGGCTTTTTCAGACGGCAATTGCAGAGCAGCAGCGACATAAGGAGATAGGGCTGCCAATAGTTGATCTGGCTTACTTTCATCATTATTAAAGCCTTGCAAGCCATTGTAGACAGTATCAAGTAAGTTTTGGATTTCTGGTGTTATCGTTTTGTCATAGCTGGTGGTAGTCATGACAAACAGCTGATACACACTCCATTTTCGTGTACGTAGCCACTCGGTAACGGTATAAAGTTTGTCAATCAGAACAGCCAGATGGCTATCACTGATCCCAGATAAGTTGTTTGTTTCTTCACCGATAGCAGCCAGTAGTAAATCCAGCTCATTAATAGTTAACTGATGAATATCTGCCAGCGATTTGGTCAAATTGAGGAGAGAAGAATTTATTGTATTAGCTTCTCCTGAAATGGGAATTTTGCACAGTATCAGTGCAGTTGCAGCATCAATACCGTAACGCTGCATATAGTATTTAACTCGAAAGGCTTTCCTTAATGCCTCTACATTGATATCCGGCTCGTCACGAAATTCATTGTATGGGGGAAGGGCAGGAACTTCTATGATGTCATAAATATCCTCACCTCCAGGTTCTGTAGGTTGAGATGTATGGATACTACCAGAGATAATACTTTGAAGAATTGCTGGTGGGAGTTTCGTTATTCGAGACAAACGAATAATCTTATTGAGTCTCAGTAGATAGTATTGAGCAGGTTGCTCACTGTCTTCATTCTCCATCAACTGATGTACTCGTGTAATTTCTTCCTGTTTAATAAATTGAGCGGCTTCTTGATCCGTCAGATGATAATAACTTTTCAACTGTTCTGGTTTGAACATTAGGGAGGGGGCAATATCACCAAAACTCCGTTGATAAAGGTCTTGAACATTATCTTCTGTAGCCTTGGTTGTCAGAATATTAAACAAATCAGGAGAGACAGCAGCATTAATCTCAAGCAGGGAGGTTTGATATATCAGCTTGGCAATTGGGGTTTCTGGGGATGTATTAAATGGGTTTAATATTGGTGCCTGTAACTGAATAACTTGACGTATATTTTCATAAGCATCGTGATACGGCATTGAGTCGGCAAGGCGGAAGGTTGATAATTCTTGCATTACTTTAGTCTGGTCTTCTAACCCAGGTAGAGTTTTAATCCCTGCCAGCAACACCTTATTAGACAGAGAAAGGGTAGAAATTTCATCATCCATATTTTGCTGGCTGAGTGTCAGTGATTTTAGATCCGGGCGACGTGTATCCAGATGATAAATAGAACCTTGCACATGTAAATCCTGCGCTTGACGATAAAGTTCAGTTAAATAAGCAGCAGGAGAAAACATAGAGGATACCGCTCCTGGGGTTACATACTGATTGGCCCGACCACCGAATTTACTGTTATAACCTTGCAGATCAGCACGAGGTGTTGTGAGGGAAAGCTGGATGGCATTTTGCAACTGAGGATTCGCACGTTTGAGAATGCGCGCTTCATGCAATCGATTATCCTGTTGTACATCAAGATATAAGCTGAAGGTCTTTGACCAAGAGAGCTTACCATCCATCTTGTGGAGAAATTCGTCAAAAGAAAGGTGGCAAATATCTAGCGGGGAATTAAAGCCATTATCTTTTAATATTTTTTCGAGTTCGGGCATGAGTGTATTCATGTTTATTCCTTTTAAATATTAAATAAATAAAACACTTATGCTGCCTTGAGTATCATGGATACAATAATTTATACTCATCAAAATAAGGCGGCAAATATAACGTCTGATAATGATTCGAAATAAATTGAAATTAACTGACAAATAAAAAGAAATCATTCAACCATTAACTATTTCATAACGTTATTACCTTATTGTTTATTTAAACAGCCGTTGTTATGCAATAACAAAATTTATAGTTTCATTAATAATAGTTGTATCTTATTATAATAAATACATGAAATAATTGCTTTTATTCTGAACAAAGCTTTACGAAATGAGATGATTAATATTTTGTAATAGGCTGCGGGAATAATGAGAAAGGGAACAATTCTGGCTGTTTGCAGGCTCCGTTGAGTTCGCCTGACTTTCCCGCCAAACTGGAGTCAATACTTCCCTGACATTATCTAATTTATTAGTCCGGATAACCAAATCCCCTTTCACGGTCTTTATCGTTGCAGACTTATTTTCAATCAGAGCACTTTTATTCCCCTGAGCATCCCTCTGTATCCACATATTATTATTGGCTCGCAGAAGTGCTTTATCTCCGGTATTGCGCACAGTATCACTAAATACCCGCCTATCCCGACTGGCAATCACATTGCCTTTATTATCCATTTTGGTACCTGCCAGAGTCATATCCCGTTCTGCCTGTACCTTGATATTTGGCGCAATATGGGTTTCTTTAGCACTAAGATTAAAATCCGTTTTAGCTTTGACATTTCCCAGCTCAATTTTACCATTAACGTTTAAGGTAATATCACGCTGGTTACTGGTTAAATCTTTCAGATTAACGCCGACACCCTCTTCTGTGGCAACTAAGCGGATTTTATTAGCATACATACCACCTAATGCTTTGGTATCAACCGCTAATTGAGGTTTAGCTCCTTCTCCAGTGATTTTTTTCACTGTGCCATCATTAAAATCAATCCGATTAGCACCTTGTGTAAGGGATAGAGGATACCGCTCCTGGGGTTATATACTGATTGGCCCGACCACCGAATTTACTGTTATAACCTTGCAGATCAGCATGAGGTGTTGTGAGAGTAAGCTGGATAGCATTTTGCAACTGAGGATTCGCACGTTTGAGAATGTGCGCTTCATGCAATCGATTATCCTGTTGTACATCAAGATATAAGCTGAGGGTTTTTGACCAAGAGAGCTTACCGTCCATCTTGTGGAGAAATTCGTCAAAATAGAGGTGGCCAATATCTATCGGGGAATTAAAGCCATTATCTTTTAATATCTTACTGTAAGCAGAAGAATTAATGGAAAAGTGAACTATTCCGCCCGAATAAAAATGTTTAAACGAGCGGTGTAACCTCCTTTGACGAGGTTTTATTTAAAACAAATTATGCTTTTTGTTTTCCATTCATCATACGATTCAGCCTCGGTACCGTGATTGCCATGATGATGGCGACAATAAAGGTCGCAATACCAATTTTGCCAAATACGTTGGTATAGACTGGCAACGTTTCCAGTGGATCAGTAATACCTTCCGGTACCGCAGTAAAAGCTGCTACATGGCCGCCGAGTAAGAATGAGGTTGCTTGAGTTAAGTACCACATCCCCAGAATAAAACCCATCAAATACTGAGGAACCAGAGCAGCGACCATTGCCAGACCGAGCGCACTGATCATCAATTCACCAAGACTTTGGAACAGATAAACCAGAACGATAAACCAGGGTGAAGTCAAACCTTGTTCATCAGCAAACCACAAACCGGCAGCCGCGGCAGTCAGGAAACCTAAAGAACACAGGAACATACCAATTGTAAACTTAGTCGGCATCGTCAGGTCTTTACCTTTAGAACCCCAGTGAGTGTATAGAGCTGCTAGTATCGGACTAGCAGCCACTATCCAGAATGGGTTGAGGGCTTGGAAACTGACTGGGTTGATATCAAAACCAAGTAACTGATGGTGAACGTTATTGATTGCGAAGAAGTTCAGAGAAGTTGGCATCTGAGCATATAGGATGAAGAATACAATAGCTTGAAGCATCAGAATGAAAGCAACAAACATTTTGTTTCGGCCAACTTTATCCTGCTTGAATGCTTCACGGAAGAAGATAAACACGATAATTACAGACAGCCCAATCAGAACAATATTAGTTATGTTCACATTGTGCATCAGCCATGCACAAATGAAAATCATTGCAACACTTCCAGCCAGTACCAGAGTCAGGTTTTTATAGTTGATTCGTTGATGATCGGGTTCAGAACCAATATTGCGAACCGTATTGCGACAGAGGATATAGACCAACAAAGCGATAATCAGGCCAATACCACAAATATTGTAGGTAGTGGCATAACCGAATTTTTCAGCAATGACTGGTGCAATCGCGAGTGAGAACAGGGAACCGATGTTGATTGACATGTAAAACAAAGTAAATGCCCCATCCAGACGAGGATCTTTCGGTGGATAGCATTTAGATAGCAGGCTGGCCGGGTTGGCCTTGAACAGGCCGTTACCAACGGCAATCGTTCCTAATGCGTAGAAAATTAGTTCAGGTTTCAAGATCGAAAGACCTGTCATAAAGTAACCTATTGTCAGAACGATGGCACCTAACACAATGGTTCGTTTGGTCCCCAGTAAGTGGTCACCTACATAGCCACCAATAGCGATCAGGCCATAGACCAGCGCAGCAAATGCTCCGAAGGTGGTAAATGCTTGTTCTTGAGAAAACCCTAGTTTGTGTACAAAGTAAACAGCAAGAATACCCTGTACGCCGTAGTAGCCGAATCGTTCCCAAAGTTCGACGAAGAAAATCATAAAGAATGGTTTGGGTTGTTGTAATAAACCGATGAATGCGGGTTTATTCATAGTTAATTGCCTCTGATTAGCCAATATTTATTGGAATACACACAAAAACTCACAGTAACATTCAGTAACATAATGTGTTGATAAAGTTATGTTTTTATGTGATTTGTCCAATCGTTTGCGAACAAGGTAGATTATTATATGGTTAAAATAGGTTCTTGGTGGTTGATCACACTAATATAAATAACAATATTAAATTTAACAGTATATTCATCAGGTGAATGTCAGAAATTGTAGGGTTTAGTAGAGTGGTTAACTGCCAGACAAGAAAAGAAGACTATTCAGGCCGGTTAGGGCCTGAATATTGGAGGAACAGTTTAATCATCTGATGGATGGGGGGTTAAACGGCTGCGGCAGTTTCCAGCATAACTGGACGGAAATTACGCTTGAAGTAGATCAAACCATGTCCTTGTTCGCTTACCGTAATATGTTGGATTTTGACCAGATACACATTATGAGTACCTACCTCCTGGACTTGTTCAATTTCACCTTCAAGACTGGCGAGTGTACCGGTTAACACAGGTTGGCCTAACACTCCTTTCTGCCATATATTCCAGCGAAAACGTTCTTCCATACTGACGTCGGTCATGCCAGCAAAGTGGCGTGCCATCAATTCTTGCTCATGGTTTAAGATATTTACACACAGGCGGCCATTTTCCTGAAAAACAACATTCATAGCGCTGTTACGGTTAAGACATACCATCAGAGTGGGTGGTGTATCGGTGATCGAGCATACCGCTGTGGCAGTGATACCACAGCATCCGGCATTGCCATCAGTGGTGACGATATTCACCGCTGCTGACAGGCTCGCCATCGCATCTCTGAAACGCAGGCGATGTTCATTTTCTACAGACATAATTGGCCTCCTGCTACTGGTTATTTCAGCAGCTTATCTAACTGGTTAATATCGTTATTGTTGTATAAGTGTGGTCTGAGCCAGCCGTTCTGATCGTAATCAGAAAGGCAGCGATCAACCATATCCATCATTTTCTTCATATTGCCAGAACCATGGGCATGACGTAGACATTGCATACGAATTTCATCTTGGCTGCCAGCGTAATTAATTTCATACAACTCATGACGACCACCGAATTCACTGCCAATTGCATCCCACATCAGTTTTAAGATCTTAATTCGTTCAACATGATCTATGCCGTTGGAACCGCGAACATACCGGGCCAGATATTTGTTAATTTCTGGGTTATTCATATCACGTACACTGGATGGCAAATAAATCAGGCCACTGGTGACGTTTTTTTCAATAATATTCTTAATCTTAGTATAAGCCGTTGGCGCCATAACCCGATAAGTTTGTATCGCTTGAGTATTCGGCATATAGGCTCCGCCTTTCCACGGTTTAGCTTCGGCCCACATTGCATCACTCAGCGACCAGAACAGGTTACGCCAGGCAACAACTTCACCTAAATCAGCTTGAACACCCCGGAATTCTATCACTCCGGTACATTCCAAGCTCCTTTGCAGCAGGGCGGTAATAAAATCCAGCTTCACGGCCAGACGTACACAAGCCTGTAATGGGTATAGGCTTGCGAATCCTGCTTGAACTGCCCAGTGACGAGCGCGGTCAAAATCACGGTAAATCAGGACATTTTCCCAAGGGATAAGTACTTTATCCATCACCAGAATCGCATCGTTTTCATCAAAGCGGCTGGATAAGGGATAATCGAACGGAGAACCTGTCGCACCTGCTACTAGTTCATAGGAGGCGCGGGAAATCAGTTTTACCCCATCAGCATTCATTGGTGCGACAAACATCAGGGCGAAGTCAGGATTATCTCCCATTATTTGCGCGGAACCGAAACCAATAAAATTATAATGAGTCAGAGCTGAGTTGGTCGCTACCACTTTTGCGCCGCTGACGATGATACCTGCATCAGTCTCTTTTTCCAGTTGGATATAAACATCACGTGTCTGATCTGCGGGTTTATGGCGATCAATTGGAGGATTAACGATGGCGTGATTAAAGTAAACACCCGCTTCCTGAATACGTTTATACCAGATACGGGCGTTGTCAGAGAACTGACCATAATATTCAGGAAATGCGCCTAGTGCATTGCCGAATGCCGCTTTATAGTCAGGCGAACGACCCATCCAACCATAAGTCTGACGTGACCATTCAGCGATAGCATCACGCTGCTGACGTAACTCATCTGCGCTGGTGGCAAAGCGGAAAAATTTATGAGTATATCCGCCACTGCCGGTATCGGTATTCCAGCATAAAGTATCATGGGTTTCCGGGGAGTGCAGTGCGTCATATAACTGACCGATTGAAGCAGCAGAATTGCGGAACGCGGGATGTGTAGTGACATCTTTTACGCGCTCACCATAAATATAAATTTCGCGGCCATCCTGAAGGCTTTTTAGGTACTCTTCACGGGTAAACGGGCGTTTTTTATCGGCGCGAAAGTCTTCTGGTTTCATGTCTACCTCACAGTCTGAATAAAAAGCGCCTGTTTTGATATCAATATAATCAATGTTGGCACTGGTATGTTAATTTAATGTTTATTTTGTGTTTCTTAATTGAAGCTTCAGAATGGCTTTTCTTGAATAGATTTTTGGAAGGTTCGCTGGTACTTTTCGTTGAGGAGTTGTGATTTGTCACTAAACTGTGATCCAGACGATCTTTTGGTAACGAACTGTTTTAAGATCTGTTTTTCGCTGAATGAGTTGATGAGGTGGTAATTATATGGGCTATTAAATAAATGGTGTTTTGTGTAGGAAATTCAGGTCAATGTTGTTTACTGTGGGCTTCCACGTCTGGGGTTTGGGAATCTTCTCTCTGAGTTACGAAGGTGGAAGGATATCAATAGCTAAATTTCTTGTTACTAGGTTTTTCTCTTTAATATCCTGGCAATCAAATTTGCTCCTGATCTTCCTCACGTAATTGTTACGGCTTGATTATCTATTTCATTGTATTTTTTTATGTTTTTTAAGATTTTTATTTTATTTGATATAAAATGTTATTTTTTATTTTTTTTAGGGTTTTTATAGTCTTATATTCCATTTTTTTACCATTGTCCATACATATAACAATTTCTTAATGTTTGTTTTTTTTGTATTTGATTGATTTAAAAGAATTATGTTATCTTTGGTTTTTGATATAAAACAATTTTTACTGAAGTTTGAAAGTTAATCTAAACCGATGTATACCAATTGTCATAAAAATAAGGCCAGTTTTATTGCCTTGGAAAATACAAAATAAACCAATATAACTCGCACATGCCTTATGTATGGCGGGGTATATCTATTAGCAAGGTAAGAGCATGTTATGTGTACTTATTGGTAGTATTTATTTTTTCCTCAGTAGCATGGAAGGACGCCCAACCTCCATTGATATTTCTCTGGTATTATATTCACTGATGGCGATTATTTCCGTTTCAGCGGAAGTTATTTTTGACAGTGTGATGCAAGCTGTCAGAAAATATGATTGTGAGAATAAGACTAACCTTGGTAATAATATTCTTATAAACGAGGGACGAATAGTTAATATACTTTTTAATCCGTGCCTTCAGTGCGTTCATCATCGTCGCCATATTTATAATTTCCCTTGATTCATTCTCTGCGATGCAGGTCACGGTTATTGTAGCATTGATCGCCGTAGTTGCTGTCGTCTCAGGAAATATAACAATATTGCAGTAAGTAATTTTTGATGTGTGTTGTGCATGGGATTATTTAACTTAAAGCGTGAGGAGTATATGTCTGAGACATATTCAATGTATGGTAAGAAAGATCGGGGCGATATTGCTATTATCGGAATGGCTAGCCATTTCCCCGATGCTTCAAATTTGCATGAGTTCTGGGAAAATATAATAGCTAAAAAAGACTCTTTGACCGATATTACCACTGTGTCAGAGGTAGAATATTGGAGTAAAGAAGATTTTTATCACCCAGATGCATCGGTTGCAGACAAAACATATAGTCACAAAGCTGGTTTTGTTCCTGCCATTGATTTTGACCCAGTGGAATTTAAAATTCCACCGACTATCATTGATTCAATCAGTACCATCCAATTATTTTCATTGTATGTGGCCAAACAGGCAATGCTGGATGCCGGATTAATTGGCCAGGAAAATAAGTGCGTGAACCGAGATCGTATCGGCGTTATTTTGGGCGGCGGCGGTAATGGCAATACCTTATTCTCGCTGGCGGCCCGCCAGCAAACCCCGTATCTGCGTAAAATCATGATCAAGTCCGGCTTATCAGAGGAGGTTGTGGACGAGGTGATCGACCGGGTGCATGATTCATGCCTTGAATGGAATGAGGACAGTTTACCCGGCTTTCTCGGTAATGTGGCCTGCGGTCGTATCGCCAGCCATTTTGACCTTGGAGGGACGACCTACATGGTGGATGCTGCCTGTGCGAGCAGTTTGGCGGCGATCAAAGCTGCCATTGGTGAGCTTAATTCAGGCAGCTGTGATGTTGTGTTGACGGGGGGAGTTAATCTGGAGAACTCAGCGTTCTCTTTTGTCTGTTTCAGCAAGACCCCGGCACTGTCGAAAAGCAACTTGTCACGTCCTTTTGATCGTGACTCTGATGGCATCATGCTCGGTGATGGTGTGGGTATGCTGGTGTTGAAACGTCTGAAAGACGCCGAGTTGGATGGTGACAAAATCTATGCAGTGATCAAATCGATTGAAGCATCTAGCGATGGTAAAGCAAAAAGCATTTTTGCCCCCCGTTACGAAGGCCAGGTAAAAGCACTTAAGCGTGCTTATGCCCGTGCCGGACTCACTCCAGCAGATATTCAACTGATCGAGGCGCATGGCACCGGGACAGCTACCGGTGATAATACAGAACTAAAAAGCCTGCGTATGGTCTTTGATGAATACAAGATGGCGGCTAAATCAGTGGCTATAGGCAGCATTAAGTCACAGATTGGGCATACCCGCAGTGCGGCGGGGGCTGCATCAATGATTAAAACGACGCTTGCACTGTACCATAAAGTATTACCTCCCACGATCAACGTCAGTCAGCCTGACGAAATGCTGTCCGGGGATAATGGACCATTCTATATCAACAATGAGCCTCGCCCTTGGTTACGACCCCTCAACGGTGCACCGCGTCGCGCGGCTCTCAGTGCTTTCGGTTTTGGAGGAACCAATTTTCACGCGATTCTGGAAGAGTATGAGCAGGAGCCGCGTGGTGCCTATCGCTTGAATGGACAAGCAGTCACGTTGCTGTTCTGCGACGAGACCCCTGAACAATTGTTGGTCCGATGTGAGGCGGCGCTAGCACGCTTTGGCAGTGCGTCGTCTGTTGGGCAGGTGTTACGTGAGCATCTTGCACACCAGGATCTTAATGGGCTACAGCCTCATCAAGCGCGTTTGTTGTTTGTTGCCACGTCGGGCGCACAGGCGGCGGAGCTTATGGCGGTGGCGGTGAAACAGTTAAAACAAAAGAGTGAAAGTGGCTGGGAACACCCACTGGGAATTTACTACCAGCCCTCGGCGAAAAACCTGGCTGGCAAAGTGGTCGCGTTGTTCCCGGGGCAGGGATCGCAGTATGTCAATATGGGTCGTGATATTGCCAATGATTACCCTGAAATGCGTCAGGCGCTGGAAGCTTTGGATGCAATAGCGGCCAACGAGCGCGGCCAAGGGGTGTCACACGTGATTTATCCCACTCCGGTGTTTTCCGATGCTGAGCGGCAGCAACAAAACGCTATTCTGACCGATACGGCTAATGCCCAACCGGCATTGGGGGCTATCAGCGCCGGCTATTTTACGATTCTGAAAGAGAGTGGCTTTAACCCTGATTTTGTTGCCGGCCACAGCTATGGTGAAGTTGCCGCTTTATGGGCAGCTGGTGGGCTGTCTGATGCTGATTTTTACCGTGTGTCACTGGCGCGGGGAATGGCTGTGGCGTCTGCTGCCGATGTTCAGGGATCAGACGCGGATGCTGGGGCAATGCTGGCGGCGTCGTTAACACCAGAGCAACGTGAAAATATACTCAAACGCTACCCGGAGATTACCGTTGCTAACGATAACTCCGCCTCGCAGGTGGTGCTGGCTGGGGCTACAACGTTGATCCACCAGCTACATGATGAACTGAAGGCCAGACAGATCCACTGTCGCCTTTTACCCGTGTCAGCTGCGTTTCACACTGAATTTATCCAGTCGGCTTATACGCCATTCCGTGAATACTTGAAGCAAATCAACTTTCAGTCACCTCAATGCTCACTGTTTTCAAGCGCGACGGCGGCGCTTTACGGTAAGTCGCCTGCGGACATTGCTAGCCTGCTAGCGAAACAATTGGTTATGCCAGTGCGATTCCGCGAAACGATAGAAACCATCTATCAGCTCGGTGGCCGCCTGTTTGTCGAAATTGGGCCAAAAGGGGTATTGAGTAAGTTGGTCGCGGATATCCTCAATGGCAGGGAGCACAGTATCATCTCGGTTAATACCAGTGATAAAGGCGAGGAGAGGTTACAGTTGGCTCGGGCTCAGGCTAGGTTACTGGCAGAGGGAGTCAGGTTAAATGTCCTGGATCGGCATGCCCGTGTACAACCGCCATCGGAGGAAAAAACCAACCATCTGACTTTCAGGCTCAGTGGTGGTTTTTTCATGTCAGATAAGAATCAGGCACGGCGCGAACGTGCGATGCGTGACGGCGACACCGCTGTAGTGGAGCGGTTCATTGCCAATCGTGCGCCTGTGGCAGCACCAGTCATCACCAGACCGGCATCAGCGTCTATGGTACAGACGGGATCGCCAAAGGGGCCAGCTCCATTCTTACAACGAAGCACGTCAGTTGCAATTCAGAAGCGAGACAATCCTATGGAACAGAATAATCAATTGAATGAGCACGAGGGGGATAACAATTTGGATGGACTGTTGCAGGCGCAGCGGGTCATGAGCCAACTGCATGAGCAGTTTCAGACCAACCAGAAAGAGTATATCCAACTACTGGGGTCATTGTTGAACAAGCAATATACCCTGTTGGAAAAGTTCCAGGATCACCAGAACTTGCCGAGCATGTTGTCCAGTCTGGGGCAAAGCGTGCAGTTGCTGGAAAAAAACCTGGAGTTGTATCACTACAACCATGAGCGATATTTTGCTACTCAGCAGAGTTTGTTTCAGTCAGGGCAGACCGTACAGCCGGTGATTTCCGTTGTAGCGCCTAAGGCACCCCCCGTCGCGACGGCTCCGGTTATGAAGGAAATTGCCGTGCCGCGCCCGGCCATGCCTGTTACCCCTTCCGTGCCAGTGGTGAATCAGTCAGTTACATCGGCTAAACCCAGCGTAGGTGACCCGGAACTGGAAAAACAAATCAAACGCTTAGAACAAATTACTGCGGCAAAAATCATTGGCAAATTGGTTGTCATTGTCAGCGACAAAACCGGCTACCCGCAGGATATGATAGATGCGGAAATGGATCTTGAGGCTGATCTTGGCATTGACTCTATCAAACGTCTGGAAATTTTCGGCGCGATGTTTGATGCTTTTTCCGCAGACACCGGCATTTATCACGATGTGTTGAAGAACACCTATCTGGAAGCCTTTGATATCGAAGTACTGAGTAATATCAGTAAGATCTCTGTGTTCTTTAAACAGATGAACGATGAGATTATCGCCGATATTCGTCGTAAAAATTCGGGCGATGTACCGATAGAGGAAGGGTCGGCGTCGAAGGATTCCTTGATTGGCGACAATGCTCGTGAATTGGGTAACGGCCGGACTCAGAATGGCCTGCGAGCGTCAGAAGGGGGGAAGGCAGAAGCACAGTTACGCACATTGGGCTTCGTGACTTCAACTTCCTCTGTGACAAAGGCCGACAGTGCAAAAAAGTCTTGGCTGAATCGCAACTGAGCGTTATGCCTGCGGTTCAGCCTATTTTTGCCGAAGAGATCGCGTCAGTTGAACATCAGGTTGCACGTTATACTGTGATATCACAGTCGTTACCGGCCCCGGATTGTTACCTGCTGGCGTTTGCGTTGTCGCGGCATTGGCTGGTGGTGAACGAGGGCAAAACAGCCGTCGATGAAGTGGTTAAGCAGCTGAAACAGCAGGGCCAGCAGGTGTCGGTACTGACTCTGGGAGCGGGTATAGCAAGAAATGAAAAATGTGCCAAAACTACCAGATACTACGTTCTGAACTGCGCTGATGAAGCCACATTAGATGTGGTAATCAGTGAAATTGAACAGGAGCAGGGGCAGATCGATGGCGTGATCTACCTTCAGTCGCCACGGCAGAGCGTGAAAACACTGCCTAAGGTATTCAGCGCGCAGGGTTATCTCTCGATTGAAACCACGTTCCTGTTGGCTAAGCGTTTGCAGGGCAGTTTGAACTGTGATGAAAACCACGTGGGTTACTTCTTTGTCGTCGTCCGAGGGGATGGTGCACTGTCAACATCGGACAACAATGGGCTGTCTGAGGTGGTTGCCAGCGGGATCAGCGGCTTGACCAAATCACTAAATATTGAGTGGAAAAACGTATTCTGCCGTACTCTCGACATCGACGTTTGGGTGGAACCGAGTGATGTTGCTCAGATCCTGATTGAAGAACTACAGGATAGCTGTACCGATTTGGCTGAAGTTGGTCGTGGTGTGAATGGCGAGCGGATGACGTTGGTGCTGACGCCTGCTACGAAGGCACCCGTTGATGCACCACTCTTGGTCAGCCGTGAAGATGTTTTTGTGGTGACCGGCGGGGGACGCGGCATCACGGCTCAATGTGTCATTGAGATAGCCAAACGCAGTCAGGCACGTTTTATCCTATTGGGAAGAACTGATTTAGATGCGCCTTTGCCAACGTGGGCACAGGGTACCACTACGCTCGATGAGCGCAAGGTAGCCGCGATTGCTTATCTACGATCCCAGCAGCTCCAGCCTACGCCGGTGAAGATCGACACTATGCTGAGTGGGTTGGTACATGCTGATGAGATTCACCAAACTTTGCTAGAGATTATGCAGGTTGGAGGCAAAGCCCGTTACCTGCACTGTGATATTACTGATGTGCTGCAGGTTGCGTCGGCGATTGCTGAGGCACAACAGGCATTTGGACCAGTGACCGGTATCATTCACGGCGCTGGCAACCTGGCGGACAAGTTTATTGAGAAGAAAACGCTGGATGATTTACGCTCGGTGTTTGACGCTAAGATCAAAGGGTTAGAAAACCTGTGCCGGGTTGTGGATATCGCTAGCTTGCGCCATGTGGTGCTGTTTTCATCCGTTGTTGGTTATTTTGGCAATGCCGGGCAAACCGACTATGCGATGGCCAATGAAACCCTGAATAAATTTGCTTACTTGCCGCTGAAAGGAGACAACAGCCTAGTCATCCGTGCCGTCAACTGGGGACCGTGGGACGGAGGTATGGTCAACGACACATTAAGACGCGCTTATAGCGCCCGCGACATAGTGATCATTCCTGGTAGCGTGGGAACCCGCTATTTCGTACAGGAGTTTATTGATACTGAGTCTAAGCAGGTGATTGTTGGTGGTGAAAACTACAAGGTTATGCATCGAGTAAAATCACTGCCGGATGTGGAGCAAGTTAAGCGTTTTCTAACGCTGCAAGCCAACCCATTCCTGTATCACTATGTTATCAACGACAACTCGGTATTGCCTGCCACCGCAGCTATCAGCTGGATGACGCGTATCTGTGAAGAGCGTTTTCCAGGCTACCAGCTTCAGGACGTGGTGGATTTCAGTGTATTGCAGGGGATTGTGTTTGATGGTACCCAGCCTGGCGACTACACCGCAGTGTTGACGCCCAACTGTAGCTATGTACGCGGGGATGAGAGGCTGGTGGTAGATATTGCCATCACTAGTCAGCAGGAAAAAGGCATGATCAAACACTATCAGGCCACGCTATTCCTCTCCATCCACTGCCGGGCTACGGTCTGCGAAGAGTTTCGTACCGATTTGAACACTCAGATTGCCCAGACGTATCCTTTATACGGTGATATGCGTCAGGGCAGTATGTTGTTCCACGGCAGCATATTTCAGGGAATACGTCAGGTTATCCATATTGATGATCAATATCTGATATTGAAATGCCGACTGGATGACATAGCGCCTGAATTACAGGGACAATTCCCGGTTAATTCCTTCAACCTGTTTATTAATGATGTTGCTTTGCAATTGCCCTTATTCTGGCTAATGCAACGCTTTGATGAAGCAGGTTTGCCATGCGCAATTGGTAAAATTGAACAATATGCTACCTTGACATTTGGTGAGGAATTCTATGCCGCTATGCGAATTAATACCAAAACTGCCCGAGAGCTGGTTGCCGATATTACCTTACATAACTCAATGGGGAATATTTACAGCCGCTTGCATAATGTCAAATTTACCGTCTCGGCTGCGTTGAGGGAATTATTCACCCAAACCGACTCGAAACAGGTGGAAAAAAACACAAGCTAATCTTTCCGGGTAAAACGAAATCAGTCTGGTATGCACCTGAGGGCAGCCGTTGCGCTCAGGAAAATTTTGTCATGCTTAGGAGTTACTCTGTCATGGAAAATATTGCCATTGTGGGGTTGGGTTGTCTGTTTCCTGAGGCAGATACCATTGAAAAATACTGGGAAAACCTTTGCCTGAGAAATGATAGTGCAACCCCGCTGTCTGCTAAGGAACTCGGTGTCGATCCTGCACTTTATTATCATCCCATTTCAGGCACTGTTGATAAAATAAACTATAACCGAAATGGGCATATTCGCGATTTTCACTTTGATGCGAAAGGCTATGCGCTACCTGAGAATGAAATACTTGCTTTGGATAATTTGTTTAAATGGACGATTTATGCAGCTGCAAAAGCGCTGAATGATAGTGGATATCGAGATAAGCAAGCCGTGTTAAAAAAGACAGGGTTGTTAATTGGTAACATAGGTATGCCGACGCACAGCGGTAAACGTTTGATGAGTCCGTTTTACCATCGTTTATTAACGCCATATGTCCAGCAATTAATTGGACGTCCTGATTTCGGCTTTGATCAATTTTGGCCGGAAGAGGTGCATTCAGACCTTAACCTGATAACCGGTGGACATAATGCCACCATCGCTGCTCAGGCATTGGGCTTGCAGGGGCCGAGTTATGCTCTGGATGCCGCCTGTTCATCGGCGCTTTACGCGATAAAAATGGCGGCGGATTACCTTGCCAGCGGCAAGGCAGAGATGATGCTGGCCGGTGCTGTTTGCCATGCCGACCATATCTATGTTAACCAAGGGTTTAATGTTTTGCGGGCTTTCCCGGACGGTGGTGCCTCGGTGCCTTTTGACCGCACTTCTGAAGGGTTGAAAGCCGGTGAAGGGGCTGGCATTGTGGCGATTAAACGCTATACCGATGCCATTCGCGACAATGACAAAATTTATGGCGTAATTGAATCGATTGGTTTATCCAATGATGCTGGTGCCAAGCATATTTTGGTACCAGACATCAACGGGCAGCGATTGGCACTGGAGCGTGCCTACCGCAACAGCAGCCCGGAGATCGACTACCTCGAGTGCCACGCTACCGGCACTCCGGTAGGAGATCAAATCGAATTGGCGACGGTCGAAGCCTTCTTTGATGGCGTGAAAAAGAGGCCACTATTGGGGGCTAACAAGGCCAACAATGGCCACATGCTGACGGCATCTGGCATGGGTAGCCTGTTGAAGGTGATCCTGGCCATGCAGCACGATTTGATTCCAGCGACCCTTGGCGTTCAGCAACTGGTAACTACGCCGGCCAGTCAGATTGGTTTGGAACATGTGGTCCGTAGTGCTCAGCCGTGGCCTGCCAATGGCCGACCAAAGCGCGCTGGGATTAATGCGTTCGGCTTCGGCGGTGTCAATGCTCATATGGTGATCAGTGAAGATCATCCACGGCTGCGTGCTACACAAAGCGAATCCTGGCGTCCGCTGGCGCTTGAGCCTCTGGCGCTGGTGGGTGTGGGCGTACACTTGGCGCAGACGGAAGATACCGATACCTTGGATCAAGTGGTACAGCAGGGGACACAGCATTTGTATCCATTGCCGCTAACGCGTTGGCAGGGTATCGAACAGCGAGCTGATGTGTTGGCGATGCGTGGGGTAGAACAACCGCCGCTTGGCTCCTACATTGAGAAATTTGAATTCGATTGCAAACGTTTCAAACTACCACCGAATGTAGTCAGTCCATATCTGCTTTCCCATTTGTTTTTATTGCCAGTGGCCGAGCGAGCTTTTTTCGATGCGGGTTATGCGCTGGATGGCAGTAAACGTAACATTGCCGTGATTGTGGCCGGTGGGGTGGACTATGGCAGCCTGCGTAGTCAGGCGCGCAATGAAATTGGCTGGCAATTGGAACAAAGTCTGCGCAGCCATGGCATCGAATTACCTGATACCGATGTGCAGGCGTTACAAACCATCCTGAAGGATAGTCTATGCCTAACTCCGTATCCTGAAGGCATTACCGGGGGGATTGGTAACGTGGTAGCGAGTCGGCTTGCCGCACATCTGCACCTGAATGGCCCGGTGTTTTCGTTGTACAGCGAAGAAAGTGCGCCGTTCAAAGCTTTTGAGTTGGCACAATTTTTACTCGCCCGCCAACAGGTCGAGGCCGTGATTGTTGCCAGCTGTAGTTTTGCCGGCGGGGTGGAAAATGTCCTATGGGATCATCAGTCATGTCAGGCAAATCAGGCGGTGGGAGATGGTGGCGGTGTCGTGGTACTGCGGCGTGAACAGGATGCTCTGCGTGAGTCCACCCCTATTTATGCCGTGGTTGAAGGTCTGGCAATCGGTCATGCGGTGGATAGCCAACTGGCGTTTAGAATCGATGAAGATGAGATGATTGCGGCGGCGGTGCAGGGACTGGCGGCAGCGGGTTGCACAGCGGAACAGATCGACTACATTGAAGTTTACGCCGGTGGCCGGCCTGATGAGATTGCCACCGAGTTGGCTGCATTGGACTGGGTGTATGCCTCGCCGCAGCGTCAGGTACCGCTGACCCTCGGTACATTGAAGGCGCACTATGGTCATCTGTCGGCGGCTAATGGTTTGTTGGGAATTATCAAGGTAGCGTTGCAACTAACCCAGCGTTATCTGCCGGCGTTGCCCGATTATGCACAATCCACTCAGTTGGTGTATAACGCCGGAGATCATTTTTCCCTGCCAAGGCAAACACAGTTCTGGTCACAACCGGCACAGGGATTGCGGCGTGCGGCGATCAACCATATTGGTATTGACCGTGCTTATAGTCATATGATCCTGAGCGAACCACAGAATGGCGTCCGCGCCCGGCCCGCGAAAGCCACAGCACCGGCTACGGAGGGGTTGAAAGTCACGGTTTATACCGCCGGGGAGAAAACGCTGGTTGATTTCATTATCAATGAGACTAATCTGGCACGCTTCTCCGGCGCGGTGAATATCGCGACGAACCCTGATACTCAGATAATCCCTGCGGCTACTGTGCTTAAGTACCTGGTGCGCAATGCGCAAACTCAATTGCAGTATCTGCGCCTTGAACACTCCTATTATCAGTTAATTAATCTTATCCTCAATGAGCATCCTCCCGCTGCCAGTGTGCCATTGTTTGATGAGCGTCAGATTATTGAACTGACTGACGGTTTAGTGTCGAATGTGCTGGGAGCTGAGTATGCCAAGGTGGATTGTTATCCGGTACGTACCCGCATGCCATCTCCACCTTACCTGTTTGTCTCGCGCATTACCGCATTGTCAGCGGTTAAGGATCGGCTTGAGCCTTGCTACATTGAGTGGGAGTACGACATTCCTGTTGATGCTTGGTATGTGGTGGACGGTAAGGCTCCGGATTTTATCGTCCTGGAATCGTCCCACGCGCTGATAGTGGCTTTCACCGTCATCGGCTGCGACCATCTATTCAAAGGGCAATTGGGTTACCGTGCGGTAGACAGCCAAACTACTGTATACAGCGAGATGCCGAAGGTGGGCGAGGTGTTGCGTGGCCGGGTCGATATTAAGTCCTGCGTGCGCGCTGGAGGCATGGTCTTAATTGCCTATGAATACTACTGCTACGTCGGTGAGCGTCTGGTGTTAAAACAGGAGGCTAACTCGGGCTTCTTCACTATGCGCGACATTGCCAAAGTCAGGCAGATAGATACCGCGCCGTATTTTGCCGCAGCAAAACTGGCCAAGCCCTTCACTCCGCCGCTGCGTTGTCAGCGCCAACGCTTTGACGAACAGCATATTAACGCCCTGATGCAAGGGGACCTCGCCACCTGTTTTGGCCCGCAATATGCTTTTGAAGGTGCTGGCAGACTTTTTGCGCCACATTCACGCATGCTTAGCCGGGTACTGGATGTTGACCTGTCCGGCGGGCCTTTTGGCTTGGGGGAGGTGATCGGTGAAGTGGATATTGATCCCGAACATTGGGTATTCGAGGTGCATTTCAAGAACGATCCGATCATGCCAGCCACGTTATTGGTTGAAGGCTGTGAACAACTGATGCAGTTCTACCTATATTATCTGGGGCTGGAGTCGCAAAGCGATTTGGTCTCCCAAACACTGTATAACCTTCAGTACAGCGCCAAATTCCGTAGTGAAGTAAAGCGTGAACGCGACGTATTACGTTATCGTCTGACCTGTAAATCGATTGATGCACAGTACCAAGATAATAGCACCACCTTGACGGCTATCTCGCTGATCTTTATTGCTGAAATCATCTATCGCGGCAACGTCATTGGTTTGTGCGATAACCTGGGGGTAGGCTTTACCCGGCGCCTGTCTCTGCCTTCCACTTCTTCTACAATGTTGTTGACACAGGGAGCATGAAAAAATGCGTTATCGTTTGTCTGTTAACCAATCCGCTAGCCAACGCCCAGCGTCTGCGCTGCCGCTGGGTTCCGCCAGTTTGTATGATCTTGACCACGCTCTGCAAGTAGTGCAATTAGGTGACGGGGTGGCGCTGTTACCGGCTAGTGAGCCACTTCCCTCCGAGCAGGCGGTTGTGCTCGGCATGTTACCGGCGGTAACGGAAGTCGATTTGGGGGATGATAGCTTCCGCCGGGATTATGGTGTACGCCTGGCCTATTACGCTGGGGCTATGGCAAATGGTATTCATTCAGAAGAGATGGTGATCGCCTTAGGTCAGCAAGGTATCTTGGGCATTTTTGGCGCGGGCGGGTTGAGTATTTCGCGCATTACTGAGGCTATTACCACGCTACGCCAGCACCTGCCAAACGGGCCATTCGGTGTCAACTTACTTCACACTCCCAGCAATCCGGAGTGGGAAATGGCTTGTGTGCGGCTGTGTCTGGAGCAGCAGGTCAGGGTGATTGAGGCTTCGGCTTATATCAACTTGAGCACAGCGTTGGTGTACTACCGTGCTTGTGGGCTGACGCAGCAACAAGATGGCAGCATCCTGCGTCAAAATCGCATCATAGCTAAGGTATCACGCCGTGAGGTTGCCGAGCGTTTCTTGCGTCCGGCACCGGAAAACATCCTGAAAAAACTTCTGGCTGAGGGGGTGATTACCGCAGTGCAGGCAGAGCTGGCGCGTCAGGTGCCGATGGCAGATGACATTACCGTAGAAGGGGACTCTGGCGGCCATACTGATCAGGGGGTGCTGTCCTGCATCTTTCGCTCTATAGCGCAGCTACGCGATGATGTTGAGCGCGAGTCTTGCCTCGGTTTCCGGGTACGGATTGGGGCAGCAGGTGGTTTGGGAACCCCTCACGCTATTCTGTCTGCCTTTGCCCTCGGCGCGGCGTATGTGGTGACTGGTTCAATAAACCAGGCTTGTGTGGAAGCCGGCACCTCTGAGGTGGTAAAACAGATGTTAGGCAAGGCGCAGATAAGCGACGTGGCGATGGTGCCGTCGGCAGATATGTTTGAGTTGGGCGCTAAAGTACAGGTGCTGAAACTGGGCAATATGTATGCGATACGCGCCCAGAAACTTCAAGCGTTGTATAAGCAGTACGACAGTCTGGATGCGCTCCCGGAGCAGGATGTGGCCCTGTTGGAAAAACAGATCTTCCATAAGCCGCTGTCTGATATCTGGCAGGAAACGTTGGCCTATTTCCAGCGTTGCAACTTGCCGGCGGTGGTTGAAAAGGCGGAGCAGCAGCCAAAGAAAAAAATGGCTCTGTTGTTCCAGTGGTATCTCGGTCAGTCATCACGTTGGGCGATAAACGGTGAAGAGACACGGCATATTGATTACCAGATTTGGTGCGGTTCGTCGATGGGGGCGATGAACGAATGGTTACAGGGCACGCCACTGGAGGATGTGGCTCAGCGCAAGGTGGCAGAACTCGCTCACCTACTGATGAGTGGAGCCGCTTACCTGACACGCATTGCACTGCTTGAGCTTATGCACGTCACGCTTCCGGAGTCGGTTAAGCAGTACATGCCGTTTAACTTATCCAAAGATGCGGACCATACCAACGGTAATTTGACATCACAAACACAGGTGGAGGGTAAGCAACCTATGGATACAGCAACAAAACTGTCATTGGAAAGTTCAACAGAATTTTATAAAAAGTGCTGTGATCTGTTACCTGGTGGCAGCCATTACAACTTTGGCGATCCTGAACGGCCATTGGTGATCCCGTTCAACCGAGGACGCAACTCGCGCATTTGGGATTTGGATGGTAATGAACACCTCGATCTGTTCTGTAAGTTCGGTGCGCTGTTTGTTGGCCATCATAACGAAGCCTACAATGAGTCGCTGATCCAGCACATGGGTAAGATCACGTCGGTGGATACTTGCGATCTGGAAGTGGATGTGTGTGAAACCATGGTGAAACATATTCCCTGTGCCGAGATGGTTCGCTTCTGCCTGAGTGGCACTGAGGCGGTACAGAACGCGTTACGTCTGGCTCGTGGCTTTACCAGCAAAAATCGTTTTATCCGTTTCCACGGTCATTACCACGGCAGTGCTGATAACATCATGGGGTGGCGGAATAAGCAGGATCTTCACTATCCGGTGCCGGAGCAATTCCAGGGCGACTTGCTCGATACCTGTGGACGAGCGACCGGCTCGATTACTGAGCAATCCTTTATGCTGCCGTGGAATGACATCGACGTACTCACGGCCACTATTGAGCGCTATCACGACGAAATCGCCGCGGTGCTGATGGAGCCTATCTGCCTCAACGGTGGTGGCATTTTCCCGCGTGAAGGTTATCTGGAAAAGGCCAAGGCGTTGTGTGAAAAATACAATATTGTGCTGATTTTCGATGAGATTATCACTGGTGTGCGCTTGGGACTCGGTGGTGCACAGCAACTGTTGGGTGTTACCCCGCATCTGGCGACTTTTGGCAAGGCGTTGGGCGGTGGTGCAATGCCGGTTTCCGCCATCGTTGGCCGCCGTGACATCATGAACTTGTATACCCGTGGCAAGGTGATCCATGCCGGTACTTTCAACGGTTATCCGCTGGGGCTAGCGGCTATCAAGGCAACCCTCTCACTGATTGAGCGTGATCCGGGCTGCTACGACCGTATGGCTGACATTACCCGCCAACTTTCCAACATCTTCGTCAAGGCGGCTGAAGCGGTTGATTTGCCTCTGGTGATTCAGGGCATGCCAACCGCGCTGGTGTACCACTGTCAGCAGGAGCCGGTTGAGCGATCCCAAGACTACAGCGATAAGGTAAAGTTTTGCGACATCATCATCCGCGAGACCGCCAAGCACTATGGCATCCAGTTCTCACCGTTATCGCGTATATATTCTAACGTGTTAATGTCGCAGGATGATGTGCGCTTCTTTGAAGAACGTATCTTCGATGCCATGGCGAACGCCCGCAAGATCATCGACATCACTTTTAAAGAAGGGGCAGATTGAGTTGGTAAATGGCTGTCATCAGTGGTACGGCAGGCAGCTTTAGTTGGACGATTGTTAAGATGTTACTGGATGTCGGCTATCTGGCGGTCACGTTGGGTCATAGGTGTTTCTTCCTGGAAGAAACACCTCATTCAATTGTAATTATTTCAAATTGTTATAAATAAATTTATTCAACGGGTTGCAATGAAACAGCCATTTCCAAAGCAATTTTTGAATAATTTACCCCACTATCTACGGCAGGCTGTAGTTTTAATTCATCAAGTGCATAAACAATAGCGGCTCTATAACCAATTCGAAAAAGTATGACATCATCTTTGTTGTTTACATAAATACCAACAGTACATATAGCGCCATCACTTAATTTCAAATCAATGGTGTTGTTCATGCCGAAATTGTCCTGACCGGCAATATATGCATCGCAGATAACACCAGAAAGAAACAACAGAGGCATCTTCCGTTGTTTGATATTTTTCCACCAGTCTGGCGATCCAAAAAGCCCATACTTCCCTTTAAGCCCCATTTGGGGCTTTAATTGGTTAAGCGTTAACTCTTGTGTTAATGAGATACGTTTAGCATTGGTTTTTAGCTCTTCAGAGAGTAAAAAGACGCATTTCATAGGAATACAATCTTGTTCTAAATTAAGTAACATTAATTTTTCCTCTCTGAACGGACTAGTTTGTAACCAATAATGTTGCTATTGAACGTTTCTATTGCCATACCTTGACCAAGTTGTGTTGTCATTTGCCCACCTTCTACTTTGAAGCGTGCGTTTGTTTGCATCCAATCCCCGATGCCTTTTAACATATGGGGGAATTGAACTTCAGCAGGCTTGTTGGCAGCGATACCAATTTCTTTAAGTTGCTCAAAGGTACCTGGTTTGGTTATAAATTGGACCGTATGTCCTTTGTAATCTAATGAATAAGATAAAGCCGGAGAAATAGAAGTTTCAGTGGTTGGGGGTAACTTACCGGTTTGTTGTAAATGTTCATAATGTTGCTCTGACATTGTTCGATAAAAGATCTCATTGCCATGAGCGTCAAACTCCAACACAGGATTTAACGGATTTTCTGTGCCTTTGGCGGGAATACCAGTTCCAATCGGTGTTTTAGTAAGACTAATTCTGTCTGGGTTTTGAGCGTTTTCATCAAACTTAGGCGTATATTTATCTGCCGTTTTTCCAATGACCTTGGCGGCTTGGCTTAAGGTTTGGGAGTACCCTTTTGACGCCAGTTCTGACTCAACGGGGGCTTTTTTCTTCCGACTGTTTTCCAGATTAGTAATAAATTTTTCAGCAGCGCTGTGAGCATGGGCGTATGCAGAACCCCTTAGCTCTCTAATACCACCGAGATACTGCCTAATATCTTCAATATTATAATGTTTGAATCCAGCGACTACATTGCGTGTCAATGAGACTAAGGACGGTGGTGATTGTACTGTCTCAGTTCGAGATGATGTCGGCTCTAACATTCGGCCATCTGTGTCTATAAAGGTGACGGGATTATTGCGCACCATTTGGTACAAATTCAGTCCATCTACAGTTCCGGCTGGATCGGCACTTAGCCATCTACCTATCCACGGCTGATAATACCGGAATCCATAATAATACAATCCCGTTGCATCTCTTTCTTTGCCTGAGTACCGGATAGTCTTGTAATTGGCTTCTGTCCTATTCTTTGCCGCCCATAAAGCGGTACCGCCAAATGGATAGTACTCTTCCTGACTAATAATTTGCCCTTCATGATCCAGTTCAAGTTGGCTGGAGCCAATCAAATTATCAAAGCTGTAGCGTAGCTGATTGTTGCTGATGTCTGCTGGTGGTGGGGTTTCCCAGTGCAATACTCGCACTTGTGCGTGACCCGCCGTCCCTACCGTAATAACATGCAGGTTTTCTGTTATAGCGTTGCCATTTTGTGTTGTACGTAGTTCCAGCCCGGGAAGATAAGTGACTCGCTGTTGTTGTGGGCTGTTACCGGTTTGCTGCTCATTAACTTTTAACAGCCGCATTCCGTTACTGTCATAACGATACCATTCCCGGTCACTGATATTTTCATGATTCACCGATGTTACCTGTTGCAGTTCACCCCGTGCGTTCCAGCTCAGATTTTGCCCCGGCATCAGCAATTTTTGATGTCCGCCAGTATCAAACAACGCATCTACCTGTGCCGGATCAGTCGTTAGTGAATCCAGCACTGCACGGTTACTGTTATTCGATATTGTCAGATTTGTAGTATAGTTATTTTGAGTGGCTGGTGAGCTGTGCTGGATTTTGGTCAGGTTACCACTGCGATCATGGGTGTAAGTCCGGAGATAATTGGTGTAGGTATTATTATCATAAGGGAGAGCGGGGGAGGGAAATTGATGCTTTTGCTGACCGATATTTGCCATCTCACGGCCTGTTGCACGGATGAGCTGGTACAGGGAATCGTAAGTATAGGTATTTTCCGGCACCACTTTCTGATTGTGCCAGAAGCGGGTGGCTTCTGCGTCGTTACGGATGCTTATCACGTTGCCCACTGGGTCATATTCATAGCGTAAATCTTGTAACACTTGGGAGTCTGACGGGCGGTATGTTTTGATACCGATAAGCCGCTGAGTTTCCGGTTCATAGGTGTATTCGGTGATAACGCCGTTACCATGTTCTTCACGCAGTTTCTGGCCTGCGGCAGAATAGGTTAGGGATTTGATAATGATTTGTTCGCTCTGACCTTTCATGGTTAACCAACTGTTTTTCAGTTGTCCAGCAATATCATAGGCCAGATGTTGTACATTATCTTTTGCATCTATCTGAGTCAGTAAAGTACCGGTAGCATCAAAAGTACTTTGTGTGGTGTAAGTGTCGTTGTTCAGTTTCGCCTGCCAGCTGGTTTCGTTATCGCCTACCCAATCTGTTTCCTGATCATCGGTCAGTAATTGACGAGACTGAGATAATATGTTTTTGGTTAGCGACAATCCTCTCAGTTGATTCAAGCCTGCGGTATCGTAGTGGCGCACACACTGACCCGCGAGGTTATAATTTTTCTCTTCTGGTGTATTCCCAGCCCAGATAAAGCGTTCAGTGACGCGGGGTGCTTTTTCGGGTATTTGCTCAGTGATTGACAACAGGCGGCCTGGTAAGGAAGAGTCTTCATATTGCCGGATTTGTATGACTCCGGCTGCAAGTTTTGTCAGTACCAAACGGCCTTCAATATCATTGAGAGTGACAGTGCAGCCTGCATCCACGCTCTCTGTTCGTAGGAGATTACCGGTCAGATCGTATTGCCAGATAAAGTTAGGCTGTACTGAGTTAGTATCATACAAACGTGGATCAATGCTGTAGTTCAAATATCCGCGGGTATCATATTGATGGCGGGTAATACGGGTATCTGTATTACCTTCTGCAAAGGTACGATGGAAGTCGATATTACGGATAGTCAGGCCACGGTTATCGTAGACGCTGACTGAGGGAGTATGTTGATAAAGTTTTGGGTCAATGTTTTTCATGATTTACCTCTTTGTTATATTTACGAATTTCTATCATTAAGTTTTATTTGCATGAAGTTGTATGAGCGAGCTGATATATCATTTATCCAAGCGGTAGTAATCAGATGTGCCATCAATATGCCTGCCCATGCCAATTAATAATACATCTTGGGTATTAATTCAGGGGTAATTGAAAATATGGGTCGCTTTTCATTTTCTGGTCTGTTTTCTATGTATAGATAGATTCAATTCAACCGGGGCTTATTTCCCTCCGGCTAGATCAATAAAATTTCCGGTTACGTATGAAGCTTCATCCGACAGTAGCCAGGCTATAGCCTGTGCGACTTCTTCTGGTTGCCCGCCACGTTTCATTGGGAGGGAATTTTTTACCCGATCGACTCGATTTGGCTCGCCACCATCGGAGTGCATATTGGTATAGATAAATCCAGGACGAACAGCGTTTACTCGAATGCCTTGATCTGCGACTTCTAAAGACAGACCGATAGTCAAAGTATCGATCGCACCTTTCGATACGGCATAATCTATGTATTCGTGCGGTGAACCCAGTCGGGATGCGGCTGATGAAACATTGACGATTGAGCCACCTTGCCCGCCATATCGGAAAGACATTCTTTTAACCGCTTCCCGTGCACAGAGAAAACTTCCTACGACATTGGTGGCAAAAATATTATTCAGGCGGTCAGCGGTTAGTTGCTCAATTGATGCTTGTGGTTTGAGAAGGCCGGCATTATTTACCAAGCCGGTTATATATCCAAGTTCTTTATCGGTTCTCTGGAAGAGTTCTACAACTTGTTTTTCATCAGCAATATTGACCTGAATGGCGATAGCCTTACCGCCCATATTATGAATAATTTCTGTGACCTCCTGAGCTTGATCTTGATTAGTGTGGTAGCCAATACAAATGTGATGCCCTTTCTCTACCAGATAAAAAGCCGTTGCGCGACCAATGCCACGTGATCCACCAGTAATTAATGTAATTTTTTGCATAATGTTCTCATTTAAATTTTTATATTAAGAAATTAAATATCAAACGCGTTGATATTAATCTACCGTTGAACCAAAAACAAATTTTTGCATATGGTATAGAAATATTTTCAATATTGTCATTGTTATTTATATAATTTTTTTTATTTAAATATAAAATAATTTATTTATTATGCTGAGAGTGTTGTGGGGATTTTTTTATAAAGCCAGATATTGATTTATTCTATCGGTAATAATGTTGAAGAAAAAATATTCTATATTTTTATTTTATCTAAATTGGACTTATTTATATGTGATTAATGTTCTTAAAGTTTGGTTAATAAATGGCATGGTCTATCATTGAATAGCGCTTTTGAAGTATAATGTATAATTATTTATTACCTTCAAAAGCACTTGTTTTTACTTGAAAATTTTACAGAGAGAAAATTGATTTATTTATCCTTTTCAAGGTGTTAATTTATAAAATATTGCATTATCTGGGATATATTATCCAAGTGATCTAATATAATATCAATAGTTTTCCGCAATTTCTGTTCAAATTCATCGTAATGCAAGTTCTCAGAGTTTTTTTTGATATCTATAACATACTTGATAAGTAAATTAATACTGTCTACCAATACTATTGGTACGGCATTAATATAATTTCATCGCAATTCATTGAACATCTTGCTAAATAATTCATAATCTTGACGTTCAATAGCTTGTTTAAACTTATCTATATACTGTAATCTTTCTTTAATTTCCATTGAATTAAACCTCTTTATTTATTTTTTCATTTAGGAATACTTTGACTATTCATCTTGTTTAATATGCTCGTTTAAAAAATCCTGTGCTTTTTTTGATACATACTTTAGAAACTCAAGTGCTGTGGTGTCCCATAATTTAGGTCAAAAACTAGAACTATAATAGAGAGCTTGAAAGTCTTTCTCTATGTTTTCTGAATTATGGATAAAAGACTCTATCTCCTCTATTAGATTTTTCTTCATTGCTTCATTGGTGGTATCAAGGTAGTCATTGATGACATCATCGAGCTCAGGACTAGATATTATGTCATAGTCTTGATTGAAATAAGCAAACATTCAGCGATTTAGTTCCATTTTTCTGTCCTAAGATCTTAATATGAGGGAAACGCTGTTAATATATAATACAATTTACCATTAAATTCGGAATGGATTAAAATTATTCTAACTTTATATAATTATTGCAAATTTTCAGATTCTTTAATAAATCTGAAACCAACAGGTGTGTTTGAGATGTAATCTATCTCTTGCCTTACTCCTTTTGGGGTATATTTTAATAAAGTGGTTATTTTTATCTGATTACTCTTTAAGGTTTTTGAAATCACTTTCTCTGCAACATCTTGATTATAAAATGTGCTTGCTTCTCTTAATCTTCCTCTACTGTTTAGTATTCTAGCCCTCAATTCCTGCTCAGATAACCCAACATGTTTAGCTAAAGTATGACCGCCCGGTTTTAAACCTGTAGGCGATTTATGCTCAATTAATTTAATTCTGCCTACCCGTACGGAGGCGACTCTAATCGCACCCACCATTGAAGCAAATGACAACGGGACAGCAATATCGACGGTGAGTCCTATTTCAGAAGCGGTGTAATCATCAGCACCAAATTCTTTTGCTAGTTCTACCGCCGCGCGATAAGTTTCCGCCGCTGTTTCTCTGCCAGTCATCATTTGACTGACAGAAGCATTCATCACATCAAGACTGTGTGCCCCAACAATAACACAGGCAGCCTTTAGTATAATTTACATTTGTCAAAGAGAATAAAAGTATGAAAATGAAAAAAATCGTAATAGGTATAGAATCAAAGCATACAAAACGGACTTAAGAATTTGAGCTATCCGGGTGTCATGTCTGTGACAACCGCGTTTATATTCAGGCAGCATTTGCTAGCCGCCACCTGAATATCTGAAATTATTCTAAATACATATCATTAGCCTGATAAAAAAACGCCATATCCAATATGCCAGTAAAGCCAATGTCATTACATTAAAGGAAAATGATTTGAATCTTTTTTTTACAGCTGAATAAATTAATGGAGATACAATTAGTAAACATACGGGAGCAAATACATCACGGTTATCATCTATAATTTCTTTATAAACAACACAAATGTCTTTTATATCCCGATCACCTATATAATGTTCTTCTTCCAAATATGACATCGTATATATGAATAAGGCGCAAAAGGTGGTATAAAGGGTATTTAAGGCTATGGCTGATTTGCGCATTATAAGATGCCCATTATTGAGTTTTTTCTTTTTTCTAAAGTTATTTTGTCGGATTCACTATATTCTCTGTTGCTGAGTGACCATTTATAACGTATGAAGGCTGTAGCATCAGAACGTCGGAATCCAAACTCATTTACCGTATAGTAAGGATCTTTCATATGTGGTTTCCTTGTCTTTAATAAATTTATCTATATCATCGGCACTCCTATTGCCATCATTTTATCCGTCGAAATTCCAGTAAGTTACATAGTCCAGTATATGCAGAATTTTAATTCTGGGAAGAGGTTTTGTAATAAAAACTCTTGAGTCTAAGGGAAATTAATAACGGAGAGCATAAAGTGCCAGAAAACAGATAGCATGGTAATCATCATCCGATTGTAGTTTAAAGAGGATGCTGTCTATTGATATGAAAATTTTCTGGTTTCATATTTACTTTAGGATTGAAATAAGAAGTGCTAGTATTGATATAGTCAATATTAGTATTTATTTTTCATGAATATTTCTTTCCCGCCAAAAACTGGGGGAGCAGCCAACTAATCTATTAAAGAAACGAGCAAAATAGGCGGGATCTTTGAATCCAAGCTGATAGGCAATTTCAAATACGGCACAATCACTGAATAACAGTAGTCGTTTAGCCTCACGTAGCTGGCGATCAAAAATCAATCTTTTAGGTGGGCGGTTGGCAAACCGTCGGCACATATCTTTTAACCGCGATTCTGTAATGCCTAGTTTGTTGGCATATTCCGGTACGGAAAGGTGATGATGGTAATAGTTGTCTATTAGTTGGTTAAATCGCTGAAATATTTTAATTTCCCCGCGTACACCATTAACAGGATGGTCATCAAGAGGAATATTGCGCAGTAGCAAAGTGAATAATGCTTGCGCTAAAAATGTCAATGATTGTTCCCTCCCGGCAAAGTTATTAGATGATTCGCGAGCTATCAGCGCCCAGTAATGGTTAAAAGCGTCTAATTCTGTCGGTTTATCTGCGACAGATAAGCAAATAGCTGGAATATCAAGAACATCTTTGTTTACTGGATAGAGTGATTCCAATAGCGGTAATATCAGTTCCTGTCGCACGGTAAGGACATATCCGTCACTGTCATCTTGAGTAAAAAAAGCATGAGGAACAGATGGTGGTGTCAGGATAAACAGCGGTGCTTGTACAGAATAGTGTTGCTCATCTAACTGTAATTCAATATGTCCGGTGATCAGAAAATGAAGTTGGAAGAAACCATCATGACGATGAGCCTGCATGTTACGACCGAAAAATGCAGCCATTCGGCCAAATGTTTGATAATGCACATCATCAGTGCCTTGAGTCTCATCATAGTCTTTGCTGATATCAATATTGGCAATGATAGGCTCAATCATGACGGTTTTTCCTTTTTATTGAAAATTATGGCATTGCTCTCTGTCTGGAATGTTTCATTGGGATCGCCCAGATAATAGCGGCACCAATGACCAGTAATCCGGCAACGAAATAGAGACCAGTATTAAAGCTCCCTGTCTGATCTTTCAGCCAGCCGATTAATAATGGGCTGAGTGCTGAACCTATGTTACCTGTAGCGCTAATAACTGCAATGCCGATCGCTCTTGCACGTAAGCTGATAGCTTGATCCGGCGTTGTCCAGAAGACCGCCATTGCGGTAAATGAACCGGTTGAAGCCATAATAATCCCAGTCAGTTGAATGACACTGTGGTTGGTTAATGAGGTCAATATCCAGCCCGCGGCAGCGAACAGATAGGGCAGAGCTGTATGGACTTTACGTTCTTGTAACCGGTCTGAACGGCGACTCCAGTAAACCATCCCAATAATGGTACAAAACTGAGGAATAGCGGTCAGAATGCCGATCGTGATGTTACTGCTGCCCTGATTGAAGCTTTGCACAATCTGCGGCGTCCAGATATTAATCGCGCTCAGTGTGTTGGTCAGACAGAAATAGGACAGAATATACATCAGCATGATTGGAGCGAAAATCTCACGCCATATACTGCGTTTTTGCATTGCCTGATGAGTGGATGAGCTTGCCGGTTGAACCAGAGCGGATTGGTCATTATCCATCATCTCTTGTAAGCATTTTTTATCTTCATCTGTCAGCCAGTTAGCTCGTTTGGGTGAATCATCAAGATAGAACCAAACGACAATTCCCAGTAATACCGAAGGAAAACCTTCCAGTAGGAATAACCATTGCCAGCCGTGAAGGTTCAGGAGGCCATCCATTTCCAGAATATAACCGGAAGCCAGAGAACCAAAAGCCATAGTCACCGGCATTGCCACCATAAACAGCGCATTGGCACGGGCGCGATAGTAAGCCGGGAACCAGTAAGTTAGATACAACAGGATACCCGGCACGAAACCCGCTTCGGCGATACCGACCAACATACGCAAGATGTACAGACTGGTTGGTCCGGTGGCGAACATGGTGGCAGTGGAGGCGATCCCCCAGAGCACCATGATCGTAGCTATCCAGCGTCGCGCCCCGACAATACTGAGCATGATATTGCTGGGAATACCGAAGATGACATAAGTGGCATAAAATAGCGTTGCTGCCAGACCGAACATCGTCGCGTTCAGCCCAAGATCTTTACCCATTGTCAGGCCGGCAAACCCAATATTAATGCGATCCAGAAACGAGAATACAAATAAGACGAACAGGAAAATAATCAGGCGACGAAATAGCTTGTTAATGACGGATTGCTGTTGTGCCGTTAGCTGTTTATGTTGACCAGCCGGGAGATCTGGCTGTTGCACGGCGGTTGATGAATCGCTCATTGTTATTTTCCTTAATTATTGTTTTATGTGTATTACGTTGTTTAGGAAATTAAAAGCTGGTTGAGTAAGTCGGTTGTTAATACTGTGATTGCTGAGACTAATAAACACTGGATGAAGGTGCTGCCGGAAGGTCCTTACCCGCACCAAATCGTGCAGCTAGCGTTTCTGCGGCACGAGCCAGTAAAGTTGTATCAATACCAACAGCAACAAAGAGTGCGCCGAGTTTCAGGTAATGCTCAGCAACATCAGGCGCTGACATCAGAATGCCCGGTGCTTTACCTGCCGCTTTGATTTGAATGACTGCTTGCTCAATTGCGGCTTTTACTTCGGGGTGATGCGGATTATTGACAAAGCCCATATCAGAACTCAGATCCGCTGGACCGATAAAGACACCATCCACACCGTCTACTTTGAGGATTTCTGGCAGATTACGCAGTGCTTCACGGGTTTCTACCTGAACTAAGACACACATTTCATCGTTGGCACGATGAAGATAATCAGGAATTCTGTTCCAATGGGAAGCTCTTGCCAGCGCACTACCCACACCACGGATACCTGCCGGTGGATAGCGGGTTGCTCGAACCGCTTCGTAAGCCTGCTCCGCATTTTGTATCATGGGGATTAATAAAGTTTGCGCGCCCACATCCAGTAGCTGCTTGATGATCACCAGATCATTCCAGGGTGGGCGGACAATGGGATGGCTTGGATAAGGGGCAATGGCTTGCAATTGGCTTAGAATCGTTTGAACGTCGTTTGGCGCATGCTCGCCATCAATCAATAGCCAATCGAAACCGGCTCCGGCCAGTAATTCTGTACTGTAGGGGCTGCAAAGCCCCAGCCATAAACCAATTTGTGGGCGTTCTTCTTTTAGCGCCTGTTTAAATTTATTGGTTAACTGATCCATATTTCCTCCTTTAAACGAAACGGCAACTGATAGCACCGATAGGGCCGTAATCAACATGGAAGGTGTCTCCTTTACGTGCCGGAACCGGGCGAGTAAAAGATCCACTGAGAATGATTTGTCCTGCTTCAAGCTGAACACCATGTGGGGCTAGTTTGTTTGCTAACCATGCGACACCGTTAGCGGGATGATTAAGTACCGCTGCCGCCACACCGGATTCTTCAATCACGCCATTGCGATAGAGCAGGGCGCTGATCCAGCGCAGATCAAATTCTTCTGGTTTAATCGGGCGACCGCCCATAATCACACCGCCGTTGGCGGCATTGTCAGAAATCGTGTCGAACACTTTGCGCGGGCGGTGGGTTTCCGGATCGATGTTGTGGCAACGGGCATCGATCAATTCCAGTGCCGGAATGACATAATCTGTTGCGTTGTAAACATCAAACAGCGTGCAGTTTGGGCCACGTAAAGGTTTTGCCAATATGAATGCCAGTTCGACTTCGATACGGGGAACAATAAAGCGATCACAGGGAATATCGCCACCGTCAGGAAAAAACATATCATCCAACAGAGCACCATAGTCTGGCTCACTGATCTGCGAACTGGCTTGCATGGCTTTGGAGGTCAGGCCAATTTTATGGCCTTTGAGTATGCGACCTTCCGCAATTTTTAAATCTACCCATTCACGTTGAATGGCATAAGCATCATCAATGGTTATTTCCGGATGATCCAACGAGATTTGACGTATTTGTTCACGGCTTTTCTCTGCCTGATGCAGCCGGTGTGCAATCTGTGATACGACGTCTTTCTGTAACATACGGTTAAGCTCCTGTGCCCTCTATGCCACCAAAGCAGAGGTATTTCACTTCCAGATAATCTTCAATGCCGTAACGTGAGCCTTCACGTCCCAGCCCAGATTGTTTAATGCCGCCGAATGGAGCAACTTCATTAGAAATCAAACCTTCGTTGATACCTACCATGCCACTTTCCAGCGCTTCGGCTACACGGTAGATCCGGCCAATATCACGAGAGTAGAAATACGCGGCCAGACCGAATTCAGAATCATTGGCCAGATGAATAGCTTCTGCTTCGTCCCGGAATTTGAATAGTGGCGCAATGGGGCCGAATGTTTCCTCTCGGGAGATAAGCATGGATTCATTGACATCAGCCATTACGGTAGGTTCGAAGAACAAACCGCCCAGCGCATGGAGTTTCCCGCCAGCCAGTATGCGTGCACCGTGAGAAACGGCATCACTGATGTGTTCCTGCACTTTATCAATGGCTGCCTGATTGATCAGCGGACCTTGTTGTGATTTGACATCACTGGCAGGACCAACTTGCAGTGCATCGACTGCCTGTGCCAGACGTTTTGCGAATGTGTCATAAATCGTTTCCTGAACCAGAATGCGGTTAGCGCAAACACATGTTTGACCACTGTTGCGGAATTTGGCGGTCAGTGCGCCCTGTACAGCTGCATCAATATCCGCGTCATCGAAAACAATAAATGGTGCATTTCCTCCCAGTTCCAGCGATAACTTTTTCACGGTATCGGCGCTTTGTGCCATCAGTAACTTACCGACACGGGTTGAACCGGTAAAAGAGAGTTTGCGGACAATCGGGCTTTGAGTCAGAACACCGCCGATGGTTTTCGCATCGATTCCGGTGACAACATTCAGTACACCAGCCGGAATGCCAGCCTGTTCAGCCAGCGCCGCCAAAGCCAGAGCTGAAAGTGGTGTTTCTGAAGCGGGTTTCAGTACCACAGTACAGCCGGCTGCCAGTGCAGGGCCAACTTTGCGGGTGATCATGGCATTAGGAAAATTCCACGGTGTGATAGCGGCAACAACACCGATAGGCTGCTTGATAGTGATGAGCCGACGGCCCGGTAGAGGGCTTGGAATGGTTTCACCGTAAGTACGCTTACCTTCTTCCGCAAACCACTCAATGAAATTGGCGCCATAAGCGATCTCTCCCATTGCTTCTGCTTGTGGTTTCCCTTGTTCCAGACTTAGTAATTCAGCTAGTGCTTGTTGATTTTCCATTATTAACTGGAACCAGCGTTGCAGAAGTTGGCTACGTTGCTTGGCGGTCATTGCTCTCCATGCCGGTAGGGCTTGTTGAGCCGCTTCAATGGCGCGTTCTGTTTCAGCAGAACCCAGATCACTGACTTGTGCAATAACTTCTCCATTTGCTGGATTAATCACATTAAAAGTCACTTTGTTATCGGCATCGATCCATTGTCCGTTGATATAAGCTTGCTGACGCAGTAGTGCGATATTGACATTATTTGTCATTGTTTTTTTCTCCGGGAGACACCTGAGTGAATTGCATCTGTTGGCGAAAAGTTGCCAGTTGCTGGCATAACCAACCTAGTCCAGCGCACACTGCCATCACAAGAGCCATAGCAAAAGGGGTTTCATCCTGTAATAAAGAAACCGCAACGCTGGCGAGTGCAGCCATAGCGAATTGTGTGGAAATAGCGAGTGCGCTGGCGCTGCCGGCAAACTGACCACGATGTTGAAGTAATAAAGAGAGGCCATTAGTACCAATGGTATTAACCAGCGATATAACCAGTACAACCAAAATAACGATAATAGTAAGATTTTGCTGATAAAAAATAACCAGCAAAATACTAAACAGTAATTGCGCACTGGTTTGGATCAATAACAGACGGGAAAGGTTGTAAGCTTTTAGTAGCCGGACATTGAGCAGCACCATAGCGATCATGCCCAATACGTTACAGCCGAACAGTAATCCGTAATAATTCGCTGGAACCTGAAAATAATTGATATAAACGAAAGGTGAGCCGCTGATAAAAGCAAACATGGCGGCAGAAGAGAACGCCACCGTGCCGATAGTTGCCATTGCTTCACCGTTAGCCAGTAACTTGCCGTAGTTTTTGAACGTGGTGATAAGTTTTCCGCCGCTATTATTATTGGCAGGCAGTGTTTCTGGTAATAAAAACAATAATAATAATCCGCTGATACAGCCGACCAAGGTTAGCAGAATAAATATTGACTGCCAGTTGAAGTAGGTTAACAGTAGACCACCGAGTAACGGTGCGATAAGTGGCGCTATCATAGTTACCAAAGTCATGAGTGACAACACCCGCGGTAATTCCTGTGGGCCATAGATATCACGGGCGATAGCTCTGGCCATCACAACCGCGGCACCGCTGCCAAATGCTTGTAATGCGCGGAGTAAAATCAGATGTTCAACTTGTGTCACCTGTGTACACAACATACTGGCAACGACGAATAACACCATACCACTGAGCAACAGTTTTCTTCGCCCTAAACGATCGCTCAATGGGCCATATAACAGCATTCCAATACAGAAACCGATGAAAAATGCGCCCAAGGTATATTGCATCTGCCCTTGTGTTGCTTGTAATTGCCTTGCCATTTCAGGCAAGGCAGGCAGATACATATCAACTGACAGAGGCCCGAATGCCACCAATGAGCCCAATAAAGGGATCAACCAGCGCGGGGGATGTTGATTAAAGGGCTTCGGCATCATTATTCCTTACGAAATAAGGCGTGGACGTTGTTTTGTTTGTAGTTTAATACTGGGTCCAATTCTTCCATCGTAAAAGAGAGGGCAAGATAGCGTTGTGCCATCAGTGAGGCAAAGTGTTCTTTAATCAGCGTGAATAACATCTCGCCGACCTGTTGACGGCTTTCAAGACTGCGTCCAGCGCCGATTTTCAATGTCATATGGACGAATGCATAATCATGTTTACCGTCAGCCATGTGCCAGGTATCCAGCCAGATGGCGCGACTGCGGATTCCTCCCAATGGGAAAATGCCAGTCTCCGCCAAAGCCTGATTCACTTTGCTAAACAACTCTGGCAGATTGGCTTGTTCACGAATATTTTCCGTACATTCAGCATAAAAATGTGGCATAGGTTACTCCAAATCAGGCGATAGCGTGTTTATCGGTGATGTAATCAGGTAACGGGAATACGGCATTGACTTGTCCAGTGCCGGAACTGGCAAACAATTCAGTCAGGAATTCCACTTTACCGTCATATTTATCCCAGCCGAGTAGGCCCAACAACATCACGGTGTCGTGCATATTGCCTTCGCCATAGCAATAATCTGCATATTCCGGCAACATCTTGCAGAACTCTTTGAATTTGCCTTCCTTCCAAAGCTGAACGACTCGGTGATCCATCTGTTCATCAAATTCGCGGGTATAGCTGTTCATTCCTTCTTCTGCACGCTGATCATCAATAAAGCGGTGAGAAAGGGAACCACTGGCTAGCACGGCAACCGTACCATCATATTTTTCAATCGCTTTCAGAATGGCTTCCCCAAGACGACGACTGTCTTCGAAAGCATGGACGGTACAAAATGCGGAGACAGAGACAACTTTAAAATGTTTGTCACTGTTCATATAGCGCATTGGCACCAGAGTGCCGTACTCCAGTTTCAGGCTTGGGATTTCATGTGCTTGAGCTCGCACGCCCATATTGCGGGCTTCTTCTGCAATGATTTGTCCAAGTTCAGGATTACCGTCATATTCATAGCTCATATCACGGATGAAGTGTGGCAATTCATTACTGGTGTAAATACCGGAGAAATGGTCGGCACAGTTGATGTGATAGGCACTGTTCACCAGCCAGTGTGTATCAAATACAACAATGGTATCGACCCCCATTTCACGGCAACGGCGGCTGATTTCTTTGTGTCCATCAATAGCTCCTTGACGGCAACCGTGATGTTTTCCCGGTAGTTCAGACAGATACATGGATGGCACATGTGTAATTTTGGCTGCTAACGCTAACTTACCCATAAAATCCTCGCTTGATATCAGGACGGCAAACCGGGGTTCGCCGTGGTTAACGCAGATGAATCTGTTACACCCCCCAACGTGGGATTGGGTGATCGCCCATAGAGATACAGACGTTTTTCATCTCAGCAAACACTTCAAAACTGTATTCACCGCCTTCACGACCTGTCCCGGAGGCTTTCACGCCGCCGAATGGTTGGCGCAGATCGCGGACGTTCTGGGTATTGACGAATACCATGCCTGCTTCGATATTACGGGCCAGACGCAATACTTTGCTGACATCTTGAGTCCAGATATAAGAAGCCAGACCATACTCCACGTCATTAGCAAGACGCAGACCTTCTGCTTCATCTTTGAATGGCAGCAGACAAGCGACAGGGCCGAAGATCTCTTCCTGAGCGACGCGCATACGGTTATCAACATCCGCCAGAACTGTTGGGCGCAGGAAATTGCCGTCTTTTAGGTGCTCCGGCAAATCGGTTGGTTTATCCGGGCCGCCTGCCAGTAGCGTTGCACCTTCTTCAATCCCCAGACGGATGTAACCGGAGACTTTTTCCCAATGCTGTTTACTGATAAGTGCACCAATCTGCGTGCTTGGATCTTGTGGATCGCCAACTCGCAGGCGATTAGCACGTTCAGCAAAACGTTTAATAAATTCAGGATAGATGCTTTCCTGAATGAAAATGCGTGAGCCTGCGGTACAGCGTTCACCATTAATCGAGAAGATCGTAAATAGGGCTGCATCTATTGCGCGTTCAATGTCGGCATCTTCGAAGATCAAAACAGGCGACTTACCGCCTAGTTCCATTGAATATTTTTTCAGGCCAGCATTTTTCATAATCTGGCGACCCGTTGCGGTACCGCCGGTAAAAGAAACTGCGCGTACATCGTGATGTTTCACTAATGCATCACCGGCAGTCGCACCGTAACCTTGAACCACGTTCAGCACCCCGGCAGGAATCCCGGCTTCCAGAGCCAATTCCCCAAGCCGATCTGCGGTTAATGGAGAAAGCTCTGACATTTTCAAAACAGCGGTATTGCCCAGCGCTAGACAGGGGGCAACTTTCCAGGTAGCTGTCATGAATGGCACATTCCACGGCGATATCAGAGCACAAACACCGACTGGCTGCACCAGCGTATAGTTGAGCATCTTGTCATCGACCGGATAGGTACTGCCGTTCATTTGCTGACAAATTTCGGCAAAAAAGTTGAAATTGTGAGAAGCGCGTGGAATTAGGACATTTTGTGTCTGATGAATTGGCAGGCCGGTATCTTTGGTTTCCATTGCTGCAATTTCAGGCACATTCTCGTCAATCAGTTCCCCCAAACGGCGCATCAGACGAGCACGCTCTTTCATTGGCAGGTTAGCCCATTTCGGGAAAGCTTCCTTTGCAGCGGCAACGGCCTGATTAATCTCTTCCTGACCACCCAAAGCAACTTCAGCCAGTACTTCGCCGCTTGCAGGGTTTGTGGTTTCAAAATAATCTTTGCTGGTGACGTTTTTGCCGTTGATCCAATGATTAATCATCGTCATTACAAGCTCTCCTCATATTCTTGTTGACTGACAATACGGTTGACCAGACGCCCAACACCTTCAACCTCAACAATAACTTCATCTCCCGGTACCACATCAGCCAGCCCTTTGGGAGTACCAGTGGCGATCATGTCTCCGGGTTGCAGTGTCATAAAGTCACTCAGATAAGTAATCAGAAAGGGAATATCGAAGATCAGATCGGCAGTTGTGCCGCGCTGACGCAGTTCACCATTGACCCAGGTGCTTAATGTCAGATTATGGGGATCGGGTACGTCGGCTTTATCTGTGATCCATGGACCAATAGGCGTCAGTGTGTCGCGGCTTTTGACTCGGAGATTAGGGCGATAATAGTTTTCCAGATAGTCACGGATCGCGTAATCGTTACAGACAGTGTATCCAGCGACGTAATCCATGGCATGTTCTTTGGCGACTTTATGGGCGGTTTTGCCGATGACAACAACCAGCTCAGCTTCATAATGCATGTATTCCACATTATCAGGGCGAACGGAAAACTGGTGATGACCGGTCAGGGTATTGGATGCTTTGATAAAAACCAGCGGCTCTTCAGGTGGTTTAAATTCAAGTTCAGTGGCGTGATCAGCATAATTCAAACCGAGGGCAAATAGCGTGCCATTTGCTGGTGGTAGCCATTGCACGGATTTGTTGCTGACGTTACTGCCATCTGGCAGGCAGATATTTTCCTGATCATCAACAGTAACATTCAGATCTTGCCCCTGATAATGGACTCTTGCGTGCTTCATGCTTTTTCTCCTGCTTGCACAACCTGATTCTCCAGTGATGGGAAACCTGCTGCTCGGATGACAACCTTGTCACCCGGTTTGATGGATACACGTTGGTGTGGCGTTCCAAGCAGGATCACATCACCTTCTTGCAATGTTGCGAAATCACTTAATGCTGTGACTAATTCTGTGGCTGAGCGCACCAGATCTTTTGTTGACCAGCGATCAACTTCCTGGTCATTGATTTCAGTAATGATATCCAGCGCCTCAAGTGATTCTGGATTTGCCATTTGACCTATAGGGCAAAAACCATCACGACACTTAGCTTTAATGGCTGGGCGATAGAAAGCTGTTTCAGGCAGGCTGACTTCATTTGCTAATGCATAACCTGCGATATATTCGGCTGCATTTTCAATAGTGACTTTGCGGGCGGTTTTACCTATTACTAGTGCCAGCGTTGCACCGCTCTGAACTTCTTCACCTATAGGATGGGGAATAACGTCATTGGAGTTGATAACTGTATTCCTTGGCTTAATAAACCATACAGGTGTCTTAGGTAGGGCTTTATAAGGTTCTTGCTGAAATGAGTCATGCCAGAAATCTACCTGGCTCTGATGATTGAGGGCTACGGCGAAGACAGTGCCTTTCATTAACAACTCCTCATAAACTTAAGCAGACAGTTTTTAAGATGAATTTATTAATATATTAATAAACCATAAATTGCTTTGTTGCAATATACTAATGTTTTTGTTAATTTTAATTGTGATCTTAGTAACAATTTCTTTGCTAAATTTGTTTTTTGTCATTGTAAATCAATGTATTAATATTTTTATAAATAAAAATTTTATTTTTGTATTAACTTTTTATTAACCTTGTATTGGTATTTTATTTTTGTTTATTTATTAATATCTTTATGATTTTTTCTTTGTGGTTGGTGGTAGGACATGCTAGTCTTTTTTTATTGTGGTTATAAAATGGCATATATCCCCAATAGATTTCAAATTGCAGCGTGGTGGCAAGTGAACGCCTCCCCAGGAGCATAGATAACGATGTGACTGGGGTAAGTGAAAGCAGCCAACAAAGCAGCAGCTTGAAAGATGAAGGGTATAGACTCTCGATAGGGAATAAATCAGTGATTAACACTAAGATAAGAGCCTTCATTACTCATGCATGAATCTCTGACAATTGCATTACTTCAGGCGCGGGAAACCGCGATGGGGTTTTTTCGCCCGATCCTTAAAAGTCATAATTTGACTGAACAGCAGTGGCGTATCATTCGCGTACTGTCTGATAACCGGTCAATCGATTTTTATGATTTATCTTGTCAGACTTGCATTCTTCGTCCAAGTTTGACTGGGATACTGACACGCCTGGAGCGTGATGGATTAATCTTTCGCCTTAAGCCGATGAATGACCAACGCAAACTTTATGTTTCTTTAACGCCAGAAGGGCAGAAACTTTATGAGAAGGCAAAAGAGCAGGTGGAACAGGGATATCAGGCCATTGAAAAAGCCTTTTCACCGGAGAAGCTAGCTCAGCTTTTAGTTTTGTTGGAGGAATTGATTGCTGTGGGTGATAATCCACAAGTAGGTATTGAGAGGTAAGGAATAAGAGAGGAATCTTATTCCTATATCCTGATCCTCATACTGCCCACAGAACCGTAAATTACACGTCAGGTTCCGTTTGTCGTTGAGCAAGCAGAACAAGACCGGAAGATCCTGAAGGATCTTTCCGGCTTTTTAATCACAAATCTTTAACTTAAACAATGAGCTACGAGTTTATATGTTTATCCAGTTCTTTTTCACACGTATGCATTAGGCCAAGTATAGGATTGTCGTAATCACTATAGATTTCTAGATATCCTCTGGTCATATTCTTCACAATATTAGCTTTTAGCTCCCCTGATTCTAAAGATAAAAGCGTTTTTTATAAAGGGTTATAATTGAATCCAATTTGTTTTCTTGTCTAAGTTTCGCTAGTGACTCCAAATCGGAAATTATATTTTTGACTAAACTTATTAATTCTTTGTTATTCATGTGATTATCTCTATTTTGACGGAATAGATCTTATATTCTTTATCCAAGATTGATTCCAATCTCTAGGCAAGAGAATTTGAGTTGCTTCCCCCTTAAGAACTGCTCCAGATTTTGTTGTTTGCGGTGCAACTTGACCTACATGGAGCGTAGTTCCTCTAGGAACTAATATTTGAGCTTCAAATTCCCTAGTATTTTTCCATTCAGGTAAAAGAGCAGCATCAACTTTGGCTTGTATGCGATTAGATGTCGGAAGATCGCGGGGGATCTTTCCGGCTTATTTTTAAATGCTGCTAAATTCTATATTTTTAGAAGGAAAACCATCAGGGAATGACATGCATTTGACGTTTCCTGATAAAACACCCTCTAAAAAATCAATGAAATTTTCTTGCCTATATTCAACTTCTAGTGCCCTTGCCGCAATAATAGCGACATTCCATAAGTCACTATTATCTGACGATGCAACCCAAAATATATAATCGCCGTTATCTGTAACTCCTATAGGAAGCAATCCATTAATATCAGGATAAAGAATAAACGGATAATAATCTGGATCAGATTCAACAAGGGACTGAAAATCTTCAATAATCCATTCTTTCTGCCTAAAAAAATTTAAATCATCATCTTCGCTAAATGGGTTAAATATAGTGATAAAATCAGCAATCCTACCTGTTCCATATTGGGTTATAAAATCAATATAGTCCTTAGGAAAAGAATGCTGTTCATCTATTAACGGCCACGTTTCACCTTCACCATTTTCATTAGGATGAACAGGCAAGGGCAATATATTCTTTAAGCTCTCTATACTCATTATTTATATTCCTGGAGGGTTAAGAATGGTGATATATTCAAAGAAGTCCCCTGAACCTTCAGCTTTCATTGTAATGTCTGCTGGTATTCTTGATGGTCCCTTATAAATAGGAATAGAACTTATTTCAACAACTTCTCCCTGTTCTAAGGCTTTTCTTATTCTACCCTCGATTCCACTCATGACAGGAGTATTATTTTTCAACGAGGTTTGCCAGCGGTCTGAGTAGGGCAGAAGATCTATAAGATCTTCTGCCCTACTTGAATTAACCTAACCTAATAGGCTCCTGAAGGTTATTTGGAGAATACTGACTTTTTATAAATGATATCTGTATGTTATTTTCATTTTTCTTTAATAAGATCAGATAATTTCCTTTTTCCAAAGATATCTTCTTTCCTGAAATATATTCTGAATCATCAGGTTCTAAATCTCCTCCTGTGGTATCTTCCCCGGCACCAATAAATATTTGTCCCGATGGTGCTTTTATGCGCAAGCTAATATCTGGTTGTTTAATATCATCAGTAATTTCAATGGAATAATCACCATCATCTCCTAAGCCAAAAAAAGCAATATTACCTTCATTTACTTCTTTTAATTCATCGTCTGGAATACTCCACCAATCAGGAGTATCTGTTATTCTGTGTTTTATTGCTTGTAAGTCAAATATAGCTAAAGTTGCTGTATCTGTTGTGAAAAAAAAAGAACCGTTCATTGAAATTATCCTCAGATGAATACTATTTCACTAATTTTATCGCCAGCTTTTAACCCTGCTTTCCTGCCAGCATTTTTCAAAGAGCTACCAACACTTTTATTAATGGACTCATTGAGCATTTTTAGCCTTTGTGTTGCAGAACCACCTACTATAAGGTCTACTGGATGGTCAGCATTAAGTTTTGATAGATCTGGAGCCTTATCGAACATTCTTTCATAGCGTTCTGCCACTGCTTTTCTATAAGAATTTTGTAAAGATGAAATCCTTACATCATGTGTGCCTGGAGACCAAACTAATTCACCTCGTTTAGCCGCTCTGCTTAATGCATTTTGTTTTATCCTAAGTTCTCTTTCAAGAAACTTCCGTTCTGCATCAGATAAGTTAGGGTTGCTTAAAATCTTTGGCTTATTAACCGTTAATGTCGAACACCCCGCTAGCCCCAATGGGTCGATCCATCCCGTCGGATTATGCACATACCCATAGGTATTCTCGCCGCCCCAGAGGCCGGTTGGATCTTAGGGACTATCCCGACGCCATCATACAGTTTAGCGGAGCTTTCCCCCTGATTTAGCCGCCTTTTTCTCCACTGCTTTTTCCCACCGCGTTTGCTCATGCACTTTCTTTAAGTGACCGATGGCCACCCGCGTATAGATTTGGGTGGTTTCCAGACTCGTATGCCCCAGTATCGCCTGGATGTGCCGGGTATCGGCCCCGTTGTCCAGCATCTGGGTGGCCATTGAGTGCCGAAACAGATGACAGGCCCCGGCTTTCTCCAGTTGCGCTTTTTGGCGAATACTGGCCCCCGTTAGATGGGTGAGTCTGTCGCGTGACATCTGCCGGCCATTAAGGGTGATAAACAGGTGGCCGCTGTCATGGCGGTGGGCCAGCCGGGGCCGCACGCGGTCAAGGTAGCGTTGTAACCAGTGCAGGGCCTGTTCCCCGATGGGCACTACCCGGTCTTTACGGCCTTTGCCCTGTCTCACCAGCAGTACGCCGCGCCCGAAGTCGATATCGCTTAACCGCAGATTGGACAGTTCCATCCGCCGGATACCACTGCTCCACAGCACTTCAAGGATGGCCCGGTTTCTTAAGCCGGTCGGCCTGTTGATATCAATGGCCTGTAATACCGTCTGCGTTTCGTCCTCGCTCAGCACCTGAGCGGGCAGGCGTTTGTCTCTTCGGGGCAGCACCAGTTCCTCAGCCGGGTTGTACAGGATGTACTGGCGTTGTCGCAGCCAGCGGAACCAGACCCGGAGGTCACTCAGCCGTTTTGACTGTGTGCTCACGGCCAGCGGGTTGCCATCGGCTTTACGATAGGCTCTCAGCCAGGACTGATAACTTTCCAGTAACGGCGGGCTGACTTGCGGGGCGGACATGACCCCCCGGGCTTCACACCAGTTAACGAACGGCAGCAACCGTTCCTGATAGCCGGTCAGCGTCCAGACGCTGTAGTGTCTGGCGGTCAGGCAATCCAGATAGGCTTCAAGCTGCTGGCGTAATGTGGTGAGATGCGCGGGGCGTGTAGCGACGATGGTCTGAGTCATGACGGGGTTTCCTGTAAGGTACATGGATTGTTGTTATGGGGTAATCATTGACTACGATACGATGCGGTTTTTCTTTATTGCCTGCCGGAACAGGGCTTTTCAGCCTTCCCCAACTTGCGAGCCGCTCAGCCCTGTATTGCTGCGGCCTGAAACCCGTTTTCCGGACCCCAACTTGGGTCCAACTTGACTCCAACTTGGGGGCAACTTGCGATTCGTTCAGTCCAACTTGCGTAAGTCATACTCAGGGTTCTTCCGGCTCTGTCAGGTCAATCAGGCCGCACAGGTGGGGTTCTTCTGCGCTGTCACCGTTCCACAGTAGTTCATATTGCAACAGGTGGCCGCGACTGCCGCCGTGGACTAACAGGTATTCCATGTCGGCCAGTCGCTGGCAATGGACTTTTAACTGGTTATCGCTCCACCGGGTGTAATGGCGGATATCGCGGCGGGTAAAGCGGATAGTGTTCACCGGGCATTGTTGCTCTGCCATGCTCTCTTTCACCATTTGCTGTATCAGCAGCAACAGTTTCCGGGTCTGGGGCGGCATCTCATCCAGTGTGCGGCCTAATATCTCATGGGCCAGCCGGTTCGCCAGGCGGATATCTTCTTTGGCGACTTCGATATATTCAAGCCGTTTGCCCCGGTGTTCCGCGGTCTTCACCGCGCGCTGGTGCTGATGCAGCAGGGCGATACTTTGTATCAGCGTGAGATATTTCATGTGGTCGCGGCGGGTGCGGGTTTTATCGCTCATGAAGGTGAGCTGTGAGGCATAAGGATTAACCACATTCAGCGGGCGCAACAGCCGCTGGGCGTTTTGATGCAGTTCGGTGATATAGGTCTTCTCATTTTCCGCCAGTAAACCTTCGAGGGTTTGCTTATGGCGCTGCAAGGCGTGGATAGCTTCGGTCTGTTCCCGCGATTCGTTTACCGTCAGCACCAGACAGCGGTTTAACAGCTCTTCATCGACATCTATCGCCGTGGTGGTGAGCATCAGCATCACCGGTCCTTTCACCGTGTACTGTTTGGTGACCAGATTCCCGCTGGCGTCATCTTTACCGGTGCTGGCAATGGTCAGTTCGCCATCACTTTGCAACAGCTTAAGCGCATAGGCGGCCTGCCGTACCCCTTCTTCTTCGGCTATCGCCAGTATCTTATGCTGGAGATTGGTTTCCCCCAGATAGAACAGACTCTGGCCGGTCATGGCGCTGTATTGCAGCCGTTCCTCTTCCGGTATCAGATTGAGGACGGCATCCATCAGTGAACTTTTCCCGGCTGCGCTACTGCTTTGTATCAGCACGGCCAGCGGACGGTCCAGCTTGCGACTGACGGCGGCTAAGTAACCGGCCAGCAGGTTAGTGCTTTCCCCCACCACGCCACAGGCGGCTAAATCAGCGGTGATGCGCTCACTCAGTTGCGGGTCTTGCAGCAGCGCCAGCGCCGCTGCCCGTTGGGCTTCACTGAGTTCAGGTTGAGATTGAGTGGCTGTCTGCTCACCGACACCGGCCTGTTGACACTGTTCCAGTACCAGCAACACTTGTCCCAGTGCCCGGCGCAGGTCACCTTCGGCCAGCCCCAGTTCGGTGGCGGCCAGCCGCGCATACCCGCCCCGGCTGCGGGCGTTCATCATGTCCACGCTGTCGGCGAACATCACGCCGCTGTCGGTATCAATCACCTGCGCATTGATTTTCATGACTGCCGCCCCGGCTCTGACCTGAGCCAGCCCGCGAACACACCAGCGCAGCGGGCCCAGTGAGATGATAATTTCGCCGTTTGGCCCTGTCTCCCACACCACCCCGGGCAAAGACAGCGGTCTTGTCGCCCGCTCAGCGGCTAAAGTAACAGGCGGTTCCGTTGCCGGTGACGGCGGCGCTGCCGGTGCTTCGGTATCGGTTTCCTGCACCGGTTCATACATCGGCACCGCGCCATCCAGCAATAACCCGAAGGCCGGTTCGGGCTCGGCGACCTGACACAGATAGCCGTTGGCATCCATGCCCTCGGGGAACACTACGCGGAACACGGTAATGCCGGCGGCAGTCAGTTCTGCGGCCAGTTTCACCGCTGCCTCATTGCCGGCGTGGTCATTATCGAAGGCAATCAGCACCTGCCGGACCTGATGCCGTTGCAGTGCCTGCCAGTGGTCGGGGGTAAAACCATTGACGCCGTAAGCGGCGGTCACATTACGGTATCCCGCCACCCAGAACGACATGGCATCGATTAACGATTCACACAGGATAAGCGATTTGGACGCTATCATGGCGGCTTCATTCCACACGCCGCGGTGCTCGCCGGGCAGGTAGAGATGTTTTGGGGTGCCCGCCCGCAGGCGCTGGGTGATTTTCCGGCCGTAGATTTCCTGTACCTGCCCGTGGCTGTCGAGTACCGGCACCACGAGCGAGCCGCTAAAGTGTTCATGACCGGACTCCCGCATCAGACCCACCGCTTGCAACCGGGCCCGGATAGCGGCGCCGGCTTTCAGTTGTTTCTCCGGCAGCCGGTAAGCCAGAGTCCGGTTGGCAAAGCCGGGCTTAAAACCGGCGACTAATTCGGGATGATGTAACCGGCGTTTTTCCAGATAGGCCACGGCTTCGGGGGCGTTCAGCAGCGTATGATGGTAAAACTCCACCACCCGGCTGAGCAGCGCCTGCCGTCCGGCTTCGTCCTCGGCCAGCATGGCCGGTTCATCCGGTTGCACCAGCGGCGCCACAGAGGGGGTATCCCCCAGTATCCCGCGCAGGTGTTCTGCCGCCCGCCGCAGGCTCAGGCGCTCGGTTTTCATTACCCAGTCCAGCACCGAACCGCCGGTGTTGCAGCCAAAACAGTGATAGAGGTTCTTTTCCGGGCTGAGGACCATTGACGGGGTTTTTTCCTGATGGAACGGGCACAGCAGCACGTAATCTTTGCCGCGTTTAATCAGCTTGCGTCCCTGTTGTTCTGCCACGGCGACTAAGGAGACGGCCGTTTTCAGGTGCTGCAATTCTGCTTCGGGTATCCGTGCCATTCGCTGTTCCTCCAAAAAAACCTGTCAAGATGAAAAGAGTAAAAATAACTCTGTTGCAGAGTACTCTAAAATAGAGTATTGTCAACTGCAAGATTAAAAACAGGGAGTATCCTCATGGCACGGTTAACTCACAGGCAGATACAGGCCATGAAGACGAAGGATGAGACATTCTTTAAAGAGCTGGGCACACGGATTGCGCTGGCACGCAAAGAGCAACAACTCACTCAGCAACAACTGGCGGAACAGTTGGGGATTGCTCAGCAGACAATGGCGCATTATGAAGGCGGGCGACTAAAGGTGTCAGCGGCTCTTCTGCCATTATTGGCGCAGATATTGAATTTATCGTTGGATGAGTTGCTTGGATTGCCCTTGATCAGGCGTAATAGTAAACGGGGTCCCAGTTCCCGGCTGGAACAACAGATTGAGATAATCAGTCAGTTGCCGAAAGCCAGACAGAAGTTTGTTTCGGAGATGCTGGATACGGTAATTGGTCATAACAGAGAGTAAAGAGAGATAGCGCGACTGAGACAGGTTGCCCCCTGTCACAGTCGCTCACCACAAGCAACTAAACAGGAGTTGAATGATGGCTAAGGCGCATTCTAAGCAAAACCGCGCGGTAAATAAAGCCGTGAAAACAGAACGTTATTACACCGTGGGATACGTGCCGCAAAATGACAAGGCCAGTGCCCCGCCCGCAATCCACCTGAAAGGCCAATGGCTTAAGGCTGCCGGCTTTGATAAAGGCTGTACACTCACGGTTAAAATTATGGACGGTTGTCTGGTGCTCATTCCTGACAGTGAAGCCACGCAACAACAGCATCAGCAGTACCAGCGGCAACAGGCCCAACTGCGGGAGATTAAGCAGCAGATGCGGGCGCTGATAACCGGTTTTGTGGGTTAAGGGGAGAGCATGAGATGACGATAGCGATTGAACATTTGCAGGACATTCAGTTAACCCACATTGAAGCGCTGGCCTTAGCCCAACTGGTGAAGCGGCTGAATTGGGCGGAGATACGTGCCTGTGCGGTTGATGACACAGAAGCCTGGGTTATCAAGGCCGCGATAGGGCGGCTCCAGTCGGCACTGGCATATCACGGGTATTCACCACGGTAAGAAAGAAGTCAGCCGGAAGTGATTCCGGCTTTTTGCTGTTTCAGAGAAAAAACAGAATAAAATAGCTAAAATATAGCCTATATATATATTTTCCATGAATCTTATATTTTTCTGTATTATTCCTTTGTTTATCTTCTTATTTATTTTATATTTTTGTGATTTTAAATTATATATTTAATATATAAGACCAACCCTGAAAAATATTTATTTTAAGCATAAAAATAACAAAGCCGAAAGATCACGGGGATCTTTCCGGCCTTGTTAATTATTAACTACCACTTATATGGATACGCATGATTTGATAAGATTTGCTGCTTAATTTCCTCGGAAAGATAATTGTTTTCCTGCTTCTCTGAATGTTCGATTATTTTTTTTATAAAGTTTCTATTTATTTCAGGAAGTTCTTCAAAAACTTTATCCCAAACATCCTTATGACCATACATATTCAGTATTTTCTCTAAGGCTGAATTTATCAAAGGACTACTTGAATATATCAGTGTTCCAGGATCTTCACATTCAAACTTTATATAAAGGATCAGCTTGATTATTGCATTCACCTCTTCCCTTGCTAATTGAATAGATTCGCACATCATTATTTTCTCCCACATTTTTTAATTCTAACTTGCTCATTAGTAAGTTTATGCCTTGCTTCATAATCAAGATGTTCTAGCATGTCATATGGATTCTTACCTGAATATAGAATGTTCTTTAGTTTCAACGTTCCTTCATGAATATATTCCAAGTCAGTAGAAAAACGAGTATTACCACGCCCACCCGGATCTATTTTGAAGATAATTGCATAGTCACCCCGACCTGTATATTTAGGGTTGTTTATCAATAAATCTCTCACTACATCTTTTGGCGACATTAATATATCTGTTATATAAACCTTTCCGCTGACGTTTGGATTAAGAACACCGCTCTTCATAATGCCGTCGAAACCAGCTTTATTTGTATAGTGAATAAATACATTTTCACCAGCAAGTCCCAGAGGATCAATAAATTTCGTGGGATTATGCACATAGCGATAGGTATTCTCACCACCCCAGAGGCCCGTAGGATCGGCACTCAGGTAACAACAGCCTTCCGGCAAATAATAGCGGAACCGATTATAGAATAAACCACTTTCCTCATCAAAAATCTGCCCGGCAAATCGGAGGCCCGGGTCCAGTGGCGGATTCTCGCCGGGTCCTGTCAGCCGCAGGCCGTATAGCGACTGCTTCGGCCGCCGCCACACCCGTTTGCCTGCCGGGTCGAACAGCGCCAGCGGCTCGCCGGTCGGGGCGCTGACCGCATACTGGGTCTGCACCTCCCCGGCCATCAGCTCCACCCGGTTGTCCAGATTAAGCGTAAACGCCTGCGTCTGCTGGGCCATCAGTGCCCAGCCGTCAAACACCAGATGGCGGATCATTTTCAGCCGGCCGTGCTGATAGTCGCGGATTTCCGCCGGCACATCGCCGTCCCATAAGTCTGGCGTATCCCGGCATCATCATACTGACGGGCGGACTTTTCCCCCTGATTTAACAGCTTTTTTTCTGCTGCTTTTTCCCGCTTTGTTAAAGTGTATTCCAACTCGCCCCGACGGGCACTTTGTCGATGTTAGCGTATTTTTTTCTCCAACGTCAGTGCCGGGTTTCGGCCCGTTTTTCCTGCCAGAACCGGGTTTTATCGGGAACCCGGGGCGGCGAGGCCCGCAGGTGACGCTGTTCTGCAGGGAAGCCCCTGGGGGCTGCATGGGGCGGAGATGGCGAGCACGGGGACGAGCAACGAAGCGCCGCGCAGTGCGAGCCGCGCGCAGCCAGTACAGCAGGGTTGGGGCGGGGGGAATTAACAGCGGAGGCCGCAGGCCGACTGGCTTACCGGTCTGTGGCCGTTGACCTTGACGGACTGACTGACAACGGTTTAAGGCAGATTTTCGCCCCGGAGCCGCCACGGACGGCGGCGACTGCGGTGGTGGGTTTTGGCGCCGCGGCTGACAGCAGCGGGCGAACCCGGTGCGCCACACTGCTCTGAGAAGCTCAACCCGGCGGCCAGCCGCTCACTGTTGTTGAGGTGACCGCGCAGCGCCCTTGGGTGGGCGGCGCCGACATAATGTTTGTTATGCGAGGTGGGCCGTTCAGGCCCATTGCGCTTAATGCCACATTATGTTCATTGGGGGCTGACCGGCAACGGGAGTTGCAGAGAACGCGGATGTTGCGTGCCGGGCGGCCACCATTTACCGCCGGCACTCAGCAGGTGGGCAGGCAGTCTGTGCGCAGGGAGGCGCGCAGTCTGCCTTTCACTGCACCCCACACGCTCACAGGGAACCGGCTAACCTTCGGACTGTCCGGCGGCGCTGAGGTTTCAGTCCGGTTTCGCGCTGTCCGGCTTGTCACTCTCCGCCTGCTTATCGTCTGGCGTTGCCTGCTTTGACTGCCGTTCTGCCGGGTGGGTCTGCTCATGCACTTTCTTTAAGTGACCGATGGCCACCCGCGTATAGATTTGGGTGGTTTCCAGACTCGTATGCCCCAGTATCGCCTGGATGTGCCGGGTATCGGCCCCGTTGTCCAGCATCTGGGTGGCCATTGAGTGCCGAAACAGATGACAGGCCCCGGCTTTCTCCAGTTGCGCTTTTTGGCGAATACTGGCCCCCGTTAGATGGGTGAGTCTGTCGCGTGACATCTGCCGGCCATTAAGGGTGATAAACAGGTGGCCGCTGTCATGGCGGTGGGCCAGCCGGGGCCGCACGCGGTCAAGGTAGCGTTGTAACCAGTGCAGGGCCTGTTCCCCGATGGGCACTACCCGGTCTTTACGGCCTTTGCCCTGTCTCACCAGCAGTACGCCGCGCCCGAAGTCGATATCGCTTAACCGCAGATTGGACAGTTCCATCCGCCGGATACCACTGCTCCACAGCACTTCAAGGATGGCCCGGTTTCTTAAGCCGGTCGGCCTGTTGATATCAATGGCCTGTAATACCGTCTGCGTTTCGTCCTCGCTCAGCACCTGAGCGGGCAGGCGTTTGTCTCTTCGGGGCAGCACCAGTTCCTCAGCCGGGTTGTACAGGATGTACTGGCGTTGTCGCAGCCAGCGGAACCAGACCCGGAGGTCACTCAGCCGTTTTGACTGTGTGCTCACGGCCAGCGGGTTGCCATCGGCTTTACGATAGGCTCTCAGCCAGGACTGATAACTTTCCAGTAACGGCGGGCTGACTTGCGGGGCGGACATGACCCCCCGGGCTTCACACCAGTTAACGAACGGCAGCAACCGTTCCTGATAGCCGGTCAGCGTCCAGACGCTGTAGTGTCTGGCGGTCAGGCAATCCAGATAGGCTTCAAGCTGCTGGCGTAATGTGGTGAGATGCGCGGGGCGTGTAGCGACGATGGTCTGAGTCATGACGGGGTTTCCTGTAAGGTACATGGATTGTTGTTATGGGGTAATCATTGACTACGATACGATGCGGTTTTTCTTTATTGCCTGCCGGAACAGGGCTTTTCAGCCTTCCCCAACTTGCGAGCCGCTCAGCCCTGTATTGCTGCGGCCTGAAACCCGTTTTCCGGACCCCAACTTGGGTCCAACTTGACTCCAACTTGGGGGCAACTTGCGATTCGTTCAGTCCAACTTGCGTAAGTCATACTCAGGGTTCTTCCGGCTCTGTCAGGTCAATCAGGCCGCACAGGTGGGGTTCTTCTGCGCTGTCACCGTTCCACAGTAGTTCATATTGCAACAGGTGGCCGCGACTGCCGCCGTGGACTAACAGGTATTCCATGTCGGCCAGTCGCTGGCAATGGACTTTTAACTGGTTATCGCTCCACCGGGTGTAATGGCGGATATCGCGGCGGGTAAAGCGGATAGTGTTCACCGGGCATTGTTGCTCTGCCATGCTCTCTTTCACCATTTGCTGTATCAGCAGCAACAGTTTCCGGGTCTGGGGCGGCATCTCATCCAGTGTGCGGCCTAATATCTCATGGGCCAGCCGGTTCGCCAGGCGGATATCTTCTTTGGCGACTTCGATATATTCAAGCCGTTTGCCCCGGTGTTCCGCGGTCTTCACCGCGCGCTGGTGCTGATGCAGCAGGGCGATACTTTGTATCAGCGTGAGATATTTCATGTGGTCGCGGCGGGTGCGGGTTTTATCGCTCATGAAGGTGAGCTGTGAGGCATAAGGATTAACCACATTCAGCGGGCGCAACAGCCGCTGGGCGTTTTGATGCAGTTCGGTGATATAGGTCTTCTCATTTTCCGCCAGTAAACCTTCGAGGGTTTGCTTATGGCGCTGCAAGGCGTGGATAGCTTCGGTCTGTTCCCGCGATTCGTTTACCGTCAGCACCAGACAGCGGTTTAACAGCTCTTCATCGACATCTATCGCCGTGGTGGTGAGCATCAGCATCACCGGTCCTTTCACCGTGTACTGTTTGGTGACCAGATTCCCGCTGGCGTCATCTTTACCGGTGCTGGCAATGGTCAGTTCGCCATCACTTTGCAACAGCTTAAGCGCATAGGCGGCCTGCCGTACCCCTTCTTCTTCGGCTATCGCCAGTATCTTATGCTGGAGATTGGTTTCCCCCAGATAGAACAGACTCTGGCCGGTCATGGCGCTGTATTGCAGCCGTTCCTCTTCCGGTATCAGATTGAGGACGGCATCCATCAGTGAACTTTTCCCGGCTGCGCTACTGCTTTGTATCAGCACGGCCAGCGGACGGTCCAGCTTGCGACTGACGGCGGCTAAGTAACCGGCCAGCAGGTTAGTGCTTTCCCCCACCACGCCACAGGCGGCTAAATCAGCGGTGATGCGCTCACTCAGTTGCGGGTCTTGCAGCAGCGCCAGCGCCGCTGCCCGTTGGGCTTCACTGAGTTCAGGTTGAGATTGAGTGGCTGTCTGCTCACCGACACCGGCCTGTTGACACTGTTCCAGTACCAGCAACACTTGTCCCAGTGCCCGGCGCAGGTCACCTTCGGCCAGCCCCAGTTCGGTGGCGGCCAGCCGCGCATACCCGCCCCGGCTGCGGGCGTTCATCATGTCCACGCTGTCGGCGAACATCACGCCGCTGTCGGTATCAATCACCTGCGCATTGATTTTCATGACTGCCGCCCCGGCTCTGACCTGAGCCAGCCCGCGAACACACCAGCGCAGCGGGCCCAGTGAGATGATAATTTCGCCGTTTGGCCCTGTCTCCCACACCACCCCGGGCAAAGACAGCGGTCTTGTCGCCCGCTCAGCGGCTAAAGTAACAGGCGGTTCCGTTGCCGGTGACGGCGGCGCTGCCGGTGCTTCGGTATCGGTTTCCTGCACCGGTTCATACATCGGCACCGCGCCATCCAGCAATAACCCGAAGGCCGGTTCGGGCTCGGCGACCTGACACAGATAGCCGTTGGCATCCATGCCCTCGGGGAACACTACGCGGAACACGGTAATGCCGGCGGCAGTCAGTTCTGCGGCCAGTTTCACCGCTGCCTCATTGCCGGCGTGGTCATTATCGAAGGCAATCAGCACCTGCCGGACCTGATGCCGTTGCAGTGCCTGCCAGTGGTCGGGGGTAAAACCATTGACGCCGTAAGCGGCGGTCACATTACGGTATCCCGCCACCCAGAACGACATGGCATCGATTAACGATTCACACAGGATAAGCGATTTGGACGCTATCATGGCGGCTTCATTCCACACGCCGCGGTGCTCGCCGGGCAGGTAGAGATGTTTTGGGGTGCCCGCCCGCAGGCGCTGGGTGATTTTCCGGCCGTAGATTTCCTGTACCTGCCCGTGGCTGTCGAGTACCGGCACCACGAGCGAGCCGCTAAAGTGTTCATGACCGGACTCCCGCATCAGACCCACCGCTTGCAACCGGGCCCGGATAGCGGCGCCGGCTTTCAGTTGTTTCTCCGGCAGCCGGTAAGCCAGAGTCCGGTTGGCAAAGCCGGGCTTAAAACCGGCGACTAATTCGGGATGATGTAACCGGCGTTTTTCCAGATAGGCCACGGCTTCGGGGGCGTTCAGCAGCGTATGATGGTAAAACTCCACCACCCGGCTGAGCAGCGCCTGCCGTCCGGCTTCGTCCTCGGCCAGCATGGCCGGTTCATCCGGTTGCACCAGCGGCGCCACAGAGGGGGTATCCCCCAGTATCCCGCGCAGGTGTTCTGCCGCCCGCCGCAGGCTCAGGCGCTCGGTTTTCATTACCCAGTCCAGCACCGAACCGCCGGTGTTGCAGCCAAAACAGTGATAGAGGTTCTTTTCCGGGCTGAGGACCATTGACGGGGTTTTTTCCTGATGGAACGGGCACAGCAGCACGTAATCTTTGCCGCGTTTAATCAGCTTGCGTCCCTGTTGTTCTGCCACGGCGACTAAGGAGACGGCCGTTTTCAGGTGCTGCAATTCTGCTTCGGGTATCCGTGCCATTCGCTGTTCCTCCAAAAAAACCTGTCAAGATGAAAAGAGTAAAAATAACTCTGTTGCAGAGTACTCTAAAATAGAGTATTGTCAACTGCAAGATTAAAAACAGGGAGTATCCTCATGGCACGGTTAACTCACAGGCAGATACAGGCCATGAAGACGAAGGATGAGACATTCTTTAAAGAGCTGGGCACACGGATTGCGCTGGCACGCAAAGAGCAACAACTCACTCAGCAACAACTGGCGGAACAGTTGGGGATTGCTCAGCAGACAATGGCGCATTATGAAGGCGGGCGACTAAAGGTGTCAGCGGCTCTTCTGCCATTATTGGCGCAGATATTGAATTTATCGTTGGATGAGTTGCTTGGATTGCCCTTGATCAGGCGTAATAGTAAACGGGGTCCCAGTTCCCGGCTGGAACAACAGATTGAGATAATCAGTCAGTTGCCGAAAGCCAGACAGAAGTTTGTTTCGGAGATGCTGGATACGGTAATTGGTCATAACAGAGAGTAAAGAGAGATAGCGCGACTGAGACAGGTTGCCCCCTGTCACAGTCGCTCACCACAAGCAACTAAACAGGAGTTGAATGATGGCTAAGGCGCATTCTAAGCAAAACCGCGCGGTAAATAAAGCCGTGAAAACAGAACGTTATTACACCGTGGGATACGTGCCGCAAAATGACAAGGCCAGTGCCCCGCCCGCAATCCACCTGAAAGGCCAATGGCTTAAGGCTGCCGGCTTTGATAAAGGCTGTACACTCACGGTTAAAATTATGGACGGTTGTCTGGTGCTCATTCCTGACAGTGAAGCCACGCAACAACAGCATCAGCAGTACCAGCGGCAACAGGCCCAACTGCGGGAGATTAAGCAGCAGATGCGGGCGCTGATAACCGGTTTTGTGGGTTAAGGGGAGAGCATGAGATGACGATAGCGATTGAACATTTGCAGGACATTCAGTTAACCCACATTGAAGCGCTGGCCTTAGCCCAACTGGTGAAGCGGCTGAATTGGGCGGAGATACGTGCCTGTGCGGTTGATGACACAGAAGCCTGGGTTATCAAGGCCGCGATAGGGCGGCTCCAGTCGGCACTGGCATATCACGGGTATTCACCACGGTAAGAAAGAAGTCAGCCGGAAGTGATTCCGGCTTTTTGCTGTTTCAGAGAAAAAACAGAATAAAATAGCTAAAATATAGCCTATATATATATTTTCCATGAATCTTATATTTTTCTGTATTATTCCTTTGTTTATCTTCTTATTTATTTTATATTTTTGTGATTTTAAATTATATATTTAATATATAAGACCAACCCTGAAAAATATTTATTTTAAGCATAAAAATAACAAAGCCGAAAGATCACGGGGATCTTTCCGGCCTTGTTAATTATTAACTACCACTTATATGGATACGCATGATTTGATAAGATTTGCTGCTTAATTTCCTCGGAAAGATAATTGTTTTCCTGCTTCTCTGAATGTTCGATTATTTTTTTTATAAAGTTTCTATTTATTTCAGGAAGTTCTTCAAAAACTTTATCCCAAACATCCTTATGACCATACATATTCAGTATTTTCTCTAAGGCTGAATTTATCAAAGGACTACTTGAATATATCAGTGTTCCAGGATCTTCACATTCAAACTTTATATAAAGGATCAGCTTGATTATTGCATTCACCTCTTCCCTTGCTAATTGAATAGATTCGCACATCATTATTTTCTCCCACATTTTTTAATTCTAACTTGCTCATTAGTAAGTTTATGCCTTGCTTCATAATCAAGATGTTCTAGCATGTCATATGGATTCTTACCTGAATATAGAATGTTCTTTAATTTCAACTTTCCTTCATGAATATATTCCAAGTCAGTAGAAAAACGAATATTACCACGCTCACCCGGATCTATTTTAAAGATAATTGCATAGTCACCCCGACCTGTATATTTAGGGTTGTTTATCAATAAATCTCTCACTACATCTTTTGGCGACATTAATATATCTGTTATATAAACCTTTCCGCTGACGTTTGGATTAAGAACACCGCTCTTCATAATGCCGTCGAAACCAGCTTTATTTGTATAGTGAATAAATACATTTTCACCAGCAAGTCCCAGAGGATCAATAAATTTCGTGGGATTATGCACATAGCGATAGGTATTCTCACCACCCCAGAGGCCCGTAGGATCGGCACTCAGGTAACAACAGCCTTCCGGCAAATAATAGCGGAACCGATTATAGAATAAACCACTTTCCTCATCAAAAATCTGCCCGGCAAATCGGAGGCCCGGGTCCAGTGGCGGATTCTCGCCGGGTCCTGTCAGCCGCAGGCCGTATAGCGACTGCTTCGGCCGCCGCCACACCCGTTTGCCTGCCGGGTCGAACAGCGCCAGCGGCTCGCCGGTCGGGGCGCTGACCGCATACTGGGTCTGCACCTCCCCGGCCATCAGCTCCACCCGGTTGTCCAGATTAAGCGTAAACGCCTGCGTCTGCTGGGCCATCAGTGCCCAGCCGTCAAACACCAGATGGCGGATCATTTTCAGCCGGCCGTGCTGATAGTCGCGGATTTCCGCCGGCACATCGCCGTCCCATAAATACGTGGTCAGTTTACCGGTCTGGATACAGCGCTTTTCGGTCCGCCGCCCAAAAGCATCATAGCGATATTCCCACCGGATACCGTCCGGGGTGATAAGGCCCGTCAGCTGATTCTGGCTGTTCCAGTGGTATCGGGTCAGCGCCGGACGGTAACCTTCTTCTAAACGCTGTTTCTCCTTCATACGACCGGCCCGGTCGTAGACAAACCGGTGCGAGTCAACCCAGTTCAGGCGGTGACCTTCCTGGTACAGCGTTTCTCCCATAATCTCCTGTACCCCGTCGAACCGCCGGGACGGGTAACCGCTTGCATCATACTGATAGTGTTCACGTAAATTCCGCCCGTCACCGACCGATACTACCTGGCCGTTGCCGTTGAGAAGGTAGCGTAACTGCTGTCCGTCATCACTGGCGGCGGTCAGGTTCAGTGCGGCATCATATTCATACTGACGCGCCTGACCCGCAAAGGTGGGTTCCGGAATATCCGTCAGGTCAGTCTGCCGGAAAAAATGCGGGTTACAGCCGGCACGTTGTGCCGTCAACTGGCCCATCAGGTTATACTGCTGGCGCAGGATGAAACCGCTGTCGGTGTAACGGCCGGTTTCCCGTCCGGCGTCATCCCGTTCCACTGTCAGAGGCCGCTGCCCCTCCAGCGTTAACCCGGTCAGTTCCCCGGCCCGGTTGACCTGCATCCGGCTCTGCCAGTGTTCCGGGTGAGTCTGTCCGGCGAACCGGGCCGGTCCTTCTGCGGGTTCGGTTTCGCCGGTCAGCAGCTGTCGTTCCACGGTACGGTTATCCGGGTAGTGGCGCCGAATTTCGCCGTGCGGCTGAATTTCCCGGACTATCCGGTCCTGTTCATCATATTCAAAAGACAGCGTGTTGTCCGGTGATTCAACCGTCAGCAGCCGTCCCACAATATCGTAATGATAATGCGTGGTGCCTTCCGGGGTATGCAGGGCCGTCAGCCGGTGCGCCGCATCATAGTCATAGCGGGTAACCGTCTCTTCGCCGTCCCGTTTCTCAATGCAGTTGCCTGACAGGTCATAACGGTAGTGCCAGCGGGTGCCGGCATAATCCTGCTCAGTGACCACCCGGCCATCCGCATCGAAGGTGTAGGTGTAGCTTTCTCCCTGCGGGTTAATCACTTCGGTCAGTTGCAGGGTGTCGGCATCATAGCGGTACTGCCAGCGGTGCGCCTCACCATCAACACGCGCGACCGGCAGGTCAAACGGCCCGTACTCCACCTGCCAGTCTACTCCGAGAGCATCAGTCCAGCGGGTCAGGTTACCGTGCCGGTCATGGTGAAAATGCTCCAGATTGTTATCGGGCCGGTCGCTGGCGGCCACCCGGTGATGCCGGTCGTAACGCCAGCGCCACAGCGCTCCGGCGGCGGTCAGGCTGCGCAGCCGGTCCTGACTGTCATAGCCGAGGCTGACAGTGCGGTTCTCCTCATCAAACAGTCTCACCAGCCGCTGATGGGTATCATATTCCTGAGTACGGCGGTTACCGTCGGTGTCTTCTTCCGTCGTCACCAGCCCGAAAGCATTACGGGTCAGGGTGGTTTTCCGACCGTCCGGGGCAATAAATCCTTTCGGCTGTCCCTGCTCATCATACAGTTGCAGCCAGGTGCGTTGCAGCGGGTCGGTCATGCCGGTCAGTTGCAGGGTGTCCGCATCATAGCTGTATTGCCAGACCGCCCCGGTCGCATCAGTAAGTGAAGTCACCCGGCCGGTATCGGCCAGACAGGTCAGGGTCAGCGTTTCTCCCATCGGCAACGTCTGTTGTATCAGATTGCCCCGGTTATCGTAGTCATAGCGGGTGATACCGCCGCCCGGCGTGTGAACTTCAGTGACCTGAAGCTGGTCATTGTAATGCCAGGTCGTGGTATGCCCCTGTGGTGTGGCAGAACGGGTGAGGCCGGGGGCATAGTCCAGGTGGACCGGATAGAAGCCGCCGGACCCTGCACTGTCAGTACAGCGCCCCTGTTCATCGTAGCGGTAATCCACCCAGGTCTGGTCGCCGTCAGACCAGCGGCTTATCAGGCCCTGCGCGTTGTATGCATAGTACAGGTGGAATTGCTGGGTGCTGTCTGCTTCCGCCAGCCGGCCATTATCATGGTAGTGATACCGGGCCATCACTTCCTGCAACCCTTCATCGGTGCGGAGAATCTCCGTCAGCTGTCCGCTCAGGTTGTAACGCAGCGTCAGCACCGGTCCGTCACTGTGGATGACTTCTGTCAGCTGATAGCGGTTGTTATAGACAAAACGCAGCCGGTTATCATACACGTCCCGGTGTTCAGTCAGCAGCCAGCTCTGGGTGTCGTCGTCGGAAGCCGGTGCAGGCAGGGCAAAATATTTTTGCACCGGGGAATCGCGGTGGCGGAGGATATACCCCGACTGGCCCCGGCTCAGGGTAAAATCGGGGTGGTCGGGGTTGATACTGTGGGTACAGGTGGCAGGTAAGGCAAAATAGAGTGAGGCCCCTTCGGTGGTGCTGATTTCTACCCGGTCGCCGGTGACCCGGACGCATTCGGAAAAGCTGTCAGTCCAGCCCGGCCCCAGTAAGCCCTGTTCCCCGGGGACCCAGCTGCGTAAAAACACCAGCGGCAGGGTCTGGCCGAGCGCGATATCGGTACGCTGGTCAAACAGCTGGCCGGTGGTGACATCAATCGGGTCGCCGGTGAAGAATTTTTTAGTTGCTTCCCAGTAACGTTTCGCGCCCTGCGTTTCTTTAAAGGCGGTTTTGGCACAGGAAATCGTGCCCATCGACACGATTTTTCCGGCATGCCGGGCCCCGGCCTTTGCCCCGTTCAGCACCGTCTGACGACCGGCTTTAGTGAACAGTTTACCGAGGCCCTTAATGGCGCCCCGGGACGGTGGTGCCAGAAATTCCACGGCTATCAGAATGGCCCGCTCCCAGGCGGAGAACTCTTCCTCAATGTCCAGACAGGTGCCCTGACCGGAGCCGATAAACACGGTTTTGGCACCGGATTTGATGGTGGAGCCGCAGACCAGTTTGTCATCCACCCGGGCAGCCGGGTAGCCGTTGATGAACACCGTTTCACTGCCCTGGGCAATCAGGGGCGGAGCGGGGTGTTTCGTACAGGCGGCAGTATCGGCGGTGGCTCTGGCTGCCGGTTTGCCTTCGACAGACACATCCGGCGAGCCGCTGATTATTTTGCCGTCGGGCGGGCCAATACTGTCCACCATGCGGGTGACCGCGGAACTGGCGGCACTGATAACCTTCCCCAGAGCCAGTGTGCCGGCAGTGCCCAGTGCAATCACCGCAACGGTGGCTAAACCGCCGGTGCCAACTACCACCGCAGCGGCTACGGCGAAGACCGCAGCACTAATCAGGGCGCCAGTAATGGCACCGGCCAGCGCGCCGAGGAAACTGGCATGTTTAATCGGGTCGCCCTCACGGGCGGCTGCCGGGCCAGGCGTCCCCCGAGGAGGGGAAACGGGTGCAGCGTGTCGGGCACCGACCCGGGCAATCCGGGTGACAATTTCATCACCAAGTGACATGTTGTGCCTCCTGCCGGGTCAGGCTGCCTGAAAACTGTTGATAATGGCCAGCAAGGCATCTCGCTGACCGGCTTCAAAAGGCGCAGGAGAGGTCAGGTTGAAGGTCAGCAGCTGTGTGCCCCGGATTTGCAGTACCACGGTCTGGTACATGTCGCCTTCCGGGCTTTTCCACTGGTAATCCAGACGGCGGGCCGATTGCTGGCTTAGGGGGATTTCGCTGCGCTGGTGCTCTTGGTAACCGGGCAGGTGGGTGCGGAACTGTTCCAGGGTCTGTTCATAGTAAGCGTCGTTATCCATGCCGGTCGGGACCGGTGTGCGGCTGACCACCAGATTAATGCCGCTGTCGTCCGGTAGCACAAAGACATGCATAGATTCATCCCGCCAGTTGCCGGGGATAGCCAGAGTGCCTTCATTCATCTGATAAACTGTGTTTTCCATGATTTTTCCGTTATTTGATTGAGGTCATGAATTAAAAGTGTTGAGCGTCAATATCGGTCAGTTCACATTGACCTGTTTGCCGTTGATGGTGATATTGAGTCCCTGAATGCTGATATTGCCGGCACTGTCGATAGTAATGCTGCCCCCGGCGGTGGCAATTTCGATACCACCAGACCGGGAATGCATCTGAATGTTATTTTTCACGTTCAGCAGGCTGTCTTTTTCTACCGTGACCTGACGCAGGCCGTTGATGGCACTGACTTCATTGCCTGTCACCTCTTTATGGCGGTCATTTCTGACCGACAGCACCTGGTTATGGCCGATGCTTTCGGTGTGGTCGTTCATCACCCGGGTTTCGCGGTTATTGAGCACCACGGTATTCATATCGCGCTGGGCGTGCAACGCCAGCTCTTCACTGCCTTTGGCATCTTCAAAGCGCAGTTCGTTATAGCCTTCTCCCTTATGGGTTTTTGAGCGGAAGGCCATCTGGGTTTTGCTGCCCGGTAAGGCCCCCGGCGGAATGTTGCTGGCATGATAGGTCCGCCCGGTGACTATCGGCTGGTCCGGGTCACCGTGCAGAAAGTCCACCACCACTTCCTGACCGATACGCGGGATGGCCAGCATGCCCCAGCCCTGACCGGCCCACGGCTGGGTCACTCGTATCCAGCAGGAGCTGCGGTCGTCACTCCGGCCGTAACGGTCCCATAAAAACTGTAGCCGGATACGGCCATACTGGTCGCAGAAGATTTCTTCCCCTTCCGGGCCAACCACTTTGGCAATCTGAGGGCCGTCCATCACCGGTTTGGGCCGGAGAGCCGGCCGCCAGTGCTGGTCATAAGGGATAAAGGTGAAGTGGTTACTCATCACGGTGCCTGACTCGCCGCCGGCCTGCTCCAGCGCCTGCGGCTGGCTGCCGGTATGGGCCACACTGACCAACTGCCAGAGCCGGTTGAGGTCATGACGCGGATGGTCGGTCAGGGTAAACAGCACACCCGGTTGCATGGCCGCATCATTACTGTCACCGTAACCGGTCAGGGCATTGTTGCGCAGGGCTTCCAGCCGGTAGCGGGTAAAATCGGCACCATGCTGTTCATCTTTGAAACGACCGGGAAAATCAAAATGTTCATAGCCGGTGTACTGGAGGTCGGTTTCCCGCATCTGCTGGCGAAATTCGGCGGCCCAGGCCGGATTTTTGAAGGTGTAATCCTTGAGCTCGACGGCGGCCGGACGCACCTGTGCGTGGCGGGTCAGGGCGGTGATACACAACTGCTGGGCCTGGGCCGCGTCCTCCGGGTGATAGGGCAGAACTGGCCCTTTGGCAATGGAACCGGCATCGTCAGCAAACACTAGGGTGTTTTTGTTGCCGTCGAACTCGAAGAAATAAAAGATGCCCTCTTCCGCGGTCAGCCGTTGCAGAAAGTCAAAATCGGTTTCCCGGTACTGGACACAGAACTCCCGTTCCGGATGGGGATTACGTAGGCTGAAGATGACATCCTGGACCCCGCTCTCTTTGAGCAGGGTGGTAATGATAGTTTTGATATCCTGCTGTTGAAAGATGCGGGAATTCTGGCGCAGGGTGGTGCGCCACATATCCGGACGGACCGTCATTTCGTAACGGGTCTGATGCTTACCGGTATTGCCCTGAACAAAGCCGGCGACCATACCGGTGACGGTGCGCTGGACTTGCCCTTCGCGCAGGATGGACAGGGTGGCACGTTTATCGAGGACGGCGGTAAAATCAATCGCCGGGTTGGCACTGGCTAAGCTGACGTTAAGGCTGAACGGGGTGGAAAAGGCTTCATTTAATGAAAAAGCGGCAACGACAAAGGTGTGTGGCGGCAGGCCGCCAGCCGTGAGGGTGAACTGTAAGCCCCCGGCGCTCTGGGTACTGAATCGGCCAGCGAGTTGCTTTACCGCACCGGGCAACCCGGCGGAGGTTTTCTGGAATGACATATATAAAGGGCTCCTGATGATTGCTGAAGGGCTTCATGCACGGCATTGTCAGCCCGGCGACGTTCTGCTATGTGAGTGATAACTCATCAAGGGGGTAAAGAAGCCAGACCGGGAAAGCCCGTCAATATCGTGATGCCGGATTATCGGGTCCGCCGCCCCAGGGAGGATAAAGAGCGGTCACCAATACTTTCATCCGATTAATATATAACGAGGAGAATATAATAAAAAAATTAAAGTGTCTTGGATATTTGATAGATGGATTTCTGTTTAATTTAAAAAAGTGTGATTTAAGTCATAGAATACTTCAGGTGATTTACCTTAAGACTAATCCTATTAGCTGAATAATTGGTTTTTTTAGGACATATTCGTAACGAGCATTGATATCTACATGAACTAAGGCTATTTATCCAGGTAAAAAATCTGAGATAAATAACCACTCTGTACTGGTCTGGGCTACTGAATGATTAGCGTCAATATTTCCTGTGGGTAGATAATAAATTGTCCACGGAATATTGTACCTGCTGGATAGTTATTGGTGAGTGTTTCCTGCAACTGTAATATTATCTCGTTATTTTTGAGGGATAAGGTAATAATTTCGGCTGCTTCGAACCCAAAAAATCGTTTTACATGTGGATAGAGCGCTTTAAACAGACTTTCTTTTACAGAAAATGCCAGTGTGAACATCTGCTCAGGTGATAAATGACAATGATTCAGGAAGGGTATTTCTCTATCATTCAATACCATTTTTATCATTTCATCCATATTTTGATGGTTGACAATGGTTTCTATATCGACACCAATTAATCGGTTATTGGTTTGCGGTGCTGCGAGTACAATTGCATGTTGAGCTGAATGAGAAACAGAACCACAAATACCCTGCGGCCAGATTGGGGCACGATCATTGCCAGATATCAAATTAAACTCTGGTTGTCCTAATTGTGCTAAAAGTTGACGGGCACAATAACGTGCTGCCAGATATTCAGCCCGTCGTTTATTGACGGCTTTGGCTAATTGAGCTGGGAAGGGAAGGTTTAATTGCCCGAACAGTTCATCGTGATAATAAGAGAGATCAAAACGAGCCTGCCAGAAATGTACTTGAGGATATTGAATAACCGTTCCATACTCGATTTGAGTGATAAAGCCATTACCATTTTCTGGTAGTGAGGCTTGATGGGTGTGTATAACTGTTTGTTCCATGTTGATTATCCAGATTAAGAAAATGTTATACAGTTTATATTAATATCATTCATATTGAATTGTAAAATGTGCTGTAGCATTAGCTGTTCCGCCGGTTATTTTAACTTCGGTTTGGTAATAGCGAGCAGTAAAAGGTAATGTATAGATAGTGTTTGCTATTGCATGTCCGAAAGTTAGCGGATTTCCTAAAGAAACAGGTGTTCCCATATATAAGATTTGCACACCAATTCCTTTAGCTGTATCTTTTTTATAGGGTTTATTTAATTGCATTACACTGTCTGGAGCATTGTTTACTTGGTTTCCATGAAAAGTAATTTTGGGTTTAACACCTTCTGTACATTTAACTGTGATATTAAAATTAGCACTACCCGCAGTAGAGTCTTTTCCTTTAAATAAATAACTTTGTACGTTACCAAAGTTTACTTTTGGTGTTGGTGTTGTTGTCGAACAAGTTTGAGTCTTTATAGTGTAGTTATTTTTAGTTTTTATTCTTATTAGCTCTGTACCAGAAGATGTCTGTAATATGGCAATTTTCCTTGGTATTAGTGATTTCCCTGATTCCAATATCCCGTCTTGATAAAGATAAATACTAATTTTCCCTATATCTTTTAATGTCATTTTTTCCTTGTTTTTATAAATATAATTATGACCACTAGTTGTAGGCAATTTCATGTTTTCTTTTTCTCCAGTGGCAATAATATAAAAATATAGATTCTTTATTCCGGTTGTTATCATGCCTGTGCCATGAGGTGTATTTCCTGGTATGGATGGATATATATCTCCCATGAAAATAAAATGTTCATCTCTTGGATCACAATCATGGGGGTTGAGAATGGATGTATTTACATCGATTCCCATGAGTTGGGCTAATTGTTCTTTGTTAATTTCATGAATAAGAATGTTTTTTTTATGGGGCATGTTAGGGGTAATATTAAGATTATTAAGATTAACATCTAAGCTAATTTGTTTTGCGTTTAATGAGCAATGTGCGTATGCGTTTGCAATATTGAATAATATATATATAAATGTTGTTGTTATAATTAAATTAAATTTCATATGTTTTCCTTTTGTAATTTTTAATTATTGACAACGTAATGAAGTCAGAATAATACCATTAATTTTTTGGTGTCTTTTACTATCAAAGTTAATATAACAGCTTTGTTGATCACCTAAATCAGCTTTTAATTTTGCTGTATCACTAACACCGCTGAGAAAGACTTCTCCTCTTTCATTCACCATACCATTGGTACCATTTGGCCCCGTGACTACTGTTCCAAATGGAAGTTTCTTACTGTTATGCTGTAATGTTAAAAATACTCGATGACCAACGCGAATAGAATAATCCGCCAATACCAATGCGCCTTTTGTTGGAATAACTTTAGTGGTTGGGTTATCAATATCTACGTCAGTACTAAATGTATTGGTATCAAGAGATAAAGCATTCTCTCGATATTGCGATATATAAGGTACAACGGTATATCCTCGCCAGTCTGTACTGATAGATGTATTATTCAATACTTTTGCATTGGCTGCCCCAGGGGCGCGAATTAAAGCACAGGCACCGCTTTCGCTAATATTCTGCGCCAGAGTAACACCATAGGGATGTGCAATAATCGCGCCCTCTAATCCATAATTCACACGCTGACTTTTTCTATGATCGGTCGTGTAACCTACATTAATTGAACCATATGAGCCTCTGTAATATAGGCTGGCGGCATTACCTGATTCTTTTTCTTTCTCTGATTTTTCGTAGCTGTAATTCTGAGAGATCATATAGTTCAGGTTCTGCTGTTCCAGTAAGGAGCCGGATAATGTCATCGTATGTTGGCTGCTACTGTTTTTATTATAAGTGGTGTCATAATCTACTGTTGCGCTGTGATTATTTGATGGCAACCATTTATCCAGAGGAACACTAATATTTAACGAAAAAGTTTGATCGTTATTAATACTTGAACGATTACGATGGTAATTGTAGCTCAATGATAAGGAGATATCATGAATATCGGTGTTATAAGACATCATGTATGATTGATTTTTGCTGGTTTTATCTTGCCAGTAATCTTGTTGCCAGGCTGATAATGAAAGATTACCATATTGACCTAAACTCTGGCCCATTGTTATTTGCATGCGGTTTTTCGGCGCGCTATTTCTGTCGTTATCAGTGAATTGGTCGTTATTATTAGCATCGCTAAAACTGAAAAAACCATTAGTATTGTAACGATAGCCAGCCAGTGTCACCGTTGTATTCGTTGTAGTGAAACTTTTATCGTAGCGTATCTGATAAGACTGGCCGGTTTTCTTTTCTCTATTTGGGAAACGCGTTGCTGCCTTAGTGACATCTATTGATACAGTACCAAATGGGCCGAGATTATGCCCTAAACCTAATGCATGACTTTGATAGTCGGAAGAAACAATTGTTCCACCATAAATTGTAGTGCTGTCCCATAGCCCGTAAGTGGCTTCTGTCTGGATAAACCTTTTTTTGTTGGTTTGTTTATTGCCACTGAATTTACCGATATTAACAGAATATTTTGTTTGCCCCTCACGGATCGTCAATGGTGAGGCAGCAAAGGGCTGAGTAAATTTTCTGACTTTGCCATTTGCTTCATAAATAGAGACTTCCAGATCATCATTTAAGTTGCTGGGATAAATATCGGTAATTTCAAACGCGCCTGGCGGAACAAAAGTCTGATATATCAGATTATCTTTCTGATGTATCTCTATCCTTGCGTGAGTCATGGCAATACCGCGAATGACAGGCGCAAATCCTTGCTGGCTATCTGGTAACATTTGGCTATCAGACATCAGTTTAATACCATTAAAACTGAAACTATCGAAAACCATGCTATCAGTTGTTGTTTCTCCCAATACTAAGCGGGATCTTAATGGGCGAATATCCCGTTCAGCATAGGTTTTAAGCGATTTCCATTCAGATGTCTTATCAGTATGATTATAGTAACTATTATGGCGAACGCGCCATGGACCTAAATTAAAGCCGCTACGTAAATTCACATATTGATTTTGTTCACTTTGATTTTTATTCCAGGATTGCATTCCCGTCAGATGATAGTTGGTGAAGAACATAGGCAAACCATCATCCCACTGATCAGGAGAGATATCTCCCCTGATTTGTGATCTCATTGCAGCTTGAGGGAAATTCAGCGTCAGCGTAAGATGGCTTAAATCCAGTTCTGTCGATGCATGTTTGATATATTTCTCTGGTTGAGAAATGATTTCTTGTTCAGAAAGTGATGCTAATTCAGGGAAGCTTTCTGTTTTTACCCCGATTTCTTTCAGTAAGCTGACAGATAATTCAGGGCAGAGTTTTTCACCACAGTCAATAAAGGATAGGTTTTTGATGCCAATATCCTTTTGATTGACGATAACATTCACTTTATAGATACCCGGAATGTGACTATCTGTTTTTGCCAAACTGTCCAGATTAATATTTTCTCTGTCTTCATCTGATAATTGTAATGCATTTATATCAAAGTACAGCTCTGCATGTACTGGCAATGATAAACAAAAAGTTATTAAAGCAAAGCTAATTACTTTTCTCACGATACTCTCATCAGATAATATTATCAGAAATTAAACTGGTACTCTTTTGTTGTGCCACCGTAATCATTGATAGCCGTCAGCGTCACGCTTTTTATGCCACTTTGGGCTGGGAATACCCTGTGACCAAAAGGCGGAATAAATCCTGGTCTGGCTATTAATTTTCCATCGATTTTCATCTCATTAAGATTAACGTAATAAGCCGTGGGATTAGTTAATTGAACACCATTGGTATTACGTGATGCTTCCAAACGATGAATAGCATTATTCGCATCATCATCAGATAGCCCTGTTGGGCGATAAATCAGTTTGATAATGTTTTTGATGGTTATGATCATCTTGCTGTTGTCATTTTTTTCAACCGCCGGAATTGCATTAACATTGAGCAAAAATATCGACTCCCGATCCGATGGTAGATAATTTCCCACATATGAAACACGGATTTGATGCTCGCTTTCCTTCGCCATCTTAAACAATGGTGGTGTAATAATGAACGGCACTTTGTTTTGACTATTATCGATATTATCTACCCATGATTGAACAAGATAAGGTCTTTCTGTATCCGAGTTGGTGATAGAAATCGTGGCTTCTTTTTGTGAGCCATTATAGATAAGGCGGGTTCCGCCTAAGGTAATCCCTGCTTGTACTTGTCCTATAAAAAAGACAAGTAAAAAGGGAGTAATAAAGCGAAGCATTTTTACTCCTTTACTAATTAAAGATATTTATTTGGTAATTATGGATATATGATTGTGAAATTGAGTGTTTGATTAATGTCATTAGGAACAATAGTCGTTTTTGTTGCAACTAATTCTGCTATGAAATTCATAGCTGCTTTGTTTGAAACGATTGTAGCGATGTCAGCGACATTTACTCCCGGGGCTATTGCTGTATCACTACCTTGTTTGTGTATTTTAATGCCTACCCCATCAACCCCTGAAGCATAAAAATTTCTATTACCATCATCTGAAGTACCAGTGAATAAGATTCCCAGATTTCTGGTAACACTACAGGCGGATAAATTTATAGTGAAGTTTTCACTTTTTCCAACCGTATTTATTTCAATAGCACCCAAGTTATTTTGAAATACGTTTTTTGACAACTTACCGAAATCTACGGTAATGTCTTTTCCCGCTGTTCCCGCAGCTACAGTACATCCATTTTCAATAATCTTACCTTTAAATTGAATTTTCCCATCATAAGATAATGCACTGAAACTGCTAAAAGTCCCTAATATCATCACTAAAGAAGCCCAAATAAAATTCTTTTTCATTTAAAAATACCTTACCTTAATAAATATGTGTTTTAGTTTTGTCTATATAATAAAATTCTATATCTAACTAAAGTTATAATTTAGTAGTTGATTATATGATTGCAGACATTTTTATAGCGGTGTGAAACTCAATTGAGTTTACCTCTATTTTTGTCTTTTTTAATCGATGTGAATAAGCAATTTTTTACTAATGAAGAATTCTTGTATAGTCTCCTTGATCATTTCGATGATGAATAAACCGCACCCATTTTGGCACTTATTTCCCGTTTACTGTAGCTTGCATATATCACCATTTTTGAATAATTGTCGTTATTCTCTTATGGGTATTCAAGGCAATATTTATTTTTAGTATATCATCATGTTTATTGATAATAATCTCTGATATTAATTCTGGCACAATAAAGTCTGTTTTTTGTTCTCTCAAATAGCATCTTTTACTGTAAGTATGTTAGCTTTATCGATAATGATTCTTATTTTTGTTACAATATTGCAAGCGATAAATTGCCATATCAGTAATGAAATTCTTACAAGATGATTGCTATAATGCAGTGAAAAACTTTTTTGGAATAGAATTAGAAAAAATGCCATCCTCGTTACGTTACGATAGCAATAAGTTTTTTCTAATGTCTTCAATTTATTTTCAATTCGGAATTTTCATCTTTCTGTAGGACTATTATCACTCGACGTTGGGGAGTATTAACTAAAATATGATCTTTTTCAACAACTTAAATAAAAAAAATGGTGTTTTTTTTTAAATTATTAAAATGTCTTTTTATTTCATTGTGTTATAAATTTAAATTAATCGTTTGATTTAATTTTTTTTGTATATCTTAGTTTTCTGCGTAAAATAGTTTTTTACTTTACTATCACTCAAATGGTTAGTGTGATTTTCAACCTCCATTGTCGGTTATATGATTAATCTTGGTAATCTATCTCAGTTTCTCATAGTAAGTGAAACATAATTACATTGCTGTTAAGCATATTCAAAATATATACAATGGAAGTCTGATTTTATAGTTTCTGAAGAAAGTGTCATTATTAACAATCGTGAGTATGGGGGCGTCCTATGTTAGCGATTTAATTAAGTATTGTAGAAGGAAGTCATATTAATAATTTCAGTGATTGTTTTTCTTAAATGGAAATGAACGCTGGAAAGAGTCGATGAAATTTAGAAAGTAAACAGTAGGTAAAAATTATTTATTGGTGAATGTTACCTTAACTGAATTAGTTATAGTGTAAGCATTTTACTTGCAAGAATATTGTTATTTTACCCATTATTTTTTTATGGTTACTGCCAAATGTAGGAATGGAATTATTTTATTTTCTGTATTTATAATGAGAATGATTGAGGAAAAAATCATAGATAAAACCCCTTGATTTTGCGATTTATGCTAGGGAAATCTTAGCTTGGTTAAAGGATGGACTGAGTTAGAATCGAAATTTATAAAAAATTTTTCACCTGACCTTTACAATTGCTGATTCTGTTAACTAGAATCAAGATAGTCGGTTGGAAAATATTTCTTTATTAGTGATATATGGGAGTGATATTAGTTTATATGAATTGGAAATGTCATGTTTATTTTACATGTCTTGAGCCGATACAGAAATTTATATTTTTTTGCATAGTATCCTTTCATAGATTGGCATTTTTCTAAATAGGGATGCTGTTCGTTATTTCCTGTCAGGAGATCGCCAAAAGGGAGGCGTAGTGCAATGGCGATGGAATCTAGTGTATCGATACTTAGGTTAGGGTTTATCGATTCTGGTTTCGATAGTGCAGCTCTAGAGATGCTTGATAATTTAGAAAGATCATTCAGTGAAATATTTATTGCCTGTCGCAATTGTTTGGTTTTGTTGCCGATATTTGTACAGGTTTTTTTATCTGGTTTTTTATTAAATCGGAGAGATTGAGATTATTAACATTCTAACAAAAGATGCAGTTGGTCGCTGCTAAGTGAGAGTAATGATATTTAATGACAATAATTTTATGATTATTAATTTAAGGAGATAAAGGCACATGATGAAGTTTATATTAAGAGTTTCCTATTACACTTCAAATGATTAATTATTATATATAACAGCCATTGAGGATACTATGAATAGCTATTACGATTATATAATCATTGCCAGTATGGTGAGTATGGTCTTAATTATGCCAGGACCAACAAATACTCTTTTGGTATCATCTGGATATTCACATGGTTTTATTAGTACACTCAGGCTGATTTTGGCTGAGGCGTTTGGTTATTTAACAGCAATTAGTTTGTGGGGGGTGTTTTTATCTACAATCTCTCACACTTTCATATGGTTGTTGGTTGCCTTAAAGCTCTGCGCTTCGACATACATTGCTTATTTGGCTTTTAAAGTTTGGCATTTCTCATTAGGTAAAGGGGAGGCAAAAGTTCATTTTGGTACGGTATTATTTGCTACTTTGCTTAATCCTAAAGCTTTTGTGTTTGCTACATACATATTTCCTCTTACGGCATTTACTGTGTGGTCAGAATATACTCTTTCAATGATGACTTTTGTTTGTGCGTTATTACCTGTTTCCCTGATTTGGGTGGGCGCGGGAAAAGTGCTATATCTGGGAAATATGGGAAGAAGCTGTTTAAAACCCGAACTGTTTTATCGTCTTGCTTCTTTAGTATTATCTGTTTTTTCGTTCTCAATGTTTTATACGTCAATAAAAGGTGTTTTATATCTCTGACGTAGAGCTTTGGTGCTGTCGTCCTATTGGTCTTTTCATATTGGGGGTATGGAGAGACGGATTGTGTAGGGTTTCTTTGTCTCAATTTCTGTTTTAATGAAAGTGTTGTTCTCTCTGAGCCGTTCCTATCACTGCTACTTGAAGTGGTCAGAACGGCTCATGTGGTGTCATAGAATACAGGGTAAAGTCATGGTCCAGCTCAGCGATGAGAATGAAGAATTATTCCATCAGAGGCTCTGCGTTTCCTCAAATTAATGGCACAAAAGGTGATGCAGGGGGAGGCTCAACTAAATGGCCTTGGCTTTTACTGCTTGCCAACACATTTGCCATTGTTTTGGCAATTTCGTGCTCGCCAATAATGACATGGCTAGCTCCACGCTCCATGATATAGGTCACTTCGTCATCATAGTCAGCTCGAACGATAATATTCAGATCTGGCCGAACCTCTCTTGCACTGGCAACAATCTCACCTGCTTCATAGCCATTCGGTATTGTCAGTAATAGGGAACAGGCACAGTCCAGGCGCGCCAATGACATAATATCTTTGCTAGCGGCGTTGCCCATGACGGCACTGATACCTTGCTCACCAAGTTCTTCAAATTTGGCTCTGGTATTTTCAATAACAACTAGAGGGAATTCTTGTTCCTGTAGGCGTTGGCATAGCAAACTGCCGATACGTCCATAGCCGACAATAATAGTGTGACCACAGATATCGACAGGAATTTGAGTTTCTTCTTCCAGAGTTTCTTCTAATAATTGTTCTTCAATAGTTTCTGTTTTTTCCAGATAGCGATCCAGCAAGCTGAACAGAACTGGGTTCAGCATAATAGAAACAATTGCACCAGCCAGAACAAGATTACGGGCATCCCCATCAAGTAGGCCAAGTGCAACACCAAGACCTGCCAGAATAAAGGCAAATTCACCGATTTGAGCTAGACTGACCGAAATTGTTAGTGCAGTACGGCGTGAATGGCCGAACATTTTCACTAGTAACATGGCAGCGGCAGATTTACCGATAATAATAATTGCTAGCGTTGCCAGTATCGCCAGTGGCTGCTGGATGAGTACCATTGGGTCGAACAGCATACCAACGGACACGAAGAACAAGACGGCGAAAGCATCTCTGAGCGGCAGCGTATCTTGAGCGGCGCGGTGGCTGAGTTCTGATTCGTTCAGTACCATACCGGCGAAGAATGCACCTAGTGCGAATGAGGCGTCAAACAGCGTAACAGCGCCGTAAGCGATACCCAGAGCAATGACTAATACAGCGAGGGTGAACAGTTCTCGGGAGCCGGTACTGGCGGTTTTTGCCAGTATCCATGGGATCAGACGGCGCCCAACAACAATCATCAGTAAAATAAAGGCAACAACTTTTCCGACTGTAATCGCAAGTTCCATAATTAACTGTCCGATATTGGTTTCCTTATTATCAAGGATACCGGCAGCAGCAGGCAGTAATACCAGAGTCAGCACCATTGCCAGATCTTCGACAATCAGCCAGCCGATGGCTATCTGACCTCGTTGGCTATCAATCAATTGACGCTCTTCTAGCGCTCGTAGCAGAACAACGGTACTGGCGGTTGATAAACAGAGGCCAAAGACGATACCGCTAAATAATTCCCAACCCAGTATTGCTGATAGTCCTACACCAAGCAGTGTTGCGACCAATATTTGCGCAATAGCGCCAGGGATAGCAATGGATTTTACTGCCAGCAGATCTTTAAGTGAAAAGTGTAGCCCGACACCGAACATTAATAAGATAACACCAATTTCTGCCAGTTCCGGTGCCAGTGAGGCATCAGCGACAAAACCAGGAGTGAAAGGGCCTGCGAGTACACCGGCGGTAAGGTAACCGACCAGTGGTGAGATTTTCAGGCGTTGTGCCAGCATGCCAAGCAAATAAGCGAGGACAAACCCGCCAACGAGAGTGGTGATAAGTGGTGTCGAATGCTCCATTAAGATTCCTTCTTGCTGAGGCTATTAAATAGCATAGTGAAGAGGTAGGTGTAATAGTATTTTATAGATAATTTGAGGTAAATTCGCTAAAAAAATGAATGAAACATCAAAAAATATCGATTGAAAGGATTAAATCACCCGTAACAGGGATTTGTATTGATATATTTGATTATTTATGAGGTATATAAAGGCTATTCCCACATAAAAAATGACTTTTATGTGGGGCTATTATGGTGATTTTTCTAGTTATTGTCTTCTATATTAGGTAATAAAGCGGTAAATATTCCAAGTAACGGTAGAAAAGCACAAATCTGATAAACTAGTTCAATACTTGTTCTGTCCGCAATGTTACCAAGTACCGCTGCGCCGATACCTCCCATACCAAAAGCGAGTCCGAAAAATAGACCGGATATCATCCCGGTTTTACCGGGAATAAGTTCCTGTGCGTATACCAGGATTGCAGAGAACGCAGATGCCAGAATCACACCAATAATCACTGACAGAATACTTGTCCAGTACAGAGAAGCGTAAGGCAGAACTAATGTAAAAGGGGCTACTCCGAGGATAGATATCCAGATGACATACTTCCTGCCGATTCTATCGCCAAGAGGTCCCCCAATAATGGTTCCGGCTGCAACTGCGAATAAAAAAACAAACAGATGAAGCTGGGCGCTTTGTACGGAAATGTCAAATTTGTGTATTAAGTAAAAAGTATAATAGCTACTGATACTGGTGAGATAAAAGTATTTGGAAAATATTAAAATTAACAAAATAATCAGAGAGCCTATCACGGCTTTTTTTGGTAAAACTTTAACGACAGGAGCCGTTCTGACTTGATTATTCTTAATATAATTCTGAGCCTTATACCATTTACTGATCTGCAACAGCACGATAATTCCCAGTAATGCTGCCAGCGAGAACCAACCAACATTGCCTTTGCCATAAGGCGCAATAAATACAGCGGCTAATAAAGGCCCAAGAGAACTGCCAAAATTACCGCCGACCTGAAAGAGCGATTGAGCCAGTCCGTGACGGCCCCCAGATGCCATGCGTGCTACGCGCGATGATTCTGGATGGAATACCGAAGAGCCAGTGCCAATTAATGCAGATGCTAATAGAACTAACGGGAAATTGTTAGCATGAGCCAGCAGTAGCAGGCCCGATAAGGTAAAACTCATCCCAATAGGTAATGAATAAGGCTGTGGATGTTTATCGGTATAGAAACCTATCAGTGGCTGTAATAGCGACGCGGTAATTTGGTAGGTCAACGTGATCATACCGATTTGCACAAAACTCAAGTTGAATTCTGATTGTAATAAAGGATAAATCGCTAGGATCAGCGATTGGATCATATCGTTCAATAAGTGTGAGATGCTAATCGCCCCAAGAATAGTAAAAACGGTGTTCTTGGTTTTACTTGCATGAGAGGAGACTGTAGTTGTGTTGCTCTGTTCGCTCATATTGACTGCCAGCTTGTCTTAGGGGGTGAGTTTGTTCGTTATTTGTTACATTTTATATATTAGGCTGATAGTTAATTTTTTACTACACCGTAGATAGTTTGATGATACGCTCAAAAAAATGAAACGAAACATGTTCTAATAATCACATAACGTAACCTATCTCAGAAATGATTTGTTAATCCCGCCTTGTTAGCTTTTGAAGCTGTTCTTGCATGGCAATTCACTTAAAAAAACATGGAGATATACCATGAAGTTTTCGTTTAAGACCTCAGCTTGTGCTTTGGTTGTTTCTATGACATTACTTCCAGCAATGGCAAATGCATGGGAAAAAGATAAAACCTATGACATTACTATTTTGCACACTAACGACCATCATGGGCATTTTTGGTATAACGACCACGGTGAATATGGTTTAGCCGCTCAAAAAACAGTTGTTGATGAAATCCGTCAAGAAGTCACCAAGAAAGGCGGCAGTGTGTTATTGCTTTCCGGTGGAGATATTAATACTGGTGTACCAGAGTCTGATCTGCAAGATGCGGAGCCTGATTTTAAAGGAATGAATCTGGTAGGTTATGATGCAATGGCGTTGGGTAACCACGAGTTTGATAATCCGCTGTCAGTATTGCGTCAGCAGGAAAAATGGGCGAAATTTCCGTTCCTCGCGGCCAATATTTACGATACTGGCACCGGTAAACGTTTGTTCAAGCCTTATACCATCTTTGATAAACAAGGGGTGAAAATTGCGGTTATCGGCCTGACGACTGATGATACGGCGAAAATCGGTAACCCTGCTAATTTCCCTAATGTTGAATTTCGCGTTCCCGCGATAGAAGCGAAAACGGTCGTAGAGGAACTGAAAAAAAATGAAAGACCAGATGTGATTATTGCAGCAACCCATATGGGGCACTATGACAACGGTAATCATGGTTCTAACGCGCCGGGTGATGTTGAAATGGCGCGTAGTTTGCCTGCGGGTTATTTGGATATGATTGTAGGTGGCCATTCACAAGATCCGGTTTGTATGTCTGCGGAAAATAAAAACTACAAACAGATCGATTATGTACCGGGAACGCCATGTTCGCCTGATCGTCAGAATGGTACTTGGATTGTTCAGGCGCACGAGTGGGGTAAATATGTTGGCCGTGCTGATTTTGAGTTCCGCAATGGTGAATTTAAGCTGACACATTATCAGTTAATTCCCATTAATCTTAATAAAAATGTGAAAAAACCAGACGGTTCTACTGAACGAGTTTATTACACTCATGAAATTGCTCAAAACCCGGAGATGATAAAGTTGCTAACACCTTACCAGAATAAAGGTGATAAACAGTTAAACGTAAAAGTGGGTTCTGTTGAGGGTAAACTGGAAGGTGATCGCAACAAGGTTCGTTTTATTCAGACCAATATGGCTCATGTTATCCTTTCTGCTTTGATGGAACGCGCTAATGCTGATTTCGCTATTATAAGTGGCGGCGGTATTCGTGATTCAATTGAATCCGGCGATATCACTTATAAAGATGTACTGAAAGTGCATCCATTTGCCAACTCATTGGTTTATGTTGATCTGAAAGGTAGCGAAGTTGAAAAGTATCTGGCAGTAGTTGCTAACATGAAAGTTGACTCTGGTGCTTATGCTCAGTTCTTGAATGTCAATTTGATTGCTGATGGCAAGGGTGTTAAAGATGTAAAAATAGGAGGGAAGCCACTGGAACCCAATAAACCTTACCGCCTGGCAATGCTTGACTTTAATGCTATCGGTGGTGATGGTTACCCTCGTCTGGATAATCATCCGGCCTATGTCAACATGGGTTTTGTTGATGCAGAAGTTCTGAAAGATTATATCGAGAAGCATTCACCCTTGAAAGCGACTGTCTATGAGCCAAAAGGTGAAATTGTTTATCAATGACCCCGGATAAAGTATAAATCAAATAAGGGCTGCAATCTGGCAGCCCTTTTCAGGTGATATTAAAAATATGAAAGTAAAGTTAACGTTCTGTTTCTTTTGTAAAATGATCACTAGTGTCACAATTTCATTACATAGAATAATTTTATAATTAAGGACAATGGATGAAATGGAATCTTGAAATTGGTACTCTGATTATGGCTCTGTTGCCTGTAGGTGATACTCCGAATAATAAGAATAACGAAAATAACAGGTTATTCCTCTTTGATAGGCCAATAGAAATATTGGCCTTTTTTTATCTCGATTCTTCTAGCAACATCTGAAGTAAATTGCTTTCGCCGTACAGGTGCAAAGCACCAACAACAACCAGATACCGCCCGGCAGGCAATTCCCGTAAGTATTTATTCCACTGTCTGTTACGATCAATCATCAGTAGTTGATAGATATCCTCACTGAAAGTTGTTGGTAAAGAATGTGTTTGCTGTTTAGGTTGATAATCCATCCACCAGCTTATCATTGTTTGTAAAGCACGGGCGTTGGCGTGCCAATGTAACAATGTATCTTCTAGTAGTGACAGACCATTATTCGGGAGCTGATTAAGTAAATGAATCTGTGAGTCAGTCCCCTCAAGCTCGGTGATCATTTTTCCTTGTGCTTTGGCCGCATTCAGTAGCTGATAATCAATACCGTAGTGGGGGTGTAATCCAAGGTTTTGTGCTTGTCCAGCTTGCAAAATTAACGCGATTTGCCATGAAGGTAATAAATTGAGTGGTTCTTCTTGTTGGCGAATTTCATTGCAATAGCGCCGAAAATCCTGATACATCTCATAAGATAGACGTTGTTCGATACGGAGGTGTGATTGAAATTCGTTATGAAATGGGAAACCTGCTTGAGTAACATCTGCTTCCACAATTAATGTATCGGATTGATTAAGCTGATCCATTAATATTTGAGAAAGTGGAAACATATTTTCAGTCCCCATATGAATACTGCCCACCAGATGCAAATGTTTGTCACCTGTCAGAGTAATATCATAAGCTGGATAAGGATAACGGCGGGAAGAACTTAGCCCCAGCATATTAGTAAGGTGTTTAATCAGTCGTCCCATTTGTGTCTCCGGTTCAGCATTTATTTAGGCTAACCATTTTCAAGTTAATATTACAGCTGTACTTCTGCTGTATCTTTACTTATTTCCATTGATATTTCTTTACTTCTATCAGCATACAAGATTACCTTAATTATGTAAGGAATATTCCTTACCATTTAATTAAAGTAATAACTGGAGAGTTACTATGATATCTATCTATGAACTTGCAACATTGACTTCCAAAGGTCAGATAACGTTACCTAAGCCTATCCGTCAGGCATTAGGTATTGATACAGGTAGCAAGCTGGCCTTTGAGCTGCGTGGTGGTGAAGTAGTCATGACTCGCGCCGGGGCTGAACACGAAGATCCTGTTATTGGGGCATTCCTTGATCTACTGTCTGCGGACATTCGAGCTGGGCGCCATGTGAATGGTTTACCTAAAGAGTTATACGAGGCTATGCAATACAATGCTGATCATACTATTGATCTAAATGAAGACATTGACGGAGATGTGGTAATTTGATGCAACGACATGGATGGACACTGTTGTATCACTCCTGTGTAATACAGCAGCTTCAGAAGCTGCATGACGCAGTAAAAAGGGCTGAGCAGAGTGACCCTGACAAGTTTGAGAGCAATGCTAACGTCAAGTTGTTTCGAGCACTAAGTAAATTGATTCTAGATGTGGTGCCAAGTGATCCCTCCCGAGGCGAGTATCGGCAAGGAAATACTTTGGGGTCCGCCTATCGCCATTGGCGTCGATCTAAAATTGGTCGAAGGTTTCTCCTATTCTTCCGTTATGATTCCAAGGCTAAGGTCATTGTGTATGCTTGGGTCAACGATGAGGAGACGTTGCGTTCGGAAGGTAGTAAGTCCGACCCCTATGCGGTCTTCGAGAAGATGCTGGGACGGGGAAATCCACCCGATGACTGGGCTACATTGATCGCAGCCAGCAGAAGTGGTCATAACCGGAGTAATTCAGAAATAGAAGGTAACAAAGATGTAATGCAATCTGTCACTTAAACAAACCAGTACGCCTTGGCTGTTAATTTGTCAGTCAGATAGGTGAGAAATGTAAAGTGCGATCATAGATACCGCACTTTTACGATCTAACCAAGTCGATGCATTATGATTTAGGCTTAAATCTCAACAAACGGTTAGCATTACTTACCACCGTAATTGAAGAAAGCGCCATTGCTGCACCCGCTATCACGGGATCTAACAATGTTGCGGTAAATGGATAGAGCACCCCGGCTGCGATTGGAATACCCAGTATATTGTAGATAAATGCCCCTAGCAGGTTCTGTTTCATATTGCGCAGCGTTCCTTTAGACAACTCAACCGCATCAGCGACACTATGCAAACTGTGGCGCATCAGGGTCATCGACGCGGTTTCAATCGCGATATCACTACCACCGCCCATGGCAATCCCGACATTAGCCCGCGCCAGTGCAGGGGCATCGTTAATACCATCCCCCACCATAGCAACCTTGCGACCTGCCGCCTGAAGTTTCTGGATAACCTCAGCTTTGCCATCAGGCAACACACCTGCGATAACTTCATCAATCCCTGCTTCTTGCGCAATCGCATTGGCAGTCACTGGATTATCGCCGGTCAGCATCACTAAACGGTAGCCCTGATGATGTAATCGTTCCAATGCAGTAATAGTATCTTTACGAAGTGGATCGCGAATTGATAACACTGCTGCCGCTTTACCGCCCGCAGCCAGAAGAACCGGTGTGATGCCTTTCTCTGCCTGTTGGGCAATCAGTGGTTTTAGTTCCTCTGTATCAACCTGATTTTGTTCCAGCAATGTTTGATTACCCAACAACAAGGTTGTGCCATGTACTTCACCACTGATACCCAGCCCAGCTATAGTGCGAAATTGTTCAACTTGCGGTAATGACAATCCTGCGGTTTTGGCAAGTATCGCTTTGGCTAATGGATGGTTCGAACCATTTTCCAGTGCGCCTGCCCAACACAATACTTCTTGTTCACTGTACCCATTGAAAGTATGGATATCAGTAACTTGTGGCATGCCTTCAGTCAGCGTTCCGGTTTTATCGAAGACAATCGTGTCCAATTTGCTGGCTTGTTGCAAGGCATCGGCATCCCGAACCAAAACACCGAATTCTGCTGCTCGACCAACGCCAGAAATAATCGACATAGGTGTTGCCAGCCCAAGGGCACAAGGACAGGCAATAATCAGCACCGTGGTAATAATGACTAACGAATACATAATCTGTGGTGCTGGGCCAATGAAGTACCAAATAGCACCTGAAATCAGAGCTATCGCGACGACAACCGGAACAAACACTGAGGAAATTTTATCTGCCAACTGACCAATCTCTGGCTTACTGCTTTGTGCCTGACGGACCAGTTTGATAATCCGTGCTAATGCCGTTTGATTACCCACTGCGGCGGCAGTAAATAGTACTGTGCCATCCTGTACAGTCGTACCGGCATGAACGTTATCGCCTTTGGATTTTTGCTGGGGAATCGGTTCACCGGTCAACATTGCTTCATCTATCCAAACTTCACCTTGAATGATTTCACCATCAACGGGGATACGATCACCGGTCGTCAAACGTAATATCATGCCCGGTTTAACATTAGCCAATGGTATCTCTTTTTCGCCATCTTCTGTCACTACACGGGCAGTCGGTGGTGTCAGATCCAGTAAACGTTCCAACGCCTTTGAGGAACGTTGACGAGCACGTTGTTCTAAAGCATGACCCAAATTTATCAAACCGATAATCATAGCGCTGGCTTCGTAATAAAGATGGCGTGCTTGTGGTGGAAAAACATCCGGCCATAGGTTGACACTGATAGAGTAAAGCCAGGCTGCACCTGTTCCCAATGTTACGAGTGTGTCCATGGTGGCATTGCCGTTTTTTAGGCTTTGCCATGCATTGCGATAGAAATGACCACCAGCAAAGATCATCACAGCAAACGTAATAATCCCGATAGTCAGCCAGATAGTCTGGTTTTCTGGCGTGAGCATCATATTATCGCCCATCATACCCCACACCATCACTGGAATACCGACGACCAATGCTAATGCTGACTGCCAGCGAAAACGGCGCATATTGGCTTCAGAAACTTGTTGCTGACGTTCACGACGCTCGGCTTCATCCTGAATCAGTTCTGCTCCGTATCCGGCTTTTTCCACGGCTTGAATTAGTGCGTCAGGTGATGCGCTACCGGTAATTAAAGCGCTGCGCTCAGCAAGGTTTACTCTGGCATTTTCCACGCCTTCGACACTCTGCAACGCTTTCTGAACCTTATTCACACAACTGGCACAAGTCATGCCATCCAGCAGCAACTGGATACTGTCATCGCTATCACTGATAACGAATTCATCGGTTTTTTCGACCGGAACAGAAGAGATTGCCGCTGCCAAAGGTTCCGGTCTATTTGAAGCAGGTATTGTCAGCGGCTCAGATTTTGGGAAGTTTTGTCCAGAAGCCAGTTCTGCGTGATAACCCGCCTGTTCAACTGCGGCAATCAACATATCGGTATCGACTTTGCCATACACTTTGGCTGTTTTAGTATTCACGTCTGCGGCAACAACGCCATCTACAGCTTCCAGAGCTTTACGTGTTGTACCGGCACAATGCATGCAACTGAGGCCAGATAGTGCCAGTTCGATATCAGGCTGGCTGGCAATTTCGGCATCATAACCGGCTTCCTTAATCGTTTCGATTAAGGATTTAGGGGAGGCTTCGCCAGTGACTTTGGCGTAATTGAGAGTAATTTCTGCCTGTTCCACGTCTGCACGATTTCCCAGTGCTTTTTTCACACGGTTAACACAGTGCATACAGGAGAGTCCCTGTAAGGTTAAAATAGTTGTATGTGACATAAAAAAACCTCCTAATACATAGTGACGTAATTATTTTTTACACTTGTGTAATAATTGTTGATTATATTTACTACAACCCAAGTGAATCTCTGGCTTGTTACGAAGGTTAAACCTTCCCGTCAGGGGAAGGTCAAGAGGAAAAAATGAACATCAGTGAAATTGCTCGAAAAACCGGTCTGACCAGCAAAGCTATTCGGTTTTATGAAGAAAAGGATCTGATCACACCGCCTGAAAGAGGAGATAACGGCTACCGTTATTATCAGCAGAAACATATTGATGAATTAACGCTGTTGCGGCAGGCGAAACAGGTCGGTTTTACGCTTGATGAATGTCGTGAGTTTTTAATGTTATTTCGCGACCCCAATCGTCACAGTGCCGATGTAAAAGCGGCAACGCTGCATAAAGTGGCTGAGATAGAAAAGACGATTGAAGAGTTACAGAAAATCAGAAGTAAATTGCTTTCTTTGGCGGAAGAGTGCCCTGGAGATGACGGGGCTGCATGCCCCATCATAGATCATTTATCGGGTTGTTGCCTTCATCACTGAGAATTGATGGGTTTTACTTTCAGAGTAATACCATCAACAGCAATGACTTCTACTTCGGTGTTGGCTGGTAGTTCACTGTCACAGTGAACTCGCCAACTGCCATCAGCAAGCTTGACCCGACTGTAACCATTTTCGGTATCGGCGGTCAGTTTGGTATGGATACCGATGAGCTGGTGGTCTTTCTGATTCAGTGTATCGTTACCTTTTGCCGGGTGACGACGTAACCAGTAGCGCCACAGTATCGCAGATAGCAGTGTCAGAGTTGCAAACAGAATACCTTGCCATTCCCAGCTTATTCCCGGCAGAAACCAAGTGACAAGTGCAACAACGATAGCGGCTGTACCCGTCCATAATAGATAGCCGCCGGTTCCCAGAAGCTCTGCGATTAACAGTAAGCCCCCGAAGGAGAACCAGAGCCAAGGGATCTGATCTGTAATCTGTGCAATCATGTTTACTTACCTTTTTTGCTTTCGCCAATCAGTTCAGTAATACCGCCAATAGCACCCATCAGATTGCTGGCTTCCAGAGGCATCATAATCACTTTGCTGTTATTGGAGGCACCAATACAGGTTAGTGCATCCGTATATTTCTGGGCAACAAAGTAGTTAATTGCTTGCATGTTACCGTCAGCAATCGCATCAGAAACCATTTTGGTTGCCCGTGCTTCTGCTTCGGCGGCACGTTCACGCGCTTCTGCCTGAAGGAATGCAGACTGACGTTCCCCTTCTGCTTTTAGAATCTGAGACTGTTTTTCACCTTCTGCTTTCAGAATAGCAGCCTGACGGATACCTTCCGCTTCCAGAATATCAGCACGTTTTGTACGTTCTGCTTTCATTTGGGCGTTCATGGCAGAAATCAGTTCTTTCGGTGGACGAACATCACGGATCTCAATACGGGTAATTTTTACTCCCCATGGGTTAGTCGCTTCATCGACGATATGCAGTAGGCGGCTGTTGATGGAGTCACGTTGAGATAACATTTCATCCAGTTCCATCGAACCCAGAACAGTACGGAAGTTAGTCATTGTCAGGTTAATGATGGACAGCTCAAGGTTGCTGACTTCATAGGCAGCCCGAACAGGATCGACGACCTGAATAAAGCAGACCGCATCAATGGTCACATTGGCGTTATCGCGGGAAATAACTTCCTGTGAAGGAATATCCAGCACTTGTTCCATCATGTTAATTTTACGGCCAATGCGGTCGATAAAAGGGATAATAATATGCAGACCCGGCAATAAAGTTCGGGTATAACGGCCAAAGCGTTCTACTGTCCATTGATAACCTTGCGGTACTGTTTTTACGCAAGTAAATACAATCACCACCGCAATGAATATCAGAATAGGTACGGCACCAAAAGCAAATAAATCCATAGCAATTCCTTAATCAAATAAATCAGTAAAGCAGCGAATAAACCTGGCGACGATATTTCGAAGCCAGAGCATTACCGGTTCCCATTGCAGACATAATATCCATCATTGTTTTCCGTATTGCACCATTGGCAGCAGAAAGATCCTTTTTCAGGAAGCCCAGTAATAATTCCAGAGCTTCTTCATTACGACTGACTTCGTGCAATTTCAGCGCGAGTTTAACCGCCAATTCTGCATTTTCCGGTTGAATGGAGAATTCTTGTTGCAATTGTTGGATCTCCGGTGTATCCGCGGCTTGCTTTTGTAACTCAATTTGAGCCAGTAAACTATGATAATGTGAGTCTTGATCCTGTAATGGAATAAGATTCAGAATTTCCTGGGCTTCTTGTATATTATTGAGCATAATTTGCACTTCGGTCAACATTAGTGCAATTTCACTGTTTTTGGGGGCTAATTGCCAGGCTTCTTTCAATAACGGTAGTGCTTCCTGATGTTTTCCTTCTGCGATAAGTTCCTCAGCTTGAGCCGCTTTTAACTCTTCCGGCTTAGGCAATACGCGAGTAAGCATCTCTCTGATAGCTTTTTCGGGTTGTGGGCCCTGAAAACCGTCTACGGGTTGGCCTTGTTGCAAAATATAAACAGTAGGAATGGCTCGTAAACCAAATTGTGCTGCGATCATTTGTTCTTTATCGCAATCCACTTTTGCCAGGACCAATTGATCGGCATATTCTGCGGCTAGTTTATCCAGCGTTACACTTAATTCCTGACAGTGAGGGCTACGTTCAGACCAGAAATAAAATAAAACCGGCACAGTCATAGACTGTTCAATAGTTTGATGCAGATTACTTTCGTTGATGTCAATTCCAGTAGTGGTTGTTAGCATATAATGAGTCTCTTAAATTCGGTGTTGTAGGGTATTATTGAACAGATGAGGTTACTTTCCTAACTTTCAAGTTGTACCACTCTGTTTAGTCAGTATCTTATCCATTAATCTTCCCGGTAAAATCCGGCGCATAATGGTTACCGCGTGAGTTATCCAAGTCACTGGATAACGTAATTTAGGATTCGGGCTTTCTAAAGCGTGAATCAATTTACGCACAACGGCTTCGGGTGTCAGTGTAAAATGGCGGGCAATGCTGGGGTTTTTGACCGGCTTATCACTTTGTGTCTGATTCACGTTCTCGGTAAAACGTGTTTTTATCGGACCTGGCACAATCAAGCTGGCTTTAATGCCGGTACCTGCCAACTCCATTCTTAACGCATCTGACCATGCTTCCAGAGCATATTTACTGGCAGAGTAAGCACCACGGCCTGGGGTTGAAATTAGTCCCATAACCGAACTGGTTTGGATAATACGACCTTCACCATGAAGTTGCATGGTTGGGAGTAGTAAACAGGTAAGTTGATGTGTACCAAACAGATTGGTAGAGAATTGGTGTTCCAGTTGTTCACGACTGATAGTGTTCAAAGGGCCATAAATACCAAAGCCGCCATTATTAAACAGTCCGTAAAGGCGGCCATTGGTTAGCCTGATGACCTCGGCAGCGGCACGTTCAACACTCATTTTGTCATCAAGATCCAATTCGATAGGTTCCAGTCCTAGCTCGCGCATATGCTGTAAATCTGCGGGTTTTCGGCAGGCTGCTAATACTCGGTAGCCCCGTTGATGTAGTGTTTTAGCCGCTACCAGACCGATTCCACTGGAACAGCCGGTGATAAGAACTGACTTTTGCATAACTTTACCTGTTTATATACATCAATTTGTTGAAACTAATAGTTTACTACTTAAGAATAATTAAGATGTGCTGATAGTGTGTCAGACATCCAATTAGCGATAAATGGCTGGGCGGCCAGATTAGGGTGCAATCCGTCTTGTTGCACCCACTCCGGTTTAATAGCGACTTGTTCCATATAAAACGGGAGCAGGGGAATTTGATTATGTTCTGCCAGTCTGGGGTAAATCCTGGCAAAAGATTCAGTATAACGGCGCCCGTAGTTTGGTGGCAGACGGATCTGCATCAATAAAGGTTGAATATTGGCTTGTTTCACTAAGGTGATGATTTGTTGCAGATCGTGTTCTGTTTGTTGTGGGGGAAAACCGCGTAATCCATCATTGGCACCCAATTCTATCAGTACCCAACGGGGTTGATGTTGTTTAAGTAATTCAGGTAGCCTTTCAAGGCCCTGAGCAGCAGTGTTACCGCTGATGCTGCCGTTGATGACAGTGATTTTATTGCCGGATTTCTGCCACTTTTTTTCCATCAAAGCAGGCCATGATTGTTCAACAGGCAGATGGTAACCTGCACTGAGGCTATCACCCAGAATCAGCAGGGTATCCGCCGCAATAGCTCTGGCGCTGGATAACACCAATAGTAATAGGAAAAGTAAATGGTAACGGGAAATATTCTTGAAGTTCAGCATCTCAGTAAGCACGTTGGTCAGGGGGAACACAGGATCACTATATTGCAGGGAGTCGGGCTGGTTGTCGAGCCTGCGCAGACTATTGCTCTGGTGGGAGAATCTGGCTCTGGTAAATCCACACTGCTTGGTATTATTGCCGGGTTGGATGATGGTAGTGACGGTGAAGTCCGGCTGTTGGGACATAATTTAAGCCAGATGAATGAAGAGCAGAGGGCACAACTACGGGCTGAGAATGTCGGTTTTGTTTTCCAGTCATTTATGTTAATTCCGACTTTGAATGCATTGGAAAATGTCCAGCTTCCTGCTTTATTACGTGGTGAGTCTGAAAATAGTAGTAAGAAGCAGGCAATCGAATTGCTTGAACAACTCGGATTGGGGAAGCGTTTGAAACATATGCCGGCACAACTTTCTGGTGGAGAGCAACAGAGGGTGGCGTTGGCTAGGGCATTTAGCAGCCAGCCCAAAATTCTGTTTGCTGATGAACCAACCGGTAATTTGGATCGACAAACCGGTGATCGCATCGCTGACTTACTGTTTTCTCTGAATCGTGATTATGCCACAACGCTAATTCTGGTTACTCATGACAGCCAGCTTGCTGCCCGTTGCCAACGTTGCTTGCGGCTGGTTGATGGAACATTGAGGGAAGAAAGATGATTTGGCGCTGGTTCTGGCGCGAATGGCGCACTCCCTCTTTATTGATTGTTTGGTTATCCCTCACTCTGGCAGTAGCCTGCGTGTTGGCATTAGGCAGGATCAGTGATCGCATTGATCAAAGTGTTCATTACCAGAGCCGGGATTTTCTGGCCGGTGATCTGGTTCTGCGAGCATCTTATCCGGTAGATAATAGATGGTTACAACAGGCGAAAGATCTTGGGTTAAAGTTGAGTAGCCAGCTCTCTTTCACCACGATGACTTATGCGGGGGATATCCCTCAACTGGCTAATGTAAAAGCCGCAGACAGTCTCTATCCGTTATATGGCAAGTTGGAAACTCATCCACCCGGTTTGAAAGCAGAAAAAGGTACTGTTCTGGTCGCTCCTCGCTTACTTGAACTGTTGAAAATCAAAATTGGCGATAATCTGGATGTAGGCGACACCACACTCAGAGTCAGCGGAGAATTAATTCAGGAGCCAGACAGTGGTTTCAATCCATTCCAGATTGCGCCGCGGATTTTAATCAGTCTTGATGATGCCCAGTCTACCGGTGCGATTCAGCCGGGTAGTCGACTGACTTACCGTTATATGTTTTCCGGTGATAAAGAAGCGGTTTATCAATATCAGCAGTTAATTGATCCACAACTTAAGGCTGATCAGCGCTGGTATACCTTGAAGCAGGATAGTGGCGCGCTGGCAAAATCTATTGAAAGAGCGCAACAATTCCTGTTGTTATCCGCTTTGCTCACGTTATTACTTGCCGTTGCTGCCGTGGCAGTATCAATGACTCACTATTGCCATAGCCGCCATGACTTGATCGCTGTACTTAAAACACTTGGTGCGGGGCGCTGGGCTTTGCGTAAGTGGGTGATTGGTCAGTGGTTGGTGTTATTGGGTGCGGCAGCATTGGTGGGCGCGCTTTTAGGATTAATGTTTGAATATCTGCTAGTGCATATTTTGGCACCTATGTTGCCGAAGACTTTACCAGAAGCAGGATTTTGGCCGTGGGTATGGGCATTGGGGGCATTATCTGTGATTGCTTTGCTGGTGGGAATACGTCCATACAGGCAATTAATGGCAACCCAGCCATCACGGGTACTGCGTGATGATATTATCGCCCCCATCTGGCCATTGCGCTATTACTTGCCATTGGTGACATTGGTTGTGGTTAGTGGGCTGGTTTTTCTGGCTGGTACCAGCCCTATGTTATGGGCGTTACTTGCTGGTGTAATGATTGTTGCCGTGTTATTGGCTGTACTCGGTTGGGGAGGATTGTGGCTATTGCGTCATCTGAAATCCCGCCATCTCAGTTTTCGTTTAGCGGTTAGCCGATTATTGCGGCAGCCATTTCAGACGGTGACTCAATTGGCGGCTTTCTCTTTATCATTTATGTTACTTGCTTTGTTGTTGGCGGTCAGGGGCGATTTACTTGACCGCTGGCAGCAACAATTGCCACCAGATAGCCCAAACTATTTTCTGATTAATATGACTGGACAGCAAATTCCACGGGTAAAGCATTTACTGGCTCAGTATCAGGTTAAACCAGCGGAGTTTTATCCAGTGGTATTGGCCCGCTTGACGGAAATTAATGATCAATCAGCCATAGCGTGGGCAGATACCAAAGAACCGGACAGCAACATTGTGCGGCGAGAATTGAACCTGACATGGAAAGAAGAACTACCATCGTTTAATACTTTGACAGAAGGTAGTTGGCCTCCAAAAGAAAATGAAGTTTCTATTGAACAGGGGGTTGCTGAGCGTTTGGCAATCAAAATCGGTGATAAACTGACATTCAGTGGCGATACACAGCAATTCAGTGCCATAGTCAGCAGTATCCGGTTGGTGGATTGGGAAAGCTTGCGGCCAAATTTCATATTTATTTTCCCAAAACGAACATTGGAAAATCAGCCGCAAACTTGGTTGACCAGCTTCCATTATGAAGGTGATGGCCGCCTTCTGACTGAACTTAATCGTCAGTTTCCAACATTGAGTTTGCTTGATACGGGGGCAATGATTAAGCAAATTCAGGATATTTTGCAACAGGTAGGTAAGGCACTGGAGGTTATGGTTGGGTTGGTCATGGTATGTGGCATCTTACTCCTGTTAGCACAGATTCAGGTAGGAATGCACCGGCGGCAACTTGAACTAGTCGTTTACCGTACCTTGGGAGCGAGTAAGCAATTACTGCGTCGTACTCTCTGGAGTGAATTTGCTTTGCTTGGGCTAATGGCGGGTTTTGCGGCGGCATTAGGCGCGGAGGTTGCGCTTTGGTTGTTGCAAACAAAGGTTTTTGATTTTCCATGGCAACCAGAATGGCAGATGTGGCTCTTACTGCCAATAATCAGCAGCTTATTGCTTTCTTTGTGTGGTAGTTGGCTGGGAATTAGGTTGTTACGAGGAACCGGATTACATCGGCAGGTTCAAAAGGGATAATTGTAGATATCTGGGGAATGGGTAAGTTTGTCGCGAGCCCATTCCCAGAAGAGAGGAAAACAGTATTTTATTTGTTGACCTCTTTATCGATGTTTAGGCAAATTCAGCTCTGAGTTGTGGCAGGATTTTTTCGCCGAAAGTGGTTAAGCCCTTAACATAATCAGGGAAGATCAACATGACCCCATCTAGTTCGCATTCACGTAGTAAATCTGATAATTGTTTGCGACATGTTTCCGGGTTGCCAATAGCTGTGTGGGTCATGAAGGCATTTTGGGATCTTTCAACCATAGCATTACTTTTTTCGCCAACATCGACGCCAAAACTGTGCATCATGCTTTTAACTGCTTCTATATCCAGACCATCACGATAGAGCTGAGCCAGCGTTTCAGCTTCTTCATCTGTTTCAGCGCAGATAATCGTACTCATACAAAAGGTTTTGGCGGTGGTACCGTATTCTGCTGCAATACGTTTAGCTGTCAGACTGATTTGTCGTGTTTCTTCTTCATCTTTACCACCAATAAAACACACATCGGTATGGCGTACACTAAAACGCAGCCCACGTTCTGACTGACCGGCGCATACCAAATAAGGGCGAGGAACGGAAATAGGTTTGGGTTCGGAAACACAATTATTTAATTTAAAGTAATCCCCTTGATGATCAACCTGCTTTTCACACCAAAGTCGTTTGATCAATTGAGTCCATTCTTCGGTCATTGCGTAACGTTGATCGTGATCTAAATTGCTATCCCATTCCCCCATTTGTTCAAATTCGTCTTTAAAGGAGCCAGAGACGATGTTCAGTCCGGCACGTCCATGACTTATCTGATCCAATGTCGCGATCATTTTGGCTGTCACGGCAGGGTTATGTAGCCCGGCATGCATGGTCGCGATAAGCCGGGCGTGATGAGTGACTTCGGCAATACCTGCCATCATTGTGACAGATTCCAGCGAACTGCCCCAATGTTCTGTTTCGCCGCCAAAGCCACGCCATTTACTCATGGACATAATAAAATCCAGGCCAATTTGATCAGCCAGAATAGCTGCTTCACGGTTTTGCTGATAAGAAGCATCCAGTGGTGGGGTATTTTTAGAAATAATCCATCCACCTTTAGCGATAGGTAGAAATACTCCGAATTCTTTATTTTCCATCATTGATTCCTTCTTTTTATGTTGTAAGGAATACCTTTTCAGGTCTATTTTATTTTTAAATTTAGTTAAGTAAGGAACTGTTGCCAGAATGTTTCCTTGCTATTTGTAAAGGTGGTTTCATCGTAAATGTGATAATCAGAATGGTAAGCACAGGTATAGCAATAATAAGAAATGCGGGTGTGAAACTACCTGAATAATCCTTAATGGCTCCCACCAGAAAAGGGGCGAAACACGCGATAGTGGAGATTAAGTTCACCACTGAGAATAATTCCAGATAGGGCGCGCGCCCAAAATAATTGAACAGTAATATGCTGGATGCCAGAAAGGTCATGCCATAACCGATACCAATACACAAAGTGAATAGGATTAAAAATGTCCATGAGGTGGCGGCACTGAGTGCGATAAGACCACAGATAATTATCGACAGACTGCCGATAAGCAGTTTTTTGGGATCGAGCCATTCACCAACAGCACCTCCTGCAAATCTTGAGAATGCGTTAATAAAAGCTAAAATACTGAGCGAAGAAGCAGCAACAGATTCGCTGAATCCATTTTCAGTAATATGAGCTACAGCAAAACTGTTGACGGTTATCCCACAGAGTAAGAAAGAGGTATAAGCGGCTGCAATGGCATAAAATTGCCAGGTGTGCAGTGCTTGCCGGACATTCCATATTTCTTTGGTGCGATAGATACTGGAAGTGACATGGTCTTGTTGATGTTTGCTGACTCTTTCAGCATGGGCATTTTCCTTTTTGCCTTCTCGCATAACTAAAATGGTCAATAGACTGATCAACGTAAGTAATACTCCGGAAATTGCCCAGTGCATACGCCAGTTTCCCCAAAATACCGTTGCCAGGAAATAGATCCACGGACCAACCACACCACCTAATCCTCCAATGGTGAAATAGATACCAAAAGCGAGTGATTGTTTTTCAAAAAGTCGGCTGATGACATAAGTTCCGGGAACAGTAGCCATAAGACTAAAACCGATCCCTAGTAGTGTTGTACCGGTGAAATAAGCGGCGATATTGTGAGTGTTGTAGAGGATGTAAAAGCCGGTGATAAAAGTTAGTGTACCGATCAGTAAGGTAGCCCGGACACCGGTACGGCGAATCAACATCGCTGGGAGATAACTGGATAATCCACATGATAGACCAAGTAAAGTGAATCCCAGACCTGCATCAGTCCAACTCCAGTTTAATTCCTTGATCATGCTGGGTAGCACAACGCCCAGTGAGGTAAATGTGGTTGCGGTGACCAAAAAGTAAACTAAACCCAAAAGTATCAGCAGGAGCCACTGATAAGTACGTCCGAACCTGTCATGTTGAATGGGCATCTTGACTCCATAATGGATAAAGGGGATCAGAAAATTCCTGATATTTTATTGTGGTATCAGAAAAAACTATATCGAATAAAGATCCCGTAGCTAAATTGATCCGTTCGATAATAAGATGTATCTCTTATTTTGTATTTATTTTTTATTGGGTTCAGGACAATACCTGTCCATAAATGACCGGGTTGATTGCCAAGACGTTTTCCTAAATCGTAATGTAACTCTGGTTTGAAATCGATAGTTTCAGGTTGTCCATGTAAACCTAATGTATAATCAAAAGTCCCAACAATACGGAAATCACCTAAACGATTGTTGAAGGGAATTCCATAGTCGATATGAATTCGCTGATCATTCCAGCTATTTTTGCCGTTATTCTCAAAATAAAAAGTTGTACGCAACCAACTAATCCAATTTGTCTGCCAGTCAATACTGATGCCTGGGAAATAGTCGTAATCTATGCCTTTAGTTTTAGCAACCCATTGGGCGAACAAAATATCTTTTAACGGCCCAAAAGAGATGTCATTCCCGGTGACTTTACTAAAGCTCACTCTTGGTACAAATTTATAATAGTAGGTGCTTTTATCACCTTTATAATCATTTTGCAGCGAGTTTTGCCAAATACTATAGACGTACATATCGCCGACACTATAGTCGCCGAAAGCCTCTAAAATCGGTGAAAGGGTTTTTCGGGGATCGACCCGATTCTCAAATTGCATATAAAGGCTGGTATCAATAGATTGAAAATTAACAAAATTACTGGCTTGAGCTTGATTGATTGCTGGCAGCAATAAAAGTATTGAAAGTAATCGGCTCTTCTTTAAGCAGGTGTTGATCCAGCGCCAGACGATTGCCAAATAAGCGGTACAATAAAATGGAAAAGAGATCTTTGAAGAGAAAAAAAGCAGTGGGCAGTTTTCCGTATCGTGGGTTTTTGAGGCAAATAACACAAAGGTACCCCTTCTCATGCGGTATTGGGCTAATGGTAGCTAGCATTGATCTAATAGAATGGTTTTGTCAAAGGGATATTTGATTTTATTGATAAAAGGTGAGGGGAGTAGAAAAACAAGATTATTTTAACCTTAGTGATTTTGTGTTGAAAATTTGAAAGAGGATTGTTAATTAATTCGGGTTTATGATGAGGAGTAATAAATGGATATTTATTTTAGGCTGTGTCCTGTAATCTATTTAAGGGAGATATTCAGCGGAAACACTTGTCCTTCATTTTTCTTTCATGATTATATAGGATGAATAGTTTTTATATTTTTATAACATGATTTGGTATCATTTTATGAGCCAACTTAGTTGGTGTCGTTACTCGTCATTAAAGAGATTGTTTAAGACGTTCGTTAAAGTGTATATAAACAATAAAAATTATGATTTCTTTTATTGCTATAACTTATGAAAATTATCAACGGGAATTTTTAATCTCTTTAAAATAATTACCATCCAATCATGATGATGTTATTTTTATGACCAAGTGTTAATTATAACCTAAGTTAAATGTCATTAAAGACTGTGTTGTCATGAAAGCATAAATAGTTACAGAAAAATCAACAATATTAAACCTATTAACGAGTTGATAATATATAACATTGCTTATGACCTATCATAAGTATTAATTTCAACAATATAAATCATCCTATATGTTAAAAGGTAAACCATATGACATAACTAAAGCAGAATATCTTAAAATCATTCTTGCCATATTTTAATTTCAAACAAAAAATTAAAGCAGCACATTAGATTAAAAACACCAAAAAGGATATATAATAATGAATACATCAAGTTATCTCTTTCTTAATTCAGAAAATATTAAGTACAATGAAATCTCTGGTTCTAATAGCGTATATGCAGGTTATCCAAAACATATCAATAATGATTGGCCTAACCTTCCTGTCGAATTTCAAAGGCATATCGACGATATTATTAATTTAAATGGCTATTTATATTTTTTTAAAGGTTCACAATATCTTAAATTCGATATAGAAAAAGCGCAAGTAAGTGATGGACCGAAGCCGATTGTCGAAGGATGGCCTGGATTAGCAGGAACCGAATTTGAAAATGGGATAGATGCAGCCACGGAATGGATAGATATAAATGCCCCAGACAAAACAGATGTTGTTTGTTTCTTTAAGGGTAGCGATTGTATCGATTATACCGTGAGCTCACATACGATTAACCAGAAAACTATCTCGGAAAAATTAGGAGCAACAGGGAAATATGCAGAATTCAGTGCAAATCTTGATGCAGCTATTTTATGGAGGACCCGAGGATACCATTATATCTTCATTTTCAAAGGTAATTCTAATATCCGATTTAATCTTAAATTAAATGCCATTGATGGAGGACCATATACCCCTAATAAAACTAATTGGATAGGTGTCGATTTCAAAAAAATTCAGGCTGCTGTATCAGTCGATACTGACTTATTAGGTAGCAAACAATGTGGCGGAACATGTGGTAATAATGATATCGGTAAATATTGTTTCCAATTATCTAAAAACACCCGATTTAGGCTGACAACCTACACAAATACTGATGTTCATCAGCAAACTGTAAAAGTGTATGTTGATGACATTCTGGTAGATACATTAACCGGTAAGGGAATAGATAACTTAATAGCGATAAAATCCTATTCGTCGGGTGCAGGCAAAGTCTGCATTGAGATCGCAGGAGATGGCAAACCATGCAAACTCCGCTATGCCTATAACACATTTGATGGAAAACCGGGGACTGTCATTATTGGTGCCGAAAATGGTAACAATAACCATTACAACGACAGTGTGGTCCTATTGAATTGGTAACAGGTTCGAGTTAAAAAGAGATCAAACTTATCAATGAATTAAAGCGGTATAATACCGCTTTTTTGTTGTGTGTCATGATAAGGATATTATGGTAAAGAGATATCGGCCTTACTGGTAGGGCATGCCATTATCAACAGAAAAATAATATTTTAGTTTTCCGGTAACGTAATAATTTGAGCAAAATAGGCTGCATGGTTGTAGCTTAACAATGAATGGTATAAATGAAGAAAATAAAACCATAGAATTGAACTTAATTCCAGAAACGTTAAGGGCTACTAATCTGGGTAATATTAAAGTTAGTGATTTACTTAACTATGAAATAGATCAAACAGCCAGAACGATTGTAGATACTATATCTAGAACGGTTAATGCGAATAGATCAATATGATAATTGAAGCAACATAAATAGGTTGGAATTCAGAGTAATAAGCCTTACATCCTCCTGATTCATTAGGGATTTTTTCAGCTAATTTAATAAAAAATAGCCCAAGGAGTTGGGCTATTAAAGATAAGTCTCACATCTTGAATAACTTTGCATGGCTTCTGATCCGATATAAAAGAACTTCTTGCTCAGTTCTCTTATAAATCAATAAGATAATCAGATCAATAAACAAACAACGTCAGTATCAGGCTTACCCTCAGCTTCGCTTGTACAAATCTGAGGTTAACTAAGTTAATTTTTCCTGCGCCCATTCAAGGCCACTCTGGTATTCAGGCGGCAGCATTGGAATAAGTTTCTGCAATGTATTTTTTAACTCGTTTTTATCTGTGTGAGAAAGATTAAGATGACCAACTTTACGTGCCGGGCGAACTTCTTTCTCATACCAATGTAAATGTACCAATGGCAAGCTGAGCCATTGCGGATTGGTATCTGTACCAATCAAATTAACCATGACTGATGGCGCGTTAACTTCTGGCTGAGGCATGGGTAAATCTAGAATAGCGCGGAGATGTAATTCAAACTGGCTGATAGACGCGCCGTTTTGAGTCCAGTGACCACTGTTATGAACCCGCGGCGCTAGTTCATTAATCAGTAAATTATCGCCGACAATAAAACATTCCATTGCCATCACTCCGACATATTTCAACTCGTGCATAATGGCTGACAACATGCTTTCAGCTTGTTGCTGTAGATGACAATTTTCCGAAGGAAAAGCAATACTGGTACGCAGAATGCCATCCTGGTGCAAGTTGTACGTTAATGGATAGAACACACAATCGCCATTCTCATTGCGGGCGCCGACCAGAGAAACTTCGCCAGAGAATGGAATGGCTTGCTCAGCAATACATTCGCCATAAATATCATCCGGTAACTCTGTTTCATCCCCGGGATGAATGCGCCATTGTCCTCGACCATCATAACCACCAATACGGCGTTTAACGATGACCAGATTACCGAGTTCAGTGAACAGCTGCGGCCACTGGCTGGTATCAGCAAGTAATTGCCACGGAGCAGTTGCAAGCCTCCGGCTATCTATTAATTGCTTCTGCGGTAAACGATCTGCCAGACGAGGGAAAATATCCCGATTAGCGAAAGCCTTATGGCGAGCGAGTTCTTGGGTAAGGGCTGTTTCCGGCCAGCGTTCAATTTCGGCGGTAATCACACTATTCTGGTAAGGAACGGCTTCGGGTTCTGCATCCAGACCAACAGGATAAACCGAGATACCTAAAGGCTCACCGGCCTGACGTAACATCCGCCCAAGCTGACCATTACCTAATACACAAACTGGCTTCATACTTCCTCCCGTGGATCGGGATTATCGAGTACATCCTGAGTTTGTGTTTCACGCCAATAAGTAAGGCGTTTCAGCAAATCTTTATCATGACGAGCCAGAATCTGTGTTGCCAACAGTGCTGCGTTTGCGGCGCCTGCTTTCCCAATCGCCAATGTGCCGACAGGAATACCTTTCGGCATCTGTACGATAGAGTAAAGGCTGTCTACGCCATTAAGCGCGGCACTTTGTACGGGTACACCCAGAACCGGCACTAAGGTTTTAGCGGCCAACATTCCCGGCAGATGGGCGGCACCGCCTGCGCCAGCGATAATGACATCAAAACCATTTCGTTCAGCTTGCTCGGCAAAACTGAATAATTTATCTGGTGTGCGGTGGGCAGAAACAATTTCAACATGGAAAGGTACATCAAGAGAAGTGAGAATATCAGCTGCGTGCTGCATGGTTACCCAATCGCTTTTAGACCCCATGACAATGGCGATTTTAGCGTTGTGCTGAGCTGTTCCTGCTGAATCAGGCCGGGCAGTCATAAATCAAATGCTCCTGTATTTTAACGTCCACCAGAACGAATATAGCGCTTTAAGGCCGCGGATCATATCATGCTCACACGCTAAGGAAAACGATTGCGTTACTTTATACTTTGCATTTTGATACCTGGTAAGGGTGATTCAGAATGGGAAAAAGATAAGATCGGTTGATTTGTCCGTTATTTTGAACATCGATCCTTGATGATGCCATGCACCAAGCACACCGCGGTGATACATTTTATTATGTCGAGCAACTTCATGTACTGCAGGACGATGAGTATGCCCATGGATCATCCAGTCAGCTTGATACCGCTCAAAAGCATCAATAACAGCTTGCTGATTGACATCCATAATGGCTTCTGATTTTCGACTGTTGACAGATTGACTATTTGCCCGCATTTTTACGGCAATTTTCTGACGGATAAACAGGGGTAATAGTAAAAACAGACGTTGAATCCATGGGGTATGAACCCGCTTACGGTATTGTTGATAACCTTCGTCATCAGTACATAAGGTATCTCCGTGCAGGATTAGCACCCGCTTACCATACAGTTCTAGGACTTTTTCCTGTGGTAGCAAGATTATTCCGCTTTCTTCAGCAAAGTGGGAACCGATTAGAAAATCACGATTGCCATGAATGAAATAACAGGTAACACCTTGTTGATGCAGGGTTTTTAATGCACTGGCGATTTCACGGTGGAGAGGATTATCATCATCATCACCAATCCAGTAATCGAACAGATCACCGAGGATATAAAGGCTATCTGCCTGAAGAGCATCCTTACGCAGAAAACTCAGAAAACCGGCAGTGATCGCCGGTTCGTGTTCGCTTAGATGTAAATCCGCGATAAAAAGTGTGCACATACGCAGTAAATTACTCGCTGATGGTCACTCTTTCGATAATGACATCTTCACGTGGTACGTCTTGATGCATACCGCTTCGGCCAGTAGAAACGCCTTTGATTTTATCAACAACGTCCATACCTTCGATAACCTCTGCAAATACACAGTAACCCCAACCATCAGGGCGCTCAGAGCGGAAATTCAAGAAATCGTTATCAACAACATTAATGAAGAATTGTGCGGTCGCTGAGTGTGGATCGTTGGTGCGGGCCATTGCCAGAGTACCACGGTTATTTTTCAGACCATTGTTGGCTTCATTTTGGATAGCTGCATCAGTCGATTTCTGTTTCATACCAGGTTCAAATCCACCACCTTGGATCATGAAACCGTTAATAACACGGTGGAAGATAGTATTGTCGTAGAAACTATTGCGGCAGTAGTTTAAGAAATTCTCAACAGTTACAGGAGCTTTATCGGCGAAAGTGTTAATTACGATATCGCCAAAATTGGTATGGAAAGTCACCATGATTGAAATCCTAATAATAGTTTTGATTAACCCGATTCAGGGCATTCGGACCAGGTGGCTTTTATATCACATCTACCATAATGAGTCAGTACCTATTAATTTCAGTAAGCTATCTTGATCGTCAACCTTGCAAAGTGCTTAATATCAGGTTTCAATATCTTATTGGACTATGTCGTATCGAAAATTTATTCATGAGATAAGGACATAAATCCAGAATTATCAATTTGTTATTTTTAATCACGCGTACAGTGAATTTACGGAAAATCCCGATGCTAAAAATTTTCAATACCCTCAGTCGTCAAAAAGAAGAATTTAAGCCAATTCATCCAGGGATAGTAGGGATGTACGTGTGTGGTATCACGATTTATGACCTATGCCATATTGGTCACGGCAGAACATTTGTTTCCTTTGATGTGGTTGCTCGTTACCTGCGTTACCTGGGATATGACTTGACATATGTGCGGAATGTGACCGATGTTGATGACAAGATCATCAAACGTGCAGCAGAAAATCATGAAAGTTGTGATGAACTGACTAGCCGTATGTTGGCTGAAATGTATAAAGATTTTGATGCACTGAACATTTTACGCCCTGATCTGGAACCACGTGCAACTCGTCATATACCGGAAATTATTGAACTGACCGAATCGTTGATAAAACGTGGTCATGCTTATGTTGCAGATAATGGTGATGTCATGTTCTCTGTCGAAAGTGATTTGGCTTACGGAGCGCTTTCCCGTCAGGACCTTAGTCAGTTACAGGCCGGAGCACGAGTAGAAGTGGCTGATGTCAAGCGTAACCCAATGGATTTCGTATTGTGGAAAATGTCTAAGCCAGGTGAGCCAAGCTGGGAATCGCCGTGGGGAAAAGGGCGTCCGGGGTGGCACATTGAATGCTCTGCTATGAACAATAAACAGCTGGGTAATCATTTTGATATTCATGGTGGTGGTGCTGATCTGATGTTTCCACATCATGAAAATGAAATTGCTCAGTCTACCTGTGCTCATGATGGCCCGTATGTGAATTATTGGATGCATTCGGGAATGGTCATGGTGGATAAAGAGAAGATGTCCAAATCGCTGAACAACTTCTTTACTATCCGTGATGTACTGAAATATTACGATGCAGAAACGGTACGTTATTTCCTGCTATCAGGTCATTATCGTAGTCAACTTAACTACACTGAAGAAAATCTGAAACAGGCACGTACTGCGCTTGAACGTCTTTACACTTCTCTGCGTGGCACAGATTTTTCTGTCCCGCCAGCAGGAGGTGAAGTGTTTGAAGCGCGTTTCATTGAAGCAATGAATGATGATTTCAATACCCCGGAGGCTTATTCAGTACTGTTTGATATGGCACGTGAAATCAACTGCCTGAAATCAGAAGATTTATCTGCTGCGAATGGTTTGGCGGCTGCGTTGCGTAAACTGGCTGGAATTTTAGGTCTGTTGGAACAAGAGCCGGAACAATTCCTGCATAGTGGTGTTCAGGCTGATGATGAAGACATTGCCAAAATTGAAGCATTGATTAAGCAGCGTAATGATGCTCGTAAAAACAAAGATTGGGCGCTGGCAGATTCTGCTCGTGATCAGTTGAATGAGATGGGCATTGAACTGGAAGATGGTCCGCAAGGGACGAGCTGGCGTCGTAAATAAGCTCGATAGAGTATAACGGCCTTGGTAATTAGGGCTCCCTTTTGGGGAGCCTATTTTAGTTATTCTTTGATGCAAACAGAGTCACCATTGAAGGTGACAACCTGTCCGGCTGTAATTTTGCAGCGTTTGCGAGTCTCTGTTTGACCATTGACTTCGATCAGACCTTCGGCAATCACTGCCTTGGCACTAGCGCCGCTTTCACTCCATCCTTGAAACTTCAGCAGATCGCACAGTTCCACATGGGGATGACCTTCCAAATAAAAAATTTCCATGAGCAACCTTCAGTTTTTTTCCACATCGTGATATTCCTCGCAAGCTTGCAAGGTATTCTGGATAAGCGTAGCCACTGTCATTGGACCAACACCACCTGGAACAGGAGAGATCCAACTTGCTCGCTCTGATGCAGTTTCAAAATCAACATCACCAATGACTTTACCGTCTTCCAGTCGGTTAATTCCGACGTCAATAACAATAGCACCTGGTTTAATCCACTCACCAGGGATAAAGTTTGGTTTACCGACAGCCACAATCAGCAAATCCGCATGTTCCACATGGTGGCGTAAATCTTTGGTAAAACGATGAGTAACCGTAGTGGTACAGCCAGCCAGTAACAATTCCAGACTCATTGGACGACCAACAATATTTGAGGCACCGATAATGACGGCATTCAGGCCATATGTGTTGATTCCACAACGCTCAAGCAAAGTTGCAATGCCGCGCGGGGTGCAAGGGCGTAGCTTTGGTGCGCGTTGACACAGACGGCCAATATTATAAGGATGGAAGCCATCAACATCTTTATCAGGTTGGATACGTTCCAGAACTTTGACGTTATCAATTCCGGCGGGTAGAGGAAGTTGAACCAGAATCCCATCAATATTTGAATCATTATTAAGCTGATCGATAAGGTTCAACAATTCTGCTTCGCAGGTGGTATCTGGCAGGTCATAGGAACGGGAAACGAACCCGACTTCTTCACAGGCACGACGTTTACTTGCGACATAAATCTGAGAGGCGGGGTTTTCTCCGACTAAAACAACGGCGAGACCGGGAGCACGTTTTCCCGCTGCGACACGTTGTTGAACACGTTCGGCTACTTCACTTCTAATTGTCTGCGCAATCGTTTTCCCGTCAATAATTTTTGCTGGCATGTACTCATAAATCCATAAATCAAACATTGGGATGTCGCCTATTTTGTCAGAACATGAACGTGCTGTCAGTTTTATTGATAATCAGAAAATAGCCAGATGAAGATTTATAAGAAGAAAAGCCATTGACTCAAGGGTTTGTCCCCGTATAATCTCACCCCGCATCGAAGCATTACTGATGCAGCTCATCTCCCAAGATGCGCCCTTAGCTCAGTTGGATAGAGCAACGGCCTTCTAAGCCGTAGGTCACAGGTTCGAATCCTGTAGGGCGTACCATCTCTAAGTCTTCAAACATCTTTTAAAGTCTACAAATCCCTTAAAAAACAACGAAAATTAAGAAATCCCAGTCTGCCAGCGTCTACTAAGGTATGTTGAAATCTACAGATCTCTGGGGGCATAATAGGGGGCATTGTTAGGTTCAATCAAAATGGATGCCCCCAAATGAAGTTGACAGCCAGACAGATAGACACCGCAAAGCCCAAAGACAAAACGTACAAACTCTCCGATGGTGGGGGCATGTACTTAGAAATTTTCCCGAATGGTTCCAAATGTTGGCGGTTAAAATATCGCTTTGCTGGTAAAGAGAAGCGATTGGCATTTGGCACTTATCCCACCGTAACGTTAGTAGAAGCCAGAAACAAACGAGAGGACGCCAAGAAAATATTGGTAAATGGCGATGATCCAGGGCAAGTTAAAAGACAGGAAAAAAGAGAAAAGGCTCTCATAGTAAATAACAGCTTTGAAAAAATCGCCCTTGAATGGCACGCTTACAAGCTCCCTAATTGGTCAAAGGGATATGGAGATGACCTTTTAGAAGGCTTCACAAAAGATATTTTCCCCTATATCGGCAAACATGCCATCACTGATATCAAACCCTTAGACATGCTCACCGTCCTGCGCAAAATGGAACAGCGCGGCGTTCTTGATAAGTTGAAAAAGATCAGGCAGGCATGTAACCAAGTTTTCAGATACGCAATTGTCACAGGAAGAGCAGAATATAATCCTGCTGCTGAACTGGCTGGAGCATTAGCAACACCGAAAGCCAAACATTTCCCGCATTTGAATGTTGATGAATTACCCGCGTTTCTACAGGCACTTTCCCTCTATAGCGGAAGTAAGATGTAGCGCGGCGGCCAATTTTGCACTATTTGGCGGTATATTCTGCACTATTTCAAGTGAAATTACCGCCCCATAATGCACAGTGCAGAATAAAACACCTAATTAAAAGTATCATCATTAGCCGCACGACCTACAGGCAGGTATTTGTAAGTGCTTGACAGTGAAATATTAAACGCGTTGGCGATCTCACGCCGTGTTTTTCCCTGATTCAATAATTGGATCGCCTGCTGGTATTTATCTTCCGGCAGTGCCACTGGACGCCCGCCAATTCGCCCCTGTGCCCGTGCTGCCGCTAATCCAGCATTCGTACGTTCAATAATCAGCTCGCGTTCCATTTCGGCCAGCGCACTCATGACATAGAAGAAAAACCGTCCCATCGGGGTACTGGTATCAATGCTGTCGGTCAGGCTCTGGAAATGAACCCCATCATTGTTAAGCCGCTCGTTCAGCGCAATCAAGTTTTTCACACTGCGCCCCAATCGGTCTAATTTCCAGACTACCAGTGTGTCGCCTGATTTCAGGTGCGCCAACGCCTGTGTTAATCCCGGTCGATTGGCTGTTTTCCCGCTGATTTTATCCTCAAAAATCTGTTCACAATTCACCCCGATCAATGCATTTCTCTGTAAATCACTGTTTTGGTCATTTGTTGACACGCGGATATAGCCAATTTTTGCCATTTGAAACTCCATTTATTCCATAATTGGCAATTATATCAGATGGATAGGTCAATATATTGATTTGTATTAAACCTCGGTTTGGCGGAAACACAGCGACTAGCGGCGAATGCGGCTGACCGTGATTGGGTTTCTGAGAGATTTTTCCGACAAAGGTCTAATACCGCCGAGGTAGCAGGACGATGGCCTCGTATTAATTTTCGATCCGATGAATATCGCAATACATTTTTTGGATTTGAGGCTGATTTTACCATTCGACAGCCTCAATTGTATTTTTACGAGCGGTATACAGGAACGGACAATAATTTATATGTCATATTTCTACCACAACGTAGCGGCACGATCACCCTCAACACAGATTACACCATCGTTGACGGATTCATGAAACGCGCCTCACCCATCATCAAAATCTGGAGCGCTGGCGAATTCGAGACCAACGACGAATCAGCAGGCGCAACGGTTGAACGTTTATCTGAGGGCGTCTATCTCATCAAAAACGTGCTGGGATTCAATGCCGATGCTGCGTGGGGCGGTGTTGATGGCGGGGTGGAAATACCGATGTGCAAAAATAAACTGCCGTTGATTTGGGTCGATTACAAAGTGCTGCCGGACGGTTCCATTAAATTAATGACCTATCACCGAGAGCACCATAATGCACCGGAGTTCGCTAAAAATGTGCGGCAGGGGTATTCAGATGGCGATCCGGTTGATATTCCTGGCGGACGGTCTATATCCATCCGAGTGCAAATGCCGGAAAACTCCATTTGGAATCAACAACAGAAAAAATTAGCTGAATAGGAATAATACAAATAATATAGGGGCGCATAGCCCCTTTTATCACTCCGGTTGCTCCGGCCATTGGATATCGGGCGCGGTCGAACAATCCACCCGATTGAGCAGCACCCTGTAACGTCGCCATGCGGTTAACGCAAACTGTTCGGCATCGGTGGCGATATTGAGGTCAACGGCGTCCTGTAATGGAGTGATAGCAATATCAGCCTGTTGTCGCAATGATAATTTTTGCTGTTCAGCCTGTTGCTGTTCATACTGGCGTTGTGCCTGAGTATCTGTGACCCACCGTTTGCCGTTCCATTTATCAAACGGTGTTGCGGGTGCCTCTGGTGTTGTTTTTGGTGGATAATCACCGAGTTCGGTAATCACCTGCGCGGCACCTGTTTCAATACTGTAAATAGTTTCGCCGCGATGATCTGCGACGTATTCCCACGCGGATAAATCCAATGACCGACAGATGGTATAACCCTGTTTGTGGTCATCTGGTGCATCAATACAGGAATGTGCAGGGACGCCAAAACCTATGGGTAAATACTCCTCAGATGCAGAGCTATATTCCCGTGTCTCGCTATGATAGTTATAAACAGTAATATTACCCGCAACAGTGGCGATATGATTTTTGTCTAATTTTGCAATCATTATACTGCCCTCACAATGTAGTTAAATGCGATGTTACGTGGGCGGGTTTCGTTGCCCCCGGTATATTCATTGGAAATAGGTATATCGGTCAGATAACCTCCTGCATCTGCGCCAACGGCGTAACCGCCTCCTGACGGGTCGACTCTATCTGAAGCCCATGATTTTAAAATATAATGATTGTGCGACTTAAATAAATCGCGTTGTAATGAAAGCAGTGCACGCCCAGCGTCGACTCCTCGCCCATCATCCCATCCTCGAATAAATTCCCCACGCAAATCTGGTAATCGCAATGCGGGGTATACCCGTGCCAGTTCGGGATATTGAGCAGCGGTAAATGTAGCACCGTTACATTTCATCCACCCAGCCGGCGGCGTTGCCAGCGGCCATGGAATCGGTACACCAACGGGTAACGCCGAGCCTGCCGCTAAACCGAGGTTTTTCACAAACTCGTTTTTGTTTGGAATGTCCGCGCCGTTCTTGGATTTTTCCAGCCGGGTATTGGCATTGTCATAGGCTGCTTTAACTGCCCTTGATGTAGCGGCATCGGTTTCACTGTTGCTGTTAGTCGCGTTACTCAGTGACACAATCCCCGAACGGCCTACAGTCGCGGCCGGCACAGAAATTTTAATCAACTGACTGATCGCGTCGGCCAGTTGATTTTGTTTTCTGGGGTCTGGGGCAAAACCCGCGCTAGTCAGAATGTTTTTGCATTCCTGTTGGAGATCTCTGACGGCAAATTGGATATTATTTAGCCACAATGCAGGGACTATCGTACCGAATGCGCCCGTGGTGGGGTCGCCATCATGAAACACATTGTCAGGCGTACTGACAGGGGGCATTAATTCTTGCATATTCCTATTCCTGATACGTGAAATGACAGAATGTATGAGCAGGTTTCAGTTCGTTAAAAACAGACTCAATAACGGGATCGCCAAACGATAACAACCGCTCGCCTGCCGCCGAACTGCCCGCCCTGAATTGGTATATTTGCGTGCGTGCACCATGAATATTTACTATCCAGATCCACAATGAATCAGGGTGCATCAGCCTGTCACCCGCCCGGTTTATACCGGCCTGAAAGGGCTGGGGTTCGCTAATGGTGATCGTGTAGCCCAAACGGGCAGCCAACGAGGTAAAATACGGAATCGACAGCCCGCCTGTTTCGGCCAGTTTCAGTAAGACCATTTCCAGCCGTTGCTGATAGTTATGTTTTGCATTTGGGGTGATGCCAAGAACACGTTCCCAATCAGGCAGCAGTGACTGGGCGAAAAATGGCGTAATTGCACCACTGACACGCGCGGCACTGTGTTCTGCCTGCGTCAACTGTCGCGCTTCCGCTTCCAGTTCTGCATCCAGACACGGAGCATCCAGTGCGTAACTGACGGGGGGTAATAACTGTTTCAGTAATGATTTCATGCAGCAAAAAGCCTGACGGTGATGTGACCAACCCGCAACCATTCGAGGTGATCCTTGTCCACCAATGCGACAACATTTTCTACTGGCGCAACTATATGGCGGTCACGAATGCCGGGGATCAGGGAAATACGCATTTCAATTTGGCTGCGGATCAACGGTTCACCGGGTGCTAACCGTCCTATGGCGTCGGTGATAACGTTTTGGATTTCCTGCTGAACCGCTGCCAATGTGATGCCATCCAAAACAACCTCAATAGCAAAATCCACGCGGCGTAATGTGGGTGCCAATACCAGTGAGTTTTTGGCCGTGACAGGACGAACACCGTCAATGTGTTCCTGCACCGCTTTGATAGTGTCTGCTGACGGTAATCCATCGGCTGACGTGACCACGATATCGACCGTACCAAGACCACGGCGTAACGGGTAAACAAATGCAGCGGTGACGCCCGGTACTTCCAGTGCCCAGCGGCGGTAATCGTATTTGTTGCCCCCCGCGGGCGGGCGGCGAATGATATCGAGGAGTCGTGTCAGCAAACTGGCATCGGTTTCGGCATCGGTGCCGCCTGTTAATGTCTGGACAACCACACGGCTATTCATCCCCATTGGGGCACTGACCAGTTCAGCATCGGCGGGTGATGGCAGATTGCCTGCGACACCGGACTGGTTGGCGATAACCGCGACTTTCGCTTGTCCATGCTCATCAATAGTCACCGCAACCGTGGTTTTAACGGATACGGTTTCACCCCGCATTTCCGCCCCGGCGGGCAGGGTTGCGCCCGGTGAACCCGTCAGGCTCGCGATACCTTTAGCCGTTGTTGCGGGTTTGCGTGTCAGGTTACGGGTACGGGCGTGCAGTTCCAGATAGTCGCTATCGGCCGTATCCGGGAATATTTGACGGACAATCCAGCCTTGATGCTGATAAATCCCCTCGGCCACGCTCGCCACCGATGAGGCGCGGGCAAAATAATCACTGTCAGCGCCGGTATCGGCATCTGGCAATTGATTCTTGATGTCTCGCAACAGGTCATCGCGGATTTGCTGAAATTCCGGGGTGATCCACATCAGGCGATTCTCACGGTGTGTTTAAAAATATGGGTCTGCTCTGCGGCATCAGTGACCTCAATCCAGAGCAGCGCCCGCTTGTGCTGGTCACGATGTACCGTCACGCTGATTGATGCGGCACGGCCATCATCCAATATCGGCTGTAACGCCTGTTCAGCATACTGACGCGCCAGCACATAAATGCGTGACACGTCTTTCTCACGGGTCAGTTCGTGCAAACGGGAACCCAGCGCAGGATCAGCCCAGTAACTACCCAATGGCGTCATGAGCCGCAGGTAAACCGCATTTTCCAGGCTGTTTGTTCGGGTGCCGGTATAGTCACCCGTTTGGGGATTTAATAATCTGTCCATGCTGCACAGTGTGGCAGCATGGGCAAATATCAGCAGTTGAGGGGGTTCAGCAGATGATTATGGGATGGAAGAGCCGGTATTGCTGCCGTTGTGACCGTTCGGATGTTTGTGGCCTTTCAAGGCAATGTTGCCTGCCTGAACGTCTCCGGTGGTCTGATAGCTGCCCGCGGTCTGGCTAATATTACCCTCAAACGTCGCCCCTTTACCACCCTGAATCGCCATCCCGCCGTGACCCGTGATTTGTGCCATTGCGGTGAGTTGTTCGCTGGTCGTGACCAGGGGCGTGTTAAAGTCGGCTTTGGTCGCCGCATTGACCTCAAATACTTTGCAGTTAACCCGATAGGTATCGCAGTCCACTTCGATAAGACGGCCACGCTTCAGTACGATTTTTGCGCCCTCATCAGTATAGACAGCCACTTCCCCCGTTTTCAGCCCCGTCAGGCGGTACGCGCCGTGCTCGGTGGCGATGACGATGCCGTGTGAGGTTCGGCCGTTCAGGGGCAAGACAATGCCCATCGTGCCCGGTGGCGGGTTAGAGGTGTAGCCATACTGCTGGAAAAATTCCTGTCCCTGAAGCTGCTCGCCCGCCAGCCCCTCGGCCTGAATCGTCTGCACTTTACCCCGGCTGTCGGTCGTGCCTAACACCGCCCTGAAGGCCATTCTAATGCTGTTTAATGCTTGGTTAATACGCTGGTTGACTTGCGGCCACATTATTTATTCTCCCACACGGGCACCGCCCGGAGTTGATCTTTGCCTTTTTTCTTGCTGCCTTTCTTCTTTTTCTTGTCTGGATAGGCGTCAGGGATCCACACACCATCCTCTTTAAATCGCAGTGAGGTCATTATCCCTCCCGGACGGCCGCCGATGAACTCACGACCCATCAGGAAGTAGATGCCGTCAATACCATGCAGTTCGCTCTGGATACGCACCCGTTGCCCCGGTTGCCACAGTTCGCCGTTGGGGGTACGGTGGCCGTGAACTTCCGCCCGAATATCCAGCCCGGTTAAACGGGCGTCAGCCAGCGCTTTACGGGCGCGGTACTGCAATTGTTGCTGGTTGTCCACATCCCCGTTCGTCAGGATTTGCGGGCGATAATAGGGAACAGTCGGGTCAGTGACTTTAATCCGGTAATTATGGTGTCCGGTTTTCGCCTGGTTGCCTGAATCATCATCAGTGTCAGTGACGGTAAACTTTTGAGGGGCAGTGACATCCACCGGCTTCAGTTTCTGGTTATCGGTGGTCGAGGCATGGCTTTGTGCCAGCAGGGTTAATTCAGAGAAACAGCCCTGTATATTGCGCATGTCTGACAACGAAATGAGGTTATTGCCCTGACCATCACGGCGCATGATGAGATCTGCCACGGGCGGGCTGCTGTAGTCTGGGCCACCAATAACCAACGTGCCATCGGGATCTAACCACGGCCAAACGCCTCGCGCCGCCGCGGCCCGTGCCAGGGCATCCCATGCCCGTTCACCGGGTTCGATATGAACCCGATCGTTGCGTGTCATGCCACTCGCCTGAATACGGATGCGGGTGATACCAAGCGGGCGAACGATACTGGCAATGACTTCATCCAGGTTTAACTGGCGGGCACTAAAAATAGGGGCGGCACAGTCCACCAAAATCGCCGCATCATCACGGCCACTCAAACTCAGGGTGACGCCACGGCGGGAAACGTCCCGCGTGACGCTGTCAACCCGGCCGGACAAAATCACCGTATCACGGATTTTCACTTTTACGGGTGCGCCGCGTACCGCATCCACCGGGAATACCCCATCTGGCAGGCCGAGCGACAATTGCCAGGCATCGGCGGATTTCAGAAAATCGCTATCAATGCGGTAGTGCTGCCAGCCACCGTGCACCTTGCCATTTAACAACAGGACAGGCTTATCCTCGAATGGCACGGCTGTCTTATCGGGTATAGGCATTGAGTATATCTCCGGTTTTAATCGCGTTCGGATCACGTAACCACGGATTCAGGCGAGCCAGTTCGGCGGCACGGCGATAGTCGCCATACCACTCATGCGCCAGCAAATACAAATTGGTGGTTGATGAGGTGACCGTGCGACGGGTTAACGGCGGGCGGCGGTTCATGACGATGATCGCCAGCGTCTGCAATTCCAGGGCGATGAGTTTCAACTGGGACACCACGCCACGCCACAACAACCCCACCGGCTCGCTGTCTTCACTCATGCGCTGGGTGCTGGGCTGGTATTGTGTCCGAACCTCGACCATCGCGGTCAGAATAGCAGTCCTGACTGTATTGATGATGCTGGTGATATCATCCGGCGATAATTGGTCAGGCTGTACCTCATCAGATAAAATCGCGGTTGCCAGACTCGCCAGTTCACCCGCTGCCATGACCTGATAGAGCACACCCAGATCGCGGACATCCGCCAGACTGGCATCCACCGGCATGGGAACGGGGGCGGCCATATCACGCTGAACCAGCGCCGCAGGCAATGCAGTTAACTGGTGTATGACCGCGACACTGTCCCCCCACGCCGATAACAAGGTTGTCGCACTGATCCCCTGACTGAGGACGGCGGCCGTGGTTGTCCTACCCGGCAAATACCCCTCATTTTGGCGGCGCGAGGCGGATTGACGGGCAGAATAGGCCGGGCTGTCCGATGAATCCCTGCTACCCGATGAACGCCCACTGCGACCCAAATTGATCACGCCGGGGAATTTGAGATTCAGCAAATCCCCGATGCCGCCCGTGCGCACATCCAGAATGGATTGCAGGTCGTGAACAAATGCGCGGGGATAATTCAGGTAATCAATCCCCTGACTGACCACGCTGGATATCTCGCCACGCATCAGGGTCAGGGTGTTTAACATGCCGGACAACGCCGCCTTGCCTTTGGCGAGGTAGCGCATATTTTTATGGACGGGCGCCATCACCTGCTCAAACAAATCTGACGCGCGTTCAGTCAGTTCGGTGATGTTATCAAACAGGCTGTCACCCAACTGTTCAGGGTGTGCCGAGCCGTGTAGCTGAGTGCCGGTTGTGGACTCCAGAAAAACCAGCTCCACGTTGCAGGCATCGACCCCTTCGGCTTCATGCTGGATTTGGTACTCGATACATTGTGCTTTGGGAATAGAACCATAAATCGGGTGTATCAGTTCGCCCGTGCCGGGCGTGTCCAGCACCTTAATCAGGGCATCCAACTGACGTTTATAACGGTCACCCCACAGGAACGCAGACAGACGGAAATTTCGCGCCTTGCGGCCTAAATCCATGACGGTTGCCCCATCCATAAAGGGGTATTCATGGTCTTCATGATCACGGGCGATACTGTCCTGGGTATTGAGGACATCAAATTTCACCCCACGAAAGGCCGCGTCTTGCAGATCATCACGCCAGCTCATGGATATAGCCCTCCGGTTCCGCGTCCCGCCTCAGCGGCATTGTATTGATTTGTCGCCTCGGCCAGTACACGTCCATCGACCGTTAACTGAGAATTAATGGTAATCGGTGGCAGTGGAGGCGGTGCCGTGTTGGTCTGTGATTTTGGGAAGGTATTGACTGTTGTAGGTACAATGCCAGCTTTTTCCACGTCCTGCATCGTGACAGGCGCTTTTTTAATGGCCAGTTCCTCATCAGCGCCAAACAGGGATTTAATGTCGTTCCAGGCATCCTTTGCCCCCGCGGTGCCATAGAGGGCCGTTTCGAGTTCGGTGAGTTCACGTCCCAGACGCTGGCGCACTTCGGCCAGCTTTTCATCCTTGCTCTGGATCTGGAATAGGGGAAAATCCTGGGTGCCCTGATAGGCCGCCAGCCCGGCGCCAATACCCGGAATGGCGCGACCCGCTGGCGTGGATAACAGCCGTGACAGACTCCCTGTCAGGCCGCTGGTCGAGGTACGCAGCCAACGGCCAACCCGTCCAAATCGGCCAGTGTTGCCACCAGAGCCGCCGCCTGCCGCCGCCGTACTGCCGGGCGGTATACCGCTCCGGCCGGTAATAAATTTCAGGCCGGCAAAGGCGACCGCCGCGACCGCCATCGCCTCAATGGCCGTGGTAGCCCCGACAACGGCGGTAGTGAGAGTGGGGAATTCTTTGCTTAAATCGGTCAGCAATTTTGAGACATCGCCCGTGAAGTCTGACAACGGTTTGACAGCATCCATCTCAGCAAAGTCTTTGGCATTTTTCGCCTGCTGGAGTTTAAACTCATTCTCATCCGCAATAACGACCAGAGACCTCGCCCCTTCACCCTGGCCTTTGGGCATCGTTAATTGTTTGCGCACATCCGCCTGAACATCGCTAATGAATTGACGATAGTTACGTATCGCCAACAAGGCCATCATCGCCTGTTGGTCGGCCAGTAATCTGCCGATAGACGAGCTTTCGTATATCTTTTGTTGCGATTGTAATAACCGCTGATATTCCGGTGACTTCTGGTCCGTACTCGCCAGGGCCTTTTCTATATTGCGTAATTCGGGGTTTTGCGTGGCGATCCTGTCCGTCAATAAAACTAAGGTTTCCAGCGGATCGATGCCTTTTCCCCGGGCATCGGCCAGGGTTTTCGCAATATCGATACCATAACCATCAAACTTAATCCTGGCCGCCCGCCGGGATAAATCGGTGCTGTTCAGTTTAGCGATTAAATTCGCGAGGTTATTGCCGGCTTCATCGGATGAGGCGGCATTTTTTTTCGCCGATTGCGTATAGGAAAGAATTTTAACCAGTTCCTCCAGGCCAGCGTAGCCGTTTTCCTTGGCTTTTGACAAAATTTCCGGTAACCATCGGGCCATATCGGCAAATTCGAACGATCCTTCCTGTCCTGCCCGGATGGCGGCATCCAAGGCTTTCATCATATCGTCGGCGGAGGTGATGCCATAGCCCTTAAGCGATTCGATAACTTTGGCTAACTGCGCGCCGCTGACCTGGGTGATCGTCGCATATTGTTGTAATATGGGCATTAACGTTTTGGTTTCATCAAAACTGAACGCACCATTGGCTAACATTTCACTCAGTAAATCCGTGGCCTGCTCCTTGGTGCCGCCACCCGCTTCAACCGACGTGCGAATAATGTTATGCAGCTCGGCCTTGCCCGCTTTTCGGCCGGCGACATCCCGCTCATTAAACGCGGTGTTACTCAGGTACGCCAGCCGTTGTTCATATCCCATTTGCTCCTTGACCGGTTTCGCCACGACCATCCCGCCCGCTGCTAGTCCGCCGCCCACGGTCATCATCTTATTGCCAAATTTATTGCCAAATGCCCCTAACTTTGCCAGCCGGCTGACCCCCTGCATTTCATTGCGCAGCGCCGCCACCCGCTGGCGCATCGCATCATAGGCCCGGCTTTGTTCGGCGACGGACAAGGTTCCGCTGCGAGCCAGCCGGTTATAGCTGGCAATGGTGCGGGTGATTTCCCGCTGGATGGCCCGCTCGGCACGCACCCCCAGCGTTTCGCGGGCACGGTCATCCCGTGCCTGCCGGCGGGCGGCGGCGGTCATCTCCTGTGAGGCTTTGCGACGACGTTGCTGCTGGCGGCCTTCACGCTCAGCCGCACGGTCGGCGGCCTTTCCGGCATCTTCCGCCCCTTTGGTGACATCCCGCAACAGTTTGATGACATCCCGCGACGCTTCATCCCGGAACGACACCGCCAAAGATATTTTTAGATCACGTGACATGCCTTAACCTCGCTGGATGGGCTGTTTTTTCTGAGTCTGGCGCAGGGATTTGCTCCGCTTATGGCGCGGGGATTTGGCTGGTGCACCCTGTAGCCGCGCCAGGGCGGCAATCCAGCCATCCAGTTCAGGGCGGCTCATTGCCATAATCCGTTCATGACTGAGGCCGTATTGCCCCAGGGCGATACTGACAAACATTATTCCGCTGCGTCGTTCGGTGGCCGCAGCCGCTTTTTTTTAACATCGGCAATGGCTTGCTCCAGCCGGTCAAAATCATCACTGGTCAGTTGATCCAGCAGTAATTCTGTGGTGATGTCCGCGGCCGGGATGTTGCCCAGGTTCACCAGGCATTTTGTCACCACCGCCATACGGTAATGCAGGTCAGACGCGTGCCCGTCCACAGAGCCGCACACGGATTCCGTTTCATCCAGCGCCTCATAGCTCTGGCGCATGGTCGGCAACTTGACCTCAAATTCGTAGTGCAGTTGCCCGCCATGTTCAACGCCATACAGCAATTTTCCGGTGTGTGTCATCATTCGATGACCTCCCGGACGGCCGCCATTTTGATATCCCGCTTGGCTTCGTTATCGACCGTGTATTTCGCGCCGACTTCGGTGGTGAAACAGTCCAGATAGGAGGTACGTCGCCCCCCTTTACCATTGACCGGGTACTGGGTGATTTTGACGCCGACCAGGTTGCCCCAGTCCAGATCGCCATCCAGCGGAATGACCACCGACAACGACAGGTCATAAGTGGCAATACCGCTCGTGTAGCCCTTGGCTCTGCCCGTTTTATTCATGGTCTTGACCAGCTTGCGGCCGGTGTTGATTTGCACGTCCAAATCGGTGACCTCAATTTCGCGGCCATCGACTTCCAGCACAATCGCGCCGACATATTCTTCTAACATGGGTTAACACCTCTTATAAATACAGGTCAATACGGCCGGCGAACACGTGCAGGCCATTGACCACATCCGCCGGAATTTCCGCATCCAGCCGATTGGGATCTTTATCATTGCGCTCGACCAGCAGCTTGTCCTTGTTCTCTTCGACGTTCTCCAGAATCTCAGACTCTTCCAGTTTGAGCAGGACATCCAGCAATTCAGAGCGCACTTTCTGGCGTGTCCGCTCATTGAGCTTGTCACGGGGAAAACGCTGTGAAATGCGCTCACGGCACGCCTTGCGGGTGTAATCGAGTGTGCGGATGGTGGTGAGATCTAATAACGCAATATCATCCACGCCCTCGGCGTTTCGGGTATAGGTGGTAATGGCTCGCACAATCTGCACACGATTACCCGCCCCGACCTCAATCGGCGTCAGCCCGTTATGCAGGGCGTTTTCCTGTTCGTTACGGCTGGCACGGTGCGTCACGGGGGTGATATCCATGCCGGTCAACGGCAGGGTATTGAGGGGACGCGCCGGATCTTCCTCACTGGCAATCACCGCACCGTAGGCCGCGGCCAGTTCCGCGGGCAATTTGGCTGAGCCGGGATACCAGCCCAGCGTCAGGCGGCCAGCGTTAATCTCGCCTGCCAGCGTCGTGCCCGTTGCCAGTGTGCCTGTCCAGCCTGCCACACCAATGGCCCCGCGCTGCTCCATGGCGTTGCCGGTTTTATCCAGGTGTGTACGCAAGGCCCGTAACGCCGTTTGGGTACTGAAGGGGCTGACAATGATTTGATGGCCGGCGGCAAACACCGCGTCCAGTGCCGGCTGGATATCCGGATCGTTTTCACCGCCGTCCATCGCGGACAACGTTACCCCGACCCCTTTCGCGGTACATTCGGTTTTCAGGCGAATGGCATTGCCAAATTCCCCCGCCTGACGGGCTGCCAGTGTGATCACGTAGCGGGGCGACTCGTCACTGCCTTGATTGAGCGTGCTGGCCGTGATGGGTAATGCGGTTGCCGCTGTCACGGCGGCAACGACGGCCCCGTTGAGGGTTTCCAGGCTGTCGCCGGATTCCACCGGAATATCCAGGCGTTGATCACCGACCCACAAATAGAGGGTGCCACTGCCTGTCGCGGGACCCGTCAGGCTCAGCGTGGCACGGGCGGATTGACCCGCCGTGGCGGTTTTGATGCCAATCACCTGCAATTGCAGGTAGCTATTGGCCTGAATGGCGGCACGGGCCATCAGGTGCGCCAGTGAGCCAGCGCCAAACTGACGGGCGGCGTCGTTATCGGAATAGATATCCAGCGGGGTCAGTGCTGCGGCCTGGGCGTCAGAGTCCATCGGGGCGATAATCAATACCCGTTGTGGGTTGCCCGGCAAGGTGCGGGATGACTGGCGGGTATTAAATTCAAAATACTTGCCCGGCTTGCGGATGCTGGACGGAATGGTATCAAAACTAATCATGTTTCCTCGACTTACCCACCTTTGTCGGGGTGGGAACAACAGGCACTAAATCCCCCGTCGTGATTAACCGACGGTAATAGGCGCTATCCGGCACCGTCACGGGTTCGGCACCAATGTAGCGCCGCGACTGGTTTTCCAGCGGGACACGCAGCCCCGGCGCGGCAGTCACAATTAACGTACTCATGTGTTTTTCCTGAGATTGACTAAATCAGCCGGGTCATCGGGTGATCCCATACCGGGCGGGTCGTAGCTCGTGCCCACCCGTAACAGGTCAGGGTCTGGCTGGGACACCTGGCCGCTGTATTCGTTATACAACCAGTCAGGGTGTGCCCGGTCACGGGTGTGTTCGGGCCAGGCTCCTGACGCCAGTGCCCCCTCCAGCCATTGGGTATCGAACTCGCAAGCGAAGACCGACAGCGCCCGGTCAGCGACCTGCGTATTAAACAGGGTACGGACACGACCCGGCACCAGGGGATTGATTTTCAATCCCAAATCCTGCCCGGTCAGTAGCCGCCTGACCGCGTAGACCAGGCGATAACACCCGATCTCATTCACGTTGACGCCACCCCGACGGGAGGCCGCTTCACTGCGGGTGCTGTAATCCCCGACAATCACGACAAATTGTCCGGTCGGTTTGTACTGGCGTTTGGACACGCTAACCGGCTCGGTTTTGCTGATACCGCCAAACGTGACCCATACCGCCGGTAACACGCGCACAATCCGCCCCAAATCCTCGTCGATTTCCCCGCCGTAACTGGTCACGGTACGGGTCATCTTGCCTAATCCTTCGGCCAGCCGCTGACAAATGGCCTGTTCTATCTGGGTGATCAAAATGCCCCTCCCCCTGTCGCATCACGGCCGAACTGGCGGGGACTGCTGCCAAACGCCATTTGAGGTGTGGACTGGATAATTTGCCCGTTATCAGCCCGTCCCAGGCTGATTTGCCCGGCGGCCACTTTTTCCAGAAACCGGATCGCATCCTCATAACGTTGGCGAATTTCGTCTGACATCACCCGATGGGCTGTCGTCAGGTGGTAACGGGCAATATCACAGCAACGGCCGACCAGAATGCGCGGGGTATCCGGCCACGGCGTGGCATAGCGCCCGACCAGATAACCGTCAATTTCGGCACTGGCACGGGTTAAGGCTGCATTCATGGTTTGCTCATCAATCTGTCCGGTCATTTCGGGATCGCAGAGACTGACACATTCACGCTCACTAAAGGCCAGGATCATGTCGTGCTGGGTGGCATACATAGTTAGTCCTCTTTAGTTGGCTTCTTCGCGTCCTTTTTCAGTGCCGCCAGGTCTTTTTTCAGGGCATCACGCTCTGCGGTCACCGTGTCCAGTTCGGTAGTCAGGCGTGAGACTTCCTCAGTCAGTCCGGCAACCTGAGTCTGGATATCAACCCCCGGTGACGGCACATCTGCCTCATTGACAACAGACACCACCAACATCGGGTCGGCTTGCAGTTCGGCCAGTTGCGCGGCGGTAAAACGATCATCCAGGTAGGACGTGGTGTTGTCACTGTGGGCGATACCACAGCGGCGGAAACCCGCGACTTTAGCTGTAATTAAGATCGGCATTATTGTTCTTCTCCGGTTGATCCGTAAGCCAATTGCCAGAAGCCAAAACCGCCTGCGGCACGGGCTTCGGCGCCAAACTTGTATTGACGGCGGGTAAACACATCGTCACTGTCCAGGCTGGTTTGTTCCACCATCACCGGCGCTTTGCGCTCCTGATAAATAATCGGTTTGATGGATTTTGTGGTATCCAGCAGATACCAGCGGCTGTCATGGGTCAGGCGCGGTTCGACGACGACTTCGGCCGTGCCTTTAAACAGGTTGACTTTGCCGTCTTCCAGACGGTCAGCAGTCATCAGTGCGCGGGCGGTGTATTCCAGCGCGGGCGGCACCAATAGAATGTTCGGGTTGATATTCAGCGGACGCCCTTCATCGTCAGTAAACTGACGCATGGCTGTGCGGGCGGCACCGTAGGACGCCTGCGCTTTCGCCATCGATTCAATGGACAGCGCCTTTTTCCCTTTGTTGGAAACCGACCGGGTGCCGACCGGATGATCACTGTCAAAAAAATATTGTTTGTCGTAGCACGGGCGTTCAAATCCCAAGTTCACCAGTTCGAAAACAATATCATCGGGCAGTGCCGCCGCCGATTGGCCGGCACTTTTGGCCTGAATGGCGTACTGGCCGGTCTGGTCGTCTTCGATATCATTGCGATCGACTTCGATCGTGGCTTCCCAGTCGTCGTTCTCAATGGTGTACTTATGCCCGGACAGGGATCTAACCACTTTCTCGCCGACCCATTTGCGCATGGCTGGGAAGTTCGACAACCAGGTGTAATCGTTCACCTTACTGGTTGAGGTCACCTTCATGGCGACTTTTTCCCACTGCGACGGCGCGGCATCCAGTGCATTCTGGAAGGTGCTTTTAATCGCCAGGAACAGCACATTTAAATTGGATTTATTAACAAGCATCAGATTTTCCTATTGAATCAGAACCAGAACGCCATCACTGACAGACACTTCCAGCACACGACCGACCACGGGCAAGGTGTCGCCTTTGATGGCCTTGACCGTCACACTGTTGGTCAGGGTGCAGGATTGGCCGACCTGCGCCTGGGTCACGGGCTGGGCGCTGTCATTGTCGAAATAGAATGCACGGCCACGGCGTACCCTGACCTGGCGTTCACCCTGTTTACCATCGCGGTTATCGGCGAACTCATCGGCCACGCCCAGCACCGTCAGTCCGGCATCGGCCTGACCCGGCACGGCAAAACCGGCGGCATTGGCGCAGACCAGATGGCCGCCCCCGATTTGTGCACCCGCGTCACAGGGCACACTGAATAACTCACCCTCGCGATGAGGGGTATTGCGATCGATTGCCACGATTATTGTTCTCCCAGTTGTTTCTGAATGTCATCAGGGGACAGGCCGAACTGGTTGCAAATGGCAAGGGCATCCGCGTCCAGTTCCGCTGTCTGTGTTAATGTGGGTTGCACTGCGGCAGGGATTTGTCCGCCCGATTGCAGCGATGACAACGCGGCAATGGGCTGCGCCTTTTCCAGATGGGTCGTCAGTGCGGCAAAATTCGTGCGACCCAACGATTTAGCCCAGTCCTCCAGCGCCGGGGTTAAACGGCCATCACTCAGCGCTGCCTGCACCAGACTGTCAACCTGGCTCACCTGCGATTGCTGGCGTTCGCTGTTCAGTTGTGCCTGCAGCTCCTGATAGCCTGCAATCGGGACGTACTTGGCCGGGTCATAGGCTTTTGATGACAGGTCGGCAATCTGGGTCTTCTGGGCTTGCAGCAAGGCGAGCAGACCTTGACTGGCCGCCGTGGCGGTGCCCTGACCGTTCGAAATTAAATCAATGGCTTTTTGCAGCTCGGCCTTGATGTCTTCCGTCGTGGCAGTAGCAGGCAAATTCAACATCCAGCGTAAATTGTTTAGCAGTTCCTTGATGAGTTCGTCATCCACGGAATGATCCTCCGGTTGTGGGGTATTCAGGGCAGCCAGTTGGGAGGCAGCGGCTAGCATCACCGCGTCCATCCCGTCCAGTGCCGGGGTGTTGGTCAGCGCCGAATGCAGTAATGCAGTCACGTGACCCTGTTGGTCATACAAAAATACGGGGGAAATAAAGCGGTATTCCTTGGCGGCAATCGCGTTGCGGGCTTTGTCTGTCCATTCAACGTTGGTGGCGTACAAGCCTGCGCCCTCGCGCCATTCCAGCGTCTGGAACCAACCCGCCGCCGGGGCGGGCTGGCCGTTTTTAATCGCACGCAGGGTCTGGTGCTCGTAGTCAATCACCAGCGGCGTTTCACGTACAGCCACCTGTTGGATCAGGTGGTCGGCAATCTCACGGGTCATCACCCAGCTAGCACAATCCGCCGGGCGGCCATCGTTAGCGCGAAACTCTCCGGCCGGGAAAAGCTGGATTTCGTTCTGGTGGTTACCCCGGATAAGCGAGGTTAAAGCGGCAATGGTCGTTTTCATGCCCGCAGCATAACGGCACCATTATCGGGGATGCGGTTGAGGGGGTTCAGCAGGTGACTGAATAGCGAGCAGAAAACGAAAAATAGGGGCGGAAAATGCTGGCAGGCAGTGTATCGCGCTTTGCCCTGAACCGGAACCCCATTTAAACCCCGTTTAAAAACGATTTAAACGGGCGTAACCGGTTAAAGGCAACACATTGTATCAAAACAGATTCAAACGCCCCATAATGGCACGCAGGGCGTTTTTACACTCCCGTCATCGGGGCGCATCCATCAACTGTTGCAGATAACGTTCCAGGATATCCTGGATCTGTCCCGCGTCGCTGTCGGTCAGTTTCAGGAACGGGCGGGCAGGCATCTGGATTTTGTAAGCCGGCAGGGTGTTCCACTGGCTGTGATCCGCTTTCGCTTTGCTGGAAAAACGGCGCTTGCCCTTTTTGTGCCGATAATGCGCCTGCTGGCTACGGGCAGGCATATTAATAGTGCCGCCCTCCTGGTGGATACGGGCGTAGATCACATTCGTACCGACCAGGGCTTCATCGTTATCACTGAATGGCTGGATGCTGCTCGCCAGTCGCCCGGTGTGTTGCAGGATTTTCCCGCCCGCCCGCTTTTTGGCATAAGCCGGACTCCAGCCCAGCCAGGCAGGTCGCCCCTGCTGCTTGAAATTTTCCTCGACCGCATCGGCCATCGTCGCAGCAATCTGGCGCATCATAGGGGTGCGGTCACCCAGCCCGTCCGTCAGTTGCTGCATCACCTGCTGAAATTCTTTGAGATCAATATCAATCTGGAACATGGAAATCCGCCTGTTGGGTCACATTGTGTAATTGTCCCTCGCGCACGCTGACTATCCACCATACTCCTGTCCGCCTTGCGCCATAATACTGCGTGCCGTCTTTCGCCAGGTGCTGGCGTTCGGGCTGCTCAATAATCTGCTGGAGCGCCAGATAATCGGCCAGGTCAATTTGTTCCTGATCTGCCAGCCGCTTGAGGGTCGGCGCATCGACCGTCACCGGGTCAGATGGTAACCCGCCAGAGCGCGGGCGCACGGCAACCGGATAACGCTGTAACGATGAGGGTGCATCCTGTTTCAGTGCCTGTTTAAATACCCGGATAAAGTCCGGTCCGGTTAACGTCCCCGTGACATACTGACTGGCGGCGGGTTGCGGGTATTTGTCCAGTTCGGGCTGCCAGCTCACCTGACCGGGGTTAAACCCAAAGCCCGGATCGGGGGTATACACCTTGCCGGTCATCGGGTTTTCAAAGCCCATTACCGGACGGGTTTCACCCGGAACGCCATATTCCTGCTGCACTTCAACCCGCCGCCCCTCGGTCGACTGCACCATCAACCCCAGCCGCTCGACATCCGCTTCGCTGCGGGTACGCACCCGGCAACGGCAACGATAGCCGTCCGGCGGGTAGATGGATTGCCAGATGGGATCGTCATAGCGGGCGATAAACCCGTTGAGCGCCGCATGGCTGGGACGGATACGGCTGTCCATAATCCCGACGCGCTCCCAATAGGGGCGCTCATCCACGCTGTCCATCTGCTGCTGATAGCGGCCAGCCATATAGGCTGACTGCATATTGGTATTAAAAATCGTATCCAGGCGGCGGGGTGTCAGCCGCTTACCGTGCAGTTCGCCGGTGTCGTTATCGGCAACCAGCCCTTTACCGAGCCAGCCTTTTCGTTCCAGTATCGGCAGGAGGTTGCGTTGAAAGTCGCGGAAGGTCTGCCCGGTTTCCAGTGATTTTTGCAGTTCCGCCCGGATGTCGGCCAGCACATCCAGTTTTAACACGCCAGCCACGGTAAACGCGCGGGCATGCGCCAGCGCTTCCACCTCGTGCCAGTTAAAACCGATGGCAAAACCTTTACGCTGGAAATAGTCAATCGCTTCTTTAGGCGGCAAACCGATCACATACCCCAGGTTGATTTTATTACGTGTCGGCATGGAGGCGCCCCCAGACATCGGCCACAAAAATCGCCTGTGCCAGTAGCTGCTGTAACGTGCTGTCATCCAAATCCGGGTAGCTGGCCGCCACAATATTCATCGCCTCATCCACGCTCTGGCCGGATTGCAGGGCGCTGACCAGCGGGGACAGTAACTGGCTCATGGCCGCCCCTATCGGGTCAGACAGCGGCGGGGCATTATCCAGGGCAATCTGGGCCGGATCAATATCCGCTGACTCATGAACCTGGCTTAAGACCCCCAGACCAGAACGGGACAGGCCGTGGCTCAATGGCGTTGGCAGTATGCCCGTGATGCGGGGTTGTAAGGTCGGTTCGTCATCCTGTGGGGTCGGGATGGCGGCCTTTTTATGCACCCAGGAAACCGGGATAGATTCCATCCCCGCCTGATTAACCAGAGTGGATATGGCCGTGGCAAACTGCGGTAAATCAACGGCGGCACGGGTATCAAACACAAAGCGTGGCATCCGGTGCGGATTGACATGTGTATGACCATTGAGCGCCAGTATCATCTGGATCAAACTCTTAAACATGCCTTCCAACTGGCGGGCATCGGCGGTCATCAAATCGTGGCGAACCTCGTTATGCACATTCCCTAGCGCGTTGGTGGACGATTTGCCATCTGCCTGCGTGGTCAGTGTGCCGCCCAGAATGATTTTGGATTGTGTCCGTTCGGCCCAGTTGATCATCGCCATAAACGGGTCACTGCCACCCGATGCCGCACTCTCGAATTTAATCTCGTTTCCGGCAGGGATAGCCGCGACCGCATCATGACCCAAACGGACCAGCATATCCAGCAACCGATCGCGGTCATCATCGGACGTACCGGGGGCGTATGTCGCGATGCGGGCGGGCAGGCCATAGATTTCCAAAAATTCAGCCAGATCCCGCAGGCTGAAATTTTTAAACAGGTACGGCCACACCAATACCCGATACAACCCACTGGTTGCCACGAACCCGCTACGGGCATTGTGGCGATGCACCAGCCAGCCGAACGGCCATAATGGGCTGCCATACAACCCGTTATTGTCCCGCAGGCGGATCTCATCCCGTTGCTCCGGCAGGGTACGGAACCAATAATGGGGCCGTAAATATAACGCGCGCGGCAACCACACTTTGTCCACCTGCTCCCATTCGATTTCCTGACAACTAAACCCGTGCCCGACTGCCTCCATCCCATTCAGGATGATATCCTCAATCTCCGGCAGGGCATCAAACCATTCCTGCACCTGTGCCGTGATGGCCTGCTCCTGTGCTGTCGCCCGTTTGGGTGGTTCAATCGACCAGTCCAGCGTTAATAGCGCGTTTTTACGTTTCTCCATTTCCGCAAATATGTGGCCATCACGCTCCAGCATATCGCCAAACAGGCTGGCCTGCGCACTCAGGTCACCCTGTTCGGCCGCTTGCAGGATGCGTGGCAGTTTACGGATGGTCATTCCCCGCGACGGATGGTCAGGATAGATGCGCTGCATCTGTGCCGTTTTCACTGTCTGGGGTGTTTTCAGTGCCTCCCGCTGGAGGGGATTACCGTAGATATCAACAATTGCCATACGACATTTTTCCTCAGTTAGAGAGCACAATACCCATCACCAGCGTGACAAAAAACCAAAACCCAACAAACCCCAGATAGGCTATAACCCTGTGTCTATTCATATGATATTCTCCACAATTACCACGCGCCCGACCCAAAACGGTGTCCGCCATCACGCCGGGCACGGGTATAAATTTCGGTACTGCCCGCGCGGGATACCGCCAGTGACCACAACATATGCAGGGCATCGGGGCCATCGTCGTGATCCGCTTTCGGAAAATGACGTAACTGGTCAATCAGGGTGTGCTGGGTAGGGTGCAAACGGATCAGCCCGTTCGCCATATGGGGCTGTAACGACTCGATACGTAAGATTTTGTCACTGGATGGCATCACCGGAACGGCAGGTACGGGGATACCCTGCTGTGCCGACCGCTTCACCAACTCAGTACGCAAAAACTCCTGAAACTGGACGGACTCTATCGACCAGGTCAGGCAGCCGTACTGGCGCTGATACTGGATAATGTCGGCAATAATTTTGTCAGGCAGGCGGCGGCGGATATCAGCTTCCACCACATCCAGGATACCCGTCATCCGGTTAAAGCCGCCGACCAGAATGGCGGATGGGTCACGGTTTTTACTCATTTTGCCCAGGCTGGGATCACACACCCCGTAATAGAGCCAGTCAGATAAATGATTCGACCAGAAGATGATGCTGTTGGCGAAAATCGCATCTTCCCCACTGACTGGATCATTCTGGTATTCCGAGTCAAAGGTGCCGTGCCCGTCACGCACGCGGATACGCATCAGCGCCAGCAGGGGACGCGCTGCCCACGAAACGATTGCCCCTTCCAGTAAGGCGGCTTCGTGCTCGTGATAGAAACGGTCAGCGGCATCCAACAGCTTATTATTGACCAGCCCTTCCCATTGATCCCACAGCGCCATATTGGCCGGCCACTGGATAATGGCTTTAAACCGCGCCGTTCGCCACATGGGGTTATTCAGGGTACGGGACAGCACGGAATCGTAATGCAGTATTGTACCGATATAGACCATATCGGTTTTGCCGCCTGCCTCACCGAGCGGCATCACGGTCTTGGTCAGCCAGGCATGCAATTTGTCACGCTGCTCCGGGTTGCGCACCATCTCGTCATTTTCGATATCGTCCAGTACCACCAGATCAGGACGATACGGGCCGTGGCGCAGACCGCGTAACTTCTTGCCGCTGCCCGCCACCGTCACCTTGATATTGTTACGGGTGACAATGGTGCCCATTTGCCAGGTGCGCCCCTGACCACAGATATCCGGGTAGTCATTACGCAGGCGCGGGTTATATTCCAGCTCCGCTTTGATGGCTTCGAGCATCGGATACGCCTGATCAATGCTGTCCATAATGATGACCGGGTAACGCTTGATGCCCCGAATAATGCACCAGAGCACAAACAACTGGCTGACCAGCGTCGATTTGGCTTCACCGCGCGGTGCGGCAATGGCGTCACTTTCGGCCGCCGAACTGGCCACAATCTGTGGCAGGCGGGTAAACAGGTAATTATGCAACTGGCTGCGCGACGGGTGGCGCACATAGTGCGGGAAATAGGTCTCGACAAAGAAGCTATAGCCGTTAACCACGTTGTCCACATTATGGCGGCGTTCGTTAGCCGCGTTCGCGTCCGCATCAAACCCCAGACACTCCGCCTCAATGGTCTGGCGCAGGCTGACAATGTAGTCCTGAAGCGAGGCGCGAAAGTCTTTGATTGAGAATTTTTTAGCCATAATGTTGCTCTAACTCCATGGCGAACGCTTCCAAAATCTCCAGAAAGGCCGCGTTATGTTGTGAATACCGCTCGTTAATAAATGCACCCAGTTTCTGGACAATTTCCAGTGCGGTTGCCAGTTCGTTGGTTTCCGGTAAGATTTTCTTGCTGGCACTGGTCGCCTTATTGAACGCATCCGCCAGGCTCGCCAATAACTCCACCCGCTGCTGGGGCAGCATATCCGGCGTGGTGTTGAGCAGTTCCATTGTGGTCTGGCATTGCACCACCAGGCTCATCAGCACCGCGCGGCCGGCTTCTTCAATGCCGCCGCCTGCCATCGTCTGCGCAGCACGCATTTTGTCCCAGTCGTCGCCGCGTTCCTGTGCCTCCTTCTTCCAGCGCCGGGCAGTGACGAACGCCACACCGCACTGTGCGGCGGTCACTTCCAGTGATAACTGATTGAAGATATACATGCGGCGGAGTTTATCTCGCGTCTCCTGCGGATAGGCCATCTCAGACACCCATTTTGGTACGTAACAACAACACGACCGTCGAAACCAGACAGCCCGCCACCGTGCCGGAAACTGCCCCCGCAATCGCCCCGCGTCGCATCGCCCCATTGGTGGCATCTTCGCGAATGGCCTCCATCTGGTCATCAATATGATCCAGGCGATCATTTAACGCGTTCAGCGCTGTTAAAACCTGATTATTCCCGCTACGGGGTTGCTTGCTCATAGTGTTTCTCTTTCTCCATTAGCATCGTTCAACAATTTTCTGACGTCCCAACTACCCATGCTGGTGTAAACCTCTACACCGGTATCCAGAAAAATAGCCGTTCCGCTATTACCGTTGTAATCAATGGGCTGAAAATGGGTAATACGCTCTAAAACAACGGTTATTGGATACATCCGACTACTGATCCTGTACGGAGGAAAATCATATGTTTTCATTATTGATGCCCCCTATTCATTCTGGATGTTTCACCCATTTCATACCGATCATGAATGAGGTAATAATCATCATCGTTATCGCCATTCACATTTTTCGCCATCGCATCACAACAATCAGAACAACAGCGATAATTATGAATTTCACCGTCAAAAATCCACGTCGATAATCTGGCGGTGGATTTCGGCGGAATGATTTTATCGCAGATATAGCAGCGGCAGGTTTTGCGAGTTACGCCGATCTTGTCTTTTAGGCAGCGTTCACTCCCATCACCAAAATCACCCTCAAACAAATAAAATGACAATACGGAATCTGCATATTCGTTATTAATCTGACTAGTCATCGGTCACCTTATTGACATTGTGTTTTGATATAGTCCTGCAACCCCAGAATCATCTGTTCGGAGGTGGCAATGCGTTCTCGGAGTAACCAATAATTTCTGACAGCGGCGTCAGCAGGTTGGGCGGGGGTTGCATCATCCACGCGGGGGGCGGTAACGGTTTTAGGCACGGGGCAGGAGGCCTTGATGTACACCCGCTCAGGATGAGCAAGAGAAGCAGTGTGCAGCCGGTCAATTTCAGATTTGGCATTGGCGAGTACCTTAAGACGTTTAGCATCCTGTTCATGCAGCATGTCAATGTGTGTGATCTGGTAGTTAATGGTGTCGGTCAGTTGCTGGATTTCGTTTGCTTGGCTGCGGTTAACCCGCTGTTGCTCCTGATACCCTGCGCGGTACAAGTGGGCGACGAATGCAGCTAAAACTACCGCAATAACCAACACAATGAGGGTATAGTGGGTGAGCCTGAGATTCATTTATCCAGCCCCCAACACGTTAACTCTGCCTCCTGAACACGCCGCTCAACCTGACCATAGCAGCCATTGGCTTGGCCTTGGGTTTTGCGGCAATCTTTACCGCCGTCAAATATCCAGCGCTTGATTTCCGCACAGGCTCCTTTCTTGTCGCCGGCATTGAGCTTCCGGTAGAACGTCGAAGAGAAGCATTTGCCGGGACCAATATTGTACGGGCAGAAACTGGCAATGCCGGCGATTTGCGGTTCAGTCAGCGGCACCTGTACATGGCGTTTTACCCAGTCAATGGCCCGCTGGGCTTCAATCCGGTTTAATTCATCGCACTGTTGAGCGGTTAGCCGCATACCCCGACGAACGGGCGCACCCTGTACCCGCGTGATGCCGCGACAAATCGTCCAGACCCCGCCCGCATCCTGATAGGCAGACAGCCGATTGCCCTCTTTCTCATTGAGGAACTGAGAGAGAATGACCTCCGAACCCGCGCCCGCCAGAATGGCGGCGATAACGGCAGCGCTCAATCGGCTTTTCATCTCCATGACTAGACATCCTTTGGCGAACGGGACACGATGTCGGACAGCGTTTCCGGGGACGCACTGCGATCCAGAATTTGCTGCAAAATGCGGGTGCGTTTTTGCTGCTCACGACGGTTCAGGAGGTAGGTCAATGTGCCGAGCAGGATACTGGCAAATACACCAATCAGGAACCCCCATTCGTACAGGGACAATCCGGTAAAACAGGCAATCAGGCCGGAAATACCGTACGTGGCATGGGAGTATTTATCATCGTTCATCCCTGCGGTGCCTCATGTCATTGTTTAATCAATGAACGCAGTGTATGGCAGGGTAAAAGGGGGGAGCGTTTGAGGGGGTTCAGCAGGCCAGTCGCCTGCTGGATGGCATGGTTTAGTGTGTCACAGATATCAGGGACATTTCAATCAAATAAACGTGACTGAGGGACAGCCTCCGCCGCCTGCTCACTGACCAGTTTCCAGCCAATGCGATCACTGAAGCCATAACGGGGGCACAACCGCGCCATCGCCTGACGGCGGGATAATCCCTCCTGGCATAATGCTGTCAGTTCCCCCAGAAAGCGGGCATTGCGCAGGGAACGAAACGCGGTTTCGCAGCGGGGAATGTAAAACGGCGCATCCCCTAAATAGCCCATCAACGTTTTACACTCCTCGTCAGTCAACACCTCACGTAACAGGCGATAGACGCCGCCGCTGCGTTCGGCGGCTTTGCCGGTTTTGGCGGACAGGGTTACGCCCCCAAAACGGCTAATCAGCCGGGCAGTGGCCGGATAACCAATAACGTCGATCAATTGCAGGGCGGAATCCGGTAGCAGGGATTCCAGTTGCGCTAATTCGGTGTGTTCGATAGTGATCTGCATGTTTCCCCCAAAAAACAAAACACCTGCCAAAAAATGGAAGGTGTTCAGTATTTCAGGTTTTGCGGCATTAGACAGGTTGAAGGGGTTCAGTGGTTACCTAAATATCTTGACTAAGATTAGAAGTAGATAATTGACGAATTTTTTCTTCATAATGTGAAGTTGTGTAAATCAGTAGAGCTGAACTATTTCCATTCGTATATCTTTTTGCTACAAAAATAGTATCATCATCAAAACCAAATGACACTGGTATACCAGTGGTTTTTGAGAGGGCAATTTGGTCTTGGTCAGGTCTAGAAGACGGGCGACCATATTTATGTTGCAAAGCCTCCATCAAGTAGGCGGTATCTGGGTCGACATCTATGCTTATTCTTTGAAATTTATTGTCGATAAACGTAAATATCGCTGTTGTTTTTTTCCCTGAAAAGTTGAGGTCATAACATACATAAGATGATACTTCTTTAATATTATAAACACTATTCTCTATTTTTTTATATGTGCATAATTTGGAATTAATCACATCATCAATAGATGAACCAAATTTAACACCTTTATAACCATCCACAGCCCAAGAACTCAGTGATAACGTTGATAGCATCAGCCCCAGTAAAACTCTTTTCATTCTCATCACCTCCGTTTAAAACAAATTACATTGATGATTTAGCGTATCAGAATATTTGTAACGCGATAAGAGTGACCACGCATGTCTATCACTAAAACCAAATATAGGGCACAGTTTGGAAATTGCCATCAATGCCGAATTCCCGTCATTGAGCAACTGGTTGAACTCCGATAAAAACCGCTGGTTACGCCATTCCCGCATGGCTGCCGCAGCATTGGGGATGTACACTTCCGTCCCAGCAAAATGCTGTGACAAACAGTCCGCGGCGGCGGCTCCGATGGCGTTCGCCAGCATTTTCTGGCGATGATGCCCACGGGGGTGCTTTCCCTGACTGAATGGGAAAGTGGTGCCGCCGAATGTCTCAATCAGTTTCAACGTTGCGGGATAACCGATCAGGGTGGCAATATGCCGGAGCGACTCCGGCAATAATTGTTGGACATGTTCCAGTGCTATTGGTTCTTTAGCCATTCTGCACCACCTTCCGCCAGTTTCAACGCCCGGCTATTGGACAGGTTATTCCGCTCCCGGCGGAATAACCCGATATACGCAACCAGATGACGGGCACAACCTGCGGGCAAATCAACCAGTTTTGCCAGTAATTGACGGGCGGCATCATCCTCCAGTACGGCATCCAGGTGAAAATCAGAATGGCAAATGGGGCAGCGACCAATTTTCATCAGGATTTCCCCCTATTGTATGCATCACACAGGGCATCATATCCCCGCCGTTCCGGCAGGTGCTGACCCCGCACATGCATAACGCCCAACATGAGCCGGCCGTGCCACTGTTTCAGGGACTCCAAAACCTGACAGGCCAGTGATTCATCCAGCCAGCCCACTTCGGCCACACCAACACCGCCATTGATTTTGGCGGTCTGGCGCTGGACAAACTGGTTCAGCGCCGTTTCAGAACCGTCAATCACAAATTTTTGTTGGTGCATGGTGATCCAAATAGCCCGGATTTTGGCAATTTCAGGCGCTCGCGGCTGCCCCTTTAAACCGGGTTTAACCCGTTGATATTCACGTTTTAAACGGCGTTTAAATCCACGTTCGACAAACACATCATAGACCGTTTTCAATTCCAGATGAGACAGACCGCGGCAGGATGTTTTGCCCGTCGCGGCAACCAGCGCCGCCCGGTAGGTTTCATCATCCAATTTGAGTTGGGTTTTGGCGATATGAATCAGGCGAATAAGCTGTTGACTGGTCATAAATCACCTCACTTATAGGCCACACAGCCGGAATGGCAGCCGCCACGTGGCCAGTCATTACAGCTATCACAGAGATCGCGCTCTGGGATTTCAGGTTGTGCAAATGCCGCACAAATATTATTGGCCGCGGCGATGATGGTCGCTAATTGCGCCTGACTGAGGGTGGTGCCGGGGTGCTGGTTGCTAATTTCTATCGCAATGGCGGCAACCAGTGAAAGCTGTTTAATCATGATCTTCCTCCTGTTCTGTCTTGAAGGGCAAATCCCTAAATTGAGCCTTTGCAAGAAGAACGCCGACTCTGAATGCACGTTGTTCTTCGGGAGTTTTACATTGAAAAATTTTGCCAATTTGAAAATCCATCTTCTTATCAGCATGCTCGATTAATAAATCACAGCCCTCATTGGCAACATCATGCCAGTCAACAATTTCTTGTTTTAATAATGCTAAATCAATGCTCATTATTGCCCCCACACGTACAGGTTCCCACCATGGCATAGAAGAGTGCTGAGGGTGCGCCTGCCGGATTAACAGCACTCAGAGGTAACGAATACAGTTTCTTGCCGGAACGCACCGCCACTTGTTCACCCTGTATTTGCTGAATGCGCCCCTTGACGGTTTTCATCTGGTAGGTGATACGGTTGCGGGTTTCCCGGCGGGTTGTGTGAGTAAAGGTCACGCGGTCGCCCACTGACAACGCGGAACGATCAACCGATTTGAATTTCTCGCACGCTGTGCATTGGTGACGTGGATTCATAACGCCTCCGTTAATTCATGGTAACGGTTCATAAAAGCAGACAAGGCTTGTGGTGGGGTGAGTGGCATGATGGCGATATCGTCACTGGCGCAAATCCCCGTCAGGATAGGCCAGGGCTTTCCCGCTATATCAACATCCAAATCGCGGCGTTCTGTCGCCAGCATCACTAAGTCAGCGTGCTTGACTGCATCGCTAGTGAGGACTGGCAGATTAAATTTCAAACGGATAATGGCATCAATACGCCGTTCAATAACCTGATAGGAGGGCAGCAGAGCCTTGAGTGGGCTGGGGAGATCTTTACAGTAAGCTTCTGCGGCATCATGCAACAGACCTTCCAGCGCATACTCAGGCGGAACGAGCTGGCTAACGTAAATGCTGTGCTGGGCAACAGAATAGAAATTTTGGATTTGGCCGTTAAAGCGGCATTCATTTGCCAGACCCTGCGCAATATCACGAATATCAATATCAGCAGGCGTGACATTGGAATAGTTCAAATGACGTCCTGTACGGGTCACAATATAAGAATAAGACATAACTTCCTCATTAATTTAGCTGAATTTTGGCGTAAACCAACCCCTGGCAGATTTACGCCATATTAAAAAGTATTTAATTTTTAGTTTGTTACATTAAGCCGGTGTTAAATGTTCAATTCGGACTAAATAAGGTTCGGTACTGATTTCCACCACGGTCATATTATTTAAGTCCTGCGCCCGCTCAATCGTTCTGACGGTCTGGCCGCCCCGTAAAACCCGGTTAGGCTGATAGATAAAACAGTGCCCTATCGGGAAACGCTGGTTAAACTGCGGCGCTTTCATCCGGCTTTCCCCATTCCCTGGTGGCGGCGTTTTGACAAAATGCGCAGCGCCGTTCTGCCCAGATACGTGCCATTGCGCTGCGGGCATAATGCGCCGCGTTATCCCATAGCATTGCTGCATTCAGATAATCGGTATTGCGTTCTGCATGGGCGGCAACGGATGAGTAGGCAGCATAGTGATTGCGTCCGGCCATCTCACACCCCCGCGATATCGAGAGCAATGGGGCGGTACTGGTCAGTATCCCGGATACGCTCATACACCCGTAGATAGGATTTACTGCCCACCACCTGTAAAGCTTCACCAATGGCCATCATGGCTTTCCCCCAGCGCTCATCGTCGATATCCAGACGACGCAGAGCCAGCACGCGCCCGGTGTTAATGTCGCCTTCTTTGTCGGTGATAAAGGCCTGATTAATCAGCACCTGAATTTCCGGGCGGGCATTTTCCGTCCAGTCTGCCAGACATTCATCAATCAGGGTCTTGGCTGCCTGCAAACGTTCATCAAAGGCAATTCTGTCCTGCATGGCACGCTGGATTTTGTAGTCCCCATCGTAGGAATACAGCGTGACATTGCCTTTTTTGCCGCCTTTGACTGCGCCGTACTTCTCGGCAGAGAGATCAACAAACGCCTGTATATCCGCAAATCCCCGTAATTTAAGCTCTTCGAGCACTTCATTCGCCCGAAAAGCCATCTGCACAAGCTCCCCTACCAGCGCGTCACGCTCAAAGTCGATTTCTTTGATGATTTCCACCGGAGTCAACACCCCTTTCGCATCGATCCAATAGCCGTCCGGTGCGGATTTTTTAGTAAATTGTTGTATTTTCGTTGACATGTTTTTTCCTGATTACGTTAAAGTTAGTGAAGATTATGTTGTGTGGCGGCCTGATGCATGACCAAACCTTCGCTATGGTTCTTAAGCAATTCACCAATCGCACTGTACAAACTTTCGGCTGCACGGTATTCCTGGTGGGTGAATTCCCCGGCAACGGCTGCGCCTGCTTGCAGCTCATGCCGCAATTCCCCCGACTCACTGGTAATTAAGATCTCAATTTTTACTGCCATGATATTGCGCCCCTTAATGTAAAGATTCCGACCAATAAACCTGACAACCACCCTGATTAAAAATCCCCTGTTTAAACTGCCCCTGACCAAAATGCAGATAAGCGGCCTGACCCTCACGGATCAACTGCTCACAGTAAGCGTGACGGGCAATGTGGATACGGGGGCGGTTATCCCGCATCATCACACTGAGGACAGTGATACCCCGCTCAGATAACGCGGTGACCACCGATTCCGCCTGAATCAATGCGGACAACAATTGGCTATTTTGGGTATCCAAATCAATTAACATATGTGCCTCATTAATTAATCAGCATTTTTGAGAATTCGTTAATCATGCCGACGTCAACGGGCTGCCCGCTCAACTGGCTGGCACGGGACACGCCCCGCAGGTATTTAAACAGCCGCCGCGCGTTCCCTTTGCACGCCTTAAACAACGCCTGACGGATATCATCCCCGTCAACCTCCGGCAACAGGCTGCTGGCAATCTGTTGAATGTCCGCTTCCGGCAGGCTGTCCCCCATTGGCAGGGCAAAACCGACACGGCTATAAAGCTGCTTATACTCGCCGCGCTTGCCTTTCAGGTTGAGTATCAGGCGAGGCATGCCCGCCAGAACGATACCTACACCGGATTTATCATGGATACGGCGCAGGGTTTCCAGTGCGCGGTACGGCAGGTTTTCCGCTTCATCCACCAGGATAATTCGCCCAGATCCACGCAGGGCAGTGATGCACGCCTCGCTCATGTCGTGCAGGTTGCCGCGACGATTGACACCCAGACGATTGCACAGTTCCTCCAGTATCACGCGGGCGGTGTAGCCGGGGTCAGTTTCAATCAAAATGGCATCCGCATTGGTTCGGGCATACTCTCGCATGACCATCGTTTTCCCCATGCCCGCATCGCCATAGATAACGTTGATTTCACCGTCCATATGCGCCAACCTGATCACCTCAAGTCCTTTACGTGCGGTATAGGTTGGAATAAATTCAGGAACAATCTGGCGGAGTTTTGCCCGGTCACGTTCACGCCGGATAAACTGTTGCAGTTGGTTTTCCAGCGTGGCGGTATCACCGTTGTATTTACCCTGTAAATACTGGTTAATCATGGCAGTACTGCGACCAATGCCCCGCGCAACTTGCGCCTGAGAAAAGCATTTTTCGTCCATTAATTCCGTCAGTTCTTGAACAAGAGACATCATAACCCCCTAAAATATTAGTAATTGCCTGCATCTTTCATATGCTGCTCAAATTCCGTTTGCAGGAAGGAATAGCTGCGGTTCGGTATTGCTGTTTTTTCTGGCGCTGGAATAAATCCGCCAAAGTCCGGCAAGGGCGTGGATTCCAGGACAGGCCGCGCCTCGGCCTCAATCTCCTGGCGCTTATCTTCAACCCGCGCCAGGCGGCGATTGCGTCGCGCCTCAACAGCCTGCGCCATTGCTGTGGTTGGCACGGCGGCCACCCGGTTACCGTTCCAGATAGCGGTACAAACATAGGTGCCATCCATTTTGCGGATGATGACCTCATTAGCATCATGAATGTCATACGCCACGCGCACACTCTCACCGTCCACCTGGATCAGATTCTCAGCAAAATACTGGTTGTTGTTGAACTCGACCCAGCCACGCTGGGCGCTCCGCTGAACTTCGGGCATAAACATCTCACGCAATTCGATTTGGGTCAGATATTCGATTTCATCCCCCTCGGTCTCCAGCACGGCACGGCGGTACGTCGCTGCGGTCAGATGGCGGCCATTGTGTTTTGGCAATTCGCTGTGCTCATGCTGGGTGTTGTAACGCTCAACTTCCTCCTCAATCGCATCCAGCAACTGTTGCCATGACGGCAGTTTTGCCAGCGCGGCCTGTTGGACGGCATTCAGTTCCCGCTGGTTTTCCAGTGCCTTCACGGCGGAGTTAATCCGGCGATCGGTCAAACGGACATGCTCACGGTCAGCACCTAACCCGTTATAGGTCTGGAATTTCTGGGCGATGCGCCGGGGGATCACCGCATTCAGGCGTTCGATAATCCCACGAGCCTGCGGGTTGCCCGGAATCCCCGTCATATGGCGGATGCCTAAGCGCGGGAAAATCCCTGTAATATCGGCATCCAGCGTTTTGTTGGTCTGGCCGCCGCCGTTATCGGAATAGACGAACAGCGGCTTGCCGTGATGCTTCATGGCATGACGATATGCTGAGGCCACGGCGATCGTGCTTTCGGATAAATCCAGCGACCAGCCAACCACATAGCGGGTACGGCCATCAATCACTAACGTCAGTTCCGGGGTAAATGGACGCCCGTGAATGGGGTGCGCCACTTTCAGGTTCAAACTCTTACCGTCACTGATCCAGCAACCATTCACCGGCATCTGTGACCAGTCCCGTTTTTGGTAGGTTTCCAGCGCACGGGCAGCCGATCCGGTGAGCCTGCCGCGCGCTTTCTCCCGTTTCGGTAATTTTGCCATCACCCGTCGTACGGCATCATATGAGGGCTGCGTTTCCAGCATGGCGGGCTGGTCAGCATAGACCTGTTGCCATTCCTCGCAGAAGCTGCGGTAGGCAGCCTGTAATGACGGGCCATTGACATTACGATAATGCGACAGGAACATAGGAAACCACTGCACGTGTTCTGGCCGCACCTCTTTATTATGGCCGGGTGCCAGTAGCGCCAGTCGCTCATCCCCATTATTGGTGCTTTGGTATATCGTGACCCACTCCTGCAAGGCACGGGTTCCGACACCACGACGGCGCCCCTTGCGGGCATTGGCGCAATCGGCGGCCGACTGTAACGCACTGGGTAGCGTGCCCTGACGTGACCCGTCAGAAAGATACTGCACCGCCGCCGAACGGGACATGCCCGCATCACGTAAGTTCAAAACTTCCAGCGCCAGCAGGGCGCGGGCATCTGCGACGTTCCGTTGCTGTGCTGTCAGTGTGGCCAGTTCGCGGGACAATAATGCCGGGCACTGGCGCATTAACTGCAATTCATCCAACGGACTCACGGGCTGCGCAACCGGGGTATTGATCGCATCCTGATTGACGGGCTGCGCCAGTACGGCCGCAAAATACTGGCGGCGTACTGCCTCCCGTGCGGCATCCGGTAAACAATCAATATGGTACTCCATCGCCTTACTTCCCTGACGCTGGCGAACAAACCCAGGGTTATCCCCGGTTAACCGGTTCAATGCCATACGCATCCCCTGAACCGAACCGGGCAATGCAGGCAATCCTATTAACTCATTCGCTGTCAGAAACATAATCACATCCTACGTTTGTATGAGTAACGACTGGGCCAAATATGTTCCGGTGTCGTCCCCAGAACATCCGCAATAATTTGCTCCCCTTTGGGATAAGAACGAGCCAAGGCATTTTTTAATGTGTCAGGGGCTAACCCTGCCGAGGTTGAAAGTGCTCTCATTGTGAAACCTGCTTTGTGTATAGCCGCCACAATATCAATGCGATGCCAATCAACGGGAATTACCACTTCATTTCCATTCATATTTCGACTACCCTAAAATATTATCCACGCGGATAATCCGCTGGGGTTATCCGTCTGGATACAGTATTGATCCACAAGTGAGTCATGTAAAGCAAAAAAATCACTTTCTTTTCTCACATGTGAATCAAGTCAAAGTTAATCTTATTTTTCCCTTATAAATCAACATGTAAAAAGAAAAGAAAATGAATGGAAAGAAAATAGCTGAAGTTTCCTTTGTCGAGCCGACAAAGGAAAGTATTGCAGGAAGGTTAAAGCAACTGATAGGTGATCGCAGTATTAGGGCTGCTGCGAAAGATTGGGGGTTGTCTTTTTCTACGTTAAACAATTACTTAACAAGAGGAACAGAGCCATCGCTCAATGTGGCACTAAAGATATCACAAGTGGAGCAAGTGAGCGTAGAGTGGATCGCCGCAGGTACATCTGAAATCACAAGCAGAAAAGACTCCTTGTCATTTATGGAGCAAAAGAAAGACGAACAGTTATCTACTGCATGGCAATATGTATTTGAATCGTTATCTGCCAAAGATATCAATGAGTTATTGAGATTAATTCACCGAAAAGGTGTAGAGGGATTATTAACAATGACACAAACACCTCAAGTAAAACAAGATGTTGAGGATGCTATCAATTCCTTGCCTATTAGAGACACGTTAAAGCAAGCAATTAGGATTGCGTTGCCTGGTGATGAAGCGATGGACAAAGAGATTTTGCGCCGCATTAGCAATGATGAAAGGAGCGTGGAACCTGAAACTGGTATCGTTCAGGCGGTAAATAAAAATGCAGGGTGATTATGATATTTGATATTTATTCAATCACCCTGTAAATGCTGTTTAAACATTATCAAACTACGATCAAAACAGTGCAGAATTAAACGCATAAAATAACAAAAATTATCAATTCTCGCTGAATAGTGCAAAATCGCCTCTTCCCCCTATACCTCAATCATATCAAGGCCTTTCGGCCAAATCCCTATCTTTTTATTTAATGCAGAATTGATCACCTCCCCACAAAGATTACTCAAATCGCTACCAAATTACTTTTACTTACCGGATTAAGAACAATAGAACTGCGAGCCTCTACTTGGGCAGAAATTGATTTCGATAAAGCAATTTGGGAAATCCCACAAGAACGCATGAAAATGCGTCGGCCTCATATCGTCCCCCTTTCCGAACAGGCTTTGACCTTGCTGAAAGAGCTGGAAGCGATCACAGGCCGATTTAACTTTGCTTTTCATGGCAGGAATGATGCAAGTAAGCCAATGAGTGAAGCCGCCATTAATCAGGTTCTTAAACGTATTGGTTATGATGGAAGGGCAACAGGCCACGGATTCCGTCATACCATGAGTACAGTTTTGCATGAACAGGGCTATAACACTGCATGGATTGAGACACAACTTGCGCATGTTGATAAGAACAGCATCCGAGGAACTTATAACCACGCCCAATATCTAGATGGTCGTCGGGAAATGCTGCAATGGTATGCCGACTATATGGATGTACTCGGACAGGGCGAAAATGTGGTGCAGGGCAAATTTAAGAAACGAGCTTAGCTGTATGAATAGAAAGCGATAATTGCCTTTAGCAGACTACCCAAGACGTTAAAGAATAAAGCTATGCCTAGGGTCGCTCCCGAAAATCCGTACACCTCTACGGGCTGGCATATCTCCTACCGATAGTTATTTCTAACTAAAAATAGTTAAATATTAAAATTATCAGACATAATACATTCTTTGTATGAAGCAAATTACTATTCTAATGTGATGATCTCACATTATGACTTCGGTTTAATTATCCCTGTTCTAATCACGTCTAGAAACATCAAATATGGACAAGTTAACAAGGGGTTTATATGCCAGCAATTACCGAATCTAAAGAAAATTTTATTCGCTTGCCAGAAGTCCAACGAAGAACCGGTTACAGTAAAGCATGGATCTACAGGCTCATTGGGGAAGATAAGTTTCCTAGACAGGTTAAAATTGGGTCTCGTTCAATAGCTTTTATTGAATCAGAAGTTGATGGTTGGATAGCTCAACGTATCGCAGAATCTCGCGGTGAAGATGATGTAATGAAAAAATACACTCAACCACCCGAAAACCAGAAAAAAGCACAGTAAATAAAAATGATGGTAACGAAAAGCATGGCTAATAACCGTGATGGGGTTTTCTATGCCAAAAATCAGGAAAATAATATTTCAACCATTTATAAAATGGTTAGTTGGGTAACAAAAGAAAAGGATAGCCTTGTGAAAGCTACCCTTAAAATGATTAACTTTTTATTTTATAGAATAAATAAATTGGTGAGCCTAGTTAATGAAATTTACTCAATTCAACCTTTTGGTTCAATTCCTAAATTAAGGAGTTTTTCACGGCAGGCATCTTTAACCCATGCGCTAAAGTTGCCTTTTCCTGCAACAAAATCTATTTGCTCAAGTAGCTCATCTTCGAAGCGAATGTGCTTCATTGTGCTGCCTGAGCGATCGAATGATTTTTTTTCTTTTTTCTCTTGCATTGGTAACTACCGCCGTTATAATGAGTTCAGGTATGGTAACTACCATATTTTATCAAAGCAATCCTTGAATGTAAAAATAACAATGCCTCGTAGTGCTGGAACACCAACGAGGCATCTAACCACCAACGATAACGATAGTATCGAGGTAGCTATGTACCAATATACCTTCCCAACCGGAAAGGGCAAAGCCCGTTTATCTGAAATTCCCTCTATGCCTCTTATTTCTATTCAGGAGGTAAGCCATGCGTGATAACCCTATCTCATTAAAACAGGCGGTATATCGTGCGAGTTTGGCAACGTCTTTATTTACATTCATTCTCGAAAAATCTAAGGGCGAGTGCTCAATAGACTTAAATAACTTGATTGCACTGGCGCGTGATATTAATCAGGAAGTTCAGCATGCGCTTTTGAAACATTCACCGAAGCCATTAATGTTGAAATTGCTGAGCTACTCCATGCATAAGCAATCTATTCCATTAGATCAGGCAATGTACCGTGCGGGGTTGGGGATCTCTTTATTTAACATCATTCTCGACCAAACCAGCAATAATTGTTCAACCGAATTACATGATTTAATTTCACTGGCCTGTGATATCAATCAGGAAGTTTATCACGCGCTTCAAGCGGCTGTTTATGAGGAATAAATCATGAAAAAAACCTCTTCACATGGATATAACAGCCGCAAAAACAACGAAGTAATCCGCCCGATAGATTTTATCCATACGGTGAAGAAATCAGCCATAAATCACTGGCAAAACCTTTTGCCAGCCTGTGGCGTTGGTGTTCCCGCGAAGGGTAAGCATGGTGCTTGCCCGATATGCGGCGGTACTGATCGTTTTCATTTTATGGATGATAACAATAACGGTGACTGGCATTGTCGCCAGTGTGACCAGCCGAATCACGGTGATGGGTTGGATTTAGTGGCAAGAGCTAAAGGGATCACTGTTTTTGCAGCGGCTAAGTTGGTTTCGGGCGCATTGGCACTGCCCTTACCGGAACCTAAGCCCGCCAAAGAAAAGCCTCGAACAGTGAAACTTATTGCGGAACGTATCGCGGCATTGGTGGCAACCTCTGTCACGGGGAAATCTCAATATCTGGCGAAAAAGGGGCTGCAATGCCCCAATCAACGGCTATTGAAAGATGGCTCGCTATTGCTGGTGACTCAGACGCTTGACGGCATAATCACGGGCGCTCAGACCATCAAGCCGAACGGGGAAAAGCGCCTTGTTTCCGGTACGCAGAAGAAAGGCAGCTTTATCCCCTTATCCAAAATTACCGGAACGCCGGACATTTTCATCATCACCGAAGGTTACGCCACTGCTTTAACGGTCAGGCAATTACATAAAGGTGTCGTGCTGGCGGCGATTGATGAAAGCAATTTATCTATAGTTGCCGAGCTAGTCAGAACTCAGTGGCCAGATGCGAAAATCATTATTGCTGCTGATAATGACTGGCACGAGCCGGACGAACGGGACAAAAACGGCAGGCTGAAAAAGAACGTTGGCAAGATTGCGGCAGAGAAGGCCGCTATAGCGATTAGTGGCTGGGTAACACTACCGTCAACGGCATTGAAAGTCGATTGGGACGATTATCGCCAGCATCACGGCATTGAGGCAGCAAAGCAGGCATTTAATAACGGGTTATATCAGGTTGGGGAGAAAAGACTAATGGAAGCAGAAGCGGTGATCCACGAATCGAAGCCAAAAAAAGCCAACAACAATCTGGCACAAATGGCAGCCAGTCAGCGCGGGGCGTTGGTGGTCGAGCGCTATGGCGAGGTCGCGGTCAATCCAGAAAGTGATATGGTTTACCATTTTAACGGAACGACATGGCAGACCGTATCAGATAATGAGTTGCGTCGCGCAATGGTGGCAATCTTTGACCAGCACGAAACCCCTTACAGCCCGAACGGGATCAACAACGCTATCTGTGCCATGAAATTACAAGTGCCGGTTATCGGCGAACAGCGGCAGGATTTAATCGGATTTCGTAATGGTGTATATGAATTATCGACACAACAATTTACCCCACATCAGCCGGAACATTGGCTAATGAACCATAACGGCATTACATTCACCCCGCCTGCTATCGGTGAAAATTTGCCGGATCATGCTCCTGATTTTTACCGTTGGCTATCCCATGCGGCGGGAAGCAATGAACACAAAATGAATCGCATCAAAGCCGCCCTGTTTATGATCCTGGCAAACCGCTATGACTGGCAGCTATTTATTGAAGTGACGGGCGAAGGTGGTAGCGGTAAAAGTATCTTTACCTATATAGCAACACTATTGGCAGGAGAGCATAATACAGCCAGTGGCAATATGAGAGCATTGGATGAAGCCAGAGGCCGCTATCAATTTGTCGGGAAAAGCCTGATTACGCTACCCGATCAAGTTAAATATGTGGGTGAAGGGGCAGGCATTAAGGCGATTACAGGCGGCGACCTAATTGAAGTTGACGGAAAATATGAGAAGCAATTTTCTACAGTCATTAAAGCGGTAGTATTAGCCACCAATAACGAGCCGATGAGCTTTACGGAACGTAACGGCGGGATTGCACGGCGTAGGGTGATATTCCCGTTTAATATTCCGGTCAAAGAATCCGAGAAAGACCCACAATTGCCGGAGAAAATCAGCCGGGAACTGCCTGTGATTATTCGGCATTTGTTAAGCGAATTTGCCGACCAGAATAAGGCTAAAAAGCTGCTACAGGCGCAACGCGATTCTAATGAAGCGTTAACGGTGAAAAGCAATTCCGATCCGCTGTATCGCTTTTGCGGTTATCTGGTGTCTGTCAATGAAGCTACTGGGATGAAGATGGGCAATAAGAATATCAGCCCACGCGCACCGAGGCTGTATCTGTATCATGCTTATTTGTCTTTTATGGAAGCGCACGGCTTTGAACGTCCGTTGACGCTAACCAAGTTTGGCGAATCCATTCCCAAAATTATGCTGGAGTACCGCAAGGAGTATCGAAAAGTGCGAACCAATAAAGGTTACTCTTATAACGTTGAATTATCCGAAGAAGCAGAAGAGTGGCTACCGTCTGTGCCTGAGTTACGAAACAATTAAGCCTGCTGTATAAAATTTTTAGGTTTAGGTCTGCATTCCATGCACTATTTTAAATATCTATCTGTATTTAAAGGGAAATAATAGGTGTATAGTTATTTTTTAGCTATACACTACTATACATTCTCTTCATTAATGTAAAAAAATGAGTGAACAGATGATACAGTTAATGAATATCATATTAATTACCGTAAACCCAGATGTAGCAAGGCTTTCAGAGTATTATGCAGAGGGTGCATAACTGAGAGCGTGAAAAAGATTTTTAGGGGGGCTTTTATAGGAAATAAAAGCTCCTATCTGAACAGCACAGTCATAAGAGTTCATACAATGTATCTTCTTGAGTAAATGAACTCCACCCGCCGTCACCATAATCACTTGATAACCAGCCAGTTTCTTTAATATCTCTTAATAAATTCAGCTTTATTTCTTCCATTGCATGATATTCAGGAAACGTAATTTCTTCAAAATTAATAAGATTTTCCAATTTATTCCTTTCTTGTTCTGCTATTTTTTTATCATTGTAGAGGTTGATAGAATCACGATATGTTTGACCAAATCCTTCTGCATATCTGGATACAACATAACCAGTTGAATCTAAGCTGTAACTACTCTGGATAGCTTGAATTTCGAGAGTTTCGCGCAAAACTCCGTCTTCTTGATTCATTTGGCTGGAATACTCTTTTTTTGCTTGCTCTGCCAGTTGTTCAGTTTCAAAGATGCCAATAATGAAACTTGGCCCTTGATATGGGGATATTTTTAAAATCAAAAAGTAATATTCAATACTATTCATTCCAGATTTCCTTTAATACTTTCTAATTATATAGATTAAAATAACCAATAATAATAAATGTTTCTTGGTTTTAATAAAATTAAATATTAAAAAGAAATATAATATCGTTATTTTCTTTTTTCGCAATATGATATATTGAAAAAATAAGGTTGGTCTCGTTTATAAAATATATTTTTGTATTGAATTCCCTGAATATATAATTTCCTTTTATTCCCATGTTATTGTGTGATTACTCATCACAAATCGATGACTTTCTATTATTTCTCATGGTGTTAAAAATTACAGCTAATCTAACTCGATTATATTTTATATAGAGACACTATGAAAAAGTTACTTGAATTACGCCAGCAAAAATCTACCCTAACAAATCAAATGCGTTCCCTTCTCACCAAAGCCGAAGATGAAAAACGCTCACTAACCAATGATGAAGTCAAACAGTTCGACGAACTGCGCAGCCAGTCCGATACCCTGAACGCGGAAATTGCCCGTTATGAAGCACTGTCTGATGAAGAACGTAATCAGGCAGGTAAACCCCAGCCGATCAGCAAGAACCTCAGCAATGACGAATTGCGTCACTATATTCTGGCCGGAGAAACCCGCACTTTGTCTACGGGCGTTCCGTCAGAGGGCGGCTATACCGTTATCCCTGAACTGAATAAGCAGATCATGCAGCAATTGGCTGATGAATCTGTCATGCGCCAAATCTGTACGATTAAAACCACACGCAGCAACGAGTATAAGCAGCTTGTTTCGGTTGGTGGCGCAGCAGTGACACACGGCGAAGAAGGCAAGGCACGTGGCGAGACAACCACACCGAAGATGGAAGAAGTGAGCATCAAGCTGTTCCCTATTTACGCTTATCCCAAGACCACCCAAGAGATTATCGATTTTAGCGATGTAGATGTTCTGGGCTGGCTGACCTCAGAGATTGCCGATACGTTCGTGGATACCGAAGAAACGGATCTCGTGAGTGGTGACGGTAGCAAGAAAGCGAAAGGCTTCCTGTCCTATCCCCGTGACACCCAAGCCGACAAGGTGCGTGATTTTGGCACATTGCAAAAACTGGAAGCTACCACGCTTGAGGCTGATAGCCTGATTGATCTTAAGTTCCTGCTTAAGAATAAATACCGCAAGAATTCTGTATGGGTGATGAACTCCAATACTGCCGCCCAAGTGCAAAAACTGAAAAATGGCAATGGAGATTATATCTGGCGGGAACGTTTACAAGCGGGCGATCCTGATATGTTACTGGGCTTGCCTGTTCACTACCTAGAATTTATGCCCGATGGTGTGATTGGTCTGGGTGACTTCAAACGCGGTTATTTCATCGTTGACCATGAAACAGGCATCCGCACCCGCCCCGACAATATCACCGAGCCGGGATTTTATAAGGTACACACCGATAAATATCTGGGTGGCGGTCTGGTGGACTCCAATGCAATCAAGATCCTTGAAGTGAAAACCACGTCGAAATAAGCGAAAGGGGCGAAAGTCCCTTGTTGGGAGTCCATAAAATGAATAACGATTTTGAAATCCGCACGGCTTCCCTGTCTGCCTGTGATAAGAAACTGACAGGCTATGTGATTAAGTGGAACAGTCGATCCCACGTTTTATGGGATGAATTTGTGGAACAGTTTGCCCCAAATGCTTTTAGCGCCAGTTTAACTTCGGGGGCTGATGTCAGGGCACTGTATGAACATGACCACATGAACCTGTTAGGACGTACCACGTCCGGTACGTTACAGCTTGCCGAAGATGCCACCGGATTACGCTTCGAGTTAACGCCGCCTGATACGCAACTGGGGCGCGATGTGCTGACTTTGGTTGAGCGCGGTGATATCTCCGGTATGAGCTTTGGATTCAGGGCACTAAAAGATCAGTGGGATGTCGGTCAAACACCGTATATCAGAACCGTCTTGGAAGCTGAATTGCGGGAAATCACTGTCACCAGCTTACCCGCTTACCCTGAAAGTGGGGTAGAGATTGCCAAGCGTTCGCTGAATGCCGTCAAGCCTAATCATGTTGATTTGCGTTATTACTGGCTGCAACTGTCCGAGGTGTGATTATGTGGCCTTTTAAGCGAAAAGACACGGAAACCCGCAGCATGAGCATGGATGAGTTTCTTTCTCTGGCGGGCGTGTCTAACACCAAATCGGGCGAGCATGTTTCCCCGTCTACGGCGGAGGGCTTACCTGCGGTGATGAATGCTGTCACGGTGATCAGTGAAGCGGTCGCTACCATGCCCTGTTACCTTTATCGGGTTCAGCACCAGAGCGGGACAGAATCCCGCGAATGGCTCAGTGATCACCCTGTAGATTATTTGCTGAATGAATGCCCGAATGATTGTCAAACGCCGTTTCAGTTTAAGCGAACCCTGATGCGTCATTGCTTACTCAATGGCAATGCTTATGCGGTGATTGTCTGGGGACGGGACGGTCAGCCACAATCGTTGCATCCTTACCCACCGTCAACGGTTGTACCACAACGATTATCGGATCACCGGTTCGCGTACACCATCACCGAACCTTATAGCGGCAAGGTAAAAACCTACTTACAGGAAGAAATCTTGCATCTGCGCTATGCCACCGAAGACGGTTTTCTTGGACGCTCACCTGTGACTATTTGCCGTGAAACTTTAGGTCTGGGACTGGCACAACAACGCCACGGTGCCAGCATCATGAAAGACGGCATGATGGCGGCAGGGGTAATTAAATCCGCTGATTGGTTAGATGGTACAAAAGGCGCTAAGGCACTGGAAGCTCTAGAGCGTTACAAGGGCGCTCGCAATGCAGGGAAAACGCCGATCCTTGAAGGCGGGATGGAATACCAGCAATTAGGCATGAGTAACCAAGATGCGGAGTGGCTGGCTTCCCGCCGTTTCACGATTGACGATATCGCCCGTATGTTCAACGTCAGTCCAATCTTTCTGCAAGAGTATTCAAACAGCACTTACAGCAACTTTAGCGAAGCGTCCCGCGCCTTTCTGACCATTACCATGCGCCCGTGGCTCGCCAACTTTGAACAGCAAATCAAATCGGCCTTGCTGATGGTATCTCCGAAACGGGGGATTCGTTATCAGGTGGAGTTTGATACCGCCGACTTGCTTCGCGCCAATCCGAAAGAACGCTTTCAAAGCTATGAGACAGCGATTAAGTCGGGGGTGATGTGTCCGAATGAAGCCCGTGAACGTGAGGGACTCGCTCCCCGTGAAGGGGGAGATGAATTTAGTCAGGCATGGAAGCAAACGGTAGAAATCAAGAAACAACCGGAGGGCAAGGAATGAGGGCAGGCAGATTGAGGCATCGGGTGACTATCCAGAAATCCGAGCAGTCACGCGCTCCGTCAGGGCAGGTTATTGACAAGTGGGTGGATGCCGCCACCGTCTGGGCAGAAGTGAGGGCGATTAGCGGGCGTGAGCGTTTGGCATCCGGTGCCGTGCTCTCTGAGGCCACTGTACGTATCTGGCTGCGTTACCGTGATGACGTGACCACCGCCAATATCATTCTCTATAACGGGGCTAATACCAGAGGAACTGCTTTTGACATTGTGGCGGTTATCCCTGATGCGAAATGTACCCGCTTAGAACTGCTTTGTAAGGGAGGGGTATTCTGATGAACCGAATTGAAATTCCCCTGAATGAAATCAAACAGCATTGCCGGCTGGATGAAAGCGACACGTTTGATGATGCCTTATTGATGGGCTATGCCGAAGCCGCGCTGGAAGTCTGCCAGCAACATATTGGCAAGCGGTTTGATAACGGATTGGCCTTTACCCCTGCTATTAAGGTGGGCTGTCTGCTTTATATCGGTTTGCTGTATGAGAATCGGGAGATGGCAACGGATGCCGATCTTAAAGAGGTGCCTTTCACCATTAAATCATTGTGGTCTGTCTATCGTGATGTGGGAGTTTACTGATGCCGTGGCAACCTTTAAAGCGCTGTAGCTATCCTAATTGCCGTGAGCGTGTGAAGTCAGGCCGTTGTGAACAACACCAACGGGAAGCCCGACGGCAGCAGGACAAACAACGGGGAACCCGAACCCAACGAGGCTACAGTAACCGATGGGGACACTATCGGCTGCAATACCTGAAAGCGAATCCGTTGTGCGTCCACTGCCTACAGCAAGATATCTATGCCTCTGCAACGATTGTGGATCACATTATCCCGATACAGGGTGAAGCTGATGTATTGTTCTGGCCTGAATCCAATCATCAATCGTTATGCCCTCCCTGCCATAACCGCAAGACCGTACAGATAGATCCTATCACCAAAGCGAAGCGCAAACAGGGTATCTATCAGGAACGGGAAACAGAAGCGGCAAAGCGTCGCGGTTGGTTAGTCGCAGAATAATAACAAATGAAATAGTGGGTGGGGGTATCAAAAATGACAAACGCGCTTCTCAGCGGAACCGACCCCCTCCTTCAATTTTTACGCATGGCAGTTTTTTTGAAAATAAAATCACAAGGGAGACAGAAAATTATGGCAAGGGCACCCAAACCCCCGACGTATCTTAATGACATTGCCGCCAGTCAGTGGAAATCCAAGGCAAAAATCTTAGGCGAACGGGAAGATCTGACCGCCGCCGACTGGAACAACTTAGAACTGTACTGCGTCAACTATGCCATTTACCGAAAAGCGGTGGCAGACCTTGATATCAGAGGCTTTAGCATTGTGAACAGTCAGGGTAGTGAAAGCCGTAATCCGTCATTGAGTGCCAAAGCCGACGCTGAAAAAATCATGATAAAAATGTCTTCATTACTGGGTTTTGATCCGGTATCACGGCGGAAAAATCCGGTGGAAACGGAAGAAGAGGACGAGCTAGACCGACTATGAACGCATGGGAACAATACGCTTTTGATATCGAAAACGGCACCATTCCGGCCTGTAAACGGGTAAAACAGGCGATAAAACGCTACCTTAACGACCTGAATAACCCGCTTTATGTGTTTGATTCGGAGGTGGTAGAACGTTTTATTGCATTTTCCCGTCACTGTCCGCATGTCAAAGGCCACTTGCGGGGCAAACCCATTATGCTTGAACCGTGGCAGCAATTCGCCTTTGCTAATCTGTTCGGCTTCAAAGTTAAGACTACAGGTCGCCGGAAATATCGCAGTGCTTACATTCAGGTGCCGCGCAAAAATGCCAAATCTACCGTTGCCGCGATACTGGCTAACTGGTTTCTGGTGATGGAGGACGGGCAGCAGGATATCTACACCGCCGCCGTGAGCCGTGATCAGGCGCGTATTGTGTTTGATGATGCCCGCCAGATGTGTCTGTTATCAAAACCGCTCAAAAAACGGGTGACTGTCCAACAACACAAAGTCACTTATGCAAAGAGCAACAGCCTGTTAAAACCATTGGCAGCCAAAGCCGCCACCATTGAAGGGACTAATCCCAGTCTGGCAATTGTCGATGAATATCATTTACACCCTGATAACGCGGTGTATTCTGCCCTTGAATTGGGAATGGGCGCACGTCCTGAAGGTATCCTGTTTGCCATTACTACAGCGGGTAGTAACATAATCTCAGCTTGTAAACAGCACTATGATTATTGTTGCCAGATACTGGAGGGCGAAGAGCAAAACGCATCGCTGTTTGCCCTGATCTACGAGCTGGACGACGAGAACGAAATTGATGATGAAACACTTTGGATCAAGGCTAACCCCAATCTCAATGTCTCGGTAGACAGTGACGCATTGCATGACACGATACAGAAAGCCTGCGGCATTCCGTCACAATGGACGGAGATGTTAACCAAACGCTTTAATATCTGGTGTCAGGGTGAAACACCGTGGATGGGTGAAGGGGCATGGAAAGCCTGCCAGACAGATTATGATGAAAGCGACCTAAAAGGGTTAGAGTGTTACGCCGGATTAGATTTATCCTCAACAGGGGATATCACCAGTATCTGTTACACCTTCCCCGTGGATAACGAACTGTTATTACTGACCCGCCATTACCTGCCCGAAGCCCAGTTACAGAATCCTGCCAATAAGAATCGGACAGTGTATCGTCAATGGGCGCAAATGGGCTGGATACGTACCACAACGGGCGACTGTATTGATTATGATCGTATCCGTGATGATATTTTACGGGACAGCCAGCACTTTGATATCAAACTGGTGGGCTTCGATACATGGAATGCCACGCATCTTAGAACACAATTACAGGGCGCAGGGATTGAGGTTGAGCCATTCCCGCAAACCTATATGCGCTTTAGCCCCGTGGCGAAATCGGCTGAGGTGTTTGTTAATCGCAAAGTCATTCGTCACAACGGCGATCCGGTGTTGGCATGGGCGATAGCCAACGTTGTGATGGAAATGGACGCAAACGCCAATATAAAACCGAATAAGAAGAAATCAGCGAATAAAATCGATCCTGCGATTGCATTTCTGATGAGCTTTGGCACATGGCAGGCAGAGCATGAAGAGTTTGCGTTTAGTCTCAGTGAAGAACAACAGCAGAAATTAGCTTCTTTTGATGGAATATAGATTATTTTATGTACTATAATTGTTCTCTTAACCTATGGACTTGGATATTTATTAGGATTGATTTATGCAAAAAATACATGAACTAGTTCTTCAAAATTTCAATGCATTAAATACATCAGCACTGCATTCTAGCGATGAATGTAAAATTAAAGATACATTGAAATTTTTAAAGAAAGAAAATTGTGAATTATCTTCTCAAAGCCTCAATAACTGGGCTACATTGAGTGGATGGGATCCTAAATTCACTAAAAAAGTGAATGAATGGCTGCTAAAAATTAATTCAGGTGGTCGTGTGGTTATTAAGCATAAAAACTATGGGATGAGTGATAGTTTTAAACGAGAATTACTTGCATTGAAAGTGATTTAATTTAGATAAATTATCTGAGGGTTTGCATTCAAGCCCTCAGTGAAATAGGTAAATATTTTATTTAAGAATAATTGATGTTATTTGAATTTTTGTTGCCAAGTTTCTATCAAAAATAATGACATAGTACCAGCCATATTAACTGCTAATGCAGCATGTCTGGGGGATGGTTTCACTCCTCTTTTCCCTTGTCCATGAGAATCACCTAGTCTATTTCGTAAAGTTCCTAGTCCTCCGACAACAGAAGAGCAACCTTTTAATATCTGCTTATAAACAATTTCATCATGCTGGTTGGCTGAAATTTTCAATTCAGTAGCTACAAGTTTATATAAATCTTGTAGATCGCTATTCTTGTTATATTCAGTTTTTTGTTCATCAAGAATATGCTTACATACTGTCTCTATTAGTGTCCGAGAAGCTGTTATTGCGCCATCAGGATCAGTTAATCTCCTATCAAGAGCTTTAGCCCAAGCAGCATTGACTCCAACAGCATCATAACTTTGTAAGCCATCAGTGATAGTTTGGTCAGCAGCAGCGAGGCCTGTTCCTTCTATATGTTCTAAAAGAGGATTAAATTCCTTCCAAATATAATCACGCCTTTCAGCATAAGTATTAAATCTTGGCTTTATAAAGTGCCAAAATTGATCGGGATCTCGACAGGTTTTAACAAATGATGGTAGTAAACTTGAGTAAGCCATAGATCCTACTAGAAAATTTCGTAGAATCTTATATTCTTGCGAGTCATATTCACCATGAGTAGCACGTGCGATTAAGATATATATAAATGCTTCTGTTTTTTCCTTGTCGCTTAATGTATCGATATTCATGTTAGTTATTTTTATCTGAAATGAAGGGCAGCAGCACCTTAACATATTTCATGGTCTATAACGCAAAAAGTTAAGCGTTTATACTGATTTGCTTATTGAACCAGATAAACCAATCAGTTAAAGTACCTCCGCCACTGGCAAAATCCAATGGTCAAGGTTTCGCAGCCTTGAAAGAGTAACCCACTGGTAGGAAATTTCTACCAGTGTGCCTGTTATCGCCCTTTCAATGGTGGTTCAGGCAGGGGAGGCTTCGGCCTCGCCGGATGGTTACTCCCGGTACTGCGAACCCTGTTTGAATCGCCACCATCAATTTTCTCAATTAATGGAAGGGGTAGCAGGAATGAATAACGTTAAAAATGACTGGCACCAAGCCGACATTATCGCTGCATTGCGTAAGCGTGGTACAACCTTAGCGGCCGTTTCTCGTGAGGCGGGACTCAGTTCATCTACATTGGCAAATACTCTTAGCCGTCCGTGGCCTAGAGGCGAATGGATCATCGCTAATTATCTCGAAATACATCCCTCTGAAATTTGGCCTAGCCGCTATTTTGATCAACGCGGTCAGCTTATTGAGCGAAAGGTTAGAAATAAACCACAACAATAATTACTTACCCAATGTTATTTATTTTGTGAAAAGAATAATTTTTGATATGAGCCTTGAGATTAAAAATGGAGCAATATCTAACCATTTTTTAAGATCAAGGTTTTTTTGTTCTTGTGTGCTGCTTGTTTTGTACAGCAATTACATTAACTCGTTATACTTTCTATTACTTTGAAAAGGTATCCTATAGGTATCCTTGAAAAAGAAAAGGACTCACGAATTTGACGCAAATCCTTGATAATTATGGTGGGTCGTGGGAGGTTCGAACTCCCGACCAATTGATTAAGAGTAAATAATGTATTTTTAATCTCTTAGGAGTTAATTTCTCCAATGCTTGCACCAGAGTTTTTAATAGTAATTATATTTTAGCGTTGTTTGAATCTGCTCATTTTCATTGTTTCTAATGCAAAGAGCAATAATGTTGTACTGTAAATAAAATTAGGCTGCGTTAGCATCTTTAAGCTCAAAGTATTGGAGTTTTCGCTAAGAAAATGAAATATATTGACTATATAGATGGCTAAAGCTGCAGTCCCGATCAAAGAGCCAATGTCTCCACGATCGTTTTCTTGAAGACTGTAATTGAAATGGTTAACTAACCATTCGAATCCCCACATTATAAAAACTATAATACACATTGCGGTAAGTAAAATTAAAATATTTTCTATTGATGGATCTTTAAGAGCTGATTTGTGTGATAAAAAGTTACATAAAGTTAATCCGCTAAAAATAAAGAATAGGGGGCGTGAACTGAATTTTTCCATTATTTTAATCAAAGTATTCATTTTCCACCAGTGAATGTAAGTTAGATTTATCAATATATTGTATATAAAGTACTTGATAATTTTTATATCTTATTTTTTGTTTTTAAAACGGGATGTCATCATTAAAATAAATACTATTTTCTATTTTTATTTTAAATATGTCCTCAATCATATTTGAAATTTCATTTTTTATTTCATTGTTATCATTTAAATCATAAATTAATTTATTGCTCTGTGTTTTTATATCCACTTGGATTTTATTATTGTGTTTCCAGATATCGGTTATTTCAAATTTTTCATATATCTTTAGTTCTTTATAAATGAGAGATTTTAATTTTATCCCATATTTTATTTTAAGTTCACTGGTTAATATTTTTCTTTTATCGAAGCTTTTGAACGCTTCATTGAAAAACTCTTTGTGGCAGTTTTTTGTGTATTTACAATTGTGTTTGTGAAGTTGATTGTAATTTATTATTAATTTATCAAACCCATTTGTTGTCATGAAATTTATTTTTGACGAAACGGATTCTCCGTTAATAATGTAATTGCTAATATAGACCTGAGAACTCACCTCTTTAGCTCTAATATCTTCACTGGAAAAATCGAGAAGAACTAATTCACTATCAATTATAGATAGTAGATGGAAAAAATACACACATCTATCTTTTTTTCTTTTGGATAGAGAATCCATTTCATAAGATTGTGATTTCATTAAAGAAGTGATTGAGTTGAATATATTTTTATCATTATCCACTTTACCATTTTTCTTAAACATCTCCTGAAATGCAAAAATCTGCTTATTAGTACCAAATAGCTTATTATATAATTCACCAGTGGGAATGCTTTTTTTATCAAAATTGTTTTTAGTAAGTTGATGTTTTATTATAGGATGATTTGACCAATTATTAATTGGTTCTAGGTCTATATTTGGATCGTTTTTATTTAGATCTTTTGTTAATAACGCCCAAATTTTATCTTCATTTTTCTTACAACTAATTATTAGAGTTGTATAAACATATATATCTTCGATTTTAGCCGCTTTATAAGCAATAATGTCTATTTCTCTCGCGATCTTAGCAACATCATCGATATAGTATTTATTATTAATCACATTCCATTTATTACTAGATAAAATGCTGGAAATTTTATTTTCCAATATAAATCCACTGGATTTTATATTTTTAGAAAATATATTAAGTTCCATTTTTACTCCTTTGATATTAATAATCACAACCTAATGCTATAATATTTTCCATATCATAGTGCATAACAAATAGTATAATCAACTAATTTATAAACTGTTTGGTTGTTTTACACTTTATTTAATAAAGTAATTATCACTTAACATTATTATAAATATTTATTGAATCTTTTTCATATAGCTGCATTTCATGGAAGCTTTTTCTACGTAATGATAGATTTGGAAATACTTTATTTCTATTTGCTAATACAGAGATGAGCATTTTTTATTAATTATGCATTAGGCTGTTCATGTAAGTCAGGTTTTTCAAGCCATAAACAATTTGGGGGCATTATAGGGGGCATGTTATCTAATTGAACTAAATAAAATCATTTAAAAACAATAATATGATTCTTTTTATCGAATCCTGTAGGAGTTCAGGTTCAATGAAAAGTGATACCCCCATATGAAATTAAATGCCAGACAGATAGAGTCAGCAAAGGCCAAAGCTACTGATTATAAATTAGCTGATGGTAGTGGTTTGTATTTACTGGTGAAGAATAGCGGAGCGCGTTATTAGCGTCTAAAATATCGGATTGCAGGTAAAGAGAAGTTGCTTGCATTGGGGGTATAGGCTGTATCGTGTGAAGCGGGACTCAGTTCATCTGCATTAGTTAATACTTTGAATTGCCCTTGGTCTAAAGACGAGTGGATTATTGCTAGCTATCTCGAAATACATCTTTTTGAAATTTGGCCTGGTAGATATTTTGATATGGACGGTCAGCTTATTGAACGATTAATTTATAAAGTTTCCACTGAATAGTTTGGTGCCACTGGAATTAGCCATGAGATAGAATAATGTTTGTAGTTATTAATTGATATTCATGGCTATATTTTTATAGCCTTTTTTATCACATACTCTAAAATTATTAAAATTCAGATTTATGTATCATTATTAGAAATTTTTTTCGATATCCTACACTGAATTTGATTTATTTGAGGGTTAAAATAATGGGTGGGCTTTTTAATACAACTACAGCAGAAGCTATGTTTGAGCATTTGAAAAAGAAAATTCATATATTCAAAGAATTACAGACTGAAGAATCATTAATAGATGCTCTATTTCCTATGTATCATTTGAAAGAGTGGATACACATGGGGAATGGTAAAAATTACGTTTCTAAGTCAATAGATAAATGGTCTAAAGAGGAAAAACTTGATCATAGGTTATGGAATTTAACAGAATTTAAAATAATTCAATCTTTATGCAACCATTCTAAACATTACGAGCTAACATCAATTGTTTCCGCAAACATAGTAAGCTCTGATACAGTAAACGACATTTCTTTTACAATCTGAGTCTTCAGTTCATCACATAATTCAGAATGTTTAAGCATCTCAACAATTGTCGCACTTTCTTCTTCCGAATCGATAAAGATGTTACGAACAAAAAGATCAATATTTTTATCTATGTATTGTTTTACGGCCTGAAGATGATTTTCCACAATCAAAGACATTGGTTGTCTATCAACCTGCTCATAGGTGATACTTTTTTCTTTCAGTAATGTGGATACCACAATTCTGTAGCTATCTTTTGAAAGACTGTACATATGGTTTTCTGCTACAAACCTTAAAGCCTGATATTCAATATCAGAAACAGGAGAAGTAATATCCTCATACATGATGTCTAACACTTTTATATTATTGAGGGATGAATCTATCGTTTCTTTGTCAAGATGAGATACTAATCCATATCCAGTATTCACAACAAAGTCACGATACTTATTTCTATGAGAGGATATATCAGGGGCAATAAAGGCTACTATGTTAACAGCAATCTTCGTTTGTATGATCCCTAGTTCGTTTTCATTAAGTATTGAAACCATCTTATCGAAGTGATGATTTTTACTTAGTGCAGTGATGATAAGTTTTCTAAAAGAATCAGAATAAGCGAATTTCTCATCAAGAATAGTAAATACTGTTAGTATTTCACTAGCAGATTTACTAAAGAGGTTCGAAATGATTTCATCAAGATAGGTATTATAGGTGTTTTCATGATTCAGCATATATGTGATGAGTTGATGATGTATAGCCCCCTCACGATATATAAAATGCTGGCTTATCAAGTCCTGAATAACATCTTTCTCATTATCAAGCGCAAAATTTTGGTTCGCGTCTTCACAAGTTACATAAAATCCTACCGATTTAATGTAATCGTTATCATTAACTGAAATAGCTCCTTTATAGAAAATAGATCTGAACATCATAAAGTCTTGCATCAGATAACCATTAGATAGTAGATAATAAAGTGCGTCCAATCCTCCATGTTTAAATTCAGAACGAATAGTGCCTAGCTGTTCTTTTCCTATAATATCCGGAACCTTTATAGAGTTAAGATATTTATAAGCTAATTTAATGAATTTTTCTCTTCCTATTAATTTAATTAAATTTTCAAGAGATATTGCATTTCGTATACGGATAATTTCTTTGGTTTTTTCTATTTCTCCCAGAGTTTTTTTATATTCTCTATCTCTATCAGATGAAACTAGTTCTATACGCTTATTATACTCATTAATTACATTATTTCCTTCAATTTCAACATGTTGTTGATTGTTTTTGTTGAAATAATACCCTATATATAATGTGATGTTCAAATTAAAGAAACTTTGAAATGTATCATCATTTTTATAAAATTCTTCTGCATTATATGTTTTGAAATGACTATAGTAGCTATCAATTTTATGTGCAAAACAAACATATGGCCATAATTTTTCAGATATAAACCTACACAACAACTCCTTTCTTACATCTGAGTCTGATATAGCCTTTTCGTTTTTTAGTTTTTCTAGTCTTGAATAAAGAGAAGATAATTTATCATCAAGAGATTTGAAATATTCTTCATGTAATTTCTTTAGCCTGTAATCATTTATAAGTGAATACAGGACGCCTGATTTTTTATCAATGAGATTATAATCTTGTGCGTAAAGGTTTTTATAAAAGACTAGAGAAAATATCTTTGCTTCATTTTGATTGTTATCAACAATATTTCTGAATATATTGAATTCATTAACAATATTTTGAAGTGATCTCATGTCGCTTATATATAAAGATGTCTGTTTAAGAAGACTATGCTCAGACTCTGAAAAATTTTTAATTTTTTCTTTTAAAATAGTATAAGCATTACGACTATCCATGACTGGAATTATCGGTAAAATAAAATCAAAAAACTTAGTTCGTACATCTGAACCTAAAAATATATCATCTCTAACGGCGTAAATAAATATAACCGGCCAATTTCCTCGAATATTATTATTTACTATCTGGTTTATTTCCCTTAACTTAACAAATATCTCAGTATTCCCTAGCCTATCCAGATCTTCAAAAACTACTATTTTATACTTTGATACAGAGAAAAAATATACAATTTCATCTAAGCAATTATTAAGTAAGGAAGAAGATTCCTGAGAAGTCATCTCAGCCTTACCTTGCAGAAAGGCTATCTTGCTTAACTTTAATTTCTTATCAAAAATGCCAGCCTTTGACGCTCCTCTAATAATGAAAAATAAACCAATCAGTGCAAAGATTATTGATAAAATCATACGATAAATATAATGTTCTTTAAAATAAAGAATAACCTCTTTTTCTGCTTCGAAAAATATAAGTATTTTGGGGGTGAAAACAGTTAAGCATAAAATAAATAAAGGGGTGACAAACCAAAGGAAAGAAGAAAATATTGAAAAGACATGTTTTTTATTTCTATTTTTTATTCTATCTATCCGCGAATCTGGTAGATTTTCTCTGTTCTCTTTATAGAGTATTTGTTGAAGTATGCTGAGTTCAATCTCAGAGGTTTCAGAAGGCTTCCCACTTCCTTTTTCAGAAATATTAAAATCAGCAAGAGACACATTAATGTGTTTTTTATCGTGACGAGCTTTCATGTATGAAAGTATCACTGTACTTTTACCTGCACCGTAAGGTCCAGTGATAGCAATATTCTTTACATCTTTCTTTGAAAATGCAAAATCTAGTGCTTTAAAGTATTCATTTACGCTGTCATCAGTTTTTATTTTTGGGGTCAGTGTATCATACTGGATATCATTGGATATGTTCTCTGTTGCATCTTGGCAAGAAGAAGGTGTCCAAATTTTGCTAAGTGCCTTTTTTATTCTGCATAACAAAGTCATTATTCTTCTTTTATGATTTACAATGGCTGCTAACTATTTTTCAAGTATGACTCGTGATTATAGCGTATTTTGCCCAGACATATGCTGCTGTATTCTGGATAATGAGAAATACTTTATACTTGTTGCAAGATGAGTGATGTGTGGGAATATGAGAAAGATCACCTAAGGCAGACATGTTAAAAGAAAGTGTATCTGTTAATGGTGCTATTGCCCTGACGGTTTCTCGTATCAAGCCAGAGCAGTTTAATCACTTTTTTATCAGATGGATGTGTTCTGTTTATAAATAAACCAAAGAGAATTGACCACTATTGATGGTAAAGTATTACTGGACGTTGATAATAGTGAAAGTTATTACCCAAATCATCCAGATGAAGGGCCTCCTTTGGATATATATCGATAAAGAAATTTATCTGGGGCATATAAGATAATTGAACTAAATAAAATCATTTAAAAACAATAAAATAATTCACTTTATCGAATCCTGTAGGAGCTAATCAGGCAAGCAACTAATATTTTTGAAGTTATAGCTAAAGAATGGCATTCCTATAAATTACCGAATTGGTCTGTTGGCTATGCTGCATTATTTTTTTTATGAACTAGACTTTGATTGATGTGAATTGCAAGGGATTATTTTTACAATAATTCAGTATGTTAATTATAAAGAAAATTATTTAATTTAAGGAGAAGGTATATGAGTCACAAGAATGATTTTAAGGTTTTTTCTATTAGTGATAATGCGAATGTAGTAAGCCAAGAAAAATATGAAGAAAACCAGAATTTGCAGACTGGATTTTCACCGGATAATGTTCCTACTCACTTGTTAAATAAGGTATTACGTCAAACATCAACCATATCATCTGTTGTGGCTGAGTTTATCGCAACACGATCTGGCAATGATGTTCTTGATGATGGAAATATAGCTAGACTCACCGACCAATTAAACAAAGCATTAGAACAAAGAATTACAACAGATATTCCCAGTGCTTCATTAATACAAAAAGGTGTTGTCCAGCTTACCAATGTGATTGGCAATAGCGACACATTGGCGGTTACACAAAAGCTTATTCAGGAGGTAATAAGTTCATTACGTGAATATACCCGTGAAGAGATAGATAATCGGATTAAAATAGCCAGTGAAGTTCCTGTCGGTTCTCCTATTCCGTGGCCGTTGCCCCATCCACCTATTGGCTATTTCACTTGTAACGGTTCAGCTTTTAATAAATTACAGTACCCGAAATTAGCTGAAGCTTATCCTGATGGTAGATTACCCGATTTAAGGGGTGAGTTTATCCGCGGATGGGATGATGGGCGTGGCATCGATATTGGACGTAATCTATTGAGCGCTCAGGCTGATGCGTTTAAAAGGCACAATCATTGCATTTCGACTACTGATAGCCCGAGTCAAACTCTTGAAGATACAGATCCTGTGCGTGGCAGTATGACTGGAGGAGCTAGCTATCGAGGGGGTTTAGGGGAAGGTAAATCTATTGGAATGAATGGTGAACATGAAACCCGTCCCCGCAACATTGCTTTTAATTACATAGTAAGAGCAGCATAATGACTGAACAAAAATACGCTTATTAAAAGCTTCAAAAAACAGAAGAGGCTGCTTTACCAGAATGGAAGTAATACAGAGTATTACTAAGCAAGGTAGATATTTTACAAGCTGCTAATGTTGGATGGCCGGAGGTGCCAAAAGTAAGAATAGGGAATTGTTGGCTGTTGTCTGCCAAGTGAAATAATGTGATTTTTCACTTGGCATTATATCAATGAGAATGTTTATTGCTTTATTGGTAATACATATTTACACCGCTTTTATTTTTCCTGGAGAGGAATACCGAGATTCTATTACATGGCTATATAGCCCTGATTACATTATTATTGTTTTTCAGGTAGTTGCACTCGAATATTAATTACTCTTCCGTCTGGAATATCGCATGGTTCACTATCATTGTAATAAACGATTTCTCCTGTGGCAGTTACGCTTTTGACACGCTTATTTTGAGCAAATTTCGGCGCGTCTGTATTTTGACGATGGTAACATTCGATGGTTATATCACCGCTGGATGTGTCTACCGATTCGCAAACCCAAATAAGGTTTAACCCGTTGCTATCTGCTGGAACGACAGTTCCACCGTGAATTCCCCATGCTCCATCTTTGGCAAAACCGTTGCAGCCACTGATACGATATTTCCCGGTATCTACACGCTTAACAGTCATTCCCTCAGCTTCGCTGGTTAATTCGTAGGTTCCGTCTGGATGAATATCTACAACTGGGCTGGCTCTTCTAAGAATGCCGTTAGCGTCAGGGTGTGCATTTTTATCTGTCCAAAGCCGGCTAACTTTTGTATTTCCGCCCCCATCATTTCCGTGGATAAAGCTAATATCGTTATAGCCATAATGCGCGACAAATCCTGCCCATATATCATTCATTCTGGTTATATAGCCGCCTGACCATGGATAGCCAATGCCATGATCCCCGTTAAATCTGAATGCATGACCGCCCTGCGGCAATGATTTTATCCATGCTGTAAAATCAGTTATATTCGCTTGAGTCACATATTTTGGCTGGATAAATTCAGATCCTTCGGATTTTGCATATGCTCCGATATCCGCCGCAGTCGGTTTATGTTTTGTTGTGTAAATATAAGTCCAATCTTCCTCAAAACCATAACTATCACGGGCAGAGCGATAAGCAATCCCGCCATTTCTGTATTGCACTTTCAATTGAAAAGCTGGGCAACTTCCAATGCCATTATTGAAATGAGCGATATGTGAAGAATCTATTCCAGGGTTCAGCAAATCATATAACCCTGTGTTGGCGTTCCAAGGGACTTGGTTATTAACAGTGTATCTTTCTGTTAATCCGAGCCTAAATGCTCCCACATCCCCAGCATTTAGAATGATATCTCCAGTCAACGCCTTGCCGTTAATTTTTCTACTATTTGGCACGGCATTCTTGGCCTGACTCACCGTTTCCGTCAATCCGAGATTTTTCACAAACGCATTTTTATCAGGAATGTCTGCGCCATTTTGGTTTTTTGCCAATCTGTTGTTAGCATTATTATTTACATCAGAAACAAGTTTCTGAGTGACTGCAAGTGAATTACTATTGCCGGTTTTGTCTGTGAGTTGAACTATTCCTTTTTGAGTTAATGAAGCACTGGGAACTTCTGTTGCGATCTTTTTTTCTAAGGCTTTATTTAATTGAGTAGTGAGTTTGACTATATCTCCATCATCAAGAACATCATTGCCAGATTGTGTAGCGATAAAGTCAGCTATTATAGATGATATTGTTGAAGATTGACGTAATACCTTATTGAGTAAATGAGTGGTAATATTTTCTGGTGGAAATCCAGTCTTTAAAGTCGGGTTTTCTTCATATCTTTCTTGACTCACTACATTCGCATTATTACTAATGGAAAAAGCTTTAAAATCATTCTTGGGACTCATATACTTTCCTCAAGTTAAATAATACTATTTTATAATAAACATATTGAATTATTTTAAAAATAACGCTGTGTAATTCACGTTAATCATAGTCTAGTTCGGGATAAGAATAATGAAATGTCCTTATAACTTAGGTGGTTAACTATTTTTGTATAATTAGTGTAAATAAATAATTTAACATTTTGTAACCGGAAATATAGCCAGGCTATTTATATTTAATAGCTGAAAATTATTTTTCCATTCCTTCATGAAATTTTTTATGAAGATATTTGCTAGACTTATTAAAATAAGTGGTGAATGGCACGGATATTTAGACGCCATGCTCTTATACTGGAATGGGCATGACTTTGAGGTCATGTGCGACGCTAAATTCTGCTTCGGTTTTTTCCCGCAGAATCTCTAGTGTGACGTCTGGTGCATGTTCTTTCAGGATTAACTGGCCTTGTTCAAAGTAGAAGACACCCAGTTCAGTTACAATCATGTTGACCTTATTGACGGCGGTAAGTGGTAGAGTGCATTGTTTGACAATCTTTGCAGAACCATCTTTGGTACAGTGTTCCATTGCAATGATCACTTTGCGGGCACCCGTGACAAGATCCATGGCGCCCCCCATGCCGGAGACCATTTTTCCCGGTATCGTCCAGCTAGCTAGATTGGCATGTTGATCAACTTGAAGAGCGCCCAAAACACAGGTGCTTACGTGACCACCGCGGATCAGAGCAAAAGAGAAGGCACTATCAAACATGGAGGCTCCGGGCCGAATGCCACAGGGTTTTCCACCGGCGTTAACCAAGTTGGGGTGGATTTCTGTAATGGGCCCCAGGCCGAGAAAACCGTTTTCTGATTGGAGGGTAATATGAATATTATCGGGCAGATAGTTCACGACTTGCGTGGGTATGCCGATACCCAAGTTGACAACGTCACCGTCTTGTAGTTCAAGTGCTACACGGTGGGCAATAAGTTGTTTGGCGTTCATGATTAGTTTCCCTCCGGATAAACGATGTAGTCAATAAGTACGCCAGGTGTCATAACGTAGTCCAGTGCAATTTCTCCCACTTCAACTAGCGCATCCGGCTCAGCCAGCGTGACGTCAGCAGCCAGAGCGATCAAAGGGTTAAAATTTCGCGCACTTAATTGGTAGGTCAAGTTACCATGATAGTCGGCAAGATGGGCCTGAATGAGTGCTAGATCGGCGCGCAGCGGCAGTTCCAGCAAATAGTCTGTTCCATTGAGGGTTATTTTTTGTTTTCCATCTTCTACAACAGTACCTACTCCAGTAGGGGTCAAGAATCCGCCCAAACCTGCTCCGCCACAGCGAATACGTTCAATCAACGTACCCTGAGGAACCAGTTCCACTTCTAGTTCTCCAGCAATCATTTTGTGTCCGGTTTCTGGGTTAGTACCAATATGTGAGACGATGACTTTTTTCACCTTGTCATTCGTCACAAGAAGACCAATACCCATGCCGATGTGACCAGTATCGTTGGCAATTAGGGTCAGATCTTTTACACCGGAGTTTAGTAATGCGGAGACTAATCGGGGAGGTGTCCCTATGCCCATAAAACCGCCTATCATGATAGTCATGCCATCATAAAAATGCTTTGCGGCTTGCTGGATGCTAATGCATTTATTTTTCACATTGATTCCCTATATATGATGTACAGAAACTGACTCATATCAGGAAAGCAATGGCTATGCCAGCCGTAGTAAGATGCTGGGTTTAAATGAAAAATATTTATAATTTATTGAAATTTAATGAATTATATTTCTCTGGTAGGGGGAGGAACTATGTGGGGCCACATGAGTAACAGGGAAGAGGTGTGCAGAATTTTGCACAGGTGTGCACATTTTGTTTCATCTTTTTGGCATGATGAGCATGTTATTGCTTGATGATCATAGCCTCCTTGGTCAGCGGCTTATCTTATCCGGTTTATTTTGTCAGATTCAGGCGAATAGATACGGTACTCTTGAAGTTTATACATTAGCGCCCGGCGACTGATCCCCAGCATCCGGGCAGTTTGTGCACGATTGCCTTGATTGTTTGCCAATGCAGCACTGATCAGCTCGCGCTCATAGGCTTTAACGCTTTCTTTTAGGCTTTGGCTTTGCTCCAGCGTGTTTTGGCGATCAGAGTTTAGCTGTGAGGATTGCTCAGATGACAGATGTTCTGGTAGATCATCAGGGAAAATAATAAATCCAGTGCTCATGATCACTGCGCGTTCAAGAGCGTTAGAGAGTTCCCGAACATTACCCGGCCAATGATACGCTTCCAGAATCGTCTGAGTACTAGCGTCTAGACCGATGATTTCTTTATTATTTTCTGCACTGAATTTTTGCAGGAAATGATGAGCCAGTAAGGTAATATCTTCAGGGCGTTCTCGTAGTGGAGGTGGAGAAAGATGGATAACGTTAAGACGGTAGAAGAGATCATGACGAAATTCTCCTCTTTCCACCATAGCAGTCAGATTACGGTTGGTTGCTGCAATCAAACGAATGTCGGTTTTAATAGTCTGATTGCCGCCTAAGCGTTCAAATTCTTTTTCTTGTAATACACGCAGTAGTTTGGCTTGTAAGTTAGGAGGCATCTCGCCAACTTCATCCAGCAACAGAGTGCCCTGATTGGCGCGTTCAAACAGACCCTGACGTTGTATCTGTGCGCCAGTAAAGGCCCCTTTTTCATGGCCGAACAGTTCACTTTCCAGTAAAGATTCAGGTAAAGCTCCACAGTTGATTTTGATGAACGGTCCTTTAGCCCGTGGGCTGTTGTAATGAATGGCTTTAGCGATTAGTTCTTTACCGGTGCCACTTTCGCCGGTGATCAATACCCTCGCATGGCTGCGGGCAATTTTCGCTGTATCTCGGCACAAGGCCATCATTTTGGGGCTGTTAGTCAAGATCCGCTCCCAGCCGTAGCTATCGGAAAGGGCACGGTGTCGTTGATTGACTTCCTGCTTCATCAGTTAGACTCCGAGAAACCTCGCTGTTCAGGATGGAAAGGAAAAGAGGCGGTTTTTCTGCTAATGATTAATTTTTGCATTTTCACATTTTCCTATGGTAGTGCGTAACGCTATGAAGCGTGCATACAAGTTATTGTTTTTATTCCATATCTTAGCAAGCCGGGCTGTTGGATCAGACATTTGGTTATGTTCGTTTTGTCTATAATTCCTTGTTACAGTAGCGGACTGGCACCTCCCACCAACATCAGGAGAAAATCAGCTATACCACAGCCAGGAGTTTTAGGGGGAGGAGCAGTTAACTTTCTGCGTAGAGCACGTGGCGAGAACGTGTTAACCCATTGTGCAAAACTGGTAAAGACTGAGGGCATAGAAACCAGATCCTAAGTGATAACAGGTACTATGTAACAGAAACGTCGGTAATTGGGAGTATAGAAAGCGTTGTTGAGCGGGAGCAAGGGCGAAAATGGGTAAGTGTGAGGGGCTTCTAATGGGTTTGATTCACTTTAGCCTTATAGGTGTATGGTGCAGGGATAATTTGGTAATACTGAGAGGTACGCCATTGTATTTTATGTCGTACCTTTAATCTATTTGCTAAGGTAATTGCAGGTTAGGATTTCTAAGAGAGATAGTTATAGTTCCGACTGGCTTACCGTTGCGGGTATCTGTTCCATAATTAAAATCAAAATATTTCATCTGGTCTACGGTTTCTACTACCCTTCCGTTGATGGCTGTGAAATTTTTACGCAGCATTGGATTAAGACCATAAGCCTTAGCATCTTTTGGTGCAACATCGATGACGACTTTTCCTATATTCTTTTCCCCTTTAGCCATGAAATTGAACACACCTTTAGGGTAGTCTTCTCTGTAAATATCTAATGGGAAGTTGATGCCATCCAGGGAATTGAGATTTAATGAAGTGGCTCCGGCTTTTAGGGTGAAAATGGCATTACTTATATCCAATGCTTGGGCGCTTATTAACATCTGTGCATTATCTTGTAAGATAATACTGCTACCATCGATAGCAACAAGGTGACTTTCAAGACTAGCTTGAGCGAATTTACTGATAGAGAAATAACAATTTAGTGAGATAAAGTTTTCTATATTTTCTGGTGTTTGTTTGATCGTAAAACAACTGCTTCCTGACATATCTACTGTTGGTTTTTCTTGTGTTAGTGCTGTCTTTATGTCGTCGCTGATTCTTACAACGCCAGCGTTTTCTATTTTAAAGGTACTTAAGTTTTGTAGTTCAATTCTATATCTAGATGACTGGTGATGATTCAGATAAAAATTAAAAGGTTTTTCTTTATTTCCAGATATTTTAAGATTTCATGATGATATATTTATTGTTTTCCCTAAAATTTTATCTGTATTTTCTGGCTTATAGACTTTGTCGCTTTCGTTCAGTTCAATTGATAACTTGTAAGGTCAATGAATATGATTTGCTTTAGTATTATTCGTGTCATCGGTGGTGGTATCCAGTGTTAATGTATTTTCTCCCGCGTCCATAGTGAAGGTGAAACCAACATTTTTATCGAAAGAACTTGATGGGGTAATAATTTGACTGCCGTGTTCGTGACGGTATGATTGATCTTTCTCAGGGACCCAGATAAATTTTTCGTTCATTATTTTACCCTTTTAAGAATTAATGTTATTTTGCAGTTAAATAAACGTGAATTAATGTAAATATAGTTCAAAATTGGTGGGTTTCAAGATGTTCTCAGAGTATTTTTGAGTCTTGAAATTATTTAGGCTAGTTTTAGTTAAGGTAAATAACGGTGCTTATTTAATATGGTCAATGGGTTTCTTGAGGGATATATTTGAGATATACCTGTAAAGGATTGAGTCAATTTTCCATATGTGAGTCATCGCCAAGTAAGCACATCGATGTGCATTTCGATAGGAGTTCATTTACTTTATTAGGTAATGGGACTCCAGATTGAACGAGTCAGATTATCCATATATTTCCAAAAGATCAAAAGAGTAAATTTCAAATCCTTGTGAATTTTATTGATAATTACTAAGTGGTATTATCATTTAGGGGGTGTTTTTTCTGTGATTTTATTTTGTTGTGAAATAATAATCAGAGTTGAGTTATATTATCCTGTTTTTATTGTTTGACTGTATTTATAATGAAGTAATTATCTGATTCTATTATTTAACATAAATGAGTTTATGGAATTTTGATGTTTCAACATGAATGTTGGATAAAATGTTAAGAATTTAGTGGCAAAGGATAGATCTTTAGCTATATTTATATTCAATCATTAACAATATACGATAAATGAAAAGTAATAATATATTTGTGAGATAAAAAACAGAGTTTACTATAAAGGTTAACTTAAAACTTAATTTAAGGAGGTGATAAGGGATTATTTCATCAGCTCAATTAATTTATATATTTTATTATTTGAATGAAAAAATTAATTTTTTAAAATGCTATCATTATTTTGTTTGATTTGTTAATAATATAGGTGAATGAAGAAATAGTAGAGTTAGAAAAACTCCTTGATTCACAAATTACTACATTTGTTTATAGCATTAGTAATTTCATAAGCTGCAATGATGACATACACTTGTCTGGAGGCAGTTTATCGCAATCATATATGATCGCGGCAAATGATACATTGAATAATATATATGCAAACGTTCCAGTAATAGGTCCTAATACTGATTTTAACATTATTAAGCCACTTAAGTTCCATATTATGACACCGTATTGGGATTATGTTATTATTTTATATTGGAACTAATTATGAATATTTTTCTTATAAGATATTTCTAATAATTGTTTTGACATCAGGAATATTTCCCTGGGAAAATAGTTTGTTAACTGCAATGTCTATTTAAAGATGGATATTAACTTTAGTTTAACTAATCTCAGGTTACAGGTTGTAGGATACATTAGAATGTTAGGAGACAACTGTAAATTTAAGTCAGTTTTCATAAATCCTGACAACATAGTTTGCAGCATAAAATTTTCTTATGTTTAGCCAGTTATGGCTATAGATAGATAGTGGAGTTATTCAATGTGGACAAAGTAGCAATTTAGGTGCAGGGGAACACCAATAGAAAAAAAATGAAATTAAAATTTGCCAAATGCCATTAAATGTGAGTTAATAGCGTCACTGGTTTGGAAGTACAGACCTACTTTATGAAAAGCAAGTTAAAGCAGTTCACCATTTAGCGTTATCCACGATACCACTTCATTGCGAATTCCTTCTAATTAGTACCCATAAGTAAAACTGAAAAACAGACCTAATATGCCTTATGGCAACTTAAATAAAATTAAAGGAAAATTCTATGTCTAATGCAATGACTGGTTCAGTAAAATGGTTTAATAACGATAAAGGTTTTGGCTTTATTTCTCCGAAAGATGGTAGCAAAGACGTTTTTGTTCATTATTCTGCAATTCAGAGCAATAATTTCAAAACGCTGGAAGAAGGACAGGAAGTTTCATTCTCTATTGAGAATGGTGCTAAAGGTCCATCAGCGGTAAATGTTATCGTATTATCCTGATTTGACTTAATTGCTTGAATCCATTAACGACTTTACGATAGCGATGAAGGTAATATCCTGAGCAGTTAAAGTTGTTAATAAGTTAAAACCCGCTTAATTGCGGGTTTTTTGCGTGGTGGCAGTTGTATTTTGCTTGACTCTCTGTTTTGTTCTTTCATCTCGGCAGCTTAAAAGAGAGCGAATATTAAAACTCCCATTGAACTATAGCCTAGTAGTGGTTTGTATCTGGCAATTAAACTCTCATTAGGGAAGGGGAGATCCTTTGGCTGTTGTGTCGTGATGGGTATAAGGTGTTGCTCAATGCCGTCAATGAAGCGCTCTAACCAAAGCCTGTAGTCAGTCATATCTACCCCGGTTAAGGGGCGTAGTGACCACAAAATGGCTTGTCTATCCAGATCGCTCTGAACAGATATGAGTTGGTGGTAGTCGTGTGTCATGTTTTAGGCTCGAAGAAGGTGACACCCTTTTGGTCATCGACATAAGCTGCTACTGTGTGTCTAGCCATCTCTGCTTCAAAACTGATTTTTTGTAATCTGAGTCTTTTTTCGAGGGTGTCTCAGAAATAACTAATGCTTTGGTTATCAGGTTGAAAGTAGCCATTTCGCAATCCATCAGTAAGATGGAATTGTTAACTTTTCCATTTGCTATTAATCGCGGACATGAGTGCGTCGAGTTGGCTATCTAAGCTGGCATCAATGATCCCGACTTCTGTTTCCAGAATGCAACCGCCCTGATCGAGGCGATCATCAGCAGTCACTTCTAAGTAGCCGATTTCAGGAAAGTCTTTATGTACTCTAGATATCTGTTCGCGCACTGTTGCGGCCTGTTCAGGATTAACACGTAGGATGACCTGTTTTTGGTTGCTGACTAATGAAAGCGCTTCTCGAACCACCTGTAAGGTAAGGGAAATTTGATCGTAATTCTTCAGGATCTTTCGTACAGCCTGTAATACCACATTGGTCATTTGTTGCTCGACTTGCTGGTAATATTGCTGGCATTGCAATTGAGTTTGATGAATCAGGCTAGCTTGTTCTGCACGAGCGGCATCAATTCCTGCCTGCCAACCTAGCTCTTTTTGTTGCTCATAAACTGTTTGAGCCTCTCGTTCAATTTCTCTCGCTTGGGCACGGGCGGCATCAAGCAATGATTCGGCACTGAGACAGGTCTGATAGTCTGCTTTACGTAGTATCAGAAGTTCAGGAGATAGTTGAAGGTGTTCTTTTGTTATTTTAATAAAAGGTAACATTCTATATTCACTTGTTTAGCTAATTTGAGACACAATGCTTGTGCCAATGGTCGTTCTGTCTGATTGACCGGCCAGTCTGGGAGGTTTTCATGGAGAGGAAGCCGCAGGTTCAGACATTTAACGAAATCAGCAGGAAGGGGACTTATCGCCATTAGCCAGAACTGTAGCGCGCTGGTACGAAAATAGTTCGCAGTAATTGTAGGCGGCAATGGACGTTGCCAACTGGGCGGCCAGTTGCCGATGATGATATCGAGGTACTTTAAGCAAAAACGATGCCCCTCTCTCCCGAGTGAGTCATGCAAGTGGCGAAGTTCTGTCGCCAGCAGGCAATGGCGAATAGCTTGTCCATGAAGTAAGGCTCCCAGCCAGGTAAGAATCTGCTCTAGATAGGATTGCTTTAATAGGGCGATATTTCCCAACCGGGTCGGCAATTCATAGTCCACATTCAGATCAAATTGAGTCAACAACAGCCTATTGATCCTAGGAGAGCTACGCCATTCAGGAAGGGAGGACAAGACTGAAAGCCATTCTGGTGGCAGATGGTCAGAATGAATATAGCTGGCAGGGCAGAATCGGAACTGGTAAGGAGTTAATCCTGTCGCCATCATTGCACCTTGCTTCGGTGCCACAGGAACTGAGCCAAGTTACTGATAAATAGCAAAGCTAATAATAAAATCAAAAGCCCGACCAGGCGACCCTGTGATTCTTCAGTGACCTGGATAGAGAATAAAGTCGTGTACCTTGGTGCTAATGGTACTTGACGCACGCCAGCCGCAGGAACTAATACGACGCTGATACGATCATAACTCAGCCCTTCAATGCTGTTATTGACTAATTGCTTTATCTGGGGGATGTAAGTGTCCAGTTGAACGTCAGCAGCGTGTTTGATGAACACGGAAGAAGAGGCAGGTGATAGTTTTTTACCCAATCTATCTTGCTCCTCCGGTAAGACTACGTGTACTCGTGCCACGAGTACTCCATCGATCTCAGAAAGTGTTCGGGCAATTTCCTGTGCTTTGGCGAAGTTGAGCCGAGCGCGTTCTTCTACCGGGGAGGAGATAAGGCCATCTTTGGGGAAGACATCTTGTAGCGAAGAGAAGTTTTCTCGTGGATACCCTTTACTCTTGAGTACCTCAACAGCTTGTGCGACATCAGATTCTTCAACTAACAATTTGATATTGCCATCTTTATCTGGCTGCTTATCAGAGGAAATGCCCGCTTCCCTGAGCAAGGCTAACATTTCGTTGCCTTCTTTTTGGCTGACTCCCGTGTAGAGTTCGATTTTACAGCCAGTTAGCATCAGGACAGCGAGCATAACGCAGATTATATAGGGTTTCTTCACAACTCCTCACTGGGCTTTCATTAGAGTTTCAACGTTTTGATTGAGTCGTCCTACCGTTTTGGCAATCAACTCTTCTTGCAGGGTGATGCGCATCAGAGACCACTGCATTTGCATCAGGCTATTGGGATCACTGCCAGGGATAGCTAGCTGTGTTTCCAGTTCTTGTTTAGCTTGAGTAAGCTGTTGTTTGAGCTGACCCAATTCACTGATCAGGTTGTTTTCAATTCCCTGATCTTGATTGGACATAGCATGTTCAAAACGTGCAATATTTTCGGCACTGGCCTGAGGTGTGTTGAGTTCATCCAGGTTGGTTATCAGTGTCTCACTTATTTGTGGTAGGTCCATTATTCCTCCAAATCGAGTTTGTGTGAGTTTCGTAGTAGGTTATCCATCATACCGTTACGGGGGATCAGTGTTTTCAACTCACGTTGGATTAGGTCACTCAGGTACTCATTACCTGCTAACGGTTCAATCTTACCCAGTACCTTGAGAAGTACGGTTTCCTGTTGTCGGCCTGTAGGCGCGAATTCACGAACAATTGCTCTGAGTTCTGGTATATCCAGGGATGGGTTGACGGGCAATGCCAAGCCACCAAACTGTGACCACAAGCGTTCTTGGACAGGGGTAGTAAGTTTGGCCTCTAACTGGGCACGTTGCGAAGGTTGGCTTTCAGGCGATAAGGTCTGATACCACTGCCAGATAGTTTTACGCTGTGTCGTTGAATCGAAGTCGCCTAAGACAGTTTCCAGCGGTTCGCCCTGTATCCAGCGTTGCTGCCGCTCTTTCAGCATTTGCTGATCGGGCAGGATTTCCAGTGCTTGCTCGAAGCTATGCTGGTGCCCAGAACTGACCGGAGTCTGTGTCGTTGGTTGCGCCACGGTGTTATAGGATGACCCTTCAATCCTATTCATGAGTCAGTTGTTCCCGCATGCCGTCAACAAAGGAGAGCAATTGTGGATCGTCACTGCCCGCCATTCGCGTCAGCCTTTGTTCCAGAGCTGATGCCAGCCCCAGACGCCACTCACACAAAGCTAACCAAGGTTCAAGGCTAGGCCAGGGAAGGTCCCGGCCAAAATCCAGAGCCTGTTGATATTTACCTTGGTTCGTCAAAGAAGAGAGCCGAATCAGGCTTGCTGCTTCTTGTCCTTCATCGCTTGACATCAGCCAATCGGCAATAATGTTGGCTTCGTTATGGCAGTGATGGCCGCTTCCAACCAGAGCAATATCTGCCAGTAACCCTTTGAGTGAACGTGTCATGATTAGATCTTCTGTAATATACCCTGCATCAGGTCTTTCATGGACCGGGTGACAGTAGAATTAATGTTGTAGATTACCGACCACTTGTTAATCTTGTGTTGTAATTCAGCCAGCAACGCGGGGTTATCAGGGCCGCTATTAAGAGCGGTGATTGCGTTACTAACGTCGGTGTTAGCTGTGTTGGCTTGGGTATTAAGCTTTTCAGCAACCTGATCGAGTGTATTGACTGTGCCTGTGTGTTCAAAAATTTGAGCCATGATGGCCCCCTTCTGTTGTGTTAAGTATTGTCATTGCAGCTTGGATGGCATCAGCTTCCAACTGCCACTGTTGGTATTCTTGTACCGAACCTCCACGTCTCAAGCGTTGTTTGATATCGTTTAGCGCCTGAGAGAGGAGGTGTTGTATTTCGTTGACATAATCGGGATCGGCACCGAACAGTCGGGCCTCCAGGGATGTCATCATAAAGCGGGGCTCCTGTTAAGTTTGATGATAAATTGCTGTTCCCCTTTGATAATGACAATGGCATCGTTGCGGATTGCTTCGATCCTTAAACCATTTTCTGTTGTTGCTCCAACCGGGTAACGCAGGTTATTTTTTAGTACCACATAGGGTACGCGTCCCAAGGAAACCGCTCGGACGTCGAAGTTCAGTTCATCATGGCGGGAGAGCCGGTTGTTATTCAGTAATACCAGAGCTGGCCGGTTACCGAACTCTTGTTGAAATACTTGCTGTAAGCGGTAGAAACTGTGAGTTTGGTGCTCATCCAGTTGACCTGTGAACTCGATACGATCACTTTTATCTTGATAGGTCAGTGTGTTGGGTAAATCATGTTTAGCCAATAGCAGATCTAGTTTCTTGAGATGACCACCGGTTAGCATCGTCTGGTTTTCTATGCCAAGCAATCCAGGAACGTCACGTTTAAGTAGTGATTCGATGTTATTCCAGTTCTGGTCAGCATCAGTTAATTCTCCGGTAAGGCGAATCCAACCAGGTTGTTTGCCATTGCTGCTTTGGATTTGGGTATAACCTAATTTCTGTAAGATGAAATCTACTCCCTGAAGTAATTCTTCCATAGTACGTAACTCCAGGCGGTAATTAAGAGGATGAGTATCAAGATATTGTTGCAGTACCAGCCGATGGTGGTTGCGGTCCACATAACCCTTTATCAGTAGAGGCCCGTTATTAGGTGTCATTTGTACACTAACTTGACGATAGGCTGAGTCGTCATTAAGAAAATGGCGTAGTTCTTGCTCGGCGATACCATTGGACGTGTTGCTTCTTTGCCATCCTTCATGTCCAAGTAAAACCAGAAAACCGAGTGCCAGTACCAGACAGAATATCAGCATCCAGCCTGCGACTCGGTTGCGATTTTGCCTGGCGGGGTGCTGGTGTGGTGTTATCACTGGTTCGGCAAGTTGGTTTGGGAAGGTATGTTGTTGGTCACAGAAGGCCCACAGCAATGGACCTGCTTCCTGACGGGCCAGCGCTTGCAATAAGGCACCTGGCGACAACGGTTCGCCGTTCTGATTTGGTGCTGTTTCACCAGCCCATTCCAACAGACGGATTGAGTCTGGTTCTACTTCTAAGATGAGGTGCACAGGGGCAACATCCTCATCTACCAGGACGATGTCTGCTTGTAGAGGGTCGGAGCCGATGGTTAAACGTCCTTCAGCTAAATTGACCTCAATACTTTTATTTAGTCCGCGGTAAAAGCGAATTTTCCAACTCATCTGCTCGCCTTATTTTGTGCACGAACGCACCAATTATCCTTAAGTGAACATTGTTGTTCGATGATTCTCCATCCATAAACTTTGCCCATTCGGCATGAGGTCAGAAATGAGCTTCTACCCGCTTGCCGTAACGTTTCTTGTACTTGACGGGCAGGGGATAATGGCTGGCATTGTGCACTACTTAGTGCTTTGCTTAGAGAAATGCTCTGATTAGAGATATCTTGTGTCGCTAGTAATCCGGTACGTAGATCCTGACCGTTACCCAAAGCCAGATAATTAGCTATTCCACTATCAATTAGTCGTGGTTCAATAATGAACAGTCGTACTGATCGCCTGACCTGTTCAGTGGTAGTACGGAACAAGACACCCAGGTAGGGGATGTCGCCTAAGAATGGCACTTTGCGTACAGTTTCACTCATTTCATCACGGTAGATGCCGCCGATTAGCAGACTTTGACCATGCCCAACCCGGGCAACTGTATCGACAATGGTTCGGTTAATTGTAGGAATGCCACCTAAGCCTGAACTATTGGGTTTCTGGTTACCATCTTCAATGTGTAGATTTAAACTGATTTCAGGGGCATCTCCTATTTTGACGACTCTGGGCGTCATGCGTAGCATGGTGCCATAGGTAAGACTTTTAAGTTCAGCCACCCGCTCACCTTCAACTTTTACGTAATAGGTTTCATTGTGGTCAATGACTGCTTGGGTGTTCTCCTGAGTGAGAAGTGTCGGACGGGAAACTACCTGAGCACTGCCTTTGCTTTCTAACAAGGTTATTTTGGCCAGTAGATAATCCAAGCCACGGCGGTCGACTAAGCTACCCAATGCAGTTGAACCGATGTTTTCGCCTTTTCCTGTATTCTTCTCCTTTTCCTTGGCTGAGGTTGTGATATCAATTATATGGCGTGGTCCGGTATTAATACCTACCTGCCAGTCAACACCCAACTCTGAAAGATTGTCAGCATTGATGTCAACGATGGAGAGGGCAACTTCAATACGCGCCGATGGCTTATCCAGTGCGTTGATCAAATGTGCATACATGGACATCCTTTCAGGATTGTCTCGTACAATGATTGCATTTAAAGCAGGTTCTGCTTGTATGACAGCACGGCTTGAATGGTTTCCTCCCATAGATGATGTTTCACCAGTGACAGTAGTGACATTGGCATCACTAAGCAGGCGGGAGAGGATGGTGGCTATACCTGGAGCTTCAATATTGGTATCACGATACTGGATCTTGCGATCGACGACTGAAGCATATTTAAGTGGGAAAATTTCTATTGTTAATGCGCCAGTTTTTTCGCTACGTAGTAGTGACTGTTGTTCCAATGCAGAGGCTGTCTGATCGACCAGTTCAAGATAGCGGGGAGGGCCAGATACGTAAACTAGTTGGTTGGTCGAGTCAGGGCGCCAACCAAAGCGTGATTCCCAGATGCCAGCACGTTTTAAGACCTGCTTTAACTCTGCTGCATTGGTCTGCTCAAGCTTAAAGAGACGCGATTGTATTTCGCTATTTTTGAATATATAAAGCACACTTCCATCGTAGTACCAGACTAGGTTATAGAGAGAAGATAAATGTTGCAGGAATTCTTGAGGACTATCTTGCTCAAAATGACCGCTAACCTGATCAGTCACTTTATCACTGACAATCACTGATGCTTCATAGTTAGCACCAAAATTAACCAGCACATCCCGTAGATTTTCTCCTTTAGCCAGATAGTTATAAGGTGTGGGTAACCAGTCTAGATCCTGGCTAAATGCAGAGGGGAGCGTCATTCCGCTGATACTCAACGACAACAGTAAGGAACGGCACAGCCGTTGGAACTGTTTCATGGTTGCCATATTACCTGTTTCCATGGCGGTGCAGATTGGGTTTCTGGTAATAAAGTCATTACCTGTTCCAGTAGGTCGATATGCATGGCTATCATCTGTTCCAGTATTTGAACATTTAGATTGTCAGGATCAAGACGTGCTTCCAGAATAAGATTCTCTGATTCATCCAAGACGAGTGCTTGAGGAGCATAGCGTCCCCAGTGAGTGACTTGTTGCAGTAATATTTTTAGTAATTCAGCGCTTGTCGGATCTTTTAGGTTATGACGCCAGTTTAGCGGACTGGATAACACAAGTTCGGTTCCCTGTTGGCGAAGGAACAGGTTGTAGTTATCAATGTGCAGATGGTAGTGTCCTTGTCTGTCGGAAACAAAAGGCTTATGGCCCAAGTGATTGGCCAAATGATTGAGTAGAGTTTGCATGTTTCCTCTGAATAATTAGGCTATCGTCGATTGCCAGTAAAAATTGTCCCGTGGTAAACATAAAGCCCGGGCACAAAGCCATTGCTGCAAATGGTTGGTCGCCTCGGAGTCACATTCTACGGCAGCTAACCAAGCCCAGCACGATGACAGCGCTTTGGGTACTGGCATAAAAGCCATCAGGTTGCCGTCGGTCTGGAGTGCATCTAGCCCAGTAAACCAGTTTGGCCACGCTTCGTGGGCATGGGTTTCAATTGTAACCAGCTGTTTTTCTAACTGTTGCTTGCGCTGGTTGAGCTCTGTTTGCAAGGATATAACCTCTTGCTGATGTCGTTCCCGATATTGTGATGGTACGTTTTCAGCTTGCTGCCAAAAATGTGCTTTAGCACGTAATTGCCGTTCTTGAATCTGTAACTGCTCAAGTTCGGTGAACCAGAGTTCAATCTCTGGTTCTAACAGGCAGAGCCACCAGTTAAATAGTGGCTGTAGTACCCAGTGCTGCAAGAGACATTTGTCGGCTAGGTTAATGTGGTCACCCAGTACTTTATTCCAGTCACATTCTGGTTGTGCCGCTGCTCTGATGAGTTGTTGTAGTTCATCACGCCTCAAAACTTGCCCGCAATTTAATCTTCTGCGAAACCAGACTGATTTCATCAAGCTTTCCAGACGGTGTCTTGGTAAAAGACGTTGTAACAAAACAGATTGCTGGTTATTGATAATGTCAACATTTTGACATTGGGCTGCCTGTGATTTTCCGAGTAATTGATCCCGGCGCGGAATCCCAGACTGCATGACAGAGATTTTGCGGCCAAGAAACATGCTGGTTCGAGTCTGATTATGGTCTTGCTGGCTCATGCTATGCTCATCTTGCTGCTAGTCACTCTTGTCGATTAAATTAGGAATGGCCTTATTTTATCTGTCAGGCCAATGGTTAACTTGTAAAAAACGTCAGATTATTTTAGCCAATCGTTACTCTTTACCATACCTGGCCCGGCTGGGAGTACAATCAAAGCGCCGTCGGTAGCTTTGGGTAAAGTAGGATTGACTGGAGAATCCAGCTTCCATAGAGATATCAACAATACTCATTTCGCTATTGAGGAGTAGCTGATGAGCATAAAGAATACGGCGCTCACTGATCCAGGCTCGTGGTGATATTCCGTATACAGAACGAAACAGCTCTTTGAAAGTGGTTAATCCCATGCCGAATTCTTTAGCAAATTCGCTAAGTTTCCACTCTTTGAGGTAGTGATTTTCCATAAAACTTTGCAAACGTTCTACCTGGCGATTGCTTAGTTGTCGTAACACTGACATGAGCAAATTACCTTGCTCCCCAAATGCCAACAGCAATAGCAATTCTTCTGCTCTTAGTTGACCCAAGGCGGGAGGATAATCATGAGCCAATAGATCAACTAATCCGTGAATACTTTGAGACAATAGAGGGGATGAGATAAATGCAATTAATTCGGGTGTTGGCACATTGTGTCGTTCGACTTCACTAAGTAGAGTACCAAAACGTTGCAGAAAACCGTGAAGAAAAGTTGTACTCAGGGGCAACCAGAGTACCTTACAGGTGTCACTGCGAGTTTTTGCTGGATAACTGCCACGACGAACAAAAAGCAGCTCGTTGCGGGAGATATCGTAGGTATGGGTACTGTCCTGCCATGTCATTTCACCTTCGAGCAGGATATATATCCCTTCCTGATGATGTTCTATAACGTTGAAGGCAGGCATGCTACTCTGGAATAGAGTGATATCCATTCCTTTCCCTGATGTTATGATGCCGTTCATTTTATTGTCCTGGGTCTATTGGTGTTGTCTTAAAAAAATATAAATCACGTTATTTTTATTGATATTAACTATATGTTTTCTTTAATTTTACTACCTGTAATAGACAGGAAGAATAATTTTTCGTACTTAAATTGGATAGTGAATTGTAATGCCTTTTGATTAAAATGGTTTTTCTTTTGGTGGGCCTACTATCCCTACCTAAATAATAGTATTATTTTTACGTTTTATAAACGATAGATGAAAAGTGATAAATTTTTATTCATAATAACAAGTACCTATAGATTTAGTATTCTTAGCGTCTATCTCAGTAAGTGTGAATTGTTGCATACCGTTTTTGTGAATGACATTCTTATGTATGAGTAGTAAACACTGCTCAGATTCGCATTGTTATTACATTAAAACAACGCAGCAAATAAATAAGATAACCTAATGGATAGGCAGTTAGTCATAAACTGAGTTTTTATCCAGACTTAAATTTTCTCCTTTTTATTTCAAGTGATGTATAAATAATTCAGAATATGTCAATTATTGTAATGATTAGCTGAATATTATTGATTAAAAGATACAAAATCAGTATAAAATGAAACCTGATAGCTCAAATAGTCCTCGCATAATAATAGATCATTTGATAAGAAATTCAAATTTGGTTTGAACGATTTGATTAATAGATAAAAAGAAGAAATCAACCCAAGCGCATTGAATTGTTTATTTTAATATCGTTTAAAGAATACTACGCCATCATTGGTAATTTTTCTTAAATTTATTGTTTTATCTTAAACTTATTGTAATTATGCAATTTGGTAACGATAGCCTGAGTCATTTTTGTTTGCATTGAGCATTGGGAAATACTTTAACGCCAATGCTCAATTCATATTATATTATGTTTACTGTATTCACGGTGGTGATGTTTATCTGAATTAAACAAACATCATCTCCGTCGGTTTAGTAATGTCGTCGTCAGGTGGATTTAATATAGGACTTAGGGCTTGGTGACCATCAAGTAATTTATGATAAGCAGAATCACATTCGTCTTCTGTTGCTTCTGTGGAAAGGGGCAGCCATAGTAGCAAATCCCCAGCAACATCAGCAGTGAGCCGTACAGGGTATAAAGTTGAAAAAGGATTGTTCACTTGTAATAATTGCAGCATAACGCCTTGCAGAACTTTACCTGGATAATCACCTAATTTAACTGCTAGCAAATAATTCTCATCAAACCTTTCTAGCAGGACATCGGGAGCTTGTTTGTTTTTGATACACAGCGTCTCTCCCGCTACAGGCAACTCTAGTTGATATTTTTTTAACCATTCTTGTAACATATATTATTCCTATGCCGTTTTGATCATCCAGGCTTTAGCCAGTTCTACCGTTGTTGAAGAGAACGGTTTTTTCCAAGGTTTCATTCTTGCTCCATAGTTATCCGCCAGTTCTGTGAGAGCCTGATTGACTTGCTCGGCGGTTGTTGCTCTGGCAAGGCTATGTTCGACTTTACGTAATAGTGCGATGTTAGAGGCAGGTTGTCCCATTCGGAATAATGATGGATAAACTACTTCACGTGTAATATTCAACGCAATATTAGCGACATCTCTGCGTCTTGCTTCTGTCAGTGCTTGTCCTAATACAGGGGAGTCAGTTTTTTTCCCTGCACTGGCACTGAGTAATCGTTGGAATATTGGGTTATCGCTCTGATTCAATTCGCCAGCAATCCATGCTTTACGCTCAGATGTCGTCGCTAAGGCATCCAGTTTCTGCAATGTAGATTGCATGAATGGGGTTATGGTTAACTGATGATCGTTCTCTTCACTGATAATCACCGCCGCTAATTCAGACAGGAATTCCCGGGCTTCAGCACGGAATTGCGCAATGTCTGAGGTTGCTTCTTTGGATTGTGTCGCAACAGCTGAGAACATTTCATCATCTAGAGAGAGTAATGCTTGTTCCAGGTTATCAAAACGGTGCTGTTCTGTTTGTTTTTCCCGATTCTGCAAGTGTTCTGTGACGGCGGAGTCCAACTTTTCTTGTAGTTGGTTTTTTATTTCCCCGCTCATGGTGAAATTCAATGTACCGTTGAGCGTATCGCTGAAATCACCCATCTCTGTTTTTAGCGGGACTGTGACTATTTGTTCTTTGTATGTTTTCAGCCCGTTGACTTGTAATGCGCTTCTGGCCGTGACAGGGGCACCTACGATCCAATCTACTATTGTCGAACTAAGATTACCTTTGGCTGGTACCTTTACCTTCTCTCCTTCAAATTCCAAGATCAGGTTGTCATTTTGCCGAATGGGGGAGTGTTGATGATGTGGATTAATCATCTCAGGGACCGGTACGTTTAGCATCACTCCCCCGTCCTGGAATTGGGTAATTTCTTGTTCTGACTGGAAAGGTTGGCTGTGTTCTTCAGGTTTAGAAAATACGATGGGGAAAGAGCCTGAAATATGGGCAGCACGGGCAATTTCCATGTAAGGGGTGAGTGTTGAGCTGAAAACGACCATTTGTGGCTTACCATCAAACATTGCGGTTCCGGTAATATTCAGTGCTTTTATCTCGGGAATGTGTTTACTTAGAATATCCAAATCCTTAAATGTCACTCCTCCCCCGTTGCTGAGCCGATCACGGATGGACGTAATGTCAGGTTTATTGGAAAGTTCTGGGTGGGCTGCTATCTGCTTTAGCATTGATTTAGCGGATTCCTGGCGGATAACTTTTTCCAGTGGTACAGCTTTGGACTGTATACGTGGAAGCAGCTTATAAAGCAGGTCAACCAGCTTTCCTAGTGCGCCAAAAGGACCCGCAAACTGTTTACCGGAGCGGGTGATAGGGGGCGAGTTTGATTGTGCCTTGCTGTTGGGTTTATCTAACAAGGAAATTAGGTCCATTTCATCAGAGAGTTTTTTAAAGCCTGCTGCATTCATACCAGATGCCAATAGTGCGGCAGTAATCCCGCCCGCAGAAGAACCTGACATGGTACGGATGCCTTTTAACATTCCCTGCTCTTCTAAGGCTTTGATAGCTCCGGGATAGGCGGCGCCTTTAGCTCCTCCTCCACTGAGTACCAGGCTAGTTAATGGCGGGCGATTCAACTCCAGGCTGACACTACCATTTTCAAATTGTTTTAACGTAATGTTTCGTTTTCCAGCATCTTCTGCCATAACAGTGGCGTTGCCCCGTGCGGCTGGAGACTGGATTAGGTTACGAACGGTCGTCTCGGTTGGGAGACGTAAAGTTGCCGCTGCACTTTTCAAAGCATTGGTGAGACTTTGAACTACGGGGTTTTTGGTAACGTTTGTTGGAGACGTATAATTTTTTGTTGCTTCATGAGTAGGAGAAGATATTTTTAAAGGATTAATCTGAATTTGCATCTTTAGATACTCTCCAAAAGAATTTTAGAGAGATACTAATGCAAGACACGCAAATCGTTTTACGTAATTAGTCGAGTTTTTATCAAGTTGCTTCGTCGCTTAAAAGAAAAGTGGTTTAACAAGCTATAAATTGAACAAACCTTAAATAAATAGAGTTGCCGACGATGATCGAAACATAGTGAACATTTACCTGTGGCGTTATCGGTATGGACGGTTTTGCATTATCAAAAGTCTAATAATATATGGAGAAGGTTATAATTCAGGAGAGCGATCCTGCCATTGATCTAACCAGCGTAGAACTTCGGCGGTGGCTTGGATAAGATCAGCTGGAATATAGTGGTCGATGAGACTATCTTGATAAAGTGTCCGTGCGAGAGGGATTCGCTGTAATACGGGGATACCTTCTTCCTCGGCAATACGCCGGACCTGTAGGGCCTGGGCATCGGTAAACTTGAGCGTGATGAGAGGTAAAGGTGTTTCTCCTTTTTTATAACGGATACCGATGGCAAGGTGAGTTGGGTTAGCAATTATCACTGATGAATTCTTGACGCTGGCGCGCATATTGCCTGATTGTAATTCCTGGTGAAACTGGCGCCGTTTACTTTTGATCTCTGGGCTGCCTTCACTTTCTTTATATTCCCGTTTAATCTCGTCTTTGCTCATTCTGAGTTGTTTAATATGTTGGTAATGTTCGAAGGCATAATCGGCAATAGAAATGATAACAAACCCGATACCGCATACAGTCATTAGCTGGGTTAACATCATACCAAGTACAGGAATAATACATCTTGACCCGCATTCCGGTAGGTTTAGTAGCCCCTGTAGATTACCTTCCAAAGTAACCCAGATTAGGGTACAGAGTAGGCCAACTTTGAGTATTGATTTGACGAATTCTACCAGGCTCTTGATAGAAAAAATTCTCTTGGCACCTTCGACAGGGTTGATTTTTTTAATATCAGGTTTGATTGAATTCCCACTCAGCAGGAAACCGTATTGAGCGAAGTGTGATACCAGCGATAATGAAACGGAAACGCTCAAAATTGGCAGGCAGAGGTAGACCAGTTCCTGCATCAGGTTTTCAACGACATGATTGAAGGCTTGGGGGAAAGGTTTCTCCAGTAGGTTAGCTGGGATCAACATCAGTTTACTCAGATGTTCCAAATAGTAATCAGACATAACCATTATCATACCGACCAGCCCCAGGATTAAGGAGGTAGAGACTATTTCAGTACTCTTAGTTACCTGGCCCTTCTTACGGGCATCTCTGAGTTTCTTGGGGGTAGGTTTTTCAGTCTTTTCTCCACTCATGGGGCCTCCAGGATAGGGGTTAACATGTGTAGAGGTGAGAATATTAACAACACCTTATCATAGGCATGGTGCATCAGTAACCGGATATAGATAACCAGTAACAGGCTGGCAATTGCGCTCTTGATCGGCATTGCTAATACGAAGACGTTGAGAGAGGGAGCAAAGCGGCTAATCAGTGCTAATCCAAATTCTGCCAGAAACATGGCAATTAACAGGGGGGCAGCCATCAAGGCACAGAGTTGTAGCAGATAACTGAACTGACCATAGAAAAAACTGATCCACTGGTTGGTGATTTGGGGGAAGAATTGAGTTACCGACCAACTGTTATAGCTCTGAAATAGGGCACCAAGAAGACTAAGAAAAGCACCACCGGAGAAAAAAAGTGTGATTAGGGTTTGAGTTAATAACAGACCGGTGGGTGAGGTTTGACTTCCTAGGGAAGGATTAAGTACTGAAGCCATTGTTGCTCCCCGCTGGTTATCTACAATAAAACCTGTGGCTTCCATGGCCCAAAATGGGATAGAAGCGATAAAGCCGATTAGTAAGCCAAGCAGGACTTCTTTGCCAAGCAGCAGCATCAATTCCAGGCTGCCAAAAGTGGGCAGAGAGCTACCTGCTATCGTTGGGTAAACATAAAGGGCCAGTGAGCAAGCTACACCGTTGCGAATCATTCCTCCTCCCAACATTTGTTTGCTGATGACAGGGAATATCACAAAACAGCTCATAATGCGGGGTAACAGCAGAGTATAAGCAAGTATGTGTTGCTGGAACTCTTGTAGCGTCATTTGATCAGTGGCACCTTGGAAAAGGCCATATTGGCGAAACTGTAGAGTTCATTGCCAAGCCAGGTAGCAGTGGCAAACAGAGTGATGATGACCGCAATTAATTTGATGACAAAACCCAGCGTTTGTTCTTGTATCTGGGTGAGTGCTTGGATCAGAGAAACCAGTGTTCCCACTGCGGCAGCCATCAGTACAGGTGGCAGGGAAAGGATTAACACTAACCAGAGAGATTGGCTGGTGAAATGTAGAATATCAGCGTTACTCATATTTAACTTCCATAACTGATGACAAGGCCGTGTGTCAGGCGTGTCCAGCCATCAAGCAGGACAAATAGTAGTAACTTGAAAGGAAGAGAAATGGTCATGGGAGAGACCATCATCATCCCCATTGCGAGCAGAATGTTAGAAATAATGAGATCGATCGCAATAAATGGCAAATAAAGAAGAAACCCAATTTCAAATGCTCGGGTTAACTCACTGACGGTAAAGGATGGTAGCAAGATTAGCAGGCTGTCTGGTTCCAGTCGGTCTGCGTATTGGTTTGGCCAAATTTGTCGGGTGCTATCGATAAAAAAAGCTCGTTCACTGGGTTTAATATGTTGTTTGAGAAAGTTCCGATAAGGCGCCATGCCTTCTTCCAGGAATTTTTCTACTGATTGCGCGTTGCTAAATGAAACTTCGTTCTGGCGCAGGTAATCCTGAGTAGCAAAACCCACAGGAGCCATCACATAGATAGTGAGGATAATTGCCAGCCCATACATAGCCATGTTGGGTGGGATTTGTTGTACTCCCAGGGCATTACGTAATAAGGAAAATACCACAGTCAGTTTGAGAAAAGAGGTAGCCATCACGGCAATAAAAGGGAGCAGTGATAGTAGTGCAAGTCCGATGATGAGATCTAGCTCGTCCGGTAGCTGGATCATGATTCTTTCTCCATGGCAAGGCGCTCAACTCTTATTCCCAGACGCCCCTGAATATCCACTAGCCTCCCTGAGCCGAGACATTTTTGGTTGACGAGAATACGTACTTCGCCATCTGGCGGGACACCAAGATCGAGCAATGAACCGGGTTGTAGACTGGTAAGTGTATGTAAATCAATAACCTGCCGACCTACTTCGAAACTGACATGAACCTCTAAGCTGTCTAAGTCCGTTACTGACGAAGTGTTACTGGGACTGTCAGGAGAGGGTGTGTGCATAGTGATTAACTCCAGTCTATATTCATGATATTTAAAGTAGGCCCAGGGGCGTCTTTCTAGGTATCCTAACAGAGGAGTATCCGGTTGCTGCTGGGGGGACAGTAGCAGTACATCCCCTGATTCCACGGTGCGAAATTCGTTCAAGGTCAGGTTTATTGCCCCCCATTGCAGAGAAAGCCGCAATGGAATGGTCAGGTATTCGCCCGGTTGACGTTTTGGCAATATGGCAAGTAAGGGAGAGGGTTCTGGTAACCAGAGCGGTAATGTGGCACCTTGCCGCTCAAAGCGTAATAGTAAGCAGACTGATAAAGCGGGAGCCGATGTGGTACGCAGTGCTGACCATGATAGATCGGATAGCATCTTACTCTGGTATTCCAGCAGTGATAGCAGTAGATCTTGTGGAAGTGAGGATAAGTCTGCTTGTTGCAGATCAGGAGCAAGCCACAGGCCCAGTTCAGCTGCATGGCAATAAAAACAGAATGTATGTCCTTTCCAATGGGCAAGTAGTACTCTATCCAATGTTTGCGGGGGAGAGACGATATCTAGGGAGAGGTGACCATTAGCCCAGCTAAATTGTTGCTGATGACGACTCAGGGTCTGACGCAAGGTCAATTCTTCCAGTGAGACTTTGGGTAAGGTCAGGCTATTCATACATCGTCTTCCCATTCTTCATATATGTTGCGACGTTGTCGCGAACCATGCTCGCTATCCGTTTGAGACGGAAGAGAGAGTTCGATCGTTTGTGTTGGATAAAGGAGCTGTAAACGTTCAAGCAGCTCAAAGCGTGCCTGCTTCATTAGTTGTTGGGCTGTCGGATTCGCCAGAATCTCTATTTGAAGTTTGCCATTCTCGTTGGTTAGTTGGATCTCAAGAGCGCCCAGGTTAGGCAGTGTCAGGTGTAATGTCGTCGGATGTGGATGTCGTGTTAGTTCTATACTGATCTCTATACCCAGTTTATCAATCAGCGCCGCTAAAAGGGGAGAAGTGGCTGAGGCTGCTTGCATCGTAGCTAGTATGCGCTCTCCTGGCAGGAGTTGTGTTTGTGGCAAGAAGAGCCCTTTCCCATCTGATTCGTTAGGGTAAGAGGACTGAGTGTCAGATTCTGTTGGCTTCGACGCCGACAGAGGGGGCATCTCTAATTCGTTGAGGAGCTTGCTTTCTGCAATACCAAGTTCATTGGGATGGTAGATAGGTATAGGTAAAGTCAGATCTGCTTGCTGGCGAGGAATTACCCTTTGTTGTGTGTCTGGTCGTGTGGATATATCAGGTGTTGTCTGAGTCGCCGGGTAGTCTGTCGGTTTATTGTTTGGGTCTTCCCGTACAGGGATAGCTGCCGTGTCAGGATAAGAAGTAATAGTAGATGTGATATCGACCGGTTCTAGATCAGAAATGGGTTGGGTGTTCTGGTTTGTCTGACGCGTCGGGAGATCAGGTATTGCCAGAGAGCCTGTCCATTTATGTGTCAGAGACTGTTTTATTTCAATCGCGATTTCATTGAGGTGATGAACAGATGCCGATAGATTTTCTTTCTGATCCAGTTCAGCTTCCCAGTAGCTAGAGTTTATATCACCTCCTTGAGAGGGGGTTGGTGCATCACGGTTTAGCAGTGGTTGGAGAGCCGTTTGCTGTGTATCTGGTTGGGTGGCGAATATGTTTGGCGTTGTTTTAGTCACTGGATAATATGCTGGTTCACCGTTTGCGTCTTTCTGTACAGCTATGGTGTTTCTCTGTTTGTGTTCAATGATTGTCTCCGCAGGGGGAGAAACAAATGTTGGTAAGATTTCCCTCTGATTTGGGCTAGCCTGGCTCTCTTCTCTATTATTATGTGAAACGGGAGAGATACTATGGTGTGGCTGTGGGAAAGAATGTATACCCGAGTCATTGGTTGTTAGGGGCATGGAGTCGAATGAAGAAAGTTCCTCATTTGAGTCATCCGTGGAATGCAAATTCGCTGTTCTGTTATTTGTCTTCGTGTCATTTAACGATTGTTCCGACCGTGGTGGTATTGGCTGATGTGTGTGAGAGGTGATAGCCAGCTCGAAACGGCGTTGCAAGTCTGCGTCTGCCGCCACGGAGGACTCTGGGAGGGAGGATACACCTTTGCCGATAGCTGTCAGTGGGTTCATGCTTTTCTGTTTTATACTCTTTCTTGACGATGGAACTCTTCTTGTTCCAGCTCTTCCTGGTATTCACTTTGGATACGGAGCGCTTCTTGTTTCTGGCGACTCAATTCATTAAATTTTTCTTGTTGACGGCGTGCGTGGTGCAATATGCGTTGGCACTCTTGTAATTGGCGGAACTCTAGCTCCACTTGTTCGAGTATTTCAGCGACTTTCTTCTCCAGTTGCGCTTCATTTTCACGCAACAGGGCAACTTGTTGCTGCCAGCGTTCAAGCCCTTTGCGGTCAATGGGTTTGCCTTGACACAGTTTAAAAAGACGCTGTTCTTCTTTTATTCGCCACTGATAGTAATCTTGCACATTTCGTAAGGCTTGTTGGTGGCGTTGATGAGCCGTTTGAAGTTTTATTTGTTGCAATGACAAATGTTGTTCAGCGCGTTTGACGCGCAACGCTTTTATACGTTGTAAGCGATCAATCATTATTTCGTTATCTGTTGTAAGAGCGCTAGAGTTTGCGGCAGATCACTTGGCTCATGAGTACCTTGACGCAACCAACCTCGTATTGCTTCAATACGCGCAATAGCGTTGTCGGCAACAGGATCTTGCCCTTTTTGGTATTCTCCAATCTGGAGCAGAAGTTCAACCTCTTCATACTTAGCTAGCCACTGGCGTAACAGGTTGGCCTGAACTCGGTGTTCGGGGGTGATAATCTGATTCATCACCCTGCTAGCGGAACGTAATACATCAATAGCCGGGTAGTGGTTAGCCGCGGCCAACTTGCGTGACAGAATAATGTGGCCGTCTAGGATAGAACGAGTTTCATCTGCCACGGGTTCTGTCATGTCATCTCCTTCTACCAATACGGTATAAAGGGCTGTAATTGAACCTTTGTCAGATTGACCAGCACGTTCCATTAACCGCGGTAAGGCCGCGAAGACTGATGGAGGGTATCCTCGTCGGGTTGGCGGTTCACCGGCAGCCAGACCTATTTCTCGTTGAGCTCGGGCGAAACGGGTCACGGAGTCCATCAATAGTAGTACTCGTTTGCCCTGATCGCGGAAATATTCGGCGATTGACGTGGCTACGAATCCTGCCTTAGCCCTCTCCATGGCTGGACGATCTGAGGTTGCTACTACTAGCACTGAGCGTTTTAGTCCCTCTTCACCCAGATCCGATTCGATGAATTCTCGTACTTCTCGACCTCGTTCACCGATGAGTGCCAGCACGGTAACATCAACTTCGGCATTACGAATTAATGTAGATAACAGCGTACTTTTTCCACCACCCGCAGCGGCAAAAATCCCCATACGTTGCCCTTCACCACAGGTTAGCAAGCCATCAATAGCTCTGATTCCAAGTGAGAGCGGGTGTTCAATCCGTTTACGACTCATTGGTGCTGGAGCGTCTCGATAAACTGTATACCAGGTTTGTGGCTCCGGTAATTGGCCGCCAGAAAATGGGTTACCCAATCCGTCAAGGACTTGCCCTAATAGATAATCACCAACCCCAACTTGATGCATAGCACCGGTTGGACTCACTTCTGTATTCGAAGAGATGCCAAACATCTCACCAAGTGGTGTCAACAGAGCTTGATGTTGCTGGAAGCCGATAACCTCCGCCAAGAGCGACAATGTATTATCAGGATTGCGCAGGTGACAAAGTTCACCGATCCGTACACCAGGAATAACGGCTTTGAGCAGGGTGCCTGTAACCTGGGTAACTCTACCGCGAATCTGAATCAGTCGACATTCCCTAATGGCATGGTGCATTTGGCCGGGAATGTGGTCTAGAGAAAGTTTCATAGTCGTTATATGTAATCTCTGCTGCCAACACTATAAAGTAGGGAATGGAGGAGGGATTGCAGTCTGAGTCGGGAGTTTTTAGAAAATGGTTGTAGTTTACATGACTATTCCCCAATCGCTTTGAGGGCAGTTTCTGGCGGATTTTGCTAAAAATTCACGACTGATTTTGGCATAGACACTGGGTTGGTATCTTTATAATTTGTCCATTATTAACTCTGATATGACAGGTTAAACCGTGGGTATTATCCAAAATCATCTTCATTCGATGACTTTGCCAGAACCTGATGCCGGGATTGCAGCACAACAGAAACAGGAGATCGGCCAGTTTCAGGGAGAGAAAGCGGTGCTGGTAGCTGCATCCCAATCTTTTGCTGATGCAGCGGAAGAGCTTACCTTTGCATTTTCGGAACGTAAGGATATGCCGCTCTCCAGACGTAAGGTTAGCGATGGACATGCCCGGGTGAGGGAAATTGAGGCATTGGTGAGTGAATATCTTCAGAAGGTGCCGGATTTGGAGCGTCAACAAAAGATCAAGTCATTGATCTCTTACTTAAATAACGGTCAACTGGTTAATATTTCTCAGCTACAGGCTTATCTGGAGAGTTTCTCTGGAGAAGTGAGTGAGCAATTTTATGCGTTAAGTCAGGCCCGCGAAGCGTTGGCAGGTAGGCCAGAAGCACGCGCTATATTGACATTAATTGAACATGAATTGTCACGTTTAGCACAAGAGCAAGGCGTAGCTATTGAATCAGGTGCTCGTATTACTCTTGATGCGACAATAGCGGCTCAAGATGGAGTGGGTGAATTGCAGGCATTGCGTAATATCTATCGTGATGCAGTTATGGATTATCAAGGGCTATCGGCAGTCTGGCGGGATATTCAGTCCCATTTCAAGAGTAGCTCTGTGATGGAAGTGACCGGGTTTATCATGAAAGCTTTGAGTGCTGATCTGGACAGCCAACCGCGGCATCTTGATCCTGTGAAGCTGGAGCGAGTGATGAGTGACATGCATAAGCTCCGTTTGCTTAACAGTTTGTCAGTTCAGGTTGAGCAGTTGTGGAAAAGCGTGATCGAAGGGGAAAGTCATGGCATACGGGCCTTCTGACCTTATGGGAGATGTTGTTTCTTTGATCGAGAAACGCTGGGCCAATGTGCGGGATGTTGAAATGCTCTGTCATGCTTTAGGGTTGCAGGATAGCCAAACTCAAATTCATTTCTACCGGGAATTGAAACGACTGATTCGGCTGATTCCGGTGGAAGTGTTTAGTGATGAGGAACAGCGCCAAAACCTGCTTAATTCCTGTCAATCGGCACTTGATACGGCAATTGAGAGTGAAGATGAATTGTGGTCAGGAGAAGGAACATCATGAACTGGGTAGAGCCACAATTGCTCCAATTTTGTCAGGATTTGGGTGTGGAAATGTCCGATGCTTCCAGTCCTTTGATCCAAATAGATTTTGAGTACTCTGGCACGTTACAGATTGAACGTTATGGTGGGTTATTAACGCTTTGGCTGGCCAGTGAAATCCCTTGGCATCAGGGGGGAGACGTGATGGTTAAGGCAATGTCGCTCACTTTTAGCGGGTTGGGACCTGAATTACCTCTGCGCTGTAGCTGGTTGGGAGATGATCGTCTGTTATTGTTTGTTACATTAGATGAACGGTGCGTAACGCTGCCTTTGCTGCATCAGGCATTTTGCTCTTTATTGAGGGTACAGCGTGAGGTGCTCGCTTCGTGAGTAGAATCGCTTCCGCCCATATAGGAATTGAGCAACTGACGGCAATCAGCCGGGAAGAGATAGCAGTTGGTTTGCCCGAACGCTATGCGTTATTGCCCGATGGTCAATCCGTTGAGACCCATTCTGCACGTCTTTATCCAGCTAACAAAGCTGAGCAAGCTTTACTGGCTTTTGCCTGCCCAAAAGATGGGTTTCATTCTCTGTTGCGTCCGCAGGATTTCCGTCAGGCTGTCAGTAGCCTGCGAGCGACTTTACAACAAGGTGATGATATTAGGGTACGGAATGCCGTTTCCTTGTTGGAAAATATGAATCAAGATGAACAGTTGTTGCAGATGGCTCTACATCTGTTACACAAGGTATGACCATGACTCTCAGTTCTAAACAGCAGAGCGCTTTGCTACTGCTCGGTTGGCTTCAACTCCAGTACGGTCATCCTGAACGGGCTCGTATTTTGTTGGATGCATTACTAGCTTTGCATCCTGAACATCAAGAAGGACGTCGAGCTTTGGTAGTTTCATTACTTAAGCTGCAACGGGGAGGTGTGGCAAAAGAGCATTGTATGCTCTTACAGGAGCAGGGAGAACAAGGTGCAGCCCTCTGGCTTTGTGTCAGCCGAGCTTGCCAACAAGAGGGAGATTTGGAAGAAGCTCGTAGTGCTTATCAGCGTTATCTCTCCCAAGGGACTCCACTGTGAATCGTGGGTTTGAGTTATTACGTCTGCTCGGCGAGCGTAAAGATATTATGCTAGCAATATTGTTGCTGGCTGTTGTCTTCATGATGGTGTTGCCACTTCCTCCTGTCCTGCTTGACATTTTGATCGCCATTAATATGACTATCTCTGTCGTGCTAATGATGATGGCGGTCTATATAAATTCACCTTTGCAATTTTCTGCTTTCCCGGCAGTTTTGTTGGTAACAACTCTGTTTCGCTTGGCGCTTTCAGTGAGTACCACCCGAATGATCCTTTTGCAGGCTGATGCCGGGAAGATTGTTTATACCTTTGGTAATTTTGTTGTTGGTGGAAATTTGATAGTAGGGATAGTGATCTTCCTGATTATCACTATCGTACAATTCATCGTCATAACCAAAGGTTCGGAACGTGTGGCTGAGGTCAGCGCCCGCTTTTCCCTTGATGCTATGCCCGGTAAGCAGATGAGCATTGACGGAGATATGCGTGCTGGAGTGATTGACGTCAATGAAGCCAGGGAGAGGCGCAGCATTATCGAAAAAGAGAGCCAGATGTTTGGTTCAATGGATGGCGCAATGAAATTTGTTAAGGGTGATGCTATTGCTAGTCTCCTCATCATCTTTGTCAACATCCTGGGGGGAATAACTATAGGTGTTACTCAGAAGGGGATGGCAGCTTCTGAGGCATTGCAACTCTACGCTATTTTGACCGTTGGTGATGGCATGGTTGCTCAGGTTCCGGCACTGCTGATTGCTATCACGGCGGGTATTATTGTTACTCGGGTTTCATCGGAAGATTCCTTGGATCTGGGTAATGAGATTGGCGAGCAGATCATTGCTCAACCTAAGGCGCTGCTGATTGGTGGTGTTTTATTGGTATTGTTTGGCCTTATTCCCGGGTTCCCTACATTAACCTTTTTGATGCTTGCGCTGGTGGTGACTGGTGGAGGCTATTTTTTGTTCCAACGTCAGCGGCAAGTCAACGCTAGCCAGCAAACTGACCTTCCTAGTTTGTTAGCTCAAGGGGCGGGTGCTCCGGCAGCTAAACCTAAATCTAAGCCTAAGATCGGTAGTAAGGCCAAAGGTGGGAAACTTAGTGAGAAAGAGGAATTCGCTATGACGGTTCCTTTACTTATTGATGTGGATGCTGGGTTACAAGCTGAACTGGAAGCTATTTCGCTTAATGATGAATTAATACGGGTACGACGCGCGCTCTATTTAGACTTGGGAGTCCCATTTCCAGGTATCCATTTACGCTTTAATGAGGGTATGAAGGAAGGAGAGTACCTGATCCAACTACAAGAGGTACCTGTTGCCCGTGGTCGGTTGCGTTTGGCACATTTGCTGGTACAGGAACCGGTCAGTCAGTTGGAATTGTTGGCTATTCCCTATGAGGAAGGAGAGCCGTTGTTACCGAATCAACCTACTTTGTGGGTAGCTGAAGCACACCAAGAGCGTTTATCTAAGTCTGGATTGGCGGTTTTATCAATGTCTCAGGTAATAACTTGGCATTTGTCACATGTGTTGCGGGAATATGCGGAAGATTTTATTGGTGTTCAGGAAACCCGTTATCTTTTGGAGCAGATGGAAGGCAGCTATGGTGAGTTGGTCAAGGAGGCTATGCGCATAATCCCACTGCAACGGATGACAGAGATACTACAACGACTGGTAGGAGAGGATATCTCTATTCGCAATACACGCGCGATTCTCGAAGCCATGGTGGTATGGGGGCAAAAGGAGAAAGATGTGGTGCAATTGACGGAGTATATTCGTAGTAGCCTCAAACGTTACATTTGTTACAAATACGCTAACGGCAATAACATTCTGCCTGCTTATCTGCTGGACCAACAGGTAGAAGAACAGATCCGGGGAGGAATTCGCCAGACGAGTGCAGGGAGTTATCTGGCGCTGGACCCGGCGGTGACTCAAAGTTTCCTTGAACAGATGAAGAAAACTGTAGGCGATTTAACGCAGATGCAGAATAAGCCAGTGTTGATCGTATCAATGGATATTCGTCGCTATGTACGTAAGTTAATTGAGGGTGATCACTATGGTTTACCAGTCCTTTCATACCAGGAGTTGACTCAACAGATTAATATTCAGCCTCTTGGTAGGGTTTGTCTATGAATCATGATCCGTTTACCCCGTGGTTTGAAGCGCACGGTTATTCGGTGCTACCTCACTGTATGGGGAATAGCTCAATTCCTCTTGGCTGGCGTGTGTGGTGTGAAGGCTGTGAAATTGCCTGGCGCTATGATGCACCGAGGGTTTGGATCATTATGTTGCGCCGAACCCGACAACGCCAAGGACTTGCTAATCCATTTGCTCCTCTTTATCTATTGGCAAAAGTGACTTTGGAAGTGCTTGGACCGGGTAGTCGGCTTTATGGTCAGGTTAATACCTTGGTTGATTCACCCCTTAATGACGAACGTTTGGCTCGATTTTACCACCGCTGGGCAGGAGCAAGAGAGGTAACACCTGGCTGGTTCGAGTTAGAAGTTAGTTGCGTTATATCGTTACCTCAAATGAGAAAACAACAAAAAAAAGTCCAACTTTGACAGGAAGAATCAATATCTATCTTTATTATAGGAGTCACTGATGCAAGAGGAACCCAATGCCAAAGTACTGTTGGCCGCTGAGATAGCTATTAAGGATAGCGATCACAGATTACAGTTATTGCAGGAGATGTGGCAATCCCTTGGTGTTAACCCCAATGTGGGGGCTGAGCTGTTTGGTCATACTGATCTTGCTCTAGTTCAGAGTGCTGAGCAGGAGCTAGTGACAGAAGTTAATCGCTTACGGAACAGTCATCCCCACTCTTTGGAAGAAGGAAAGCGTCTCCGTCGCCCGCCCCGTATGCGCGGCATCATAATATAAGGATTTAACAGTGGATATTAGCTCTTATCGTAGTAACTTACAGTTTTCTCTGGCAGAGCTGGATAAGGTTTCGCTGAAAGATCTGCAAGATTCTAAATCTGTGGCGCTTAATCAACTGGTTTCGCTTATCCGTGATAAAGATATCAAGATTGCAGTAAAAGATGATCCTGCTTATGTAGGGGTTATTACTGACGATGAAGAGCGCCTAAAAAAAATGGTTATTCATTTTCTAGAGACGGAGGATGCTGCTGCTGTTAAGAAAGGGTATCTGGCTAGCGGAATAGAAAATGGGATCGAAAGTATTAAATCTCTCTTGAGTGATACTTATAAAAAAGATGCGCAAGGTAAGCCGACGACTGAATTAAAAACCCACTGGGATCTAAGAGAATTTTTGGCTACAGCGCATTTTAAATTACCACAGAATCGCCTTGATGATGCTGTAATTAATATATTTGCTTCTGTCATGTTAGGTCATGATGAAAAACGACAACTACTGCGTAATGAGCTTACAGCACTGACTGCGGAGCTGAAGATTTACAGCGTTATTCAATCGGAAATTAATGCGAAATTATCAGCTAAGGAAGAGAGCAATCAGAAACTTTCTATTGATGGCAGTAATTCTTTCAACTTGCTGGATTATAAAAAGTATGGTTTTGACAATGATGATGCTTTTAGGAAGAGTGCTGAATATCAATTATTGAATAAGATATCTCCTGACTCAACACACATATCTATTAAGACATTTTTGGAAAGTCCTAACAAGCAGAGTGGTGCAATGGCAGGTCTGGATAATTTATATGAATATGAAAAAGACAATAACCGTCTGGCCAATTTTTCTACTTCAGTCAACGACCGCGTAAGTCCATTAAACAATTCTGTCCAAGAAAAAACGACTCGGCTAAATGATATTAGTTCTCGTTACAATGCCGCCATTGAAGCGTTAAATCGTTTTATCCAGAAGTATGACAGTGTTATGCGCAGCATTCTCGGCGCAATTTAAGGAATGATTATGGAGCACCAAGAAACATTTACGACTTCTGACCAATATGCACAAGAATTGGAGGCTTTTCTTCATGATGGTGGCACTCTTGCCATGTTGAAGGATGTCTCCAGTGATACGCTTGAACAACTTTATTCATTAGCATTCAACCAGTATCAATCAGGTAAATGGCAGGATGCGAATAAAATATTTCAGGCTTTATGCATGCTAGATCACTATGATGCTCGCTTTTTCCTTGGATTGGGTGCATGCCGCCAAGCAATGGGGCAATTGGAACAGGCGATTCAAAGCTATAGCTATGGAGCAATGCTTGATATTAATGAACCTCGTTTTCCATTTCATGCTGCTGAATGCCTCCTGCAATTAGGAGAACTCGATGGGGCAGAGAGTGGTTTCTACTCGGCCCAACAGCTTGCGGTAGTTTTACCGGAACACGCTGCTTTAGCTGCTAGTTGCACGGCAATGTTAGAAGCCATGACAATAAAAAGGAATCAGGAAGATGGATCTGATAGTAAATAAACCCCAGGTTCTTCCAGTACAGAATGACGCTTTGGTTAATAATGTCTCGGCGACTACGTCTTCTAAGGAGGATCGCGTTACATTGAGCCAGGCTGGTGACCAACCATCTAATTCTAATGTGGTTAGGTCAATAAGAGTATCATTGCCGGTACCATTGGCAGTGAGTAATACTCTCCTCGATGTTCAGCAACAAGAAGAAGTTGCTCATCTGCTTGAATCGGTTACTCAAGGAACGAAGCTGGCAGTCGGGGTAATTTCTCGGTTGGCTTCTCTGAATATATCTTCACCTGCGGCATTCGAAATTGAACTGGGCAAACTGACCAGTGAGATCGAACATAATCAAACGGATCTTAGGCTCCAGGATATCCAGCGAGCACGTCAGCAAAGTTTGCAGAAAATGGATGAGAACCAGCATAAGATCAAAGAGGCAGAAAATTCAGCTAAAGAGGCGCAGAAATCTGGACTGTTTTCTAAAATCTTTGGTTGGATCAGTGCGATTGCTTCAATTGTGGTCGGAGCAATCATGGTTGCTAGCGGTGTTGGTGCGGTAGCAGGCGCTTTGCTGATTGCCGGAGGGGTACTTGGCGTAGTATCGCAGGGACTGCAACAAGCAGCTCAGGACGGTTTAATTAGTAAAGAAACCATGAAGTGGTTGGGGCCAGTAATAACTGTACTTGAGGTTACGATGGCTGTGGTGGCAGCAGCGGTCAGTTTTGGCGGTTCAGCCGCTGGAATGCTCGCTAAAATGGGAGCCAAGATTGGCGGTAAAGTTGCTGAAATGACGGCTAAGGTAGCAACAAAGGTTACAGAGTTTACTGCAAAAATGGCCGGTACAGCAGCTAATACTCTGTCTCGTAGCGTGAAAGTAGGTATACAGGTGAGTGACATGACGGTTGATTTCGCTAATGGTGCTGTTCAAACCGCCAATTCTGCTTTCCAGAGCAAAGCAGCTAATCGGCAAGTTGATGTGCTACTTTCACGTAGCGAATTGACGGCATTCCAGGCTGTTATGGACAGGCTTAAAGAAGAGTTGTCCCAGATGGTGGAGTCTTTCCAACATGTGATGGAAATGGTTTCCCAGATGCTTAATGCCAGAGGGGAAATGATGAACAATCTTGCCAGTCGGCCACGTGAAATTTAGGGAATAACAAGATGAGTTTTATTGATAGCGTTAACGGTCATCAGTCGATTACTTTTAGTAACAGTGCTGATGTTATGGTTGATAAAAGTGCTGAATCAACAATACATGCTGCGGCTGTTCAACAGCCGGGAAAGACTGGGTTTATGGATAAAGTTGACTTGATTGCACCGAAGCAGGCTTTGGATCTCAGTCGCTTAGGAAAGATCAGGCAAGAATTAGATGGTACATTGAACACGATATCGTTGCTTTTTGAAATTGCCAGGAAGATGCGTGAATTGGGTATCTTGCAGCGTGATACGGAAAACAAGGCGGCTATTGGTGCTCAGAAATTACAAGTGAATGAAATGCGCCATGCTGCTATGTTGGTAATTGCTGTGGCGGTTGTTTCTGGTGTGATGACGTTTTTTTCAGCTCTGATGGGAGCCTTTTCGGCTGTTAAAAGTAGTCAGGTGGTTAAGCAGCAGAAAACGTTAGAAAATAATATTGCTGGCCGTAATGAATTGATTGACCTTAAGTTGCAACAGCTAGGGAAAAATGGAGATGTGGATCGGGCTGCGGTTAGTAAGGTATGGGCCAAAGAACAGTTTGCTGATGAAAATGCCCTGAAATCGCTTACTAGAGTGTTTGATAGTCTTAGCAGCAAACAGCAGATCTTCAGTTTAGTGATGAACTCGTTATCAAGTATGTCTAATAATTCAGTGCAAGTAGAGCAAGGGCTTTCTCAGGCTAGAGCCAAGGAACATGAAGTGGATGCCTCTGTGGCTCAACACGAAAAACAAAAAAGTGAAGATCAGATTTCATTGAATAACAATTTCATGAGAGATGTTTTGCAATTGTTGCAACAACTTTCTCAGAGTTATAACCAGGCATGGCGTGCGGCGGCTGGTGTGGTGTAACGCGGTAGTAACTGTTTGTATAAGCTTGAGCGCATCGAAAGGTGCGCTCTTATTGATAGATGGCTGCTATTGATTTTGTTTTTAAAATCCGCGGGTTATCACTAAAAGCATAAAGGGGCGAAAACATCGAATCATGATATCCGGTCTTTAGCTATGATCGGTATTTGGTTTTTTGATAACGATCCGAGTGACTTTTTTATTAAAAGAACTGCCTTTGAGTGACAGAGGCATGAAAGATGATGGTAGTAGACTGACTCCCTTTTCTCGGGAGTCACCCGTTTGCTCAACTGCGTGGTAACTTCAAGTTTGCTTGATTTCCTTCTCTGTAGGAGTGAACCATGGATGTGATAACCATCATCAACCAAGTTTTGGCTGAATTTGCCACCAAATTCGGCTTGCCACGCTTAGCTTTAAATCATGAAGGTGTGGCCGCTCTCTGTTTTGATGAGCACCTTCACCTCTCTTTGATCTTAATTCCCGAACGTGATCAGCTAATTTTGCAAATAGATGTAGCTGATATCACTGCGGTTGGTGAGGGAATTTTCCGCCAACTGGCCAGTTTTAATCGCCATTGGTATCAGTTTGATCTTCACTTTGGTTTTGATGAGTCAACTCTGATGGTGCAGCTTTATCGGCAAATGTCAGCCAGTCAGTTGAATCTGGCTACTTTTGAGGCAAGTCTTTCGAGTATGTTGGATCATGCTGAGTTTTGGCAGGAATTATTGCAAGCTCAGTTTCCAACTGATACTCAGCAGAGCAAATTTTTGGGAATGCGAGTATGAAAATTGAAAATTCGTTACCCATTCATTTAACAAATGTGTCTCATGAAAATGATAGTTTTTGCTGTGGTCGTAGGGTTACGTCAGGGAGTGTACCGCAAAATATTCATGAACCGCTTTCTGTAGTTCTGAGTAGAGGTCTTGTAATAGAGCTAGAACATGAGACAGCATTGCAACGTTTGTTAGATAGGCAGCATACACCGTTGTCACAACGTCGGATCAGTTTGTCATGACCCAAAAGAGGTTGATATTGTGGTGTTTGCTGATTACCGGGTGTGTAAGTAACATAACAGATAATGGAACATCACAGTTGATTGAGGGGGATGTGACTATGCCGGTTCCTCTGTCCAAAACTGCAAATGTTGAACTATCGTTGCTTGCTGTCGTTGATGGGAAAGTGTTGACCGTTGGCGAGATGTGTTATCGCTTGGATATGTTACCTTTGACTTTTTCCATGCGTTTGGGTTCATTACCATTTTCTCATGAAAATTTGTTCTTGCGAACTTATTTACGTTGGGATGACAAACGAGCGGTACAGGCAAAGAATCAACAACGGATCGTTGCAGGAAAAAAAGTCGTAGTGCAATTATCTCCCTTACCGTGTTATCCAGAATGTTTATAAGATTGGGTAGTAAGTACTTCGGGAACAATAAATAGGGAAATATATTTATTTATAGGTTTTCAAATGCTATTTAATTTATATTATCTTATATTTAATGATTTTATGGGATATTTTATTATCTGAATTATATAATTCAATAAACTTCAGATATATTAAAGATCCATGATATATATGAAGTTTTTATTTTTAGAACGACATATTTCCATTATCCTTATCCCATTATTTATATAGTAGACGATAGAAAATTAGTCTGGTTTGTTTGATATGAATATACTGATATACCCAACAACTACATTGATAATAGATAATCATGTGATTCATAAAAGTCATTAGATTGAGATATGACTGTACAATTATTTCTAATTTATATTGATATATTTTCTGATTGATTTAGTACTGGATAAATGAAATTGAATTACAGTGGTTATCGTTGTATGTAATGATGGTTCGTACTTTTCTATCCTTAAATTTCCAATATCATTGTCGTACTTAATTAATGATAATTTTAATAAAATTATCCATTCCTATCTATAAATAGCTTTTAAGATACTGTATGGTAGATAAATAGAGACAAGAAAAGGCTTGTTTTATTATGAAATTAATATTTCTGTTAAAATCTACTATCTCTTCAAAAGGGTTATAAATGTCTCAGTTTGAAATCAGTATCATTATTCCTGTCTTCAATGAAGAAAACAATATAGTCTATTTGTTGGATTCAATATCTTCACAAGAAAATATTAACTTTGAGGTCATCATTATCAATGATGGCTCCACCGATAATAGTTTAAAAGTACTGGAAGAATATAAAAATAGAGATAATAGAATACGAATTATTAATCAAGAAAACCGGGGAGTGTCAATAGCCAGAAATCATGGTATAGAATATGCGAGAGGAGAGTGGGTTTTATTTGTTGATAGTGATGATTGGTTAAAGCCGCAAATATTGAAAAAATGGCTTGATCAGGCTATTGCACAAAGACTAGATGTTCTCATTGGTAATGGTGTCAGTTTTACCGAAAACCCATTATCACCAGATAATAAAAAAGTAACACGTAAACAGCCTTATGGTAGCGTGTTAACCGGTAAAGAGTGGATTGAATATTGTGTTGAGTGTAGGGAATGGCCACATTTTGTTTGGCTACAACTCATTAAAAAGGAGTTGATTCTTGACAACCAATTGAATTTTGCAGAAAACACCTTTCATGAGGATATTTTATGGACAATTAATTTGGCACTTATAGCAAATCGAATTGGCTTCTGTAAGGAACTATTATATTGTTATAGGAATAATCCGAAATCAATAACTCGCTCAACAGAAATTAAAAGATTATATCATCGAGCTGATAGCTATATTACTGTAGTTGATTCAATTATTAAAATTTCAAAAGAAATTAAAGATAAAAAATCGTTAAGAAGGTCACTTAGTCGTCATGCAATAAGAGAGGTTGGAAGTTTTTTTATTTTGTATAGAAAAAGAATACAAGATCCTGCTTTAAAGAAATTGCTTGCTAAACGTTTTGTTCATCAAATTTTTTTGAGTGATTTATTACCTGGTGTACATAATTATCATGAGCTATGGTTTATTATACGTTGTAATTTAATCTTAGTATTAAGGAGTTTCATGAATTAGTGACGACTGTACTCGGAATGATCTTTTTTTTAGATTGTTCTTACCTAAAATACCGAAATAGATAATATAAATAATATTTTTCTTTTAAATTCTTATTTAAGTAATTATGTTTTAAATGTTAGCTGAAATTTACTTTTAGTGCTATTTCAATGATGAAAACCAATCAGGATATAGACAATAAAACCTAAATGTGACAATTTATTGTCGGTCTTGGGTTTTCGTTATTTAATCTTTCTGTTGAGAATAGGATTATGAGTCAATTTTATTGCAATGACATAAAAATAGATTACAATGATAGTGGTATTGGTCCTATTACATTATTACTCCTTCCTGGATGGTGTGAACCTAAAACGGTTTTTATGCCATTTGAAGCGTTGGCTTCGGAAACTTTCAGAATTATTAGCCTGGATTGGCGTAATCACGGACTATCTTCACAATCTGTATTGCCATTAACTCCAGAAATATTGTTAAATGATGTTGTTTCGCTAATTAACTCATTAGACATAGAGCAATTTATACTAGTTTCGGTTGCTCACGCTAGCTGGATTGCTGCCGATATAGCAGAGATAATGCCAGAGAGAGTCTCTGCACTCGTATTTCTTGATTGGATTATGACTAACCCTGATCCTACATTCTTTCAAGCAATTAACCATATACAAGAGCCTGAAAATTGGGTTTCAGCAAGGAATTCTTTATTTAATTTTTGGATGGGCGGTGGAAATAATAAAGTCGTTAAGGACCACTTAGTTAAAGAAATGTCACAAGTGGGTTTTACTGTGTGGGAAGCGGCGGGAAAGGCGATAGCGGGGGCATATAACAAATATGGTTCTCCTCTGGATAGATTGAAACTTTTATCTGGGCGCCATCAATGTATTCATATTTATTCTTTAGATAGAAGAGACCATTATCTGCTTGAGCAGCAAAAATTTTCTCACGCGAATTCTTTTTTCCAGGTTAAGCGATTGGAAAGTGCCAGAACACATTTGGGTATACTTGAGCAACCTGAAGAGGTTCATCGCACCTTAAAAAGGTTTTTATTAAAAGAATAGAGGTGAGGGTATTATAATAATATAGCAGCTCATCATGAGTTTAAACCCAGTTCGGATAATGACTATTTGGAAGTGGCAAGTTCAAGGCAAGATAATAATATTTTGCCTTTTAATCAAGTAATACGATATCAAAATATTAAAAAATACACTGTAAGTTGGATTTTCATAGAAAATATAATAATGTTTATCAGTAGAAATATTATTTTTTGGGAATAATAAAAGTTCCAATTAATTATATATCCATTCATCATTCTAGTTTTTTATCTATAATGACACATCACAGGGGGTTGCTGATGAACAGGGGGTTGCTGATGAGTGCGGTATTATACTAAATGTAAGTAATCACCTAACAAAATTTAAGGCTGCGCTATGTGTGGCCTTTTCTTATTCTACTGATTTCGCAGTATTCCTATTAACTCAAATTTAAGGCTACACGGCAGCCTATGGATTCCCATTGTATGAATGGGAGTGGAAGGATGAAATACATGGATAAACAGCCTGACATCTGGATGCAGCTATGGTTATGGCTGCTGTCAGTCAAAGAACAAGGTATAGGTGCGGCACTGGCTGCTGCAATGGCTTATCTCAGAGGTCGATATAACGGCGGTAAATTCTGGACGACAATTATGGACGCCATTATGTGCGCCATGATTGCCTGGTTTATCCGTGATGTATTGGATTTTTTTGGTATGAGTACGGATTTGGCTTACATAAGCAGTGTCATTATTGGTTATCTGGGAACTGATTATTTTGGTCAGATCCTAAGAAAAGTTGTTAATAATAAAACAGGTAACAAACAGTAGGAGCAGATTATGAGCAGAGGTATTCGAAACAATAACCCTGGTAATATTCGCTGGGGGGATGATTGGCAAGGTTTGGTGCCTGAATCACAGCGTACCGATAAATCTTTTTGTCAGTTTATCAGTCCTGAATATGGTATTCGGGCAATGATTAAAATTCTTCATAACTATAATAGAAAATATAATCTTAAAACAGTGGGAGGCATCATTTCACGATGGGCCCCTCCCAATGAAAATAATACGGACGGTTATGTTAATCGTGTGTGTAAAGACACTGGGGTTAGTTGCGATCAGGTTATTGATGTGTTTAATAAGATATTTATGATAAAAATTATTAAAGCCATTATTACAGTGGAAAATGGTAGCCAGCCCTATAGCAATGAGGTGATTGATAAAGCTTTTTCACTTTTGTAGGGTGATATTATGAAGTTTAATTCTCATAGCTACACGATCATTGCCCTGGCTCTTGCTTCGTTGCTGGCGTATCACTATTACGGTAAATATACCAAACAGCTTGATACAACAGTTCAGTTACAGAGTCGGCTGTTGGAGCAACAGAATGAAATTGTCAGTCAGCAGGGGCGGATAAAACGCTTATCTGAGTTGGATGATAAACATACAAAGGAGCTTGCTAATGCAAAATCTGAAATTGATGCTCTTCGTAATAATGTTGCCGCTGGTCGTCTCAGGTTGCGCATCGCGGCAACCTGTAGTCAGGGCGAAACTGGTTCCTCCGGCAGCGTGGGCCATGCAGGAACCCCACGATTTAACCCGGCAGCTGAACAAGATTATTTCGATCTCCGAAGAATGATTGTTGAGAACGAGAAGCAAACTAAATACTTGCAGGACTACATCAAAACTCAGTGTCAGTAGCTGAGTTTTGATAATGTTGTTGTGAAACAACGTAGATATGGGTTGGTTATCAGGAAAGTGTGCTGAAAGTTGATTTATAATCAAACAGGGGATGCTGTGTTTTGTAACACAACCCGATAACCATCAATATCTTCAAACGTTTTACCTTGGACATCCCAATATGGGTTGTAAGAGGGGACATCAATGAAACCAGCAGTTTTCATTAATGATGTTTGATGTAACCACTCCGAATGGCCTGGTATATAGAAGGCCAGTAAATTATCCTGTGTCGGAGCTCTACCTACTGTTGTGCTGCGATGATGTGTAAATTCGAGGTGCCAAAGATGATTTGGATGCCCCAGCATAACGCCGTCGAAGTTTTCATGATTTTCAAATTTAGCTAAAACAATAAATCCTAAACCTTGACAGTACATTTTAACGATCTGATTTAGGTTGTCTGTTGGCCTGGCTATCCTTAGAATGGTTGATTTGTTCATAATGGTTCCGGTCGGTAAAGTCTTTATTGGATATGTTTAACTTACAGATTTTTTGTCTCTACTCTATATAAAACAATTAATATAGTAGTTAAGAGTCGCGAAAATACAAAGTGATAAACTTAAAAAACCAGAATAGTCTGAAATTTTGATAAAACATACTTAAGTTTATTATTATTAAAATGCAAAATATAGTAGGGTTATTGTTTGTTTTTTGTTAATTTATTTTTTTTATTTGTGGTTTTTTTGGCAAACTCATGGTCTACCCTTTGGCTTATTACCATAGTATGAATTACAAAATCACTTACTAATTAAGCATTGATTTTGATACAAGTAGAAATGTGTTTTTCTGGCAATGCAATCATAAATATTCATTTTTTTCAACAAGTTATAGTGATATTTTCTCTTTCCTGTATCAGGGGTATTCAGCCCTTACTTTCTATTTGCAACAATATCTTGTGAAATACATTTTATAATTAAATAGTTTGTGATTATATTATTTGTTTGATTTATTTTCTATTTAGTAGCCAGAGCTTATCAAAGGTACTAAGCTGATTTTTATTGTTTTTACAAAGTGATATGATCAATGACTCAATAGTCCATGATACTTAAGCAAAATTTTTATATTATATTATATCTTATTATATTATAATCTTACTTTCTTAAGGAGATTATAATTAATACTATTTATGTATTTTTTGCTTATTGTTTTTTAAGGATAAAAGTCTGATGAATATAAAGGAATTAATTATAGTTCAAGCGTTGTCTTGTTCTATGTTATTAGGTGGTTGTACGGTTGCTCCTGGGAGCGGCCTTCCTGTTTATAATAAAGAAATAATCAATGATAATGATAGTAACTATGATATTAATAATTTGGTAAATGTTTATCCGATAACACCGAAGTTAATTGAAAAGTTGCGGGTGAATTCTGCTATTGCTCGTCCAAATCCTGAACTAGATAAAGAATTGCAGCAATATGAATATTGTATTGGTGTGGGTGATGTAATCATGGTTACTGTCTGGGATCATCCTGAATTAACAACGCCTGCGGGGCAATATCGCAGTGCTAGTGATACCGGTAACTGGGTACATTCTGACGGAACAATTTTTTACCCATATATTGGCAGATTGTATGTGAAGGGGAAAACAGTTACTCAGGTGCGTACTATGATTACGAATAAGTTATCAAAGTATATTGAATCACCTCAGGTCGATGTCAATGTTGCTGCTTTCCGTTCACAAAAAGCTTATGTAACCGGTGAAGTTGTTAGGTCAGATCAACAGCCTATCACTAATGTTCCTTTAACCGTGATTGATGCGATTAACCATGCCGGCGGTTTGACTGAAAATGCTGACTGGAAGAGAGCTGTTTTAACTCATAAAGGAAAAGAAACAGTTATTTCTCTTCAAGATTTAATGCAAAACGGGGATCTAAAGCAGAATCATCTGCTCTATTCCGGTGATATTTTATATATTCCTCGTAATGATGATTTGAAAGTGTTTGTTATGGGAGAAGTCAAAAAACAAAGCACTTTACGTATGGACCGTAGTGGAATGACCTTGACTGAGGCATTAGGTAATGCTGAAGGTATAGATCAATTATCAAGCGATGCCAGTGGCATTTTTGTGATTCGCTCATTGCGCAATACACCTGATAAGAATGGGAAAATAGCTAATATCTATCAGCTCAATGCCAAGGATGCGACAACGTTAATCTTGGGAACTGAGTTTGATTTGCAACCTTATGATATTGTTTATGTTACCAGTGCACCAATTGTTCGCTGGAATCGGGTTATTAGTCAACTGGTGCCAACAATATCAAGCATTAACAGTTTGACAGAAACAACCAAGTGGATTCGTAAGTGGCCTAATTGATGTTTAATTCTATTCTGATTGTTTGTGTAGGTAACATTTGTCGATCTCCAACAGGAGAGCGTTTATTGCGGCGGCTATTCCCTCAGAAAGAGATTTATTCTGCGGGAATATCAGCTCTGATTGGTAAACCTGCACATGAGCTTTCTAGTAGAGTTGCTGCTAGACATGGATTGTCTCTGGAAGGGCATACAGCTCGCCAATTAACCAGTGAGTTATGTCAGCAGTCAAATCTGATTCTGGTTATGGAAAAAAGACATATTGAGGCTGTAAATAGAGTTAACCTGGGAGCAAGAGGGAAGACAATGCTCTTAGGCCATTGGCTAAGTGAAATGGAGATTCCTGATCCTTATAAATCTGATACCGAGGTTTATGAATATGTATATCAATTATTATTTAAAAGCGCTAATAGTTGGCTAGGGAAATTATAACTTATAAGTGTCCTTTAATTTTGGTTTTTTATTTTTCATTACTTCTTAATAAGCAATTATAGGCTTTTTATGACTACATCAGATAAATCAAGTCACACTCATACGGATAGTGATGAAATTGATTTAGGCCGTCTTTTTAGTGCCTTATTCGATTATCGCTGGATTATTGGCGGAGTCACTCTATTATTCACTGTTATTGGTCTTTGTTATGCCTTGATTGCTACACCGGTATACAAAGCGAATGCATTATTGCAGGTTGAAAAGAAAAGTGGTGCGTTGTCTTTAGTCGGGGACATGACGGATATGCTATCTGGAAGACCGTCAGATACATCAGCAGAATTGGAGCTATTAGTTTCCCGGATGATAATAGGAAAAACAGTAAGAGATCTGGATCTGGATATTCAGGTTGAGGCTGATTATTTTCCTGTGGTAGGTAAAGGTATTGCTCGTCTTCGTGGTATGCCAAAGCCTAACATTGTTATTAAGAATTTTACTGTATCGTCACATAATATTAACAAATTCATGAAAATATATGTTGATGATTCAGAACATTATCGATTGGAATTCGACGGCCAGGTTTTTAACGGGCAAGTTAATAAGGTATTTGATGCTGATGGTATAAATTTGCTTATATCAAATATTTCGGCTCCTCCCGGACAAAGTTTTACATTGGTTAAAAAGGTCCAGTTAAATGTAATTCGCGGGTTGCAACAATCTTTGCGGGTAACAGAGAAAGGAAATAATACCGGTATTATCTCGCTCGAAATAGAAGGTGATGATCGTGCAAGGATAAAATTGATACTTGATAGTATCAGTAAAAATTACTTGCGACAGAATGTGACAAGGAAGACCGAAGAAGCTGAGAGTAGTCTTAATTTCTTAAAGAATCATTTACCTAAAGTTAAAATGGCACTCAATCGCTCCGAAGAGTTGCTTAATCAATATCGTCAAGCTAATGAATCTATTGATTTATCGCTTGAAGCAAAATCTGCTTTGGAGACATTGGTCCAGATTGAAAAACAGCTTAATGAACTGACTTTCAAAGAAGCTGAGTTACAGCAATTGTATACCAAACAACACCCTGCTTATGTTGCATTGCTTGATAAACGCAAGACTCTGGCTGATACCAAAAAAGAGTTGAATCAGTCAATCAAACGGCTACCTAAAACCCAGCAGGAAATTTTACGCTTGACCAGAGATGTTCAGGTTGGGCAAGAAATTTATGTTCAATTGCTTAATAAGCAGCAGGAGCTGAACATTCTAAAAGCTGGGACGGTTGGTAATGTACGTATTATTGATGAAGCCGTTGTAGAAACTTCAGCGATAAAACCGAAAAAGCCTTTGATCATTGCGGCTATGATGGTACTGGGGCTTGTATTATCGATTGGATTAGTTTTAGTACGTGTATTGTTCCGTAAAGGAATTGAAAGTCCCGAACAGTTGGAAGAAATAGGGATTGCTGTTTATGCAACTATTCCACTATCGGAGACTCAAGCTAAGCTTGAGCAGCAACAGAAAAAAAGATCTTATCATCAGAGATTACGGTTATTAGCTATTCATGATCCCACTGATTTGGCGATTGAAGCATTACGTAGTCTTAGAACAACTTTGCATTTTTCGATGATGGAGTCTGCAAATAAAATTATTCTTCTTTCTGGCCCTGCTCCTGAATTGGGAAAATCCTTTATTTCAGTAAACCTTGCAGCAGTATTGGCATTAGGTAATAAAAAAGTTCTTTTAATAGATGCGGATATGAGAAGAGGGCATTTACATAAGGTGTTAGAAAGTCCTCAGTCTCCAGGGCTTTCAGAATATCTAGCTGGTCAGAATCAGATAAAAGAGACTATCACTAGAACTTATCTTACTGAGCTTGATTTTGTTAGTCGAGGCACTATTCCGCCTAATCCGTCAGAGTTGCTTATGCACAATAGGTTTAAGGAATTATTATCCTGGGCAGAAGAGCATTATGATTATGTTTTAGTCGATACCCCTCCTATTTTGGCTGTAACTGATGCTGCAATCATCGGAAGATATGCCGGAACTTCATTATTAATTGCCCGTTATTATAAGACGAGAGTTAAAGAAGTTGGTGTTGCTATTCGCCGTTTTGAGCAAAATGGCACGCATATTAAAGGCGTATTGTTAAATGCTGTAGAGAAGAATTCGAGTCTCTATTACGGCGGACATTATCAATACAGTTATAAGGATTGATTTGTTTTTCTCCGGCCTTTAGCCGTAGGCCGGAGAAATTTTATCAATGAAATCTTATTTTTTCTGCTTTTTGACCGTGGATAGGTTGACTAAAGGAAGAGGAAAATTGATTATTTTTCCTTTTATTTTGAAGGGATTGTCTCGGAACATCGACTGAACTTTTTCTGTTGCTATTTTACACCTTTACAGTTGCAGAATGTAACTATAAGATGCATTTATTATGTAACTTAATTTCCAGGGAAATCCAATGAGCGACCTTGTTTGTTACAAACGAATGCCAATCTGGCAGAAAAATACGATTCCTGAAATGTTCACTCAAAGACATAATACTAAAGAGGGTACTTATGCTTGTCTTGAAATCTTTGAGGGTGAGCTGGAGTTTGTTATTTTCGAGGGTGAACAAGAGGAAACAGAATACTTTAATGTGCAAAAACAGCCTCCTATCATTCAGCCACAAGTTTGGCATAAGATTAAATGGGTGAGTGATGATATAAAATGCCAGCTCTCTTTTTTATGTGAACCGCAATATCTGTTTTATTACCGTAATGGTCACTTAAAATGTGAAGCTGTGCAGTTGGGTATTTTTCTCGTTGTTCTAACTGAGCAACAGCTTCATTTAGTAGTAGATAGTAATCACGACCAGATGCCTTAGCTTCAGCTTCTAGCTCTAGCCAGCTATCATGTTGACGAATTGTCCATTCAACTAATGCGCCTGTTGTACTTTGCCCGCCTTCGTTGAGCCAGTAACCGGGTAGCATAGCGCCGAAATAAGGCCCCCAAACCCCTGGAACCATAACAGAGTCGGGGCTGACGATCATATGGCAGTTTGAAGTACCACTGATGATGACCAGACTGCCTTCTGGACATGCTCCAGCTAATGCTAGACCACCTGCATGAGCATCAATAATTCCACCGGCGACTACAACCCCTGTATGTAGCTCAAAGTCTTTAGCCACTTCAGTAGTTAGATGACCGGCTTTTTCGCCAAGTTCGAGAATAGTCGCTGGAACTTTATCTGCTAAATTTTCTAAACCTACATCATAAAGTAGTTGTTCGCTGAACTGTTTCTGATGAGCCAGATAATTCCATTTACAGGTGAGAGTACAGATACTGGCTACATCAACCGCAGTTGCTTTCCATACTAGAAAATCAGCTAAGTCAAAGAAACGCCATGCATCTTGGTAACGCTGAGGGAAATGGTTTTTTAGCCATAAGATTTTCGGTAGCTCCATTTCAGGGCTGATTTCGCCACCTACATAGCTTAGTGCCGGATCATTGGTCAGATTTATAGTGGCAGTTTCTTCGAGCGCGCGATGATCCATCCACATGATGATATCGTGTTCAGGCTTGCCATTTTCAGCAACAGAAAGAGATTGGCCTTTAGCCGCTACCGCGACGAGTGAGCAGGTGGCATCGAAACCGATTGATTTAACATCAATCGGATTGATATTTGCCAATGTGACAGCTTCTTTTACGGTGATACACACTTGTTCCCAGATATTTGTGGAGGACTGTTCAACAAAACCCGCTTTTGGATGAAATTGTTGGATCGGGCGCACAGAGAATGCATGCCGTTTACCGTGTTGATTAAAAATCGCAGTACGAACACTGGCTGAGCCAACATCAACACCAATGAAATATTGTTGTTCCATCATGTGATCCTCCACCTATTCGTTAACTTGAGCTGACAAAATGAGTTGAACAGAACAATAATACAATGGGGTTGTTTAATTATTGTGAAGCGGCTCGAGAAAGATTCGGTAATTTTATGGTTATAAAAGAATATTACATATATTTTTCTATTTCTCTCCAGATTGGCGTAATGAAATCCGTTTTAGAAAATGGCAGGTTTAAGCGAGAAAATATGATAGAGAGAGTAAGAAAGATGTTTTCAGAAAAATCGTTGATAACCTCTGTTGAGTTATTAGTTAATCAATAAATTACTCTTTTAGAAAGAGCATTAATTAATAAAAAAACTAAATGTGACGAATGGTTTTTTAATTAATTAACAATGTTAAATCTACCAGTAAATTGTTTGGATGAAGAAAAGAGTGGCTTAAGCGTAAATATTTTGTGATGAATTTGGGGTAACAAATTTTGAATATCCTATCTTACACTTGTATCAAGTGATATCACTCACAAGTATCAAATCTTTTTCCGTTTTTGGAAATTTTTTCTCGCATATTTTCTATAAATATTCTTTATTTAATTTGATGCATATATGTTGTTATTTTGTTGCGAAATATTCGAGGGAATATATGGAATTAGTCACAGAATGGTTGAATGTCATTAACGGGGTTGTGTTGGGAGTACCGATGCTGGTTGGTCTTCTGGGGGTTGGGATCTTTATGCAGATCCGCCTTTCTTTACTGCCTATACGTAAATTGGGAACGGGTTTTAAGTTACTGTTTGAGCGTAATCATCAGAGAGGAGAAGGGCAAATATCGCCATTTAACGCACTGATGACTGCGCTTTCAGCCACCATTGGTACAGGTAATATAGCCGGTGTTGCTACCGCAGTTGTGTTGGGTGGGCCGGGGGCGCTGTTCTGGATGTGGATCACTGCATTAGTTGGCATGGCGACTAAATATTCAGAGGCTGTGTTGGCAGTCCGTTTCCGTGAGGTTGACAAAAATGGTCACTATGTTGGTGGCCCTATGTATTACATAAAAAATGGTCTGGGTGAAAAATGGGTCTGGCTGGGAACGCTATTTGCGATATTTGGTAGTCTTGCTTGTTTCGGTATTGGTAATACCGTGCAAGCGAATTCTGTTGCTGATGTACTGCAAAGTAATTTCGGTGTTTCTACCATGGTAACTGCCATAATACTGGCGTTTCTGGTTGGTGCAGTACTTATTGGTGGTATCAAACGTATTGCTGATGTGGCAGGTAAATTAGTGCCATTTATGACAGTTGCTTACTTGGTTGCTGGAATTGTTGTTTTGGGTGTGAATTTCAGTGAAATTCCCGCTGCGTTTGCTTTGATTGTTAAATCTGCATTTACACCCGTTGCTGCTCAAGGTGGTTTTGCTGGTGCAGCAGTATGGGCTGCGATTCGTTTTGGTGTGGCTCGAGGAATTTTTTCTAATGAAGCGGGGCTGGGAAGTGCTCCGATTGCTCATGCAACAGCAAAAACACAAAATCCGGTTCGTCAGGGGTTGATAGCTATGCTCGGTACCTTTATCGACACCATTATTGTTTGTTCTATCACTGGCTTAACTATCGTTATTACTGGCGGTTGGCTGAACGGTCAGACCGGTGCGACACTGACCGCAACTTCTTTCTCTGCGGCGATTCCTGGCGGTAACTATATTGTTGCGGGGGCGCTGGTAATATTTGCCTTTACCACCATTCTTGGCTGGAGTTTCTATGGTGAAAAATGTATTCAGTATTTGTTTGGACAAAAAGCAATTATCCCTTTTCGTGTGGTATGGATTATTGCTTTGATGGTAGGTGCTACTCAGTCGTTGGATTTCGTCTGGTTACTGGCCGATACACTGAATGCAATGATGGCGATACCAAACCTAATTGCATTAGCATTATTAAGCCCGGTTGTTTACCGGCTGACAAAAGAACATATTAAAGATGTAAATTCGGATAGTGTTGATATTAAAGAAAAAAATTGAATAAAAGCCTTCCGGATGGAAGGCTTTCTTAATCACTAGATGAAACTAATTTTATTCTTCACTCGTTTTAATATAGATGTTTTTGACCTGAGTATAAGAGTCCAGCATCATTTTATGTGTTTCTCTTCCAAGGCCGGATTTTTTGTAGCCGCCAAATGGTGAGTGAGCAGGTAGTTCATGGTAGGTATTGATCCACATACGACCCGTTCTGACAGCTTTGGAAACACGTAATGCGCGGTCGATATCTTGTGTCCAGACAGCACCACCAAGCCCATAATCAGAATCATTTGCCATGCTGATCACGTCTTCTTCTGTGCTGAATGGAATGACTGTCAATACAGGACCAAAGATTTCTTCGCGTGCTACTCGCATTTCATTAGTTGCATTGATAATGATGGTTGGTTGAATAAAGAAGCCATCATCATAACCTTCGCCAGTAATCCGTTTGCCACCCGTTAAGATAGTCGCCCCCTCTTTTTTAGCAATATCAACATATGAGAGAATTTTTTCCATTTGTTCCTTGCTGATTTGGCTTCCCATCTGTGTTTCCATTTCCAATGGATCACCAACCTGGACAGACTCAAATTCTATTTTCAGGGACTTAAGGAATTCATCATGAATATCTTTATGTAGGAATAGCCGAGAACCTGATTCACACGCCTGCCCTTGATTCAACAGAATCGCTTTGGCAGCATATTTTACTGCTTTCTTCATGTTGGCATCAGGGAAGATAATATTGGCCGATTTACCACCAAGTTCCAGTGTTGCAGGGATCAGCTTTTTGGCTGCGGCTTCGGCTACAGTATAACCAACTCGGGTGGAACCGGTGAATGCCACTTTCTCGATGTCTTTATGGTCAAGAATCGCTTGACCTACGATTGAACCACGACCTGTAACGATATTAACCACGCCAGCTGGCAGGACTTGATCCAATATCCGACCTAATTCAAGCAGTGTGATTGGGGTCAATGTTGCCGGATTAATAACAATCGTGTTCCCCGCTGCAAGCGCAGGAGCCAGTTTCCATGCCGCCATTAGTAACGGGAAATTCCAGGGAATTACCTGTCCGACAACACCAATGGGTTCACGGATCACTAGGCTAAGTGTATTGGTATCCAGAACTGAAGCTTCATCGGTATGGGCACGGATCACACCCGCAAAGTAGCGGAAATGGTCAATGCAGGCGGGCAGATCCATATACCGGGATTCATTTAATGGTTTGCCGTTATCCAGTGATTCAAGAATAGCAAAACGTTCTAGCTCTGCTTCCAGTAAGTCAGCAATTTTCAGCAAAGCTGATTGCCTTTCAATTGCGGAGGTTTGACTCCATGCGGGAAAGGCTTTTTTTGCGGCCCTGACAGCAAGATCAACATCCTCGGCATTACCGGATGCATATTCAGTCAGTAATTCTCCTGTCGTTGGGTTATAACTTTTACTTGTTTCTTTGGATACACTATCTACCCATTGTCCACCGATAAGCATTTTGTAGGATTCAACGGGTAACATCTCTTTAGCGATATCATGTAATCGTTTCATTAACATACTCCGGGTACTTTGGTTTAAGAATAGTTACGTTTACTGCCTTGTATCATAGGAAAGGGTATTAATTAATATCCTTAATATAGTTTCAATATGTGAATGTATCTTTGATTTATAATTTATTATCTGGTCAAATATTTCTTGTTATATTTTGTTGTTTTTTTTAGTACCAACATAGTAGAGTACAAAATAATAGATGTCTATTAGCGTGTTATATAAAATATTACGTATATTAACGAACGGAAATTATAAATAAAGGGTGAAATAAATATCCGTTGGAATATTCCAACGGATTAAAAATAAATATTATTTTGCTGTAACCCAGAATACCCCACTACCATCAAGGGCAGTAAAAGTTTTATGCAGGTATATGCTGTCGGCTTGTGGGTCGATATCTTCGAACAGCTCTGGATGTAAAAATTTAGCTATAACTTCAACTGCAATGATGTTAAAGGGGGTATCGTAATATTGGTGATACAGTGCTGTTACCCGCTTTTCGCGAAATGCTCTTAATACGCTCAGCTTTGGTCGTGTCAGTAGTTTTTCCAGTCGTTCCTGTGACTGTTTCAGATTGCCGGTATAACCCAATGGCACAGCAAGGCTTTCAGGGCGAACTTTATCCCAATCTGCGGTGGTCATCAGATAAAATTCAGGATTACTGACAATTAATTGTTCTTCACTTACTTCACCACCCATACCTGAGAACCAGCGAGCACCAAGGTTATCACCCCCGGCAGCAGTAACAAATTCACCAAAATTTCCACTACCGAAAGTCTGACAGCAATGTTCTGTGCCAAACATTCCTGCATGGCGTTCAATAAACACTGGAGGGCGCTGTTCTTTGCCCAGTGTACCGATTCGTTTATTAATGGTTTGCATCCTATCTTGATAAAACTTAATGAATTTCTGTGCATTTTCTTCTTCGCCGAATACTTTCCCAAGCAAAATCATACTCGGAACGGTATTTGTCAGCGGATATTGACGGAAATCGATAAAAATAACTGGGATACCTGCTTTCTCAAGTAAAGTCATGGTTCCACTATCATTGAGTTTGGATTGAAGGCCAATATCAAAAATAACTAAATCGGGTTTATGAGTTAGTGCTTTTTCAACGCTGAAATCGCTTTGATAAGGATTAGGAAATACGGAAATATCCCGTAACTGTGGGAAGCCTTGCTCATAAGCTGTTGCCAGGTCTGGGGATTTGATTTCTAATGCATTATCCCAGGCGATAATGCCTTTAAGCGGATTATCAGGATGAAGAATATTCAATGCGATTAATACCCGGCTGTCAGCCAGCATAACCCTACTGACTGGTGCATGAACTTTAACTTTCCGGCCAGCAACATCCTTGACCGTAATTTCTTTTGCCTGAGTAAAGATAGGCAATAATATCAACATAGTAGTCAGAAAGTATTTTGCAGTGCGGTGGATGACTGACATTGTTTCTCCTTTGATTTAAGTTTCATATGCAGATTTTCAAAGCGATATTCTGTATCAGAGATTCATGAATGTTGGAATATAGGGTGTTCTTGGTTGATCCATTAGAATAATTAAACAAAACAGTAAATGCTGATATGATTTCATCTGATTGGGCCCACATCTGTTTACAATAAACTTAAAATGATAATGATAACGATTTATATTAATCAAATAGTTTTAGTGGCTCTGGTAAATAATATTTTTATTTTTCACAATTTTTAATTGATAACAATGAGTTAAGTGGTGATTGCTATCTGAAATCCCTATATTTGAGGATTTAAAGGTCAAAAACCTGTCAAAGTCAGCAGCGGGTATGGTTGAACAACCGGAATATGGTAGTCTTAAAGGTGTTAACTGAAGAAAAGCTGGCTACGCTGGTTCCTGATATTAGCTGTTATTAGCTGTCAGACAGTCATGACGTGTGGGCCTGCGCCTTATATGAAAAATGCTCGTGAATTTTGCTATGGTCTTGGTGTGGCAGAAAATCGCTTTTTTATGTAGCGATTTTCAACAGAGCCAGAACAACCTGAAGATAAGAGTCATTTAACTATGACTTTGAACCGGTCATTTTCTAGGTTTAAAGTACCGGTAGGAATAACTTTGCTAGCAGCAATGGAAAATAGCTATATTCCGGTGATGGCCGCATGCCGGGCGGGTGTTTGTGGCAATTGTAAGACTCGGGTTATCCGTGGTGCATATACAACCGGCAGTACAATGACATTAACGGCTAATGAAATAGCAAACGGTTATGTTCTGGCATGCAGTTGCCAATTGCGGAGAGATATTGTTCTGGAATAGAGTAAAAAATTTCATTTTATACCCTATGGATTTCAAGATGTGTCGCGACGGCAAGGGAGCGAATCCCCGGGAGCATAGATAACTCTGTGACCGGGGTGAGTGAGTGCAGCCAACAAAGAGGCAACTTGAAAGATAACGGGTATATTCCTATTCTTGGCTAATTTGGCTAATTTGGCTAATTATAAACGGTTTATTGTTTTTACTTCTGTTATTATTCCCTTGTTTAATATTCTTCGGGGGACGAGTATGAAAAAATTGTTAGCAATTTGTTTGTTGGGATTTGTATTAGCTGGCTGTGATAACCAACCTAAAATTGATGCTTCTAATGAAATTGCTCTGAAAACATCCATTGATAAGATAAGGGATGTGCTACCAGATGATAAAAGAGCTCAGTTTGATGAATCAATTCAGGTAGCTATGTTTAATAGCATCGATTTCAATGAACTGGTTAAATCAGGTGTTAATAGCGATATAAAAGAATTAAAACAAAAGTTTTATAAGTCACTGGATGGTAAAACAGCTGACCAACTGATTGCTGAGGCTGAAAAAATTAAAGCTAAGAAATCAGAAAATGAGTAGTATCTTCGTAGGATTATTTGCATTAAACGGTATGAGATAGAAATCTATGCCGTTTTTTTATTATCATTAGTAATTTAAACAGAATTTAAACAAGTTATTTTATAATTTTGAATTATTATAAATTTTGTTTATAATGCAAGCCGCATTTTAAGTGCAGTATCTCGTTAGGCGAGGCTCCTATACAAACACAGGTTGCTGATCTGACGACGTCGAGAGACGCCCAAGATTAGGACAGGATATATCGAACCAAGGTATATCCCCATGTAACTTCCTGATAAATCAGGATACGTTGTATAGTGCTAAAACTGAGACGTGGAGATAGCTGTTGCATTCTCTCATCTGGTTTCGCCCCTATGTGAGTGCTGTTTGAAGTTCACAACAGTAATAGGGACCAACATCATGAAAGTTACATCCCATGAAAAAATGGATCTATTAGCTATTGCTAGTAACCATTCCATTAATGAAAAAAATGTTGATCAGCAGCAGAAGCATCAATTGAAACATGAAGATGCAACTATCAGTGCATATATGAGTCAATGTTTTATTTCTGTATCCGTTGCTGATTCTGTTTTATCGGCAAAAGGTAATCTGATTAATCAACTTGAGGGAGAACAGATCCCGACGTATTTATATGTCATTGATGATGAAGGTTATCTGAATGGCATATTGCCGGTGAAGGTGTTATTAACCGTAGCCGATGATTTATTTGTGTCAGATATTATGAGGCAAAGCTACTTTTCTGTATCACCGGAGCAGCCGCGTCATGATGTTTATAGTCTGATAAATCACAGCGGTATGGATAGTGTTCCGGTCATTCATTTTGGCAAATTAGTTGGCGTGCTACGACCGCAGGATATTGCTGAACTGATAGAAGATGAAAATACGTTGGATGCTCATTTACAGGGGGCAACTTTACCTCTGGACCAGCCTTATCTGAGTACCAGCCCAATAACATTATGGCGTAAGCGTGTCGGTTGGTTATTGCTGCTATTTGTTGCAGAAGCCTATACCGGAGCTGTGCTTAAAGCATTTGAAGATCAATTAGAAGCGGCAATTTCTCTGGCGTTTTTCATCCCGTTATTAATAGGAACGGGGGGTAACAGTGGAACGCAAATTACCTCAACGTTGGTCCGGGCAATGGCATTGGGGGAAGTGAGTTTGCGTAATCTGTGGGCGGTGTTACGTAAAGAGGTTTCCACTTCATTTTTAGTGGCGATAACGATAGGTTTTGCTGCCCTTATCCGTGCTTGGGTATTAGGTGTCGGTATTGAAGTGACGATTGTTGTTAGTTTGACCATCATTGCAATTACCGTCTGGAGTGCCATTGTTTCTTCCATTATTCCGATGGTATTGAAAAGGATTTCTATTGATCCGGCTGTGGTATCTGCCCCTTTTATTGCCACGCTTATTGATGGTACTGGTTTGATTATCTATTTTGAAATAGCTAAATCAGTGATGACAGAGCTCGTTTAAAATTATCAATAAGGTGCCCATATTAATTGGGTATCTTATTGACTGGATAAGAGCTTATTTTATATATCCATCTGTAATATTGATTGAAATTTTTTGGCTTTCTGTTAATGAAATTGGATAATATTTTTATATTTTTATATTTTTATATTTTTATATTTTTATATTTTTATATTTTTATATTTTTATATTTTTATATTTTTATATGGCGTACTCAATACTAAGATGGTAACTTAGGTTATAATAAGGTTATGTTAATATTGAATATGATAACTATTCTATTAGACTATCTTAATAAAGAAATAGGATTTTGTATTAAGTATGGTAAAATTGAACCCGCAATTCTATTGGTATTGAAAAAGAATATCTTGTTGTTAAATAAGATAGCGTTATACGTTACATACCACATAGTTCTATTCAACAAATTATCGAATCTAAGAAACAGGAGAATAAATTGGTTAAAGAGAAGGTATTTTCCGTTGATTATCATGGTTATTCCTTTACAAAATATTCTTATCAGTTAGTAAGGAGGTTTGAGTGTTTCATCAGAATGTAATTTCTATTGACCGAGATGAAGGTGAGTATCTCAATAAAGACTCTCAACAGATTGATGTCGTTGAAGAAGATCTTCTTATAGGAGATTCTTTATCTTTTGTGAGTTTTTATAATAATAACCTTACTGATTTCCCTAAGTTGCTTTGTAATCATAAGAAATTAAAGATACTTAATTTATCATGTAATTATATTAATAATTTGCCTAAAGAAATTGCAAATTTATCTAAATTAGAAATGCTCGATCTTGGGCATAATAAGATCTCTAAATTGCCTTATGAGATGGGAGAGCTTGCATTATTAAAATATTTATATATAAGTGATAATCAGCTATTTTCTATACCTGACTCATTTCGTGATTTACAGGAACTAATTTATCTAAATTTAACTGATAATAAACTCAATGTCATTCCTTTATCAATTTTTTCCATGAATTCATTAGTTGAGCTTCGCCTTTATAATAATCGTATAGTTAATATTCCTCCTAATATAGAAAAATTAAATTTATTGCGTGAATTTCATTTGATGAATAATTTAATTTCTGTAATTCCGGATGAGATTTCTAAATTAGAGAACTTATCTGTATTAAATTTGTCAAATAATTTAATAAAGCAGCTCCCTATAGATATTGGAAGTTTAAAATCTTTAACGGAATTGAATTTGAGATTTAATAAGCTCTCTTTTTTACCTGATTCTATTTCCGGATTAAATAATTTGATTAGTTTAGACTTGCGTGCTAATAATTTGACTTCTTTACCATTTGATATAGTTAATATGAAGAGTCTAAAAAGAATTGATTTAAGATGGAATAAGTTTTCAAAGATATCTGATGAAATAAATATCCTTAGAGAAAAAGGCTGTCTTGTTCATATTTAGTATAATTTAATAGGTACACGGATGTATAAAATTAATACAATGCCATACATTACGACAACTGAAAGTTTTCACTATCTTAATGCAAATCTTTTTTCTCTTTCATTATATATGAAAAAGGTAATGTACTGATGATCCAAAGTTTTTGGTTACTATGAGAAACCGCTTGGAATTATATATTTGATTATTGTTTGTTTTTAATATTTATTTAAAGTTATTTATGAAAAAATAAGTAATATAGATAATTACCTCTTAATATAAATGTTTTCCGATTATTCTTTGTTTTCAATTGGTTTTATTATTTAAAAATAAGTTTCTCACCACATTTTCGACAGATATAATTACTTTCTCCCAGTAAGATTTTATTATGGCGACGTAGGGTTAGTACATGTTGCTGGCAGTTACAGTAATAAGTAAAAGTTTTACTGCGCACTGAATCGATTTCAAATTTGTGTGTACGGTTGGCCGGAACGTCCAGAACTTCTTCCATCATCCAACGCCACTGTTTGCCATGTGGAGGCACTTTCCCAAAGTAACGATAAACCAGTAGATGTGCCAGTTCATGAGGTACAACTTCATCAATAAAAGTTTGTCGGTTTTCAATCAATAGCACTGAATTAAGGCGGATTTCCCAACTCTGTATGTAAGCGCTGCCGGCAGTGGTTCCTCGCTGGCGGTAATTTATTGTAGGTTCGGGAAAATCACGCTTAAGATGCAAATTTGCCTGTTGCAGCTTTTGCCGCAAGGTTTGCATAACAGCTTGTTGTAACGCGATTGGAACTCTAACTGATTTCATGTGTTGAAAATGAAGTAAGTGAGATAGGTGGATATTGGTTAGAAATTCTTAAACACTCGCTAACGATAATAATAATTTCATGATTTTTTCAATCGTCAGCTAATGTTAAGGAAAACCCAGTTCAGTTTATCCAAACCGGGTTTTTTGCTTTTATATATTGATAGCTGACAGTTTAAGACCAGCCGCTTCACGTAGGATTTCTGCTTTATCAGTTGCTTCCCATGGGAATTGTGGACGACCAAAATGGCCATAGGCAGCGGTATCACGATAGATTGGGTGTAACAGATCCAACATTTGAATCAGGCCATGAGGACGCAGGTCGAAGAATTCACGTACCAGTAGAGTCAAAGTTGCTGTTGGCACTTTTTCAGTACCGAATGTTTCCACCATAATGGAAGTTGGCTCTGCAACGCCGATAGCGTAGGAAACCTGAATTTCACAACGATCAGCTAAGCCAGCAGCCACAATATTCTTTGCTACATAACGTGCAGCGTAAGCGGCTGAACGGTCAACTTTGGATGGATCTTTACCAGAGAATGCACCACCACCGTGACGAGCCATACCACCGTAAGTATCTACAATGATTTTACGACCTGTTAGACCGCAGTCACCCATTGGGCCACCAATTACAAAACGGCCAGTTGGGTTGATGAAGTATTTGGTTGTTGGATTTAACCATTCAGAAGGTAGAATCGGCTTGATGATTTCTTCCATTACCGCTTCTTGCAGATCTTTTTGGTTAATGTCTTCAGAATGCTGTGTTGAAAGTACAACTGCGTCAACGCCGACAATGTTGCCGTTACTGTATTGGAATGTTACCTGGCTTTTTGCATCTGGACGTAGCCACGGTAGTACACCATTTTTTCGAACTTCCGCTTGACGCTGGACCAGACGGTGTGCATAGGTGATAGGTGCAGGCATCAGTACATCAGTTTCATTGGTTGCATAACCAAACATTAGCCCTTGGTCGCCAGCACCTTGTTGTAGAGGATCTTTGCGGTCAACGCCTTGATTAATATCTGGTGATTGTTTGCCAATGGCACTTAATACTGCACATGAGTTTGCATCAAAACCCATTTCAGAATTGACATAACCAATCTCTCGAACTGTTTGCCGCGTAATTTCTTCAATATCAACCCAAGCACTGGTAGTGATTTCACCACCAACCATAACCATGCCGGTTTTAACATAGGTTTCGCATGCGACACGAGCTTTTGGATCTTGTTCCAGAATAGCATCGAGAACAGCATCAGAAATTTGGTCTGCGATTTTATCAGGATGCCCTTCAGAAACAGATTCAGAGGTGAAAAGGTATGTGGTCATTATATTACGTTACCTTAAAATATAATTTCAGTTTGGGAATGATGGATGGATTAACATCTAGATGGCTATTTTAGGGTAATTACTATCCGTGTTCCAGATTTTTTTAGTTATAAGTGGTAATTTTCATCTGGTGACAAATAATTTCTTTGTTTATATGTCAGTTTTATTCAATTTCATTTTGCAATTTTGTGTGATTGCGAGTATAAACAGCGGCCGTAGTTGAATTATTTGTGCTACAGACTTGCAGAAAGCTAAATAGCTTCTGTTTCTCAATCGAGAAAATGGCTCTTTAAGTATGAGCCATGTGTGGGGGTGAATGGGTAATGATCCATTATCTGCTGATTGCTAATGGCCAACAGCCACACTTGTCGGATTTGTCCGCATCTTTTTCCTTTCTTTTCAATATGTCTTTAATTCGATGTTATCCGTTGTCAGCAAATAGGCCGGATATGTCGGACAGACGTATTGTCGCTCGGTAATTTTGTCATTGTTTAGTAGTAACTAAACGCTTTTTAAACCTGAGAGCATGCTGTTCCCTGATATTTCTTAACACGCAAGATATGGCGTCTTGAGTTATTTATTAATTACAGGCGAAGGCGAAACTCTAACTCCATTAAGGAGACTGCCATGAATGATAATATCGCTCGTAAAATGCAACAGACTTACAATATTGCATATTGGGGAGGGAGTTACTACTACGTCAATGATTTAGGTAATGTCAGTGTTTGTCCAAACCCTGATTTACCAGGGGCAAGAATTGATCTTGCGGGATTAGTGAAAAGAGTTCAGGAAGAGCAGGAACATTTACGCTTGCCGGCGTTATTTTGTTTTCCTCAAATCCTACAGCATCGTTTGCGTTCAATTAACGCTGCATTCAGGCGAGCCAGAGAGTCATACGGCTATAAAGGTGATTACTTTTTAGTTTATCCCATTAAAGTTAACCAACAACGCCGGGTTATTGAATCGCTGGCAAGTTCTGGTGAACCTTTAGGGCTTGAGGCGGGTTCTAAAGCTGAGTTAATGGCGGTGTTAGCACATGCGGGTATGACTCGTACTGTAATCGTATGTAATGGATATAAAGATCGTGAATATATTCGTTTGGCGCTGATAGGTGAAAAGTTAGGTCACAAAGTTTATTTGGTGATCGAAAAAATGTCTGAAATTGCTCAGGTGCTGGAAGAGGCTGAACGGCTGAATGTGATCCCCCGCCTGGGAGTTCGTGCACGTTTGGCATCGCAAGGCTCGGGTAAGTGGCAAGCCAGTGGTGGTGAAAAATCGAAATTTGGGCTGGCGGCGACTCAGGTACTGCAATTGGTTGAGACTCTGCGTGAAGTGGGGCGGCTTGATAGTCTGCAATTACTGCATTTTCATCTTGGTTCACAATTGTCGAATATTCGTGATATCGCAACGGGTGTCCGTGAGTCAGCCCGTTTTTATGTCGAGTTACATAAACTCGGTGTCAATATTCAGTGTTTTGACGTTGGCGGTGGATTAGGTGTCGATTATGAAGGAACTCGTTCTCAATCTGACTGTTCTGTAAACTACGGGTTGAATGAATATGCTAACAATGTGATTTGGGGCATTGGTGATGCCTGTGATGAACATGGTTTACCACATCCGACCGTTATCACCGAATCTGGTCGTGCTCTGACTGCTCACCATACTGTGTTGGTATCCAATGTTATCGGTGTTGAACGTAATGAATTTACGCAGACAACGCCACCGGCAGAAGATGCTTCCCGCCCGCTTGCTAGTCTGTGGGAAACATGGCAGGAGATGCATTCTGAAGGGAATAGACGTTCTTTACGTGAATCGTTGCATGACAGCCAGCTTGATCTGCATGATGTTCATACACAATATGCTCATGGCATGCTGGATTTGACTGAGCGGGCTTGGGCGGAAGAGTTGTATTTGAATATCTGCCGTCGTATTCAGCAGGATCTTGATCCAAGCAACCGTGCTCATCGGCCAATTATTGATGAATTGCAAGAACGCATGGCAGACAAATTCTATGTGAATTTCTCTCTGTTTCAGTCTATGCCTGATGCATGGGGAATCGATCAGTTGTTCCCTGTTTTGCCGATTGAAGGGCTGGATAAGCCGTTGGATCGTCGCGCTGTCTTGTTAGATATCACCTGTGATTCCGATGGTATTATTGATCATTATGTGGATGGTGATGGTGTAGCAACGACAATGCCAATGCCTGCTTATGATCCTGATTACCCGCCAATGATTGGCTTCTTTATGGTAGGGGCATATCAGGAAATTCTTGGCAATATGCATAACCTGTTTGGTGATACTGCGGCTATTGATGTTTATGTATTTGATAATGGCGAAGTGACCTATAACCAGAGTGAAGAGGGGGATTCAGTCGCGGATATGCTGCAATATGTGAAACTGGACCCTAACGTGCTGATGGCCCGTTTCCGTGATCAAGTAAAAGGCACGGATTTGGACACCGGTTTGCAAGAGCAATTTTTACTGGAATTTGAAAGTGGTCTTTATGGCTACACATATCTGGAAGATGAATAGTCTTCTGGTGTTAATTAAGCCTCCTGTATACAGATAGCGTTATTTATAAAACCAGATTTGGGGATGCATAGAAATGGGATTATCTCAGGGATACCCCATTTCGTAATAGCATTAGGTATTCTGGAATTAAATAGCATTATCCTGTCAGGAAACTTCTGAGGATATATCTCATGACAATAAGTACCTTGGGCAACCAACAAGATAACTCTCTAGTTTCTAACGCCTTCGGTTTCCTGCGCTTTCCGCTGAATTTCCAGCCGTATTCTAGCGATGCAGAGTGGGTAATTACCGGAGTGCCATTTGATATGGCAACATCAGGTCGTTCAGGCAGTCGCCACGGGCCTGCGGCTATTCGCCAGGTTTCTACTAACCTGGCATGGGAAAGCCGCCGCTGGCCGTGGGACTTTAAATTACGCAATCATCTAAATGTTGTGGATTGTGGTGATTTGGTCTTCGATTTTGGTGATGCTCAGGATATGAGTAACAAATTACAGGACCATGCGGAAAGAGTGTTGGCTTCCGGTAAGCGCATGCTTTCTTTTGGTGGTGATCATTTCATTACTTTGCCGCTTTTACGCGCTCATGCTAAACATTTTGGCAAAATGGCTCTGGTCCATTTTGATGCTCATTCTGATACCTATCCAAACGGTAGCAAATTTGACCATGGTACTATGTTCTACCATGCTCCAAACGAAGGATTGATCGACCCACATCATTCAGTACAGATTGGTATACGTACTGAACATGGTCAGGACGATGGTTTCACCGTGTTGGATGCTGCTCAGGTTAATGAGCGTAGTGTGGATGATTTGCTCGCTCAGATAAAAGAGACTGTTGGTGATATGCCGGTTTATCTGACTTTCGATATCGATTGTATTGATCCTGCTTTTGCACCAGGTACGGGTACGCCTGTAATTGGTGGACTGACAACCGATCGGGTATTGAAATTGCTGCGCGGTTTGCAACCGCTAAATATTGTCGGTATGGATGTGGTAGAAGTGGCTCCAGCTTATGATCAGTCTGAGATCACTGCTTTAGCAGGGGCAACGGTTGCGCTGGAGATGCTTTACTTACAGGCAGCTAAGAAGATAATCTGAATTCTTATGCACTAATATATAACATCAGGGGATAGTCGCTAAGCTCGTAACGAGTTGTGAATCTATCCCCTGGTTCAGTATTATTTGAATTGGTGTGGCCTTTATATATACCCTATGGATTTCAAGATGCATCGCGACGGCAAGGGAGCGAATCCCCGGGAGCATAGATAACTCTGTGACCGGGGTGAGTGAGTGCAGCCAACAAAGAAGCAACTTGAAAGATGACAGGTATATATGCATGTGTTTATATGCTTTCCTATGGATATCCTCTATCATTTTTCACATATGAGCATTGATTAACCGAATGCCATTCAATTCAAGCAATAAAAAAATGCAATATTATCCAAACAGCGCTTAATGCGACAGAACCTCCCCGCCCGCACTGGGCTAGGGTTTACAGCAGTTTTTGCTAAACCATTCCGACAAATTCCCCGGCCTAAGCAGATGGTTCGACGAAATTAACATCCGACCACACTGAGATGACAGCAACGGCACTGGCTCGCCCTCCGGCTCCGTCAGTCTTCATCAGAATCGGTACAACAGACAGTTGTGTTGATGCGGTATAGCTATCGTCTCCCCGCTTAACGTATCTTGCGTTCTCTCCTTCGCCTCTGTGCCCAGTACCGAGAGATAAGGGTTTGTTGGCAGAATCGGTGAACGCGAAGGCGATATCTTCTATTGAGGAAGCTAATGCATTCGGTTTCCCCGGCACAAGTGGCCCATCGATTCGGTAGAGCAGGCGTGAATGTAGGAATACATCGTCATCGCTGGAACATGTGCTGCTTATCCCTATCTGTCTGGCTGACGCCAGAGGGTCTCCCGCCTGTTTACCGATTCTTTTCACCGTTCCCCAATCCACCGATGAGGGTGTCAGGACAACCGCACAGGTGGATGGCTTTTTGACCGGTGAGAGAATAACTGTGGTCCATAGTGGTTTCAGCATGCCGTTAGAACCCAATATGGCCGCAGGAGTCCAGCCGACCGCGCCAACTGACAGGGGACTGACTCCTGCCTTCGCATTGAAATTGCCGTCACTGTCCGGGTAAATTGCTCCTGTCACGGTGCGGACACTGACATCAACCAGGCCGTTGGTATCGGGAATGCAGGGAATGTTAACGCCGACATTCCCCCCTGCCAGACTGGCTGAGCGATACGTACCGGGTGAACCGTGTGTCTGGCAAGAGAGTGAAGATTGCCCGACATCAACCATAAAGTCGCCGGACCGTCCCACCCTGACGCTACTCGGTGACGACGAAGAGATTAATGGGCTCGTTCCAGACTCCACCGTGTAGGCCATAAACTGCGTTCCAGCAGAAACGCGACAGGTTGTTGACCAGTCAAGAGGACCACTGGTGGTATAGCCTACTATCTCATCACGTGAGTAATCACGCTTATCTTTGTTGTTTGGCACCATTGCATAACCGGTGACATTGCGAACCATCTGCACCAGTTCAATCTCACAGTCCTGATAAGTCTCTGCCGATTGGAGTGGCAAAGCGGTCAATAAAAAGAGCAGTGATACCCCTAGGCCCATGAGGGTTGAGACGGGATTTGCTACACTACTGCTCCACAAACGTTCAGTGTTTAACATTCTTCTTCTCTCCAAACTACTCATTTGTTCAAATCGCTTACTTTAACTGCCGAGATAACCTCACTTTTGTCGGTGCCTACATGAGGGTAACGCTTACAGACACACTGCATTTGCCTGCACCAATTGCCCGGGTGTATCGGACGGCACCTGATAACGGGTGATACATTGTTGCGTTGCCCCGTTTCCCCATTTGACTTTCACGCGACCGGCGGGGGGCATACCGCTTAGATAAACCCGGCCGTTATCGCCCACAATGCCACCACCGGCCTGAGTAGTATTCTCTTCCAGCGTCGCGGTAGCGCCAAAGGGTACCGGTTTGCCATGATGTGTCAAAGTCAACAGTAACTGGCTGCCTGAGCGAACTTGATAATTTGCCAGCGTCACTGCTCCTCTGGTCGGATAAACGTTCTTACTGGTCTGGTCAATATCGACCCCTTCCGGCAGGGTGGATGGGTCTAGATTGATAGTGTTTTTTTGGTATACCGATCCGCCCGGCAGTACGGCGTAGCCACGCCAGTCGGTCTGCACGTTGCCGTCACCGACCGTCACCCCTTTCGCCCCGGGCGCGCGGACCAACACAGCTTCCTCGCCCAGTGAGCGTGATAGCGTCATACCGTAAGGATGGATTAGAAGAGCACCGGAAGCCCCGTAGGTGAAGTGATAGCTATTTGCGCTGTCATTGTAGCCCAGATTAACGTTTCCCTGACTGCCCTGATAACTCAGAGACAAGGCCCGGCTGTTTTGCTGGCCGCTGTTCCCCCAACCTCGCTGGAGGGTATAATTCAAACGGTTATTCCATAACATGCCACTGATCCCAGTCTGCTGAGTGAGGTTACCCTGCGAGTCGCGCGAAGCTGTATAACGGGTGTAAACGCCCCGTAGCGCAGACGATGAACCAAAGAGACTGAGCGGGACCTGCATATTGAATGACACCTGACGATTCTCCGACCAGTTGCCTGCCCCTTCCATGCGATAAATGTTATAACTCAGGTTATAACTGATCCCCATCAGCATTGCGTTATAACCCAGATTCAGATTGTTGTCAGTACGGCCATTCCAATAATCGTTGCGCGTCCCGGAGGCGTAAAGACTGCCCCAACGTCCTAGCGTTTGACGCAGGTTCACCTGCCAGGTGCTTTGACGTCGGTCAAGCGCCCACGGGACCTGATATTCATTCAAGCTGTACCCCATGCTGTTAACATCACTGAAACTGTAATAATGCTGAGTGGAATAGCGGTAGGCGGCCAGATCAATGCCGGTGCCGGTACTGATCAAGTTCTTAGAGTATTTCACCCGATAAGATTGGCCTTGTTGCCGGTTATTTTCCTGCTCCTTGGCCCCTTGCAACTGGGCACGGGCAAACGTCACATCCGCAGACAGTGCACCGAATGCCCCCAGTGACACGCCCGAGCCTAATACACCCGACTGGTAGTTGCCTGCGACCAGTCCCCCGCCGTACAAGGTGATATTGTGTGGCAAACCATAGACCAGAGTGCCCAGAGCAAATACCGGGGAACGGCTGCCATCGGTGAGGTTGCCGCCGTGATATTGACCGGCCGTTAACTCATATTTAATGCCGCCGGGACGCTGCATCATCGGGACAGATGAAGAAGCAAGGGTAGAGACACGAGTACTGCCATCTTCCTCTTTGACTGTGACCGTCAGGTCGCCAGAATCCCCGGTGGTGTACAGGTCGGTGAAACGAAACGGCCCCGGCGCCACCGTGGTTTGATACACGGTATAACCATTCTGAGATACGGTCACCTGCGCATTAGAGCTCGCCACACCGGTTATCTCCGGGGCAAAACCGCGCTGACTGTCAGGTAACATGGCCTCCTCCGAAGCCAGTTTCATGCCACGCAATGGGATGCTGTCAAAAATATCCCCACCGGTATACGTTTCACCAGCCGTGAATTCACTGAGCAGTGACTGCACATCACGTTGCAGATAGGTATTACTCACCTGCCATTGGGTTTGCGTCGAGGGGGAAAAACCGGAGGGTCCTTCGTTGCGCTGGCGATTGTAACTGTAAGTTTGCGTGCTGCGCAGACGCCACGGCCCCAGATTCAACCCATTACGAAAAGAGGCAAACAGATTACGGGAGCGTGATCCGCCGCCGGTTTCTTGACCGTCATAACGCCCTTCCGAACCGTTGACGGTGTAATTCATCAAAAAGGCCGGTATCCCGTTATCCCACAGTGACGGATCGACCATCCCAGAATGGTGGGGCTGCATAGCTGCCTGAGGGACACTCAGATCCAAACGCAAATGGGCGAAATCCAGTATCGCGCGGGCATGTGGGATCTGTTTCGTCAGATCCGTGATGGGGCTATCGCTCGCTTTTCCCTGAAAAGCCGGTAACCCGCGAATATTGACCCCATACTCTTCGAGCTGTGCAACCGTTAATACCGGTTGCAGATGGTCATTTACCAATCTAAATTCAATCTCGCGGTTATCCACCTTATTCTGGTTCATGTAGACATCCACCAAATAGCGTCCCGGTGCGACATAGCCCGCGTTTTCATACACCGAGAGATCGATATGCTCCTGCTCCCCCGTCGCCCCCATCAGGAAAGCGGGATTAAAGTATTCCCGCGCAGAGGTAGGCAAGGTTGTCGCCGTCAGTGAGCATAGCAGACATACATATACAGGACGGAGCCGGAAACTGCCCGACTGACCGGGCGCACGTTGACTGCCTGCCAGCCACGCAGACGAAAATAAAATGTTTATTGTCATAGCTCATTTCTGCTTCTAACTTAAGCCTATGCTGTTAATCTTGAGGTCACTTTGCCGGTCACTACTCACAGATGAGAACGGGTCATAACGGAACATGGCGATCCTGACTGTCGCCGGGAAAACGCCAGACCAGTGGCCCCTGTACTCCGGCGGTAAACGAATAGGTTTGTATGCCTTTCGGGAGCACCATCGCCTGACGTATGTGATCATCTGCCTGTTGGGTGCCTACTTTCAGGGCAGAAAAGGTCAGAAAATAGGGAGTGGGATTTTCCACCCGTAACTGCGTCCCCTGAAGGGAAAATTTCACCTGTTTAGCCACCGTGGCGTTATCCCGGTCGGGTACTCCTTGAGGATGATAAAACAGTCGGATATTCATCTGTAAAGCGACCTGCACCTGCGACGCTTTGTCTGTCCGGTGACTTAATGCCGGTGCCTCTGCGGTATCCGGTACGGCAACTCCCGGGATAGCTCGCAAAGAAACTACGAAGGCCGATTCCCGATCCGGCGGTAATTGCCCCCCAAGCTGGCGAATACGGAACGAAAATTTCTCGCCAGCCTCGACCCGTTTTAACGGAGGCAGAACGATAAAAGGGGGAACTTGCTCGGCTTGGGTGTCAAAGCGACCGGTATCGGGGTCCATCGGGCTGACAAATCCCTGTACCAGATAGTTCTGCGCCGTGTGATTAGTCATGCTGAGCGTCACGCCTCCCGGGCTATCTTTAGCCATATAAGACAACTGCATCGGGGAGAACGATAGCCCTTGATTATCAACCGCCTGCGCCTTGAATATATTCCCTAGCAGCAGGGCGAAACCGAGGGAATAAAGCATTACCCCCCAGTGTGTCCGCCCATGCCGGTTACTGACTCTCTTCATTCTCCACCTCCGTAGAAAAGTAGAAAACAAGGGCGGATTTAACATGCCACCCTGACGGTAAATATTTTTGAAGCCCCGCCGTAATCGTTAATCATCGACCAGCTCACTGATTTTTTACCCACCAGCCCGGCATAGGTCACACAATCCTGTGGCGCTATCATGGAGGGATAGAGGTTCAGATCGAGCGCCTGTCCGTCCAGCATGAGACTGTCCAGCGACAGGAAATACGGAGTGGGATTGCACGCCTTGATGCCATCGGGTTGCGACTGAAAGCGGAGCTGTCCATACGCTTCTTCAGGCAACATCGGCAGGCCATACGGTCGCCAGAAAAACTTAATCCGCATTCCCATGCTCATCGACGCCTGATCCCGAATGTGCTCATTCGCCATCTGATGGGAGGCGGGGATAGCATTCATTTGGACATACCCGAGCGATTCCCGACCCACCGGAAAGGGGGGGTGATTAAAGGTTGGCAAAATACGCAAGCTGTTTTGACTGTTGGCTTCCAACCTGAACAGCGGCGGTATCACTACAAACGCCGGTGTAGTTTTCTCCTGATCTTCCGTTATCCTTACCTGCACCAGCCACGCCTGAGGTGTGGTATTGACCACTGTCAGCGTTTGTGCCCGCTCCCCTTGGGTAAAAATCACCCGGGTTTTATTTAGGCTGATACCGGCGGCTAGACAGGATTCTGTACCGGTCATCCCTAACCCTAGCCAGAACACCAATGGCACCAGCCGGTACCATGCAGGGCGTACCCGACCTGTTTCCACAACGCCTCCTGAAACCTGTTACCTGAGCCACACTCAGTGATAGTTAAATTGAAATTGAATGTGCGCGGTCAGTTCACCGGGAGTCGGCACAGCCGTGCCGGATTCATGCCGCATATCCATTAGGAAGGTAATTTGACTGTCTTTAGCTGCGTTACCCAGTGGCGCCAAATTCACATAATCGCCATTTTTCAGGTAGTTCCCCAGCCCACCGCCCGGCAATTGATAGCGCAGGCCAAATCCTACATTTCCCGCTACAGTTGACGCTTTATCCCGAAATAACGTCGGGTGGTCTTCTGGCGTGGCGCCGACTATTTTAATCGCCGGGGCACGACCTGCTCTGGCTGACCCCGCACAGCCTGACAACGCCAACGTAATGGGTTTGCTGCCCGCCGCCGCAATATGTTGCGTGCTGTACCGCACCTCGGTGAGTGGTACGGATGAAAACTCGACATGGGATGTCTGCATGTAGAGCTCACAGGTTGGCTGCTCCAGCGTCAATGCCAATGTCAGTTCTGCTGTGTTTGAGCTCGCTTCCCCAGGCAGAGGGGCGGTACAGAGCAGGCTGGCTAATGTTGTCTGTCTGATAAGAGTCCACGGTTTGCACATTACCGTATCTCCCCTTGATAGGTGGATTCTCCGCCGAGGTCATTAATCACCGTCCAGCTTACTTTGGCTGGATAATGCCCTCCTTTAAGTAGTAGAGAGAGGTCAGAGAATGGGGAGACCATGTTTTCTTTCTGCTGCGTCATCACCTCCTGTCCACCCACTTTTAGGGAGGTTAAGGTGATGTAATAAGGTGACGGATTGGTGACCGTGATTCCCGCTGCTGTCGGTTTGAAACGCAGTGAACCAAATCCCTGCTCCGGCGAAACCGACAGTCTCGACGGGCGATACATCAGCTTAATCGTGTTGGCTATAGCAAACTGTATTCCGCCGGAGACATTCCTCTGGGAGCGATTATCGGATTCAGAGCTTAACGGAATGGCCTTCGCCGTAAACCAGAACAGGGATTCCCGATCGGCTGGCAACGACGGGCCAGTTTTGATGATGCGCACCTGATTCTGGCTGTCTGGTTCCATACGAAACAGGGGCGGCGTCACCAGAAATGGAGCGGTTTTGTCTCCCGCAGAAGTAGAACTGACTGTCACCTGTATTAAATAGACCGCCTCTTTACTGGTATTGCTCACTGAGGCGGTTGTCGCGCGGCTGTCCGCTGGATAGATAATGCGGGTCGTATTGATCCCCACCCCTTCCGCCTGCACGGACATGACCGGGCAACCTGACAGAGCGGTCACTATCATTGCTGTCATCAATCTTTTCACTGACTCACCTGAAAATGTCTGGATTGGTATTGCGTAAGTAAGAATTGGGCCTCCCTGTCCAATTCCACAGCTATGTGTTTCTAACGCCTATCGGCGTTAAATTAGTCATACGCTACTTTCACGGTCAGGTTTGCTTTGGAGTCAGCTGCTTTTACCGCCGCCGCACCAATCTTAGCCAGCCCTACTTTAAGCGTGATGGCGTTATCACCGGCTACTGCGGCGCTGTATTGGGGATCTTTTAGGTTAATTGCTGCATTTGCTGGTAAAACCTTATCATTTATTGTCAGAATAACCGCATGGTCGGTGATTGCAGTATTACCCGCAGCGTTAAGAAGCTGAAAGTAATTACTGGATGATGCTAATGCGGTACCGGCAACCGTTAATTTAACGCTTTTCGCGGAACTCCACAGAGGGCATTTTTCCGTTTTAATCGTGACGAATTTTTGCGTGTTAGCTAAGATTGCTCCATTTCCTACCGCTGTGAAATCAGATACCAAAGCGGTGAGACTAACAGGCTCTATTGCTGCAAACTTACAAGTTTCTGCGGTCACTGAAGAGCTCACCGCCAGGGTACCGGCACTAACTTCCTCCGCCATAGCCTGCGACATCCCCCCCAGACACAGGGCCGCTATCGCACAGGTCTTCAAAATTTGTTTTTTCATTTCATCTATTCCTTTTATCTATTCGATACATTTTGCCTAAAACAACATCACGACAAGTTAAACAATCAGATCGCTAACGCGGTGCGTTTTACTTGTCATTTGAGTTATTTTGTTTGCTGATTAACTAATCTGAACTTTGGTTAAACCGTCGATAACATATCTATTTCTGAGCGGGAAATATTGAGAGGCAGTTTGTTCTCTTTTTGAGACAATCAATTATTAGCTTCCGATATACTCAACATTAATACCTAAACGTTATGGTGTCGTGAGTATTTGTTCCTTATTAAATTAATATCTGAATTTTAATAATTCCTTCAAAAGGGGGGGAGGGGTTCTGTCGCATTAACAGAGATCTCTCGAACGAAAGTGTTTTGATTGATTTTTATGCGGTCTTGCCTGGACAGTCATAATAAATCCCTCATATTTGGCTAGGTTAGCTAAGTGTAATAAAAAAAATGCCGGAATAACCGGCAATTTTTTGTTATATGGAATTTAGATGCCGCAATACTGAACAGGGCTTTGGTAAAATACTTTTTATATTAGAGAATGATATTTTTGGCGTTATTGTAACGCTACTTCTTATTTCTTTTCTTTTTTCCACGCATCAGGTTCAGTGTTTCCACTGTCATTGAGAAGAACATTGCAAAATAGATGTAACCTTTAGGTATGTGTACCTGTACGCTTTCCAGAATAAGGGTAAAACCCACAAGTATCAGGAATGACAGTGCGAGCATTTTTACTGAAGGGTGACGGTCAACGAACTCTCCGATAGGACGAGCCGCCAGCATCATAACTCCGACAGCGGTTACAACGGCTGCCATCATAATAAACAGATGATCGGACAGACCAACAGCGGTAATGACAGAGTCCAGGCTGAAAATAATATCCAACAGCATAATCTGAGTGATAGCACCAAAGAAAGAGTGAACAGGGCGTTTTAAGTCTCCTTCATCTCCGCCTTCAATGGCTTCATGAATTTCTTTACTGGCTTTCCATATGAGGAATAGTCCGCCAAAGAATAGGATCAGATCGCGCGCAGAAATGTCATGTTCAAAAATGGTTAATATCGGGTAGGTTAGCTGGATAACCCAAGCAATGGATGCCAATAGCGCCAGGCGCATCAACATTGCTCCCATTAGCCCGATTTTGCGTGCTTTATTTTGTTGATGGGTAGGGAGTTTTGCGACAACAAGTGACAAAAAGATGATGTTATCAATCCCTAAAACGATTTCCAGAATTGTCAGGGTGGCAAGCGCCATCCAAGCATGGGGATCAACGATCCATTCTAACATTGTGTATTAAGACCTTAAGGTAAAGACTTAATTATACGCGTGATTGAATGCAAGGTAAGTATATCAATGAAAAAAATGATCGAATATTGATGTTAAATCAAGAAATGACGAGCCAATAAAGGAGCCGTAAAATTTTTCCTCAGATAAAACCCTCGGGGCAGAGTCATAATGGGTTGGCCGTGTATTCCGATTGCTTCGGTTAATGCTTTGCTATTGGCTGCTTTAGGGCGTAACTGTAAGACTTCACCATGACGGGCTGTCACACTTTCTACTTTGCCAAGTGCGATAAAATCCATCAATTCTTCCCAGTCACGACGCAGTAACTCTTCTTCTTCTTTATTGGGACTCCATAACAGGGGGGAACCAACCCGGCGTTTAGCCAAAGGAATGTCCCGTTCACCTTCAACGGGTATCCACAGCACTCGTGATAACTTGCGTCTGACGTGACAACTTTGCCAGGTAATACCACTGTTCCCGGTTAATGGTGCAACGCAAACAAACGTTGTTTCCAAAGGATAGCCTTTTCTGTCTACAGGGATAGTTTTAAGTTCAACACCGATGTGTTCAAAATCCTGCTCGGGTTTACTGCCGGCGCTGGCGCCAAGATAGTATTCCAGCAACATTCCTACCCAGCCTTTATCTCGTTTCAGATTGGGAGGGATAGGTAAATCGGCTTTTGTCGCGAGTTCTCCCATTGATAAACCAGCCAAAAGTTGGGCGCATTCAAATAACTGTTGTTCGTTGTCCGGTGGAAGGGGCGGGGCAAAACGTGTGTTCATTTAGGGATATCCGTTTTTAGGTCAAAAAATAGCCTTGCTGTTTGTGAATAATAAATCTGGATTTTACACAGTCACTAACAGAGTGATAATAGCATGATATATAAACATTTTTTATTGCTGTTTGGATTATTGTAAGATTGACTGACACTATTGTTCACCGATTGCCGGTAATAATGAACAGGATTTTACACCATGTTATCCACAGTTTTATGGGATAAGTAGACAAAAATGAGATCACTGGTTTGATTTACAGCCTTGACTAACATATTTCTCTACAAAAAACCCTGTTTTTTGTTTAACTAAAAAGCATAACCTGTGGATAATGTTATTGTTGGTTGTTTTTTGTTCTTGTTGACTAATGTTACCGGTTATAGCAATGGCTGACGCCAAAAATAACGGGGTAAATAACTGCTATTTCAATGAAAAATAAATACAATTTCATTCTTTGTTTATAGGTTGATAATTCATAATATAAAGCTATACCTGAATTACCCCTGCCTTTTTCACATAGATATCCACAGAAAAAGTGAATAAAAGCAGATGTGTATACCTGTGTATGTTCATAACTGTGGCCTTTTCTGTGAATTACCCTTCATATGGGTTAAACCAGGCAGATTTGAAATCAAACCAGCCAAAGGTGTTCATTTTTACTCCTCGCATACTTCTCTGTCCTTGTAGTTCAAGCCAGTGGTGGAATAGCGGATAAAGCCAGTGTTTATCGACTATTTTTTGGCACCATTCTTCAAGCGATAATTCTTGCTGTCGCCATTGTGAGACTTCTTTATCTAAGTTATCCCCAAGACATTTTTTCAATAATGGCATCTCATACAATGTGGCAAACAGTGAAAATTCCAGTGGGTTATAAAAATTGGCGGTAGCAAGCCAGAGGTCACTTTCGGCGTTACCATTGAACCATGTGTCATAATCCACGATGTTGATTTTCAGTTCGACTCTGCATTTTTTCAGGATGGTTTGAAGGATTTGACTGATTGTGTGGTATTCGTGGTGTTGATGATAAAGAGTTACGGTCAGATGGGTAATATCTTCTGGTTTATCTAACTCTGCTATTAGCTTACTGTGATGCCAGCGTAGTAATAAGCCGTATGCCGGTGACCAATGTCGCTGATAGAAAGGGTCACAATGTGCCAACAGATTTATTGGTGTTAATAGGCTGCATAGCCACTGGCGAACATCTTCTCTTTTACATTTATCAGAACGGTGGTCATGCAGTAGGAAATAACAGCCTTCTTCTATCCTGCTTTCTAACGAATTATTACCTGTACTATCGCTTTCCAGGTGTAGGGTTGTACAGACTAGTTTTTCCGCTAACTCTGGCAGAACCCATATATTCACCTCATCAATCAGCGCTCGAAAGCCAAAATAATTATCAAAGGCTCGGATTTGCAGTTTCTGAGAGCTATTTTTGACTACTTGGTAAGGACCCGTTCCTACTGGCATACGAGCAAAGTTCGGTAGTTGATGCCATTCTTGCGGCAAAATCATGGCATGTGGACTACCAATTAATAAAGGGAGCCAGTGATCGGGTTCTGAAAGAAAAATATCAATTACGTGTGGTGTCGGTGTTGTTACTTTTTCAATGTGGGAGAAAAGAGGCTGGTTACTTAATCTTTGTATCGAAGCAATGACATCTGCCATCTGTAATTCTCTTCCATGATGAAAATGGATGGCTGGTCGCAGATAAAATCGCCAATGATTTGGCGATATCTGTTGCCAGTGATGAGCCAAATCAGCTTCTGGTTCCCCATTTTCCTCATTTATGCGTGTCAGGCTATTAAATATCTGCCTGACTAGATGAATTTCAGAACGGCGTAAAGGTGAGCCGGGTAGAAGGTTAAGGAAAGGGCGATAATAGAGTATCCGTAGAAGGTTTTTTCCTTGCCGGAAACGGCGTTCAATCTGGGATAACACCATCTGACGAACGGCATCTTTATCACCAACGAGTTGAACTAGCTTTTCAATATTCTGCTGTTCAAGTAATTCTTCAGCTCGTTGTTGCTGGAGTTCTCGACCGTCACGCAAGAAATTCAGTTGAGAACGTTTCCCTCGACCGGATTCTGCTTGCCATTGTAACCAGCCGGCTTTCTGCATATTGTTGAGCAGTGAGCGGATATGGCGCTTTGAACAATGCAAGATATTTGCCAGTTCCTGTAATGTTGTTTCAGCCTCTTTTCCTTGATGATGTTGCCATAGTCTGATGAATTGTTGTTGTAAACGTGGGCTGGGCATAAAAGAGGAACTCCGTAGTATTATTGATCAATTTTTGTTTCCTTATATTGAGCAGATAATTAACAGTATTGAAAGTAGCTCAATAGGCCAGAACGATATCTGGCTTCTCCCCCAATTTTCTTGAGTAATGGTGATTTGCCAGCCAGTAAGCAAGCTTACTGGCTTTTTTTCTTATTGTACATTGTGTGTGTTGTTATTCTGTTGTTGTGATTAACATTCACATAATAGAAGTCAGTATGGGGAAATTTAGATATTTTATTCTGTATTGTTTCTATTTTATGCATCGATTCAAAATTGAGTAGCAATCTGATGTTGGTTGAATTTTGTCTAGGTGCTGTTGTTGCTCTTGTGTATCAATTTCTGCAATGCTTTAAGCTAACGCTAAGGCATTTCTTCTACCTGGGTGATAAGAAAATCCCGCAGCAGAAAACTACGGGATTAATCGATGAATAAATAAAGAAAAGATTAACGCAAGAAAGCCGGCTGCTCCTGCTCGTAGGCTATTATGTCATCCAGATGTTGTAATGTCAGACCGATGCTATCCAAGCCATTCATCATGCAGTGACGCCGGAAGTTGTCGATTTCAAAGTCATAACTTTTATTACCAGCATGCACTTTCTGTTGTCCCAAATCGATGGTAAAACGACAAACTTGGTTTTGCTGAACCAGTTCGAATAGTTCATCTACATCTTTATCGTCTAATTTCACTGGCAGTAACTGGTTGTTGAAGGCGTTACCGTAGAAAATATCTGCAAAACTTGGAGCAATAACAACTTTAAAACCATAATCCGTCAATGCCCAAGGTGCGTGTTCACGGGAGGAGCCGCAACCAAAGTTTTCACGGGCTAGAAGGATACTGGCACCTTGATAACAGGGCAGATTTAATACGAATTCAGGATTCGGTTTCTCTCCTGCATCATCAAGGAAACGCCAGTCGTGAAACAGATGGCAACCAAATCCGGTACGGGTAACTTTCTGCAAAAATTGTTTGGGAATAATGGCATCGGTATCAACGTTTGCGGCATCTAAAGGAGCAACTAAGCCAGTATGCTGAATAAATTTTTCCATAATTTTCTCCTTTATGACTTCTGTACAGAATTACGTACATCAATAAAATGGCCGTTAATCGCTGCCGCAGCTGCCATTGCTGGGCTAACCAGGTGTGTACGTCCCCCACGCCCCTGACGTCCTTCAAAGTTGCGGTTACTGGTTGAAGCACAGCGTTCACCCGGTTGCAGGCGGTCATTATTCATTGCCAAACACATTGAACATCCGGGTAAACGCCATTCAAAACCGGCATCCATGAAGATTTTATCCAAACCTTCCTCTTCCGCTTGTGCTTGAACTGGGCCTGATCCCGGAACAACGATCGCCTGAACACCTAGGGCAACTTTATGGCCTTGCGCGATAGCTGCCGCAGCCCGTAAATCTTCAATACGGGAATTGGTGCAGGAACCAATAAAGACTTTATCAATTTTCACATCCGTCAGCTTAATACCGGGTTTCAAATCCATATAAGCCAGTGCTTTTTCAGCAGATGCGCGTTCAACAGGATCAATGAAAGATTCTGGTGCAGGAATTGCCTGATCAATAGCGATTACTTGTCCTGGGTTTGTTCCCCATGTGACCTGTGGGGAGATCTCTTCTGCATTAATAGTTACAGTTGTGTCATATTGTGCGTTAGGATCGGATTTTAGCGTCTTCCAGTAAGCAACAGCTTGTTCCCACAGCGCTCCTTTTGGTGAGAACTGGCGGCCTTTCATATAAGTAAAAGTAGTTTCATCTGGCGCAACTAAACCTGCTTTAGCACCCATTTCAATTGCCATATTACATAAGGTCATCCGGCCTTCCATGCTAAGTGCTTCAATCGCTTTACCAAAGAATTCAACAACATAACCTGTACCACCTGCACTGCCTGTTTTGCCGATGATTGCCAAAACGATATCTTTGGCGGTAATAGCATCACCGACATTGCCAACAACTTCTATTTTCATGGTCTTAGCACGAGCTTGTTTCAGGGTTTGAGTTGCCAGTACATGCTCAACTTCAGAAGTGCCAATACCGAATGCTAATGAGCCGAATGCGCCATGGGTTGCGGTATGTGAGTCACCACACACGATAGTCATTCCGGGCAGGGTCATACCTTGTTCCGGTCCGATCACATGAACAATTCCCTGGTAGGGGTGGTTTAAGTCATATAATGTGATACCAAATTCGGCGCAGTTTTTCATCAACTCTTGCATCTGAATACGTGCCATATCACCACAGGCGTTTATATCTTTTGTTTGTGTGGAGACGTTATGATCCATTGTGGCGAACGTTTTACTGGGTTGATGAACTGGGCGACCTTTGGTGCGTAAACCATCAAAAGCTTGCGGGGAGGTTACTTCGTGAACCAGATGACGATCAATATAGAGTAACGGGATTTCATTTGGTACTTCCCGGACGATATGAGCATCATATAATTTCTGATATAAAGTCTTAGTCATATTAAACCCCCTCGGCTACATAACGGGCAATGACGTTACCCATTTCATCAGTACTGATTGCTTTACCATTTCCGGCTAAATCTACTGTGCGATAACCTTGTTCCAGTGCATGGTTCACCGCTTGTTCAATTGCATTAGCAGCATCATGCTGACTTAAGCTGTAACGCAACAGTAACGCAACAGATAAAATCTGGGCTATTGGGTTAGCAATACCTTTCCCGGCAATATCCGGCGCAGAACCACCTGCGGGTTCATACAAACCAAAGCTTTTTTCGTTCAGGCTGGCAGAAGGCAACATGCCCATTGAACCGGTGATCATAGCGCACTCATCAGATAAGATATCACCGAAGATATTGGAGCACAGCATGACATCAAACTGGGACGGATCTTTGATTAATTGCATGGTGGCATTATCAATATACATGTGACCAATTTCTACATCGGGGTACTCTTTAGCAATTTCAGTGACAACTTCCCGCCATAACACGGAACTCTGCAACACGTTTGCTTTGTCAATAGATGTGACTTTGTTACGGCGCTTGCGGGCTGATTCAAAAGCGATGCGGGCGATACGCTCAATCTCAAAGCGGTGATAAATCTCAGTATCAAATGCACGCTCAAATTTACCTTGGCCTTCACGCCCCTTTGGCTGACCAAAGTAAATACCGCCTGTTAATTCACGGACACATAAAATATCAAAGCCTTTGGCAGTGATGTCGCTGCGTAAAGGGCAAAATATTTCTAATCCAGCATATAAGCGAGCAGGGCGCAAATTGCTGAACAGTTTGAAATGTTTGCGTAATGGCAACAGAGCACCACGTTCAGGTTGTTTTGCTGGTGGTAAATGTTCCCATTTAGGCCCCCCCACAGATCCGAACAATATGGCATCAGCTTGTTCACAGCCTGCTATGGTTTCTACCGGCAGCGGACAGCCGTGACGATCGATAGCAACTCCACCTACATCATATTCGCTGGTGGTGATACGGATATTGAAACGCTTGCGGACTGCGTCCAGTACCTTATGGGCTTGCGTCATAACTTCTGGGCCAATACCATCACCGGGTAAAACTGCAATATGATAATTGTTCGACATGTTCACACCATTTCCTTTGTATTTTGCTGTATGCGTTGTTTCTCTTTCTTAACTTGCTCTGTGCGCCAGATACAATTCAGCGCATGAATCATTGCTTTGGCAGAGGATTCAATAATATCTGTTTCCAATCCCATGCCGTGGAAGCGACGCCCAAAGCATTCGACAACGATATTTACCTGACCCAGCGCATTTTTCCCTTGCCCTTTACCTGATAACTGATAAGAAACAAGTTCAACTGGGTATTCAGTTATTCGACTAATTGCCTGATAAATAGCATCTATCGGGCCATTACCTGTGGCAGCTTCTGATCTTATCTCTTTGCCACACACTAAACGTACCGCTGCTGTTGCCATTACACTTGAACCGGATTGGATATTAAAATTATCCAAATGGAAAAATTCTGGCTCTTGTTGTTGCAAGTTGATGAACGCTAAAGCTTCCAGGTCATAGTCAAATACTTGGCCTTTTTTATCCGCCAGCCGTAAAAAGGCTTCGTATAAATTATCCATATCGTAATCTTTGTCTTGATATCCCATCTCTTCCATTCGATGTTTTACTGCTGCACGACCGGAGCGGGAAGTCAGATTTAATTGAATGTCTTTCAGACCGATGGACTCTGGCGTCATGATTTCGTAAGTTTCACGATTTTTCAGTACTCCATCCTGATGGATACCGGATGAGTGGGAAAATGCATTACTACCAACAATCGCTTTGTTAGCAGGGATCGGCATGTTACATAACTGGCTGACCAACTGACTGGTACGGTAAATTTCCTGATGATTGATATTAGTATAGACACCTAATATCTGCTGACGCACTTTAATTGCCATGATGACTTCTTCCAGCGAACAATTGCCAGCTCGTTCACCAAGACCATTCATCGTTCCTTCTACCTGACGGGCACCAGATTGTACCGCTGTGATTGAGTTGGCAACAGACATACCCAAATCATCGTGGCAATGGACGGATAATATAGCCTTATCAATATTAGGCACTCGTTCGATCAAATTGGTGATGATGCCACCAAATTGATAGGGTGTGGTGTAGCCGACGGTATCTGGGATATTGATGGTGGTTGCACCTGCTTTGATCGCGTTTTCAACAATCCGACATAGATTATCAATAGGTGTGCGTCCAGCATCTTCACAGGAGAATTCGACATCATCGGTGTAACGACGGGCCCGCTTGATTGATTGAGCTGCCATTTCCATGACATCTTCGAATGTTTTTTTCAGTTTGGATTCAATATGTAAGTTAGAGGTAGCCAGGAAAACATGGATACGAAAGGCTTCCGCAACTTTTAATGCTTCAGCGGCAACATCAATATCTTTTTCTACACAACGGGCTAAGGCACAAACACGGCTGTTTTTTATCTGCTGAGCGATTGTCTGTACAGATTCAAAGTCACCAGGCGAGGAAATTGGAAAACCAACCTCCATGATATCAACTCCCATTCTTTCCAAAGCTAGTGCAATTTGGAGTTTTTCTTTCACACACAAACTGGCCTGTAATGCTTGTTCTCCGTCCCGTAAAGTGGTGTCGAAGATAATAACTTGCTGGTTCATATTGTGCTCCTCTCGTGGTTGTTTTTTGCGCCCAGCAGGTAAAAAAAACCCGCGCATGGCGCGGGTTGTTAATGTCTGGTTTGGATCAACTCTGTTTTCTGTCCACCAGCATACCGCGCATATCAGATACGATTAGTAGTAGGTTTAATAGACAAATTGAGTGAATCATATTGATCCAACCTTTCAGCAGTATTAATGAGTGTTTGTGATTCCGATACTTTTATTGATACGTTATCTTAAAAGTGATGTCAAGAATTCATTTAGGCATATGATTCTTGGTTTTACTTTTCCTATGGTGATAAATTGAAGTGTTAATCTGTATTTATTTGAAAAGATTTTATTTTATTCTTTTAAGACCCATTTTGACTTTAGTGATAAACTCATAATTATATAAAAAATAGCGTATTATACTTATTAATTAAAATTAAGTATTTTCCATGAAGAGAGATGGAAAGCGATTTGTATTTTTCTAAAAAACGTCATCTGTTATTGACAAAATAGATGTAAATAGGAAGTTATGTTATATATCCTTGAAAAAATAATTTCATAATATAATAACTCTGATAAAATTGTTTAATAATAATAAATCAGCAATTTTATTATGAATTATGTCATTCTTTGATTTATTATCTTATCTAACGAACTAGAGTAAATGGATTGTTAACATGATTGTACTTTTTTGTGAATGAATAATGAGCATCTACATTTTCTACTAATTGAAATTATATATTTTTAACACTAATAAGGGGATGCGCTGGTTAGCTATGCGTATTCAGATTTGTACAAGGACGATTCTTAATTATTTATCATCAAAATGATTAAGGTAATTGATCTCGTTAATAGTAAAAGTCATCGTAATATCTGAGTGATGAATGAAGTATTTCCGATGTTTTGTTATTAGTTGGGGTCATCTGAATGAGTTTAGTGGAGTTAAACAATGGCTGAATACACCTCAGTAACGACAAACCAAAAAGGTTCAAGTGAAATTCATTTACGTAATGTGGATCTAAATCTGTTGACTGTTTTTGATGCAGTTATGCAAATGCAGAATATAACACGTGCTGCGCAGATATTAGGGATGTCACAGCCTGCGGTCAGTAATGCAGTTTCTCGTTTAAAGTTAATGTTCAATGATGAATTATTTGTGCGTTATGGGCGTGGAATACAACCGACAGCAAGAGCTCATCAATTATTTGGTCCTGTCCGTCAGGCATTACAATTGGTATATAATGAGTTACCTGGGGTTGGTTTTGAGCCTGATGATAGTGATAGGGTTTTTAATCTTTCAATTTGTAGCCCTTTGGATATTAGACTGGCCGCAAAAATAGTTGAACAGGTAAAACAAAATACGCCGAATCTGGGTGTCACGATTAGATCATATCTGCATGATAATATTGAGCATCAGCTCAGATATCAAGAAACTGAGTTTGTCATTAGTTATACGCAGTTGGAACGTACGGACTTTCATCATTATCCGTTATTCAATGATGAATTGGTTTTGGCCGTTTCCAGTAGTCATCCAAGAATTGGAAATAGTATTAGCGAACAGCAATTGTATGAGGAGCATCATGCAGTTGTATCCTTGGATAATGTAGATTCATTCAGTATCCCTTATTATGATGGTGGCGAGTGTTTGCGTTCTGTCGTTTATCAAGGAACTGACTTGAATAGTGTGTTACATATCGTATCTCAAACCTATTTGGTTGCGGTTGCTCCAAGATGGTTGGTTGAACACTACAGCGAGCAATTAGCAATAAAAGCTATTTCATTACCGTGGGATAAAGTCAGTCGTCCGTGCTATTTGATTTGGCACGAATCTACAACAAAAGATAAAGGGCATCAGTGGATGAAATCGCTGCTGAGTCAACTCGGTGGAAACTAATTAACTTGGTACTCACTATTGGATAACTGGTAGTGAGTTTTTTGCTTTATCACAAATTTCTCAACTTTTGATAAATATTCTTTTCCTGTTGTTCAGGAATAGGTAGACTGCAAGGAAATAGCTAACACCTGTAAGCTGAAAAGCGAGTAAGTGATGCAAACAGGTATTATTAGAGAATAAAGCCTCTGTTTTTTCTCTGATAAGAAAAGTTTTTTCTAACAGGAAAAGAATTGTGATAACTGAAAATTTACACCCTTATCACTTGATAAACCGATTACAGCAACAAATCAAACAATACCCAGAGAGAATAGCTTTTCGTCAATGGTCTCCAGATGAACAACTCGAATTAAGCTGGAATGATATTGATAAAAAGGCAAAAGCTATTAGCCGGGCATTGCTGGAGATTGGTATTGATGTACAGGAAAAAATTGGCCTTTTTGCACATAACAGTATGGCTTGGTCTCTAGTAGATATTGCTGTATTACAGCTCAGGGCAGTTACTGTTCCTTTGTATGCAACCAGCAGTCAGGAGCAGGCTGGCTTTATTCTTAATGATGCCGGTATACATATTCTATTTGTTGGTGGACAGGCGCAGTACGATGTTGCTATCACATTGACAGAATGTTGTCCTCAGCTAAGTCATATCATTGTATTGGATGAATCAGTTGATTTGCACGATTGTTCATTAGCACAGCATTTATCTGACTTTATGACTGATAACAAATTACAGCATCAGTCTGAGTTGGAAACCCGTATTGTTAACCGCAACTTGGATGATCTTTTTACGCTTATATATACATCTGGTACAACCGGTGAGCCTAAAGGTGTCATGCTTGATTACCGTAGTTTAGCATATCAGCTACATTCACATGACCATATACTGACATTAACTGATCAGGATGTTTCTTTGAGTTTCCTGCCGTTATCCCACGTATTCGAGCGCGCATGGAGCTTTTATATCATGCATACTGGCGCACAAAACGTTTATTTGACGGATACTAATTTTGTTCGTCAAGCTATGGCAGCTATTCGTCCAACAGTGATGTGTGCAGTGCCAAGATTTTATGAAAAAATTTATAGTGCGGTTTTTGAAAAGGTTTCTCAGGCGCCTTGGCATCGGATGAAACTTTTTAATTGGGCGATTAAATGTGGAGAACGTCAGTTTTTACGCAAGCAGCAAGGTAAAGAAAGTTGTCCTTGGTCAACGGTAATGCACCGACTGGCCGATAAGTTGGTATTGAGTAAGTTGCGTAATATATTGGGTGGCAGAGTCCGTTTTTTACCAGCAGCTGGTGCGCGTTTAGACGAAACAATTATCCTATTTTTCCTCACTGTTGGTATAAATATCAAATATGGCTATGGCATGACAGAGACTTGTGCCACGGTTTCCTGTTGGAATGAGCAAGGTTACGTGCTTGGTTCTATCGGTACTCCACTGCCTGGTATTGACGTCCGTATCGGTGAAGAGAATGAGATACAGGTGCGTGGTCCAATTGTGATGAAAGGCTATTTCAATAATCAGGAAGAAACTGCCAGAACGTTTACTCAAGATGGTTGGTTACGTACTGGTGATGCTGGTAAATTGGATGAAAATGGTCATTTGTTTATTACCGAGCGCTTAAAAGATTTAATGAAAACATCAAACGGTAAATATATTGCTCCACAAATGATTGAAAGTACTTTGGGACAAGATCGTTTTATTGAGCATGTCGCGGTTATTGCTGATGCCCGTAAGTTTGTATCCGCTCTTATCGTGCCTTGTTATGATGCCTTGGAAGAGTACGCAAGATCAATCAATCTCAAATATCATGACCGAGTTGAATTATTGAGTAATAGCCACATTATGGCAATGTTTGAACAACGCCTAAAAGAGATGCAGAAAAATTTTGCCCATTTTGATCAGGTCAAGCGTTTCACATTACTGCCGCAACCATTTTCAATGGAAACAGGTGAATTGACTCCAACATTAAAATTACGAAGAAAAATTATTATGCAGCGTTACCATCAAGAAATTGAGTCTATGTATCAGGATTGATTCTCAGGATTTATATCAAGTTAGTTAATATTATTTCCTTAAGCCAGTAATTCAAGGAAAGTTCTAGGTGGTATTTTGCGTCATATTCCACCTGGAACTTACCCAAAGTTCTCTGGTTTTTAAAGATCTCAATATTGGACGAATAAACTGTAGTCCAGCCTTAAAAGTCGTAGGTAAATTACATTCTCTGATATCGTTCTGTGATTGTTAAATATCACAGTTCGAATACTTGTCATCTGAAAACTATTAGGTGATTTATGCTATGAAAATATTATTTTATCTCAGAAAAAAATTCATATAGTTTCAGGGGCTGGTGATTTTTTCTGCTAATTTATAGATGGCCTGTTGACTGACAACATTATGTTATTCCTATCAGATAGAGTATTTTATTTCTAGTTGATTAAGATAAGATATGAAAAGTATACGTAAAAGAGGACTATAAAAATGAGCTGATAGTATTTTATGCTCATTTTCATAGTAAATAGAACACATTTTGTATAATTGGGTGAATTAATGAATTTTGATAATTTAGTTATTGTTCATGGTTTTCTAGCTGCCTCTAATAGTCATTGGTTTCCTTGGCTTAAAGGTCAATATGAAAGGTCAAATATTCAGGTTATTGTGCCAGAAATGCCAGAATCACATGCTCCTTCTCCTCATTTGTGGCAAGAAAAATTGCAGCAAAGTATACCCAATCCTAATGAAAGAACGCTTTTTATTGGGCATAGCTTGGGCTGTATTGCCACACTCCGGTATATCTCATCTTTACCTGATGATGTCACTATAGGGGGTGTCGTATTAATTTCAGGATTCTCTGAAAAATTACCTACCCTACCTGAATTAAGTACATTTACTGATGTGAATCTAGATTTTCGTCTCTTTATACAAAAAATAAAGCAGCGAATAGTAGTATTATCTCTTAATGATGAGATTGTACCCCCACAGTTTACATTAAATTTGAGCCAGAAGATTTGTGCTGAATTGTACGGTTTCCCTGATGGCGGGCACTTTTTAGATCGCGATGGTTTTACTGTTTTTCCTAATCTGGAGAAGGTGTTAAAAGATAATTCAATGTTGTGAATAAGAATGCCTTTATTTACTGGATGGTTCACTCTTAATAGTAACTTATTCCTGTTTTATGTGATTATAATTATGGTAGATTTTGTGTGTTTTACATAAATTATCAAAATATTATTTTACTACTGTAAGATAACCCGCTCTGAATACAGAGCGGGGTTGTAAACATATTTTCAGTTATTTTTTTTCTGCCAATGAGGTGGATTGGTACCCCATGAGAATTAAGAATTCATCCCAATGATTTATTATTTCTTGAGACATTCCTTTTTCCACAGTGCCTTTTGCAGCATTTATTTTAATATAGTGATACGCTTTTTTTAAATCTTGAGGGCTATTCCCCAAACCATGTAAATAATTTACCCCTATTATCTGATATCCATTTATTATTCCTGAATCTCCAGCTCTCTGAAGTAAATCATTGGCTCTCATTTGATCTTCTTGGACGCCATAACCAAAACTATAAATTATACCGAGATTATATAAAGATTCCGCATGGTTTTGATCCAACTCTAACGCCTTGTTATAATACTCTATAGCCTTTTGATAATTCTGTTCTGATTTATTTAATGAACTGTCAGTATAAAGTTTTCCTAATAAAAAATAGGCATCAGAGCTACCATTTTGAGTTTGTTTTTCCAGCTCCCGAAATTTCTCAACTGTTCTTGGTGCTTTTAGTGGAAGCTCCTTAACCATGCCGGTATATTTGATTCCATCAAATACAGTTCTAGGAACATTTATTTTCATCGGTTCTGCACATGCATAGGTAAATAATACGATCGTCAGTAATAGTATATGTTTCATTCTATTAGTCTACCCTATCAGATTGACGGCAAGGGGTTGAGTTGGGAATCTTCCCCAAACAATTCTGCGTTATTGTTGTTTAGTGGGCTGAGTATATAGTCAATAATTTTCCGCCGCCCGGTTTTTATTTCTACCATTACGTTCATACCGGCAACCAGCGTCATTTATTTACCATTAACCGTCAGATGATTTTTATCTAACTGCATGATAGCGGGATAAATTAGGCCGCGTTTTTCGTGTTCTATGGCATTAAAGCTGATGCTTTTCATTTTGCCAGTCAAAAAGCCGTAACGGGTGTTTAGCGATCCACACTTCTACTTTCTGTGCTTGTTTTATTTTCTGTCTGACTTCAATTGATGAATTTTTTGTGGAGAGAAAAAGATTTGTGTTTCTAATAACGTACTTTTTTGTGCCAGCCACTCATGCTGAGACAGGTATTTTTTTGCCAAGAGACGTTCATAATCCTTGGTACGTTGCTGCTCTATTCGGGTTATTGAAGCTAGTGCTTCCATTTCACTACTTGGTGAGCCCAGTTCTGCCTGATATTGTTGTTCTGCTGCACTTAGTTGTTTGTCTTTCCTTAGCTAGGTCAGATATTGATTATCTACCAGATCTTGGGTTTGTTGCCACTTTTCAGTGGAATTGAGGATAACGCCAATGTGATTTCGTGATGGCTGAATAATAAGCTGTTTGTGTCTGTAGAATATTGCTCAAATTTTTTAATTTTTCACTGGGCAGTTGTTTAACTTGTAATACATATAGCAAGGTTTCACTAGGCAATGAAATTACAGTCAAATTAGCTAAGGCATTTATCTGCATTTCCTAGATCAGATTCGTACTTTGGTAGCTTAAACGATTTTGAAAATTGGTTTTTAGTTTTTTATCGTATATATCTCGGATAATACCTATACCCAGTAGATTTCAAATTGCAGCGCGGCGGCAAGTGAACGCATCCCTAGGAGCATAGATAACGATGTGACTGGGGTAAGTGAAAGCAGCCAACAAAGCAACAATTTGAAAGATGAACGGTATATATGTTGTAGTTCTTTCTCAGGCATAGTCATTAACATTCAACTTCCCCTCAGGCTGCCAGATAGTAAGAGAAAACTTAGTACTTACATTGCTAACATCCGTCTCTGGCGTTATGTTAATTAACTCAGCAACAATAATAGCTGAAAGTCTATTTGTCTTACTAAAATAAAAGTGGAAATAATTTCCGATTATTAACTTGCAAACAGAGCCTGGAGGAAAACCCATGGAGATGTTATCAGGAGCTGAAATGGTCGTCCGATCGTTAATTGATCAGGGCGTTGAACATGTATTCGGTTATCCGGGTGGGGCAGTACTGGATATTTACGATGCCTTGCATACGGTTGGGGGAATTGAGCATATCCTGGTACGTCATGAGCAAGGCGCAGTTCATATGGCTGATGGTTATGCCCGTTCTACGGGTAAGGTTGGGGTAGTGTTGGTCACTTCTGGGCCAGGTGCGACCAATGCAATCACGGGTATTGCGACAGCTTATATGGATTCAATTCCAATGGTTGTATTGTCCGGTCAGGTAGCCAGCTCCTTGATTGGTAATGATGCATTCCAGGAATGTGACATGGTGGGTATCTCTCGTCCGATCGTGAAACACAGCTTTTTAGTGAAGAAAGCGGAAGATATTCCGAAAGTACTGAAAAAAGCTTTCTATTTGGCTGCTAGTGGTCGCCCGGGGCCAGTTGTTATTGACTTACCAAAAGACACGGTAAATCCAGCAATAAAATTGCCATATATTTATCCTGAACAGATAAGCATGCGCTCTTATAGCCCGACGATTCAAGGGCATAAAGGGCAGATTAAGCGAGCATTGAGAAAACTTCTGAGTGCGAAAAAACCGATTATGTATGTAGGTGGTGGAGTAATTAATGCAGATTGTTCGGCAGAATTACTGGCATTAGCAGAAAAATTTCATATTCCTGTTGTCAGTTCCTTGATGGGATTAGGCAGTTTCCCGGCAACTCATCGGCAAAATCTGGGCATGCTTGGTATGCATGGCACACTTGAAGCTAACAGGGCGATGCATAATTCAGATGTGATTTTTGCTGTTGGTGTCCGTTTTGATGATCGTACGACGAATAATCTGGAAAAATACTGTCCGGAAGCAACGGTTTTACATATTGATATTGATCCAACATCAATTTCGAAAACCGTTTCCGCAGATGTACCTATTGTTGGTGATGCTAAACAGGTTCTGGGGCAAATGCTGGAATTGCTAGAAACAATGGAAGATACACAAGACCCGGATGCGTTGAGAGATTGGTGGCTATCTATTCAGCAATGGCGTAGTCGTAAATGTCTCAATTTTGATCGTAATGGTGAAAAGATTAAACCTCAGGCCGCCATCCAGGTTCTTTATCGTCTGACTAAAGGCGAAGCTTATATCACTTCGGATGTTGGGCAGCACCAGATGTTTGTTGCATTGCATTACTCATTTGATAAGCCAAGGCGTTGGATCAGTTCTGGCGGTTTGGGAACCATGGGATTTGGTTTACCTGCTGCTTTGGGGGTCAAACTGGCGAAACCAGAAGCAACAGTAGTCTGTGTTACTGGGGATGGCAGTATTCAGATGAATATTCAGGAATTGTCCACAGCATTGCAATATAACCTGCCAGTATTGATTCTGAATCTAAATAACCGTTTTCTGGGGATGATAAAACAGTGGCAGGACATGATTTATGCTGGCCGCCACTCTCAGTCTTATATGGAATCCTTGCCTGATTTTGTCAAACTGGCAGAGGCTTATGGTCATGTTGGTATTTCTATTCAGAGTTATGATGAACTGGAAAGTAAATTAGCAGAAGCTTTGAAAGAGGTGACTGAAAACCAGCGGCTGGTATTTGTTGATGTCACAGTGGATGAAACTGAACACGTATATCCTATGCAGATCCGTGGAGGGGCAATGGATGAGATGTGGTTAAGCAAAACGGAGAGAACCTGATTATGCGCCGGATTTTATCTGTATTACTTGAAAACGAATCGGGGGCTTTGTCCCGTGTTGTTGGTCTGTTTTCCCAGCGTGGTTACAACATTGAAAGTTTGACTGTGGCTCCAACTGATGATCCGACATTGTCACGTATGACCATTCAGACTAAAGGGGATGCCAGGGTACTTGAGCAGATTGAAAAACAACTGCACAAGCTGGTAGATGTGTTGCGGGTCAGCGAGTTGGTATCAGGTTCTCATGTAGAACGTGAGATTATGCTGGTGAAATTACAGGCCAGCGGATATGGCCGTGAGGAAATCAAGCGCAGTACTGAAATCTTTCGTGGGCAGATCGTTGATGTGACTTCTACCCTATATACCGTACAACTGGTAGGAACAAGCGATAAACTGGATGCATTTCTTGATGCCGTTCGTGATGCTGCTGAAATTGTAGAAGTGGCCCGTTCCGGTATCGTCGGTGTATCGCGTGGGGATAAAATTATGCGATGAAAAATCGCAAACTGCGGGACAATGTACATACATTTATGAGGCTCTGCGATAGAGTAGGGCCTTTTCTGGGTTTATGAGGAGTTAATGTGAAACTGGATGAAATCGCCCGCCTTGCAGGTGTTTCGCGCACAACGGCCAGTTATGTGATTAATGGTAAAGCTAAGCAATACCGGGTCAGCGATAAAACGGTAGAGAAAGTGATGGCTGTGGTTAGAGAGCATAATTACCATCCGAATGCTGTGGCAGCTGGTCTCCGTGCAGGACGCACCCGTTCTATTGGTTTGGTTATTCCAGATTTAGAAAATACCAGCTATACCCGTATTGCGAATTATCTAGAGCGTCAAGCTCGTCAGCGTGGTTATCAATTATTGATAGCATGCTCTGAAGATCAGCCTGATAATGAAATGCGCTGTGTTGAACACCTGTTACAACGTCAGGTGGACGCAATTATTGTTTCTACTGCATTACCTCCGGAACATCCTTTTTATCAGCGCTGGGCAAATCGTTCTTTGCCTATTATTGCGCTCGACCGCGCATTGGAAAATGAACACTTTATCAGCGTAGTGGGTGATGATTTTGAAGATGCTAAAATGTTGGCACAAGAGTTTCGTCAATTCCCCGCTGAATCTGTGCTGTATCTTGGGGCATTACCTGAGCTATCCGTTAGCTTTCTGCGTGAACAGGGGTTCCGTGAAGCTTGGAAAGATGACCCTCGCGAAGTTATGTATCTTTACTCAAACAGCTATGAACGTGATGCGGCGGCTGAGGTGTTCGCTAAGTGGTTGGAAACTTACCCGATGCCACAAGCGTTGTTCACTACTTCTTTTGCTCTTTTACAGGGAGTAATGGATGTTACGCTTAAACACAGTGGCCGGTTACCTAATCAATTGGTTATTGCGACTTTTGGTGATCATGAATTATTGGATTTCCTTGAATGTCCGGTGCTTTCTGTAGCGCAGCGCCATCGTGAAGTTGCGGATCGGGTATTAGAACTAGTATTAGCCCATTTGGATGAAAAGCAAAAACCAAGCCCAGGTATTACACGGATACGCCGTGACTTATGTCGTAGAGGAAGCTTGAGTCGAAAGTTATGATAAAAGCCCCCTCATTAATTTTGGGGTGAGGGGGCTTTTACTCTAGGTTTGTAGAAAAAAGTGTCAGAAGGCAACTTTAGAGCAATGCTTAAATTATTTATCAGAAAAAAGCATGAATATGAATTTATTAGGATTTGTAATTTTTTGCGTTTTATCTTATCTCGTTGTTTTATTTATATATTAAATCGATTTTAATGATGTTATTTTTGATAATTTTATTATCATTGTTGGTTTTAGTATCGAATGTACCCATTTAAATGATAAATATTATTGTATGGTGGTTGGATGGTAATGAAATGTAAATTATGTAAATAAACTAATAACACAATTATTTTTTCATTATTTTATCGTAAACGTTCATTCTCCTTTGCTCGAAAAATTGTTCAAAATTATCATAGTGTTAATTATTATTGATATTGCTAAATTCAATCATTGTGCTGCCAACTTCCAAAATCCTTTTACTAAATATAGCTAAAGCGCATCGGCTCTGGCTTGACAAGGTTTTCGTCCCATCCGTAAACTCCTTATTGTGGGGATTAGTGGGATAAAGTGGTAATTTTGAATTGTCTGAGGCAACTTGAGGATGTTTCGTGGAGCAACGTTGGTTAATCTCGATAGCAAGGGACGGCTTGCCGTACCTACCCGATATCGAGCTATGCTAAACGAGGAATCGCAAGGGCAAATGGTTTGTACCATTGACCTTCATCAGCCATGCCTGCTGCTTTATACACTATCTGAATGGGAAATTATTGAAGAAAAACTTTCCTGCTTATCCAGTATGAATCCGGCAGAGCGTCGGGTACAACGTTTGCTCTTAGGTCATGCCAGTGAATGCCAGATGGATAGTGCTGGACGTCTTTTGTTAGCCAATACTCTGCGTCAGCACGCAGGGCTAGTCAAAGAAGTCATGCTGGTTGGTCAGTTCAACAAATTTGAATTGTGGGATGAGCAGGCTTGGTATCAACAGGTTAAGGATGATATTGCAACTGAACAATCCACACAACAACCTTTATCAGTACGGCTACAGGACTTATCACTATAAACATGGCAAACAGTCATTTTAAACATACCAGCGTATTGCTGGATGAAGCAGTCAACGGACTGAATATTCGTGAAGATGGAATCTATATTGATGGCACATTTGGGCGTGGCGGGCATTCACGCCTGATTTTGTCACAACTGGGTATGGCCGGTCGTTTAATCGCAATTGATCGTGATCCGCAAGCGATTGAAACTGCAAAATTGATCACAGATCCACGTTTTTTAATTGTCCATGGACCGTTTTCTGAGTTAGCGCACTATGTAGAAAAAGCCGGTCTGACAGGCAAAATTGATGGTGTATTACTGGATTTAGGTGTTTCTTCACCTCAATTGGATGATCCGGAACGTGGTTTTTCTTTTATGCGTGATGGGCCGCTAGATATGCGGATGGACCCGACTCACGGGCAGTCAGCTACAGAATGGCTGATGAAAGCGGAAGCGGATGATATTGCATGGGTGTTGAAAACATTTGGTGAAGAGCGTTTCGCCAAACGTATTGCCAGAGCAATTGTTACACGTAATCAGGAACAACCCATTACCCGAACAAAAGAGTTGGCGGATTTGATTGCTCAAGCCAGTCCGGTGAAAGAGAAGCATAAGCATCCAGCAACAAGGAGCTTCCAGGCGATTAGGATTTATATCAACAGTGAATTGGAAGAGATTGAGCAAGCGCTGGATGGTGCATTACGGGTGCTTGCACCACATGGACGACTTTCAGTTATCAGTTTCCATTCACTGGAAGATCGCATTGTTAAGCGATTTATTCGTCATAACAGTCGTGGGCCACAAGTACCGGCAGGATTACCACTGACAGAAGAGCAACTGAAAGCACAGGGTGGGCGTAGCCTAAAATCTATTGGCAAGATGAAACCTTCAGAGAACGAAGTGGCTGATAACCCACGGGCTCGTAGTTCGGTTTTGCGTTTTGCTGAAAAAGTTAGTGAATAATGGCAGGTGAACGTCACGGATTAGCCGGTATTATCGGCAGCGATTTGCTCAGAAATGCCAAAATACCATTGATTCTTCTAGTGGCTGTGGTGGTTTCAGCCATAGTTGTTGTGACCACAACGCATGAAACCCGTTTGTTGATTGCTGAAAAGGAGCATCTGGTATTGGAACGTGATGCATTAGATATCGAGTGGCGTAATTTAATCCTTGAAGAAAATGCTCTTAGTGAGCAGAGCAGGGTTGAGCGAGTAGCAGTTGAAAAAATGCATATGCAGCATGTTAATCCTGCACAGGAAAACGTTGTTGTTTTACAGTGAGTTAATTTGATTAATTAATAAGGTAAGCGATGAAAGTGGCACGCCCTGCGAAGTCAAAACGGCAAGAAGATAAAGCCAGCTTTGTCAGCTGGCGTTTTGCCTTGTTATGCGGGGGAATTGCCCTTGCTTTAGTTGGCTTGCTATTGAGAGTGACTTACCTGCAAGTTATCAATCCGGATCAATTGGTTAAAGAAGGGGATTTACGTTCTTTGCGCGTACAGTCAGTTCCTACCGCCCGCGGTATGATCAGCGACCGCATGGGGCGACCTTTGGCTGTCAGTGTTCCGGTTAATGCTGTATGGGCAGATCCGAAAGAGGTATTTGAAAAAGGGGGGATGACTGATGATACCCGCTGGAAAGCTTTGTCTGATGCCATTAATCTGCCTGTTGAGCAACTTACTAGCAAAATCAGTGCTAATCCCAAAGGTCGTTTTGTTTATCTGGCGCGTCAGGTTAATCCATCGGTTGGCGATTATATTCATAAACTGAAATTGCCGGGAATTTATTTGCGTCAGGAATCTCGGCGTTATTACCCGTCAGGTCAGGTAACCGCCCATATTATTGGTGTGACCAACGTTGATGGTCAGGGTATTGAAGGCGTAGAAAAAAGTTTTGATCGCTGGCTGACTGGTCAGCCGGGTGAACGGATTGTACGTAAAGACCGCTTTGGTCGTGTCATCGAAGATATTTCATCTGTTGATAGTCTGGCTGCACACAATTTGGTATTGAGTATTGATGAACGCTTGCAGTCACTAGTTTACCGTGAACTGACCAATGCGGTGGCTTTTAATAAAGCAGAATCCGGTACAGCCGTACTGGTAGATGTTAATACTGGTGAAGTGCTAGCGATGGCAAATAGTCCATCTTATAACCCAAATAATCGCATCAATACGTCAAAAGAAGCGATGCGTAACCGTGCTATTACTGATATTTTCGAGCCGGCTTCCACAGTGAAACCTATGGTGGTCATGGCTGCGCTGAATGATGGTATTGTTAAAGAAAATACCGTTATTAATACAGTACCTTATAGGATCAGCGGTAAGGAAATCAGGGATGTGGGCCGTTATTCAGAATTATCTATCACTGGTATCTTACAGAAATCGAGTAATGTCGGTGTTTCTAAGCTGGCGTTAGCGATGCCTGCTACAGAGTTAGTGGATGTTTATTCACGCTTTGGGTTGGGGAAACCGACCAATCTGGGGTTGGTTGGAGAAAGCAGTGGCTTATATCCAATAAAAAAACAACGGTGGTCAGATCTTGATAGAGCCACCTTTTCTTACGGCTACGGGCTGATGGTAACACCGTTACAGTTAGCGCGGGTCTATGCAACGATTGGCAGCATGGGCGTTTATCGCCCCCTGTCGATTACCAAAGTTGATCCACCCGTGCCAGGCTCAAGAGTATTTCCTGAGCCCATTATGCGCACGGTGGTTCATATGATGGAAAGTGTGGCTTTGCCCGGTGGTGCTGGAACATCGGCCGCGATAAAAGGTTATCGAATTGCCATCAAAACTGGCACAGCCAAGAAACTTGGGCCGGATGGCAAATATATTAATCGGTATATCGCTTACACCGCAGGCATTGCTCCAGCAAGTAATCCAAGATTTGCACTGATTGTAGTCATTAATGATCCACTAGCAGGTAAGTATTACGGTGGTGCGATTTCTGCGCCGGTATTTGGCACCATTATGGGGGGTGTTCTGCGCATCATGAATGTGGAGCCGGATGCTTTGGCAGCAGGTGATAAAAACGAATTTGTGATTAATAAGAAAGAGGATACAGGTGGCAGATCGTAATCTACGCGGTTTACTCGCTCCATTGGGTATTGATGCCCCAGAGCGTGCATTACGCGAAATGACATTGGACAGCCGTAAATCGGCTGCCGGAGATTTGTTTGTTGCTATTAAAGGGCATCAGGCAGATGGTCGACACTACATTCCTCAGGCCATCGCGCAAGGAGTCGCGGCGGTTATTGCAGAAGCCCAAGGCGAGGCCGATAACGGGACTGTGCAGGTTACACATGGTGTTCCGGTTGTTTATGTGAGCGATTTGAATAATAAGTTGTCACAGTTAGCCGGTCAGTTTTATCACCACCCTGGTGATAAATTACACCTGATTGGTGTGACCGGAACCAACGGTAAAACGACTACGACCCAATTACTTGCACAGTGGGCTTTCGGATTGGGTGAAACCAGCGCAGTGATGGGAACAGTAGGTAATGGTTTATTGGGGCATGTGGCGCCAAGTGAAAACACCACCGGCTCAGCTGTTGATATCCAACTGGATTTACAACAACTTGTTCAACAAGGGGCTACTTTTACAGCAATGGAAGTCTCTTCCCATGGACTGGTGCAGGGGCGTGTGGCCGCATTACCATTTGAGGCGGTGGTATTTACCAATCTGAGCCGTGATCATCTTGATTACCATGGTGATATGGAACACTATGAAGCCGCTAAGTGGCTACTGTTTTCCTCTCACAATGTGAAACAACAAATCATTAATGCTGACGATGATACTGGTCTGAAATGGTTATCCCGTTTACCGCAAGCGGTGGCTGTGACGATGGAAAACCGCGTGCCAGAAGATTGGCAAGGGCGTTGGTTGTCGGCCTGTGAAATAAAATATTACGATAAAGGTGTATCGATTACTTTTGAGTCCAGTTGGGGAGGCGGTACAATTGACAGCCCCCTGATGGGAGCATTCAACGTCAGCAACCTGCTGTTAGCACTTTCTACCTTATTAGCGCTGGATTATCCATTGGAAAAACTGCTTGAAACTGCTTCCTGCCTTGAACCTGTTTGCGGGAGAATGGAAGTGTTTATTGCACCGAATAAGCCAGCGGTCGTTGTTGATTATGCTCACACACCTGATGCACTAGAGAAAGCTTTGTCGGCTGCACGTCTGCATTGTAAAGGCAAACTTTGGTGTGTTTTTGGTTGTGGTGGTGATCGTGATAAAGGCAAACGTTCTTTAATGGGAAGTGTGGCAGAACAGTGGGCCGACTATGTGATTGTTACCGATGATAACCCGAGAAGTGAAGAGCCACAGGCAATTGTTGCTGACATTTTGACTGGTTTTATTGATCCGGGGCGAGTAATGGCGATTCATGGTCGTGTTGAAGCGGTGACCAGTGCCATTATGCAGGCAAAAGAAGATGATGTTGTATTAGTGGCGGGTAAAGGCCATGAAGATTATCAGTTGGTAGGCCATCGTCGTTTGGATTATTCAGACCGCTTGACCGTTGCACGGTTACTGGGGGTAATTGCATGATTTCCCTTACCTTGCAACAGTTGGCACAAGTTACTGACGGGGTACTAAATCAGGTGACTGAGCGGCAGGCAGTAGATATCTATATCCGTGATGTCACTACTGATAGCCGTAAGGTTGAAAATGGTAGTCTGTTTATTGCATTGAAAGGTGAACGTTTTGATGCCCATGATTTTTTTGATGATGTAGTAAAAGCGGGTGCCGGTGCTTTGCTGGTGAGCCGTGTATTAGCGGTTAATTGTCCTCAGGTCGTGGTCAAAGATACCCGTTTAGCAATGGGGAAATTAGCTGGCTGGGTTCGCCAGCAGAGTAAAGCTCAAGTTGTTGCGCTAACGGGGTCTTCCGGCAAAACATCGGTGAAAGAGATGACCGCAGCGATTTTGCGTCAGTGTGGTAACACGCTTTATACTGCGGGCAATCTGAATAATGAGATTGGTGTACCGTTGACATTGTTCAGGTTGACAAAACAGCATGAGTTTGCCGTGATTGAATTGGGTGCAAGCCATATTGGTGAGATTGCCTATACCACAGAAATGACCCGACCAGAAACAGCTCTGGTCAATAATTTATCCACTGCACACTTAGAAGATTTTGGTTCTCTGGCTGGTATTGCAAAAGCCAAGGGAGAGATTTTCTCTGGTCTTCCAGCAGGAGGTACTGCCATTATCAATGTGGAAAGCAATGATTGGGCGAATTGGCAACAGATTACTGGCAACAAAACTGTATGGCGTTTTTCCATGCAACAGGCATCGGATGCTGATTTTTATGCTACAAATGTTCAGGTTAAGCAACTGACCACTCATTTTCATTTGCATACCCCCATCGGCAGCACAGAAATCATTTTGCCATTACCTGGGAAACACAATGTTGCCAATGCCTTAGCTGCCAGTGCGTTGGCAATTTCTGTTGGTGCAGAGCTAAAAGATATCTGTGTTGGATTGTCTGGATTGAAGGCTGTTCCGGGCCGGTTATTTCCAATCAATTTGGCGGAAGGAAAATTGCTGCTTGATGATACTTATAACGCTAATGTCGGTTCGATGACTGTTGCGGCTCAGGTGTTATCACAGATGCCTGGGTATCGAGTCATGGTCGTTGGCGATATGGGGGCGTTGGGTGAACAGGCAGAGAATTACCATCGTCAAGTGGGTGAAGCCGCAGCTGTTAATGGTATCGACAAAGTATTCAGTGTGGGCACTTCAAGTATGTACATTAGCGAAGCGAGTGGTTGTGGTCAGCATTTTGTGGACAAAACTGCGTTGGTTGCAGCATTGATTCCACTATTACAGCAACACAAAGTCATTTCAGTTTTAGTTAAAGGTTCGCGCAGTACTACGATGGAAGATGTCGTGAGCGCATTACAGGGGAGCTTCACATGTTAGTTTGGCTGGCCGAATATTTGGTCAAGTATCACACTGGCTTTAACGTCTTTTCTTATCTGACGTTTAGGGCTATCGTCAGCCTGCTGACTGCATTGGCTATTGCGTTATGGATGGGGCCGCGCATGATAGCCTTCCTGCAAAAATTGCAAATTGGGCAGGTTGTTCGCAATGATGGGCCAGAATCTCATTTCAGTAAACGTGGCACGCCGACCATGGGCGGTTTGCTGATCCTGTTCTCAATCACAATTTCGGTACTGTTGTGGGTGCGTTTGAATAACCCATATGTCTGGTGCGTGCTGATTGTCCTGATTGGTTACGGCATTGTTGGTTTCGTGGATGATTACCGTAAAGTCGTGCGTAAAGATACTAAGGGGTTGATTGCTCGTTGGAAGTATTTCTGGCAGTCAGTCTTGGCATTGGGCGTAGCATTCGCGATGTATAGTGTCGGTAAAGATACCCAGGCAACACAATTGGTCATGCCATTCTTTAAAGATGTGATGCCGCAACTGGGTGTGCTTTACATCCTGTTGTCTTATTTTGTGATTGTCGGAACCAGCAACGCAGTGAATCTAACTGACGGGTTGGATGGTTTGGCAATTATGCCGACGGTTTTTGTTGCGGCTGGTTTTGCACTGGTTGCATGGGCAACAGGTAATGTCAATTTTGCCAATTACTTGCATATTCCTTATTTGAATCATGCTGGTGAATTGGTCATTGTCTGTACTGCAATTGTTGGTGCTGGATTAGGTTTCCTGTGGTTCAACACTTATCCGGCTCAGGTTTTTATGGGAGATGTTGGTTCTTTGGCATTAGGTGGTGCGCTTGGGACCATTGCTGTATTGCTGCGTCAGGAGTTTCTACTGGTGATTATGGGCGGCGTATTCGTGGTGGAAACCTTGTCAGTTATCTTGCAGGTAGGTTCTTTTAAACTGCGAGGACAGCGTATTTTCCGTATGGCACCTATTCACCACCATTATGAATTGAAAGGTTGGCCAGAACCGCGCGTTATCGTGCGTTTTTGGATTATTTCTCTAATGTTAGTGCTGATTGGCTTGGCAACATTGAAGGTACGTTAATCATGGCGGATTATGTGGGTAAAAAAGTCATCATTATTGGGTTAGGGCTAACGGGCCTCTCCTGTGTTGACTTTTTTATGGCGCGGGGTGTTATTCCTCGCGTGATCGATACCCGTGCAATGCCACCTGGCAGGAGTAAATTGCCTGATGAGGTTGAATGTCATAGTGGTAGCCTGAATGCCAAATGGTTGATGGATGCTGACTTGATTGTTGTAAGCCCAGGTGTTGCTCTGGCAACAGCCGAATTACTGGCTGCGGCTAATGCTGGCATAGAAATTGTTGGCGATATCGAGTTATTTTGCCGTGAAGCAACAGCCCCGATAATCGCAATCACCGGTTCTAATGGTAAAAGTACCGTGACTAGTCTTGTCGGAGAAATGGCGAAAGCGGCTGATTGGCAAGTGGGTGTCGGCGGTAATATCGGTCTTCCTGCGTTAGAACTATTGAAACAATCTTGTCAGCTTTATGTTTTGGAACTTTCCAGTTTCCAGTTGGAAACTACATATAGTCTCAAGGCAGCAGCGGCAACTGTGCTGAATGTAACTGAAGATCATATGGATCGTTATCCTCAAGGCTTGTCTCAGTATCGGGCAGTTAAATTGAGGGTTTATCATCAGGCGAAGACATGCATTGTTAATGCTCAGGACTCTTTAACATTGCCGGAAACTGGTACCGATAGTCGTTGTATTAGTTTTGGTGTCGATTGTGGTGACTACCAACTTGACAGTAAAAATGCGTTTTTGAAAGTTCACAATGAATCACTGTTAGCGACAAATGAAATCAAACTGACAGGGTGGCATAACTACGTTAATGGGTTGGCTGCACTGGCGTTAGTTGATGCAGTTGGTATTCCCCGTAAAGCCAGCCTGGCAGCATTGGCGGTTTACCCAGGGCTTGAGCATCGTTTCCAGCTTGTTCATCTGAACAAGGGGATACGCTGGATTAACGACTCTAAAGCAACCAATGTTGGTAGTACGGAAGCGGCTCTTAATGGCTTGGAGCTGAATGGCATGCTTTATTTGCTGTTGGGTGGTGAGGGTAAATCAGCAGACTTTTCTCCGCTCAAACCTTTCCTTAGCAGAAATAAAATCCGGCTTTACTGTTTTGGTCGTGATGGTAAACGGTTGGCGCAACTACGCCCGGAAATAGCTATATTGACTGAAACTATGGAACAGGCGATGCGTGATATTGCGCCGCGATTGGTTGCCGGCGACATGGTGCTGTTATCTCCTGCTTGTGCCAGCCTTGATCAGTTTCGTAATTTTGAACAGCGTGGTCATGAGTTTGCTCGTCTGGCTGAGGAGTTAGGCTGATGTCTATTTCCGGGTTCAGTAGATTAAAAGACTGGATTATTGGTGGCCGTGAAACCGATGCTACTAATATGGTGTTGTATGATCGCACCTTGATTTGGCTGACACTCGGATTAGGTATTATCGGCTTTGTTATGGTGGCTTCGGCGTCAATGCCGGTTGGGCAGCGTCTTGCAGAAGATCCATTTCTGTTTGCTAAACGTGATGCGATTTATCTGTTGCTAGCTTTCGGATTGTCATTAATAACACTACGTATTCCAATGGATTTATGGCAGCGCTATAGCAACCTGATGTTGCTTGTCTCTGTTATTCTACTACTGGTTGTATTGGCGGTAGGAAGCTCGGTAAATGGTGCCTCGCGTTGGATTGCGCTTGGACCTTTGAGAATTCAGCCAGCTGAGTTATCCAAACTTTCTCTATTTTGTTATCTCGCCAGTTATCTGGTGCGTAAAGTGGAAGAAGTACGGAATAACTTCTGGGGATTCTGTAAGCCAATGGGCGTCATGGTGGTGTTGGCTGTATTACTTTTAGCTCAGCCTGACCTGGGAACTGTGGTAGTGCTGTTTGTAACAACATTGGCTATGTTATTTCTAGCGGGAGCAAAATTGTGGCAGTTTCTGGCAATTATTGGTTCGGGGATATTTGCAGTAGCTCTATTAATTATTGCTGAGCCCTATCGTATACGCCGTGTAACTTCTTTTCTGGACCCTTGGGAAGATCCGTATGGCAAAGGTTATCAATTAACACAATCTTTGATGGCTTTTGGTCGTGGGGAGTTTTTGGGGCAAGGATTGGGAAATTCAGTACTGAAGCTGGCATATCTACCCGAAGCGCATACTGACTTTATTTTCTCTGTTTTGGCAGAAGAATTGGGTTACGTAGGTGTGGTTTTGGCGTTGTTAATGATATTCTTCGTCGCTTTTCGTGCGATGACCATAGGTCGTCGTGCGTTGCAGATGGATCAGCGTTTTTCTGGTTTTTTGGCTTGTTCAATTGGTATCTGGTTCAGTTTTCAAACCCTGGTTAACGTCGGGGCTGCCGCAGGCATGTTACCGACCAAAGGTCTGACTTTACCTCTGATTAGTTATGGGGGTTCAAGTTTGTTGATTATGTCGACCGCTATCGTATTGCTATTAAGAATTGATTTTGAAACACGTTTGGCAAAAGCACAGGCGTTTGTAAGGAGTTCTCGATGAGTGGTAAGACCCGGCGTTTGATGGTGATGGCTGGTGGAACCGGAGGACATGTCTTCCCAGGCTTAGCTGTAGCTCATCACTTAAAAAACCAAGGCTGGGAAGTTCGTTGGCTGGGAACAGCGGATCGTATGGAAGCAGATTTAGTGCCGAAACATGGTATTGAAATTGAATTTGTTCAGATTTCTGGCTTGAGAGGTAAGGGAATTAAAGCACTGCTAACGGCGCCAGCACGAATTTTCAAAGCAATTCGTCAGGCAAAAGCGATTATGCGCCGCTATCAGCCAGACGTAGTGCTCGGAATGGGGGGGTATGTTTCTGGCCCCGGTGGTATTGCTGCGTGGATGTGTGGTATTCCGGTTGTCTTGCATGAGCAGAATGGTATTGCCGGGCTGACAAACCGTTGGCTGGCAAAAATCGCTACAACTGTTTTACAGGCATTCCCCGGCGCATTCCCAAAAGCGCCTATTGTTGGGAACCCTGTTCGTGAAGATGTGCTGACATTACCCACACCTGAGCAGCGTTTGGCAGGGCGTGAAGGCCCGGTTCGGGTTCTGGTTATTGGTGGTAGTCAGGGCGCGAGAGTTCTCAACCAGATAATGCCCGAAGTTGCAGCCCGTATGGGTGATAAAATTACCCTTTGGCATCAGACTGGCAAAGGGGTTAAAGAAAGTGTTCAGGATGCCTATAATAATTCCGTTAAATGTGAACATAAGGTTACTGAATTTATTGACAATATGGCGCAAGCTTATGCCTGGGCTGATGTAGTGGTTTGTCGTTCTGGTGCGTTGACAGTCAGCGAAGTGGCAGCAGCTGGATTACCTGGGATTTTTGTACCATTTCAGCATAAAGATCGTCAGCAATACTGGAATGCGCTGCCACTGGAAAGAGCTGGTGCAGCAAAAATACTGGAACAACCACAACTTACGGTTGATGCAGTGGTGGAATTATTAACTCAGTGGCAACGCCCACAATTGTTGGAAATGGCAAAAAAAGCCCGTTCAGCAGCAATTACTGATGCAACTGAGCAAGTATCGGCGGCATTAATCGATGCAGCCAAAAAATGATTCAGACCACCTGAAAAAGGGTGGTGAAGTAAACATATACAGTGAAGAAGAAAACGTGAATACACAACAACTGGCGAAATTAAGAGCTTTCGTGCCTGAAATGAGAAAAGTCAGGCATATCCACTTTGTCGGCATTGGTGGTGCTGGTATGGGGGGGATCGCCGAAGTGTTGGCCAATGAAGGTTATCAGATTAGCGGATCTGATTTGGCGCCAAATCCGGTAACTCGGCAACTAACTAAGTTAGGTGCTCAGATTTATTTTAACCATCGTCCTGAAAATGTACTGGATGCTAGTGTTGTTGTGGCTTCAACTGCAATCTTAGCAGATAACCCAGAAATTATTGCTGCTCGTGAAGCTCGGATTCCGGTCATTCGCAGAGCAGAAATGTTGGCAGAACTGATGCGTTACCGTCATGGTATTGCTATTGCTGGTACTCATGGCAAAACAACTACCACGGCGATGATTTCCAGTATTTATGCACAGGCTGGTTTAGACCCAACGTTTGTTAATGGTGGTTTAGTCAAAGCAGCAGGAACACATGCCCGTCTTGGTAGTAGCCGCTATTTAATTGCGGAAGCCGACGAAAGCGATGCTTCTTTCCTGCATTTGCAGCCCATGGTGGCAGTAGTTACTAATATCGAAGCAGACCATATGGATACCTATCATGGTGACTTCGAAAAACTGAAACAGACATTTATCAGCTTCCTGCACAACTTACCTTTCTATGGGCGTGCAGTCATGTGCATTGATGATCCAGTCGTCAAAGAGTTAATCCCTCGTGTGGGACGCTATATCACGACTTATGGCTTCAGTGAGGAAGCAGATGTACGTATCACCCATTATGAGCAAAAAGGTGCTCAAGGGTATTTTACTGTTAGTCGCCAAGATATGGTTGATTTGAAAGTCGTATTGAATGCACCGGGTCGCCATAATGCGCTAAATGCGGCGGCGGCAATTGCTGTTGCAACCGAAGAAGGTATTTCTGGCAGTGATATTCTGGCTGCGTTAGCCGGTTTTCAGGGAACCGGACGCCGTTTTGATTTTCTAGGGAATTTTTCTCTGGAACATATTAACCGCAAAAGTGGTAGTGCAATGTTGGTTGATGATTATGGTCATCATCCAACGGAAGTGGATGCAACCATTAAAGCCGCTCGTGCTGGCTGGCCGGATAAGCGTATTGTGATGATATTTCAGCCTCATCGTTATACTCGGACGCGTGATCTGTACGATGATTTTGCCAATGTATTGAATCAGGTAGATGTATTGCTAATGCTGGACGTTTACTCTGCTGGCGAAGCGGTTATTCCGGGGGCGGATAGCCGTTCGTTGTGCCGTACTATTCGTAGCCGCGGTAAGTTAGATCCGATTCTGGTATCTGAGCCAGAAAAAGTGGCCGCTGTGTTGGCACAGGTACTAGACGGTAATGATTTAGTTTTGGTTCAAGGGGCCGGGAATATAGGCAAAATAGCGCGCAATCTGGCTGAAACCAAATTACAGCCATCTTTGAATGAGGAAAAACACCATGGCTGAGAAAGTCGCGGTATTGTTGGGAGGAACTTCTGCTGAGCGTGAAGTTTCACTGTTATCGGGACATGCCGTGCTAGCTGGATTGAAAGAAGCAGGTATTGATGTTCATCCAGTTGATACAAAAGATTTTCCTGTAACGCAACTTAAAGAGGCAGGATTTGAGAAAGTCTTTATCGCTCTTCATGGTCGTGGTGGGGAAGATGGTACTTTGCAAGGCGTATTAGAATTTTTGCAGCTGCCTTATACCGGAAGTGGTGTGATGGCTTCTGCATTATCGATGGATAAATTGCGTACAAAGCAGTTATGGCAAGGGATAGGATTAACTGTCTCGCCATATGTTGCAATTAATTTTCAGCAGTTTGAACAATTTACTGATTCGCAACTCCAAGAATATGTAACAGATTTAGGTTTGCCATTAATTGTTAAGCCAAGTCTGGAAGGTTCCAGTGTGGGTATGACTAAGGTTAATGAGATTTCAGAGTTGCGTGACGCACTGGAAATGGCATTTCGTTATGACGCTGACTTGCTGGTAGAAAAATGGTTGTACGGCCCAGAATACACTGTAGCTATTCTTGATGATACGGCTTTACCTTCTATCCGTATTCAGCCCGCTGCTGTTTTTTATGACTATGATGCAAAATATTGGTCTGAGGAAACGAAGTACTTTTGTCCGAGTGGCTTAAGTGATGAAAAAGAGCAACAACTGGCAGAACTAGCACTAAAAGCCTACAAATCGGTTGGATGCAGTGGCTGGGGGCGGGTAGATGTCATGATGGACACTGATGGTGGTTTCTATCTGTTAGAAGTGAATACATCTCCTGGGATGACCAACCATAGCTTGGTACCAATGGCAGCACGTCAAGCAGGGTTAAATTTTTCACAATTGGTAGTAAAGATTTTGGAGTTGGCTGATTGATATGTCTCAGGCGGCCCTGAAAGTAAAGGGGCGGGATAGTGAAAATAGTCGTTCCCGCCCTAGTAATGGCTCTTATCTGGCAGGACTTATCTTCTTCCTGATGGTACTTGGGACCATTATTTGGGGTGGTTGGGCAGTTCTTAACTGGATGAAAGATGCTAACAGATTGCCTATTTCAAAGCTGGTGGTAACGGGTGAGCGTCATTACACCACCAACGATGATATTCGGCAGGCAATTTTGTCATTAGGGCAGCCGGGAACTTTCATGACGCAGGATGTGAATATCATTCAGCAACAGATTGAACGAATGCCATGGATAAGGCAAGTCACTGTCCGTAAACAGTGGCCTGATGAGCTGAGAATTCATCTGGTAGAATATGTTCCTTATGTGCGTTGGAATGATACACAAATGCTGGATGCAGAAGGGCTGGTGTTCAGTATACCGGTTGAATGGGAAGCTAAAGGTCATTACCCGATGCTTTATGGCCCACAAGGTAGTGAGAAAGAGGTGCTTGATAGCTACCGGGCAATGGCTAAACTTCTCGCTGCCAATAAATTGAAATTAAAAGCTGCGGCAATGACTGCGCGTCGTTCATGGCAACTGACACTGGATAATGATATCCGATTAAAGCTGGGAAGAATGAATACAACAGGTCGTATTAAACGTTTTATCGAGCTTTATCCACTATTACAGCAGAACACAGAGAAAAGAGTGGATTACGTGGATTTACGTTATGACAGTGGTGCTGCGGTAGGTTGGGCTCCTTTACTAATTGGTGCTCCGGTCAATGGGTAATAAACAGTTACTGGCAATAATATAGAGGCAGGCAGAATAACAATGATCAAATCGACGGACAGAAAATTAGTAGTTGGCCTTGAGATTGGCACAGCAAAGGTATCTGCCCTTGTTGGTGAAATTCTGCCCGATGGTATGGTTAATATTATCGGGGTGGGAAGCTGTCCATCCCGCGGCATGGATAAAGGTGGTGTAAACGATCTGGAGTCGGTTGTTAAATGTGTACAGCGGGCTATCGATCAGGCTGAATTGATGGCGGATTGTCAAATTTCTTCTGTTTATCTGGCGTTATCTGGAAAACATATCAGTTGTCAGAATGAAATTGGGATGGTTCCCATTTCTGAAGAGGAAGTCACCCAGGAAGATGTAGACAATGTCGTTCATACTGCCAAATCGGTTCGTGTACGCGATGAATACCGAATACTCCATGTTATTCCTCAAGAGTATGCGATCGATTACCAGGAAGGCATCAAAAATCCGGTAGGGCTTTCCGGAGTGCGTATGCAGGCGAAAGTTCATCTGATTACCTGCCATAACGATATGGCGAAAAATATTGCAAAAGCCGTTGAGCGTTGTGGTTTGAAAGTCGATCAGCTTATTTTTTCCGGTTTGGCTGCCAGCTATGCAGTTTTGACTGAGGATGAGCGTGAACTAGGTGTTTGTGTGGTAGATATTGGCGGTGGGACGATGGATATCGCGGTGTATACCGGCGGAGCGCTACGTCATACCAAAGTAATCCCTTACGCTGGGAACGTCGTTACCAGCGATATTGCTTATGCCTTTGGTACGCCACCAAGCGATGCCGAAGCGATAAAAGTACGTCACGGTTGTGCGCTGGGTTCGTTGGTTAGCAAGGATGAAAGTGTGGAGGTACCGAGTGTCGGTGGGCGCCCACCACGTAGCTTACAGCGCCAAACGCTGGCTGAAGTGATTGAGCCACGTTACATCGAATTACTGAATTTAGTGAATGATGAAATCCTGCGATTGCAGGAACAGTTACGTCAGCAAGGTGTTAAACACCATTTGGCTGCGGGTATTGTCTTAACCGGTGGTGGTGCCCAGATTGATGGTTTGGCTGAATGTGCCCAGCGTGTATTCCACGCTCAGGTGCGTATTGGTCAACCTCTTAATATTACTGGCCTGACGGACTATGCGCAGGAACCCTATTATTCAACAGCAGTAGGGTTGTTGCATTACGGAAAAGCCTCTCACCTTAATGGTGATGCGGATATTGAAAAACATGTTTCAGTGAGTCGCTGGTTTAAGAAAGTCAGTAGCTGGCTGAAAAAAGAGTTTTAATTTTATACAGAGACTACATCTGTTTTTTGGTCTCGATATAAAGGCACAAAGCGGAGAGAAACTATGTTTGAACCAATAGAATTAACCAATGACGCGGTGATTAAAGTCATCGGCGTCGGCGGTGGCGGCGGTAATGCTGTTGAGCACATGGTGCGCGAGCGCATCGAAGGTGTTGAATTCTTCGCAGTAAATACGGATGCTCAGGCATTGCGTAAAACTGCTGTCGGCCAGACTATTCAGATTGGTAATGGTATTACTAAAGGCTTGGGGGCTGGTGCAAACCCAGAAGTTGGCCGTACTGCTGCACAAGAAGATCGTGAGTCGTTGCGTACTGCTCTTGATGGTGCAGATATGGTATTTATCGCTGCCGGTATGGGCGGCGGTACCGGTACTGGTGCAGCACCTGTGGTCGCTGAAATCGCGAAAGAACTTGGGATTTTGACAGTTGCCGTCGTGACTAAACCTTTTAATTTTGAAGGTAAGAAACGTATGGCATTTGCTGAACAGGGGATCACTGAACTGTCCAAACATGTGGATTCATTGATTACTATCCCTAACGACAAATTGTTGAAAGTTCTTGGCCGTGGTATTTCACTACTGGATGCTTTTGGTGCAGCTAATGACGTCTTGAAAGGTGCAGTTCAGGGTATTGCCGAACTGATAACGCGTCCAGGCTTGATGAATGTTGACTTTGCTGACGTGCGCACCGTGATGTCCGAAATGGGCTACGCGATGATGGGTTCTGGTATTGCTCAGGGTGAAGATCGTGCAGAAGAGGCCGCTGAAATGGCAATTTCCAGCCCGTTACTAGAAGATATCGATTTGTCTGGTGCTCGTGGTGTTTTGGTTAACATTACTGCTGGCTTTGATCTGCGTTTGGATGAGTTCGAAACCGTGGGTAACACTATTCGGGCATTCGCGTCTGATAATGCAACTGTCGTTATCGGTACTTCTCTGGACCCAGACATGAATGATGAGTTGCGTGTGACTGTGGTTGCTACCGGTATTGGCATGGATAAGCGTCCTGAAATTACGCTAGTCACCAACAAGGTATCTCAATCAAGTGCAATGGAGCACCGTCATCAGCAGATGTCTGGTGGTATGTCCTCATTGTCTGAAGAGAATAAACCCGCGGCAAAAGTGGTGAATGACCAAAACGCACAAACAAACAAGGAACCAGATTATCTGGATATTCCTGCATTTTTACGTAAACAGGCCGATTAATAGCTAAAAGATTGGATTCTCCGCTTTTTGTGCTAAACTTCCCCGCCAACCATAGTGTATAGTGGTTGGCAGGATGGATAACATTGCGAGATAAAACGATGATCAAACAAAGGACACTTAAACGTATTGTTCAGGCGACTGGCGTCGGTTTGCACACCGGTAAGAAAGTCACGCTGACAATGCGCCCAGCACCGGCTAATACCGGGGTCATCTATCGTCGCACTGACTTGAATCCACCGGTTGATTTTCCGGCAGATGCAAAATCTGTGCGTGATACTATGCTCTGTACTTGCCTGGTGAATGAGCATGATGTGCGAATTTCAACAGTTGAGCACCTGAACGCAGCACTTGCAGGGTTGGGTATCGATAATATTGTTATCGAAGTTGATGCACCAGAAATTCCTATTATGGATGGTAGTGCCAGCCCGTTTGTCTTTTTGCTGCTGGATGCTGGTATTGAAGAATTGAACACATCTAAAAAATTCCTGCGTATTAAAGAAGCTGTTCGTGTGGGAGATGGCGATAAGTGGGCAGAGATGACACCTTATAATGGTTTCAGTCTGGATTTCACTATTGATTTCAATCATCCTGCGATTGATTCAAGTTCTCAACGTTACTGCCTAGATTTTTCAGCAGATGCGTTTGTTCGTCAAATCAGTCGTGCACGTACCTTCGGCTTTATGCGTGATATTGAGTACTTACAATCTAAAGGCTTGTGTTTAGGCGGTAGTTTTGATTGTGCGATCGTTGTTGATGACTATCGTGTGCTTAATGAAGATGGTTTGCGTTTTGAAGACGAATTTGTTCGCCATAAAATGCTAGATGCAATCGGTGATTTATTTATGTGTGGCTATAACATCATTGGCGCGTTTACTGCGTTCAAATCTGGTCATGCATTGAACAATAAACTGTTGCAGGCAGTTTTGGCGCAAGAAAGTGCGTGGGAACTGATCACTTTCGAAGATGAAGCTGAAATGCCGCAGGCTTTTCGTGCTCCATCAACTGTAATGGCATAACTCTTGGGTATGCAAGAGATAACTCAATGATACATCAGTGGGTTGTGTTATCAGTGATTTTGTTTTCGCTGATGTTTTTTATTCAGCGTTAGCGCTTCTTGTTGGCTGTGCTAGCACCCTCTCCGGCTAGTGCAGCCAATCGTTCCAATCTCTCCTTTAATTTTTTCGGACTACGGTTCGCCAATACTATTAATTCCTTAGCACTCTCTTGACTTAACCGACGTATCGGTGAGGTTTTGTGACTGCTACTCATTGTTTTTGCGAGGCTCTGCGCATTATTGTCACGCTTAACCATTAGTGATGGGTTAATCCTGATGTCGATCGATGACAATGATGGTAGAATTTCACTTCTTAATGTGGAGAGCAGTGTTGGCAACTCGTAACGTAATCTGGTCATCCAACTGGCGTTTCCTGCTTCCAGTACCAGAATTTGTTTGCGATAATTGGCGACCCGGCACCACGGATGTAATTGTGCGGGGAGTAGGCTGATAACCGCACGATTTAGTTTTAATAAAGCGACAGCATGTTGCTGGATAACATGAAGCGGGCTTTTCTCAACGGTAGAAGCGTCTTCAAAAAGAACATCTAATGATTGTGGGCGACTATCGCGCATATAAAAGTAGCTCCGGTATAACGAAGGATTAATGGGTATTCTAAATCTTTGGCGACAATTTGGCAGACGTTATTTCTGGCCACATCTGTTATTAGGGATGGTCGCGGCAAGTATTGGTGTTCCTACCATCTTAGTGGGTGTTACGGATAATATCTTACAAGCTAATACATCATCCAGTCAGCGTTGGCAAAATCAGGCTTTATCGGCTTTTGATAACCTATTCTCACCGCAAAATGTTCAGCGTCAGCCTGCCAATAATGGTGCTAATTACTGGCAACAACATGCTGTACGTAATATGATCCGTCAGCTTTCTTTTGCTTTTTTTGTTTCCCAACCTATGAACAATGAAACAGCAAAACAAAGTATCCGGTTAAGTTCTTCCAATATTCAGCAGATTGTGCTGGAAACGCTAAATGCACTGTTAACTCGGGAGCCTCAGCTACCTGAACCGGTTTCAGAGACACAATTTCCGATTACCGTATCACAATCTTCTCATACTACGGCGTTTTGGATTGCAAAAGCCCAAGGTATTCGTGCAGGTCCTTCTGCTTACCTTTGATCTTCATTTTTTTACAAGTTTCGAATAAATAACTATTTGTTGGCTGCGAGATAACGGCCTTATCTGAGATGTAACTAATTATGCTGATTAAATTATTAACTAAGGTTTTTGGTAGTCGTAATGATCGTACATTGCGTCGTATGCGTAAGGTAGTTGATGTAATCAACCGCATGGAGTCAGAATTTGAAAAACTATCTGATGACGAATTAAAAGGTAAAACGATTGAATTCCGTGCTCGTTTGGAAAAAGGCGAATCGCTGGAGAATCTGTTACCTGAAGCATTTGCAACAGTACGCGAAGCGAGTAAGCGCGTGTTTGCTATGCGCCATTTTGACGTTCAGCTACTAGGTGGTATGGTTCTGAATGAGCGTTGTATTGCTGAGATGCGTACCGGTGAAGGTAAAACACTCACAGCGACTTTGCCTGCTTATTTGAATGCACTAACTGGACGTGGTGTTCACGTAGTCACCGTGAATGATTATCTGGCACAGCGTGACGCTGAAAATAACCGTCCATTGTTTGAATTTCTGGGATTGAGCGTGGGTATCAACCTGCCAGGTATGCCCGCACCCGCTAAACGCGAAGCATATGCAGCGGATATTACCTACGGCACAAACAACGAATATGGCTTTGACTATCTTCGTGACAACATGGCATTTAGTCCAGAAGAACGTGTTCAACGTAAACTGCACTATGCGTTGGTGGATGAAGTTGACTCCATTCTGATTGATGAAGCCCGTACTCCATTGATTATTTCCGGCCCTGCTGAAGATAGCTCTGAGCTTTATATTAAAGTTAATAAGCTGATTCCTAAGCTGATCCGTCAGGAAAAAGAAGATTCAGATACTTTCCAGGGAGAGGGGCACTTCTCTGTTGATGAGAAGTCCCGTCAGGTTAACTTGACAGAACGCGGCTTGGTTCTGATTGAACAATTACTGGTGGATACCAAATTGATGGAAGAAGGTGAATCCCTGTATTCACCCACTAACATTATGTTGATGCACCATGTTACCGCTGCGTTACGTGCTCATGCTTTATTTACCCGTGATGTTGATTACATCGTGAAAGATGGTGAAGTTATTATTGTTGATGAGCATACTGGCCGTACTATGCAGGGGCGTCGTTGGTCTGATGGGCTACATCAGGCTGTTGAAGCTAAAGAAGGCGTAGAAATTCAAAACGAAAACCAAACCTTGGCTTCGATTACTTTCCAAAATTACTTCCGTCTGTATGAAAAACTGGCGGGTATGACCGGTACGGCAGATACAGAAGCATTTGAGTTTAGCTCTATTTATAAGCTTGATACCATTGTGGTGCCAACAAACCGCCCAATGATCCGTAATGATTTGCCGGATCTGGTTTATATGACCGAAGCTGAAAAAATTGAAGCTATCATTGAAGATATCCGCGAATGTACCGGTAAAGGGCAACCGGTATTGGTGGGAACTATTTCTATTGAAAAATCTGAACTGGTTTCCTGTGAACTGACTAAAGCGGGTATCGAGCACAACGTGCTTAACGCCAAATTCCATGCAATGGAAGCAGATATTATTGCGCAGGCTGGTCAGGCGAGTGCAGTAACTATTGCGACTAATATGGCAGGTCGTGGTACCGATATTGTGCTGGGAGGTAGTTGGCAGGCAGAAATTGCTAAACTGGAAGAACCAACAGAAGTTCAGATTGAAGAGATTAAAGCTGCATGGCAGGAGCGCCATGATATTGTTCTGGCTGCGGGTGGTTTGCATATTATCGGCACGGAGCGTCATGAATCCCGCCGTATTGATAATCAGTTACGTGGGCGTTCCGGTCGTCAAGGGGATGCTGGATCATCCCGTTTCTATTTATCAATGGAAGACTCACTGATGCGTATTTTTGCATCTGATCGTGTTACGGGTATGATGCGTAAACTTGGTATGAAACCTGGTGAGGCGATTGAACACCCGTGGGTAACTAAAGCTATTGCCAATGCTCAGCGTAAAGTAGAAAGCCGTAACTTCGACATACGTAAGCAATTGCTGGAATACGATGATGTTGCTAATGATCAGCGCCGTGCTATCTATACACAGCGCAATGATTTGCTGGATGTCAGTGATGTTAGCGAAACTATTAGTAGCATTCGTGAAGATGTATTTAAAGCAACCATTGATGCTTATATTCCCCCTCAATCTCTGGAAGAGATGTGGGATATAGAAGGTTTGCAGCAGCGTTTAATGGCTGATTTTGATTTGGAGCTACCGATCAAAGAGTGGTTGGATAAAGAGCCTGAACTACATGAAGAAACTTTGCGTGAGCGTATTCTTGAACAGGCTGTTGAAATCCATAAACGTAAAGAAGAGATTGTTAGCACTGAAATGATGCGTAACTTTGAAAAAGGTATCATGTTGCAGACTCTGGATATGTTGTGGAAAGAACATCTGGCTGCAATGGATTATCTGCGTCAGGGTATCCACCTGCGTGGTTATGCTCAGAAAGATCCAAAACAGGAGTACAAACGTGAATCTTTCGCCATGTTTGCAAACATGTTGGAATCGCTGAAATATGAAGTGATTAGTACATTAAGCAAAGTTCAGGTGAGAATGCCGGAAGAGGTTGAGGCATTAGAACAGCAACGTCGTATGGAAGCTGAACGTCTGGCAAAACAACAGCAATTAAGCCATGAAGTTGAAAAAGGTGCTTTGATGTCTAAAACAGAAGCTCAGATAGCCAGTGGTGTTCGTAAAGTAGGCCGTAATGATTTTTGTCCTTGTGGCTCAGGTAAGAAATATAAACATTGCCATGGGCGTTTGCAGTAATGATGAAAAGGCGGGAAACCGCCTTTTTACTGTCAGCCTTAATCTACCTCCTTTGGAAACGATATTTGACTATTGGTTGTTTAAGCAGCCAAAAAATAGATGAAGATAATAGTGATATGGAAAAGAAACACCTGCATATAGCTGCTGGAATTATTAGAAACTCACAATATGAAATTTTTATTACTCAGCGTCATGCTGATACACATATGGGGGGATTCTGGGAGTTTCCTGGTGGGAAGGTCGAAAAGGGGGAAACACCTGAACAGGCGTTGGTTCGTGAACTACAGGAAGAAATAGGTATTACTGTTACTCATTATGAGTTGGTAAAAACGGTTGAACATGATTTTCCTGATAGACTAATTACCCTTTATTTCTTCCTGGTAGGTGAATGGGAAAATGAGCCTTTCGGCAAAGAAGGTCAGCTTTCTCGGTGGGTGTTACAGAAAGATTTAATTGCAGATGAATTCCCACCTGCTAATCGCAGCATTGTCGCCTTATTGACTACTTGAGTTGTCTATAGCCGCATTAATAATAACGCGGCTATTTATTATTGCTCAGGTTGTTCACTCCAATCATCGCTATCGGAGTTTTCACTTTGGCTTGATATCCGTTTCTCTTCATTTGTCCACTCGCCTAAGTCAATCAACTGACAGCGTTTACTGCAAAATGGGCGGTATGGGCTTATTTCTCCCCAAACCACACTTTTACTACATATTGGACATTCAATGGTTAATAACTCAGACATAATCTCTCTCCGGACAATTAGTTTGTAATCTTAACAGCATGCCAGTTCAAATGGCAAATGAGCAGGTATAGAGCCTTTTTCACTATCTAGAGGTAAAAAACGGATAGCAAAGCGGGTCTTATGACCAGAGATTTGAGGGAACAATAAAGGTTTTAATGGTAACCGTAATCTTAGTAAATCTGAACCTTCTGCTGTATCTTGGTGAAAACCGTTTTTACTGACTTCTGAACGGAAGGTAGCAGACTGGCGTATTAGTTCTAAAATACTTTCCAGGGCTTGTTGGAGTGGCAACAAGCTATCAATCCAGAATGAAACCATTTTATCTCTTTCTGATTGTGGCAAGTGAAGCCATAAATGCAGGGTGGGTAGATCAAAACCACAGCAACCACTTGGAATACTGAGGCGCTGGCGTACCATACTAATGATTTTATCTTCTTTAAGGGATTGCCCTAGTCGTGGTGCTTTGCTTAGTGCAACAGCTCGTTCTTTTAATTTTAATCTGAAATTATTGACGATATTAATATCAACATCAGGTATCTTGGCCCATTGTTTTAATTTCGCTTGTTGGCGTTCTAATTCTTTTAATAGTTCTGAACGTACTTCACCTCGTTCTAAAACTTCAAGGAGTTCAGCAACAGTACGGAAAAAGGCAAGGCTACTTGCCAATGAGTTTAAATGGCGTTGACTGGTGAGCTGTTGCAGAGAAGATTCAATCCGCAACCATGATCGCATTTTTTCATTCAGTGGGTGTTCAAAAATAATTGTAGAAGTTGGGTCACTCATCATGATTATCCTGTCTGGCTGATCCAGCTAATCTTAAATATTGTTGATGTAGTTCGGCAACACAAGGAGCAATTGTCTGTACGTTATCATGATTTGAGATAATGTCATCGGCATAAGCCAGCCTCTCGCTACGGGATGCCTGTGCAGCTAAAATATTTTCAACCTGTTGGTTGCTAATACCATCACGAGTGGCTACTCGGCTGATTTGTAATTCAGGTGAAACGTCAACGACTAGAATTCGATCTGCCAGATGCCCCAAATTATTTTCGACTAATAATGGAATAACCCAAATCACATAAGGTGCAGTTATCTGCTCTAATTGGCGTCTGGTTTCTTTATGTATTAGAGGGTGAAGGAGTTGGTTAATCCACTGTTTTTCTTGTTGATTTGTGAAAATTTTCTGGCGTAACAGTGTTCGGTTCAGTCTACCATCTGGCGTTAGTATTTCATGTCCAAAGCGTTCTTTGATGGCTTGTAAAGCAGGAGTTCCAGGAGCTACGATTTCTCTGGCAATAATATCTGCATCAACAAGAGGAACACCAAGAGCTGCAAAAGCATTGGCTATAGTGGTTTTACCGCTGCCAATCCCACCTGTGAGTGCAATAATATAAGTCATCCTATCCCTTAATATTACTTGATAGTATTTTGGGATTGTAACCGAAAGGGAGGCAGATGACCTAGAGCAAAACCATGGAATTGTTTTTATTTCAAGTGAGTATTGTACCTAGCTGAAAAATTGGTAAATACATTGCGAGTAATAGTATGCCAACAATAGTAGCTATTATAACCATAAGTATTGGTTCCAGTAGCTGAGCCATATTCTCAGAAATTTCCAGTGCCTGTTGTTGATACCAGTCGGCTAGATTCTCCAATAACAGTTCTAAATTGCCAGACTCTTCGCCAACACTGATGAATTGTTGGCACAATGCAGGAAAACAAGGTTGTTGTTTCAGTGCTTCGCTCATTGATATTCCTTGATTAATTTGGGCACGTAAGAATTTCGTTGCTTTCAAAAATACCGGATGATTTATTGATGCAATAGCACTGTCTAACCCGGCTGTGAGTGTCAGGCCAGCTTTTTGTGTCATAAATAGGATATGGAAAAGTTGCCCTAATTGTTGGCAGCTAATTAATTTCGCAATAATCGGTAAACGTAATATTAGATTTTTCTCACGGACAATCCATATTATGTGGCGTTGGCGTAACTGTAGGTAAGATAGGAGTAGTACTATTAATCCAATAGCACCATAGCCACCATATTGAATAAGCCAGTTGGAAGTCATTAATAAACTACGGGTCAGCAAAGGGAGTTGTGCATCAAATGAACGATAAATGTGTTCAAATTCAGGTAAGACAAAAATCAGCATTAATAAAATAATGATGCTGGCAACAACGGTAATAATCAGAGGATAACGCAATGCTTTCGCTATTTTTTTTGTAACTTATCTTGTTGTTCCTGTTGTTTAACCAATAATTGGCAGCAGTTCTCTAATTGGCCAGTTAACTCACCAACAGCAATGAGTTGATAAAATAGAGTTGGAAATAGAAATGGATAATTTTTTAATGAAGCGGAGAGTGATTCTCCGCGGGTAATTTTTTTGCTAATATCTGATAATACACAATGCCATAATGGATTAACACATTCTCGAATAAGAATATTCAGGCAATTGAGTAATGGCATTCCTGATGATAATAGTGTTGCCAATTGACGAATAAAGTTTATCCGGTAGGCAATTTGTTGATGGTGATAAAATATCCATTTGTCACATTTTATATTATAAGGTTGCAATCCAACATGGATAAGTTGTTGGTATAAAACTTTTCGGTTATCACATAGTGATTTTCCTTTTGATATTTCACCTTTATTATTAATTGCTTGCCAATGATAAATATAATGGATTTTCATTACTCTTCTTGTCCTGTAACTTGATAAATTTCTTCTAGTGTAGTGATTCCTTGTTCTACTAATAAAATACCGGATGAAAACAAGGTCTCTTTTCTTTGAGAAATAATAATTCTTTGTAAGTCTTGAGGAGCTTGCTGTGATAATACTTGCTGGAGTTCATGTGTTATTTCCAAAAAATCATAAATAGCAGTTCGGCCATAATAACCAGAGAAACAATGCTTGCAACCAACTGCTAGCCATTGCCTGATAAATACAGAATTACTTCCAATATTAATCACTGTTTCATCCGTTTGCTGATTACGGCAATGAGGGCATAATTTTCTAACAAGTCGTTGGGCGATAATTAATTTGATACAAGACGCAGCCATATAACCTGAAATACCCAGATTTTGTAGGCGAGATAATGTATCTACGGTTGAATTGGTGTGCAGTGTAGAAAGAACCAGATGACCTGTTTGTGCCGCTTTTACTGAGATTTCGGCTGTTTCACTATCACGTATTTCTCCTACCATAATAACATCTGGATCTTGTCGTAATAATGCTCGTAATACTTTGGAAAAATTGAGATCAATTTTACTGTTAATTTGTGTCTGATTAATACCGTTGAGCGGGATTTCAACAGGGTCTTCTACACTGCAAATATTCTTTTTATTCTGATTCAGATATTGTAAACAGCTATATAAAGTTACGGTTTTTCCGCTACCTGTTGGGCCTGTCACTAAAATCATCCCTTGTGGTAATGCTAATTTTTGTCGTAGTTGATTTAACAACTGATCAGGGATACCTAACTGATCCAGTGACAGTTGCCGCATTGTATTTAATATTCTGAGTACAACTTTTTCTCCATGTATTGTTGGTAAGGTGGCCATACGGATAGCATAGTTGTGTTGTGCGTCATACCAATCAAATTGTCCATCTTGAGGTAGCCGTTTTTCGGCAATATTCAATTTCGCCATGATCTTAAGGCGTGCGGCAATGCTGGCATTCATTTGAGGAGATGGAGATGATAAGAGGTGTAATGCTCCATCAACTCGGATACGAATACGATAACCTTGTTGAAATGGTTCAAAATGAATATCAGATGCACGCCGTTGAATTGCAGTTAATAAAGTCTGATTAATAAGCTGAATGACTGGTGCATCATTTTCATCTGCATTAATATCCGTTGTAGGTGGTAATAAAGGTGATTCTTCCTCTGGTAAATGACTTAGTGAAATGTTTTGGTGTAATATTGATTCAATTCGTGCCAGCGGCCAAATTTCTACATTAACGATACGCCCGGAAATAAAGCGTAATGCCGCTAATAGATCATCATTGGGTAATTCACTGCTAGCAATTGTTATCGTATTATCATCTTTTTTTATCACAACAGATTGATGTCGCTGACAAATATCATGAATTTCTCTTTCCATCAATGTGTTTTCTGCTACTGAAAGTGGATTCATTATTTCTTCCTGAGTCAATATATATTTATAAGGACGATAAATTAACTGTCTATTCTATTATACCCGTTATCTTTCAAGTTGCCTCTTTGTTGGCTGCACTCACCCCGGTCACAGAGTTATCTATGCTCCCTTGCCGTCGCGATCCATCTTGAAATCCATTGGGTATACATCTATTTGGCTCTAGAATTTGAATATTTCCTGACAACGATTCTTTAATGATTTACTTGCAGATTCGCATTTATAAATCCATTTAATTGTATCTGTCTGTGGGTTTTTCATTGGAATCAATATAACGTTAAGATCTTTAAGGCTCTGTTGTCCATTAATAGTAATTTCTCCCTCTTTAACTGAAATATTTCCAATATATCTGCTATTGTGACTATTAGGAATTGAAGTTGCTCCTGAATTACAGCCTTTAAAATCTTCAGTTTCAAAACTGCAAAGCTCTATACTTGATTTATAAGGCACAATAGCTTGTAACATATCTGTTAAAGCTGCTTTCTGAATATATCCCTGGTAACTGGGAATACCAATAGCACTTAGGATGGAAATGATAGCAATAGCAACCATGATCTCCATTAAAGTAAATCCTTGTTGTTTTTTCATATTCTTTCCCCGTGTTGTAGTATTGCGATATGGAGAATGAAGGAAAGAGAAAAAAATGAAACAGGATATATGGAGGTTATGGAATTGACTCGAAAAAATATTTCTGAATTGCAAGGTTTGCAAAAATATTTACGGTGGTGTTCGCAAATTTTCTAGCTACCCATTGCTAATTTACACCACCATCAATATCATTATTGTTAATTACTGAAAGCGCATTGAGAGATCTAATGCTTTAATATGTTTGGTGAGTGCTCCAACAGAAATAAAGTCAATACCTGTTTCAGCATAGCTGCGCAGGGTATTTAGGGTGATATTACCTGATACTTCTAAAGCGACTTTACCTGATGTAATAGCGACGGCTTCTTTCATCATTGGAATAGTAAAATTGTCCAGCATAATAATATCAACATTGGATTTCAGAGCCAGGATCAACTCATCCAGGGTTTCTACTTCGACTTCAACAAGAACATCAGGGTGAGAATAACGAGCTTTATCTACTGCCTGTTTAATAGAGCCATTGGCAATAATATGGTTTTCTTTGATGAGGAAAGCGTCGAATAATCCAAGGCGGTGATTATTACCACCTCCGCAAAGTACAGCATATTTTAGGGCTGTGCGTAATCCCGGTAGCGTTTTACGCGTATCAAGTAATTGGGTCTTTAAACCGGTAAGAAGGCGAACATAATGACTGACTTCTGTTGCGACACCAGAGAGCGTCTGAATAAAGTTAAGAGCAGTGCGTTCGCCTGTCAGTAATACAGGTGCTGAGCCTTGTAATACACAGAGTTTTTGGTTGGCTATAATTGAATCGCCATCTTTTACCAGCCATTCAACGGAGGTTTGATCGCCCAATTGAGTGAAGACTTCGTTCAGCCATTGCTGACCACAGAAAATGCCATCTTCTCGAGTAATAATTATTGCGGTGGCTTGTTTATCTGCTGGAATTAACTGACCAGTAATGTCAGATGCTAAATCTGTGTTTCCGCCCAGATCTTCTTTTAGTGCGAGAGTTACACTGGCAGGGATGTCGCTCTGCAAACTTTCCATCAGAACAGCACGGCGCTGATCTGTATTGTAATTTTGTTTTGTCATTAAAAGCTCCAGGGGTGATAACAATATTGATGGTCTTAACATGCTACCCTGTTGTGTAGTGAACAACTACTATCACTATCTTGGTTTTGCTATCTAGATTTAATATGAAAGCTTTGTTGTACTGACATAATGATTTATAGGCAGACCCGGATATAAAAGAGCACATCATGGCTACAATGATGTTGCTCCGGGAAGAAAAATTGATCTGGGACTTTATTTCGATTGGACACATCATCAGCAATTGTTGCAGGAGCAGAAAGAATGACCCTCTTTATACTGTTGTTAGTGCTGGCGTGGGAAAGATTGTTTAAATTAAGTGACCATTGGCAATTGGATCACCGTCTTGAACCAATTTTTACCAACATGAAGTCTTTTTCATTATGGAAAAGCTTATTGATGACATTAGCCGTGATGCTGCTTACATGGTTATTCATTGTAATACTTGATGATTTTATGTTCGGCATTCTTGAACTGGTTTTATGGGTGCTGATTTGTTTACTGTGCATTGGAGCGGGGCACTTACGGCATGATTATCGTGAATATTTTCGTACTGTTCATCAGGATGACCGAGAGCAACGAAGAGAATATCTTACGCGTCTCGCAATCATTCATGGTTTACCGTCTGATGCCAGTAAAGAAAGTGAATTGCGTGAGATACAAAATGCGTTGCTATGGATAAATTTTCGCTATTACTTGGCTCCGATTTTTTGGTTAATCGTTGCCGGTAAATTAGGGCTGGTTGCTTTGATGGGATATTGTTTCTTAAGAGCTTATCAAGGCTGGTTAGCACAATATGGTACTCCGATTCAGCGTGCACAGTCTGGCGTTGATAGCCTGTTGCATTGGCTGGACTGGATTCCGGCTCGGTTGGCTGGCGTTGCTTATGCTTTGTTAGGACATGGTGAACGGGCTTTACCAGCGTGGGTTGCTTCTCTTAGCGATTTGAGAACTTCACAATATAAAGTGGTATGCCAGCTTGCTCAGTTTTCATTAAGCCGCGATCCCCATCTTGATTCAATTCAAACGCCTGTTGCAGCGGTGACATTAGCGAAAAAGGTGACTTTCTCTATTATCGTTGTTGTTGCTTTACTGACAATTTATGGGGCATTGGTTTGATTTGTTTGTCGTCTCAATAGCTTAATTATCTATAAAGGGAGCCGTGTAAATAGCTCCTTTTTTCTTTTCTATCAATAAATTAATTATATCTGCCAACTATAATCACGGTGATTTACATATCATTCGAGGTAATATTCTGTTTATTTAATGATAAAAACTTATTGTAATACGATAACTTTTGAAGTACTTTAACGAAAGTTTAGTTAAACATGTATATGGAATGATACAAAATGTGTAGTGAACAGGAGTTTGTAACTAATCCCAGAATCAGGCTACTTAGCCTTTTGGCTATTATTATTGCTTCCGTTATGGCAGTTGGTGATATGGGGTTCCATATTGCTTCTTGGTCGTTATGGCATGACACCACTCGTCAGGCTGCCCTTCAGATGTATAGCGATTTTATGCCGGCATTGGTTGCAAAAGGATTTAAGCAATCTTTATTAAGTCAGGTACTTTATATCTCATTGGATACGATACCCCCGATTATATCAACGTCATCCTTCGTATTAATTGGCATTCTATTTTTTCGGTTTGCTAAAGGTGAAATATGGAGTAACCGTAATATTTCCGGTTCATGTATTATTGGTTGTCTGATGATTCTGGAGCAACTTCTTTACCCTGTGATTAATATGTTACAAGGAATGGCGTTATCTGTGGATTTAGTAAAAGGGCAACGGGTATTTAGTTTTTCGTTTGGCGTTGGTTCAGAATCTCTGTTTATTATTATGTTTGGTGTGTTCCTTCTGATAGTTAGCTTAGTTATGCGTGAATCTAAGAAGATAAGCGATGAGCAGCGTTATTTTATCTGAGAATCATCATGAGTATTATAATAAGATTGGATGTGATCTTAGCGAAAAGGAAAGTAAAGTCTAAAGAGTTGGCTGCAATTATTGATATCACCGAGCAAAATCTATCATTGCTGAAGAATGGAAAAATAAAAGGTATCCGTATAGAGACGTTGGAAAAAATTTGTAAATATTTACAATGTCAGCCCGGAGATATATTGGAATATGTGGAAGATGGAGAGGATAATCGTTAATACAACAAATAAAGTCACTGTATGTCTTTTGGTGTTTTATAAGATGGAGTTTTATATTCATTAATTAGTTTTAACTGCATGAAAATATTAATTATTTCATACTTTTTATCTGGCCTGTTATTCTTTGGTGTTAATGTAGCACCAATAAATCAGGTTTTTCCCAGTGATAAGAGTATATATTTCTCTCTGGGGGGATATTGTTCCGATATTCCGTGGAATGCCAGAAAGATAAAATGCATATGTAGATATTATTTACTTGATCGTAATAAATGATCTCTCTTTTTATATGGTTTTAATTTAAGTTAAATTTTTATAATATATACAGCAAATTAAGGATGTTAAGAATGAATAAATTTCTCATTGCTTTATTGTCAATGTTTGTGATTACAGGATGTTCTTCTATGCCACGGCCATGGCTTACTGATGGCTATATTTCAACCTGTGATTATTTTGAATGTAATGTTAAAGATATAATTTCGGGTACTGAAGTCAAAGTAAATACTCCGCATCCTGTGCCTGATTTTGATAAAAACACATCAATCCAAGACAGACAAATTATACAATCTGGTGGAAGGCCACCTTTTGAAGATAAGAGTTACCGTATTAGGGGAACTTTTAAATTCTAATTTAATTTCCTTGATTATTTTCTTTAGTTTTGTTTGAGGCATTTTTTTATGAATTCCATAAAAAAAATCACTATTATTCCTTTAATTATATTATTTACTTTATTAAGTGGTTGTACGTCTTGGGAAAAGCCGGGAGCAACTCAGTTTGATAGAGACAGAGATTATTCTGAATGTAAGGAGCAGGGTTATTTTCGTTTTCCACCAGACTGGGACAGCAAAGTTGTTCATTCTTATGAGACGAAACATTTCCCTTGTGAAGATAAGGACGGGAAAAAAGATAAATCCTGCGGACATTATATCACTGTGCCAAAAGCTGAAGTTGAACGCTGGGATAAAAATGAATCTGCAAGGAGTTGGGTAATTTCTTCTTGTATGTATAAAAAAGGATGGCATGAAGAAACACGTTATTGGTTTTAATGTCGTGAATTTTTCCCATCAGCAAGAGGTCCGTGGAGCTGTTGCTGGTGGTTCCTCACATATTTGTAATTATTCCTTTCTAATTGCAGCTTTTGGCCATTCGGTTTTGCTGATTTGAGCTACATTTATAATCTAATGGAATAGTCGTTGTGTTTAAAATTAACAAGTGATGATTTGGTATCTATACTTTTTGAATAAATATTCAACTATTTCTTTGCTGTAACGATTCATTATATCTATTTATACGTTTCAAAAGATTAGATTAAAATATCATTGTAGAGGATTTATTAACCTATTAGTTATCAATTTTTGCTAATTTTTAAAAAAAATTGTTAAAATTTGCAGGTTTTTATGATTTAGCTCAAGGTCTTTATGGACAGCTGGTGAATACTTTGTTACTTTTATGGCCCTGTAGTTTAAATTGGTATTACCAATTGACTACGGTAGGGACCGAAGCAATGTTTATCCATTAACTGGCTTACAGTAAATATGGCTTATAGCAAAATCCGCCAACCAAAATTATCAGATGTCATTGAGCAGCGTCTTGAGCATCTCATCCTTGAAGGGTCTTTGCGTCCTGGAGAGAAGTTGCCACCTGAACGTGAGTTGGCGAAACAATTTGATGTGTCACGGCCTTCATTGCGCGAAGCTATTCAGCGGTTGGAAGCTAAAGGCTTTCTCTTTCGTCGTCAAGGTGGTGGAACATTTGTTCAGAGTAATCTCTGGCAAAGTTTCAGTGATCCATTGGCACAATTGTTGGCTGGTCATCCAGAATCTCAGTTTGATCTCCTTGAAACTCGCCATGCTTTGGAAGGTATTGCAGCCTATTACGCAGCATTGCGTGGGACTGACAAAGATTTTGAGCGTATTCGGGAACATCACCTTGTTATTCAACAAGCTCAGCAAAGTGGTGATGTCAATGCTGAATCTGATGCTGTTCTGCAATATCAACTCGTTGTCACTGAAGCTGCCCATAATGTGGTTCTCCTTCATTTATTGCGTTGTATGGCACCTATGCTGGAACAAAATATCCGGCAGAATTTTGAGTTTCTTTATACCCGCAGAGAAATGCTGATGGCTGTCAGTGATCATCGGGCAAAAATTTTTGAAGCTATAGTGGCAAGACAACCGGAGAAAGCCCGCGAAGCTTCCCATCGCCATTTAGCTTTTATTGAAGATGTTTTATTGGATCTCAGCCGTGAGCATACCCGCCGCGAGCGATCATTACGGCGTCTCCAACAACATCCAGAATAAAATTAGCTGTGCAGATCTTGAAGTTTGCTGCGTCTGCATGGCTAGTCGAGTCCCTTAACTGAGGGCGCTAGCGGCAACAACAGTGAGGGCCTATCTTCCGGTCATGACCGGGTGAACGTCAAGGGTATGACCGGAAGATAGGCTCCAAATAACCATTAGAAACAGATAACAGATAAGGAATACACCATGTCAGACATTTTGAAAAATGACGTGGACCCGATCGAAACTCGCGACTGGTTACAGGCGATCGAATCGGTCATCCGTGAAGAGGGTGTTGATCGTGCTCAGTTCTTGATTGATCAGGTACTGAACGAAGCACGTAAAGGTGGCGTGAATGTTGCAGCAGGTGCTGCTAACCGCGATTATATCAATACCATTCCTGTTGAGGATGAGCCCGCTTACCCTGGCAATCTGGATTTGGAGCGCCGTATTCGCTCTGCTATTCGTTGGAATGCTGTGATGACTGTTTTACGAGCATCCAAAAAAGATCTGGAATTAGGTGGTCACATGGCTTCATTCCAGTCTTCAGCAACCATGTATGAAGTTTGTTTTAACCACTTCTTCCGTGCCCGTAATGAAAATGATGGCGGCGACTTGGTTTATTTCCAGGGCCACATCTCTCCGGGCGTTTATGCTCGTGCTTTCCTTGAAGGTCGTCTGACTGAAGAGCAAATGAATAATTTCCGTCAGGAAATTAATGGCAACGGCCTGTCTTCTTACCCGCATCCAAAACTGATGCCTGAATTCTGGCAATTCCCAACTGTATCAATGGGATTGGGGCCAATTGGTGCGATCTATCAGGCTAAATTCCTGAAATATCTGGAACACCGTGGTTTGAAAGATACATCCAAACAAACCGTTTACGCATTCCTGGGTGACGGAGAGATGGATGAGCCAGAATCTAAAGGTGCGATCACGATCGCAACTCGTGAGAAACTGGATAACTTGGTATTTGTTATCAACTGTAACCTGCAACGTTTGGATGGTCCGGTTACTGGTAATGGTAAAATCGTTAACGAGCTGGAAGGTATTTTCAGTGGTGCAGGTTGGCAGGTTATTAAAGTTCTTTGGGGTGAGCGTTGGGATGAATTGCTGCGTAAAGATACCAGCGGTAAATTGATCCAACTGATGAACGAAACTCTGGATGGTGATTACCAGACTTTCAAATCCAAAGATGGTGCTTATGTTCGTAAGCATTTCTTCGGTCGTTACCCTGAAACGACAGAATTAGTCAAAGACATGACTGATGACCAGATTTGGGCATTGAACCGTGGTGGTCACGATCCGAAGAAAGTCTTTGCTGCTTTGAAAAAAGCACAGGAAACTGCCGGTAAACCAACCGTCATCTTGGCTCAGACTGTCAAAGGTTATGGTATGGGTGATACTGCTGAAGGTAAAAATATCGCTCATCAGGTTAAGAAAATGAATATGGAAGGGGTTCGCCATTTCCGTGATCGTTTCAATGTACCTGTTGCAGATGACCAAATCGAAAACCTGCCGTATGTGACTTTCGATAAAGACTCTGAAGAGTACAAATATTTGCATGAACATCGCGCAGCGCTGGGTGGCTATCTGCCGAGTCGTCGCACTCATTTTGAAGAGAAACTAGAATTACCAACACTGGAAGATTTTGGTGCTCTGTTGGAAGAACAAAATAAAGAAATTTCTACTACTATCGCTTTTGTTCGTGCGCTGAACGTAATGCTGAAGAATAAGTCAATCAAAGATCGTCTGGTTCCAATCATTGCCGATGAAGCTCGTACTTTCGGTATGGAAGGTTTGTTCCGTCAGATCGGTATTTATAGTCCTAACGGTCAGCAGTATACCCCGCAGGACCGTGAGCAAGTTGCTTACTATAAAGAAGACGAGAAAGGACAAATCCTGCAAGAAGGTATTAATGAACTGGGAGCAGGTTCATCGTGGCTGGCGGCGGCAACGTCTTACAGCACTAATAACCTGCCAATGATTCCGTTCTACATTTACTATTCCATGTTCGGGTTCCAGCGTATTGGTGACTTGTGCTGGGCAGCAGGTGACCAACAGGCGCGTGGCTTCTTGATTGGCGGTACTTCAGGTCGTACTACCTTGAACGGTGAAGGTCTGCAACACGAAGATGGTCACAGCCACATTCAGTCTCTGACTATACCTAACTGCATCTCTTACGATCCAGCATTTGCTTATGAAGTTGCTGTGATTATGCATGATGGTCTGGAGCGTATGTATGGTGAGAAACAAGAGAACGTTTACTACTACATCACCACGCTGAACGAAAACTACCACATGCCGGCGATGCCACAAGGCGCAGAAGAAGGTATCCGTAAAGGTATCTACAAGCTGGAAAGTCTGGAAGGTAGTAAAGGTAAAGTTCAGTTGTTAGGTTCCGGTTCTATCTTGCGTCATGTTCGTGAAGCTGCGCAGATTCTGGCTAACGATTATGGTGTGGGTTCTGATGTGTACAGCGTAACTTCATTCACTGAATTGGCTCGTGATGGTCAGGATTGTGAGCGCTGGAATATGTTGCATCCAACAGAAACGCCACGTGTACCTTATGTTGTTCAGATCATGAATGAAGCACCAGCAGTTGCTTCTACTGACTATATGAAACTGTTCGCAGAACAAATTCGTAACTTCATCCCTGCAAGCGAATTCCGTGTATTGGGTACTGACGGTTTCGGTCGTTCCGACAGCCGTGAAAACCTGCGTCATCACTTTGAAGTTGATGCTTCCTACGTGGTAATTGCTGCTCTGGGTGAATTGGCTAAACGCGGTGAAATCAACGTGAATGTTGTGGAAGAAGCAATCAAGAAATACAACATTAACCCAGAGAAAGTTAACCCGCGTCTGGCATAAGAGGTAAAGAACCAATGGCTATCGAAATTAAGGTACCGGATATCGGTGCAGATGAAGTTGAAGTCACCGAAATTATGGTGAAAGTTGGCGATACAGTAGAAGTTGATCAATCGCTGATTACCGTAGAAGGTGATAAGGCTTCGATGGAAGTTCCATCCCCTCAAGCGGGTGTTGTTAAAGAGATCATCATTGCAGTTGGCGATAAAGTTGAAACTGACAAACTGATTATGATTTTTGATTCGGCTGTTGGTGCTGTAGACGCAGCACCAGCGGAAGAATCAGCAGCTATGATTCTGTCCTCTCGTATGGCAGAGCCGGAGCCAGTGGCTTCTGCGGCCATGGATGTTCATGTACCGGATATCGGCGGTGATGAAGTTGAAGTGACCGAAGTGATGGTTCAAGTAGGCGACACGGTTACAGCGGAGCAGTCACTGATCACTGTAGAAGGCGATAAAGCTTCGATGGAAGTACCCGCACCATTTGCAGGTATTGTTAAAGAAATCAAAATCAAGGTCGGTGAAAAAGTAAAAACCGATTCTATGATTATGGTATTTGAAGTTGCGGGCGCAGTGCCAGCTCCTGTGGCTTCTGCTCCAGCGCCAGCGGCTGAACCAGAGAAAGCGGTGCCAGTTATAGAGAGCAGAAGTTTCGTGGAAGAAGGTAAAAACGATTTCGCTGAAAATAATGCTTATGTTCACGCAACACCGGTGATCCGTCGTCTGGCCCGTGAATTTGGTGTTAACTTGGCTAAAGTGAAAGGTACGGGTCGTAAAGGCCGTATTCTGCGTGAAGATGTTCAGGCTTACGTGAAAGACGCGGTTAAACGTGCTGAATCAGCCCCTGCGTCAGCTGGTGGTGGTTTGCCGGGTATGTTGCCTTGGCCGAAAGTTGATTTCAGCAAATTTGGTGAAATTGAAGAAGTTGAACTGGGTCGTATTCAGAAAATCTCTGGTGCTAACCTGAGTCGTAACTGGGTGATGATCCCGCATGTTACGCAGTTCGATGAAACGGATATCACTGAAGTTGAAAACTTCCGTAAACAACAGAATCAGGAAGCTGAAAAGAAACAGCTTGGTGTGAAGATCACCCCACTGGTGTTCATCCTGAAAGCGGTAGCAAAAGCGTTGGAAGAGATGCCGCGCTTTAACAGCTCTATCTCGGAAGATGGTCAGAAATTGACACTGAAAAAATACATCAACATTGGTGTAGCAGTTGATACACCTAATGGTCTGGTGGTTCCTGTATTCCGTGACGTTAATAAGAAAGGCATTATCGAATTGTCCCGCGAACTGATTGAGATGTCTAAGAAAGCGCGTGCTGGCAAATTGACTGCATCTGATATGCAGGGTGGATGCTTCACTATCTCAAGTTTGGGCGGTATTGGTGGTACAGCATTTACGCCAATCGTTAATGCGCCAGAAGTGGCTATTCTGGGCGTATCTCGCTCATCGATGAAGCCAGTCTGGAATGGTAAAGAATTTGTGCCACGCCTGATGTTGCCTCTGTCACTTTCCTTCGATCATCGTGTGATCGATGGTGCTGATGGTGCACGTTTCATTACATTTATTAATCATGCGATGAGCGATATCCGCCGTCTGGTGATGTAATCTCAAAGGCCGGCCATGTGCCGGCCTGATTGTTATTGCTGTGGCAGGGAATAGCTTGCATCTGGTTGGTTTGTTGCGAGTTCTGTCACGTTAACGCGCTTTTCAGGTTATTAACAATTCTGTAAACTGCTCGCGGTGTGTAGGTCCCGGTGGAATATATCGTTTTTTGGCGTCTGACCCGCCGGACAAACAATTAAGAGGTCATGATGAGTACTGAAATTAAAACCCAGGTTGTGGTGCTTGGGGCAGGCCCAGCAGGGTATTCTGCTGCTTTTCGTTGCGCGGATTTAGGTTTGGAAACCGTTCTGGTGGAACGTTACTCTACCTTAGGTGGTGTTTGTCTTAACGTTGGTTGTATCCCTTCTAAAGCATTGCTTCACGTAGCAAAAGTTATTGAAGAAGCTAAAGCTTTGGCAAATCACGGTATCGTTTTTGGTGAACCAAAGACTGATATTGAGAAAGTCCGTGTTTGGAAAGAAAAAGTTATCAATCAGCTGACTGGTGGTCTGGCTGGTATGGCTAAAGGCCGCAAAGTTAAAGTTGTCAATGGCATTGGTAAATTTACGGGTGCTAACACATTGGTTGTTGAAGGTGAAGGTGGCGCAACAACGATTAATTTTGATAATGCCATTATTGCCGCTGGCTCCCGTCCTATCCAATTGCCATTTATCCCTCATGATGATCCTCGCGTATGGGATTCTACAGATGCACTGGCTCTGGCAACGGTTCCTGAGCGTCTGCTGGTGATGGGCGGAGGTATTATCGGTCTGGAGATGGGAACTGTTTACCACGCTCTGGGTTCTCAGATTGATGTTGTTGAAATGTTGGATCAGGTGATTCCTGCGGCTGATAAAGATGTGGTGAAAGTATTTACCAAACGTATTAGCAAGCAATTCAATCTGATGCTGGAAACTAAAGTGACTGTAGTAGAAGCCAAAGAAGATGGTATCTACGTCACGATGGAAGGTAAAAATGCACCTGCAGAACCACAGCGTTATGACGCTGTTTTGGTTGCTATTGGTCGTGTACCTAACGGTAAAATGCTGGATGCAGGTAAAGCGGGTGTTGAAGTTGATGACCGTGGCTTTATCCATGTTGATAAGCAAATGCGTACCAATGTACCGCACATCTTTGCGATTGGTGATATTGTTGGTCAACCAATGCTGGCTCATAAAGGGGTTCACGAAGGCCACGTTGCGGCTGAAGTGATTTCCGGTAAGAAACACTACTTTGATCCAAAAGTTATTCCATCCATTGCTTACACTGAGCCAGAAGTTGCATGGGTTGGTCTGACTGAGAAAGAAGCGAAAGAGAAAGGCATCAGCTATGAAACAGCAACCTTCCCGTGGGCTGCATCTGGTCGTGCAATTGCTTCTGATTGTGCTGACGGCATGACCAAGCTGATTTTCGATAAAGAAAGTAACCGTATTATCGGTGGTGCTATTGTTGGTACTAACGGTGGTGAACTACTGGGTGAAATCGGTCTGGCAATTGAAATGGGTTGTGATGCGGAAGACATCGCGCTGACTATCCATGCTCACCCAACGCTGCATGAATCTGTCGGTCTGGCTGCTGAAATCTTTGAAGGTAGCATTACTGATTTACCAAATGCTAAGGCAAAGAAAAAGAAATAATTTCTTAAATCGATTAGTCTAATTTACTGAAGCGGCTTTCATTTATTGAAAGCCGTTTTTTATTCTGGTATGACCTGCTTGAAGAGATGTGATATAAAAAGTATGGCTTTTGTGGGGGTTACTGGCAAAAATCAGCGGAATAATCTGTTTTAATAGCTTTGTCTGCTGTTAATTCAGAATATTACTATCAGTTAATGTTACTTTTATGTGAACGAATTAACATCGCATTCAAATTTTGGTATGCTGAGTGCCCGAAGCTGGGCATAACTTAACTTGAACTGATTAGGTTATGCCAGCAATCCTCTGACCTGGCACCCGGAACTATAACTCACAGCCTGCTCTAGTTAGTGTTATTTTTGCGAAAACATAATAGCCTGATGAGACAGGTTTTAAGTCGGGTGCAGACAGCCGGGTATATAAATGATAATGAGAGCGAGGAGAAAGTCGTGCTAGAAGAATACCGCAAGCACGTAGCCGAACGTGCAGTCCAAGGCGTCGTCCCTAAGCCATTGGACGCGGCGCAAGCGGCGGCGCTGGTTGAGTTACTGAAGAGCCTACCAAAAGGTGAAGAAGATTTCCTGTTAGATCTGTTAATTAACCGTATTCCCCCAGGTGTTGATGAGGCGGCGTATGTAAAAGCTGGTTTTCTGGCCGCCATTACAAAGGGTGAAACTACCTCACCATTAATCACTCCAGAAAGAGCGGTTGAACTGCTTGGAACTATGCAAGGTGGTTATAATATTCATCCTCTGATTGATGCTCTGGATAATGAAAAACTGGCACCGATTGCCGCAAAAGCGCTCTCTCATACGCTGTTGATGTTTGACAATTTCTATGATGTAGAAGAAAAAGCGAAAGCAGGTAATCCACAAGCTAAACAAATTATGCAGTCTTGGGCTGATGCGCAGTGGTATTTGGAACGTCCTGAACTGGCAGAAAAAATCACCGTCACGGTATTTAAAGTGACGGGTGAAACAAATACTGACGATTTATCTCCTGCACAAGATGCATGGTCACGTCCTGATATCCCATTGCATGCTCTGGCTATGCTGAAAAATGCCCGTGAAGGTATTGAACCTGATCAAGCTGGTGTTATTGGCCCCATCAAACAGATTGAAGAATTGAATAAGAAAGGCTACCCACTGGCTTATGTTGGTGATGTTGTTGGTACAGGATCTTCCCGTAAATCGGCGACTAACTCAGTGTTGTGGTTTATGGGCGATGATATTCCGTTTGTACCCAATAAACGTGGTGGTGGAGTTGTTCTGGGTGGCAAGATCGCACCAATTTTCTTCAATACGATGGAAGATGCCGGTGCGTTGCCAATAGAGCTGGACGTTACCAAATTAAATATGGGTGATGTGATTGATGTCTATCCATATAAAGGGGAAGTACGTAACCACGAAACTCATGAACTACTGGCTGAATTTGAACTGAAAACAGATGTATTGTTGGATGAAGTTCGTGCTGGTGGTCGTATTCCACTGATTATCGGTCGTGGCTTAACCAGTAAAGCTCGTGAGTCTCTTGGTTTACCACTCAGTGATATCTTCCGTCAGGCGAAAGCGGTAGAGAAAAGCAGTCGTGGTTTCTCTCTGGCTCAGAAGATGGTTGGTCGGGCATGTGGCGCCGAAGGTATTCGCCCAGGTGAATACTGTGAACCTAAAATGACCTCAGTGGGTTCTCAGGATACCACTGGTCCGATGACCCGTGACGAGCTAAAAGATTTGGCATGTCTGGGTTTCTCCGCGGATCTGGTGATGCAGTCATTCTGCCATACGGCTGCTTATCCTAAGCCAGTTGACGTCACTACTCACCATACTTTGCCTGATTTTATTATGAACCGTGGTGGTGTTTCTCTGCGTCCAGGTGATGGCATTATTCACTCATGGCTAAACCGTATGTTGCTGCCTGATACCGTAGGCACTGGTGGCGACTCTCATACCCGTTTCCCGATTGGTATTTCCTTCCCGGCAGGTTCTGGTCTGGTGGCGTTTGCGGCTGCGACAGGTGTGATGCCTTTGGATATGCCTGAATCTGTTCTGGTTCGTTTTAAAGGACAGATGCAGCCTGGTATTACTCTGCGTGATTTGGTGCATGCGATTCCTTACTATGCGATTCAGCAAGGTCTTCTGACGGTTGAGAAGAAAGGCAAGCAAAATATCTTCTCTGGTCGTATCCTCGAAATCGAAGGTTTGCCAGATCTGAAAGTTGAGCAAGCGTTTGAACTAGCGGATGCGTCTGCGGAACGTTCTGCGGCGGGTTGCACCATTAAACTGGATAAAGCGCCGATTATCGAATACTTGCAATCCAATATTGTATTGCTGAAATGGATGATTGCTGAAGGTTATGGTGACCGCCGTACACTGGAACGCCGTGTAACAGGTATGGAAAACTGGCTGAAAGATCCTCAATTGCTGGAAGCCGATGCTGATGCGGAATACGCAGCGGTTATCGAAATCGATCTGGCTGAAATTAAAGAGCCAATTTTATGTGCACCGAATGATCCGGATGATGCCCGTTTACTGTCTGATGTGGCTAACAGTAAAATTGATGAAGTTTTTATCGGCTCTTGTATGACTAATATTGGTCATTTCCGTGCAGCTGGTAAATTATTGGATCAACATAAAGGCCAATTACCAACTCGCTTATGGGTTGCTCCACCAACGAAAATGGATGCAGCTCAACTCACAGAGGAAGGTTATTACAGCATCTTTGGTAAGAGTGGGGCGCGGGTTGAAATTCCGGGTTGTTCCCTGTGCATGGGTAACCAGGCGCGTGTTGCTGATGGTGTAACGGTTGTTTCCACGTCAACTCGTAACTTTCCGAACCGTTTGGGGACGGGGGCGAATGTTTACCTGGCATCGGCTGAGCTGGCTGCTATAGCTTCTCTGTTAGGACGCTTGCCTACATCGGAAGAGTATCAACAATTTATGAATAAAGTTGATGAGACCGCGGAAGATACTTACCGTTATCTCAATTTTGATCAACTGAACCAATACACTGAAAAAGCAGATGATGTGATTTTCCAAACTACGGTGTAACTTTGTATTTGTAGATTGCAACATAAATAATGGGAGGAAAAAGACCTCCCATTTTATTATCTGGTTGTTTTTTACAGTGCTAATTCTACGGAAAATATATAAATGAAAAGGAAAAATTGAAAATTTATCTGTATCTTACTATTGGTTAAATATTTAAATTGATTTTAAGGTTATCCAGGCATACTTTATGCTTCATAGTCAAATACGATGATATCGTCGACAGAATCGATAAGGAGATCTTTTAATTTGTCATGCGCTGGGTGAGACAAATAGTTTGAAATAGCTTTATGATCATCAAATGTCATGGTGATAGCATGTGTAAAACCTTTATTTTTGTTTTCACTACTTACATTACCTCCCCACTCAACAGAAGAAATACCGTTAATTTTATGCTGTATGGAAATAGCAGTATTTCTTATCGTCGTTAATTGTTGCTCTTTTATCTCGGATGTGAATTTTAATAAAAGAATATGACGTATCATGATGACTCCTGAAAAGTGTCTCTGTTTTCCAGACAAGATAGAAAATAAATGGTTGTATTGTAATACTTCTAATGTATCTCATCAGTCAGCGGTTATGCGTTCAATTTTGCTGTTTTTGTTTCCCTGAGATATTATTAGCATAGTGCCATTTATCCATAGTGGACATAAGCCCTAATAGTGCTGGGTAAATGTCGGTCATCCAGGTGCAGAATCATGCAGTTGTGTCAGTTATAGAGGCTTTGATCTTCCACTTCTAACCAGCTTGTGGGCTGATGCTGGGTTGGAATTGCTGGAAAGTATTAAAATGAAAAAAATGCACTGGAGGTAAATGATGGACTACGAATTTTTGCGGGATATCGCTGGGCAGGTGACTACCCGGTTTTCAATGGATCACGAAGCTATTGGTCAGTGGTTGAATGAAGAAGTTAAAGGTGATTTGACTGTGCTGGATAAGATTACTTCAGCGCTGGTTGAAATTCAGGGAAGTGAACGCCAGTGGCAACTCGTGGGCCATGAATATACGCTGCTGATGGATGACGAAGAGGTTATGATTCGCGCCAATCAGCTTGAGTTTGAAACTGATTCGGTGGAGGAGGGCATGAGTTATTACGATAATGAGAGTCTGGCCTTTTGTGGAACCAAGGATTTTATTGATATGTTATCCAATTATCGGGATTTTATTTTGCAAAAAAACTATTGATAAGAATTTGTATATAGACAGAAATAATTTTCTGACCTGATAGTTTTTTCTTGCGCTGAGGAATAGTAATCAAGTAGTTTTGCTCATTATAGTTGAATAATTAAATAATCAAGGTGGTTTTAATGGAAGATATCAGTTTGTCTGGTGGTTTTAATGAGGCTACAAATTGGTTTATCAGTCATCAGGATTTAATCATTCAGTATCTGGTCAATATGGTTGCTGCTGTGTTGATTCTTGTTCTGGGGTTGATGGCGGCAAGATTGATCAGTAAGGGCATTAAAAGAGTTATGTCGTTGCGCGGCATTGATGTAACTGTGTCGGATTTCTTGGCTGCTGTTGTCCGTTATTTGATTATTGCATTCACTGTTATTGCGGTCTTGGGCAAATTAGGTGTTCAGACAGCTTCTGTGATTGCGGTTATCGGTGCTGCTGGTTTGGCCGTTGGTTTGGCTTTACAAGGTTCTCTATCTAACTTTGCCGCAGGCGTGTTATTGGTCGCTTTCCGTCCAATCCGTGCTGGTGAATATGTCATTTTGGGGGCAGTTGAAGGTACCGTGATTCAGGTGCAGATTTTCTCTACCACATTGCGTACAGCCGATGACAAAATCATTGTTATTCCGAATGGGAAAATTATTGCAGATAATGTCATTAATACCAGTCGTGAACCAAACCGTCGAACTCAGATAATGGTTGGAGTTGCATATAATGCGGATATTGATGAAGTTAAAAAAGTGTTGGGCGACGTCATTGCGGCAGACAGCCGTATTCAGCATGATAGAGGTGTGACGGTCCGTTTACATGAAATGGCACCATCCTCGTTGAATTTTGTTGTGCGTGTATGGACTACCAATGGTGACGCTTGGGATGTTTATTGGGATTTAATGGAGAACTTTAAACGCACATTGGATAAGCACAATATCAGTATTCCTTATCCACAAATGGATGTGTATCTGCATCAGAATAAAGTCAGTGATTAATCAAAGTGGTGAGTTTTAATCACTTGATGAAAAAGATGTTTTAAGCTTTTGCGAATAAACCAGCACCGCGCCGTAAATGGCGCGGGCAATCTGTTTATCTGACTTGTTTTATTGACATAAAGTGCCAAGATTGTTTTTAATAAAATCATCGCTGATGTCTTCTGTCAGCACTATTTTCTTGCTATCAAGTAAGCAAAGTATAGCAGATGAGACATCTGAATCGTGGAAATTAATATCAGCAGTGACTGTTCCATCACCATTTTCACCTTGCACTTTAAGGATAAAACGTTCACAGCCTTTTTTGCATGAGAAAGGCTGATAGTTACTGAGTTTTACATCGGTAATATTTGCTGTACCAATATAATATTTAATTATTTCAGATTGGTTTAATGTCTCTTCAACATCACTTCGGAGCAAATAGTAATTTCTGATAGTGAATACAGTAAGAATAATGATTACTAACAGCATGAAGCCAATAATTTTTTTCAAAATAATCTCTTCCTCTTATGTTCACAAAATTAACATATTTATCAATGCTTTTAGTCTGTATTAGCTTGATTTCCTTTGAATTAATCCAATGGTTTTTCCATAAAAACCTGCCTTTTATTAGATGATTAAAATTTCTAATGATCGATTAGAAGCATTTATTTCCTCTAATGAGCTATTCTTCTTAATATTTAGAATATTGAAATAGCAAAATGAATAATTATTGAGGAGTTTTTTTTATGTTAACAACGTTTGTGCAGGGGTTTTTTCTTAGTGCCGCGATGATTTTACCTCTTGGTCCACAAAACGCTTTTGTTATGCAGCAAGGCAGCAGGAGACAATTTCATTTGATGAGTGCAACTTTGTGCGCTATCAGCGATGGTTTCTTGATTGGTGTAGGTGTATTTGGTGGTAGTGCATTGCTTGGACAGTCAACTTTATTACTACAATTTGTCACTTGGGGGGGAGTAGCGTTTTTATTGTGGTACGGTTGGGGCGCTTTTCGTGCGGCTCTACATGCGAATGTTGAATTAGAACAGTCTGGCGGTAGCAATGTAGCAAAAAATCGTTGGCGGGTTATTGTGATCATCTTTGCTGTCACTTGGCTAAATCCGCATGTTTATCTGGATACTATTGTCATTCTGGGAAGTATTGGTAGTCAGCTATCCTCAGAACTTAGGCCATGGTTTACTTTTGGTGCTGCAAGTGCTTCTGTCAGTTGGTTTTTTGCTCTGGCATTTCTGGCTGCATGGTTTTCACCTGTACTGAGTAAACCACGTTCTCAACGGATTATTAATGGGTTTATCTGTATTGTGATGTGGTATATAGCCTGGCAACTTGCTAAACAGGGATTGATAATTTCTGGTTAACCTGGGTACTTCTTTGCTTACAGTGTGTGTGTTAGTGTTTTATTTATCCCGTGTATATTTCGGTCTTTCCGAGGGATAAATTTTTTGTAACAGATTTTCTACGGAGGTTGTGTGAAATTAAAATCATTGGGTTTAGCTGCAATGTTAAGTGCAGGAGGTTTGCCACTTGCTGCACAGGCGGCTGATTTACCCGCGGTTCCGCATATTGTTACTTCCGGTAATGCGATAGTTAAAGCAGAACCGAATATGGTAACTTTGATGATTAACGTCAATATTTCTGCTAAAGATGCTTCTGGTGCTAAAAAGCAGGTTGATGAGCTTGTTGCTAAATATTTTGATTTTCTGAAAAAGAACGGTATTGAAAAGAAAGATATTAATGCGGCTAATCTGCGTACTCAGCCTGATTATGAGTATGATGGGGTGTCTGGCAAGTCTACGCTGAAAGGCTATCGTGCAATTCGTTCGGTGGAGGTGAAGGTTCATAAGTTGGATCAGCTTAATCCTCTGCTTGATGGTGCATTAAAAGCGGGTTTGAACGAAATTACGTCGATTGAGTTTGGTGTGGACAATCCACAAAAATATCGTGATGAAGCTCGTCAGAAAGCAATCGAGAATGCCATTGAGCAGGCTGGTGCACTGGCAACAGGTTTTAACAGCGGACTGGGTTCGATATATAGTATCAACTATCGAGCACCAGAAGCGGTTGGTCACATGAGATATCAAAATAGTGATGTGCTTATGGCGGGAGGTGCTGCTGGTGTGGGTGAAACTTACCAGCAGGAGAGCATCAACTTCAGCGATCAGGTTGATGTTGTGTTTGAACTAAAGCGTTAATGAGTGTCATCTTGTCTTAACATCTGACGCCCAAGTTTCAGCAGGGCGTCAGTCACTTTTTTCATTGTCCTACTCTCCGGTGCGAAACGATGCCAATAGAGCATCCGGCGTTGGCATAAACCGGGTGTCAGGTCGATCAATTCACTATTTTCCAACTCCTTATCAATCTGCAAATGAGGGATCATACAACAAGTAGAACCCTGTTTTGCTAGTTGTACAAACGCTTCAGATGAGTTGACGATATGGCATGGAACACTGCCCGGTGATAAATCGAAGTTCTGTTGTAGAAATGCCTGATGCATATCATCCAAGTGGTCGAATGCTACAGCGGGTGCTTTCAGTAACGCGGAACGGGTAACTCCATTTGGAAAATAGCGGGTAGCAAATTCTGGTGAGGCAACGAATAGATAATCTAGCGCCCCTAGTGTATCGACCAGACAACTAGGTAATGGTTGAGGTTGGATACTGACTGCGCCAACGACTTCACCTCTTCTTAGTTGTTCCTGAGTACGGGTTTCATCTTCAACTTGAATATTCAGTCGGATAGGCAAATCAGCGAGTACCGGGTGCAATGCCGGTAACAACCAGGTGGCCAGACTGTCTGCGTTGACTGCCAGAGAAAGCAAGAGTGGAGTATCTACACCATATTCATCACCCAGCCATTGTTCTTCTAGTAGTTCTACCTGATGCCATAACGCCAGTAGCTTTTGCCCCTGTTCCGTAGGACGCGGAGGAATGGTACGCACCAGCAGAGGTTGACCGAATAGATTCTCCAACTGTTTGATACGTTGAGAGACTGCGGACTGAGTGATACAGAGTTTCTGTGCAGCGCGTTCGAAACCGCGCTCACGGATAACAGCATCCAGGGCTTGCAGTGTTCGGTAATCAGGGCGTTTCATTACAGGAAGATTCTCCATTTATTTTTCTGTATAGCACTATGCCATATTTTTTCAGTGGATGAGGCAAATTATTGTTTATACTAGCCGACAGCTTTTCTTAAATAACTGATATAGGCAATGAATTGATATGACTCAGGATGAACTAAAAAAAGCAGTAGGTTGGGCGGCGCTCGAATTTGTCACTCCAGGGACGATTGTGGGGGTGGGGACGGGTTCAACGGCTTCACATTTTATTGATGCTCTTGGTTCAATTAAAGACCAGATTGAAGGGGCAGTATCTAGCTCTGAGGCTTCTACTGAGAAGTTAAAAAGTTTGGGGATTCCTGTATTCGATTGTAATGAAGTGGATTCCCTTGATATCTATGTTGATGGAGCGGATGAAATCAATAGCAATATGCAGATGATTAAAGGCGGTGGTGCTGCACTGACCCGCGAAAAAATTATTGCTGCAATAGCGAAGAAATTCATTTGTATCGTCGATGTTTCTAAGCAAGTTGATGTGTTAGGTAAATTCCCTCTGCCAGTTGAAGTGATTCCAATGGCTCGTTCATATGTTGCCCGTGAATTAGTTAAATTGGGTGGTCTACCAGAATATCGCCAAAATGTTGTGACTGATAACGGTAACGCAATCCTTGATGTACATAATTTATCTATTCTCGATCCTATTGAGCTAGAGAATAAAATTAATAGTATTGCAGGTGTGGTGACTGTCGGTCTGTTTGCTAACCGTGGCGCGGATGTTGTATTGATGGGAACATTAGATGGAGTGAAAACCATCACTCAATAATATTGTTTATGAGGGCGTAACATTTCGCCCTTAAAATTTTTTCACGCGGAATGATAAGTAAAAATTTAGTGATATATCTTATACCCCTAATGAATAGATAGTCTAAATTCTGACATTATTCTTTTCCGCATCATTTTATTCCGCATAATAACGCTTTTACTGAGGTTGACTGGATAGGGATAGCAATCGTTTATATTGCTGTGTCTGTTTTTTTTGTTATGTTGAGAGAATGAATCTTAAATGTAACGAAAATTGACGTCACAATAGGCAGGATAAATGGTTAAGGTATCTCTGGAAAAAGATAAGATTAAATTTTTGCTATTAGAAGGTGTTCATCAAAGTACAGTGGAAAACCTGCGAGGAGCGGGCTATAGCAATATCGAATATCATAAAGGGGCGTTGGATTCCCAAGAGCTAAAAGAAGCGATTCGTGATGCTCATTTTGTTGGTATCCGTTCTCGCACACAACTAACAGAAGACATTTTTCAGGCAGCGGAAAAACTGGTTGCTGTGGGGTGTTTCTGTATCGGTACAAACCAGGTTGATCTGAAAGCCGCAGCCAAACGTGGTATTCCTGTCTTTAATGCACCGTTTTCTAATACCCGCTCTGTTGCTGAGATGGTGCTTGGTGAGTTGCTGTTGTTACTGCGTCGTATTCCTTTAGCGAATGCAAAAGCTCATCGTGGCGTGTGGGATAAACAGGCTAAGGGCTGCTATGAAGTTCGCGGTAAAAAATTGGGTATTATCGGTTACGGTCATATTGGTACTCAGCTTGGTATTATGGCTGAAAATATCGGTATGGATGTCTACTTCTACGATATTGAGAATAAATTGCCATTAGGTAACGCTCATCAGGTACGTCATTTATCAGAATTACTGAATATGAGTGATGTGGTCAGTTTGCATGTACCAGAAACGCCATCAACTAAAAATATGATGGGGACAACGGAACTTGCATTGATGAAACCGGGTTCTATCCTGATTAATGCTTCACGTGGAACGGTAGTGGATATCCCAGCATTGTGTGATGCACTGGAAAGTGAACATCTGTCCGGTGCGGCGGTGGATGTATTCCCGGTTGAACCGGCGACTAATAATGATCCGTTTGAATCACCTTTGCTTAAATTTGATAACGTGTTGCTGACTCCACATATCGGTGGTTCTACTCAGGAAGCACAAGAGAACATTGGTTATGAAGTAGCAGGAAAGCTGGCGAAGTATTCTGATAATGGCTCTACCTTATCGGCAGTAAATTTCCCTGAAGTTTCTCTCCCAGCGCATGCTGATGATACTAACCGGTTTTTACATATTCACGAAAATCGTCCGGGTATACTGAATAGTATTAACCAGGTATTTGCTGAACAGGATATCAATATTGCAGCTCAGTACCTGCGTACCAGTGGGGATATGGGTTATGTGGTTATTGATATTGTAACTGAGACTCCCGCTCAGGCTGAAATGGTACTTCAAAAACTGAAAGCACTGCCGGGTACTATCCGTTCTCGTCTGCTTTACTGATTATTTTGATATGGGATAAATGGGCGCATTGCGTGATGTGCCCATTTTTTTACTGCCAATGCCAGATTTTTTCAGGAGTGATGATTTCAGGTAGTGGGATATCCCAATCAGCTGATGGTAGTGAATCGACTAATTGGCAGTTATGAGCCAGGCCAATTGGGTAGAAATTTTTTTGTTGCCATTGGCTTAGTGTACGATCGTAAAAGCCGCCTCCCATGCCAAGCCGTTGCCCTGTTCGGTCAAAAGCAACCAGCGGAATCATCATGATATCCAGTTCAGATAAGGGTAAAACTTGCTGAACATTCAGTGGTGGCTCTTCTATATTGAAACAATTTCTGACAAGTTTAGTATTAGGTTGATAGTGTAAAAATAACAGATGGTGACGGCTGAAAGGGTGCAATACTGGCAGATAGATCCGCTTATTTTGTTGCCAGAGCAGGTTAATCAGTGGGTGCGTATTGATTTCACCGTCGAATGAAAAAAACAACGCGATTTTATTAGCCTGGCGAATTTTTGGATGATTAATAGCGCGCTCAGCCACTTGTTTTGCAAAAAGAGATTGCTGTTCAGGGGACAGTTCTCGGCGCTTTTGGCGTATTTCCTTTCTGAGGTGCTGTCTCAGTGATAACAGGGGATCTGATTGCATGGAACCTGCCTGTTAATAGCAGAAATGATAAAAGATGAGGTTCTCCAAGATGCCGTTACAGGTAGTAACCCTTGAACCCTTGGTTCAAGGTGAACGTAGCGTCGTATCCTTAAGGTTTCTCGGACGGACCGAGCATGCACACCGGCTACGAAGCACTACATTCTATAATGTATGAAATATCGGCTCAGGGGACTTTCCCCGTTCACGAACATCTCAGAGAAATTTATTCAGTACTTACTAAGCAACTTTATAAAGCCTATTGTATGAAACTAAACACAGAAATCAACTTAATTATGGAACGATTCATTCACTAATGCATGATTTATCAATAAAATTCATCCACTTGATGGAATAGTATGCTCAGTGGTGCGACCTTGTTCGACTAATGCTTGTTCTATAGTCTGTTGAAGCATCTTTATTTTTTGTTCCATATTGTAGGCATAGTCACGAGTTTTCACTTTTTCTTGTGCCAGCTCATGACAGACATTCAATGCTACAATGAAAACCAGTTGTTCAGTATTGGTTACTCTGGTGCGTTCTTTTAAATTTTCTAAACGTTGCTCAAGTTCCACAGCGGCAGCTAGCAGTGCTTCTTTCTGTTCTGATGGACAATTGACACGTAATGATCGCCCAAAAATCTGGATATCTACTGGTTGTGCAGACATGACCCCTTCCTGATTTATTACTGCGTCTTGGCTTTACTTCCTGATGGATAGGATAAAGCAGACACCAATCATTACAACGCGATACCGACAGATAACTAACGATTAGCTACAGCTGTTGTCTGGTATAGCGACTCCCCTTGGTGGTAGCATAGCATGAACTTCCACCGTCAACGATGACCAATACACATGTCTATACATAATTCATTACCAGATTATCAATCTTTTGACGAAATATTGCATCAGCAGTCAGTGGCACTGACTGCAGCAGAGATGCATGGATTGATTAGTGGCCTGCTGTGCGGTGGTAATCGCGATAGTAGCTGGCAGGCTTTAGTTCATGATTTAGCCAATGATGGTTTGGCTTTTTCCCATCCGTTGGCTCAGCAATTACGTGAATTACGTGAAATCACATTTGAATCATTAGATGACAGTAATTTTGCATTCCATTTATTGTTGCCTAATGAAGAAGGTAATGTGTTTAAACGAGCTGATGCATTGGCTGGTTGGGTGAATCATTTTTTGCTGGGACTTGGCGTCGCTCAACCAAAACTGACAGATAAGAAAGAGGTTGGTGAGATTATTGGTGACCTGCGCAATATCGGCCTGCTTGGTTATGAAGAGAGTGATGATCAGGAAGAGCTGTCTCAGGCACTGGAAGAGGTCCTTGAATATGTGCGGGTTGCCGCCCAACTTTGCTATATCGCGTTTACTGAGGCTAAAACTGTATCAACCGCAAAAAATGATAAGCCAACATTGCATTAATTAGTGTTTATTGAACTCAAAATAATTAACTAAGTCGCAGGAGAGGATATGACCAAACAAGAATATTTATCCCGCCGTCAGGCTTTACTGGCAAAAATGGCTGCGGCCAGCGCAGCGATTATTTTTTCTGCTCCGCCTGCGCCACGAAATTCGGATAATGAATATCCCTATCGTCAGCACAGCGATTTCCTTTATTTGACTGGATTTAATGAACCGGAAGCTGTGCTGATATTAATTAAAAGTGATGATACGCATAATCACAGCATTCTTTTTAATCGGGTGCGTGATTTGACGGCGGAAATTTGGTTTGGTCGTCGTCTTGGACAAGAAGCTGCACCTAAAAAATTGGGTGTTGACCGGGCGTTGCCTTTTGATGATATCAATGAACAGCTTTATCAATTATTAAATGGGCTGGATGTGGTTTACCACGCACAAGGCGAATTTGCCTATGCAGATGAAATTGTTTTTCATGCGCTGGACACATTAAGAAAGGGTAGTCGTCGCAACCTTTCCGCCCCTTTAACCATGACTGACTGGCGTCCGTGGTTACATGAAATGCGATTGTTCAAATCTAAAGCCGAGATTGAAATTATGCGTCGGGCTGGTGAAGTCAGCGCACAGGCACATACGCGTGCGATGAAAGTTTGTCGCCCAGGAATGTTTGAATATCAACTGGAAGCCGAAATTCATCACGAATTCACCTATCAAGGTGCTCGTTATCCTTCTTATAACACGATTGTAGGAAGTGGTGAAAATAGCTGCATTCTGCACTATACCGAGAATGAAAGCCGGATGAAAGAAGGTGATTTAGTGCTGATTGACGCAGGTTGTGAATATCTGGGTTATGCCGGAGATATCACTCGTACTTTCCCTGTAAATGGCAAATTCACCCGTGCGCAGCGTGAAATTTACGATATCGTATTGAAAACACTGAATGTTTCACTTGAACTGTACAAGCCAGGCACCAGTATTAGCAAAGTGACAGAACATGTTGTGCAGATTATGGTAGAAGAGTTGGTGAAATTGGGCATTATGCACGGTGAAGTTGAACATTTGATCGAAACTAAAGCATATCGTCAGTTCTTTATGCATGGTCTTAGTCATTGGTTAGGGTTGGATGTGCATGATGTCGGACACTATGGCGTAGAGCGCGATCGTATTCTGGAACCGGGAATGGTGTTGACGGTTGAACCAGGGCTTTATATTGCACCAGATGCAGATGTGCCACTGGAATATCGTGGTATTGGTATTCGTATTGAAGATGACATTGTGATTACTGAAACAGGCAACGAAAACCTGACGGCCAGTGTTGTTAAAGGCGCTGATGAGATTGAAGCTCTGATGGCGAAGGCAAAACAGGGTTAAGTTAAGTATGAACGTGATTATAGTTGGTGGTGGCATGACCGGCGCGACGCTTGCGTTGGCGATATCTTCCCTGAGTAAGGGGCAGATTCATGTTTCCCTAATTGAAGCAGCGGAGCCGGAGCAGAAACACCCTGGCTTTGATGCCAGAGCGATAGCGCTGGCTTACGGTACCTGTCAGCGTTTACAACAGATCGGGGTTTGGTCTGCTCTGGAAGATTATGTGATACCAATAACTCACGTTCATGTTAGTGACCGTGGTCATGCGGGATTGGTCAACCTTAGTGCTAAAGACTATAACATTCCAGCTTTAGGGAATGTTATCGAATTGTATGATGCTGGGCAGTGTTTGTTTGGATTACTGAAAAATTCGCTTGGCGTTACGCTGTATTGTCCATCCAAGGTTCTGGCTGTTGAGAGAACGACATCATCGGTGATAGTGACACTGGATAATGGTGAACAACTCCGGGGTGAATTGTTGGTGGCAGCAGATGGTAGCCATTCCGCTATTGGTCACTCCTGTCACATTCAACGGCAACAGCACCGTTATGAACAGGTTGCAGTGATTACTAATGTATTAACTTCAGAGCATCCGCAAGGTAGAGCATTTGAACGTTTCACAGAATATGGACCGCTTGCTCTGTTGCCGATGTCTGGAGGTCGAAGCTCACTGGTATGGTGTCATCGATTGGAGCAACAAAAGGAGATCGCTGCCTGGAATAATGAACAATTTCTGAGGCAGTTACAGCGTGCATTTGGTTGGAGATTGGGCAAAATATTGGCAGTCGGTCAGCGTCATAGTTACTCACTAACATTATCCACTGCAAATCAACAAGTTAGCCACAGGTTGGCGCTGGTGGGAAATGCTGCGCAAACATTACATCCGATAGCTGGTCAGGGTTTTAATCTTGGTATGCGAGATGTAATGACACTGGCTCAGATTGTTTCTCAAGCTTTTGCAGTTGGTCAGGATATTGGTACTTATTCGGTTCTGGCCAACTATCAGCAGCAACGGGTTTCAGATCGGGAAAATACCATTGGTATGACTGATGGATTGATACGGATATTTGCTAATCGTTATCTTCCATTGATAGCTGGGCGTAATCTTGGCCTGATGGCAATGGAAAAATTCTCTCCTGTGCGGGATATGCTGGCCCGTCAGACTTTGGGCTTGGTTACCCGGGGATAACTGCAAAATAAGAGGACGTTATATTATGCAATCATTTGATGTGGTTATCGCTGGTGGCGGTATGGTTGGTTTGGCGCTGGCCTGTGGCTTACAAAGCAGTGGCTTGCGAGTGGCCGTGGTAGAAAATTATCCGCCCTCTCAGCCTGTTACTGTGGGAGAAGAGTATGCTTTGCGGGTTTCTGCGATTAATGCTGCCAGTGAGTGCCTGTTACAGCACCTTGGTGTGTGGCAACCGATTCTGGCTATGCGCACCAGTCCTTATCAGGGAATGGAGGTTTGGGACCGAGATAGCTTTGGCCGCATTCGTTTCAGTGCGGCTGACTATGGTTTGGAATACCTTGGTCATATCATTGAAAACAGGGTCATCCGTGAAACATTATGGAAAAAAGCAGAGAGCCTGTCTAATGTGACTATCTTGTCTCCTGCGGCTTTGAAGCAGGTTGCTTGGGGTGAAAATGAAGCCTTTATGACCTTATCTGATGGACGTATGTTAACTACCCGTTTAGTTGTTGGCGCTGATGGTGCTCATTCATGGTTGCGGCAACATGCTGATATCCCCCTGACATTCTGGGATTATGAACATCATGCGCTGGTGGCGACTATCCGCACTGAAGAACCTCATGGTAGTGTTGCCCGTCAGGTTTTCTATGGTGATGGTATTCTGGCGTTTCTGCCTCTTGCTGATCCGCATTTGTGTTCAATTGTCTGGTCACTGCCGGGTGAATCAGCAGGTCAGTACAAACAGCTTGATAATACGCTTTTCAATCAACAATTGGCGGTGGATTTTGATATGCGCCTTGGTCAGTGTGAGCTGATCAGTGAACGCCAGACAATTCCATTGACTGGTCGTTATGCCCGTCACTTTGCCGCTCACCGTTTGGTTTTAGTGGGCGATGCTGCTCATACCATTCATCCATTGGCAGGTCAGGGAGTGAATTTAGGTTTTATGGACGTCGCTGAACTGATAGGTGAATTGCGTCGTCTGCATTGCCAGGGAAAAGATATTGGTCAGCATTTCTATTTACGTCGATATGAACGCCGTCGTAAACATAGTGCGGCTGTGATGCTAGCCGGAATGCAGGGTTTTCGTCAGTTATTCGACGGCAATAATCCGGTGAAAAAACTTCTGCGGGATATCGGGTTATCTTTGGCAGATAATTTACCCGGAATTAAACCTCAATTGCTTCGTCAAGCCATGGGGTTGAATGACTTACCTGACTGGTTTTCTCTTCAGTCTTCTTCGGCTGAAAAAATCTAATTTAGCCTCTGCATACCGATTAGTTTTTCTCATGTCTTGCTGGAATATGGATAAGTGGTTTTATTCATATTTCAGTTAGCTCTTAATGGAATATGAGTGTTTTCTAAAGTTAATTGTTAATTTTGAGCATTATAGCGCATTTTAATAGTTGAAAATTCTGCATACTCACCGCGTGTTTTTTGGTTGTTGCTGAGTTGGACCCTATTTTTACTTATGGTTCATTTTGGTTTTCAGTGATAACTTTCATTTTAAGATATCGTTTGCGTCGTGTTTTTTAGCCGCTTTTTGTTCATGATTCACAGTATCTGTCGGTTAATACGCGGCATGTTTTCATGTAGGAAATGAAAAGAGGGAAAGAATGGCAAAACAAACTCCATTGTATGACCAGCATTTGGCCTGTGGTGCTCGCATGGTAGATTTTCATGGCTGGATGATGCCTTTGCACTATGGTTCACAAGTGGATGAGCATCATACTGTTCGCACTGATGCGGGTATGTTTGATGTTTCCCATATGACGATTGTGGATTTGCATGGTACTGGCTGCCGTGATTTCCTGCGTTATTTACTGGCAAATGACATTGCTAAACTCACAGAAAAGGGTAAAGCCTTATACACCGGGATGCTTAATGCTTCCGGTGGTGTCATTGATGACTTGATTGTTTATTATTTTAGCCATGATTTTTATCGGATGGTGGTCAATTCTGCAACTCGTGAGAAAGATCTGGCCTGGATTAGTGAACATGTAACTCATTATTCTGTCGATATTCAAGTTCGTGATGATCTGGCGTTGATCGCTATTCAGGGGCCTGAAGCTCAGGCAAAAGTACAATCTTTACTGAATGATGAACAAAAACAGGCTATTGCTGGTATGAAGCCATTCTTTGGTGTTCAGGCTGATGATCTGTTTATCGCAACGACGGGTTATACCGGTGAAGCGGGTTATGAAGTTGCGATGCCGAAAGAGCAAGCAACAGATTTCTGGCAAAAATTACTTAATGCTGGCGTTAAACCCGCAGGATTAGGGGCTCGTGATACTTTGCGGCTTGAAGCAGGTATGAATCTCTATGGTCAGGATATGGATGAAACCATTTCTCCATTAGCAGCTAACATGGGCTGGACAATCGCTTGGAAACCAGAAGATCGCCAGTTTATAGGTCGTGAAGCGTTAGAAAAACAGCGTGAAGATGGCACTGATCAGTTGGTTGGCTTGGTAATGAGAGAAAAAGGTGTGTTGCGCGGTGGTTTAACCCTTAGCTTCACTGATGAGGTGGGCGCCTTACACTCTGGCGTTATTACCAGTGGTACGTTCTCCCCAACATTAGGATTCAGTATTGCTCTTGCTCGTGTGCCGCAAGGGATTGGTAAACAGGCGATTGTACAAATCCGTAATCGTGAAATGCCGGTTCAGGTAGTCAAACCTATTTTTGTACGGGCGGGTAAGCCCCTCGTATAGTCATTTTTATCTAATAACGTGATGTAAATAGCAACTTATCTCAGTAAGCATGATTGGTGCAAGAAACCAAAATGACTAAATGAGCGAGGTTCTAAGATTGAAGGAGACGATGGTAATGAGTAATGTACCCGCAGAATTAAAATATGCTAAATCACATGAGTGGATTCGCGCAGAAGGCAATGGTGAATATACTGTAGGTATTACCGAGCATGCGCAGGAGCTGTTAGGCGATATGGTTTTTGTTGATTTGCCAGAAGTTGGCGATGAAATCAACTTTGGTGATGAGTGTGCTGTTGTTGAATCAGTAAAAGCTGCTTCTGATATTTATGCGCCACTGAGTGGTGAAGTTATTGCCGTTAATAAAACGCTGAGCGATGCTCCTGAATTAGTTAACAGCGAGCCTTATGGTGAAGGCTGGTTGTTCCGTATTAAAGCTTCTGATGAGAGTGAACTTTCGAATTTGCTGGATGCCGAAAGATATCAGGCACTTCTGGACGAAGAAGAATAAAGTGCCCACTGTCGCCCCGTTTCACATCATGATCGGGGCGTTTTTATTTGTATGCCATTTCTGGCCAGCTTCAGGAATTAGTACTAAATGACTCAGACATTAAGCCAACTTGAAAACCGGGGCGAGTTTATCCGCCGTCATATTGGCTCTTCAGCCGAACAGCAAAAAGAGATGCTGGCGATAGTAGGGGCAAGTTCTCTCAGTGAGTTAACCCAGAAAATTGTTCCCCGTGATATTGCGTTACCAGAGCCACCCGATGTAGGCGGTGGTGCAACTGAACAACAAGCATTGGCTGAACTGAAAGCCATTGCTAGCCAAAATAAGCGTTACCAATCCTATATTGGTATGGGATATGTGCCTTCTGTGCTCCCTCCGGTTATTTTACGCAATTTATTAGAAAATCCTGGCTGGTATACCGCTTATACACCTTATCAACCGGAAGTTTCTCAAGGACGCCTTGAATCATTGCTGAACTTCCAACAAGTGACTATCGACCTGACGGGGTTAGATCTTGCTTCTGCTTCTCTGTTGGATGAAGCAACCGCTGCGGCTGAAGCAATGGCAATGGCAAAACGTGCCAGCAAACTGAAAAATGCAGACCGTTTCTTTGTTGCTGATGATATACATCCTCAAACGCTGGATGTTGTTCGTACCCGCGCCAAAACGTTTGGTTTTGATGTGGTTGTAGATAAAGCAGAAAAAGTTCTGGAGCTGGAAGGTGTATTTGGTGTGTTGCTGCAACAGGTTGGTACAAAAGGTGAAATTCATGATTACACTGACCTGATCGCACAACTGAAACAGCGTAAAATCATTATCAGCGTTGCTGCTGATTTGATGGCTCTGGTGCTTCTGACCGCTCCGGGCAAACAGGGGGCAGATGTGGTGTTTGGTTCTGCTCAGCGCTTTGGTGTACCTATGGGTTATGGCGGCCCCCATGCGGCATTTTTTGCTTGTCGTGATGAGTTCAAACGTTCTATGCCGGGACGTATTATCGGCGTTTCCCGTGATGCGGCAGGTAATACCGCTCTGCGCATGGCAATGCAGACCCGTGAGCAGCATATTCGTCGTGAGAAAGCGAATTCCAATATCTGTACTTCTCAAGTCCTGCTGGCAAATATTGCGGGTATGTATGCGGTATATCATGGTGCCAAAGGACTGAAACGCATTGCCGGCCGCATTCATCGTCTTACTGACATTCTCGCCGCTGGGTTACAGAAAGCGGGATTGAATCTGCGCTACAAAACTTGGTTTGATACGCTGACCGTTGAAGTTGCCGATAAAGCCACAGTGTTGGCACGGGCAGACAAGGCAGAAATCAACTTGCGTACCGACATTCACGGTGCAGTGGGTGTTACATTGAATGAAACTACCACCCGTGATGATTTGGTCAAATTATTCTCTGTGCTGACGGGTACAGAGGAGCGGCTGGATGTTGAGGCATTGGATGAGAATGTAATAGCGGAAAGCCACTCTATCCCTGCATCTATGCTGCGCAACGATGAAATTCTCCAGCATCCGAATTTCAACCGTTATCACAGCGAAACAGATATGATGCGTTATATGCATCGTCTTGAGCGCAAAGATTTGGCGCTGAATCAGGCAATGATCCCACTGGGTTCTTGTACCATGAAACTCAATGCTGCGGCAGAAATGTTACCTATCTCTTGGCCTGAATTTAATGGACTGCATCCATTCTGCCCGCCAGAACAGGCGCAGGGTTATCAGCAGATGATAAGCCAGTTATCTCATTGGTTGGTGCAACTGACAGGTTATGATGCGGTTTGTATGCAACCCAACTCTGGTGCGCAGGGGGAATATGCTGGGTTGCTGGCCATTCGCCATTATCACGAAAGTCGTGGAGAAGGGCATCGTCATATCTGTTTAATTCCAAGTTCTGCTCATGGTACTAACCCAGCTTCTGCTCATATGGCAGGTATGACAGTTATTGTGGTTGGTTGTGATAAAGAAGGTAACATTGATCTGGCGGACCTGCGTGAAAAAGCGGAAAAATCAGGTGATGAACTTTCTTGTATCATGGTGACTTATCCATCAACCCATGGCGTATATGAAGAAACTATCCGTCAGGTATGTGAAATCATCCATCAGTATGGTGGTCAGGTTTACCTTGATGGTGCGAATATGAACGCACAGGTTGGTATCACCTCCCCAGGCTTTATTGGCGCTGATGTTTCGCATCTTAACCTTCATAAAACATTCTGTATTCCACATGGCGGTGGTGGTCCAGGCATGGGGCCGATTGGTGTAAAAGCCCATTTGGCACCGTTCTTACCGGGGCACTCGGTGGTTCAAATGGATAGTATTACTGAACAGGGAGCTGTCTCGGCGGCTCCATTTGGTAGTGCTTCCATTCTGCCTATTAGCTGGATGTATATTCGTATGATGGGTTCACAAGGGCTGAAACAGGCAAGTCAGACGGCGATTTTGAATGCTAACTATATTGCTACCCGCCTGAAGAATGATTATGACGTGTTGTATACCGGCCATAACGGGTATGTGGCCCATGAGTGTATTCTGGATATTCGGCCACTGAAAGAAGAGTTTGGTATCAGTGAAATGGATATTGCCAAACGTTTGATTGATTATGGTTTCCATGCACCAACCATGTCATTCCCGGTTGCTGGCACGCTGATGGTGGAACCCACGGAATCAGAAAGCAAAGTAGAAATTGATCGCTTTGTGGATGCTATGTTGGCAATTCGTGCTGAAATTAGCAAAGTAGCGAAAGGTGAATGGTCATTGGAAGATAATCCATTGGTCAATGCGCCTCACGTACAAACTGAGCTGGTTTCTGACTGGAGCCATAGTTACAGCCGTGAAATTGCCGTATTCCCAACCGCAGAAACCAAAGCCAATAAATATTGGCCTGCCGTTAAACGTCTGGATGATGTTTACGGTGATCGTAATCTGCACTGCTCCTGTGCACCTGTCAGCGATTATCAATAATTGCCAGCATAATAATCAACACCGGTATAATTATCGGTGTTGTTATTTTTTGTCATCTTTAAACCACATCCTGATATTCACGAATTCTTAGAAACTCGCATGAATTAAACTTTTCTATGCATGTCTCTTTTGTTGAAAAAAGAAGTGCGGCTATAGTACCGGTGGCCTTTCTCAGTCACTATTTAATATCTCCATCCAATATCAAGGTTGCGTGCGACATCTACAACATCTACGCTTTTGGTGGTATTTAATGATGTGTTCCACCGTCCAGCCTGAATGTCGGAGAAAAATGGTACCATGTGATTTGATGTTTTTTTATTGGTTATACCTTCTTTGACTGCCGTTAGATTAACGGGCTTCTGAGGTGTCCGGGATTCTTATACCACTACACTCATCGCCCAAATGCATAGTCACATAGTATGATGAATTGATAGGGAAAGTTTGTACAAAAATCATTAAAAATTTTATAAAAATACTTTTTGATTGTTGACACACAAAAAAGTTTTAAACCCACAAATTCATCTATGAGTTTAAAACTAATATATCATAATTAACTCATTTCTTTCTCATTATAATAATGAATATTCAACATAATCTTTAGAATCTAATTATTATTAAAAAGATTATGTTTATAAACTAGGGATTCTAATTTAGTTCTCTCAATTAATTCAACATTAGTCAATCTAGCCTCATCATATCCATCAGGTGTATAATCAGTCGTTGTAATACAAATCATTTTTGATGCGCCTCTAGTAACACCAAAACTATGAAGACGTTGTATCGGTGTCGAACCAATTTTACTTTTCGTATATCTTTTGCACTGAACTATGACCAAATTACCTTCTTCATCATTACAACGAATGTCAACACCACGATCTCCTGATCGTCCGGATACTGCAACATTTTTATAACCTTCTAACTCAAGCAATTTTGCAACAAAATTTTCAAACTCAATTGGATTGAGTTCAAGTAAATTAACAATATTCTCCGGGATTTTAGGTACAGGGCGTTTTGTAAAATACTTGCCACCATCTATTGGCTCTGCATAAAGTTCCAATAGGCTTGCAATGTTATCTTCTCCATCACCTAAAATATCTTCAATGATTGCACGAGTACCATTTTCAACAAACTCAGCAATCTTCAATAAAAATTGATCAAAAGTAAACTTATCACTTTTATTTAATAATTCCTCAATAACATATGGGACATACAATGAAACACGTTCAATATATGGCACATTAAATATTTCGTCAGAATATGGTGTAGTTGCTTTTGGTAAATATGTGCCATCATTCCTCTTTTCACAGACTCTAGAGAAAATGCGCTCAATAACATAGCGGTTTTTTGGTAAATGTAACTCTACCACCCCTTCTTTTCTTAAAGACTCAAATATTTCATTCCACCACTCATGTTTAGTAAATGAACGAACTAAACGATCCTGCAATATAACTGCCACTCTAAATCCTAACTCATCTAAATCTAGATCATTAATATAATATCGCATTTCATCGGGAGATAGCCGTAAAAAAGTCAAAATTAAGTCGCTACTGAAAGCATAATGCGCACTTTGTTGTATTCTCATTGATGGGTCGTTATTTGACAAATCAATTGTCAATAAAGGCTCAAAACCGTTTTTCCTAGCTAACAATTTCAATCGATTAAAATTGCTAATCCATCTAGTTGCAGGTACAGGTCGAAAATAGAGCACTAAAAATGATTCCGGTTTTAAAACACGATAGCTTTGTCTGAATAAATCGTCTATATCATTCCACCATCTATCATAATTCTTTTTATGTGGGCGTTCAGGAGAATCACTAACTATAACTTCATTTGCTAATCTCTCTTCGTCATTTTTTAGATTAAAACCAATCCAAGGATGGTATAATTGTGCTCTTTCAAAATAAGCATTTCCATCATGCCAAGGAGGATCCGTAATAACGATATTAACGGATTCTTCTGCTTGCTCTTTCATAAATACTCTAAAATCTTTACAACTTAGATTAATAGTTCCAGAGAAAGATTCATTATATTTATAAAGTGTATCCCTTCTTTTTTTATACTGTTTTACAAAAAGATTAAAAGGATTATTTTCCCTTAACATAATTTTGGGGCAATGCAAATCTTGACTTTTACTACGATAATCCTTGTATTTTAAAGATGGAATTATCGATAAAAACACATTTTCCAAAAATATTTTACTTTTCATTGGAATATTACTTGAAACAAGTACATCCCACATTTTAAAGGAAACAATCCTGCTACGTTTAGGAAATAATGAGCCATATAAAATAAATTCTTTACTTAAATTAATCCTTGAGTTTTCAATGAGTTTAATGTTAAAAAATTCATTATTCTCCTCCTCTAACTTATCCAATACTAATTTATCAAAATCGTTAAAAAATTTAGTTTCGTTCCCACAATTCTTACAACGATAAGCTCCTCTAAATGTTACATTCTGACCATTAGGGCCAAGACGTTCATGATGTGTAATATTTAAATATCTTTCTGGTTCACGATCATAGAAATAAGAGTCAGCAACTATTGAATGCCCACAAGTACAAATAGTTCGATAATAGTAATCAGTAATAGACTGGAGCAATGGAATGACTTGTTTAAACGCTGCTTCAAGTTCGTAACGTTCGGGTAAGTCATATGGTGCAGACATTATTCTATATGTATAAGGCTCATACTCGTTCACAAGCGTATGACGACCTAATAGAACAGATGCATACCCAAAACTCCCAGATCCAACAAAGGGGTCACATACAATAGCATCAACATCTGTGAGTATATTGATAACAGTTTTTGCGTGATTAATTGCTTTACGCCCCTGAAATGGAAATATTTGATCTGCATGAGGAGGCTTATGAGGCATATCAGAAAGAGCTAACACGACTTGATCAACTAATTCCCTAACTTTTTTTTGTTTTTCTTCGCTTAATAGCCAATACATATTAGATAATCCTTGATATGTCTTTAATATTCCAACAGTCAAGATCCATAATATTGCTTTGTAGATACGTTTTCATAAAATTTGAAAATTTATTAAAATAAGAAACATCCTTCGGTAAGGTATCCAATATATCTTGCATCGTTAATAATGGTAATTCTATACCATCATTCAGCCTCTTTTTACATACAATAATAAGATCGCCATCAAGTGTTTTACCTGGGCTCGTAACGGTTTTCATCGAGCGTCTTTGCTTGCAAATTGGAACAACTTCCTCAACTACACATGATGCTGCTTTTATTGCTGACTTAATTGCATTCCAATGATTAAGATTCTTATCAACATAAAAGAAAATAAAGTAACCACCGTTCTTCAAGCTCTCTAATGTAGATATCAATGTTTCTCTCATTCTGTCTTCATATTGCTCAGAATCAGAACCTCTTCCAACAGCATTAGTTTTTACAATTTCATGCTCCCACAATGAGCGTGTTGTCTTACCAGATACAATACTCCAAAAAAGTTCAGAATACTCCAAATATGGCGCATGATCTGCATAAGGTGGATCCGTAAGAATGAGATCTACAGGTTGCGTAATCATTGAATTAACAACACTTGCTGGCAACTGAAAAATAGACGCATCCTCGGGTTTATGTATTTCTTGACTAACCCATTCAAACATATCTAAGAATGCACGTTTTCTTCTATGTAAAGCAACAATAGGATTACGAGAAGTCAATGTTTGTTTTGGCCGCCAATAAGGCCACTGAGAACTAGCCTTTTTATCACTTAAGCGCAACATTGGTAGCAATGAAGATAAAAAAATCGTCAATAATTCTTTAGTATCTGATGAAATAGAAGGTTGTTGAATATATCTCAAAGCATAATTGATAAAATCAATGTTACGGCGAGTAAAAAAATGTGACGCATTAACACCAGAATGAACGGCAATTCTTGTATTTTCAGTAAATTCTATATTTGAAAAATCTAATGGTTCTGATACTGAAGATGCAGAGGGGGAATAATAATAATGTGCACTATGATACTCTCTAGGCTTACCTTTCAGGGATCTATTATTTATAGGCTTAATCTTATGAGAGAACAATTTTAGCTCAAACTCTCCATTCGAGTACTGCCCTTTGACCTCATAAGTTTCACGTTCAACACATTCATTGTTCCCGATATTATAAAGTGCTATTGCATACTCCGCTAGCACATTATACGCAGATAGAAATTCTTCTTTGCGTTCCGTTTTATTATTTGCAGAACCTAGAATAGCGTTAACAAGTAAACAAGCCAGTGGGTTAAGATCAGAACCTATTATACGACGTCTTCGTTTTAATGCTCCAAATACAGAAGTACCAGAGCCCATGAAAGGATCAAGAATTAAATCCCCCTCATTGCTGAACTGTTCAATAAGTAGCTCAATAACATTTATTGGCTTCCTAGCCCAATATGGATGAATTAGTCCTGCCGGATAGTCATGTTGAGGTTGAATATCCTCTAAAATATCTGCGAGTTTCATTTGATATCAAACTTCAATAAATATTCAGTTACAGATTTATGCCTCGATTGCCCTTGCCCTGTATGTACAAGATTAAATTCATCAATAATTAATGGTATTTTGTATGTTTCAGATAATTCTTTAAAAAAGGATAAATCAACTATAGAAGAACAGGCATAGCTAATCACCAATTTTGCTCGTTTAGATATTGATTGCTTCAAAAGAACCTCAAATGCACTTTTTGCGGTTGAACGCTTTCCAAATGGAGAAACCAAGCGCCCCTCACGATATCGTCCAACAGTTGTTTTTCCTAAAACTTTATTAAAAGTTAATTCCGGATAATCATAAATAATATACGTATCAAGAACATGATAATAACGAGAATAATGCTCTTTAAAATATGGGGGATCTGCATATATAATCATATCTTTATATTGAGGCAATATTTTAAGAGCTTGCCTAAAATCCAAATTATATACATCAGCATCTTGAATGAAAGGCTTAGAAGAAATCGAATTTAAGCGCTTTATTGTTTCATTAATTAAACTTTTTTTTCTCTTTTTTAATAAATTATATGCTGATTTTTCTGATGATGGCTTTAAATATTGAGCTAAGTGAGTTGTGCTTGATACACAATCTGTCATCACTGAAATAATGCAAGCATCAAGTTGATCTCTAATATTTTCGGATAACTCAAAACTTAATTCTTTTAAAAAATCCAGTTCAGCACACTGCCTAACACCAAAATAAGTATTGCGGTAATATGCTAGAAATAATGTCCATGGTTTTTCTTTGCTCAAACGATTAGCTTCAGCTCTAGTACCATCGATAAGTACCGTATTATTGCAAAAATACTCATACTCTTTCCAGTTAAAATTTTCTTCAAACGCCTTGTTAAAAAAATCATCTTCAACTAGGAAATCTTGCAAATATTCCTCTCTATTCTTAGAAAACAATTCACTATTAGTAATTTTTTCTAAACGCAAAATTAAAGGCCGCATATTATCTGATGTTTTTTTTAGAAGAGAACGTAGAATGCAAGCTGAATATGGTTGAATGTCATTCGCAATTACTCGATAACCAAGATGAGAAGCTTGATAAGCAACAACCCCTGAACCCGAAAATAGGTCAACAAATGTATTGACTTCAGGGAAACTTTGTTTAATAGAATCAAAGATATTGTCAACTATTCTCGATTTTCCACCAAGATATTGCATAGTTAACGGCATGTTAGCCTTACTAAAAACTGGTTTATATTTGTTACTATTATCTTGTTGTGTCATCTAATTGCCATATTGTACTTATATGATGATGAATCTGAGCGTTAGACGATATGCAACGTCACTTTAAAGCTGTTGAATTAAAGAGCATCATCTATAGATAAAAACTAAAAAAAACAATACATAGAAAAAGATCCATATTATACACTTTTCATTGATATGCTACACCAAAAATTAAGAAAAACTAGCGTAAAACTCTCAGCAATGAACATAGCTATAAGCAAGATCAAATTTCCATCAGCTATACCTTTAGCAATATTGGCTTTGCAGGTCGTGTCGTAGTCCGATGTTTGACTTAACCAAAATCTAAAGTTTTAACCAGCGGTTGCACCTAGAGCATTATTATCGACAACAGTTCTTGTATGAAATCTATTGGCAGCTAAACCAGTGGTTATTAGTTATTTGCGAAATCTATAGCGCCGTTTTTCTAAAACCCATGTACCGGTTCCACATATAGGTCCAGCAAGTACTCAGAGTGAGATTCCACTTTGCTCATAATTCAACCAAAGATAAGTTCACTGCGAAATTCTCCTGACCACGCTGCTCTCCGGCGTTTTGATGCCTGATTTTTTTTAGTCTTTGAGCATGTTTAATGCAATCCGGTTAAATAACGCCATATGAGCCGTCCCATCTGGGTCTTTCAGGGATAATTCATCTTCCCGAAAGGTGACATCTAGTGTCCAGTGCAGTTCATTTTCGATCCCCCAGTGCTGCCTAATTGCTTTTGCTGCTGCTTCAGTATCCAACGGTAATGGACTCATATACTCGCGTGAATCACAATAGGTTTCTCCTTTTACTCTTCTTTCGAAGGCCACTTCTATCAAACTGTGTATCGATGGCCAGCGGCGTTGAAATGTCTCAGGGAGCTCGGAGCTGATTTGCATCACAGTACGTTGTTCTGTACGACTGTGTCCCTGATTTTTCTCGGTAACCCAATGAGTTCATCACTATCAATGGCCTTGATAATATTCGTAATACAGTGTCGGCGGGGAATGCCGTGAGTAAAAGCGGCATGCTGTTTAAGCCACTTTAATTGTCACTCGCCAAATTTCTGAATGGATTTCCAGCCAGAAGCACCACTTAGAACAGCTGCAAAGACCAGAAAAATCACATCCATTAATTCATGTTTTTTATTGATGCCATCGCACGGGTCAGGGATATCATTGATATAATTAAAAATGGTCATCGTCAAAATCACTTTTTATGAAATAGGATGATCAGATCATTTTAATGATGAAGAGGTCCATAAAAAGTAAGATTCCACGCTGGTCAGTAAATAACCTGATAATGTAAAGATATCCTTTTATGTTTTTTCAGATAATCAACCTTTTCTCAGGATTTAAGTTTTGCTTAATTAACCCGTTTTACTAATTTTTTTATTGCATTATTTTGATGATTTGTTTTGTAAAATGATGCCGAAAAAGTACATTAATATCATCCTATTATATAAAATCTTTAATCTTTAATCTTTAATCTTTAATCTTTAATCTTTCTGTATTTTCACTTTTAAATGATCATGGTAGGTTAAATCAACGTAAAATAAAAGGAGTTTGAAATTATTAAAAAAGAGAAATGCAAGTAAAAAGAGAAAGTGAATAATGTTAAAAAGATGAAGGGTTTAAGCTTGTAAAACGATTATCATTCCGGGTTTTCTTATTTTTTAATTAAAAATTTATCTAAATAACTATATGGACACTGATTCAATTCAAGTAGGTGAGTAAATTTTTCTGACAACGTAGTCGCAAACATATATTCGGCTTCAATGAGCCCTGATGAAAATCCGCACTCTCTGCCCTCATTATTTCAACAGTCTCGATAGACTGAGCTATTTACCAGGTTCACAGAGAGTCGGTTCGACCTGTCAGTACATCAACTTATGGACTTCTACATCATTTACATCATGGGTAACTCATCGTGGTTCATAACTCGATTGTTGGCTGACCAGAGCCCAGGCTATTCGGGCATTTTTATTTGCCAGGGCAACTGCCGCTTTATTGAGCCCGCTGCAGGCTATCACGCCTTTTAACCCGCGTTGTAATCCATTACATTGTTCGTCAGGGATTTTTTGCACCCGATAAACAACTGGAACGGGTACCATGAATCAGTATTCCTCGCAAATAGCCATCCCTGCGTTTCGTGATACCCAATAACCTGACTTTGCCACCACTACTGTGTTCTCTTGGAACCCGCCCCAGATAACTGGCAAAATGGCGGCCATTTTTGAAATCCGTACTATCTCCCAGCGCTATCATCAAAGCGGATGCCCCCAGTGGAGCAATACCCGGTAGCGTCAGTAGACAGCGAATATCTTCTTCTTGTGCATTCAAATGGTTGAGGTGTTTATCCAGCACTTTCAGACGCTGCTGCTGTTCTTTGAGTTCAAGCAAGAGTTCCTGAAATAATTCACGGCTCAACGGGGTCAGGTCATTTTCCGCGTTTTCCAGATGCTCAGGCAAACATTGCTCAACCTTGTGAGCGCTTTCGGGTATAGCAATGCCATATTCTAAGCCCAATCCCCGTATTTGATTAATCAGCGCCGTTCTGTTTTTCATTAGCCGTTGGCGAACACGATGCAAACACTGAATATCCTGTTGTTCCTGTGTTTTTTCCGGCACATAACGCATCCCCGGACGACTGTCTGCTTCCACAATAGCCACGGCATCATTTTTATCATTCTTGCTGCCCATTCTGAATGGGGCGACATATTGGGGGCTGATTTGCTTCACCTCATGACCACAGCGTTTAAATTGTCGGCTCCAGTAATTTGGGCTGCCACAAGCCTCCATCACTATTTTAGAAGGGGGTTGTTGAGCAATGAATGTCGTCAGTTTATCGCGCGTTACCACGGTATTTTTAATCATTTTTCCGAGCGGAGACGCAATATGTAATTGAAACACTCGCTTTGCCAGATCAATTCCGATAACTTGTTCCATTGACACCTCTTTATATTTTTGCTGATGTATTCAGCATGGCTCACTGAAGCCGTTTTGGGGAGGTGTCCATTTCATTATTTCATAATTATGATACACCCTCTCTTTTTACTCTCTGTTAGTCCTGTAGGAGAATGAATTCAAAAACGTTTTCACTTTTTCAAGCAACTGCCACATATACTGACAGCAATGATTTCGTGTCACCGTTTCATGCAGGGATTGCCACAGGCGCTCAATTTTATTCAGCCAGGGGGAATAAACAGGTAAAAACAATAGATTAAATTTAGGAGGATGGGCCAGCCAATTACTGACCTTCCGGCTTTTGTGAATACTATAATTATCTAAAATCAACGTGAGGGTCTCAGCGTGACAATATTGGTGATCAAGTTCTTCCAATACATTGATAAATAATCGAGAATTTTTATTTAACCCGCCAATATAAGTGATTTTCCCTGTTTGAACATTCAAGCAACCCGCAAGGTAATGTTTTTGATTTTTTCCTGGTGTCACTATACGTTTTTGCTACCCTTTTAAATACCAGTCAGAGCCGATTTTTGGATTTAGCTCGATATCGACTTCATCTTCATAAAAAACGGGATGTTTTTCCGAGTACGTTGACAACGCCTTGGTAATTTTCGCCATTTTTTCAGGGTATTCGGGATCGGGTAATTTAAGCGTTGGGACTGCTCTTCGCCAAACGATACTCATTTTGTGTAAGTAACGATAGAAGGTGCTGATGGATAATTTTATATTTAATAATGCATTGATTTTAATTATAAAAAGTTCAAGACTACAACGAGAACGCAGGCAACCTAATTGTTGGGGAGAATGTTGCAATAAAAAAGATAGCAAAGGATAAAGTGGGATTAAATTCCAGACCGTGGGTCTGCCCGCAGGTAGGCTTTTCAAACCTTCCAGGACATATAAAGTAAACCAATTTATCCAGCGATTGATGGAAGAACGACCGGCACAAAGGGTTCTGGCGACTTGTGAGACAGAGTCACCTCGATGTAGCATCAACATGGCCATGAGTCTGCGTGCAGAATTTTTATCTCGGGTGCTCTGGATAATTTTTTTCATCTGGCGTCGTTCATTGCGGAGTATCAGTGCTATGACAGGCATAACTCAGTCCGTTTAGTGGTTTGGGATTTTTTGCAATTGATCAGATCGCAAAAACTGGGCTGAGTTCCCTCTAAGTGATCTACTATTTTGAAAAGTTATTTATACCCTGTAAAAAAGGATAAATAAGAATATGAAATAGGTTAATAAAACAATATATTTAAAGAATTAACCGGTTTTAATTACGTTTTCAACTTGGGATTAAACTTCCCCATCAGCTAGTTAAATAATTATTCATGAAAAATCAGAATAACAAAATCCGAAAATAAATGACTTAACCGAATAAGAACCAGATTACTTTTGGCATTATTGTGTTGCATTTGTTATTAAATGCTGTGATACATTAAATACGTCTGTTTAAACTTGTTTTATACCCTTCACCTTTCAAGCTGCTGCTTTGTTGGCTGCGTTCACTTGCCGCCGCCCTGCAACTTGAAATCTATTGGGTATATACTGTTTTAATCCGTCCTATAGCGTGGCTTTTTTACGGTTTTATGTAAATCATGCCTTTTTTTATACCTTTAGTGTGATTTAACGCTTAAATACTCATCTAATCATTATCAGCTTTCTAGCTCATTAATCCGAGAGAATTTTCACTGTTATTGATGTAATAAATCGTGATTAAATGAGTTTGCCGATTTATTTAAACATCATTTAAATAGACATGGTTGAATGGGATTAAGTGAAAATCTAGAATCACATAACGAGCTTATTTTAATAAATAAACGCTTTTATTTTAATAACCCTCATCTTTTCAAAATGACATTGATTAAGAACCTATCCCATTAGGGCTATTTTATTTGCCGTTCTTTGTAATAGAGACTGAACCCGTTGGTTTGTCCATTTTCCCGGTCCGTAAAATCTGAAATCCTCGATCCTGTTCATAGATCGGCATATTTTCCTAAGCAGGAGTGCCGAAAGTTACATTTATGTATCTGATTGCTCTTTTGTTTTTTTACTTTATTGTTACAAATTTGACATTGATTTAACCATTTAATATATTAAATTATAGGTTATATTTTATGTTATCCAATCCATCAGGAGGTAACCATGACGGTGCCAATGCTCAGGCATTTCATTAATGGTCAGTATGTTGAATCTAAAAGTTCCGAATATTTTGATCTGGTAAGCCCGGTCACTGGTGAAGCTTATGCGCGTTCTCCTAACGCGACTGCGGCGGATGTTGATGAAGCGTATGCATCAGCTAAAGAGGCGTTCAAGATCTGGGGGGGCAGCACCCCGTCAGCCCGTCAGCAGGCATTGCTGGCATTAGCCAATGCAGTGGAAAAAAACGCTGAACGTCTGATCGAAGTGCAAAGCCGCAATACGGGGCAGCTCAAGCATATGATTGCCTCTGAGGAAATTGCGACGTCAGTGGATCATATCCGTTTCTTCGCTGGTGCCGCCCGTTTTCTGGAAGGCAAAGCTACTGCTGAATATCTTCCTAATATGACGACCAGCATCCGGCGCGAACCACTAGGCGTGGTGGGTCAAGTTACGCCGTGGAATTACCCACTGATGATGGCCGTATGGAAGATAGCGCCTGCGCTGGCTGCGGGCAATACTGTGGTACTCAAACCGAGCGATACCACGCCGGAAAGTACTCTGTTACTGGCTGAATTGGCCAATCCGTTCTTCCCTGCCGGTGTATTCAACGTGGTGTTGGGTAATGCCAAAGCGGGTGCCTTGGTCGTTTCACACAAAACGCCAGCTATGGTTGCCATCACGGGTTCCGTGCGTGCAGGCTTGCAGGTTGCCTCTTCGGCGGCGACTAATCTCACCAGAACACATTTGGAGCTAGGGGGCAAAGCACCAGTGGTTGTTTTCGCCGATGCAGATATGGATAAAGCAGTGGAGACCATTGTTACTGCGGGGTTCTTTAACGCTGGTCAGGATTGTACAGCAGCCTCGCGTGTGCTGGTGCATGAATCTGTTTACGATACCTTCGTTGCCAAACTGGTGGCGGCAGCTAAAGTCACCCGCTTTGGTGATCCGGAAGATGAAGAGGCGCTGTATGGACCGCTCAATAATATTCGTCAGCTGGAGCAGGTCAAAAGGTTCATTGCATGTCTGCCCGCTTATGCCCGTATCGAAACAGGAGGCCGTCAGGCCGAACGTTTGGGTTATTACTTTGAACCTACGGTAATTACCGGCTTGGAACAGCACGACGAAGCAATCCAGACCGAGATTTTCGGCCCGGTTATCACGGTGCAGAAGTTCCTCGATGAACAGGATGCCATAGAGAAAGCTAACGATGTGAAATACGGACTGGCCTCCAGTGTCTGGACCCGCGACCATGGCCGCGCGTTGCGCCTGTCACGTGAACTCGATTTCGGTACTGTCTGGATTAACACCCATATTCCTCTTACGGCAGAGGCGCCGCACGGTGGTTTCAAGAGCTCCGGATATGGTAAAGATCTGTCGGTTTATGGCTTCGATGAATATACGCGTATCAAACACGTGATGAGTTCCAACGACTGACACAGGACATCCGTAATGATTCAGAATAGATCTCCACGCGATCTAGTGTCGCGCGCGCACCACGAGCTGTTTACTGACCGTGATGTAGGGGCGCTTGAGCGTTGTTTTTCGCCGCATTTCATCGAACATTCCCCGTTGGTCAAAGAGGGTCTTGCCGGATTACGTGAGCTGGTCTGCACACATCCTGAACTGCACCACGAAACGTATCGTGTATTGCAGGATGGTGATCTGGTCGCTATCCACGGTCGTTTTATGGGGTTAGACGACCGGCCGTTGGTCGGTTTCGATCTGTACCGGGTTGCCGACGGCTTAATCGTGGAGCATTGGGACGGCCTGGTACCACAGGCCGCACCCAACGCCAGTGGCCGGACTCAGTTAGACGGCCCGACTGAAGCAGGTCATAGCCATAACCGGGAGAAGAATCGCGAACTGGTGGTCAACTTTTTTACACGTACCCTGATCGAGGGTTACTACGAAGAGTTTGGGAACTACACCAATGGTGAATTGTTTCGCCAGCACAGCCCCGATATTCCCGATGGTACGGCGGCAGTCATCTCGTTTCTTAAGCAACTCAGGGATGAAGGGCAGGGTCTGCATTACACTAAAATTCACCGTACGGTAGCCGATGGGCAATTTGTTCTGACCCATTCGGAGGGGAGTATTGCCGGAGCGCGTCACAGCTATTTCGAGCTATGGCGCATTGAGAACGGTAAAGTGGCTGAGCTTTGGGATGCTATCACCCCGGTCCCGGAGGATGCGAAAGCGCTGCATCGCCACGGTATTTTTTAGTGTCGTTTGCAGACATGTCGGAATCCGTGTTTTTTCAATCAGGAATTAAAGAATGATGGCATATTCCATCGTCTACGCACAGCTCGATCAGGCCACCCGGACCGAACAGGTTGTGGAACGTTTAAGTAACGCGATCATCTCTGGGGTATTACAGACCGATGAGCAGTTGCCTAATGAAAACGAGCTGTCGCGTTTGTTGGGTGTATCGCCAGTAACGGTACGTGATGCTCTGAATACGCTGCGCACCAGGCAGTTGATCGATACCCGGCGAGGACGTCATGGCGGTAGTTTCGTATGTCAGGTTCCCGTTGAGATAATGCGGAAATATCATCCGTTGCGGTTGATGGCTTCAGGCGAGCTAGCGGATTTCAGCGAATTTCACTGTGCAGTGATCGGCCATAGCGCGAGGCTTGCGGCGCAACGCTCAACGCCGGGTGAACTGGAGATGCTTGGGCAGTTGATTGACAGTTTTGCGGCCGCGACGCAACCAGATGCTCGTATACAGGCAGATATGCGTTGCCTGTTAACCCTGGCATCCCAAGCGCAGTCGGCGAGGCTTGCTAACCAGGAGCTGGAGATTCAGGCCGAATGGACGCCTTTGGTGGCGCTTCTGTACCGGGAGGCTGCTGTACACCGCGAAGTTGTTACCTCCTGGCGTTCACTTTTAGACGTTCTACATAAGGCTGACGACTTCGCCTGTTATCAGCTGGCGCAGAGAATGATTGCCCGAATTACCGACCACCTGCTTGAATGCAAATTGCGCATGGATACCGATGCGCCGTTCTTGCAGAAACCCGCCCGCGAGTAACGCGGCTGCATTCATCTCAGGAAAGGAAGTGGCATATGTACAACAACATACATGCAGAACGGGCCAGGAACATCCTAGACGATATCCTGACCTCGGCACAGAGGGCTACCGCAGCCTTGGCAGAGGCGACGGCGCGTATTTTATCGCAGATGCCTTTACATTATACGGAAGGTGCCCGCTTAACGCGGGAGCAGCGCGCTGCATTGCAAAAACATATCCACGATGTACTGCATGACAACGCTTGGTGTAACGGGGCGGGGTTTGCCAGTTATGTGTCAATGAAGACGGCTGGGGAGGAGGGAGGCTACTGGACGTTGGAGTGGTGGCGTCAGGAAGGGAGCACCATTCAACAGGCACAACTGGAACATAATCAGGAGCAGTGCAGGCGTCTGGACTTCCGGTTGTTTGACTGGTTCCGGCAGCCGGCAAGTTGCCATCTTCCCTTTATCGACGGTCCTTATGTGGATTATGTCTGCAACGGAGCCTACACGATTACAATAGCTCACCCGGTACTCATCGGTGAGGATTTTGTCGGCGTTGCGGCGGCAGATATGCTGGTTTCAACGCTGGATCGGTTACTTCTACCCGCTCTGGGAGCCATTGGTAAGCCAGTACTGGTTATTAATGACGATGCGCGGGTCGTGACCTCGACAGTGCCGGGAGTGCGTTCCGGTTCACTATGGAAGTGTCAGGACGTTAATCAGTCAGCCGATGGTGAAGTACCTTCACTGCGTTTGGTGATCCTACCGTCATTACATCGGGAGTCTGCCTGCTGAAGCCCACTTATTCAGATTGCGGAGGAATTTTCATTTATGACTGAATCTATGTTAGCCAAAAGACGCAGCGCGGCTATTGCGAAAGGCGTGGGCGTGACCACTCAAGTCTATGCGGAGCGGGCGGAAAACGCTGAAATTTGGGATGTTCAGGGGCAACGTTATATTGATTTTGCCGCCGGTATCGCCGTGGTAAATACCGGGCACCGCCATCCGCGTGTCATCGCGGCAGCCAGAGAACAACTGGAACAGTTTACCCACACTTGTCATCAGGTAGTGCCCTACGAAAATTATGTGGCGCTGGCCGAACGTCTGAACCGCCTGGTGCCTGGTAATTTTGCGAAGAAGACCGTCTTTGTCACTACCGGGGCCGAGGCGGTGGAAAATGCTGTGAAGATCGCGCGCGCCGCTACCGGGCGCAGTGGCGTGGTAGCTTTCAGCGGTGCTTTCCATGGTCGTACCTTCCTCGGTATGTCATTAACTGGCAAAGTTGCACCGTACAAAATGGGGTTCGGCCCGCTAGTTAGCGATATTTATCGTGTTCCGTTTCCGGTTGGGCTGCATGGCATTAGCGTGGAACAGACGCTGAATGCGCTGGATAATCTCTTTAAAGCCGACATTGATCCCACGCGCGTCGCTGCCATCATCATCGAACCGGTACAGGGCGAAGGTGGTTTCTATCCTGCGCCTACCGAGCTGCTCAAAGCCCTGCGTGAGATCGCCGATTGCCACGGTATTGTACTTATCGCCGATGAGATCCAGACCGGTTTCGCGCGTACGGGTAAACTGTTTGCCATGGAGCATCATGAGGTGGCTGCCGATCTGACCACTATGGCGAAAGGTCTGGCGGGTGGTTTGCCGCTGGCGGCTGTGACGGGACGTGCAGAGTTGATGGACGCTGTAGTGCCTGGTGGTCTGGGGGGAACCTATGGTGGTAACCCAGTGGCAATTGCGGCTGCCCATGCGGTGTTGGATGTGATCGAAGAGGAGAAGCTGAATGAGCGGGCGACGCAGCTGGGAGACCAGCTAAAACAGCGTCTGCATGAACTGCGACCGCGTGTCCCGCAGATCGCCGACGTGCGTGGGCTTGGGCTGATGATTGCGGCAGAGTTTAACCGTGCGGACAGTCAGGAACCCGATGCCAGCTTTACCAACGCGGTATGTCAGAAAGCGTTGGAGCGTGGTCTGATCCTGCTGATGTGTGGTGTACACGGCAATGTGATACGTTTCCTTCCGCCGCTGACCATACAAAATAATGTTTTTGACGAAGCACTCAACATTCTGGAGTCTGTGCTGCTCGATCTGGCTGAACCGTAAAGGGGGAGGGGCGTAATGACTGGGAGTTTGCGCGTGCGCTGACTGAATGGGTGCAGACCTTACGGGTTGGTAATGCGCAGGGCGGCAGGGTAGAACCTGCTGCTTCACAAGAGAGGACAACAATGCACTGGTATTTAAATGTATTAAAGAACTATGCATGTTTCAGGGGGCGAGCCCGGCGTAAAGAGTTCTGGTATTTCGTTCTGTTCCAGATTCTGGCTGTATTTATTATCTCTTTCCTTGAAAACTACTTTGCTGTTGCCAATCCTGAAGTTTATATGGGCTGGTTCAGCGCCGTCTATCTGCTGCTCACGTTTTTGCCCGCGCTAGCAGTGAATGCCCGCCGCCTGCATGACATCAACTGTAGCGCTTGGTGGTTACTGCTGCATCTCATTCCGTTTATCGGCACCATTATCCTGCTGATTCTCGCCGGTCTGAAAGGGAGCTCTGGCAGCAATAAATACAGCTCAGAGAGCCGGATTCACTTACAGGGAAACGCCCCGGACTAGGCCTGCGGGTGATTTCAAGATCACGACAGGAGTGCTGAAATGACAATGAACAGGAGAGACTTTATCTCTATCGCCGCGACGCTCGCGGGGGCAGGAGTACTTTCATCCGTACTTCCTTCCTTCTCCCTACTCGCCCGGACTTTAACTGCGGCCGATGTTTCTGCCGTCAATGTTGATAAGCTCTGGCCGATACTGTTGGAGGATGCGCAGCACAGAGCCAGCCGGTTGAGGTTGGACCCGCGTATCTGGAACTGGCATAAAGACGCTGCTGCTGACGCCATGCCAGCCAACTATTATGAAGCTTCTCTGGCTGACTGGCCCGCTTTTGGAAGTCTGCCTGGAGACCAGAACTGCGAGGTTGTGGTCATCGGCGGTGGATTGCTGGGTGCTTCCACTGCATTGCATCTTGCGGAAGCGGGCGTGGACGTGATTTTGGTTGAAAAGGATAACATTGGTTCAGGCGCTTCTGGTCGCAACGGAGGACAGATGACCCCCGGACTCGCTCGCTGGGAAGCTGAAACCATGCTGGAAAAACTTTCATCCGATGAGGCTAAACGCTTATGGCGTTTTGCGTCTGTTGAAGCGATGAATCTCGTGGATGAACTCCGTGAGCGTTACAATTTCGAATGTGACCGCAAATATGGTCATATCACTGTTGCGGTGCACGCAGGCCACATGGGGACGCTGGTGGCTAATGCCGATGCCCGGCGCCGTCTGGGCGATACGGCGGTGAAGGTTATTGGACCGCACGAACTACAGGAAGAGTATGTGCGGTCGGGTATCTACCATGGAGCAAATATCGACAGTATCAGCGGGCAGGTCCAGTCTCTGGCACTGTTGCGTGGCTTGGTTTATGGTTTCGCCAGACTGGGTGGGCGAATTTATGACAGCACGAAAGTGAAGGGCATCAGGCAGGAGGCTGGTAGCACAGTGGTAGAAACTGAGTGGGGGGTTATCAGGGCGAGTAAAGCCGTGGTGCTGGGTGTGCATGGCTCCACGGGTGAGTTTATCTCCGGCCCTTCCACCACGGTGCCTTTTTTTACCTACGTGTCGGTAACACCGCCGTTGCCAGTGGATGTCAAAGAGCTGATCCCGTCAGATATGCCGGTCTACGATACACAGTTACAGGTTGACTACTATCGTGCGGTGCGTAACAACCGCCTGCTGTTCGGTGGACAGGGTACTGGCAACTCTTGGTCACCGCGTGATGTGAACAACTATCTGCTTGAGCGTATCAGAACCGTGTTCCCGCAGCTGGAAAAAATCGAACTAGAATATTCCTGGGGTGGGATCAGCGATCTGACCCTGAACGGTGCAACCGATGCCCGTAAGAGCGGCGACAGTGTACCCGTGTATATGGTACATGGCTGGAACGGTCATGGACTGGCGCAGACGGTGCGCATTGGCAAAGCTATCAGCGACGATCTTACTAGACGCAACGACGACTTTACCATGCTTACTTGCATTGACCACGCGAGTATCCCGCTGGGTTCCTATCTCTCTCCGGTCGTCATTCCGTTGGTTAAGGGTGCTCTGGGAGTGATAAGCACGTTTAATCCGGCAGAGATAATTTCGTTCTGAGCAAGAGGGACGGGGTTTTTCCTTAACTTCTCTAATTTAGCGATATCAATAATCACCAATATAATAGTCATTATTGGTATAATAACATATGTCGATTTTTTTATATATTTTGGTGAAAATTGATGGCAAATATAAATTTAAAAAAACACCTTTCTTGAGGATTTTTGTTTTTTTATTGAAGAATAAAAGACATTTAGAATATTGTTCCCCGTAACAATTTAAGTATAAATTGTTTTTATTTTATATTGAAAGCATTTATATGATTTTTTTATTTATAATATAAGAATAAATTTATTTGACAGTTTTGTATTTGATGACTATTGTTCTCTCCTGATTTGCAAATTTTATTTCCAACCTAATAGTATCATTTTGTTATTATTACTATTAAATTTAAATGATATTTTTGTGAAATAATTTAACTTGTTGTTTTTGTTTGTTTTTTATATTGTAAATTTGTTTAAGTTAATTTTTATGGGTGATTGTATTTATTTGATAATAAATTGAAACTGTTTCTAATGTGACAATTTTTTATTGCATGTTTGTTTTTAAATTCAGCATAGAACTGAGTGTGATTCGTCATTTTAATTGCTGATGAACACAAGATTATTTTTTTACTATTGATGTAAAGCTGTAAAAATATCCCCAATGTAAGAGGGGGGTAATTATTTGTCCGTCGTTGTTGACAAAATATTTTAAATAAACTGGCCGTAGGCCATACAGGAGTAAATAAGTGAAATACGACTTTATTGTCGTTGGTTCAGGGGCAATTGCAGGTTCAATCGCCTATGAGCTGGCAAGCAGAAATTCTTCCGTTTGTCGGGTTGGCGAAACTGATAGAACTAATGCTGCCTCTAAAGCCGCAGGTGCGATGAATGGTTGTTTTGGCGAAATTACCAGTGGTTTATTAGCGAGTGAACACGGTAAGTTAAAATTGAATATGGATTGTATCTCCAAGGAGCTTTGGCCGGCTTGGGCGCAGCGGTTAGCGGACTCTTCCGGTGATACAAGGTCGCTGTCCACCGCCAAAGGGACTCATGTGATACTCAACACTGCCGGGATGGAAGGCGTTGACACGATCAATTATGAAGCTATCGAACAAACCTTGATCGATTATGCGGCTCCTTATGAAACCGTTGATCCGCGTGAAATTCAGTGGTTAAAGCCTAACGACTTGGTACGTCCGCTTCGTGCCTTGTATATCCCTGATGAACATGCCTTGGACTCGCATTTATTACTGGAAAAGCTGGATGCTGCATTTGTTGCTGAAGGTGGTGTCCTTAAAGACGAGAATGTTAAATGTGTGCTGATTGAGGATGGTGTAGCTACCGGTGTTGAATTGTTAAGTGGTGAGCGTTTAATGGCGGATAAAGTCGTTGTTGCTGCCGGGGCGCATTCGTTAGATCTGTTATCAAATATCCCTTCTGTTGTTCGCCAAATCCCGCCAATCTTTGCCGGCTATGGGGTGTCAATTCTGGTCAGGATGCCAAAAGGCAGAGAATTGCCGACATCAGTCATCCGTACCCCTAACCGGGCCTTTGCCTGTGGTCTGCATTGTGTACCACGTAGTGATGGTGTGCTGTATCTTGGTGCGACTAATATTCTGGCTGAAAAACCACGCAGTCAGGCACTGATTTCTGATGTGCAGTTCTTGTTAGATTGTGCGTTAGATCAGTTGGATATTAACTTACATGATGCTGAGATTCTTTCAATCCAGGTTGGTAACCGGCCAATTCCTGCTGATGGGTTCCCGTTGATTGGTGAATGTGGTGTGAATGGTCTTTGGCTGGCTACCGGTACTTACCGAGACGGCTTACATCAATCGCCATTATTGGCAGATTATATCGCCAATGCTTTGACTGGTGTTGAAAATACGCAAATTAACCTTGATTCCTTCAATCCTGTTCGTCCCCCACTCGTGGGTTTCTCCCGTGAAGTGATGGCTAAAGAGACTGTCCAGCAAATGCTTGCTACAGGTTACGAATATCGCTGGGATATCAAACCCTATTGGTTGCCATTGCTGAATGAAGGTATGACACGTAACTACCAGGATTTGATTGAATCTCTTCATCCACAGTTCACACCACCGCCAGAACTGGTTGCCTTTTCTTATATTTATGAATCGATGCGTGAACGGTTACGTAGTTACTATGAGGCATGGTCATGAGTTTTTCGTTGAAAGATCAGGCTGCTATTGATAAGGCCAGGGAATTACTGTCAGAAGCGGGTGTTTGGGATGTAGAAACCGATCTTGATTGTTTGGTTGACCGCTATCTGGAACGGCGCTGTAAGGATCGTGCTCGTGATGAGTTCATGCTTGCAGTTCATGAGCGCTGTAGCCGTATCCCACTAGGACATATTGTCGGTACTGTGGATTTTGATGGATTACCTCTGATAGTTGGTTCGGGGGTCTTTATTCCGCGTCCTCATAGCCAGATTATTCATAAATGGCTGGAGAATGAATATCAAGTGCCTCAAGGGGCGACGGTTTTGGATTTATGTTCCGGTAGTGGTGCTATCGGTTTAGCCATTGCTAAACGCCGCCCGGATTTAAAGATCACTTGTGTTGAATATGACGATGTCGCTTTCCAATACCTGACACGCAATATCAATCGATTGGCTAGCTGGGCGATTCAAGTCGATGCATTAAAAGCAGATTTACGGGATTGGCAGGCATTTTCTCAGTTTGACGAATCGGTAGAGTTAATTGTTGCGAATCCACCTTATGTTCCAGAACAGCAGACAATATTACCGGAGTGGGAGGAACATCATCCTTATACTTCGGTGTATTCAGGGGATGATGGGCTTGATCTAACGCGATTGATTATCAAACAAGCTAACCAGCTACTGCAATCAAATGGTTGGCTGGTCATCGAACATGGTGAAAGTCAAGAGGAGATGGTCAGAGCATTATTTTCAGACGCAGGCTTTTACTTGATACGAACAATTATCGATGAAGATATTTCTGACACAACAGGCAGTTCGGTAATCACTGTAAGTTGTAAGCTCATTTGAAATTAGACAGTTGAGGTCTGGATAATGAATGTAAAACACAAGCAGGACTGGATGACAATTCGCCGGTCACGGACAACTGGCACCTTAGCGCAAGCTATCGAAGAAGGTTTAACTAGTTTCACTGTAGTAGAACGTCAAGGTAAACAAATTACTACAGAAGAAAGAAAAGTTTTTACTGAATTTGTTTCTTGTTCTTATCTGGGGTTGGAGCATCATCCTGCTTTAATCGAAGCAGCAAATCAGGCAATGGCTAAGACAGGGATACATTTGTCATCATCCCGTGGTGCTATGCGCCCGCAATATTTGGGTCAATTGGAGAAACTGCTGGAAGAAATTTATCTGGGTGGTTCCGTTGCTGTGTTTACTTCCACCAGTAACGTTCACCTTGGTGTATTACCGTTATTGGGTAGTGGCTCTCTCCCTAATTATCCACTTACTCGGCCTGCACATTGGTTAATGGATAAAACTGCTCATGCATCTATGCAAGTATTACGCGGTATTCTTGAACAATTTGGACCGGTATCACGGGTTGATAGTGCTGATGAGCAGTCGATACAGCAAGCTTTGCAGAACTGTGAGGAGAGTCAGCGTACACCTATTTTGCTGATTGATGGCATTGGTTCAATGAATGGTTTGATCCCCGTTGCAGAATTAACCCGAAAATTGGCTGCTGCTGGAGGCTATGTCTATGTAGACGATGCCCATGGTATTTCCATTGTGGGGCGTCATGGTGCGGGTTATGCTTTTGCAGCACTTGACCATATTTTGCCACCTAATCTCATACTTGCAGGTTCGTTATCCAAAGCATTTGGTGGTGCTGGTGGTTTTGTGGTTGTTGCGGGTGCCGATGATGTTGAAGTTATTAGTACCTTAGCCAATCCTTTGGTTTTTGGTCATTCGATTATGGTGCCGATGTTGGCAGCTAACGTTGCCTCAGCAAAACTTCATCTTAGCCTGGAAATAGAAATACGGCAGGAGCAGCTATGGAAAAACATTAATTTGTTTGATTCTTTGATGAATAACAGTTTGATGAATGCTGGCGTGCAATCCCCTGTTCGTGGCGCTTTATTTGAAAATGAAGCAGAAGGGCTTGAAGCGGCTCGTTTGTTGCGTGACAACGGTATCTTATTGTTCCCTGTATTTTATCCACTTGTCCCGGATGGTAATGCAATGTTGCGTTTTGCCTTCTCCAGTGAACATAGAGTGGGTGAGATTAGGCATTTGGCAAATACCTTGCTCGAAATACGGGAGAAAGGGTTAAATTGGGTGGAGCCACAGGCCGTCGTTCCACAGGTCTAAGTGACACATAGATTTATCAATAAAAAAGATGATCGCAATGAACTTGTGACGAAGAGCAAAGATATGACTCAATCAATAATAAGTAAGCAGGACATATTGCAACCTCACAGGGAATCTCTGGATGTGATTAATATGCAGATTCTAGCGCTGCTTTCTGAACGGATGAAGATCTGTATGAAAATCGCTGAAATAAAAGCGGAGCAGGATATTCCGATGATGCAGCCGCAACGCATTACCTCGTTATTGGCTATGTTGAAGGATAAGTCAACGGATTTTGGGTTACGGCCTGAATATACTGAATTAATATTTCAACTGGTTATCGAAGAAACCTGCTATCAAGAAGAAAAGCTGATTGATCAGTTATTACGTGAGAAAAAAAATAATAATGAAAATATTGCTCATTGATAATTATGACTCCTTTACGCAAAACATTGCTCAATATCTATATGAAGTTACCGGAAGTGTACCGGTTGTAGTCACCAACTCCTTGACCTATGAGGAGTTAGCGATAGACGATTATGATGCGGTAGTTCTTTCGCCGGGACCTGGGCATCCGGCTGAAAACAGCGATTTTGGTGTCTGTGCTGAAGTCATTGCACGTACCAAAGTTCCATTATTGGGTATTTGTCTCGGTCATCAGGGAATTAGCCTGGCATTTGGTGGCTCTGTAGAACATGCCCCCAATCCGGTACATGGTTATCGCAGTCGTATCAGGAATACCGGAGAGGGATTATTCCGCGGTTTGCCTGAACAGTTTGAAGTGGTTAGATATCACTCGCTGGTATGTACCCGACTTCCTGACAACCTAAAATGTACTGCCTGGACGGATGATGGTTTAATCATGGCAATTGAGCATACCCAAAAACCTATTTGGGGTGTTCAATTTCATCCTGAGTCGATTGACTCTGAGTATGGGCGTGAGCTATTGGGTAATTTCGTTCACATAGCTAAGACATATAAAGAGAAGAACGAACAGGAAGCCATCGCTCAGAATAAGCGCTTCTCTGTCAATGAAGCTTATCTTGCGGTAGGAGGAAGCGAGCATTTTAACCTGAATTACCGTGAGTGTAAGGGGATAGTCGATCCTGAATCGCTATTCATCCATCGTTACGGCAACGATACGCATGCTTTCTGGCTTGACAGTGAAAACTCTGACAGACCCAATGCACGTTTCTCAATCATGGGGAGTGGTAATGAACAGGGCGCTATCCGGCTTGAATACAGTGTACAAACTGAGAATTTGCGTCTGGTTGGTCCTGATGGGGAGGCGATTATCCAGGGTGATTTTTTCTCGCTGATGTCTGAACTGCTGGGTTTTGTGGAAATTTCAACAGCAAAACCAATGCCATTTGTATTTAAAGGTGGCTTTGTCGGTTATTTGGGGTATGAATTAAAGGCGTTAACAATTGGTAGCAGCAAATATCATTCAGAACAGCCTGATGCCAGTTTAATATTTACTCCGCATTTCTTTGTGTTTGATCACCAGCAGAATAAGCTTTATGAGTGCCTTATCACACCGGTAGGGCAACCACAAAATTGGCCACCGGAACTTTTAGTGACAACTGCAAAAAACACTGGTAAAGCCATACCCAACTTTATTCCTGGTGCTGTAGATCAGAATAAGATTTGTCTGGAATATGATGCTCAGAAGTATATAGATGGAATCCATAAATCACTGCAATACATCAGAGATGGCGAGTCTTATGAAATCTGTCTGACGAATAGGGCAAAGATGGCTTATTCAGGGCACTCATTGGACGCTTATCGGCGGATGCGTAATGCCAGTCCTGTACCTTATGGCGCATATCTGACATGTGGGGATTTTTCTGTACTCAGTGCATCACCGGAGACGTTTTTACGCATTGATGAAACCAGAAGTATTGAATCCAGACCGATTAAGGGCACCCGGCCTCGAGGAAAAACGGAGGCAGATGATCAACATCTTCAGCTGGAATTGAGTCAATCAGCTAAGGATAGAGCTGAAAATCTGATGATTGTTGACTTAGTGCGCCATGACCTTAATCAGGTGTGTCGCCCCGGTAGTGTGCATGTACCTGAATTGTTTAAAGTTGAGAGCTTCTCTTCTGTACATCAATTGGTTTCGACAATACGCGGTGAATTATGTGATGAAACTTCATCAATGGAGGCTATCCGGGCATGTTTCCCGGGTGGATCAATGACCGGCGCGCCGAAGAAGCGCACGATGGAAATTATTGACACTTTGGAGTCATCGGCACGCGGTGTCTACTCCGGTGCGCTTGGCTGGTTATCTTTCAGTGGTGAAGTGGAATTAAGCATTGTGATACGGACGGCTGTGTTACATCAAGAATGTGCTGAATTTGGCATAGGAGGTGCAATTGTTGCTCATTCTGATCCTTATGGCGAATTTGAAGAAACATTGGTAAAGGCCAGTGTGCCCTATTTCAGTTTTAGTCATATGGCGGAGGAAGTGTGTGAGTAACCATAAAGTCGTCATTCTTGGTGGGCAAGGCGCTATTGGTTCTTTATTAGGGCGTCTTTTTACTCACTTCGGTTGTGTAGTATACAGTGTTGATAAACGAACGCAGGGAGTGCGTTCTAATTGCTATCAGGTTGATATCTTAAATCCGGCTGCGGATTCTGGAGACGTTTTTAATCAGGCAAAGGCAGTCGTCTTTGCCTTACCGGAAGCCGTTGCAGTACAGGCTTTGCCTTGGGTATTGTCGGCTGTTGGTGATGATGTACAGATCGTATCAACGTGTTCTGTTCAGGTCCCATTCTATTCTGCATTGAGAGCTGCTGCCCCTGGGCAGCCTTTCATTGGTGTTAACCCGATGTTCTCGCCATCCTTGCCGGAGCAAAAAAGGCCAGTTGCAGTCATTCTTGATAACTGTCATGTTAGTGAGCATTGGATTGAGCGGGTATTGATGCAGGCTGACATGCGCATCAGTAGAATGACGCCGGAGGAACACGATCGGGTTATGGCGCTTTGTCAGGCTTTGCCCCATGCCGCGATTCTGATTTTTGGCCTGGTGCTGGCAAAAAGCCCGTTAGATATGTGTACCTTGGCGACTATTGCACCGCCACCTATGCGTACAATGTTAGCGCTATTATCAAGGATCTTGCGCAATCCAATAGAAGTGTACTGGGACGTTCAATATGAAAATCCGATGGCTGCCGAACCTCGTCAAGAGTTAATGCATGCCATACAACAGTTAGATGCAATAGTGCAGGCTGGCGATCAAACTGAATTTGGCGATAACCTCAGACACATTGCACAACAACTGGGGGAACAGCTCGATATTAGTGCTGCTGATTGTCAGCATATTTTTTCAACGCTTGAATGATATAGAAAAGGAGTTGAGGGGATGTCATTAAATAGAGTTGCTGAGGCTAACGGGCGGGCAGGACTCAGAAGTTGGTTGGGATTACTGATATTGATGTTGCCAGTATTATTGGTGACTGTGGACAATACGATCTTAAGCTTTGCTTTGCCAAAAATTGCTGAAGCTCTGGGACCTAGTGCAAGTCAGCAATTATGGATAATTGATGCTTATTCATTGGTATTGGCGGGGTTGTTGGTATCAATGGGGAGTATTGGTGATCGTGTAGGCCATCGTTCATTGCTGTTATTTGGATCTTTGGGATTTACCGTTGTTTCAGTGTTAACAGCGCTGTCAACTTCACCCGAACAATTGATTGGAGGGCGAGCCGTACTAGGATTTTTTGGTGCGATGCTGATGCCTTCAACTTTGGCTTTAATCAGCACTCTTTTTGAGGATCGTGAACAGCGTCGACTAGCCGTCGCTATTTGGGCGACAACATTAACTGTTGGTTCAGCATTAGGTCCTGTCATTGGGGGTGTTTTATTACAATTCTTTGATTGGAATTCAATTTTTCTATTGGCGGTACCGGTATTAGTGCCATTGTTGATCTTCGGACCTATGTTGTTGCCAGAGTCCGATAAAAAGCAGACTGGCATTATCGATGCGTATAGCGTTCTGTTATCGATCATTGCTCTGGTTGGTATTGTTTACGCGATTAAACATCTTGCCAGTGACGGGTTTGAAATAAGTGTGGTACTGGAACTGTCGGTTGGTCTCGTGGCTGGCGTGTTATTTGTTCGCCGGCAGCGGAGTTTGTCTGTCCCGCTGATGGATCTTTCTCTGTTCCGCAATGGTGTGTTTACCGGTTCGATTATGGTCAACTTATTGAGTTTGGCCTTGCTGGTTGGCTTTGTCTTTTTTGCCACTCAGGTTCTACAAATCGTGTTGGGAATGAAACCGATTTCAGCCAGTCTGGCACTGGTTCCTGGACAAATAATGGCGATTGTTATTGGTATGGCAATAGTGCCCGTTGCTCAACGGATGCCTGCTTACTACCTAGTGCCGCTTTTACTGAGTTTTGCTGGAGCTGCATTTCTGCTGGTTGCCAGTATCGGTAGCGATTTAACCACTCTGATTATTGCTTTCGCATTATTAAATGTTGGAGTGGGTGCAATTGCTTCGGTGTCCAACGATCTGGTGCTTTCGGCAGTGCCATCGTCTAAAGCAGGGGCTGCATCGGCCATAAGTGAAACCGCTTATGAAGTTGGTGTTGTACTTGGCACGACCATCATAGGTGGATTGGTAACAGCCTTCTATCGTGTCACTCTGCAATTGCCAGATGGGATCTCTCAGGAGCAGAGTGGATTAGCGTTAGAGACTCTGGCCGGTGCTTACGTCGTAGCGAGTTCATTAGCTGAGGCGGAAGGGCAGCAACTGATAGCGACAGCCGCAGAATCATTCACCAGCGCTATTCATATGATGAGTTGGATGACGGCGGTATTGACTGCAGGCGTGGTATTGCTCGCCTGGCGTTTGTTGAAATCCCCGCAGAAAGCTCAAGTGCTTGAATATTGATAGTCTTATATACTGATAGTCTTATGTGCAGCCGTCGGCAACGGCTGCACCGCGTTATGCGGATTATTAATCTGCATTGTTATCTCTCAGCTACTGGGTGACTTCATTAAGACTATTTTATTTACTTTTTGTCGGTCATTTAAGAATTTCTTTGTAGAATTAATTTTTTAAAAATTGAAGGTTGTGCGTAAAAAGATCTTCTTATAGATAAGAATTATTTCCCACTCTTTATTTAAATTACATTCATAATTTTATTGTTAAATAATATCTATAGGTTCCTGTCTGGTCGTTGTTTTTGAAAAATACAATCATACTTATTGTTTTTTATTTTTATTTTTATCTCTAATAATACTTAATGAGATAAATATAAAGTTGAAGTATTTAATCAGCATACATTAAAAGGTCGTGATGTATCACAGGAATATTCTCTTTAATTAATGAAAAAAGTGGGAAATTACATTAATATTTTAAATTGTATGATTTAAATGTTGCATCAAATCGCTTTCTATAAAGTGAATTAATACTTACCTAATTGATTCTCATGGGAATTATTTTTCTGGCATATCCGTTGCTGAATCGCTTATATCTTTTGCCAGAAAAAATCGATGTCTCCGCTATGGCTAATCTGGTAATTAGCCAGGAGCAATATTCTGGCTATTAGCAATTTAGTGTCACAATCGGTAGTGATAGTAGTTGATACTTTGGAATTTGACCAAATGGACAGCTGATATATGAAGTTATCTTAAACGTATAAACTTAAACTCAGGAGAATTCCCGTGGATAAAATAAGAATGGTTGCTGAAACTTTGGCAGTATTACATCATCATCACCACCTAGCTGGTATAGAACGGCAGCCAAAGCAACTTAAGACTTTGGATTTTGACGACAAGGTCATATTTTCTAACGATCCGAAGACCGCGACTGTGCCACCGGCATTTTTTACGGTACAAACCATACAGGAGCTTAAGGCACTCGGCGGTGTACCTGACAGTGAGTATGGCCCTGGCAAAATGGAACCCCATCATCCGTTACCGGAGCCATTTTCTGCTGAACGACTGGCAAATGTCTCGGGTAATCATATTGATTTGTGCAAAGCTTTTAGAGCCTATATCTATAGTGATTCTGCTTTAGTCAAAGATTATGAAGAAATTCTTAATGCTAAGCGATTCCCGATGAAGGTTGCGTTATACAGTGGCGAGAAAATGACTGTTGCCTCCGATAATCCATTGGTTGTTGAAGATAAAGATGATTATGGCGAACCGGTTGTTTTGGTGTATGACGAGATAATCATTGAACCGGGAGGTCAAATTATCTACCGCACTAATGGTCGGATCGAAGCTAACACGATTGTAGGTAATGGAAGTGATCAGAAACCGAACATTATCAGTAAAGGTGATGATGGAGGTGATGGTTTTGATGGTGAAACAGGATGTTATGGGTCTAATGGCGGAGATGGTGTTGCGGGTATAGAAAATAAATACGGCTGTGCTGTTGAGTCCACAGCAGGTTCTGATGCAACTGGCGGCTCTTCAGGAGGATTGGGAGTAGGGGGCGGAGAGGGTGGAAATGCAAATGACATAGTTATTCATGTTCAACTTGTTACTGGGTCAGTAAATGTGGAATCAATAGGTGGCAAGGGTGGAAATGGAGGGAATGGTGGAAATGGAGGGAATGGTGGAATAGGGGGCAATGGAGGTAATAAGACAGGCAAATCTAGTGCAGGACGTGCGGGAAATGGGGGTAATGGTGGAGATGGAGGAGACGCGGGTAATGGAGGGAAAGGTGGAGACAGTGGTAATGTATATATTAATTTCCTTGGCGGTCAGCCAGTGATTAATGCTCAGTCATATAGAGGTAATGGTGGTAATGGAGGGAAAGGTGGAGACGGTGGAAAAGGTGGAGTTGGTAACAGTAGTCAACCAGGCGTATCTGGTCGAGATGGTATTGATGGCAAATCGGGAGGGGCGGGTGTAGCGGGCAAGATATATATTAACGGTAATGTACAGAATTAATCTCTGGGGGCACAATAATCAGATTGGTTTGAACGACTATAATTGAGCTGACGATTTGGTGTCGATGGGTAAGTATAATAATTTGACAAATGATTAATCGGAGTAAGAAATATCGATATGAATCGGCAGTGGGTCAGATAGCCCATGAAGTTGGAAACTTCTTTCGACAGGGCCGGGGAGTCGTCACCATGCCAAATTGCCGATTTGCCCGTATTGAACTACTTGTTCGTGTTGAACGACAAGATGTGCAGCTATTTTCAATGGCTGCACTGTATCATGATAATTATTGATCCGGTTCTATTGTCTGATTCAGTTATTTTGATTGTTTATTTCATTAGGACTATTTTACCGTTGTTTTTGTCGGTTATTTAAACGTGTATTGGTAAAAAATCTTCTTATTGTAAAGAAGAATTATTTTCCACTCTTAATTTAGATTATGCTCATAATTTTATTATTTTTATTTGTGTTTTCTAATAATACCTCATGAGATAAATATAAAGTTGAAATTTTTAATTAGTATCTATTAAAAGGTAGTGATGTATCACAGAAATATTTTCCATAATTAATGGAAAATATGGGAATTTACATTAATATTTTAAATTGCATCATTTCAATGTCGTATCTAATTGCTTTCTGTAAAGTGAATAAATATTTAGCTAATTAATTCTCGTCGGAATTATTTTTCTGGCCTGCCTGTTGTTGAAGTGGCGATATCCTTTGTTAGAAAAAATCGATGTTTTCGCTCTGGCTAATTTGGTGATTAGTCAGGGGAAAAATTCTGACTATTAGCAATTTAGTGACATAACGGGTATATACCCAATAGATTTCAAGTTGCAGTGCGGCGGCAAGTGAACGCATCCCTAGGAGCATAGATAACGATGTGACTGGGGTAAGTGAAAGCAGCCAACAAAGCAGCAGCTTGAAAGATGAAGGGTATAGCAGTAGAGACTTTAAAACTTGGTTAGATGGCAAATTGAGATATGAAGTTATTCTAAATGTATAAATTTGAGCTTAGGAGAATTTTCATGGAAAAAATAAGAACGGTTGCTGAGACTTTGGCAATATTACATCAATATCACCATCCGTTTGGTCTGGAACGACAGCCAAAGCAACTTAAGACCTCCGACTTTGACGGGCCAGTGATATTTTCTAACGATCTGGAAACGGCTACTGTGCCGCCTGCATTTTTTACAGTGCAAACGATACAAGAGTTGAAGGCATTCGGTGGTGTACCTGACAGTCGATATGGCCCTGGAAAAATGGAATCTTATCATCCGTTACCTGAACCGTTTTCTGCTGAACGACTGGCAAACGTCTCGGGTAATCATATTGATTTGCGTAAAGCTTTTAGCGCCTATATCTATGGTGATTCTGCTTTGGTTAAAGATTATGAAGAAATGCTTAATGTTAAGCGTTTTCCGATGAAAGTGGCGTTATATAGTGGCGAGGAGATCACGATTACCGCAGATAATCCATTGATTATTGAAGATAAAGAATATTGTGGTGAACCGGTTGTTTTGGTGTACAACCAGATAACCATTGAATCGGAAGGCAAAGTTATTTGCTACACCAATGGTAGGGTTGAAGCGAATGTCATCCAGGGGGTTGGATTCGGTCCACAGAACTTTGTCAATAAAGGGCGAGATGGAGAAAGTGGTATTGCTGGTACAGGTGGTGTCAATGGCGTTAGTGGTGTTAGAGGTCAATCTGGTTATGAGAATAAAAATCGCTGTATAACTCAGCCTACATCAGGTACTGATGGAACTCACGGTTCTCCGGGAATGAATGGATCGGATGGCCAACCCGGTCAAGGGGCGGATAAACTAATTATCACATGTGCTGAGGCACGTGGGGTGATCTATTTGCAGTCTGAAGGAGGGGATGGGGGTGATGGTGGTCATGGTGGTGATGGGGGCTATGGGGGAGATGGTGGTGATGGGGGTTATGGTAGTATGTATAGTGGTCGTCGTCGTATTGCTACTAGCATACTGTGTAATTCTGGGTATGGAGGGAATGGAGCAGATGGAGGGGATGGCGGGAATGGAGGTAATGGGGGGAATAGTGGAGATGGGGGTAGCATAGAGTTTAACTATTCTGCTGGTTATCCACAAATTAGTTATTCGGCAGAACCTAGTTCGGCGGGGGCTAGCGGTAGAGCGGGAAGGGGGGGGAAAGGCGGTGATGGTGGTGACTCGTGGTGTAATATTGAGGATAGAACTAAAAACTTAAGTTGTTGTGGAAAGCCGGGTATAAAGGGTATTGATGGAAAGTTAGGGGAGTCTGGGGAGCCAGGAAAGAAGGGGCAGATATATATCAACGGCAAATTGCGTTAACATTCCGTCTCCTAAATACACACTGTTTGGAAACGAGTAAGTTCGGGTTTTTTAATTTAAATCATATTCATAATTTCATTGTTTAATAATATCGATAGGTTTCTATCTTGTGGTGATTTTTGAAAAATACAATCATGCTTGTTGTTTTTATTTGTATTTTATAATAATCAATGGGGTAAATATAGAATAGAGGTTTTTGATAATACCTATTGAAAGGTAGTGATGCATCATGTAAATATTCTCTTTAATTAATGAAGAAATGGAGAATTACATTAATATTTTAAATTGTGTCATTTAAATTTTGCATCCGATTGCTTTCTGTAAAGTGAATAAATACTTACCTAATTAAGTTTCATAGGAATTATTTTTCTGGCATACCTGTTGCTGAAGCGCTTATATTTTTTGCCAGAAAAAATCGATGTCTCCGCTATGGCTAATCTGATAATTAGCTAGGGGTAATATTCTGGCTATTAGTAATTTAGTACCGCAATTTGTCGTGATAGTAGTAGATACTTTGGAATTTGACCAAATGGGCAGCTGATATATGAAGTTATCTTAAACGTATATACCCAATAGATTTCAAATTGCAGCGCGGCGGCAAGTGAACGCAGCCAACAAAGCAGCAACTTGAAGGATGAAGGGTATAAACTTAAACTCAGGAGAATTCCCGTGCATAAAATAAGAACGGTTGCTGAAACTTTGGCAGTATTACATCAGCATCACCATCTGGTTGGTATAGAACGGCAGCCAAAGCAACTTAGGACCTCGGATTTTGACGGCAAGGTAATATTCTCTAACGATCCGAAGACCGCGACTGTGCCACCGGCGTTTTTTACGGTACAAACCATACAAGAGTTGAAGGCACTCGGAGGTGTGCCTGACAGTGAGTATGGCCCTGGCAAAATGAAACCCCATCATCCGTTACCGGAGCCATTTTCTGCTGAACGACTGGCAAATGTCTCGGGTAATCATATTGATCTGTGCAAAGCTTTTAGGGCCTATATCTATAGTGATTCTGCTTTAGTCAAAGATTATGAAGAAATGCTTAATGCTAAGCGTTTCCCGATGAAGGTTGCGTTATACAGAGGCGAGAAAATGACTATCGCCTCCGATAATCCATTGGTTGTTGAAGATAAAGATGATTATGGTGAACCGGTTGTCTTGGTGTATGACCAGATAATCATTGAACCTGGAGGTCAAATTATTTACCGCACTAATGGTCGAATCGAAGCTAACACTATTGTAGGGAATGAAAATACTGGAAAGGAGAATGTTGTCAATAGAGGCAGTAATGGTGCCGATGGTCTTGATGGTGCATCAGGAAATAAAGGGGCTGATGGCAGCGATGGTAAAGATGGTAAAGATAGTAAAAATGGCTGCTTAATTAACGCCACATCAGGTACTGATGGAGCCAGCGGTTCTGTCGGAGGATTAGGGGGGGATGGTGCAGCGGCTGGAAATGCGAATGACCTGACTATTACTAGTCAATCTCTTACTGGAGCAATAAATGCGGCAACGATAGGTGGTAACGGTGGTAACGGTGGAAGAGGCGGTCTTGGGGGGCGTGGGGGTGATGGGGGTAATGGAGGTAATTGGGGTAATGAAACAATCAAGTGGTGTCCTGCTGGGGATGCAGGAAATGGGGGCACTGGAGGAGATGGAGGGAATGGAGGCAGGGGGGGTAAAGGTGGGGACAGTGGTAACATATATATTAATTACTCTGACGGTAGTCCAGTACTTCAGGTTATGTCAATTAATGGTCTTGGTGGGGAAGGTGGGAAGGCCGGTTGGGGAGGAGTGGGGGGTGATCCTGGAAATAGTACCAGAATATTCGGTGTACATGGTTTGCAGGGAGACTATGGTAAAGATGGTCTTAAAGGAGAATTTGGAGATGATGGTAACACCGGCAAAATACATGTCAACGGTCATGAACGGGAATCTGATCGGAAACTTAATCGCTAGTAGTGCAGCAATCAGACGGGTCTAAACGACTATAAATGCGGGGAAATGGGGTCAGATCTTGGTTTTGCTTATGTTCAAGTGGTTTACATTATTAATTACTGAATACTTATTGGGTCTGCCCTTGCTTGGTTGGCTTCGTTTTTGCCACTCAGGTTTTACAAATGTGCTGGATATGAAGCTAGTTTCGCATTGGTTCCCGGATAATTAATGGCGATTGTTATCGGCGTGGCAATAGTGCCCGTTGCTCAACGGATGCCTGCTTATGACCTATTAAATAATATCTATACCTGTTATCTTTCAAGTTGCCTCTTTGTTGGCTGCAATCACTCACCCTGGTCACCGAGTTATCTATGCTCCCGGGGATTCGCTCCTTTGCTGTCGCAATACATCTTGAAATCCATTGGGTATATAGGTTTCTATCTTGTTGTGATTTTTGAAAAATATAATCGTGTTTGTTATCTTTTATTTGTATTTTTTAATAATACCTAATGAGACAAATATAAAATTGAATTATTTAATTGGCTCGTATTAAAAGGTCGTGATGTATCACGGAAATATTCTCTTTAATTAATGAAAAAAGAAGGGAATTACATTAATATTTTAAATTGTGTCATTTAAATATCGCATTCAATCGCTTTTTGCAACGTGAATAAATGCTTACCTAATTGATTATCATAGGAATTATTTTTCTGGCATACCCATTGTTGAAATACTTATATCCTTTGCCAGAAAAAATCGATGTTTTCGCTATGGTTAATCTCGTGATTAGCCAATGGCAATATTCTGGCTATTAGCCATTTAGTGCAGCAATCGGTAGTGATAGCAGTAGAGATTTTGGAACTTGACCAAATGGGCAGCTGATATATGAAGTTATCTTAAACGTATAAATTTAAATTCAGGAGAATTCCCGTGGATAAAATAAGAATTGTTGCTGAAACTTTGGCAGTATTACATCATAATTATCATCTGATTGGTGTAGAACAGCAGCCAAAGCAACTTAAGACCTCGGATTTTGACGGCAAGGTAATATTCTCTAACGATCCGAAGACAGCGACTGTGCCACCTGCGTTTTTTACGGTACAAACCATACAAGAGTTGAAGGCACTCGGAGGTGTACCTGACAGTGAGTACGGCCCTGGCAAAATGGAAGCCCATCATCCGTTACCGGAACCGTTTTCTGCTGAACGACTAGCAAATGTCACGGGTTATCATATTGATTTATGTAAAGCTTTTAGGGCCTATATCTATAGTGATTCTGCTTTAGTCAAAGATTATGAGGACATGCTTAATGCTAAGCGTTTCCCGATGAAGGTTGCGTTATACGTTGGCGAAAGAATCACTGTTACCGCAGATGCACCATTGGTTGTTGAAGATAAAGATGATTATGGCGAACCCGTTGTCTTGATATATGACCAGATAATCATTGAACCGGGAGGTCAAATTATTTACCGCACTAATGGTAAGATCGAAGCTAATACTGTTGTAGGGAATGGCAGTAATGATAAAAAGCAGAGCATTATCAGTAAAGGCTCTGATGGAAACGATGGTTTGGAAGGCGAACAGGGAAGTAATGGGGTGAATGGCAGCAATGGTAAGATTGGTTCAGATAATAAACACAGTTGCGCTGTTGCATCCACACCGGGTACTGATGCAACTGGCGGTTCCTCAGGAGCACAAGGGATGGATGGCAAAAGGGCTGGAAGTGCAAATGACGTAATTATTAATGTTGACATTTTTACTGGAGTAGTCAATGCGGCATCGATAGGTGGTAAGGGTGGAAGGGGTGGATATGGCGGTAATGGCGGTAACGGAGGGAATGGTGGAAATGGAGGAGATTCAACAAGCAAATGTAATGCTGGATATGGAGGAAGGGGAGGTAATGGCGGAAATGGAGGTAATGGAGGGAATGGGGGTAAAGGTGGGGACAGTGGTAACATATATATTAATTTCACTCAGGGTCAGCCAGTAATTAATGCTCTGTCATATAGAGGTGATGGCGGTAATGGAGGGGGCGGTGGTAAGGGAGGAATAGGCGGAGCAGGTGGGGTAGGTGGCGTTGGTAATAGAGGATTAAATACTAGTGGTCATCCCGGAGTATCTGGTGAAGCTGGTGCTGATGGAGAATCTGGCAGTGAAGGTATTTCTGGCAAGGTATATGTTAACAATAATGAACGGCAGCATAGTAATAATCAGGTTTTAGACTGGCTTGAAGACTATAAATAAGGGGAATGGGTTCATATTTTCCGTATCATTTGTGGCAAGGTTTACTTGCGACAACGAAGGTGTGTTCATAAATAACTCTTTTTTTATCGTTATAGATCATGTGGTAAATTTCGTGATGGAGTTGTACATCTAATAATTGTTTTCCACAGGTCAGTTATTTGTATTTCATAATGCATTTTCCTTTGGGTGGAAAGATGCTGAAGTATAGCAACTGACCGCCTCTCCTGAAAAATTCACTTATCAGTTGAATCCAGTCTGTATAATTGGCGCTCTTATTTTTCTGTGCCATCAATATTTAATTGTATAAAGTTTAAATTGAAATAATCAATTGATTCATACTAAAATAGTGATACACCATGAAAATTTCATTTTTATGATGGAAAAAACAGAAAGGCATATTAATATTTTTAGTTGTGAAAAATGAATTTAACATTAAATTACTTCATATAAACCGAATTAATTTTTAATTAATTATAGGTATTTTTGGATAAAGTATATACCCAATAGATTTCAAATTGCAGCGCGGCGGCAAGTGAACGCATCCCCAGGAGCATAGATAACGATGTGACTGGGGTAAGTGAACGCAGCCAACAAAGCAGCAGCTTGAAAGATGAAGGGTATAGAGGATGTATCAATTCTCCTGAAATTATTTATCCAGTTGTTGAATGTCTATTGTCATGAATAAAATAATCACATAGGAAGATAAAATGAGAGTGAAAATACACATTGTGGACAACGATAGGCGATAAATTACCTTTGCCTATAAGTTTTTGCTCTAAACGGAGGTAAATATATCATTGAATGATTAATATTCTGGATTTAAAGGGATTCGGTGAGAATAAAATATTGCAGTGAGTTATATAACATAAAGATGATTCTAAAACTACCAACTTAAACTCAGGAGATTTCTTATGAATAAAGTAAAAGTTATTGCTGAAACTTTGGTGGAATTGCGTGAACATTATCGTCTGGCGGGAATAGAACGGCAACCAAAACAATTGAAGACCGCGGATTTTGATGGACCGGTCATATTTTCCGACGATCCGAAAATAGCCACTATTCCACCCGCATTTTTTACCGTACAAACTATACAAGAACTAAAAAGGTTAGGTGGTGTACCTGATAGTGATTATGGCCCTGGAGGAATGGAGCCGCATCATCCATTGCCTGAACCCTATTCTGCTGAACGGCTGGTGAATGTTACTGGCAATCATACCGATTTATGTAAAGCCTTCCGCGCTTATATCTATGGTGATTCTGCTTTAGTTAAAGATTATGAAGATATTCTCAACGCTAAGCGTTTCCCGCTGAAAGTTGCGCTATATGGTGGTGATAGCATGACTATTTCTGCGGACAAACCATTGATCGTTCAAAGTCAAGATAATCACGGTGAACCTATTGTATTAGTTTATGAGCAGATAACAGTTGAACCTGGCGGAAAAATTATTTATCGCACCAATGGGGCTGTTCAAGCGAATACCATGATGATGGTTAGCTCTTTGGGTTCAGATAGCGATCCGACCAATATTGTTAATCGGGGAAGTGGTGGCAATAATGGCGGTAATGGGGCGAATGGAACTGATGGGCAGACCGGTAGTCATGGTAATGCTGGACAGGATAACAAAAGTTCTTGTGCAAAGGCCGCAACGTCGGGTACTAACGGGGCTTATGGTACAGATGGTGTTGCTGGAAGCAATGGCGAAAATGGCGGCGGTGCAAATGATATTGTTCTGAAGGTTGCTTACCTCACCGGTGCGGTAACCTTAGAATCGACAGGGGGTAATGGTGGTAATGGCGGTGCCGGTGGCAAGGGTGGAAGAGGGGGAAATGGGGGTAACGGAGGCGGCTCTACCAGTTACTGTAGTGCTGGAAGAGGAGGAAGTGGAGGTAATGGAGGCAAAGGGAATAACGGGGGCAATGGAGGCAAAGGGGGAGATGGGGGTAATATTTATGTTACCTATGAGAGTGGCACTCCTGTCTTTAATGCTAAGTCTGCTGGTGGGATGGGGGGGGAAGGGGGTTATGCGGGTTACGGTGGGGGCGGAGGCTATGGTGGTAGCGGTTTTCCTGGTGGTAGTAATGGCAAAATTGGTGCATCGGGTAACGATGGGCTTGCCGGCGCAACAGGTGTTAGGGGGTATGTGTATATTAATGGAGAACGTCAGTAATGACACGAGACGCTTTCATAGAGAAATTATGTGAGTGGACATTTAGATTTGTAGCGCTCACCGTATTAACGGTTAAATAAAGAGATAATAGTCACTATAATTTTTGTATTATGGACAATAAGGAAGATATTACCCGCCTGTGATTACACGCGGGTAATAGTAAATAAACAATATTTCATTTCGTGGTTTTATTTATATTTACGAAGTAATAATAAGCTCAAGTTTGGTAAATGTCTTTAAGGGTCTTAGTTATTGGTTCAGGGTGAGAGTTTATTCTAAGAGTATAGGGTTGTGCTATATAACATAAATTTAATTTTCGGGGTTTTACTTAATTTATATTCATAATTTCATTATAAAATAACTTTGTTCTATTTATATCGGGTTGTTGTCTGATTGAAAATGCATCATTCCACGTAGTGGGTTTATTTTACTGCGGTAATAGTGCTTAATTCTATAGGTTTTAAGTTGGGATAATTAATTGGCATACATTAAAAAATTGCAATGTATCACAAAAATATCTTCTTTATTTGATGGAAAAAATGGAGAATCACATTACTATTTTATTAATAGAATTTAAATGCCACATTTGATCATTTTGTATAAAGTGGATAAATGTGGCATTTAATTAATTCTGGGTATTTTGGGTTAATAAATAGGCTTTTTAAGAGATATATTAATTCTCATGAGAATTATTTATTAAAATTTTGTGATCAAATGATTTATGCGGTTATTAAGAGTTTCTTGTGATAACGAAAATAATTACTTATAGAGATGAAATTCAAATGAAGACACATACTTTACATTTCGATTTAGCTCAAGGTCATTTACGTAGCCAATCCAGTCAATTGAGTCTCTGGGTTGGTGAATATAATATACCGTTGCAAGAACACGATGAGTCAAGTTTAGCCAAGGCGGCTGGTGAGAATCCTGCAATAGATATGGTTCTGCGCTACGGTTCACACAATATTAGCCATTTCGCGGAGGTACCTGAACACTATTTTTTACCTCATCACGTTACGCTAATTAAAGTGGTTGGTGATAAATCCGGGCCTTATCGTTCTTCATTACCGGTTCTTTATCATATTTCTTATCATATTCCCAATGCTCATTTACATCGTTATGCCAAACGTAACATAGAAAAACTGGCGGTAAATAATATAGCGATGGCTTTGCCGGGTAAACTGAGTGCTCTCGGTGTTAATAGCCAACATTTAGCGCGAAATTCTATTCATTGCGGCGATTTGTGGGTTGCGACTAATGAAATGAAAACACCGTGGGATGTTGCTTGCTCTATTGTGTTTTCCCATCCGGAGTTGTCTAACAGTCAGGCTTATGCAGCATCAATTGTCATGAATGCACATATTGCGCCATCGGAGGCAATAGACCCACAGCAATATAACCGAGTTTATGAACTGGCTATAGCAATATCGAGTCAGGGACCCGCGACAGAGACAGGCGGTTTTGCCACTTATGGTCAATTGGTTGCCCCTGATGGCAGCGCAATGTTTTACGAATTTGACTGGGTAGGTCAAGACGGACAGGTGATTTTCGCCGAAGGTGATCCGGTGATGCAATATAACCTATCGGATGAGACGGAGAATTATTCAGGCTCGCCGGCATCTAATGCGCTGAAAACTTCGCATAATGATGGTCGATTGCAAAATCATAACTGGAGTGTCAGCCAAAGTGCGTCTCTGGATGTTGCTGAATTCAAAGATCAGGCATCAGCATTAGAGGTTAAACGAGATACCAACCAAATTTGGACCGCCACTAACCGTACTCCCAATCACGGGATGGATGTATATGCCGACAGCATCCGTTACGATCCCGGCCAAAATTATTTTTCCATTGACTTTAAGAACAAATACTTACGTCAGCTTGGTGTTTATATTCAGTTCTTTAAAGACACTCAAATGGAACAACCAATTGATAATCCGACAGTTGATGGTGATTGGCCGTTTTATTTTCCTAAAGAGTTGGCGGCATTATTTGAAACGCCATCACAAAAAGCCCTTGGTGTGTTGGCTAATGTCAATACGATCATGGGGATTCCGATGCCCACTGATCCCACTAAATTTGGCTTGCCTTGGCCAGCTGAAGCTCAGGCGGCTAAATTCTTGTTTGGTGGCCTGGGAACTTCCCGCTGGGAAAATCCGATTGTCTGGCCGGGTGTGATTTTAACTGGCATGTTCCAGTACGGTATTCCAGCCCTAATGATGTTGGCTGGCGCCGCAGTGACCAATAGTCAGTGGTATAAAGATTTTATTTCTAATAAGGATAACGTTGCCATACTGGCAGGCATTGCTTTCCCGTTGATTGGTGGTGGTGCCGCTGTTGGTTCAGCGTTATTTAATACTAAAAAAGTGCTCACCAGTTTAGCCAGTATTGCCATTGGTATTCTGGCCAAAAAAGGGATGGAAGCATTAGCCGCTTATGTTACAGCCCAGATAGCCGCTAGTGCAGCTGCTCAAGCGGTTCCGGTGGTGGGTTGGGCCTTCCGGCTTGCTTCAATTGCGCTGGATGTTGCGCAGATTGCAGTGACGACGGGGGAATTGCTTTCCACACCAGCTACCTTGGAAGTGGATATCAAGCGTCAGATGACGTTGGCTTTTACCCTGCATCCCGATCCTGCTCATGGTGAAGTGGGGCGCCCGGAAACCGCGATTTGGCCGCCGGTGGGAGTACAGTGCCAGGTAACGGTCGAATATACCAACGGCACCTATTACACCCAGACGATTCCATTACCCACAACCGGTTCCAATACACCGCTATCCTTTAATTTCCATTCGGTTGGCTGGGGTGGAACCCTGAAAATCAAGGCTAATGTTTATTCTGCTAATGGCTGGTTAGCGGGGAGCTATATCAGTGAGCTGCTGAGTGCGCAACCAGACGATCCCAATGAAGGCATTATGCGCGTCAGTGGCAATATAAAAGAGATGTTAGTGCCTTTGACTCAGGTAACTCAATACGAATATTGGGAACAATTGTCTTACGATAGCGATAAAAAAGAATATCAGTGGATTGAAGGCAGTGTGCCATTGGAAACCCAGTCTTCAGCCAATTGTAGCAATGTAGGCAATAACATCTGTAAGCTGGTTAATATGACAATCCTGAATTCAGATTATCAGGTTGGTTATTGCTATCAGGCTTCTGGTCAGGATATTCCATTGGAAGATCCGTTAAGTCCACCAAATAGCGGCCAGATGTATGTGTTGCAAAACATTTCTACTTTGAGCAATGACACGCTGAATGAGCGTCTGAAATTATCTGCGGTGGGTTTCAAAGTACAACCACTGATCAGTTATAACAGTTTTGGCGAAGGACCGGACAACAAAACCATCACACCTTATAACTTTATTATTGATTCACGATTCGGCGAATATCACTTACGTCGGGTGGATCTGCGTGACGGCAGACATGATTTTGGTTTGACGGATAATCCGCTGTCTTGGGGAACTTTCACGATTCCTCATCTGGATGCAATGGTGGTTCATCCGAGTGGTTACGTGATTGCGGTCAGTTGGCAATACAGCAAGATGCAGATTCTGCCGTTGGGTGATCAGGGTTACCCGGATGCTCAGGCACCCGCGGCCCAGATTGTCTCTGGTGAAGGGATTCGACAAGGGCTAATGCATGGGCCAATTGCCCTGACTGTCACGCCAGATGGTCGCATCTTATTACTGGAAACACGCAATACCCGTGTTCAGGCGTTCGATACTAAAGGCAACCCATTTCCAAGTTTTCCAGGGGCAACACTGTTTAAACTGGCTACTGCTGAGTATCAGGCAACGCTGGATGCTCAGGTGTTCTCTCCAGCATTACAACAAGCATTCCGTGAACAAGGGCTGACATTCCTGTTTAGTAACAGCGATTCGAGCTTTATACATTCACTCAATGCTGGGGTACTGGATGAGCAGATTATTGCCACCTTTGCGCAAGATGGGATCTATCTAAGTTATAACCAGACCGCAGACGGTAATATTGACCCAGTTGGCAGTACAACGATTGAAGTGAGACAGCAAGGGCAGAGCTGGTTGGTACATGACCCGCAGAAACCAGCGACTTACACGCTGACCGCTAAGGGACAAACGGTATCCGTCTATAACGATTTAAGTAACGTACGGGTTATCGCTATCGGTCAAGGTGTCAAATGGCAAATTGATGATCTTGCCGGCGCCCGTTCCTGGTTGTTAACCCTTGATGCAACAAATCCGGCTGAAATTACAGTGGCTGATTATCTGTCCTATATGCCACTGAATAAGCCAGAGGGAATAACTTATTTGGATGTGGCGGTTGAGCCTAAGGGATATATTTATATTCTGTCATACCGTAATGAAGGGCGTGACCCAACGGATTATATCCTTGATATCTATGAGCCTAACGGTAAGTTCCTGGTCACTGTCCCTGATTCGACACTGGTACCTGATCCGACTAAACGTCAGCATATTGTTGCCGCGCATCTGGCGATAGATTCATTCCGTACCCTGGTGGCAATGAATTACGGCAAGTTCTTGGGGGAAAATCAACGGACCCAGCCACAAATCAGCCAATGGACGCCGACTACACCCATATTCGATCTGGGTATCGATCAATTACCGATATTTCAGCAACACGACATGGATAAAATCCGCGCAATTTTTGCGGAGAACAAACACCCTCTTAGTCATCAGGCAACTATCGAAACTATCAATAACAATGGTTATTTCATCATTACCGATGTTAATACCCGTTACCCGGTCATTTGCACAGTAGATAGCGATAATTTACAGATTATTTCTGTCTACAGTTTCTCGGAGATAAATATGACATCAAGAAATTATAGTTCAGGATTTAAAGCGGTCTTGCAATTATTAGGTCTCTCGGAGAGTGATGTAACGGAGAAAGTTGTTATTCCATCTTCGTCGCAAGGCTCTTTACGGCCTAACGACCCACAATCGTTGGCCCCTTCTTACCAGTCAAACGTGCCGTCGGCAACGGAACTGTTGGCTATTTCTGGCATTCCCCCTGTTGAGGCACCGATATCTTTACCTGCCACCATCAATGTTTTCGCGATTGGAGAATTGGTAATTGCTAATGGCGAGATTTTGGAAATTAGCAGCCCAAATTCACAGCCGATCGTGGTAGCAGTAGACACTCTGGTGATTGAACAGGGTGGGCAACTGATATGTGACGCTAATGTGATCCTAAACGTACAAACTTATACCCAAACTCAGGAGAATACCCATGAATAAAATGAAAACGGTTAATGAAACTTTGGCTATGTTGCGTGAGCATTATCATTTAACTGGTACAGAACAGCAGCCAAAACAATTGAAAACTTCGGATCTTGACGGGCCGGTAATATTTTCTAACGACCCGAAAATAGCCACTGTGCCACCCGCGTTTTTTACCGTACAAACCATACAAGAGATGAAGGAGCTTGGCGGTGTGCCTGACAGTGAGTATGGACCTGGCGGAATGGAACCCCATCATCCGCTACCTGAACCCTATTCAGCTGAAAGGTTGGCGAATGTCACCGGTAATCATGCTGATATATGTAAAGCTTTCAGTGCTTATATCTATGGTTATTCTCCTTTGGTCAAAGATTATGAAGATATTCTGAACGCTAAACGTTTTCCGATGAAAGTCGCGTTATACAGTGGTGAAGATATCGTTGTCACTGCGAGTAACCCATTGATTGTCGGCAGTAAAGAGAGTCACGGCGAACCTGTTAACTTGGTGTTTAATAAGATAACGATTGAACCTGGCGGTAAGATTATTTATTTGACCAATGGCACGGTTGAAGCGAACGAAGTCGTCGTAGTTAATTCCCCAAATCCATATCCAACTCCGGGTGATAATGATGGCCCGAACATCGAAAATATTGGCAGTAACGGAGGTGATGGAGGGAGTGGAAACAATGGTGCCAGTGGAAGAGACGGCAGCAATGGTAGTGCTGGTAAAGATAATAAAAACTCCTGTGCAACATCGGCTACCAACGGTACCGCTGGTGGCAGTGGTACTGACGGGGCTAGGGGAAGTGATGGAGAGAAAGGTGGGAATGCGAATGATGTTAATTTTAAAACAGGTACCCTTAGCGGCTTTGTGAATATGCTAACGCAAGGTGGTAATGGCGGTAACGGTGGTAACGGTGGGAATGGCGGTAGCGGTGGAAAAGGCGGGAATGGCGGCGGTTCTACCGACAACTGTAATGCTGGATATGGTGGTAATGGGGGGAATGGCGGCAACGGTGGTAACAGTGGTAATGGCGGCAATGCGGGTGACGGCGGCAACATCTATTTTACTTACCAGGAAGGAGGAAGTGCGACGTTCCAAGCCAGGGCGGTTGGCGGTAACGGTGGCAGAGGCGGCAACGGTGGTTCTGGGGGCGCTGGTGGTGCCGGTGGTTCTGGTGGTAAAGGTAGTAGCGGGGGTAGCCCAGGTAAAGGTGGTTCATCGGGGACCACAGGAGCTGCCGGAAAAGCAGGTGCTATCGGTGCAATTTATATCAACGGCAAAAAACAATAACCGCAAGGGGGAGTTATGGTCGCAGATATTCAAATCTTCGGTACTAACGGTGTGAATGGTGCCGATGGGGCCAATGGCGCTGATGGCCAACGGGGTGCTGATGGTCAGAATGCTTCTCGTCGTAAGCCAGCCACTGCCGGTAGCCCCGGTGGCGATGGTCAATTTGGTCAGAGTGGTCAGGATGGTCAATCAGGTTCTGGCTGGTGGTTTGCCCTGCGTTGTACCCGTTTTGACGTACAGAGTGTGGTGCGTATTAGCAATAATGGCGGTAATGGTGGTGATGGTGGCATAGCGGGTTACGGTGGCAATGGGGGGGATGGCGGCAATGGTGGCCGTGGTAATTCATCATCGTCAGGTAAGCCGGGTGGTGTCGGTGGTAACGGTGGCAATGGTGGAAATGGCGGCAATGGAGGTGATGGAGGTGATGGCGGTCATGTTTGGGTCAGATATAACCAGACTAGCTTACCGAAACCGGTATCTGCCACCTCTAATGGCGGGAGTGGAGGACTCGGGCAGCCCGGAGGTGCTGGGGGAATAGCTGGGCGCGGTGGGGTAAATGGTGACGGTTCACATGCACCCGATGGAGAATATGGTATTGGTGGTATTAGCGCCAGCGGTGGTCAAGCCGGGAGAGTTGGAAAGGTTTCTGTAAATCAATTGCTGCGAGGATAATGACATGAGTGAATCCAGATCTTTTGCTGGCAAATGGCAATTTGCAGCGCCTTCCGGCCAACTGATTACGGTTCAGGCGGATGGTACGCTTAGCCTGTCAGCCAAGCAATCAGGGGTGATAAATCAAATGATTAATGCCTATGGCATGACTAACTTTTGGTTACAGGCTGGCAATGGTCAATACTTAGCTGCGAGCGGCAATACTCCTCAAGCTAATCAACCGCGCGCTGGTACGGTTGCTGAGATCCGGTTGGAAGAGGTAGGAGGATCTGGATTTCGCCTGCGTCGTATCAGTAGCAGTGGTGACAGTTATTTGGTAGCGCAACAATCTGGGCTGATTTGGCAGGCAGTCACTAGCAGTCCGCCTCTGTCAGCCCAATTTACTCGTACTATCGTGACAAAGGACTTGGAATTCCTCAAAGAATGGGGGGCAATGGGGGCCGATCTGCGTTTTGCTTATCTCGCCGAAGAAAATTTGAATGAAATGGTGATGATGGCTGTCGATTTGTCTAATGCCGACTTGCATGGTTCGACATTGCTTGATGCTGATTTAACGAATGTTAAAGTTGATGACTGCAATTTTAGTGGTTGTGACTTAAGCAAGGCTGATCTAACGCATATTCATGGTAAAAATGCGCTTTTTGAAAAGTGTATCGTCGGTAGTGATACCAATATGCCTGACGCTGAGCTACCGAACGCCATTTTCCGTGGCTGTAAGAGCAGTGGTGGTCAGCCGATATTGAATCGTCTAAAAGCGCCCGGTGCGGATTTCTCTGGAGCGTTGTTACCTTCGGTGATAATGGAGAATGCTGATTTATCTCAGGCGAATCTGGTTAATGTTGATCTAAGCGGCGCCAGTCTGGCTTCCTGTAACTTTACCGGGGCGATCATGACGTTGGTGAATTTGCAAAATACCACCTTGCAGACCTCGAATTTTAGTCAAGCCACGTTAGTGGGGACTGATTTTACCGGGGCGAATATCAATCATGTTAATTTCAGTGGTGCTAATCTGACCAACGCACGGTTATCGTTAACTACCGGTTATAGTCAGCTTAACCTCAGCGACAGTACCTTATTAGCGACGGTACTGACAGAGATGAACTTGGTTGATGCCACGATTACCGCTAAAACGGATTTTACTCAGGCACAGATGGATGGCGTTAATCTGAGCAGCCAGAAGCTGGATCAAGTTATATTCCTGATGGCGTCGATGAAAAAGGCAAATCTGGATTCTACGTCACTGAATGGCGCAGTTCTGGTCGGTGCTAAACTGGCCGGTGCCACTATTCTGGGGAATGTCTCTTTAGTTGGTGCGAATTTGTCTAATGCGAGTCTGGAGAATGTTAATTTAACTGGCGCTCAATTTGGTGCTTTATCCACAGTGACACATTTGGATGAAGCCGATGCTCAAGCGCTGGATAATCAGCAACTGCCTGAACAGTTACGTCAAATGTTGTATCAGGGAAAGATATTGGTTAATGGTCAGGCAGAGGTATTGGTGCGTCAGCCGGGTCAGAATTGGTTGGTGGAACATGATGGTAAACCGTTATTTATTCACTATCAGGATGGGCAATTAAATGTTGCGCAAGATAATGGCGGTAATGCGGCAATTCTTGCCAACACATTTATGCCTAATGCCATTCTGACTGGCGCTAATCTGTATGCGGTTGATATGTCTGGCGCTCATTGGTACGGCAGTAACGCCAGAGCCGATAACGCCAATTTGGAACAGGTCAATTTGTCGAATGCTAACTTAGCGACAATGAATTTCACTCAGGCTCGATTGTTTGGTGCGAATTTGTCCTATGCCAATCTGGTAAATACTGATTTCAGCAAGGCAATGTTAGAACCCACCGAAGGTCTTAAGCCGGCATCTCTGGCCTTTGCTTCAATTCAAGGCACTATTTTCACTGAAGCTAAATTGACCGGGGCTAATTTGACCAATGGCGCGGTGGCTTTACCGTTTGAGGAAGCAGGCAAAAAGTTAACAGGTGTGCCTTTATTCAGTGCGGCGCTTGAGCTGATGAGTTCACTAGATACTGGTGTGGTTTCAAAAGAGTTGCGTCAGGTATTTACTGATAACGGCTACAGCCTGTTATCTAATGCCAAAATCATTGAAAAGCAAAGTGATCAATATTGGATTATCTCCAACCAGCCGCCAGACACCGATCTGAATTATCGAGGATATTGTAACTTTATGGTGATTCGGGTGAGTGAGGTCGGTAATAACCATCTGCAAGTTTGTGGTGGAGCACCATTACGTATCATCCGTACTGCGGCTGACAATACATTACAACCGGTCAATGTCGCTTTTGGGATGACAATTGATATCACTCAGGCAATGGATGGAGCCACCACCTGCCCAAGTGGTTTGCGTTATCAGTTACTCAATACGGGCATCAGCTATCAGTCATTGATGACACCGGGATTACCACCTCATCCACCGAAATGTATTTCTAGCCCGACGACTTGGTGTTGATGAGTAAGTACGATGAGCTGGCAAATGACTAATCGGAGTAAAGAATACCGTTATGGATATCAATATGATGAGAAGTGACAATATGCCGATTGCTATTATCGGCATGGGTTGCCGTTTCCCGGGGGGGGTTAGCTCTCCAGAGGAATTCTGGCAGCTGTTGTGTGGTTCAAGTGACGCAATTACCCCAGTCCCCCCTGAACGCTGGTCAACTCAGGCTTATAGTTCCCGAGATCGCAATTTGCCGGGGAAAATGGTGGCTCGAGAAGGCGGATTTATCGCTGATGTTACCGGCTTCGATGCGGCGGTGTTTGATATCAGTAATACAGAAGCGCCTTTTATCGACCCACAGCATCGTCTGATGTTGCAGGTAACATGGGAAACGTTGGAACGGGCGAGAATACCGCCAAAATCGTTGGCGGGTCAGGCGGTTGGTGTCTATATCGGTGCTTTCACTCATGATTATATGCACCTGCAATTTACTGATTTGCGTCAGACTACCGGTTATACCTCAACCGGTGCAATGGGAACCATGTTGTCAAACCGGATATCCCATGCGTTTGATTTTCAGGGGCCATCCTTGACCATTGATAGCGCCTGTTCATCGTCCCTGTTAGCGGTACATTTGGCTTGTGAAAGTTTGCGGCGTGGAGAATCACAACTGGCGTTGGCGGGTGGCAGCCAGTTAATGTTGATGCCTGATTTTTCGGTAGTGGAAAGCCGTACCGGTTTTCTATCATTCACTAACCGCTGTCATAGCTTTTCAGCTAACGCTGATGGCTATGTACGTAGCGAAGGGGTAGGTGCTGTTTTGCTGAAACCTTTGAATACGGCTTTACAGGATGGCGATCCCGTTCTGGCGGTGATCCACGGTTCAGCTGCGAATCAAGATGGCCGTACTCCCACGATTACCCAGCCAAGCAGCGCGGCACAACAACGGGTGATTCAGGTGGCCTGTGCTCAGGCGGGGATTTCCCCAGAAGAGATTGATTATATTGAGGCTCATGGTACTGGGACCGCGGTAGGTGATCCGATAGAAGCGGAAGCGCTGGGGCTGGTGTGTCGGCCCGAACCGACAGACCGCCCGTTATTGATTGGCGCGTGTAAATCCGTGATTGGTCATACAGAAGCCGCAGCGGGCATTGCTGGATTAATTAAAGCGGTATTGTGTTTACAACGGGGACAGGTACCGGGCAATTTACATGCCGATCCGCCTAACCGTTACATTCGTTTTACTGAATTGGGATTGCAAGTTCCACAGCAGTTAACCCCATTGCCTGAGGGAAAAGTGATAGCTGGGGTGAATTCCTTTGGTTTTGGCGGAACGAATGTCCATGTGGTGTTAAGTAATAATGCAGAATCTTCCGTACAACTTCGGACGACGCAAGGGCAAGCTTTCATGCTGCCATTGTCTGCGCAGTCTGAGTTTTCTCTGAAGCAACAAGCGCAGAGCATTGCCGATTTGCTACAACAGCAGCCGGATATTGCCCTTGATGATTTGTGCTATAGCCTGGCGACGACTCGTCACTGCTTTCCGTTACGTAAGGGGATCGCATTCAGTAACCGAGAACAGTTGCGACAGCGGTTGACTAATCTGAATGTGTCGTCGGAGCATAATAATAAAAAAGTTGATCGTCTGGCTTGGATATTTGCGGGTATTGGCAGTGAAGATTGGCAAGATTCTATCGTTTGGTTTCAGCAATTTCCCGAATTTACTGAACAATTCGAACGTTGCGAGGCAATTTGGACGGGATTTTCTGCACCTTCCTTATATGCGGCATTGATCTCTGCCGATGAACTGATAGAGCCGCCAATGCAGTTTGCTGTGCAAATATCAATGGCTGCGCAGTTGCAGAAGTGGGGGTTCAAACCAGCGGCGTTACTTGGTCATAGTTCCGGTGAAACGGCGGCTTGTTATCTGGCGGGAATTTATGATCTGACGCAGGCACTGACACTGCTACATCAGCGTTATCATTATCTGGAACGTGTGTTGAATAAAGGCGGCGGATTATTGATCGTGGCAGCGACAGTTGAGCAGATATTGCCTCATTTGTCTGCCCCCGGTACCGAGCCTGCCGTGGTGATAGCAGGACGTAATAGTATCAATCGTTGCTTATTGTCCGGACCTGTAAGTGAATTAACCGCCGTTGCTGAGCGCTTAAAGCAGCAGCGTATCGCCAGTAGTCGGCTCAATTATAGAATTGCTTCTCATTCCCATTATATAGAGTCAATTAGGGCTGGGTTGACTGCGGATTCGGCAACCGTTCCCGCGGCAGAACCTTTGTTGCCAGTGTTTTCATCAGTCACCGGGGAGTTGATTAATGGGAAGTTAAGTCCCGAGCATTGGGCTGACAATGTCGTCTCGCCATTCCGTTTTGACGATGCGGTAGAAAACATGCTCAAAGCGGGTTTCCACCATTTTCTGGAAATTTCACCTAAATCCCTACTGAGTGCAGGATTAAAGGATTGGAGTCAGCCTTATCGAGGACAGGTGTTTGCTTGTCGCTCAGGGCAGAACTGGCCACAACTGTTAGGACAGCTGTTTGAAGCTGGGGTTGAACCGGACTGGCGGACTCTGATGCCTACCGCTTGCCCAATTGATCTACCCACTTACTCTTGGCATCAGCAATCTTATTGGTATGAGCCAGAGATTAGCCGTCGTCGCCGATTACGTATATTGAGCGGTGTATTATTGGGCGAAGCCCAACCGGGCAGCGAGAGTTGGCAAGCTGAGTTGGCTGTAGAACAAGTGCCTTGGTTACTCGATCATGTTGTCATGGGAAATGCAATGTTTCCGGCTGCGGGCTATATTGAAGTCATGTTGGCGGCGGCTCGTATCTGCTTTCCTGACGTTGGATTAGCGCTTGATAATATTGTGTTGCAATCGGCTTTACTGCTAGAGCCAGGTATAGAATTCAGGTTAAAGACACAGTTAGATCGCCAGCGAATGGAAGTGCAAGTACACATTACCCGTAATCTGGATGAGAGTGCACATTACCAACTTGCAGCCAGTGCACAGGTGAACATCGTTGTACCGGGTGCGACTGCTTGTGCTATTCCCCCATTAACGGCAAATGATCGCTATCCTTGCATATGGAACCAAGAGATGTTGTATCAGGCATTTCAACATCTGCATTTCAGTTATAGTGGTGTTTTTTGTACTCTGCGCCATGCGTTTGTTGGTAAAGAAGAAACAATCTGTGAGATTGAATTACCACCTGCACCGGAGGGCATGAATTTTCACCCAGCGGCTTTGGATGGCATCTTCCAATCATTGTTGGCGATTCAGTCTGTTGATGTTCACGTGCCAATTCCTGCTAACGAGTTCCGTATCCCGGTAAGTATTCAGCATTTGCGTATCAATGGTAAATTGTCAGGTCGGGTTCATGCCCATGCCAGAAATACTAAACAGACGAAACAACAATGGTTTGGTGATATTGATGTCTATACTGATAGCGGTATGTTGCTTTGTCAGATCAGCGGGTTTTGCGTTCAGCTTGTTGGTAATAGAAAAAACAGCTTGTCTGCCAAACTGCACAATCTGGTTGTCGGCCAACCACAGTGGCGTAAACTGCCTGCTCAGCCATCAACAGAGTCTGTGACGCAATGGGCTATCCTTGGGGGTGAAAACGCTCTGGCAGAAGAGTTAGCTGATGAGTTGCAACGCCGTGGTGGGTGTGCCTCGTTGTATTCTGGTCTGCCCGACAGTTATCAGAAAATTCAAGAATTAGTTGATACTCTTCCTGTTGAAACCGAAAGAATCCTGATCCTCTGGCCGTTGCAGGCTCCGCGAATGGCTTATCATTCGTTGATCCATTTGTGTGCAGCGTTGTCCGAACGATCGATGAAACCACGTTTGTGGATAGTGACTCAATGTGCTCATCAAGTCACTGAGCAGGATCAGCCTGATCCATTTGCCGCCACATTATGGGGAATGATGCGCGTTATTGGTCAACAGGAAGCAACTGTATTATGGGGTGGATTACTGGATATTGACAGTACCACGGTTCCAGCCAAATGGTGGGACGCGCTATTGATAGATGATGGCGAGGATCAATTAGCTCTGCGCCATCATCAGAGTTATGTGCTACGCCTTGTGCCATTACCTGAAATACCCGCGCTCCCACCAGTGCGTTTTCGTCCAGATGGCTGCTATCTGCTGACTGGTGCTTTTGGTGATATGGGGCGTCAATTGATTCCTTGGATGGTACAGCACGGTGCTCGACATTTGTTATTGATCGGGCGTCGTCGTGCCCTTGATACGGCAGATCAAGCGTTATTGGAAATGCTGAATCAACAAGGGATTGAGGCTAATTATCTGCCGGTTGATCTCGGTGATGTGGAAAGGACCCACATTTGTTTGGCTCAGTATCGACAACAAGCCAGCCAGCCGCTGCGTGGGGTGATTCATTGTGCTGCGCATGTTGAAGATCAGGGATATCGTGAACTCAGCCCCGAGGCGTTTGATAGAGTATTTGCCGCTAAAGCATTAGCCGCCTGGACATTGCATCAAGCGTTGGCTGATGCACCTTTAGAGCATTTTGTTATGTTTTCCTCGTTGGGGGCATTATTGGCTTTACCGGGTATGGCATCTTACGCAGCGGCTAACGCTATGTTGGATAGTCTAGCCTGCTTACGGCGTCAGCAAGGTTTACCTGCGTTAAGCCTTAATTGGGGGCCATGGGAAGCGGGGATCGCTTTGCGGGATAGTCGAACGTTGCCAATACTGGAAAACAGTGGTTTACAGCCATTTGGTTCAGAGGAGGGATTAGCGGTTTTAGAGTGCTTGTTTGCTCGGATGGAGCCGCAACTGGTGCCGTTCTTGACGAATTGGTCAAATTTACTGTCCAGCCAGATGCGTCACCTACCGCTATTGCGTGATATTCAGCAAGAAAATGTGGTTCAGACTTTACCCATAGAAGCGGCGCTTGCAGTGAGTGATCTGGACGATGTCGTTAGCTTGCTACAGACCTTTTGTGGTGAGATTGTTGGGACGCCAGCAGAAGTATTCCATCCTGATCTACCTTTGACTAACAACGGTATTGATTCATTGAATGGTTTAATGTTGGTACAAAAAATCAACAAAAAATTACGTTTGGATATTCCGCTGGAATTGTTGTTAAGTGATAAGCCGCTGGCTGAACTTGCATCATTGATTACATATCGATTGCAAGTTAAGGCAATTGCGAAGTAGGAATAACCTTCGAATTGTTTAAGAACAGCCAATTCAGAGACACGTAGTTGCGATTTAATTTCAATAGGAAACTTATCGGACTACGGTGTCTCTAATGTTCTATTTTGAAGGTGTTTTTTTAATCGATTGAATATATACCCTATGGATTTCAAGATGCAGTGCGGCGGCAAGTGAACTCATCCACAGGAGCATAGATAACTATACTCAAGATACTTCAAAGTGCATGTTTGAAAAACGATTATATTTTTGAATTTAAATGTTTTTATGTCTGATAGCTCAAGCATCTTGAAGTTCATTCGGTATATATACTTAGCGCTGCCTGAAGATGGTGGTGAACTGTATATTTGGAATAAAGAAATCTCGCCTGAGACTTTCGATGAAATGAGTCGAGAGAGTTATGGTATATCCCGCTTTGCTGGGTAATCCAGATGTTGTGATTAGACCATCACCGGGTGATCTGATTTTGTTTAATTGTAACCGCCTAATTAACCCCACATATCCGACAGATTAATCTTTTGTCATAGTGAGTTTTCTTTTATTGAGAGGGCGAATCACTATGACACTTACTGAAAAACAGCAACACTGGGCGGCAGTTATTGCTTCCCAAAAGCAGAGCGGGCTAACGGTGACGGCGTTTTGCCAGCACCATGAGATTAATCCAGCCACATTTTACTATTGGACAAAAAAGCTCC
>NZ_PUJW01000002.1 GCF_011189575.1 Photorhabdus cinerea
TCAGTTTTACGGAGCTGAGCAGCAGCTATCGGGTCACCCGCGTGACGGTGGACAAAGAGGACCCGCTCTATAACAACGGTACCGACACTTATACCTTCACAGCAACGGTGGAGGATGCGTATGGCAACCCGGTAGCGGATAAACCGATTGATATTGACTGGCAGACAGATAAAGCGGTGGCCGGGTTGAAACTGACGAAGCAGAGCAGCCCGGTGAGTAACGCGCAGGGGCAGGTCACGGCGACCTTAAGCAGCACAGTGGCGGTGACGGATGTGCAGGTGTCGGCGAAGACCGCCAGCCAGCCAACGGCGGTGAATGCGGATAAAACCGTCAGCTTTGCGGAGCTGAGCAGCAGCTATTATGTCGCCAGCGTGACGGTGGATGTGGATAAAGACAAGCTGCGCTACAACAACGGCACGGACAGTTATACCTTCACGGCGACGGTGAAGGATGGGCATGGCAATCTGGTGGTGGATCAACCGATCGAGATTGACTGGCAGACAGATAAAGCGGAGCCCGGGTTAAAACTGACGACACAAAGCAATTCGGTGAGTAACGCACAGGGGCAGGTTACCGCGACCTTAAGCAGCACGGTGGCGGTATCTGATGTGCAGGTATCGGCGAAAACTGCCAGCCAGCTAGCGGCGGTGAACGCGAACGGGAAAGTCAGTTTTACGGAGTTCAGCACCAGCTATTATGTCGCCAGCGTGACGGTGGATGTGGACAAAGACAAGTTGCGCTACAACAACGGCACGGACAGTTATACCTTCATGGCGACGGTGAAGGATGGGCATGGCAATCTGGTGGTGGATCAACCGATCGAGATTGACTGGCAGACAGATAAAGCGGAGCCCGGGTTAACACTGACGAAACAAAGCAATTCGGTGAGTAACGCGCAGGGGCAGGTCACGGCGACGTTAACCAGCACGGCGGCGGTGACGGATGTGCAGGTGTCGGCGAAGACGGCCAGCCAGCAGACGGCGGTGAACGCGAACGGGAAAGTCAGCTTTACGGAGCTGAGCAGCAGCTATTATGTCGCCAGCGTGACGGTGGATTTGGACAAAGACAAGCTGCGCTACAACAACGGCACGGACAGTTATACCTTCACGGCGACGGTGAAGGATGGGCATGGCAATCTGGTGGTGGATCAACCGATCGAGATTGACTGGCAGACAGATAAAACGGAGCCCGGGTTAAAACTGACGAAGCAGAGCAGCCCGGTGAGTAACGCGCAGGGGCAGGTCACGGCGACCTTAACCAGCACGGTGGCGGTATCTGATGTGCAGGTATCGGCGAAAACCGCCAGCCAGCCAACGGCGGCGGTGAATGCGGATAGAAAAGTCAGTTTTACGGAGCTGAGCAGCAGCTATTATGTTGCCAGCGTGACGGTGGATGTGGATAAGGACAAGGAGCATTACAACAACGGCACGGACAGTTATACCTTCACAGCGACGGTGAAGGATGGGCATGGCAATCTGGTGGTGGATCAACCGATCGAGATTGACTGGCAGACAGATAAAGCGGAGCCCGGGTTAACACTGACGACACAAAGCAATTCGGTGAGTAACGCACAGGGACAGGTCACGGCGACCTTAACCAGCACGGTGGCGGTGACGGATGTACAGGTGTCGGCGAAAACCGCTAGCCAGCAGACGGCGGCGGTGAATGCGGATAGAAAAGTCAGTTTTGCGGAGCTGAGCAGCAGCTATCGGGTTACCCGCGTGACGGTGGATAAAGAGGGGCCGCTCTACAACAATGGCACGGACAGTTATACCTTCACGGCGACAGTGGAAGATGCGTATGGCAAGCCGGTGGTGGATAAACCGATCGAGATTGACTGGCAGACAGATCCAACGGTTGACGGATTAATCCTGACAAAACAAAGCAATTCGGTGAGTAACGCACAGGGGCAGGTCACGGCGACCTTAAGCAGCACGATGGTAGCGATTGATGTACAAGTGTCCGCAAAAACGGCTACCCAGCAAACGCTGATGAATGCGGATAAAAAAGTCAGTTTTATCAGCCCTGATGAGCTTGCTTCTCTTACTGTTAGCCCAGATCACGTAACAGAAGGAGAAGGCGCAGAGCATACTTACACCTTTACTGCCACTGTAAAAGATTTTTCCGGGCAGGCAAAAAGCGGTGCTACGGTGGCTTGGAGTGCAACAAATAGCGAGGGAGTTACCATCACTGATAAAAACCTAGTTACTCAGGTAGTGGGTGATGGTAAAACAGATGCTGATGGGAAAGCGCAATATCAGATATATAGTAAAAGTGGTGGGTTTGTTGCTGTTATGGTAACGGCCAAAGTGAATGATTCATCTGTTGGTTCTAAGAATAAAACAGTGGAAATTAAGGCTAATGAGCAGGATGTTGCTAACTTCTTTATATCGGATTATCACCATAAAGATGGAGAATCTCTCGGGCGTTCAGTACCAAAGGAAAGAATGAACTTTGGCTGGCAAAGAATGAAGTTTAAACCTGAGTATTTGCATGGAAAAATAGGAATATCTGGTGGTTATATTGGAGTATATGACTCAAGTAATAGGAACGTAATTGATGTGGATGGGGAGAGTTTTCAAGTTAAAAAAGCAGGAATGGTTACATTAACTGCAACGTTTACACACCCAGAATCTGGTCGGTATTTAAAATATGTTATTCCCGATGTGAAAATTAACCACTTTGTAATTGTTGATTCTAACCCGATAGGGCCGGGGGTTGGTTACCCTGACCTGAATAGTCGTATTGACATGAGTAAACCTTTACCTCGTTGTACAAGAGGAAATAGGATAAAGGAGAGTGATCTTGGTAGCTCAATTGATTATCTGGTTAATGATTTGAATTTAAATCTTATGAAAAAAGGTTTGTTAGGTAATCCAAATACAGGGCTAGTTAATAAAAGAATAACAATGGGAGGGTTGTATATAGCAGGACAAGAGAAAATTCAGGCTCATTTGCTGGATAATAACGATCTAGATGCAGTGGCTTATGCAGTTTTATGTGAAGAGTAGAAAGGAAATAATAGGTAGTGAGCATTATTGTTGAAGCGCACTATTTTGATAGAAAATTAGGTGTTTGTTACTGATTGGTGTTTAATTCTAATATGAAGTTTAATATGTTAGCACTTACAGCAGATATAGTTTCAGGAATAACGGTTTTAGAAGCGTGCCCAATTGTCATTACTGTGACTTATAGTGAAAATGTAGCCATGCTATCTTCTCGTTATTTGAATCGATCCAGTCCCTAATGAACGATCACAGAAGTTTCTTGTGCATTAGCTGTAGCTGGAATTTTTACTCATCAAGATTATTTAGAATTTGAACAGTGAGGGAAAATCAATTATTTGATTATTCAAGGAAGGGACTTGGATGCTTATGTTGTAGGGCTGGAAGTTGAAATCAATGTAGATGATGTTATTGATGTAAGTGTTTACGCTAATGGTATTATGGGAGCGGAGTTAGATTTAAGTATTTATTACTATTGATCCTCATACATGAATCTAAGGAAGATACGGAGGTTAGAATAATAGAATAAGTGTTATTCAGCTTGGTCAGTCGCTTTTTTCATATATGGACTCATATGCTGATAGTTTCCGACTTAGTTTTTTGAATGTGAGGAGGAAGCACCGTATCCTATTTTACGATATCTTTTGGATAAAGAATATATTGCTATTACAGTAATGGTTAAAGCGAATAATTTATTTATGTGACAAACAGGAAGGAGGTAATAGAGAGTAAGCATCGTTGTATAAACGCATTATTTTGATAGAAAATTAAGTGTTTGTTACTGATTGGTGTTTAACTTTAATATGAGGTTTAATATGTCGACACTTACAGCAGATATAATTTCAGGAATAACGGTTTTAGAGGAGTGCCCGGTTGTTATCACAGTGACTTATTCAGGTGATGATGCTCATAAAGTAACGGAAACGACTGACATAGTGCACAGTACCCCCAAAAATACCTATTTTGATAAAATTCCTCGTATTTCAAGAGATGTTGAGAAAAATACCTGTACTGCAAAATTTGTTGTTACTGCTGCTTCTGACGCTGGTGATTTTACCATAGAATTTTCAATAGATAAGGCTACGGACCCCGATGCTAAATTAGAAATTGCATTTCATTCTATTGATAAAAACGGTTTTTCATATGCAGCATTTGAACCTATAGTTATTGGTGATGCGTTGATAAAAGATTTATCTCCGGCAGCGGATAATGAGACACCTTCTTCATTTAATGGCAACCTCCTCGTTAATCTATATGCGTTGAATAAAACAAATGATCCATTACCCTATTTTCAAATTCCTCTGGTAACTGATAGGATAGTGCGTATTTTTGGGTATGATGGAGAAAAAATTACGGAGGAAATATCTCCTTTTATTCAAAAATTAAATAGTAATAAATATTATATTAATACGGATAAAAACGGTTTTGTTGCTTTAACGGTTTTCCCCAGTCAGAAAGGGAAGGGGAACTATGCAGTTGATATGTTTACAGAATTGCCGGATTTTTCAAAGAGAGCTTCATCGAATATTCTGTTTATTACAAAAGATATTAACCCAACGCTTGCAACGCCAGATATTGAAGAGTTGAATGGTAATAAATTATCGCCATTAGTAGGAAATAGTAGTACAGGTTTCCATGTGAGTATTCCATTCTATGAAGGTGTTAGACCGAGAGATAGAATTTTCTTAATGATCAGAGAAGATAATGACGAAACACCAAGTGCGTCTGTTGTCATTACTGATCTGAATCAGTTGAATAATCCATTTATTTTAGTTCCATATGCTAGTGTTCCAAATATTGGAGATAATGAATTATATTATTATAGGGCTGATACAACAGGAAATATAACTATGTCATCTGCCCTCTATTTTAATCTAACGAGGTCAACACCAAATGTACCACCAGAGATTAAGCGTACATTAGCTGCACCTAGAATTTTTAGTCATATACTACAGTTGGAATTCGGCTGGCCAGCTTGGATCAATCTTAACGATATATTAGGCGGAGGATTAGATGCCCATATTACTGTGGATAAAAAAAGTGGAATAGAGGTAAATAATATTATCAATATACGTGTTTATGTTAATGGTATTATAAATGATAATCCATCTTCGAAACTTTATCCTATTGAGCTTCATACGGTAACTGCCGAAGAAGTAGCGGCAGGAGAAGCTATTATTCCGCTTGGTCAGGCCGCTTTTGCTAATATAGATTCATATCGTGATGGTACTCCAGGTTCGGTTTATATCACTTACAGCGTAGGCAAAAAAGAATCTAAGATTTGGTTTGGATACATTGATACTGTTCCGTAGACTCATATCGTGATGACGAGCCAGGCTTAGTTTATATTACTTACAGTGTAGGTCAAAAGGAATCTAAGATCTGGTTTGAACATATTGATATTGTTCCATCTGGACAATAGATTTAGTTGATTGAGTTTTTTCCTGTTTATTGGGAAACGCATAAGCATTTTCCATCTTTATGAACATATTTCTTATTGGTGAACTGGCGATTTCTTTATTACCGAGCTATAATGTTTTATTAGTGTTGTTATTTTCAATCAATGAATCAATGAATCATGGAATTAATGATGATAGTATGAATAATGTGAGGTATGGAGAAAAGTGATTTAACAATTACCGTAATCTTAATCCCAGATATATTATAACTATATAGAGTATACTTGGATATAAAGCTTATGCTTCGAGTAAGGGTTTGTTGTTATTACATTAACGGCTAAAGTAAATAATTTATTTGTGTGACAAACAGGAAGGAGATAATAGAGAGTAAGCATCGTTGTATAAACGCATTATTTTGATAGAAATTAGGTGTTTGTTACTTGTTGGTGTTTAACTTTAATATGAGGTTTAATATGTCGACATTTACAGCAGATATAATTTCAGGAATAACGGTTTTAGAGGAGTGCCCTGTTGTTATCACGGTGACTTATTCAGGTGATGATATACATAAAGTAACGGAAACGACTGACATAGTGTACAGTCACCCAGAAAATACCCGTTTTGATAAGACTCCACGTATTTCAAGGGATGTCAAGAATAATATCTGCACTGCGAAATTTATTGTTACTGCTGCTTCTGGTGCCAGCGATTTCGTCATAACATTTTCAATGGATAGGGTTACGGACCCTGATGCTAAATTGGAGATTGCATTTCATCCTATTGTTAAAAATGATTTTTCACATGCTGCGTTTGAACCTATCATTATTGGTGATTCGTTGATAAAAGACTTATCTCCGGCAGCAGATGATGAACGACCTTCTGAATTTAATGGCAGCCTGCTTATTAATATCTATGCGTTGAGTAAAACAAATGAGCCGTTACCCTATTTTCAAATTCCTCTGGTAATTAATAATTTAGTGCGTGTTTTTGGGTATGATGGAGAACAAATTACGGAAGAAATATTGCCTCTTGTTCTAAATTACGATAATAATAAATACTATATTAATACAAATAATGAAGGTTTTGTTGCTTTAAAAATTTTCCCCAGTAAAAAGGAGAATGGTAATTATACAGTTGATATGTTCACAGAATTACCGGATTTTTCAAAGAAATCTTTATCAAATATTCTGTTTATTATAGAAGACATTGATCCAACGCTTGCGGCGCCAGATATTGCAGAGCTGAATGGTAATAAATTGACTCCATTAGAAGGAAATAGCAGTACAGATTTTCATGTGAATATTCCATTTTATGAAGGTGTTAAACCGAAAGACACAGTTTTCCTAATGATCAGAGAAGGTAATGATGAAACGCCAAGTGTGTCTACTGTCATTAATGATCTGAATCAGTTGGATAATTTATTTATTCCAGTTCCATATGCCAATATTCCAAATATTGGCGATAATGAGTTATATTATTATATTTCTGATGCAGTGGGAAATATCACTATGTCATATGCCCGCTATTTTGATTTAACGAGGTCAGTACCGAATGAGCCACCAGAGATTAGGCGTATATTAGCGAGACCTAGAATTTTTAATCATAGACGGCAGGAGGAATTTGGCTGGCCGGGTAAGATTAATCTTGAATATATTTTAGGTGGAGGATTGGATGCTCATATTGCTGTGGGTAAAAAAAACGGAATAGAAGTAAATAATGTCATTAATGTACGTATTTACGTTAATGGTATTGTAAATGAGAATCCATCCTCAAAGATTTATTCTGTTGCACCTCATACGGTAACTGCTGACGAAGTGGCGGCTGGAGAGGCTATTATTCTGCTTGGTCAGGCACCTTTTACTAATGTAGATTCATATAGTGATGGTACGCTAGGCTCGGTTTATATCACTTATAGCGTAGGCAAAAAAGAGTCTAAGATTTGGTTTGGACATATTGATACTGTTCCACCTAGGAAATAAATTTAACTGATTGAGCTTTTATCTGTTTATGGAAAATGCGTAGGCGTTTTCCATTTTCCCGGACATGTTGCTTGTTTTGTGAACTAAAGATTTCTTTATTACCGAGCTATATTATTTGGTGTTTAACTTTAATATGAGGTTTAATATGTCGACACTTACAGCAGATATCGTTTCAGGAATAACGGTTTTAGAAGAGTGCCCGGTTGTTATTACTGTGATTTATTCAGGTGATGAAACTCATAAAGTAACGGAAACGACTGATATAGTGTACAGTGACCAGCAAGATGTCAGTTTTGATGAGATTCCTCGTATTTCAAGGGATGTTAAGAATAATACTTGCACTGCAAAATTTGTTGTTACTGCTAATTTGGGCGCCAATGATTTTACCATAACATTTTCAATGGATAAGGCTACGGACCCCGATGCTAAATTAGAGATAGCATTTCATCCTATTGATAAAAATGGTTTTTCACATGCAGCGTTTGGACCTATCATTATTGGCGAATCGTTGATAAAAGATTTATCTCCGGCAAAGGATGATGAACGGCCTTCTGAATTTAATGGCAGCTTGCTTATTAATCTATATGCGTTGAGTAAAACAAGTGAGCCGTTACCCTATTTTCAAATCCCTCTGGTAACTGATAGGGTAGTGCGTATTTTTGGTTATGAAAGAGGGCAACTTACGGAAGAAATATCTCCTTTTATTCGAAAATTAAATAGTAATAAATACTATATTAATACGGATGAAAACGGTTTTGTTGCTTTAAGGGTTTTCCCCAGTCAGAAAGGGAAGGGGAATTATGCGGTTGATATGTTCACAGAATTGCCGGATTTCTCAAAGAAATCTTCATCAAATATTCTGTTTATTACAAAAGACATTGCTCCAACGCTGGCAACGCCAGATATTGTAGAGTTGAACGGTGATAGATTAACACCACCAGTAGGAAATAGTAGTACAGGTTTTCATGTGAGTATCCCATTTTATGAAAGTGTTAAACCGAGAGATAGAATTTTCTTAATGATCAGAGAAGATAATGATGAAACGCCAAGTGTGTCTGCTGTCATTACTGATCTGAATCAGTTGGATAGTCCGTTTATTCCAGTTCCATATGCCAGTGTTCCAAATACTGGCGATAATGAATTATATTACTATATGGCTGATGCAACGGGAAATATAACTATGTCATCTTCCCTCTATTTTAATTTAACGAGGTCAGTACCGAATCAACCACCAGAGATTAGGCGTACATTAGCGGCACCTAGAATTTTCACTCATAAAGATCAGAGCGAACTTAAACAGCGAGGCAAGATTAATCGTGCAAAAATTTTAGGTGGAGGGCTGGATGCACATATTGCTGTGGGTAAAAACAATGGAATAGATGTGGATAGTGTTATCAATGTACGTATTTACGTTAATGGTGTTGTCAATGATATTCCATCTTCAAAAATTTATTCTCTTGAACCTCATACCGTAACTGCCGATGAAGTGGCGGCAGGCGAAGCTATTATTCTGCTGGGTCAGGCACCTTTTACAGGTGTAGACTCGTATGATGATGGACCAGGATTAGTTTATATTACTTATAGTGTAAGAATAAAGGACTCTAAGGTTTGGTTTGGCCGTATTGATACGGTTCCATAACTGATTGAGCTTTTATTTATTTGCTGGAAAACGCTTGAGCATTTTCCATTCTTCCGAATATGTTTCTTATTTGTGAACTGGCGATTTATTTATTGCATAACTGTAATATTTTATTAAGCGTTATCATTGTATTTTCAATTAATAAATCATGGAGTTAATGGTGACAATATGAATAACGGCATCTCAAGTGTGATTATCACAGAAAACGCGGCGATAAGTGATTTAACCGATTACCCTAATCTTAATCCCAAAAATATTGTGACTATATATGGTCTACCTGGATATAAATTCTATGCTACGACATCTATCGGTGCTTCTATTGTAGATGATAATATTGATGTGGATCAGATCACATTGACGTTAGATGAGACTGGAGCAGGACATTTTTATGTTCGTTCTCCGTTTGAACATAAAAATATTGAAAATAGCGAAGAGTTTTCGGCTTTTGTGATGATTTCCCCACAAGAGGATATGAATAAGGTAATATCTTTCCCGCTTATTTTTGGTAATTATCGTCAGTCTGATGAAGCGATAGTATTTACCGCCTATAATTATACTACAGGTGCTCCGGCAGATGGGAAGACGCCTTGCTCGATATATCTTTTTATTGATCGCGAAAATAATGATGATATTAACCAAATCCGTATAAGAGTGAATAATAATGCAGTCATTGAGGGTTATAATAAAGACTGGGCAGATATTCCATTAAAGGAGGATGGTAGTGCGACAGTGAATGTGACTAGCAACACAGCAGGTAAAGTTAATGTTTGGCTAACAGCACCTGATTCAGATTCAGGGGATACAGTCAATTTTATTTTATCGTTTAGACCGATTCCAATGGAGGGTGAAATATGATTACCAATCACGAAAATATATTTATTCCTTTATCGTCGCCAGAATTGCCGCAAGCAGATAATGATGGTTTGATTGATGTTTCTGTTCAACAGAACCAAGATTTAATTATCAAAGTACCTTATCATAAGAAGATAAAAATCTGGGATGTGATAGTGGTAAATGTTGGGGGGATTTTTTCTCACCCCTATTATGTTCAGAATATTAATCTTGATTTTTTTACTGTAATTATGCCGTTCTCTGAAATACCAGATGGTTGCTATAATGTGACTTATACATCAGCGGATGATTTCGAGAATGAAAATTTCTCTAAACCGACTGTTATTAAAGTTATTAATTCTCCATCAATAAAATTATTACCATCGATTTATCCAGATGCAACATCTAGCGTTATTCACTATTCGTCTCTTGTACAACATCATGGATTAAATGTGCATATTAGTTATAAGCAGATGCAGAAAGGCGACAGCGTCATATTCCACTGGCAAGGATATAACTTCAACTATGAGCCAATTGCGAGGGCGGCCTGGGATGCACAACCAATAACGGTCAGTGATGAAGATGTTAAGCAGGGTTATGTTTCTTTAGTGGTGCCGGCGGAAAATGTTCTTTGTTTGGGGCAGGAAGGAGTGGGAACCGGGTATTATGAGGTTGGTAATGCTATTTCTGCTCCAGGTTCAGTGATATTGTCGCTAATGGATATGTCGTCTGTCATGATATCAATTAGTGAAGGTGCGCCGATGGTATCTAATGAATATCCCAGAATAAAGCCGAAAAATTTGGTTGCGGTTTATGGGCCACCAGGAAAGCGGTTATCGGCTAGTGTTGAGTCGGGCAATATTGTTGAAGGGGATGATACAAAATATCAATTTGCCCCCAATAGTTTCGGTCTGGCTTATTTCCATTTGCAATCTGAGGAAACGGGTAGTTTTCGCTGTACTGTTTCTGCGGAGGATGGGACTGTAACACCGGGTGTAGGTCAGGCGATATTTAGTGAGTGGAGAGATGGAGGAGATATTATTAAAGCTTATGCATTTACCTCTGAAGTACCTGCTGATGGTATGAGTGTTTGTAGTGGTTATGTTATTGTGGACCGTACTATTTATTCCGGTAAAAGATTACTTGTTCGTACTGATGGCTCCTCGATAATTTCAGGTTTTGGTGATAACGAGAGAGAGTTGCAGGTTGCAATTAGTCAGGATGGTTGTACAACTTTCCATATAACTAATACCAAAGCAGAAAAAAATAATGTGATAATAAGTTTACCCGATACTGATAAGTCGATTCAATTTTCTATTAATTTTAAATATTTTCCTTCTATTTAGTGTAAGGAATATTGTTATTATCAAGTTGAAATCATTTTATTTTTAACTTTAAATCGATGATAACATATATAAATATACATAATAGTGATAAATTAGGAGAATGAAATGAATGATGAACAAGCACCAAAAGATGCTAAAACATTAAGTTGGGTATCAAGTAAAAAAATGGAAACTGCGGATAAGCCTATACATATTGGTATAAACGTAATTCAAGATGGTTATTTATTGCATGGGATGAATGTAATTTTAACATTAGATAATGAATCTATGGTATTTAAAGAAAATAATGAGCGTAAAATTACAAAAAATACAGGAGTAATGGGTGAAGCATCAGTTGAAATTATCTCTGTTGGTTCAACTCCGTGTCAAGGAAATGTAGATGCCTATTTGGACGGTGATACTCAAATAAAAGCCTCTCCTCTCCAGATAGAGTTTACTGCTGTCCCTCAATGTGTGGCAGGTATTAATCTTGACCGAGAAAAAAATAATGTATGGGCTAATAGTACCGATGAGAATAGCGTAGTTGCAACTGTGTATGATCAGTTTGGTAAAGGAATTAAAGACCAAGAAATAATCTTTCATGTAGATAGTGGGGCAACGGTATTTCCATCGTCGGGTATAACAGATAAAGATGGTAAAATAACGGTTTCAATACAATCTGATAGCGATGGCAAGGTGATACTAATAGCACGAGTGGGAGATATTATAAAGGGTATAGCTGTGAGTTTCACATATAATCCATATCGGTTAAAGATCACAAAATCTCCGTCTGGGTTGTCTTCATTTTCGAGCGGTATTATAACTGGATATTTATATAAGAATGGTATAGGTGAACCTAATGTAACCATGGCAGTATCTACGGGATCTTATCTGTCAGTGAGTGATAAAGACAAAAATATGACTACCGATAAAAATGGATATTTTAGCTTTAGTGTTTATTCTACTTATACTCAAGGGTATTCGCCTCATCGTCATGTTCCTCCTATGAGTAAATTTTCATCTGTTGGTATAAGTTGTATAGATGGACTGATATATTATCAAACGTGGATAACGTTAACCCCAGGGCTATGTTAGTTAGTAATAGTAGGCTCTGGATATTTGGGGGGATGCTGATTGCATGATTACTTATTGGAAAATTGGAGAAATCCCCTATTTTTAGCCGTTATCATACAGTTTGAAAATAAGACGATTTTTATTATCTCGATAAGAAGCACTAATTGAAAATATATAACCTGGATGGAATTTCACAACTATCATTGTTATACATCAATATTTAGTTAAAAACCTAAACTTCTCTTTAACTGAAGTTCAGGCCACCTAACTCATTATTTTTTCATGTTATTTCTTATAATGATTAGGGTGTGGTTATTAAATCTCCTTTAGTTGTGATCGTACCCGCAATGACCTTTTACCAAATAGGGCTATACTATCTATAGCCTATGGATTTCAAGATGCTTCTCGACGGCAAGGGCGCGAATCCCCGGGAGCATAGATAACTCTGTGACCGGGGTGAGTGAATGCAGCCAACAAAGCAGCAGCATAGCCATAGATGGTCACGTCACGTATAGCTGTAGATAGTCACTGCCTCAATTACGCCTACTGGTATAGGTTTTTAGTAAGCATTAACTTTGGAGTTTTTGGTTCTTAGTGTTCGCGAAAAGAGTTGGAGGTAAGGTATGAAACGTCAAAGTGCCTTCATAGTGGGTAATGTATTAATGGGCATCGGTATGTTCACTATAGTTAGCAGTCTGGTTTATACATTACTGCCCCACATTTTCAGTCTTGGCTGGCCTGAGTTTTTATCTGAAGCAGCGCTATTGGGTGTCTTTATTGGCGCTCTTGTTTGGCTGGCTGGCGCCGGTGTTGGAGGTCGGGAAGGTATAGCAGATCGTTACTGGTGGTTGAGAAATTACGATGAGCGCTATCGTCGAAATGATCATCGGTATCCATAATAATAAATATGTTTAGTCACAGCTTGTGTTAAATGGAGCTATATTATTATGACTCCAGGTAAACAGAAAACCCGTTGAGGCTTTTATACAACGGGTTTTTTCTTAATAAACGATGCTATAAAACTTAGTGTTCAAACATCGCAGAGATTGACTCTTCATTGCTGATACGGCGGATCGCTTCAGCTAACATACCTGACAAAGTCAGAGTACGAACTTTATTTAAAGCCTTGATCTCAGCAGACAGCGGAATGGTGTCACAGACAACCACTTCATCAATAACGGAGTTTTTGATGTTGTCCACCGCGTTGCCGGAGAAAATGGGGTGAGTTGCGTAAGCAAATACACGTTTGGCTCCACGCTCTTTCAGTGCTTCGGCTGCTTTGCATAATGTGCCGCCGGTATCGATCATGTCATCGACCAATACGCAGTCGCGGCCAGCGACATCACCAATAATGTGCATCACCTGAGAAACGTTAGCGCGTGGGCGGCGTTTATCGATGATAGCCATATCCGTATCGTTCAGTAGCTTAGCGATGGCACGAGCGCGGACAACCCCGCCAATATCCGGGGAAACAACGATAGGGTTTTCCAGCTCTTTTTGTAACATATCTTCCAGCAGAATTGGGCTGCCAAATACGTTATCAACCGGAACATCAAAGAAACCTTGAATCTGTTCAGCATGCAGATCAACTGTCAGCACGCGGTCTACGCCGACACTGGACAGGAAGTCTGCAACCACTTTGGCGGTAATCGGCACACGGGCTGAACGGACACGGCGGTCCTGACGGGCATAACCGAAGTAAGGGATTACTGCGGTAATACGTCCTGCGGAAGCGCGACGCAGTGCATCAACCATAACGACTAATTCCATCAGGTTGTCGTTAGTCGGTGCACAAGTGGACTGGATGATGAATATATCACCACCGCGCACATTTTCGTTAATTTGCACACTGACTTCACCGTCGCTGAAACGGCCGACAGCAGCATCTCCGAGGTTAGTGTACAGGCGGTTGGCAACACGTTGTGCTAGTTCCGGGATAGCGTTACCAGCAAAAAGCTTCATATCGGGCACGAGAAAGACCTCAGGCTTGCGTCCAGAGAGATATTGTTGACCAATACTAAATAACAATATTTATTCATTGGTTCAATAACACGGGTATCCCAGAGCGGAAATTGTGCAAAGGTGAATTGTTTACGCCACGCGCAACAAAACCATGCAACCACTCAGGGGCTTTATTTAACACCTTACGGGCCGATGCTTCTGATTCGAATTCACCGAATATACATGCACCGGTTCCGGTCAGGCGCGACGGCGCGTATTCTAGCAGCCATGAAAGAAGCTGTTCAACCTCACGAAAACGTTTTCTTACAAGAGGCTCACAATCATTTGCGTACGGAGCCTTTAATAACGCGGCCAGAGAGCGAATTGGTGTATCACGTTTTAATTCTGGATCTGTGAAGATGCGCAGGGTTGAGATTTCAATACCAGGGTGAGCAACCAGATACCATTTTTCGTCTGGTTCTGCTATTTGCAGGATTTCACCAATACCTTCTGCAAACGCCGCGTGACCCTTGATAAAGACGGGGACGTCAGCACCAAGACTCACGCCAAGGGTTGCCAGTGTTTCGTCTGTGAAGCCCGTTTGCCAGTGATAATTCAGTGCGATAAGCACAGTAGCGGCATTAGATGAACCACCACCTAATCCACCGCCCATTGGCAGACGCTTATTGATGCTGATATCAGCGCCTTGATGAGCAATGCCAGTGCCATGTTGGTGGCTGTAGGATTGCAATAGACGTGCTGCGCGAATGATCAGGTTGTTATCGTGTTCTACACCGTCTACTGGTGTCAGTAAACGAATTTCATTATCTTGGCGTGGGCTAATTGTAATTTCGTCGCCATAATCAAGAAACTGAAATAGCGTTTGCAATTGGTGGTAGCCATTAGCGCGACGACCGGTGATATAGAGAAATAGGTTAAGTTTTGCCGGTGAAGGCCAGGTTAAAGTCATTATTTTGTGGTCCAGTTATCCATTTTTAGTTTAATGCGGCGATCGCCCTGAGTCAGCTCAAGACGGTTAGGAAGGGCGGGGATCGTTGAGGTATCGTAGGATTGATAATTAACTAACCATGTTGCACCATTGTGTCGATAACTGACAGTTTTCAATAAATAGCCAGAATCAAGTTTAAAGTCTTTTGCTTCACCGGGCAGACCGGTTATCCAATGTCGCAGATTATCCAGTGGAATATGCATATCGGTGAGTTGATAAATTATCTCCTCAGGATTATCACTGAAATATTTTTTGCCTTGGTTATCTGTTAACTGAGTCATACCGGGTTGAACGACTAGTTCTAATTCAGTACTGCCCAGGGGATTAGTCAGCAATAAACGGTAGCGTTCTGGGTTATATTGATGCCAGAAAAAACGCGCATAAACTTTTTTCTCATTAGTCAGATAAGCAAAAGATCCACGGGTTTGATATTGATTCAATTGCTGTAATTGTTGTGCGCGTGCTTGCCACTGAGGAGAATCAGTGGACCCGGTTCCTACCGGCTGTATTGTTAATGTACAAGCGGTTAGTAGCACACAAGAGAGTGGCAGTAGGCGGAGTGGTAGTAGGCAGAAGAGTGATAATTTTTTCATTGGCTTCATCGATAATCTCTGTTTAACAGCATGAAAATTTTTACATTACTTAATAATGAAGAATAAAGTATTAATCCAGTTAAATTTCGAAAAAATATTCTGAATAATGATATCAGACGTTGCTGATTGTCTTTTATTGGTCTGGCGTATCAAGTAGAATGCACAGCTTAAGAAGAGTCCTTATTAAGGGTGATGATTTCATCAAATAAAACATTTTTACGATGAATTGTCTCTCTGCTGATAACTCAATGCAGTTCATATGACTTTGTTAGCACTTGGTATCAACCACAAAACTGCGCCTGTATCTCTGCGTGAACGGGTGACTTTTTCCCCTGACGCGATTGGGGAGGCACTTGATAACCTTCTCCAGCAGCCGCTGGTGAGGGGAGGCGTTGTGCTATCAACCTGTAACCGTACAGAACTTTACCTCAGTGTAGAGCAGCAGGATAATCTGTATGAACAGTTAATCAACTGGTTATGTGAATACCATCAGCTTAATCCCAGAGATTTGAAATCCAGTGTTTACTGGCATCACGATAATGAAGCGGTTAGCCACTTGATGAGAGTGGCGAGTGGGCTGGATTCATTGGTACTTGGGGAACCTCAGATTCTTGGACAAGTGAAGAAAGCATTTGCGGAGTCGCAGCACAGCCAATCCTTATCAAGCGAGTTGGAGCGATTGTTTCAGAAATCATTTTCTGTTGCCAAGCGCGTCAGAACTGAAACTGAGATTGGCTCAAATGCGGTTTCAGTTGCTTTTGCGGCTTGTACCCTGGCACGGCAGATTTTTGAATCACTTTCTGAGCTGAATATTTTGCTGGTAGGTGCAGGTGAAACCATTGAGCTGGCAGCCCGCCACCTGAAAGAGCATCGAGTGCACCATATGATGATCGCTAACAGGACGAAAGAAAAGGCGCAGATATTGGCTAATGAAGTTCAGGCTGAAGTGATTACTTTGCCTGAAATTGATACACGCTTAGCTGAAGCTGATATTGTTATCAGTTCAACCGCTAGCCCTTTACCCATCATTGGGAAAGGCATGGTTGAACGTGCATTAAAGTTACGTCGTAATCAACCGATGTTGCTGATTGACATTGCAGTTCCCCGTGATATAGAGCCTGATGTGGAAAAACTGAATAATGTCTATCTCTACAGTGTTGACGACTTACAAGCAATTATTCAGCAGAATCTTGCACAGCGTAAAGCAGCGGCTATCCAGGCTGAATATATTGTTCAGCAAGAAAGCGGTTATTTTATGGACTGGTTACGTTCACAAGGAGCGGTAAACTCAATCCGTGAATATCGTAATCAGGCAGAGCGGGTGCGGGCTGAAATGACAGCTAAGGCGTTGTCTGCTATCAATCAGGGGGCTGATATCGAACAGGTAATAAATCAGTTGACCCATCAATTGACGAACCGCTTGATGCATGCTCCTACCAAATCACTCCAACAGGCTGCCAGTGATGGTGACCTGGAGCGTCTTAATTTATTACGTGACAGCCTTGGGCTGGAACAGAATTAACCATATCTCTGAATAGGGTCTGAAACCACGAATGAAGCCTTCTATTGTTGCTAAATTGGAAGCATTACAAGAACGTCACGAAGAAGTTTTGGCTCATCTCGGTGATGCCGGTGTGATTGCTGATCAAGAACGTTTCCGTGCTTTGTCACGGGAATATGCTCAACTGACTGATGTGACTAATTGTTTTAAGACTTGGCGTACCGTTCAGGATGATCTTAAAGCAGCTGAAATAATGCTTGATGACCCTGAAATGCGAGAAATGGCACAGGAAGAGATCAAGGATGCTAAAGCCCGTAATGAGGAGTTGGAGCAGCAACTGCAACTGCTGCTGTTGCCGAAAGATCCTGATGATGAACGTAACTGTTTTCTTGAGGTTCGTGCTGGAACCGGTGGTGATGAAGCGGCTATTTTCGCCGGGGATCTGTTTCGTATGTACAGTCGTTATGCGGAATCTCGCCGTTGGAAAATAGAAGTGATGAGCGCCAATGATGGTGAGCACGGTGGTTACAAAGAAATTATTGCTAAAGTTTCCGGTGAACAGGTTTATGGTCATCTGAAATTTGAATCTGGTGGCCATCGTGTTCAGCGTGTACCAGAAACCGAATCACAAGGGCGTATTCACACTTCTGCTTGTACTGTTGCTGTTTTGCCGGAGATCCCGGAAGCAGAGTTGCCGGAAATCAGCTCGGGTGATTTGCGTATTGATACGTTTCGTTCATCTGGTGCGGGTGGACAGCATGTAAACACCACGGATTCAGCAATCCGTATCACGCATATTCCAACTGGCATTGTCGTTGAATGTCAGGATGAACGTTCACAGCATAAAAACAAAGCGAAAGCGATGTCTGTATTAGCGGCACGTATTCGCGCCGCGGAAGTTCGTAAACGTCAGGAAGCAGAAGCTTCTGAGCGCCGTAATTTGCTGGGTTCCGGTGATCGTTCAGATCGCAACCGTACTTATAATTTCCCACAAGGACGGGTGACGGATCACCGCATTAACCTAACTTTGTATCGCCTTGATGAAGTGATGGAAGGCAAATTGGATATGCTTATTCAGCCGATTGTTAATGAGTATCAGGCCGATCAATTATCAGCTTTGTCAGAGCAGGATTGATGGATTATCAGGGATGGCTCAAACAAGCCACAATACAGTTAGCAGCAAGTGACAGCCCTAAACGGGATGCAGAGATTTTGTTGGGGGTCGTCACTCGCCATGCCCGGACTTATATATTGGCATTCGGGGAAACCCAGATCTCTCCAGAACAATTTAGCCAGCTCGAGGCTTTATTAGCCCGCCGGGTAAAAGGTGAACCCATTGCTTACATTACCGGCGAGCGTGAATTCTGGTCGTTGCCATTGAATGTTTCTCCTGCCACATTGATCCCGCGTCCTGATACTGAATGTCTGGTTGAAAAAGCGCTTGAACGGTTACCACTAACATCTTGCCACATTCTGGATTTGGGCACAGGAACGGGGGCGATTGCGTTAGCGATTGCCAGTGAACGCTCTGACTGTTGGGTGACAGGTGTTGATATCAATCCTGATGCAGTCATTTTGGCACGGGGCAATGCTGAAAAACTGAAAATACAAAATGTGGATTTTCTGGAGAGCAGTTGGTTTTCTTCGTTGAATAATCAACAGTTTGATATGATTGTGAGTAATCCGCCTTACATAGATGAAGCAGATTCCCATCTGTCGCAGGGTGATGTTCGGTTTGAGCCTGATAGTGCATTAATTGCGGCAAAACAGGGAACGGCTGATCTGAATACGATTATTGATCTGTCGCGTAATTTTTTGTTACCTGATGGATGGTTGTTACTGGAGCATGGTTGGAAACAGGGAGACGTTGTAAGAAGCCTATTTTCTGAGAGTGGTTATCAGCAGGTGGCTACTTTTCAGGATTATGGCGGTAACGAACGAATAACACTGGGCCAGTGGAAAAGTGATGAAAGCCATAGCTGATTATGAATTTAATAACGCATCTTTAAGTAGTGGTATCCTATTAATATCAAAAGCCATTCGCTCTGACTTCCCTCAGCGTTCAGTGGAGATGCGGCTTCAGGCATTGATTGATGAAGCCAAGCGTGAAATATCTCCACAGATGAATAAAGAACAACAACTGGAAAAATTACTAACGCTTTTTTATCAGAATTGGAAATTTGGCGGTGCTAGTGGTGTTTATTGCCTGTCAGATACATTATGGTTGGATAAAGTACTGCATTCTCGTCAGGGTTCTCCGGTTGTTTTAGGGATAATTCTTATCCATATTGCTCAGGCTTTAGAACTGCTATTTATGCCGGTTATTTTTCCAACACAGTTGATTCTGCGTGTTGATTGCCTGGATAAACCAGCAAGGTTTATTAATCCAATCAATGGTGAAACTTTGAGTGAATACATGCTTGATGTGTGGCTTAAGGGTAATATTAGCCAAACTGCTAAATTAGCAGCGGATGATTTACAGGAAGCCGATAACATCAGCATTGTACGCAAAGTGCTGGATACAATAAAAGCCGTATTAATGGAAGAAAAGCAGATGGAATTAGCATTGAAAGCCAGTGAAGCTGTTCTGATGTTTGAGCCGGATGACCCTTATGAAATACGTGATAGAGGGCTGATTTATGCCGAACTTGATTGTAATCATATTGCGGTTTCTGATTTGAATTATTTTGTGGAACACTGTCCGGAGGACCCTGTCGCAGAAATGATCAGAATGCAGATATATTCCATTGAGCAGCAATGCATTGTGCTGCACTGATTTATCCAGTTAATTTATTTGCCCTTAACAGAAGGTATAAGTATGCAACAGAAAGTGGTTAATATTGGTGATATCAAGGTCGCGAACGATCTGCCGTTTGTTCTCTTTGGTGGTATGAATGTCCTTGAGTCACGGGATTTGGCCATGAGTATTTGTGAGCACTATGTGACAGTGACGCAAAAACTGGGCATTCCTTATGTTTTCAAAGCCTCCTTTGATAAAGCAAACCGATCATCAATTCACTCTTATCGCGGCCCGGGTCTGGAAGAGGGAATGAAGATTTTTCAGGAGCTGAAAAAACAATTCGGTGTGAAAATTATCACTGATGTGCATGAACCCGCACAAGCTCAGCCAGTGGCGGAAGTAGTTGATGTGATTCAACTTCCTGCATTCCTCGCGCGTCAGACAGATCTGGTTGAGGCAATGGCTCGCACTGGCGCGGTGATTAACGTTAAAAAACCACAGTTTGTCAGCCCAACTCAGATGGGAAATATTGTCGAAAAATTCAAAGAAGGCGGTAATGATCAGGTGATCTTGTGTGACCGCGGTAGCAATTTTGGTTATGACAATCTGGTTGTGGATATGCTGGGATTCAATGTCATGGCTCAGGCAACCGGGGGGCATCCTGTAATTTTTGATGTGACCCATTCACTGCAATGTCGAGATCCGTTAGGTGCTGCATCAGGTGGCCGTCGTGCTCAGGTTGCTGAACTGGCGCGTGCCGGAATGGCGGTCGGTATTGCTGGTCTGTTCCTCGAAGCTCATCCTGATCCAGCGAATGCCAGATGTGATGGCCCATCGGCATTACCGTTGGCAAAACTTGAGCCATTCTTGATTCAGATGAAAGCCATTGATGACGTGGTAAAAGGTTTTCCAGAACTGGATACCAGTAAATAAAGTCGTTTTCTGATGTCACGCATCAAATGATGAATAGGTCTGGCGCTGGATTACAGCGCCATTATTTTGAAACAGTTTACCAAACGACTTTTTATTGCGGTTTTAGTTAACTGTTTTGCAATTGAAATGTAATTCTTCCATGGCTTGTGGCAATGTTGCATGGAAACTAAGGTGATTTTCAATTAGTTGAACTCTGGCTCTGGCTAGCGTTTTTAACGGTTGAAATGGAATATCACAAACAGCGATATATTTATCTTTTCCCACCTCATCAATAAAGCGCTGGAAAGCATGTAATCCGCCCGCATCCAGTACAGGAACGGCATCCCACTGCATGAGGATCGTCTGATAACCTGCACTTTCTTCTTTTAATTCTGTGAAGATACGTTCAGCCGCAGCGAAGAATAGCGGGCCATTGATCCGAACAACCAATAGTTTTTTGTCTCTATCTGTCTGTGACAATTGGCTAATGCGGGTCATATTAGCGATTCGACGCATGAACAACAGCGAAGCCAATACGATACCAATCGTAATTGCGATAACCATATCAAACAACACCGTGAGCGACATACAAAGCACCAGAACAATAATGTCATCCCTTGGTGCGCGGCGAATCAGATCGATAACTTTATGTACTTCGCTCATATTCCAGGCAACTATCAGCAACAGGGCAGACATAGCGGCGAGCGGAAGATAAGAGAGCATGGGAGCTAATACTAATAAAGTCAGTAGAACTAGTAGAGAATGAACAATGGCTGAAACGGGTGACGTTGCACCGGCCCTGATGTTGGCGGCTGAACGGGCAATTGCGGCAGTAGCGGTAATGCCACCGAAAAAGGGAACGACAATATTACCCAATCCCTGACCAATCAATTCACTGTTTGAATGGTGCTTTTTGCCTGTCATACCATCCAAAACGACGGCACAAAGCAGCGATTCAATCGCACCTAACATGGCCATTGAAAAGGCAGCGGGCAATAGGGCTGAAATTGTCGCCCAATTGATCTCAATGTTATGGGTACCCGTATCAGGTAAATGCCACGGTAAAACAAATTGAGGCAGGATTGGCGGGATACCTTGGCCTTGTGTGCCATCATTGAGAATATAACTGAACTTAGAACCAATGGTAGCGGCATCCTGACCAAATAAACTCATCATCCCCATCACGGCAGATCCCGCGATTAAAGCCGGAAGATGCCCGGGTAATTTTAGCCCCAGCTTAGGCCAATAAATTAGCACTGAAAGGGTAGTCAGGCCGATCAGCGTATCACTCAGATGTAGGGTTGGCAGCGCTTGAAATAGAGCAGCAACCTTATTGATATAATTCTCTGGTACATGTTCCAGTTGCAGACTAAAAAAATCTTTTACTTGCATGGTTGCGATAGTGATAGCGATTCCGGAAGTAAAACCCAGTGTGACGGGAAGTGGGATATATTCTATTAGCTTCCCAAAACGGGCTAATCCCATAACCAGCAGGATAATGCCCGACATCAACGTCGCAATGAGCAAGCCACTCAGGCCAAATTGTTGAGATACCGGGTAGAGAATGACGACGAAAGCGGCGGTAGGGCCGGAGACGCTATAACGAGAGCCGCCAGTTATTGCAATAACAATACCGGCGATAGCTGCGGTATAAAGCCCATATTGCGGAGCAACACCACTCCCGATAGCTAACGCCATAGCGAGTGGGATGGCGATAATACCGACAGTAATACCGGCAATAATATCTTTAATTAAACGGGTAAAAGAGTATGGTTCTTTCCAACAAGCATCAATAACAGCACTAAACGGCCGTATGCCGTTCATTCTACGAGTTTTCATCTGTGCATAAGCCAAAAAAATAATAAAAAAAGCAATAAGGGAATCAAAATCCAAATTGCGGTAATAATGCTTTGAGTTCAAAACGATAGTGCTATACATCAAATTACGGGTTAATAGCTTAGCGACAGTAAAATAAAAAGCAAAAGGGGAAGGTAACAATTTGTATTAATTTTTGATTAAAAATTGCATTGATTGCTGACTTATTGGCAACTTAATACTACAGCCGTATTTCTCTTTTCAACAGAAGAGCCACGATAGTATTGTGGGTCTCAATGTTATCAATATATTTATAATTTGTTATAAATAATGAGTTATTACATGCATTCGCGACGATAAAATCAGCAACTTTCAGAATATTCCTATATGATCTCCAAGGAAAATCTGATGAATTATTCATCATCTATGTTAACGAATAAGTAAGGTAAAAACATGATGATGATTTTAGTCAGATCCACTCTCCAACGGGTCAGTCAATGGAGAAGCAAATAGATGGCAATCGGATATTTCCTGCTCGTTGGTGACAAGACCACTTGTGGCGGCCAGATTATTACCGGTGACCCCACCATGACATTTAATGGTCGGGCAACGGCTCGTGAAGGGGATAAGGTGACCTGTGGTAAACATCCCGGTACTTACCTGATTGTCGGTGGTGTCTCAGATGTGTTTGACATGGGGCGCAAGCTGGCGGGTACGCTGGACAGTGTGAGTATGTGCCCCTGTCGGGCCAGATTCATTAATTCGGAGATGGACAGTTACGAAAAGCGGGAGCAGCCCAATCATCCGGCCACCGCGCCGGTGAATATGGCGGCCCAGAATTTCTCGTCGCCGTTGAAAGAAGCGGAAAGCGTTCAGTCCGGGCCGCCTCCGGTGATAAAAGCGCCGCCTCCAACACCGGTGTTTACCAAGTCCTGCCTGCGAGGTAAAGGCTGTACCGATGCCGGAACTGACGCTGAACCGGTGGACAATTTCGGGCGAATGGGGATCTATCAGGTTTCATCATCTCCCGCTCCGGTGACGACGCCGAAGCCAGAACCGCCCCCATAAAGCAAGCAACATCCATCTGAACCGGATAAACCGCAGGATAAAAAATTGCCGTGGTATAAACGGTGGTTTAGTGATGGCAAAGATAAAGCCGAAGCCGCCGCGACCGCTGTAGCGGCGACTGCCCGCAGCGCGGGAGCGGAAGGGGAAGCGCTGGTAATGCGTTACATTGGTGGCAGTGCGGTCAGTGCCGGGCGCTGGCTGGCGGCACCCAATCCGGTAACGGTTGGGCTAATGGGGCTGTTCTATTCGCCACAGCTGAATCAGGGGGAAGAGGATTACTTAAGTCAGTATCAACTCAGGCAAATAGCGGAACAGTTTGGTAAAGCCCCGACTCGTATTCGTTTCCGCTGGATCAGAGATGAAAAAAGCGGCAGGATGACCGTTCAGGGGTATCACGTCAGCCCGGAAAGTGGTCTGGATAAAGTGCCGGTTCATATGATGAGATTGAACCGGACTACGGGGAATTACGAGTTCTGGGAACCGGGAGAAAACAGGCCGACGATTTTATGGACGCCGAACGAACAGGAATTTAAAGTGCCGGCCCATACCGGGAATGAAGAACCGCTGTTTATTCCGGCGCAAATAATCGTATTGCCGATCCCGGATAAAGTGGGCAGCGATATTGAATCGCTCCCGATGCCGGAAGAAAAGGATTTTCGCGATTATATTCTGGTGCTTCCCATCCCGAATATGCCACCGGTGTATGTGTATTTAAGTAAACCGCCGGTGAAACCTTTGGAAGTGGGAGAATATCAGGATCTGGCTGGACGTAGCCGTAATGATGGAATGGATATTGATCATATTCCGTCTAAGGCGGCATTGAAATTGTTTCTAAAAAATAAGTTAGGTAAGGCTGCAACGGATAAAGACATAGATAAGATACTCAATAGTGGTGTATCCATAGCTATTCCTCATAGAGTTCACAGAGGCTATAGTGAAACTTATAAAGGTAGGAATACAAAGGCGAAACAAGTTAAAGACGCGTCAGATATTAGAGCGGCGGTAGACAGTAATTTTGATGCTCAAGTTCCTGGCCTACGAGAAGAAGGCTATACAGATGAGCAGTTGAACAAGGCACGAGAAGAATTACACCAACTGAATAAAGAACAAGGGTGGTATAAATAGTGGCTGACATTACGAAATTAATTAAATATCTTGGAAGAACCGTTGAAACGTTAGTTGAAGATGGTGAGATATCTAAAGGAATATTTAAGTTTCATTTTGAAGGGGATGAATCGTTCAATTGCGAACCTGAAAAAGGAATCACATTAGTTTTTGATTCTAAATCCAGGCAATTGAATTCAGTCCAGATAACTCTAATTGATATACATGGTGATCATGAAGAATATAATGGTAGTTTGCCTTATCCATTCTTACCTTTAATGGATAAGGCAACGATAAGAGCAGAATACGGAGAACCAACGGAGTCAAAAGATATGATAAAAGCACCTGTTATAGGTGTTATTGGTGGATACGATGCTTATATAAATCGTATAAAATCTTATCCAAATGTGGAAGTCATTTTCATTTATGATGCTTATTATCGGGTGAGAGCAATTACTTTCAACACTATCTGAGAAGAGAGCTTTTTTACATACTATAATCGGCGGATAGTGGTTAGTAAACCATTGTCCGTGCATGTATGCTAGAAGTCATATATAAATGAAGAGGTTATATAAATAATTACAATCAATGTTGAAGCGTTAATAAACAGTCTGGGCAAGTCTTATCAGGAAATATTTGATGAGGGATTGATCCCTTACAAGACGAAGCCAACAGGTTTTCCCGGGGATTCTGATATATCTCTTGATATGGTTAAGGAAGGGGTTTTCTTATCATTTTTGCGGGAGAATAAAATACTCACTGAGATAACGTTAACTTTAATTGATCATAAACGACCTAATTTTATATTTCCAAATAAATTACCGTCTCCTTTAATACCGTTAATGTTCCGGCAATGGATTCATGAACATTTTGGTGATCCTGAAAAATCACTTCCACCAAGAAAAAGGTTGACTAAAGAAATTGGCTGGACCGAGCTATATACGTTATTGGATTTTCGTCTTCCAACCAGCATGCAGGTTGATTATGATCTACTAGAACAGGTCAGACTGGTGACATTCTTACCCACCTCAGCAGTACGTTGGTAGTTAATATAAAGAGGAGATTTTTCTTAAGAGCCAATTCATCAATCAGCAGTTTGAAAAGTTAAATTGAAGATGAATTGGCTTAACCGAAAATGGAATAATTAATTGAATTTTTAGCGAGGAGTAATTTCTTATTATTTGTTTCAGATAAAGTGGGCAGCGATATTGAATTGCTCCCGATGCCGGAAGAAAAGGATTTTCGCGATTATATTCTGGTACTTCTTATTCCTGTAACGATTATTTAATCGATTTACAACAAGGTTTACGCAGGATTGAAAACATTAATAAATTTATTTTCGTTTTGAAAATATATTTTTGATTAGAAAACTGATATTCTTATTTGTTATTTTTCCAAAAAATGGACATAAGTATTCACAGAGTTAATTTTTGTTTTTCATTTTTCACTGATAATTTTATAATAGGCCATTTTAAAAGTCATAGTGTTAATCTGCGATTTTAATTGGTATATAAAGTTTTAACTGTAGTGTTTACCACTTTTAACGCCTGATTTTTATCAAGTTTAATCATCATGGCATATCATGGTTTTACGTTTAATAAACGTTAATCATAGCCGATTTTAGCTTTAATGATGTTGTTTTACCTGTAATTTTGAATAGTTTTAATAAGGCATCCTCTTTATGTTTTTACGGGATAATCAACCTTTTTCAGGGTTTAAATCCTGCCAGATTAACCGTTTTATCCATTTTTTTATTGCGTTATTTTTAGGGTTTCCTTCATAAAATAGTGGGGAGAAAACATTTAAATACCCGTCCTTTCGGATAATATTTTTTCGCGCTGATCGCTTTTTAATCATGTATTAATGGTTGATGGGATTCGATTAAGCGCAGTTAATTGTCTTTTTGAAAAGCTGCATTTATTAGGTTAATCCACTCTTTATATAAAAACTTTAATATCTCTGCATTTGTGCTTTTAAATGGTTATGGCGGATTAGGTAAATGTAAAATAAACGGAGGGATAATATCGTCGATAAATCATTAAATATGGCAGTGAATAGGGTGTTTTTAGTCATGCTGTATCTTTTAAATCGGGTATTAATATGTGTTTTTTGCGCTTAAATGGATTTGTTTTTAAGAACAATATCCATGTTAAAAATAGGGTATTTCACCCTGAATAAGGGCAAGCTTTTACTGGCAACATTTAAAGGACTAGGCTTTAAGGGAAATTGGATAAATATCGGGTAAAAAGCCTTGGTTTTTCGGGTAATTATGGAAAATTTCCTGATTTATATATAACTTAACTTATAAGCCAGATAATAATTTCCATAAATATTATCACGTATAAAAAAATTGCGATTCTTTTAATTTGAAATATTTCTATTTGATTGAAACTTTTTATTAACAAATCTTGTTGATGTGAAAATTTTCGTTTGCTATTTTAACAGATATTGTCAAACGGGGGCAGTGTGTTGATGGTTCACTCAGTCACACTGACAGTCTTAAGCAGAAAGTTGTAGCGTGTTTGCAAGATGGTTAAACAGCAATTTAAGTTGAAATTGCCCTATTAAATGGATGGCAAGTATGACTAAAAAAATTTCATTCATTATTAACGGTCGAGTCGAAATATTTCCTGAAAGTGATGATTTAGTGCAATCCATTAATTTTGGTGATGATAATATTCATTTGCCAATCTTGAATGATTCTCAAGTAAAAAACATTATTGATTATAATGAAAATAATGAATTGCAGTTGCATAACATCATCAATTTTCTCTATACGGTAGGGCAAAGATGGAAAAATGAAGAATATTCAAGACGCAGGACATATATTCGTGATCTAAAAAGATATATGGGGTATTCAGCAGAAATGGCTAAGCTAGAGGCCAATTGGATATCTATGATTTTGTGCTCTAAAGGTAGTCTTTATGATATTGTAAAAAATGAACTTGGTTCTCGCCATATTATGGATGAATGGCTACCTCAGGATGAAAGTTATGTTAGAGCTTTTCCGAAAGGAAAGTCCATACATCTGTTGACGGGTAATGTACCATTATCTGGTGTGCTGTCTATATTACGTGCAATTTTAACAAAGAATCAATGCATTATAAAAACTTCATCAACCGATCCTTTTACCGCTAATGCATTAGCATTAAGTTTTATCGATGTGGACCCTCATCATCCGGTAACGCGTTCTTTGTCAGTCATATATTGGCAACATCAAGGTGATATATCACTCGCAAAAGAAATTATGCAACATGCGGATGTCGTTGTCGCCTGGGGAGGAGAAGATGCGATTAATTGGGCAGTAAAGCATGCACCACCCGATATTGATGTCATTAAGTTTGGTCCTAAGAAGAGTTTTTGCATTATTGATAACCCCGTTGACTTAATATCCGCAGCTACAGGGGCGGCTCATGATGTTTGTTTTTACGATCAGCAAGCTTGCTTTTCCACCCAAAACATATACTACATGGGAAGTCATTATGAAGAATTTAAGTTAACGTTGATAGAAAAACTGAACTTATATGCGCATATATTACCAAACACCAAAAAAGATTTTGATGAAAAGGCGGCCTATTCCTTAGTTCAAAAAGAATGTTTATTTGCTGGATTAAAAGTAGAGGTTGATGTTCATCAGCGCTGGATGGTTATTGAGTCAAATGCGGGTGTGGAACTTAATCAACCACTTGGCAGATGTGTGTACCTTCATCACGTCGATAATATTGAGCAAGTATTGCCTTATGTGCGGAAAAATAAAACGCAAACCATATCTGTTTTTCCTTGGGAGGCTGCGCTTAAGTATCGAGATGCATTAGCATTAAAAGGTGCAGAAAGGATTGTAGAAGCAGGAATGAATAACATATTTCGAGTTGGTGGTGCCCATGACGGAATGAGACCGTTACAACGATTAGTGACATATATTTCTCATGAAAGACCATCCCACTATACTTCTAAGGATGTTGCGGTTGAAATAGAACAGACTCGATTCCTGGAAGAAGATAAGTTCCTGGTATTTGTCCCATAATAGGTAAAAAATATGGAAAATAAATCCAGATATAAAACCATCGACCATGTTATTGGTGTTGAAGAAAATAAAGAAATTCATGTCTGGGAGACGCTGCCAAAAGAAAATAGTCCAACGAGAAAGAATACCCTTATTATTGCATCGGGTTTTGCCCGCAGGATGGATCATTTTGCGGGTCTGGCAGAGTATTTGTCGCAGAATGGATTTCATGTGATCCGTTATGATTCTCTTCACCACGTTGGATTGAGTTCAGGGACAATTGATGAATTTACAATGTCTATAGGAAAACAGAGTTTGTTAGCAGTAGTTGATTGGTTAAATACCCGAAAAATAAATAACCTCGGTATGCTGGCTTCAAGCTTATCTGCGCGGATAGCTTATGCCAGTCTATCTGAAATCCATGTTTCGTTTTTAATCACTGCGGTCGGTGTGGTTAATTTAAGATATACTCTTGAAAGAGCTTTAGGATTTGATTATCTCAGCTTACCCATTGATGAATTGCCAGATAATTTAGATTTTGAAGGCCATAAATTGGGTGCTGAGGTTTTTGCGAGAGATTGCTTTGATTCTGGCTGGGAAGATTTAACTTCTACAATTAATAGCATGATGCATCTTGATGTACCGTTTATTGCTTTTACTGCAAATAATGACGATTGGGTAAAGCAAGATGAAGTGATTACATTACTATCAAGCATGGGTAGTCAGCAATGCAAGATATATTCTTTACTAGGAAGCTCACATGATTTGGGTGAGAACTTAGTGGTCCTGCGCAATTTTTATCAATCGGTTACGAAAGCCGCTATCGCAATGGATAATGGTCGTCTGGATATTGATCTCGATATCATTGAACCGTCATTCGAACATTTAACCATTGCGGCAGTCAATGAACGTCGAATGAAAATTGAAATTGAAAATCAAGCAATTGCGCTATCTTAAAACCTATTGAGATAGATGGTTAATTCTATCATTCAAATAGAAATATAAGGACTCTCTATGAAATTTGGAAACTTTTTACTTACATACCAACCCCCCCAATTTTCTCAAACAGAGGTAATAAAACGGTTGGTTAAATTAGGCCGCATCTCTGAGGAATGTGGTTTTGATACCGTATGGTTACTTGAGCATCATTTCACGGAGTTTGGTTTGCTTGGTAACCCTTATGTGGCTGCTGCCTATTTACTTGGTGCAACCAAGAAATTGAATGTAGGGACTGCAGCTATTGTTCTCCCCACCGCTCATCCAGCACGCCAACTTGAAGATGTGAATCTGCTGGATCAAATGTCAAAAGGACGATTTCGGTTTGGTATTTGTCGGGGGCTTTACAACAAAGATTTTCGCGTATTTGGTACAGATATGAATAACAGTCGCGCCTTAATGGAGTGCTGGTATAAGTTGATACGAAATGGAATGACAGAGGGATATATGGAAGCTGACAACGAACATATCAAATTCCATAAGGTAAAAGTGCTGCCGACGGCATATAGTCAAGGTGGTGCACCTATTTATGTCGTTGCTGAATCTGCTTCTACGACTGAATGGGCCGCTCAACATGGTTTGCCGATGATCTTAAGTTGGATTATAAATACTAACGAAAAGAAAGCACAAATTGAGCTTTATAACGAGGTAGCTCAAGAATATGGGCACGATATTCATAATATCGACCATTGCTTATCATATATAACATCTGTAGACCATGACTCAATGAAAGCGAAAGAAATTTGCCGGAATTTTCTGGGGCATTGGTATGATTCCTACGTTCATGCCACAACCATTTTTGATGATTCAGACAAAACAAAGGGTTATGATTTCAATAAAGGACAATGGCGTGATTTTGTCTTAAAAGGACATAAAGATACTAATCGCCGCGTTGACTATAGTTACGAAATTAATCCTGTGGGAACCCCGCAGGAATGTATTGATATAATTCAAACAGACATTGATGCCACAGGAATATCAAATATTTGTTGTGGGTTTGAAGCTAATGGAACAGTAGATGAGATTATTGCTTCCATGAAGCTCTTCCAGTCTGGTGTAATGCCGTTTCTTAAAGAAAAACAACGTTCGCTATTATATTAGCTAAGGGAAATAAAATGAAATTTGGATTGTTCTTCCTTAACTTTATCAATTCAACAACTGTTCAGGAGCAAAGTATAGCTCGCATGCAGGAAATAACAGAATATGTCGACAAATTGAATTTTGAACAGGTTTTGGTGTGTGAAAATCATTTTTCAGAGAATGGCATTGTCGGCGCTCCTCTGACTGTTTCTGGTTTTTTACTTGGCCTAACAGAAAAAATTAAAATTGGTTCATTGAACCATATCATTACAACTCATCATCCTGTCCGCATAGCGGAGGAAGCATGCTTATTGGATCAGTTAAGCGAAGGAAGATTTATTTTAGGGTTTAGTGATTGCGAAAAAAAGAATGAAATGCATTTTTTTAATCGCCCTGAACAATACCAACAGCAATTATTTGAAGAGTGCTATGATATTATTAACGATGCTTTAAGAACAGGCTATTGTAATCCAGATAATGATTTTTATAATTTCCCAAAAATATCCGTAAACCCCCATGCTTATACACAAGGTGGGCCTCGGAAATATGTAACAGCAACAAATTATCATGTTGTTGAGTGGGCGGCCAAAAAAGGCATTTCTCTCATCTTTAAGTGGGATGATTCCAATGACGTTAAACATGAATATGCGAAAAGATATCAAGCTATAGCAGATGAATATGGTATTGATCTGGCAGAGATAGATCATCAGTTAATGATATTGGTTAACTATAATGAAGATAGTGAGAAAGCTAAAGAGGAAACGCGTGCATTTATCAGTGATTATATTTTTGAAATGCACCCTAATGAAAATTTCGAAAAGAAATTTGAAGAAATAATTACAGAAAACGCCGTTGGAGATTATATGGAGTGTACAACTGCGGCTAAATTGGCAATGGAGAAATGTGGTGCGAAAGGCATATTATTGTCCTTTGAATCAATGAATGACTTTACGCGTCAAATAAATGCAATTGATATTGTCAATGATAATATTAAAAAGTATCACATGTAATAAAAGGGTATGGCAGTGACTCTGTCATACCCTTTAATATTCGTTGCCGAGGTAAAACAGGTATGACTTCATATGTTGATAAACAGGAAATCACAGCAAGCTCAGAAATTGATGATTTGATTTTTTCGAGTGATCCATTAGTCTGGTCTTATGATGAACAGGAAAAGATTAGAAAAAAACTTGTGCTTGATGCGTTTCGTAATCACTATAAACATTGTCAAGAATACCGTCACTACTGTCAGGCACATAAAGTAGATGACAATATTACGGAAATTGATGACATACCTGTATTCCCAACATCAGTTTTTAAATTTACTCGCTTATTAACTTCTAAGGAGAACGAAATTGAAAGTTGGTTTACCAGTAGTGGGACGAATGGTTTAAAAAGTCAGGTGCCACGTGACAGACTAAGTATTGAGAGGCTCTTAGGTTCTGTGAGTTATGGTATGAAATATATTGGTAGTTGGTTCGATCATCAAATGGAATTGGTCAACCTAGGACCAGATAGATTTAATGCTCATAATATTTGGTTTAAATATGTTATGAGTCTGGTCGAGTTGTTATATCCTACGTCATTCACCGTAACAGAAGAACGCATAGATTTTGTTAAAACACTAAATAGTCTTGAGCGAATAAAACGTCAAGGGAAAGATATTTGTCTTATTGGTTCGCCATACTTTATTTATTTGCTTTGCCGTTATATGAAAGATAAAAATATCTTATTCTCTGGAGATAAAAGTCTTTATATCATAACGGGGGGAGGCTGGAAAAGTTACGAAAAAGAATCTCTGAAACGCGACGACTTCAATCATTTGTTATTTGATACTTTCAACCTCAGTGATATTAGCCAGATCCGTGATATATTTAATCAAGTTGAACTTAATACTTGTTTCTTTGAGGATGAGATGCAGCGTAAACATGTTCCGCCTTGGGTATATGCGCGAGCACTTGATCCTGAAACATTGAAACCGGTACCTGATGGGATGCCGGGTTTGATGAGTTATATGGATGCGTCATCAACGAGTTACCCGGCATTTATTGTTACCGATGATATCGGGATAATTAGCAGAGAATATAGTAAGTATCCCGGTGTGCTGGTTGAAATTTTACGTCGCGTCAATACGAGGACACAGAAAGGCTGTGCTTTAAGCTTAACTGAAGCATTTGGTAGTTAACTCCTTTGTTTAATTACTTGTGCGATAAACTCACTCATGTTTTGTCAAACCCTAAGCGAGGGTTCTCAACCCTCCCTGTATCGGAGGTATATGCAAGTAAAAAAGCTCAGGTGGTAAACCTGAGCTTAGGATGTTGGCTTTTAAGTGTGAAATAAATGGGTGGGTTTAAATAACGGAGTCAGTTTGGAGATATCAACTGTCTTTTCTGCTTTATCGAGGCTATAAGTTTCTTGCAGTTTTAACCACAACCGCGGAGAGCTACCAAGCACTTGTGACAGTTTTATTGCCATCTCTGGCGTGACTGCTGCTTTACACGACACTAGACGTTGAGCTGTAGACGGAGCAACATTCAATGCCCGCGCTAAATCACGAATTCCTAAACCTAGTTCCTCTAAAGAGTCAGCTATAATTTCTCCTGGGTGAGGGGGGTTAAACATTTTCATTAGTGATAATCCTCATAGTTAACGATGTACGCATCACCATCGATAAATTCGAATGTCACACGCCAATTTCCTGGAATGGTAATTGCCCACTGTCCTTGCCTGTTTCCCGTTAAAGGATGCAGATTGTATCCGGGAAGATTGATTTCCCCTATATCCTCAGCTTCGTTAATAACAGCGAGTCGTTGGCGGAGTTTGTTTGCATGTTGAGGGTTAATTCCAACAGGAACACCTTTTTCAAAAAACTGGCGCAGTCCTTTATGCTTGAAACTCTTTATCATTCCTTATCGCTCCGTGTTGCGCTACAAGAAATCTTATAACAAAGTGTTCCCTATTACGCAACATCATTTGAACTAAGGTCTGGAGGAAAGGGAGGGATGGATTCGCTGCGCTCACCCTGCGGGCCGCCTTTGGCGGTCGAACCCTCCCTGCATCGGAGGTATATGCAGCAAAAAAGCCCAGGTATTTAACCTGAGCTTTCTTTCGAATCTGGCGGTGAGGGAGGGATTCGAACCCTCGATACGTTTTCACGTATACACACTTTCCAGGCGTGCTCCTTCAGCCTCTCGGACACCTCACCATGTTTTTTCATTCCAGCAACTTTGTTTAACATCGTTGCTGCAACGGGGCGCTACTATAGGGAAAAGCGTTACAAGCGTCAACACTCTTCTGATATTTTTCTTTGGTTTTTTGATTGGTTAGCGAAATAAAGGTCAATTCGATGAATTTATATCCACCTGATGCCGCCGGAATAGTATAGATACAAGTCCTTTGGTCAGAAAAAAATAAATCCGTTAACTACTTAACATTCTCAACATTTTCATGACAGTGATTAACAAAGGGACTTGCAACCTACAGTCAATCAGATAACCCTGTATGAAAAAATAAGATGAGGATAAACAGTCATGGAGATTATCTTTTACCACCCTTTTTTTGATGCCAATCAGTGGATTCAAGGCATGCAACAACGACTGCCGAATATTAATATCCGCCAATGGAAACGAGGCGATAATGGTTATGCAGATTATGCAATGGTTTGGTTGCCACCCTATGAAATGTTGGCAAATCGCTCCGGGTTGAAAGGGATTTTTGCATTAGGAGCAGGTGTAGAAGCGATTTTAAAACAGGAACAGCAAAAACCAGGAACATTACCAGCCGGTGTGCCGTTGATGCGGCTTGAAGATGCAGGTATGAGGTTGCAAATGCAGGAATATGTGGTGGCAATGGTTTTGTACTATTTGCGGCGCATGGATGAGTATAAGTTGCAACAGGGGCTGCGTATGTGGAAGCAATTTGAGCCACATGATCGCAAAGATTTTGTCGTCGGTGTGCTGGGCGCGGGTGTTTTAGGAAGTAGTGTCGCAGAAACACTGGCTGAATGGGGGCTTTCTGTCCGTTGTTGGAGCCGTACTCCAAAGCAGATTGATAAGGTAGAGAGTTTTCACGGTAAAGATCAATTAACCGATTTTCTCTCAGGGAGTAAGGTGATTATTAATCTGCTACCAGATACACCAAAAACCCGTGGTATTCTGAATTTATCGCTGTTTAGCCAGCTAAAACCAAAGGCATATCTGATTAATATCGCGCGAGGCTCCCATTTGATAGAGCACGATCTGTTGGTGGCGATTGATAAAGGTTATATCGCCGGGGCTTCATTGGATGTGTTTGTTGAGGAACCTTTACCGGAAATGCATCCGTTTTGGACTCACCCACGTATAACGGTTACTCCACATGTTGCTGCTATTACTATTCCTGATATTGCTATGAATACGATTAGTGAAAATATTCAGCGAATTGAAAAAGGTGAATTACCAACCGGTGTTGTGGATATGGAATTGGGATATTAATCACGTCTCTTTACAGTAGGGGCGGCTATTAGGGACAATAGTGGCAAAATAGCTGTTATTTGGAAACTGAGATGAATGAATTTTCAATTGTCTGCCGTATCTTAGGTACTTTATTTAATCGCCAGCCACAAGATGCTGTTCTGAAACCTCTTCTGACGATGATTGCAGAAGGTAAATTGAAGCAGTCCTGGCCATTGGAGCAGGATGCGTTGCTGGATCGTTTGCAACAAGATTGTGATCTACCAGCAATGCAAGCTGATTATATCGCACTGTTTTGTGGAGATGATGCCAGTGTATCTGGTCATCGTTCTGGCTATACCGGTGAAAGTGAAGAGGGTGTTCGTCAATTTCTGACCGAACGGGGTATGCCATTGTCAGATGCGCCGTCCGATCAGTTTGGATCTCTGCTATTAGCCGCTTCATGGCTGGAAGATAAGGCAGCAGAAGATGAGGTTCAGGGGCAGATTGAGCTGTTTGATGAATATCTTCTGCCGTGGTGTGGGCAATTTTTAGGGAAAGTAGAAGCCCATGCGACAACGGGTTTTTATCGGACACTCGCAATCATTACCCGCGAAGCATTGCAGGCGTTAAGAGAAGAGTTAGACGCTTGATTTTGAAATGATAAAGAGGCAAATAATGTTCAATTATTTGCCTCTTTTATGAAAATTATTTATCGGTAAGTGTAATAACAAATTTGCCAGGTTTGATTTCTAACCCTTTTGCCAATTTTTTGGCGGCGGCTTCAGCTTTGCTATGATCGGGTTTCAATACATAAACCGGGTGAGTATCAAAGAAAGCGCTAAGTGATTTGTTCAAGTAAGGAACCAGTGCGTTAACCGGTTTTTCCATTTTTTCCGGTGTGATTTGGTAATCAATGACTTCTAACGCTTTCAGAAAAATAGCACCTTTTTCTGGATCAAATACAGGTTGGGCTTTTAGTGTTAACTTCATATCGGCTTTTGCCGGGCCAAGCAGGGAGGTAATATTGACTTCTGCGCGGCCAGTTAATGTTATTTTGTCCGGTTCTACCCGGCCAATTTGGCTGGAAAGTTCTGTTAATTTTATATCTGCATTAGCAAGACCATGTAATTCAATCTTTTTCTGGTAATGAACATGTTTCGCCAGATAACCATTAATTAGCTCTTCGCTGATACTGACATCCTTGAACTGATCGCAACCACTGATTAACCCCGCTAGCAGCAGTACTGCCCCCAAGAAAAATTTTCTCATATCGACTCCTTTATTTTGGAGGGCAGATTTTACCTCATTAACTGCCACTCAGCATGGCAGATTCAATTTTACGTTGATTAAACTGGCGGTGCAGGGCATACAACGTGATTAAGCCAATAGTCCCAAGCAAGAACCAAGGCAATTGCGGAATATTCAATGCGTGACCAGTATCATATAACCAACCGCCCCCGGTATAACCCAAGGCGCCGCCCAATGCCAGACCAAGACGGCTAAATCCCATATAACTACCACGCGCGCGGGGATCAGCCAGTGAAGCACTTAATGTTTCACGGGCAGGTTCCGCGGTGACGGTACCGAGATAGAACAGGCAAATAAGGCCAAACAAAGTATTTATTTCACCAATCAAGCCTATTGGAAACATACTCAAGCTCATTAGGAAAAGCCCGGCCATTAAACGCTGTTCTAGCCGGAATCGTTTTTCGCTCCAGCGGGCGAGCGGATACAGTAAAGTGAGCGATAAGGTGGCTTCAATCGCGTACATCCATTTCACCGCAGCGGGTGTCCCGGCGATTTCATTGACGATAATCGGGAACATCAGCATCACTTGTACAGACAGCATAAAGTAGCCGGTCAATGTCAGTACATAAGTGAAGAAACGGCGGTCTTTAATGACGAGCCCCATACCTTCCCAAATGGGAGTGCGGGTAGTAGAAATCCGGTAGGCAGGCAGGAACAAGGCATTCCAGATAGCGGCCAGGACGAAAACCCCGGCTCCTGTCCAGCAGACAAGTTGGAAGTCATATTGCAGCAACCAGCTGCCAATCAGCGCGCCGATAACCGCTCCAGCGCTGTCTTGCATCAACAGCAGCGAGAAGAAACGGCCACGCTCGTGCGGTCGGGTTAGTTTGATGACCAGTGCGGTCCGGGGAGGATCAAATAAGGTACCCCCCAGCGCGGATAATATGCAGGAAAGCCACAGTATCCACGGTTCAGTGGCTAAGGCGATTAAAGCAAAGCCAAGGGCGCGTAACAGCATTCCGGTGACGATCATCGGTTTTGCACCAAAACGGTCTGCAATTGCGCCCCCGAAAATGCCCAAACCTTGTTGCACAAACTGACGCAAACCAAGAGCGAAACCGACAACTAATGCAGCCCAACCGAGTTGCTCAACAAAATGTATTGATATTAAAGGAAAGACGACGAAGAAGCCCAGAACAACCAGTAAATTATCGAACAACAGGAAGTATTTACCCAGGCTACGTGCTTGCGAAACCAGTGACATTGCTCACCATTGGAATATTGAGAAGAGAGGATAATATAATTCTTCTATATTCTGTACTTAATTTAATTATTAGGATAGTGATTTATGGATAATATTTTTTTATCGTAAAGTGATGACTGGAAGGTGTGTTTTACGGGTAAGTGGTTTAAATTTTTAACGGATAAATTTGTATAGTTAGGGAGAAATAATGTTTGGTTATCGTTCCACTTTACCGAAAGTTCGTCTGATAACAGATAGAATGGTGGTGCGTTTAGTGTATGAGCGGGATGCTTATCGTTTGGCGGAGTATTATTCAGAAAATCATGAGTTTCTTAAACCTTGGGAACCGGACAGAGATAAAAGCCATTGCCAACCTTCTGGTTGGATGAACCGGCTTAATTTAATTACAGAAATGCAAAGACAGAGCGCGGCTTTTCATTTTTTGCTGCTTGAGCCGAATGAGAATGAAGTTATGGGGGTTGCAAACTTCAGTAACATATTGCGAGGTGCTTTCCATGCTTGTTATTTGGGATACTCTCTTGGTGAAAAATGGCAGGGAAAAGGGCTGATGTATGAAGCTTTACAGCCAGCTATTCGTTATATGCAACGTCAACAGGGGATACATCGGATTATGGCTAATTATATGCCAAATAATCATCGTAGTGGAAAATTGTTGGAACGATTAGGCTTTGAACGAGAAGGTTATGCCAGGAAATACCTGATGATCAATGGAGTCTGGCAGGATCATGTATTAACGGCATTGACGGATGAAAAATGGAGTGAAAAAAGTTGATGCTTAAGCTGTATTGTCACCAGATAAAGTGAAGAGGATTAGTAATGATGAATTAAATTACTGTTAAAAATCTGCCAGGTTCCCCGCACCTTATTTTTGACCCTTTTTTAAGAGGCGATTTTAATTTATTGATTTTCAATGGAATATTATTTCTCTTGTAAAAAAGGGTTTTTTCGTTGTTTTATTAAAATATACTTTAACTGTCAGTAAGTTAAGGTTAATATGCAACAATGTGTGCACTGCCGTACAGGCAGCTTAGAAAAACAGATAATTGGCAGCGTGGCCGCTCTGAGGGTGCACTGCCGTACAGGCAGCTTAGAAACAGAAGTTGGATTTAAGGTATATGCATCATACGTGCACTGCCGTACAGGTAGTTTATAAAAGTTAATGATTTATAGCGTAATGAGCTCTAGTGCATAAGCATGTGTTTATGTATACTCGCCGCGCTTATTAATAAAGTGGATGATTAGTAATGAATAATATTACCGCCTTGTCTTTGGCTGCTGTAATGTTTACTAGCGGTTGCGCTACGATTGTGGGGGATAAAACTCAGCATATTCAGGTTGATAGTAATCCATCAGGAGCCACATTCTCCATCAAAGATGAGTTAGGCAGGGTTGTTGCACAAGGGAAAACGCCTCAAGATGTGATTTTAGAGAAGTCCGACGGGAGTTATTTTGGTAAGAAAGGCTATCTGGTCTCTTTTACTAAAGAGAATTCTGAGTCTGTAACGTTACCAATTAAAGCGAGCGCTAATGGTTGGTATATTGGTGGTAATTTTATATTCGGTGGTTTAATTGGTTGGCTCTTATTTGATCCGTTTAATGGCGGGATGTATACGCTGCATCCAAAAGCAGTGATCGCTGAGCTACCTCAGAATCAGAAAGCAGTCAATGCAGAGGTAACTCAGAAACCAGTGAATGCTGGAACATCTCAGAATCAAGTAACAAATACAATTATTCTGATGTTAGACCCTAATAAGACGTTAGATCCTAATAAGGCGTTAGACCCTAATAAGATATTAGACGCTAATAAACAGGTAACGCCGTTAGGTTAAGCCAGAATGTCCGGTAGAATAATCTGGCAGATATATGACAATAAGCCCTATCCTTTTGAAAGAGCTTAATGGAATGGTTTCTCTACCCTGTGATCGGTACGCTGGCAGGGTGGAGGCTTTCAGAGAGCGGCTATCATGCAAAATATTACGCTTATTCTAATCTATGAATTTAATTAGTGTGAAATTCCGCTTAATAATGATTTGATAAATACTAACTTTTATTTTATATTTTTTCGAGTAATGTCAGTTAAATTGAAAATAAATATTCATGTCATCGTTATATAAGTTATTTATTTTTCACTCCAATGAATTATAAAAATTCCTGATAAATCGATTTATTTTAATGTCTACTAAATTCTACCCAAATCTGTATTTTGGCTGTTATAAAAGGATGATGTTTGCGTCGAACCTGATTTGCCTTTTTGTATAAATTCATAATTTATTGATTTTATTATAAAATTAAGTATTTCTTAAAAAGGTTTTTTCACCTTATAACCATTATATTCTTTTAAAATCAGCAAGTTAAATTTAATATCTAATGGTGTATTGCCGGACAGGTAGCTTAGAAAATTTTGTCAAATGAGAGTAAACTAATAGTTTACGTGCACTTTACATGCACTACTGTACAGGCAGCTTAGGAAATACATAGGAATTATCTGTATGGCAGGTTTATCAACGGAGGCAAGCATGAGTCATACCCGTTACGAAACTGATGTGCTCGCTTGGGCGAATGAACAAGCGGCATTATTGCGCGCAGGTAAATTCTCTGAGATCGATGTAGCCAATATTGCCGAGGAGATTGAGGACGTGGGCAAGAGTGAAAAACGTGAACTGGCAAGTCGTATGGCGGTTTTGCTGGCCCATCTTCTGAAATGGCAATTCCAGCCTGGGCGTCGTGGTTCAAGTTGGCAACGAACTATCAAGGAACAGAGAAAAGCACTAGTATTGCATATAAAAGAGACACCCAGTCTGAAAAACACAATTGCTGATGAGGACTGGTTTGCTAAAGTTTGGGCTGATGCAGTTTCTTCCGCTATCGACGAAACCGGGTTGGATATGTTCCCGGATGAATGTATCTGGAATATAAATCAGATCTTTTCACAAGAGTTCTATCCTGACTAAACTTCAATGAGTTGACTTATTTGGCGCACTACTTCGGTTGGTGCGTTTTTTGAAGTTTACTATTTGCATAAACAGGGCCTTCTGGCCCTTTTATCGTTCTAAATGGTGATGTAATTTATTGAAGTGTTTAACGACATGTGATGTTTTGTCGCATAAGTTTTGCGCTAATTTTCATTTATGTTATTGATTCGTAATCAGTTAACATGATTTTGGGATAAATACAATGAGTTTATTGAAGTCGCTGGCTGCGGTCAGTTCTATGACTATGTTTTCCCGGGTGCTGGGTTTTATCCGTGATGCCATTATTGCCCGCATATTTGGCGCAGGTGCGGCACCGGATGCCTTTTTTGTTGCATTTAAATTACCTAATCTATTGCGCCGTATATTTGCAGAAGGTGCATTTTCTCAGGCGTTTGTGCCAATTTTGGCAGAATATAAAAATCAACAGGGTGATGAAGCCACCCGGACGTTTATTGCCTATGTTTCCGGTATGTTGACGCTAATTCTGGCGGTTGTCACTGTACTGGGTATTTTAGCGGCACCGTGGGTGATTTATATTACGGCTCCGGGTTTTACTGATACTCCGGATAAATTTATTTTGACGACGAATCTGTTAAGAATTACTTTTCCCTATATTTTTCTAATATCACTGGCTTCGTTGGCAGGAGCGATATTAAATACCTGGAACCGGTTTTCTGTGCCTGCTTTCGCCCCGACGCTGCTTAATATCAGCATGATTGTATTTGCGTTGTTTGTCGCACCTTATTGCAATCCACCCGTGATGGCGTTGGGTTGGGCTGTGGTTGTCGGCGGTGTTTTGCAACTCGTCTATCAGCTTCCTCACCTGAAAAAAATAGGCATGCTGGTATTGCCACGAGTTTCTTTCCGTAACAGCGGAGTATGGCGGGTGATGCGGCAGATGGGACCCGCGATTCTTGGGGTTTCAGTTAGCCAAATTTCATTAATTATCAATACGATTTTCGCCTCATTTCTGGTATCTGGTTCTGTGTCCTGGATGTATTACGCTGACCGTTTGATGGAATTACCTTCCGGCGTGTTAGGTGTTGCTCTCGGAACTATTCTTTTGCCTTCCTTGGCGAAAAGTTTTTCCAGCGGAAATCATGGGGAATATACCAGGCTGATGGATTGGGGACTTCGGCTCTGTTTTCTATTGGCGTTACCCTGTGCTATTGCGTTGGGTATTCTGGCAAAACCTTTGACGGTTTCTCTTTTCCAATATGGTAATTTTACTGCATTTGATGCGGAAATGACCCAGAGAGCATTGATTGCTTATTGCTTTGGGTTGATGGGGATAATTATTGTCAAAGTGTTGGCACCGGGCTTCTATTCCCGTCAGGATATTAAAACCCCAGTAAAAATTGCGATTGCGACTTTGATTCTGACCCAGTTAATGAACCTTGTTTTTATTGGTCCATTGAAACATGCAGGGTTGGCGCTTTCTATCGGTCTGGCAGCTTGTTTTAATGCCAGTATGCTTTATTGGCAATTACGTAAACAAAATATCTTTAAGCCATTAGCTGGTTGGGGCGTTTTCTTATTTAAACTGGTTGTGGCCATTGCGGTAATGATTGCCGTATTAGCGGTGACTTTATGGTTAATGCCAGCATGGGAGCAGGGAAATATGGCAATCCGTTTGTTGAGGTTAATGATGGTGGTTATCGCTGGGGCGGGTAGTTATTTTGCCGCATTAGCTTTGATGGGATTTCGGTTGAAAGATTTCGCTCAACGCGATTTGCAATAAGTTTAGGTATATCAGCCGTTATTATCAGCTCAGGCAGAGCTAAGCTAACTTAAAATAAAAGGCGTGACAATGTGATATATCCCATATCACGCCAATTTTTTAGCAAGGCAATGATTACTCTATTAATTACATCCGTTCTACTGTCTCAATACCTAAAGTATTCAGACCTTGCTTCAGTGTTTTAGCGGTCAATAGAGCCAGTTTCAGGCGGCTTTGACGCAATTCTTCGCTTTCCGCATTGAGGATCTGGCAGTGTTCATAGAAGCCAGAGAACAGACCAGCCAGATCGTACAGGTAGGCACACATAACATGTGGTGTACCTTCACGGGCGACGGTGGTAATGGTCTCTTCAAACTGTAATAAACGGGTGGCTAACGCTTGTTCGCGATCTTCATTCAAGATAACTGGCAGTGTCAGGCTGCTTTCATCAATTTCAGCACGTTTGAAAATTGAAGCCACGCGGGTGTAAGCATATTGCATATAAGGTGCAGTATTACCTTCAAAGGCGAGCATATTATCCCAATCGAAGATGTAATCTGTGGTACGGCTCTTGGAAAGATCAGCATATTTCACTGCGCCGATACCCACAGCTGCAACGACTTCTTTTAGTTCGTCTTCTGGCATATCCGGGTTCTTTTCACGGATAAGGATATTAGCGCGTTCGATGGCTTCATCCAACAGATCAGTCAATCTGACCGTACCACCGGCGCGAGTTTTAAATGGCTTGCCATCTTTACCCAACATCATGCCAAACATATGGTGTTCCAGTGACACAGATTCTGGGATATAGCCTGCTTTACGGACAATAGCCCATGCTTGCATCAAATGCTGATGTTGACGGGAATCGATGTAGTAAAGAACGCGGTCAGCGTGCAGGGTTTCATAACGGTATTTTGCACAGGCAATATCCGTTGTGGTGTAAAGGTAACCACCATCTTTCTTCTGGATAATAACGCCCATGGATTCACCTTCTTTATTTTTATACTCTTCAAGGTAAACCACGGTTGCACCATCACTTTCTACCGCCAGTCCTTTTTGTTTCAGATCAGCGACAATACCCGGCAGCAGATCGTTGTACAGACTTTCACCCATGACAGAATTTTTAGTCAAAGTGACATTCAGACGATCATAGGTTTGCTGATTCTGGGCCATCGTGATGTCTACTAGCTTGCGCCACATGGTACGACAATATTCATCACCGCCTTGCAGTTTTACTACATAGCTACGGGCGTGAACCGCAAACTCTTCATCTTCATCGTAGTGCTTTTTCGCTTCACGGTAGAAAGCTTCCAGATCGGACAGTGCCATATCGCTGGCATTTTCATTTTGCACTTTTTCCAGATAGGCAATCAGCATACCGAATTGCGTTCCCCAGTCACCAACGTGGTTAGCGCGGATAATCTTATGACCGAGGAATTCAAGCGTACGGACCGCGGCATCACCAATAATCGTGGAGCGCAGATGACCCACATGCATCTGTTTAGCGACATTGGGAGCTGAATAATCGACAACGATAGTTTGTGGTTTGACCGGGGTAACGCCCAGTTTTTCATCTTTCAGTGCAGTTTCGATATTGGCTGCAATCCATGCTTTATCAAGAAAAATGTTGATAAAACCGGGGCCAGCGATTTCAACTTTACTGGCGATACCTTGCAGATCTAGCAGGCTAACAACTTTTTCTGCCAGTTGTCGGGGTGGCATACCCACTTTTTTCGCGGCGGCCATCACGCCATTGGCCTGATAGTCACCAAATTGTACTTTCGCAGATTGGCGGATGTGAGCTTCGCTGTCGGTTGGAGCACCGGCTGCAATCAGCGCTTGGCTGACTTTTTCTGAAAGAATCGCCTGAATATTCACCTGGTTACCTTAAATTACGAACGAGAATAGGTATATTGTAGCAAACAATACCCTATACAAAATGATTCATAAGAAAAAACGGCAGGTTTTATACCATATTCAACATATGACGTTCCACTTTACTGTTGCTTTGTGCCAGGCTGCGAAGACAAAAAACGCATTTTATCGAAAAATAGTGCAGCCAACAAAGAGGCAACTTGAAAGATAACGGGTATATAATGCCGTAATTAATATACGGCATAAGGTATCATTAATTTCAAGGCAGCAGGAGTAGTCATGGGAGTATGGCAAACGAGCGAACTGGAAAACCAGATGCTTTTTTAGGTTTGGCCACGATATTGAAAATAACGGCACCACGCACAGGGATTTGATCTAAATTAGCTAAAAGTTCTATCTGATAAGTATCTTGCTTTAATACATAATCTTCGCTTAGCAACGCATTATTCTTTCTAAAATCTTTAGCGGCATCGGTATCAAATGTTTCATGTCCAATGGCTTTAATATGGCGTTCTTCAAATAAAAATTTGAGGGCATCTATTCCCCAACCAGGTATTTGGTTATTGCCAGAATCATCTTTATTATCCATTGCTTCCTGAGATGGCCAGCGTTTACTCCAGTCAGTTCTGAGAGCAACGAAAGTACCTGCTTCGATAATCCCGTATTCTTCTTCAAATTTAAGAATATCTGCTTTAGAAAGTGAAAAATGAGGGTCCTGTTTTGCTCTTTCTGATTGATCAAGTACGATTAAAGGTAAAACCAGCTCTTTTAATTCTAGCTCATCAACATAACGGGTATTGGGAACAAAATGGCAGGGAGCATCAATGTGAGTCCCGTATTGGCCGGGAAAAGAAAATTGCTGAGTAAAAAAGCCATCTTTATAATTGAAAAGAGTTTTAAACTCTGCTGAATCAAACATAAAAAAACGTGGAGAGTCTTTATCGAAGCTGTGTGTCAAATCGACCCATTTTTTCGATTTTAATAAAGTCAGTGCTTGTAAGATGTTATCTGACATAAAAACCTCCTTTTTGATAATTATTGATGTTATTTTTACCACTATTGCATGATTAATGCTGTAAGATTTGTTGCTGTAAATAGTGATATTCCTCAGAGAATAAGATAATTGATTCTTACATTAGTTAAAATTCAAAATCCAATATAATAAAAAAATATATATTATATGTTTTTGGTTCGTGCTCTTAATGTGATTTATTTCTATTTTATTGTTATTTAATGCTTTTTTATTTTTAAATGAGTTTTATTGATTAAAATTGAAAATCTTTTGCAAATTATTTGTTGAAATTTTTGATAAAAAAGAAATCCATATCGTTTATGATTTAATTAATCCAAAATAGCTCACCAGCATTGACCTAAAAAGGAACTACATATGCTTTGGAAGAATACTTCTAACCAATTTGGTCATTTATCCGTCCTTTTACACTGGCTGGTTGCATTGGCTGTGTATGGCATGTTTGCACTAGGATTGTGGATGGTGACGTTGGGATATTACGATACGTGGTATCACAAAGCACCTGAAATTCATAAAAGCATCGGAATAGTGCTACTGATAACGATGGTTGGGCGTGTTATCTGGCGTTTTGTATCACCACCACCAAAACCATTAGCCAGTTATAGCTGTTTGACTAGGGTCAGTGCTGTTTTAATGCATATTCTGTTGTACATCTTACTGTTTGGCATTTTAATTAGTGGTTATTTAATTTCGACCGCTGATGGACAACCGATTACTGTCTTTGATTGGTTTACTGTGCCAGCCACATTAATGGGTCAGGGCAAACAGGCAGATGCTGCTGGAATGATTCATCTTTACCTTGCTTGGACGGTGGTGATTTTATCGTTATTACATACTATTGCTGCGTTAAAACATCATCTTATTGATCGTGATGCAACCCTGAAGCGTATGCTGGGTTTCCGTTCTGAATAATACAAAAAATGCTTATGGAGAATAATATGTTGTTAAAGAAGACGTTACTTGGCCTGACTGCGGGTGCATTGTTACTGAATGCAAGTTCTGCATTAGCAGCCAATTATAAAATTGATATCCCAGGCCAGCACGCCTTTATTGAATTCCGCATTCAGCATTTGGGGTATAGCTGGCTATATGGGACATTTAAAGATTTTGATGGCTCTTTCACATTTGATGAGAAAAATCCGGCAGCAAATAAAGTTGATGTGACGATCAAAATAGCCAGTCTGGACACTAACCATGCTGAGCGTGATAAACATCTGCGTAGTAAAGATTACTTTAATACAGAGAAATACCCTGAAGCAAAATTCATTTCAACTGAAGTGAAAAAAGAAGGGGAGAAATATATTGTTACAGGTGATCTGACTTTAAATGGTGTGACAAAGCCAGTGGTACTGAATGCAAAATTGATGGGTGAAGGTAAAGATCCGTGGGGTGGCTACCGCGTAGGTTTTGAAGCTTATGGTAAAATCAAACTGAAAGACTTTAATTTCCAAAAAGATTTGGGGCCTAAATCACAGGAAGCGGATTTATTAATTTCTATCGAAGGCGTTCGGGAGAAGTAATATTCTGATGACTTAATTCGGTAGTGCAATTTATTAAGGGCTGCGCATTGCGTGGCCTTTTTATTGATAGGAAAAACCCTCTTTTTAGTTGATATCATAGATTGTGGGATGCCATCTGCCAAGTGAAATGATGTGATTTTTCACTTGGCATTATATCAATGAGAGAATGTTTATTATTTTATTGTTAATACATATTTACACTATTTCTTGTAGAGGGGAGTACTGAGATTCTATTATGACCTCGACTTGGAATTCACGTGAGTTATTACCATAATTACCCGTTGTGTCATTGAATAAAAGTATTAATTCGCCATCTACAGGAACTGTTTTATGAAGTATTCCATTGCCAATTTTAAACTTTCTGTTGGCAATTTTAGCGGCGAGCGTGGCTATTGATGGCGGTTGTGGATTATTAGGTACAGGGCCATCAGGTGATGCCCATTCAGTATCACCAAGGCCATATTTCACCCATCCATGAGCAACAACAGAGATTGTATCTCCTTGTTTGAGCATAAGCCCTGTGGATGTACCGTTTATAGCGTTAGCTAGAACATTCCCTGACCAATTGTACATAGTGTTGTCTCTGAAATTGTATTTTATAGAAATAATTTAGTCAAAGATTTTTATATATTTGACTAAAAGAAAATTTATATTTTTATGATAGAAGCAACAATGAAAAAAATCATGGATTGTGATCTGCGTTAATAACAATAATAATTTTCAGAGAGATGGTTAATTTAGTGTTATAATTGTTTTTTCATTTTTGTTTTTTATGAAATATTAATTTCAAATTGAATAATAAACTTTGTTATGATTTTTGATTTTAAATGATCTTCCAGAATCGTCAGGATAAAAGAATAAGATTTCTCTTTTTTATTTCCTAATATAATTAGGTTAGAGAACCAAGGTTTCCCTTAATTCTCATTGTGTGCGGAAATTGTGTAAAATGGTTACAGTAAATTATTGATAAATAGTATTTCGTGAGTTTCAGAAATATCTTGCAGATGATCCCACGACTGGGGATGCGTTCACTTGTCGCCGCCCTGCAATTTGAAATCTATTGGATATATATCCGGTATTTAATACAGACTGAGTTATTAATCAAACGATTAATTAAAAGATTAAATGGATGATATTATTGGTCGCTATGATAAATGGTAGTGGCGATATTTTTTAATTAAAAATTAATAGGTTGAATGTCTGGCGATAACTCAATCCCTGTTGAATTTTCCGCGCTTTCTTACGAACTGATTTTCTGTGAGTAAAAAAAATACAAAATTTTCTTGCTATTTGGTGATAGTTTAATAATTATAATTTGAGTTCCATCATATGAACGAAACTTTCAATCCCGTTCCCTTTGTTTAAAGGGATATTAATTGATGGGGATATATTTTTATCTTCCTGTCATTCAACGCACCATGACTCATGGTGTAAGCGGTGCTTTTTGCCTGTGATAATAGGATTCTTACTATCTTATTTCTTTGGTGACGCAATTAATCCTTTTCATTTCTGGCGGGATATCTATGTTGAAAAATATCATACGACAAGGTGACAAAACCTCTCATGGCGGTTCTGTATTAGCGGGTGATGAGAGTTTTCAGGTTTTGGGAAAAAGTGTGGCGCGGATTAACGATCCGGTGTCCTGTCCAACGTGTGGCGGGTATCAAATCATTGTTGAAGGGGTTTCTAATACAGTCGGGACTAATCAACAAGGGCTTGCTTTGGAGGGCATGAAAACTTCCTGTGGGGCAACTTTGGTTGCCTCACAGACACGTTGTCAGATAAAAATCATGTAGGAGAGCGAGTGATGAATAGAAGACAATCGCTTTTCCTGCAAGAACTGAGTTATATGCGACAACTGGCGCTGGAAGTTGCAAAAGAAAGCCCACATCTAGCGAATTTTTTATCTGAAGGGGCCGGTGAACCGGGGATTGAGCGATTAACGCAGGGCTTTGCACTGCTCGCTTCCCGCGTCCGCTATAAAATTGAAGATGATTTTCCTGAGTATGGGTTAGGGATGATAATGCGTATTTGGCCGCAAGCACTGCGTCCGTTACCACCAACGAGTCTCGTTCAGTTTTCACCAACTGGGGAAAATCACTTAGGCGCAAGGACCTTGCCGGCAGGTACATCGGTTTTTGCCGGCGAAGGTGAACAAAAAATGTGTTTTGAAACCTGTTGTCCCCTGCATATCGAACCGCTGACGGTGATTAACCGGCAATTGAATACAACCGCGGAGTACAGTGAGATAACGTTAACGCTGTACTATTCGGGTAATACCCCAGAATGGCGAAGCTGCCCGCTGCATTTCTTTTTAGGCCGAGATCGTGAGCAGGCGGCGCAATTAGCCTTATGGCTTGACTTTTATCTCTGTGATGTCCAGTTACGGACACAGGATAAAACCATCACGCTGGATAACTGCTACCCGGTATCGGCGTTGTGGGGGACAGAGCGGCAGGTTTCCATTCTGCCCGCCAGGGAAAACTCGCCGGTTTCTATTCTGCAACTGATGACTGAATACTATTATCTGCCTCATGTCCATGATTTTGTGACCATTGATATCAGGGATGATCGTTCGTTAGTGAAGTTGAACGCGGATCGGACATTCGAGCTGATTTTGCGGTTTGAAGGTAATCTGGAACTGACCGATATTACTCAAACCTTTCTGTTGGATTGTGTACCGGTCAGGCACCTGGAGCCAATGACCAGTGTGGAAATCCCGGTAAACAAGGGGAGTAATGATTATAAAATCCCCTTAGAGCCGACTCAACAGCTGTTCAGCCTTGATCACGTTTATATATTGACTGAGCCGAAGCTGGAGCGCGGGCAGCCATACCGCTATCTGCCTATCGAAACAATTACCCCAACGGCTCATTTCCAGCCGGATGCTGAGTTTATTTATTATTATCAACTGAATACGGACTGCGATATTTTGCAGCATATCCACCATCAGCTTCATTTTTTTGACTGTTATGGTCAGCCGGCGAATAACCTGCCACCGCAACCGATTTTTTGTCAGTTTACTGGCTATCAGTTAAAGGCCGCTGATCTCGGTATTGGTGAGATTAATCAGCCGGGAGAAAACGCTATGGGGCTGACAATCAGCAATATCACCCGGTTTCTGCCTGCTATCCACCGATGGTACAAGACAGATCGGCCTGGCCATTGATTTCCAGCTTTGCCGGTTCGCCCTGGATAATATTTAAAACTCACTCGTTACAAGACTTTTTGAAGATATTTGATTTTTCTCCAGATCAGGTATTAAGCCGGCGTATTCAGGCACATATAAACGGCATCGTCCAACTGGAGAACATTCCGATAGATCGCCTGGATAAGGGCGTTCCTGTGCGGGGACACCAGCTTATCCTGACCCTGAACCCGGATTGTTACGTCAATCAGGGGGAGATGTATCAGTTCAGTCTGGTGGTCATGCGTCTGATGACATCCTTCATTAGCATGGGAGCTTTTCTGATGATGAAAGTGATTGATGGTCGGACGGGGGAAGTCTTGTGGGACTTTCAGAACATGATGTTTGGGCTGCGCGCTTATATGTAATAGTAAGAAGGAAATCATATCGATGAGCAAATTAGGTCCACTCGATCATATTGACTGTAAAAACATTCTGAAACACTGGATAGAATTTCAGCTGGTGGATGAACAGGGAAAACCACTGGTTAATATGCCTTACCGTTTGAAAGTTCGGGGGAATCCTCTGATGGGACGTAAAGGGGTTACCGATGGCAATGGATTATTAAGGGAAGAAGAGATGCCGCCCCATCCAGTCACTTTGTATATCGGTGCTCAGCCATTGGCGGATGAGATGGAACAACGGCCATTGCGGGAAATACGGGGAGAAGAGGCGTCAGTGGTGAAACCAAAAGCAGAAGCGGAAGGTCATCAATATCGCTATGTGACGATTGGGCAGATTAGTGATGGGTTGCCGGTGCTTGATGATTGGAATGATCCTAAAAAAATTCCACCTCCCTATCATTTCCCGGACCCGGAGCCCAAAGGCTATCAGGTCCATCCGTTAAATCAGCGGTATGTATTGGAAGTGTGTCCATTTCGGGCCTGGGTTTTGCTGTTGCATCATCAGAAAGAGTATTCCATTGTGAATGCCTATAATCAGTGTTTGATGAGCGTATTGGCTTATGCGGGCGGGGATATCAACGTAGAAGGCTCAGTGCCTCACTTTTTTAACCGGCAGATGGTGGATGTCTCGAAGCTGCCTAATAAGGTAGAGACATTGTCGGCAACCCCGATTGTTTATGATGTGCCGTTTAGTGAACGTTATACCCGGGTGGAGTTTATTAATTCAAAAGCCGGAGATAATAAGCAAGGTAATACCCAGCTGTTTTATGCGGCCAGCCAGCGTGATGTAATTGTCAGTTGGCGGGGTACAACTAACATGACGGATGCTGTCACGGATGCAGCATACCAGCCTTTGGGGTTAGATTGTGATGAAAAAGCCCTGTGTAGCGGGTTTATTCACAGTGGTAAAGTGCATAAAGGGTTTTGGGAAGCATTTAGTCTGGTTGAAAAGCTAACAATCCCTAGTGACAGTATTACAGCCGTCTTCAATGATATTTTGGATTTGGTCGCAAGCAAAAGGTTATTTATTTGCGGGCACAGCTGAAAGAATATAATCCCTGTCTCTACAGCTACGGGATGCCACGAACATTAACGCGCAGTGCAGTACAAGAGCTGGCAGCTATTACCCACTATCGCCATGTGAATGAAGATGATCCGGTCCCCGCTGTGCCACCGGAAAAAAATCTGGATAACTGGCTTTATCGTTGTTGGGGGCCGCTAGGTTATCTGTTTAGCCCCATTGAATTGCTGGATTTTACCGACAGCGGGGAAGTGTATCTGCATCATGGAAAAATAGTACATTTTTGTAAAATCAATCTGGTTATTGAGTGGCTGGAAGAACGTAACCCAAGTAATCATGTACGGCTCAGAACTACTTTACCGACCAAAACAAAATTGTATTTAATTCCGTCACTCAACCCTGAAACAGAAAGTAATCTGAAAGAGGCTGGGAATATTCAGAAAAGATTTTTTCAACAAATCAGTGAGGCAGATAAAGCTAAATGGTTTCCGCTGAATGAAAACCCGACTTTAAAAGATGCCCTGGGCTTCCCAGACCACAGTTCACTGAAATATGCCCGCTATATTGGTGCTCGATTAGCAGAACTGGTTGCACCGGAGAAATACCACTTTTTCCGGGATCAGGCACAATTATTTGAAAAAACATTGTGTGAAAGGACCGATATTGTTGCTGATATTCGACAACGCGATACATTATTTTTACAGATGGACCACCAGTTGAAACAAGCGTTGATTTGCACTCAACAGGACAAACAAAGCTTATTGGCTTTAACGCGCTATGCAGAAAATGCTGTCGGAATTGAGGATCATTTACCATGATAAATATAAAAAAATACTTCCCGGTATTGTTAGTCATATTCATATCAGGTTGTGCTGATCCGAATGAGCCGCTTTCTCCCCCAAAGGATAATCAATGGATTACAGTGGAAGGGGTGGCACCGAAATATACCCAACCGCATGTATCGGCAGAATATATCTCAAGAGACTGCCTTGAATATCAGCTGCATGCTGATATGTCGCCCTATAAAGTGCCAACTTATAACGGACTTCGTTTGAAGGTGACAGCCGATCCGCAAACGGGTTACTTTCAGGCGAAATTACCTTTCAACGGTGGAGGTCGGTGCAAATGGAAAATCAACCGTGCCTTTGTATCGGTGAGTTATACCGATGTCAGTCATCTGATGAAAGATGTTGTAATATATGAAGGAGGGGGAGGAACGGGGTTAACCGCGTTTATCAACGATGCAGTTCAAACAAATCTTAGCGAAACGGCGGCATTGAATACCATTAATTACAGTCCTACTATTTACCCTGTATTGAAGATGGTTGAGAAGTTCCCGAAAAGAATATTCTTGCAGGGGGAATTAAGAATGCGCCCCTTTCGGTTAACGTTAGTTCCGGGAGCGGAATGGAAAATTACTTTTAAACCTAAACTGGATGAAACCAAAATGCCGAAGATCACCGTGACTAAAGAAAAGGAATGGGTTGAGTATCCCAATGGGCGAATTGATCTGAATCGGCAATCAATAGATTACTGGAAAATAACGGCACCAAAACCTCCAGCAAAATAAGCGGGGAAATATAACTTTGACACTCATACGGATAGCTCTGTAGATATTGAGGAAAGCCGACTATGGTAAATACAAAAAAATACTTCCCGGTATTGTTAGCCACATTAATCTCAGGCTGTGCTGACCCGAATGAACCGCTTTCGCCCCCAAAAGATAATCAATGGATTACCGTAGAAGGGGTGGCACCGAAATACACACAGCCGCATGTATCGGCAGAGTATATTTCAAAAGATTGCCTTGAATATCAGCTGCATGCTGATATGTCGCCTTATAAGGTGCCGACTTATAATGGATTGCGTTTGAATGTGAAAGCTGATCCGCAAACCGGTTACTTTAAGACGAAATTACCTTTCAATGGTGGAGGTCGGTGCAAATGGAAAATCAATCGAGCTTTTGTATCGGTGAGTTATACCGATGTTAGCCACCTGGTGAAAGATGCGGTTCTATACGACGGAGGAGGAGGAACAGGTTTAACCGCATTTATCAACAATGCGGTCCAAACAAGCCTTAGCGAAACAGCGGCACTGAATACCATAGATTTTAGCCCGGTTATTTACCCTGTTCTGGATTTAGTTGAAGGATTGCCGAAAAGCGTATTTTTACAGGGTGAAGTAGGCATGCGTTTCTTTCGATTGAAATTAACACCGGGAGCGGAATGGAAAATTACCTTTAAACCTAAATTGGATGAAACCAAAATGCCGAAAATTACTGTGACTGATGGCAAGGGCGAGTGGGTTGAGTATCCTAATGGGCGAATTGATCTGAATCGGCAATCAATAGATTACTGGAAAATAACGGCACCAAAACCTCCAGCAAAATAAGCGGGGAAATATAACTTTGACACTCATACGGATAGCTCTGTAGATATTGAGGAAAGCCGACTATGGTAAATACAAAAAAATACTTACCGGTATTGAAAGATGGCCGGGTGGATATTAACAGAGATTCTATTGACTATTGGAAAATAAAATAATGCTGAAAAGGTCTTATCACTGATTTGTTTAAATATAAATATCAACCTTATAAATAAGGAAATGTAATGAACGCATCCCACACTTTATTAAACGCGGAGCTGAACGATGGATTACATTTTCTCTGTCAGGTTACCGATTTGCCGGAGAAAACGTTTGCGGTCGCTGAATTTTCTTTGCAGGAGGAATTGTCCCAGCTGTTTACGCTGTCCTTAACTCTGGTCAGCAAACGGGCCGATATTGATTTAGAATCACTGTTATTACAGTCGGTGAAATTCCGGGTGGTTTTTAATGGCGTTGAACAACGTCAGGTCAGTGGTGTTATCGCCCAGGCGGTATTAAGAGAGACTCATGCTCATCGTACCCTTTATTCCCTCACTGTCCGGCCCGCGCTTTGGCGAATGACTCTGAATCAGGATAGCCGGATTTATCATCAGCAAAGTGTGCCGGCCATTCTTAATAGTTTGCTAAAAAAACATCAGGTGCTGGCTGATTCCCAACTGGATGAGTTTCATTACACACGTGAATATGTGACGCAGAAACGGGAGTCCGATTATGACTTTTTTGCCCGGTTAGTCGCCGAAGAAGGGCTGAATTTCTGGTTTGAAGACCACAAACTGTTTTTCAGTGATAGCCACTTAGGCATGACCGCCAATTTACCGCTGGTCTACAATCCCCAGATACAGACTGCCACAGAAATGAATGTGATCAATCAGGTGCATCTGGGTGTTTCCATGACCCCGCAACGGGTTATTTATAAGGATAGAAATCCGCAAAATCCTGCTTACTTCCTGACGCACTGGGCCGATACCGATCGACGTGTTGCGGGGCAGAAAACCCTGTTTTCGATCTTTGAAAGCTACGGTCGTTTTCAGAAAGATGCGGAGGCGAAACCGTTTGTCCATCGCCGTCAGCAGGCAGTCCAGAATCAACGTCAGGCCGGCAGCGGGCAAAGTCATTGTTTTAAACTGATGCCCGGTAAAATCTTTGACCTCAGCGAACACCCGGTTGAAGCCATAAATACCCGCTGGCAAATCGTGTCTATTCATCATCACGGTAAGTGTCCGCAGGCACTGCAAGAAGCCAGCAGAGAGTCAGGCACTTATCTGCATAACGAATTCAGTTTTATTTCGGGCTATAAGGACTGGCGACCGCTATATCGTTACAAACCGCTGGCGGATGGTGATGAAGTCGCCACGGTGGTTGGCCCGGCAGGGGAAGAGATTTATGTTAATGAAGACGGTTGTATTCGTATCCATTTTCACTGGGATCGTTATGATAAGGCCGATGAAAACGCCGCCTGTTGGATACGGTTCGCGCAGGGCTGGAATGGTAACGGTTACGGTTTTATGGCGGTTCCTCGCATTGGTCAGGAGGTGATTGTTTCCTATCTGAATGGTGATATTGATCGTCCGATTGTTACCGGCTGTACCTACAACGGTCTGAATCGTCCGCCGCTGGATTTACCCGCCGAAAAAACCCGCACCACCTTTAAGACCCGGACCCACAAAGGAAAAGGCTTTAATGAATTGCGGTTTGAGGATGCTGAAGACCAGCAAGAGATTTACCTGCACGGGCAGAAAGATTTGACCGCCCATATCCAGAATGATGCTTACTGGCATATCAAACATGACCATAAACAACGGATCGATAATAACCGTTACAGTGAAATTCATGCTGATGATCACCAAAAAATCACTGGTTCAATTAAGCACAGCACTGATGGCAACGTGTCACACCGTATTACCGGCAGTCAGCATTTACAGACCGGAGAAGCGTTAGTCGCTGAAAGTGGTCAGGAAACGCATCTGAAAAGTGGCGGAAAAATGGTATTGGAAGCGGCGTCAGAGATTACGTTAAAAGTCGGCGGTCATTTTATCCGGTTAACTCCCGGCGGTATTCTGACTTCCCCGGATTTATCCGTCGGGCAAGGCTCCGCCGGTGCCGGGCGTGGTTTGTCTCTGCAACTGCCGGATGGTGTAGAACCCTTGCCTGATATAAAATCTCCAGTCAGGCCATGTTGTGCTGTGCAGGCTCAACAAGAAACTAACTGGATTATCGATAACCAGGAGGATGTATGAATACTGCCATAAATTGGCAACAGTGGTTGACTACGCCTGATAAGCCCCCTGTTTTCTTTATGCTCAACTCGTTGGCAGAGCCAAATCCCGTCAATCTCTTTTATAAAAATGACTGGGTAGAGCAGGCTTTTCCACTATATAGCGGTACACCGATGGAGCATATTCTGGCACAAGGTCCCTGGCTGGTTCAGCCCAAGTCAGGCTGCTTATCAATAATCGGTCATCTGCTTGATAGCCAAACTCTGAGCGATAACAGCTGGGGTTGGGCTTATCGTAGTGAGGATGTGTGGACCCAACAGCTTAATCACTGGCGTTCGCGCCAGCAGGTGATATTGCGGGAGAGGCAGGTGATTTTGCGTAGTATGGACCCCCGAGTTTTCAGTCAGTTATTACCGGCAATGATAATCAGTGATTGGGCGGCATTTTTAACACCGGTGAGTGAGTTAATGATCGATGTCCCTGAACCCCGGAAGTATTCCCGTCCTGAAAATTGTGGTCACGGAGGGAGTGAACAGCCTTTTGTTTTGGGGAGTCATTTGCTGCACGCCTGGCATCATTCCGATTATGCCTTGAAAGGAAAGGCATTTGTGATCAGTAATGATATATGGGAAAACCACGGAAAATTAGCTGAAAAGCTGGATGAGCCAGAGGGACAATTAGTGGAAGGGATTATTAATTGGCTAAAAGCGCGTTTAGAAAATGGAGGTGATATTAGCAACCTGACCCGTGCAGATTATTTGCAGAGGCTTGATGAACAATATTTGAATGAATAGATGATGTCATTGGTCGCTATGATAAATGGTCATAGTGATATTAAAAAAATGAAAAATTTTCTTGCTATTTGATGATAGCTTAATAACTATAATTTGAGTTCCATCATATGAACAGTATGAAGGAAATTTCAAATTCCGTTCCCTTTGTTCGAAGGGATTAATTGATGGGGATATATTTTTATCTTCCTGTCGTTCAATGCACCATGACTCATGGCATAAGCGGTGCTTTTTGTCTGTGGTAATAAGATTTTTACTATCTTATTTCTTTGGTGACGCAATCCATCATTTCCATTTCTGGCGGGATATCTATGTTGGTTTCATCAGTGCAGGCGCTTTTCTGATGATGAAAGTGATTGATGCTCGGACGGGGGAAGTCTTGCGGGACTTTCAGAACATGATGTTTGGGCTGCGTGCTTATATGTAATGTCAAAAGAAGGAAATCATATCGATGAGCAAATTAGGTCCACTCGATCATATTGACTGTAAAAACATTCTGAAACACTGGATAGAATTTCAGCTGGTGGATGAACAGGGAAAACCGCTGGTTAATATGCCTTACCGTTTGAAAGTTCGGGGGAATCCTCTGATGGGACGTAAAGGGGTTACCGATGGCAATGGATTATTAAGGGAAGAAGAGATGCCGCCCCATCCAGTCACTTTGTATATCGGTGCTCAGCCATTGGCGGATGAGATGGAACAACGGCCATTGCGAGAAATACGGGGAGAAGAGGCATCGGTGGTGAAGCCAAAAGCAGAAGCCGAAGGCCATCAATATCGCTATGTGACTATCGGGCAAATCAGTGATGGAGTGCCGGTGATTAAGGATTGGAACGATCCTAAAGACATTCCACCGCCTTATCATTTCCCTAATCCGGAACCAAAAGGTTATCAGGTCCATCCGTTAAATCAGCGGTATGTATTGGAAGTCTGTCCATTCCGGGCCTGGGTTTTGCTGTTGCATCATCAGAAAGAGTATTCCATTGTGAATGCTTATAATCAGTGTTTGATGAGCGTGCTAGCCTACGCTGATGGGGATGTTAATGTTGAAGGATCTGTGACTCACTTTTTTAACCGGCAAATGGTGGATGTTTCGAAATTGCCTTATCAGGTGGAAAAAGCATCGGCGACCCCTGTGGTTTATAATGTGCCGTTTAGCGAACGTTATACCCGGGTGGAATTTATTGATTCACAAGCAGGGGATAATAAACAGGGTGATACCAAACTGTTTTATGCTGCCAGTAAGAAAGATGTGATTATCAGTTGGCGAGGTACGGTTACTCTGGAAAATTACCTGACTGATGCCACTTTCCAACCATTGGCTTTAAGCTGCGATGATGACAAAGCATTATGCAGTGAGTTTATTCATCACGGCAAAGTGCATAGAGGGTTTTGGGAGGCATTTAATCTGGGTGGGAGGTTAATCGTTCCCAGTGATAAAACTAAAACTAAAACAGTGTTTCGAGATATCACCAATTTGGTTACAAACAAACGATTATTTATTTGTGGCCATAGTTTGGGTGGTGCACTGGCATTACTGCACAGTGCGCAACTGAAAGAACATAATCCTTGTCTTTACAGTTATAGGATGCCGAGAACATTGACCCGCAGTGCGGTAGAGGAATTGTCTGCCATTATCCATTATCGCCATGTAAATGAAGATGACCCGATCCCTTCGGTACCTTTTGAACAGGATATGGATAATAGATTTTTTAATTACTGGGCGCCGGCGGGGTATGAATGGGCAATGATAAAGTTGTTGCCACCGTCACCGATTTTTAAAGCCATTAAACAAGCGACTGACAGTAAAGAAATCTATTTGCATCATGGTAAGGTTGTTCATTTCTTTCAAGCTAACAGTTGCCCAGAATGGCTGATTTCCGCCAGGAATGTCCTCTTTATAATGGGTGTGGCTGGAGTGACCGAAGAAGTATTGAATAACACCACCAAGTTGTATTTAATTCCTGAATTAAACCCGGAAACAGAAAAAGATTTTTCTCTGGCCGGTGAGCAGCAAAATGCGTTGTTTAATCAGCTCAGTCAACAAGAAAAAGAAGAACTGTTTGTTGAAAACAGAGGGGCTGATTTAAAAGGGAGATTTGGCTTTTCTAATCATAGCTCGTATAAATATGCAGGTTATATTGATAATCGTCTCAGAGAGTTATGCGAACCGGATAAGATTACGGTCTATCAGGACAGTCAGCGTCAATTTAAGGCGAAAATGGATAATGATAAGATGCTTATCCCTGACAACATTTATTATCGTAATCTCTATTTTCTGGATATGGACAAACAGTTAATAAAATCACTGACCGTCAGCCAACAGGAAGAACAAGGCACACTGGCCTTACAACATTACTGCGATAATAAGGAACTATCAGTATGAAGATATTGAAAATAACGTTGCTCTTATTATTTCTCTCTTTTATTTACTGGGCGTTAGGCGATACCTTTTTTAACTGGCTTTTTCCCTTTTCATCTGCCGGGAAGGAACAGTTAATTACTGTGGAAGGTGTCGTGCCGAAATATACCAAACCGTATGTGTCCGCGCAGTATATCTCAAAAGACTGTCTTAGATATCAGTTGGATGCAGGCATGTCACCTTATAAGGTGCCGACTTATTATGGGTTGGATTTGGATGTAAAAGCTGATCCGCAAACCGGTTATTTTCAGGCGAAATTACCTTTCAATGGTGGAGGATGGTGTAAATGGAAAATCAATCAAGCTTCTGTGGCAGTGGGGTATACCGATGTACGCCATTTGGTAAAAGATGCTGTGCCGTATACGGGAACTGGTTTAACCGCATTTATCAATGATGCTGTCCAGACGAATATTAGCGAAATCGCGGCATTAAATACTATTGACTTTAGTCCGGTTATTTATCCTGTTTTGGAAATATCTGAAAAATTCCCGAAGAGTGTATTCTTGCAGGGTAAGGTTGATATGTATCCCTTTAGATTGAGGTTAGTATCAGGCGCTAAATGGAGAATTACTTATAAACCTAAATTAGATGAAACCAAGATGCCGAAAATAACTATTACTAAAGGGAAGGAATGGGTTGAATACCCGGATGGGCGAATTGACCTTAATCGCCAGACAATAGACTACTGGAAAATAAAGTAATGTCACGAAGGCTATATCACCAGTTTATCTAAACACCAACACGAGAACACTGTGTTCTAAAGGAATCGTTAGTATGAAGATATTGAAAATAACGTTGCTCTTATTATTTCTCTCTTTTATTTACTGGGCGTTAGGCGATACCTTTTTTAACTGGCTTTTTCAGAAAGATGCGGAGGCGAAACTGTTTGTCCAGCGCCGTCAGCAGGCAGTTTAGAACCAACGTCTGGCCGGCGGTGGGCAAAGTCATGGTTTTAAATTGATGCTCGGTAAAATCTTTGACTTCAGTGAGCACCCGGTTGAAGCCATACCCGCAGATAAATCGTGTCTATTCATCATCAAGGTAAATGTCCGCAGGCACTGCAAGAAGCCAGCAGAGAATCAGGAACTTATTGAGAGCGTACTAAATTTCAATTTGCTATAAATTGAGAGTATCATTCGAAGTTTGAATAGCGGCAAGTCTTTGGAACTCTTGGGCGATTAGAGGCCAAGGGAAGGGTACCAATCTATAGCATTTTAACTGGGATAATATGGCTCATTTTTCTTCTATTGTTGAATTACAGGATTTAGTGGCTGATCTGGCCATATTTGCGCAAAAATTGGCACGGTTTAAACAGCGGCTTAATTTGCATGTTGAGCAATATCAAGCTGATCATATTTCCTTACGTTGTCATGATATATCTGTAGCGGAACGTTGGCGTAAAGGTTTTTTGCAATGTGGTAGTTTGATGTCAGAAAATATTATTAATGGGCGTCCGATTTGTCTGTTTGATTTAGTGCAGCCAATTGCGGTACTTAATTGGCAAATTGATTGTGTTGAATTGCCCTATCCGGGTAAGAAAATTTACCCGCATCAGGGTTGGGAACATGTAGAACTGGTGTTGCCTGTGGCTCCCGAAATATTATCAGCAGCAGCAAAGGCGTTATTACCGCAACCTTTGCCGACAGGTTTTTCTGTTAAACAGAGTCAGCCCAAAGGGGAGCAAGAGCGGCTGCCTAATCCCACCTTAGCGATTACTGATGGTGAAATCACCGTCAAATTTCACCCATTTACATTGCGTGAGATTGTTGAAAGTGAATTCCTGGCTACATGAATTAAAGTGATATCGTTATGTGAGGCTGGCAAGGAATTCTAGTGCCTGCGGGTGGCGATCCACCATTTTAATCAGTAATACTGCTTGTTTATTCGGTTTAGCCCGTCCCTGTTCCCAGTTTTGGTATGTTGTCTCACCGGTATGCAGGTACTGGGCAAAAACAGCCTGAGAAATATTCAGTTTACTCCGGATGGATTTCAACTCATCCGGATTGATGGAGATATCATTTTTTAACACTCTCTTGTGAGTTTTCAATGTGAGTTTGCCTTTATTAGCTTCCTCCCAAGCTTTCATTCCTTCATTGAGTTCTGCAAATAGATCACGGCTCATTTATGCCCCCTTTTTTCTCATTTCCAACATTTGACGTAAAGATTCGCGTTGCTCTTTAGTCAAATCTGACATTTCATCTTTATCGTAGATAGTGAAAAGTATGAATTGCGATTCAGATACCCACCAATAGTAAATTACCCGAATACCGCTCCGTTTTCCTTTTTTCCTTCGGGAATCAGTAAAACGCACCTTACGTAATCCGCCAGTGTGTTGGATAACGTCTCCTACTGTTGGATCTTTCAACAGCATATTTTGGAAGGCTCGAAACTCCTCATCACTTAGGTAGTTATGGCGGTAACGTTCAAAGGGTGGTAGTTCAATAAATATCGCTTCCATCACTTATCCATCTGTCCCCAACTTGAATATAATATACACCCAAGTTGGGGATAGTTAAACAGAGTCAGCCCAAAGGGGAGCAAGAGCGGCTGCCTAATCCCACCTTAGCGATTACTGATGGTGAGATCTCTATCAAGTTTCACCCATTTACATTGCGTGAAATTGTTGAAAGTGAGCACTAGTCGGCAAAATTAACTTCTTCATCCCTGCGATTCAGAGAAAAATTCTGACCTTGTGATTTCCTACAAATCATTGGAGATAGTTAAATGCCATAGTTAGTGAATTGACTTACTGAATCGTTTAGATTCATTGCTTGCTAATGACCTGGTGTTTAAGGAACTTCTGATGACAAAGTTAGAGATTTGTTGTTTTAGCGTAGGTTGCGCATTAATCGCGCAACAGACTGGGGCTGACCGGATAGAGTTGTGTGCTAGTCCGGCGGAAGGAGGATTAACACCGAGTTTTGGTACATTAAAGCAGGCGATTGAGCAATTAAGTATTCCTGTACACCCCATTGTTCGCCCAAGAGGGGGAGACTTTTGTTACAGCCATTCAGATTTTGAGGTGATGAAAAATGATATCGCTCAGATCCGTGATATGGGATTTGAGGGGGTTGTTTTTGGCATATTGGATGAAGAAGGGCATATTGATTTGCCGCGTATGCAACAATTGATGGCATTGTCTGGTGATATGGCTGTTACTTTTCACCGTGCATTTGATATGTGTTTTAATCCTTATGTTGCGTTGGACCAGCTAACTCAGCTTGGTGTTAAACGGATATTGACTTCCGGTCAGCAACAAAATGCTGAATTGGGATTACCATTATTGAAAGAACTTCATCAAGCCAGTCAAGGGCCAATTATTATGGCAGGTGCAGGTGTTCGCCTTAGTAATATCCATAAATTTATCGACATAGGGTTAACGGAAGTTCATAGCTCAGCGGGTCGGATTATGCCTTCTACCATGACTTACCGCAAAGCAGGGGTTACGATGAGTGCGGACAATGAAGTGGATGAATTTTCACATTATTGTGTTGATGGTGGTGCAGTAGAGGTGATGAAGGGGATGTTGAGTTTAACTTTATTTGAATAAATCCTGCTGTTAAGTAAATTTGAGAACTGACCCTGTTGGGCCAGTTCTCACATCAAATTATCAGGGCTTACGGGCAATCAATATTGCACGTAGAGGTGCAGGGTAACCCTCGGTGGTTTTGCTGTTGTCCGTAGGATCAAGAAAATCAGATAATGATTCCGTTTTTATCCATGCAGTACGGCGTTGTTCTTTCGTGGTGGTCACTGCTTGATCGATGATTCTTACATCGACAAAACCACACTTTTCCAGCCAGACTTTCAGCATTTTTGCTGATGGAATGAAATAGACATTGCGCATTTGGGCGTAGCGTTCACCAGGGATTAAGCAGGTATTTTCATCACCTTCAACCACCAGACTTTCCAGGACTAATTCGCCATCGGATACCAGTTGGTTTTTCAACTGCCAGAGGTGATCGAGTGGAGAACGGCGGTGATAGAGGACCCCCATCGAGAAAACCGTATCGAAAGCGGCCAGAGCTGGCAATTGTTCGATTCCTAAAGGCAAAAGATGCGCACGCTGATCGCTGCCCAGTAACTTTCTGACGGCTTCAAACTGACAGAGAAAAAGCTGAGTTGGATCGATACCCACGGCAAGTTCAGCGCCTTCACCCACCATACGCCAGAGGTGATAGCCACTGCCGCTGCCAACATCAAGAATTGTTCGACCCGTTAATGGGGAAATATGGGGCAGCACTCGCTGCCATTTCCAGTCTGAACGCCACTCGGTATCAATATTCACACCATAAAGAGAAAATGGCCCTTTGCGCCATGGCATGAATACTCGCAATATATTTGTAATACAGGTTTCTTCACCTTCAGATAGTGCGGGATCGCGTTCTGCGATCACACCGTTTTTTAGGTCTAATGTTGTTGGTGAAATTTCTGGCAGGTTTTCCAGGGTTTTTACCCACGATTTAAAACTGCCATGCAGGGCAGCTTTTTGCCATTCATCCAGTTGGGCCGGCAGGCAATTGAGCCAGTGCTTAAGATCATTCTTCGCTATAAGTTGATAAAAATTACTGAAATCGATCATTGACCGGCTCCTTTTATCGCCAGCAATGAGCCAAAGTTGAAACACTGAAACCAGACTTCAACATGTTCAAAACCAGATTGATGGAGGCGAGACTTATGTGTTTCGACTGAATCGGTCAACATCACATTTTCAAGCATACTGCGCTTCTGGCTGATCTCTAATTCGCTGTATCCGTTAGCACGTTTAAAATCGAGATGCATGTTGAACAACAACTCACCAATTTGTTGATCTTTAAAGCTGAATTTCTCTGATAAGACCAGAACGCCACCGGGACGTAATCCCTGATAAATCCGGTTGAGCAAACCTTGCCGATCTTGCGGGTTGAGAAATTGTAAGGTGAAATTCAGCACGACCATAGAAGCATTCTGAATGTTGATATCAAGAATATCAGCTTCAATGACTTCAACGGGTGTTTGCGCGCGGAAAGCATCAAGATGGCGACGACAGCGTTCTACCATTGCGGGGGAATTATCAACTGCGATGATTTTACAGTTTTCCGCTGTAATATTGCGGCGCATTGCCAAGGTTGATGCGCCAAGAGAGCAACCCAGATCGTAAATTTGACTGTTTGATGTCACGAAACGACTGGCCAGCATACCAATCATGGAAACGATATTTGAATAACCTGGCACAGAACGTTGGATCATATCAGGGAATACTTCTGCAACCCGTTCATCGAAACTCCAGTCACCTAAATTGGCAATAGGCGCTGCAAACAGGCTATCCCTTTGATTGTGAGGATCTTGATTTGACATAACAGCATTGATTATCAGAAAAAAATAGAAGGCGGCATTCTAACAGATGTAAAGCTTGACCTTGAACCAATTTTCTCTTTCTTTAATGGTCAGTTAGCATAGGGGATCTTCTGATTTTATATAAAAAAGTGAAGACACATTGAAAAGCACCTTTAAATGACCTATTGTTTGCTTACATAAAAGCGCGAGGTGGTGTATGGCATATCAGATCTTAACAAATTTAGCGGCAAGTATTACCGATTTGAAACGTAACCCAATGGGGACCTATTTGCAGGGAGAAGGTGAGGCTGTCGCAATACTTAATCGGAATGAACCTGCGTTTTATTGTGTGCCGCCTGAGTTATTCGCCTACTATCAGGAACTGGCTGAGGATGCCGCACTAAATAGAATTGCGGATGAACGTTTAAAAGATGCTGAATTTGTCAGTGTGAACCTAGATGAGCTATAGCCTACAATTTGAAAAGCGGGCCTTAAAAGAGTGGAAGAAGTTAGCTCATCCAGTCAAGGAACAGCTAAAGAAAAAACTGGCTGAACGTTTAGAAAACCCTCATGTGCCGTCAGCAAGGTTAAGTGGGCGAGCTAACCGATACAAAATTAAATTGCGGTCTTCTGGCTACCGTTTGGTTTATGAAGTGAATGATAGCAAGATTATTTTGCTGGTAATTGCTATTGGTAAACGGGCCGGAAATGCAGTTTATACCCTCGCCAATGAGCGGTAAAAAAACATAACACTTACTCGCTTGCATATCAACGCTGGAAAGTCTGCCTCATATGGAATAGCGACAGTTGGAGTAATAGGCAGCAGAACTTGCTGCCTGTAAAATAGTGCCGGAAATATTAGACATAAAGAGAAAATATCTGCTCCCAAGGCAAGTAGTAAATATTAGCCATGATCATTAATACCATTGAAAGATAGGTTGCTACCATGCCTGAACGTCGCCAGCGGAACTCACGGTGGTGCAGGCCATAATAATGTAACAATCTTCCGATGAGTAGGATCAAACCACAAACATGTATCATCCACACATTTGAACCATTCATCTCCATCATGACCAGCAATAACATGGAAATAGGAATATATTCCACGGCATTGCCATGGATACGGATAGCTGTTTGTAATTCGTAGAAGCCGCCATCTCCATATGAGACTCGATATTGTGTTCTTAATTTAACCACATCAAAAGACAGCTTAATCAATAATAGTGCGCCCAACACAACATAAAGCGAGCTAACCATTTTTAACCCCATTGCCTAACCGAAATTGGCCAATTAAGTAATGATAAACTGCAAAAATAAAACTGTCGCTATAAAAAAACAGTAATTGAAAATAAATTGCCTGATTATCAGACATCAAGGCAATGGTATAATCAAGGGTAATTGCCTGCCCTTATCTCTGAGCAGAATTTCTATTATAATAGCGGCCTTTTTTGACAGTTCTGAATTTTTTAAGCTCTGAAAAAGAATTTTCCAAATTCAAGAACGATGCCAAAATTTCCGCAGCAACAGCACAACAGCCGAGTAAAAGGATATTGTATGCGTACTGATTATTGTGGGCAGTTGAATCTGACCCATGAAGGCCAGAAGGTGACTCTTTGTGGTTGGGTAAATCGCCGCCGTGATCTGGGTGGACTGATTTTTATTGATATGCGTGATCGTGAAGGTATCGTTCAGGTATTTTTTGACCCGGATCAGCAAGCCGCATTTTCTCAGGCTGCTGAATTGCGTAATGAGTTTTGTATTCAAATCACCGGTACTGTACGCGCCCGTCCTGACAGTCAAATCAATAAAGATATGGCTACCGGTGAGATCGAGGTTTTTGCGGAAAGCCTGAATATCATCAACCGTTCCGAACCTCTGCCATTGGACAGCAATCAGACTAACAGTGAAGAGCAGCGTCTGAAATATCGCTATATTGATCTACGCCGTCCTGAAATGGCAAATCGCTTAAAAACCCGCGCTAAAATTACCAGTTTTGTTCGCCGTTTCATGGACAGTCAGGATTTCCTGGATATTGAAACCCCAATGCTGACTAAAGCGACACCGGAAGGCGCGCGTGACTATTTGGTACCAAGCCGTGTTCATAAAGGCAAATTTTATGCATTGCCTCAGTCTCCGCAATTATTTAAGCAATTGCTGATGATGTCCGGTTTTGACCGCTATTATCAGATTGTTAAATGTTTCCGTGATGAAGATTTGCGTGCAGATCGCCAGCCAGAATTCACTCAGATCGATGTGGAAACTTCCTTTATGACTGCTGAGCAGGTAAGGGAAATGATGGAAAAAATGATCCGTGAACTGTGGCTTGAAATTAAAGGCGTTGACTTAGGACATTTCCCGGTCATGACTTTTGCAGAAGCCATGCGTCGTTTCGGTTCTGATAAACCTGATCTGCGTAATCCATTAGAATTGGTTGATGTTGCTGATTTGGTTAAGAATGTGGAATTCAGCGTTTTTGCTGAGCCGGCAAATGACAGTAAAGGTCGTGTAGCCGTGATTCGGGTACCGGGTGGCGCTGAACTGAGCCGTAAACAAATTGATGAATATGGCAAATTTGTTGGAATTTATGGCGCTAAAGGGCTGGCATGGATAAAAGTTAATGAGCGAGCTGCGGGTCTGGAAGGGGTACAAAGTCCGATAGCCAAATTCCTCAATGCAGAAGTGATTGAAGGGCTGCTTTCCCGTACCAGTGCACAAGATGGCGATATCTTGTTCTTTGGTGCTGGCAGTATAAAAGTAGTCACTGATGCCTTGGGTGCGTTGCGTCTGAAACTGGGTCGTGACCTAAATCTGACGAAATTGGATAGTTGGCAACCGCTGTGGGTTATCGATTTCCCAATGTTCGAAGATAACGAAGAAGGTGGTCTGAGTGCAATGCATCATCCATTTACTTCACCGCGTAATATGTCAGCAGAAGAATTGGCGCAAGATCCGACTTCGGCGATTGCCAATGCTTACGATATGGTAATTAATGGTTATGAAGTAGGCGGCGGTTCAGTGCGTATTCATCGTAACGAAATGCAACAAACTGTGTTCCGCATTTTGGGTATCAATGAGCAGGAACAGCAGGAAAAATTTGGCTTCCTGTTGGATGCACTGAAATTTGGTACGCCACCACATGCAGGTTTGGCATTTGGTCTTGACCGTCTGGTGATGTTGCTGACAGGTACTGACAACATCCGTGATGTTATCGCGTTCCCTAAAACAACGGCTGCCGCTTGTCTGATGACTGAAGCACCAAGCTATGCCAATACAGCGGCCCTTGAAGAATTGGCAATCTCGGTAGTTGCCAGAAAAGAGAGTGAATAATGGCTTATAAGCGCCCTGAATCTGTGCTGGTAGTTATTTATGCATTTTCCAGCAGACGGGTGCTAATGTTACAGCGGCGTGATGATCCTGATTTCTGGCAGTCTGTGACTGGCAGCCTTGACGGAGATGAAACGCCGCGCGAGACGGCATTGCGCGAAGTGCAAGAGGAAGTTGGTATTGATATCATGGGTGAAAATCTTGAACTGATAGATTGCCAGCGTTCCCTTTATTTTGAGATTTTTATCCACTTGCGCCATCGCTATGCTCCGGGAGTAACCCGTAATAAAGAGTACTGGTTCTGTCTGGCATTGCCTGAAGAGCGTGAATTCCTGTTGACTGAACACCAGGCTTATCAGTGGCTGGATGCGGATAAAGCGGCAAAGCTCACTAAGTCATGGAGCAATCGGCAGGCAATTGAAGAATTTGTTATTGATTAAAAACCTATTGAAATTAGGTTTTGAGTCTATACCCAATAGATTTCAATTTGCAGCGCGGTGGCAAGTGAACGCAGCCAACAAAGCAGCAACTTGAAGGATGAAAGGTATATGAATAGATATTTTATCGGAGAACCTTATGGCAGGTCATAGTAAATGGGCCAACACCAAACACCGTAAAGCCGCACAGGATGCGAAACGCGGTAAGATTTTCACCAAAATTATCCGTGAGTTGGTAACAGCTGCCCGTTTGGGTGGTAGCGATCCTGCATCGAACCCACGTCTGCGTGCGGCGGTTGATAAAGCGCTGTCCAACAACATGACCCGCGATACCTTGAACCGTGCTATCGCTCGTGGTGTTGGCAACGATGATGGGGATAACATGGAAACCATCATTTATGAAGGTTATGGTCCGGGGGGAACTGCGGTAATGGTTGAATGTTTGAGTGATAACCGTAACCGTACTGTTTCTGACGTTCGTCATGCTTTTACCAAAACCGGTGGTAATCTGGGAACTGATGGTTCTGTTGCGTATTTGTTCACCAAGAAAGGGGTGATTTCTTATGCTCCGGGACTGGATGAAGATGCGGTTATGGAAGCGGCATTGGAAGCGGGTGCTGATGATGTAGAAACTTATGATGATGGCGCTATTGATGTTTACACGACACCAGAAACTTTTGGTGATGTGAAAGATGCGTTGGATGCAGCGGGTTTTGTTGCTGAATCAGCAGAAGTTTCAATGATTCCTTCGACTAAAGCTGAACTGGATGCGGAAACCGCACCTAAGTTACTGCGTCTGATCGACATGTTGGAAGATTCAGACGATGTGCAAGAGGTTTACCATAACGGTGAAATCTCTGATGAAGTTGCGGCTTTGCTGTAATTTCAATTGGGTTGTACAGCGTAGAGAAAGTGTGCTGTTGTTCAGGGCACTTTCTCTAATGTTTTTATCACCCTTTTAATTAGCGGTGATAATCGAAGGTGAATAAACAGATATGGCGATCATCTTAGGTATCGACCCTGGTTCCCGTGTCACCGGTTATGGTGTGATCCGTCAGCAAGGGCGCCATCTGATTTATCTTGGCAGTGGTTGTATCCGTACCAAAGTTGATGATCTACCGAGCCGATTACAGCGCATTTATGCCGGTATCGTTGAAATTATTACACAATTCCAACCGGATGCTTTCGCTATCGAGCAAGTATTTATGGCGAAGAACCCTGATTCAGCCCTGAAGTTAGGGCAGGCGCGTGGGGTGGCTATTCTTGCTGCGGTTAATCAATCTGTACCGGTTTTTGAATATGCCGCCCGACAGGTGAAACAAACCGTTGTTGGAACCGGGGCCGCTGAAAAAAGTCAGATTCAGCATATGGTGCGTTCTATGCTGAAATTGTCTGCTAATCCGCAATCAGATGCGGCAGATGCATTGGCAATTGCAATAACTCATTGTCATTTTAATCAGAATCTTTTGCGTGTTGGTGACCCCAGATTAATTCTGGCACGTGGGCGTTTAAAATAATGGCTGGATATGCATCCAGCCTTTTTTGTGTTATAAGCATTAGCAGAATAATCAGTTTTATTTTCAGGGGGTAAACAAGTGATAGGGCGTCTCAGAGGAATTGTGCTGGAGAAACAACCACCGTTAGTTTTATTGGAAACGAATGGCGTGGGTTATGAAGTGCATATGCCAATGACCTGTTTTTATGAATTGCCTGATATCGGACAGGAAACTGTCTTGTTTACTCACTTTGTGGTGCGTGAAGATGCGCAATTACTTTATGGTTTTAATGATAAGCAAGAGCGGGCGCTGTTCCGTGAATTAATTAAAGTGAATGGCGTAGGGCCTAAATTGGCACTGGCGATTCTTTCAGGCATGTCTGCGCAGCAATTTGTTTCTGCGATTGAGAAAGAGGCGATAGCTTCTCTGGTTAAATTGCCCGGTGTGGGTAAGAAAACCGCTGAACGGCTGGTGGTTGAAATGAAAGATCGTTTTAAAGGGCTTAATGGCGATTTGTTCAATCAGAGCAGTGATATTGATCTGCCCGCAACGGCTAAACAGACAACTGCTGATGCTGATATAGAAGCGGAAGCTGCTGCTGCATTAGTTTCTCTCGGCTATAAGCCACAGGAAGCGAGCCGAATGGTAAGTAAGGTTGCTAAACCGGGGGCGGATTGTGAAACACTTATCCGCGAAGCACTTCGCGCAGTTCTTTAGTTGTAGGGGTAAGCCATGATTGAAGCTGACCGTCTGGTTTCTGCGGAAGTTTTGCAAGACGATGAAGCCATTGACCGGGCCATCAGACCTAAATTGTTGTCTGAATATGTCGGGCAACCGCAAGTCTGTGAGCAGATGGAGATTTTTATTCAGGCTGCCAGACAGCGGGGTGATGCTCTTGACCATCTGCTGATTTTTGGCCCGCCGGGGTTAGGGAAAACCACGCTGGCGAATATTGTTGCTAATGAGATGGGTGTGAACCTCCGTACAACTTCTGGCCCTGTTTTGGAAAAGGCGGGCGATTTGGCGGCAATGTTGACGAACCTTGAACCTCACGACGTGCTGTTTATTGATGAAATTCACCGTTTGTCTCCGGTAGTGGAAGAGATTCTCTATCCGGCAATGGAAGACTATCAATTGGATATTATGATCGGTGAGGGACCGGCAGCCCGTTCGATAAAAATTGATTTGCCTCCTTTTACCTTGATTGGAGCTACTACCCGCGCAGGTTCTTTGACTTCTCCATTGCGTGATCGGTTCGGTATTGTGCAGCGGCTTGAATTTTATAACGTGGATGATTTGCAAAGTATCGTCTCACGCAGCGCTCGTTTTATGGGGGTCGATATTACTGACGATGGGGCGCGGCAGGTTGCTATGCGTTCTCGTGGAACGCCGCGTATTACAAACCGTTTATTGCGGCGGGTGCGTGATTTTGCCCAGGTAAAAGGGAATGGTGCCATTGATGGTGATATTGCTACCAGAGCGCTGGATATGCTGAGTGTAGACTCTGCGGGTTTTGATTATTTGGATCGTAAGTTACTGATTGCCATCATTGATAAATTTATGGGTGGTCCTGTCGGGGTGGATAACCTTGCCGCCGCCATTGGCGAAGAGCGGGAAACAATTGAGGATGTGCTGGAACCCTTCCTGATTCAGCAAGGTTTTATTCAGCGTACTTCCCGTGGACGAATTGCCACCAATCATGCTTACCGTCATTTTGGTATGGTTAAAGATCAGGAGTAATGGGAATAGGGACGCCTTCAAGGGCATCCCATTCTTGTTTTCCTTGTAGAAATAAGAAATTGGGGAATGGGAATATATACCTTATGGATTTCAAGATGGATCGCGACGGCAAGGGAGCGAATCCCCGGGAGCATAGATAACTATGTGACCGGGGTGAGTGAGTGCAGCCAACAAAGAAGCAACTTGAAAGATAACGGGTATGATTAGTTTCTTGCTTTACTGACCAGGCTGATAATAAATAACACCGCAGCGCACAGAACAACAGAAGGCCCGGCTGGGGTGTCGTAAAGGGCAGAAAAGGCTAATCCGCCAGTGACGGAGATTATACCCGTTGCAATAGCGATACCTGCCATTTGTTCAGGCGTACGGGCAAAACGGCGGGCGGTAGCGGCTGGAATAATCAGGAGCGAGGTAATAATCAAAGCGCCGACAAACTTCATTGCCAAGCCAATGGTCAACGCGGTTACCAGCATTAACAGTACTCTCAGCCGCTGTATTTTAATGCCATCGACAAAAGCTATTTCTTGGCTGACGGTCATAGAAAGCAGGGCGTTCCATTGCCAAAACAGCAGTGTGGTGACAATAGCGACACCGATCGCAATCAACCAGATATCTTCATAAGTGACTGACAGTAAGTCACCAAACAGATAAGCCATCAAATCAACTCGCACATTAGACATTAAACTGACAACGACCAGTCCTAATGATAATGCGCTGTGGGCCATAATTCCCAATAAAGTATCAATTGCCAGTTGAGGGCGTTTTTCCAGCCAGACCAGAATGATTGCTAATATCAACGTGACAGCGATAACCGCGTAAAAAGGGCTAATATTTAGCAATAATCCGAAAGCAACGCCTAGTAATGAGGCATGCGCCAGAGTATCGCCAAAGTAAGACATTCTGCGCCAGACAACAAATGAACCTAATGGCCCAGCCGCAATGGCTAATAATATTCCTGCTAGCCAACCGGGAAGTAATAATTCAAGCATCAGTGGCACATTCCCTGTTATTTTTCAAAACAATTTCCCCTTTCAGATCATGATGATGATTATGCTGATGTCGGTATACTGCTAATTGTCTGGCCCCATGGTGACCAAACATAGCGATAAATTCAGGGTGAATAGAAACGACTTCAGGTGTACCGGAACAGCAAATGTGTTGATTAAGACATAAAACTTCATCTGTTTTCGCCATTACCAGATGCAAATCATGGGATACCATAAGTACAGCACAATTCAATTCAGTTCTAATTTGATTGATTAAATCATAGAGCGCTAATTGACCATTAACATCGACTCCTTGTGTTGGTTCATCAAGAACTAATAATTGGGGTTTATTTAATAGCGCTCTGGCTAATAAAACCCGTTGGCTTTCTCCGCCGGATAATTTTTGCATGGGTTGTTGCAATAGATGAGCAGCTTTGACCCGCTCAAGTGTTGGCAATAGATCGGCAGATTTTACACCGGGTTTCAGCATCATAAAGCGTTTGACGGTTAATGGCAGGGTGGGGTCAAGATGCAACTTCTGTGGAACATAGCCGATTCTTAACCCATCGGTACGTTCAATGGTGCCGGATGACGGCCCAACAAGCCCCAGAACAACACGGACTAATGTTGATTTACCGGCACCATTAGGCCCTAACAAAGTCAGGATATTCCCTTGTTGCAAGCTGAGGGAAATATTGTTTAGTATCTGACGATTGCCAAAGGTAACGGCAACATTTTTTAAGGCGATAAGTGTAGGCATGCTAAATATATCTTGCGTGAACATTGAGATGTTATAATATAACAATTCTTGCTTATGTCCACGAGATATTTACATTATGTTACACAAATCATATAAACTGACGCACAAATTTTTCTGCAAAGCTGCGATTGCCACGGTTTTAATGTCAGGAACAATACAATCCGCTAGTGCTGATGTCGTAACCTCAATCCGCCCGTTGGGTTTTATTGCTTCTGCAATAACAGATGGGGTAACTGATACACAGGTACTGTTACCTGATGGCGCATCACCGCATGATTATGCATTGAAACCGTCCGATCTTAAGAAAATTAATCAGGCAGATTTAGTTGTGTGGGTTGGACCTGATATGGAAGTCTTTTTGTCTAAACCGTTAGCCAAAGTTCCACAAGATAAGCAGCTGGCTTTAGCACAATTGCCAACGATTAAACCATTATTGCTGAAAAATAATGAAGATTTACACGAACCAGATCAGCATAAACATGAAGACGGTCATGAACATCATTCTCATGGCGAATATAATATGCATATCTGGCTATCGCCAGAAATAGTGAAACAGGCTGCTCAGGCGATCCATGACCAATTATTGATGCACTATCCGCATAAAAAAGCTGCACTGGACGTAAACCTACGTAAATTCAACGTTCAGCTTGCGCAAACTGACAAAAATATTGCTAATATTCTTAAACCGGTGCGCGGTAAGGGGTATTTTGTTTTTCACGATGCTTACGGTTATTTCGAACAGCATTATGGCCTGACTCCACTAGGGCATTTTACGATTAACCCTGAAATACAACCTGGCGCACAAAAATTACATCACATACGAACACAATTGGTTGAGCAAAAAGCAACCTGTATTTTTGCTGAGCCACAATTCAGGCCGACCGTGATAAATGTTGTCGCGAAAGATACGGGAGTGCGCATGGGCACTTTAGACCCGTTAGGAAGCCGCATTGTATTGGATAAGGACAGCTATATGAAATTTATAACTCAGTTGTCGGAACAGTACGCAGGTTGCCTGAATTAGAGTAATAAGGAATTCTATTAGTGCAACAGATAGTTAAAACTATCGTTCTGGTGTATAGGGAGTTACCGCGACCGCATAAGATTATGCTTGGTTCGTTGACTGTAGCAACATTGGTTGTCACGATGTGGCAGCCGATTGCTTATCATCATGAACAAGAAGAAATCACAACGGGTAGCATTGCTATCAATACTCCCGCAGCAAATACCGATGAGATTATTGCGGATAGTAGTGAACAATTACCGGATGAAGGTATTCCTGATGAGGAAACCAATTCGGAAGCCACCGCTCAAACTCCGCATGAATATATTGTCTCTGACGGTGACACTCTCAGTAGTATTCTGACTCAATTTGGTATCGACTCTTCTGATGTGGCGTTACTGGCTAATCAGCACCGCGTGTTACGGGGGCTTAATATCGGACAGCCATTGTCATGGACAGTAAACGAAACGGGTGACTTGCAAAGCCTGACCTGGGGTGTTTCCCGTCGAGAAACCCGCATTTATACCCGTGAAGGTGATGTATTTAAAGAAACGAAAGAGTTTCAAAAAGGTGAATGGAAAAATAGCGCTATTATAGGTGTTGTTGATAATAACTTTACCAGCAGTGCTTTAAATGCGGGTTTAACCAGTAGCGAAGCACGTGAAGTCACCAAGGCACTACAATGGCAAATAGATTTGCGTAAATTACGTAAAGGCGATCGTTTCTCTGTACTACTTTCCCGTGAAATATTGGATGGTCACAGTGAACAAAGTCAATTACTTGGTGTTCGTTTGAATAGTGGTGGTAAAGATTATTATGCAATCCGTGCGGAAGATGGTCGTTTTTATGATCGAGAGGCTTCCGGTCTTGAGCGTGGTTTTTTGCGTTTTCCAACAACCAAACAATTCCGTGTCTCTTCCCAATTTAATCCCCGGCGTGTGAATCCGGTGACAGGTCGGGTTGCGCCGCATAAAGGTGTGGATTTTGCCATGCCAGTGGGAACCCCTGTTTTGGCGGTAGGGGATGGCGAGGTTATTGTCTCTAAATATAATGGGGCAGCAGGTAACTTTATTGCTATCCGTCATGGTCGCCAATATACCACCCGCTATATGCACCTGAGAAAACTATTGGTGAAACCGGGGCAGAAAGTGAAACGCGGTGATCGTATCGCACTGTCCGGTAGTACCGGTCGTTCTACTGGCCCTCATTTGCACTATGAATTCTGGAACAATCAGCAGGCAGTAAATCCATTAACTGCGAAATTGCCGCGTTCTGGTGGTCTGAGTGGTAAAGAACGCACAGAATTCCTGGCGACGGTGAAAGAGGTGACACCTCAGCTTTTGCTGGATTGAGTTTAACTGATCATAAATAACAGACTTTAAAGCGGATGATTGATATCATCCGCTGTCGTTTTGTATTGCAGAACAAGATATGTTGACATTTGTTGATATAGATTCCTGTATTAAAATGGCAAATTATCGTTTTGTTTTAAAGAGTTATCTCATGCATAAAGAGACAGATACAGACAGTAAAGTGGGTTATGTGCCGACATTTCATAAATCCTACCTGCATCCTCGTTACTGGGGAATATGGGCGGGAGTGGGGGTGTTGGCTGGGCTAGCTTATGTTCCAGTTAAACTGCGTGATCCTTTGTTGGCGAAAATAGGATGGTTGGCTGGTAAATTTGCAAAAGGGGCGCGTCGCAGAGCGAGAATAAACCTGTGTTACTGTATGCCGGAATTGACTGGACAGCAGCGCGAAGCATTGATTGATAAAATGTTTTCTACCGCGCCTCAACCTTTTGTCATGTTAGCTGAAATTTATTTACGTGGTACAAAATCAACGTTAAACCGGACTCATTGGCATGGCGAAGAGATTATTCTTCAACTGAAAGAGCAGGGAAAAAACGTTATTTTCATGGTTCCTCATGGCTGGGCTGTGGATATTCCTGCGATATTACTGACGGCGGGTGGACAGAAAGCAGCGGCTATGTTTCATCATCAAAAAAACCCAGTATCAGATTATTTTTGGAATAAAGCTCGCAGTCAATTTGGTGGTCGCTTACATTCCCGTGATGCTGGAATTAAACCTTTTATCACCACTGTTCGCCAGGGTTTCTGGGGATATTATCTTCCTGATCAGGATCATGGTGAAGAACACAGTGAATTTGTCGATTTCTTTGCAACTTATAAAGCAACATTACCGGCAATTGGGCGATTGATGAAAGTTTGTCGTGCGGCTATTGTTCCCTTGTTTCCGGTTTATAATTACCGTACTCACCAGCTTGATATTTATATTCGTCCACCAATGGATGATATTGATGGCAAAGATGATGCTTTTATTGCTCGCCGGATGAATGAAGAATTAGAACAATTAGTGCGACCAAATCCTGAACAATATACCTGGATACTTAAATTGCTTAAGACCCGGAAAGAGGGTGATATTGAGCCGTATAACAGAGAAGATCTGTGATTCTAATCACGAGATATACCTGTTATCTTTCAAGTTGCCTCTTTGTTGGCTGCACTCACTCACCCCGGTCACAGAGTTATCTATGCTCCCGGGGATTCGCTCCCTTGCCGTCGCGATCCATCTTGAAATCCATTGGGTATATATGTGAAAGTCATCATTACAGTTTGAGAATTTAAATTGCCCCCTAATGCTGGATATAATATCCAGTGATTAGGGGGTTTTATGATGAAGCATGTTACTTACACTTAAAATATCAGGACAACATTTATGCGGCTATGGTTTGTTTTATTGTCTCCAACAGACCGCCGGTTCCACAGCAAGAACCATCATAGTTTGGATTATGTTTCCTGTTAGTCACTCGATCGTGAGGGCATCCGCCATTACATAAGTGAAACCATTTGCATTGATGCATTTTTTCGTATGATTCCCTCTCCTCTATAAGATGGTTTTTATTTGTATTTGATTTAACTAATAAATTTCCAAGATCATTATCGATAATTGAACCATAATTATTCCCTTCGGCACCAACATATTTGTCACATGCTGATACAGTACCGTTGGGTTCCAATGTAATGATTTCCTGAGAACAGTTACCAGCCCAATAACAATCTGATATTTTCTTTTGAGATGATTTAATACTATCAATAAATCCATCAAACAGACGAATATTTATTTTACCTTTATAACCATCCCACCAGACCCGGAAAACATTAGAAAGGAAATTGATATAATTATGGTAAGTTATATAACTTCCTCCAGGATCGTCACCTGGCTGACACCGGTTATCTGGCACAATATTTAGAAATTCGATATCTGTTAAACCAATTTCGTAAAAATAAGAGAGCATTTTTTCGATATTTGATTCGTAAACATCTCTATCGACGACAACCAGTGCACCGTAAGGTATGCCATAACTTCTTAATTTCTTCATACCTGCAGCAACTTTATGAGATGTTGGCCTTCCTCTGTAATCTAATCTTCGGCTATCGTGTATTTCTGGAATACCGTCAACGCTTATACCGACTCCCATTCCGATACCTTTAAGGAATACCAACCAATCTTCGGGAATATTGACGGCATTGGTTTGTACCGAATTAGTGATAACTTGATCTGGTTTTTTAAATTGTTCTTGCAACCAGATTAATTTCTTAAAATAATTAACATTCAATAAGGTGACTTCACCACCGTGCCAAACGAATTCGAATCGCTTTATATTGGGTATGGATAAGAAACGGTGCATAGAGCGCATCAAGTTAAAAAACGTTAAGGTATTCCCTTTTCCTTCAGCCCAGGAATGACAATAAGTGCACCTCAAGTTGCAAAGCCTTGTAGCTTTAACAACAACAACTAACTTATTGGCATTGACCACTTCAGGGCTAAATTGTATGCCGATTTCCTCATTATATAGAGCCAGTTCATCATCATCTAATATTTTTTCGGCAGGAATTTCACCAATAATCCTACAAGCTAGTTGCCTGTAATTAATTTTAGGCGATTTCTTGAGAATCGATGATCCGTCTGAATCTAAATGTTTTATTGGGATTATAGTATCCATAACGAACTCCTTCATGTTATTTATACCTGTTATCTTTCAAGTTGCCTCTTTGTTGGCTGCACTCACTCACCCCGGTCACAGAGTTATCTCTGCTCCCGGGGATTCGCTCCCTTGCCGTCGCGATGCATCTTGAAATCTATTGGGTATATGCTCAAACAAGCAAATGGCCATCCTTCATTGTTAATATTCTGTCGGAAAATGAAGCCGCTTCTACGGAATGGGTTACCATAACAATAGTCGTGCCGTTTTCATTCAGATCTTTCAGTGAAGATAAAATATTCTGACCATTTATGCTATCCAGGTTCCCCGTCGGTTCATCAGCTAATAAAATAGTGGGGTTTGAGATCATTGCCCTGGCGATAGCGACACGTTGCTGTTGCCCACCAGATAATTGTATCGGTTTATGATTTCCCCGATTTTCTAATCCAAAATTATTTATTGCATCAAGTACTTTATTCTTTCTCTGCTTTTTAGAAAAACCTCTATATTTCAAAGGTAATTCTATATTTTCAAATACGGTCAGATTGGGTAACAGATTGAATGATTGAAAAATATATCCAATAAATTCGCGTCTGAATGATATTTTCTCAGAATATTTCATCTTTAAAATATTATTATTATCCAGTGTCAATTGACCACTGTCGATGGTCTCGAACATGCCAATAACATTCAGTAATGTTGATTTCCCTGATCCAGATGCTCCCATTATAGAAATAAACTCACCTTTATCTATATTGAGATTTATTTCATTCAAAACATTTGTTTGAATGAATTTCGTTTTATATGATTTACAGACATTCATCATGCTAATCATTTTATTCAATCCTTACGGTATCATTATTAACCAATCTATTCTTACCAAAGCTAACTATTGTTTGCCCTTCAGTAATACCATTTTTGATCTCAATATCAGAGCCATTATCTTGGCCGGTGGAGACCTGAATGCGCTGGGCAACTTTTTTATCTGGATGGTAAATAAACACATAGCTCTTGTTATCAATGGAGAACACCATAGATGAAGGGACAGAGAATATTTTCCTATCTTCATCAAGTTTAATGATGATATCAACTGATTGACCTCGCTTGAAATCAAGTGCTTTTTTATCTTCTAATTCAAATCTGACTTTGAAAGTTCCATTATTCACCTCAGATGAAATCAATTTCACAAGCAAAGGTGTTTTTCCATTATTATAGACTAAATTAGCAGATGAGTTGTATGTTATTTTGTTCAAGTAGTATTCGTTGATTTCTGATTCGAAATAAAAACTTGATAAATCATCAACAATAGCTATTTGATCGCCAGGTTTTAACCGTTGACCTAAAATTAAATCTAATGAACTTATATTGCCTGCTATAGGTGATTTTATTGAAAGTTGTTCAAAACCATTTTCAATGATTTCAGAGAGCTTTCTCTGTTTTTCAACAAATTCGTCTATCTCTTTTAATTGCTTTGATATGTCACGATCTTTATCATTTTTTAATTTTTTGTAAAATAGATAAACATCATGCCAATAGTCTTTTTTAATCTTTAAATCAGAAATGGTTTCTTTAGAAACATAATTTTTATTTACCAGGTTATTATATCTTCTTGACTTATCTTCTGTTTCTTTTAACTCTTTGGATGCTTCTAAGAATCTGTTATTGATATCTCTATAATCAGATTGCAAGCTTATTCTTATGTTTATTAAATTATTCAGTTTATCTGTAACGTCTGCTAACATTGCAGAATTATTCAATGTGAAATTAAAGTTAGATAATTTAACTATTTCTTCTCCCTTTAAGACATTTTGTGATGGTTTTTTCATTATATCGGTAACGATTCCGCCAATCTCTGTTGAGATCGATACGCTTTTATTAGGAACAACAACGGCTCTTGTTTTTAAAATATCACTATCTATTTTGCTGCTGATACGAAATTTTTTGACCTCATTTTCATTCACGGAAGCTTCTTTAGATGAAATGACATAATAAGCCATAAATACGATAAATGAAATAAAAGCGATAAAGAAAATAAGAATTAATAACTTCTCTTTATTATGTATGCCTTTTTTTCTGATTTCTATATCCATGATTAATCTCACAAAAATTTAGTAGCAGATAATTTTCTATAATTCATCAAATAGGTAATGATCATTATAATAACGGTGAATATCATTGTCGCAGATAAGGCGAGAGCGCTATATACAAAAGAATCAGTGTAAATCACATTATATTCGCCGAGTAAATAAACCAAAATGGTTCTTCCTGATATATATGCTATGAAAATTGATGCAATTATAGGAATGACGCTTTTCGATAAAAAATGGATAAGATTTGTATAAATAGAACCCCCAATGGACTCCATTATACTTAATTCCTTTTTCATATGGTTGAAATCAGTCATGCTGGTAGTAAAGCAGGCTATAATCAATAATAATATTGAGAAAATAGCGACAGCAGATGATAGTTTTATTACTTTTAAATAATTATCATAATAATAACTGAATAAATTGCTGGTTAAATTAATTTCATTTTTATCAAAGCCATATGCTAGCAATTCATTAAGTACCGGTGAAAGGTTATCTATGTTATTTAAATTTAGTGAAGCATATTTACTCTGATCCTTTTTTATAAAAATAACTATTGGCTTGAATGGTTCATCTATAGCACCTAAATTAAAATCTTCTATAATCTGAATAAACCTGATTTGGATTTTTTTACCTTCTATTGTATACCAATAGTAGTTGTTAAAAATATCATCGTACTTGATAATTCCATTTTGTTTCAAAAACTCTTTTGTCACTAATGCATTAACAACATCAGTATTATCGCTTTGGTATACTCGTTTGTCATTACCCGCTAATATTTTCATTTTCCAGACGTCAGTAAAGTTCTCGTCTGCAATAATGACATTTGAAGATATATAATTATTTATATCTTGTTGGCCAGAATAATAAATGGTTATATTGTCTCTTGACATGTCAAATGGTTGCCAGTTACTAAGTGTTATTTTTGAAGTGCTATATTTGCTAGCAAGATCATAGCTTAATTCATTAATGCTTAATTTCTTGTTATTGTCATTATTAATGGTGATTGATATTGTTTTGGTATTATCATATGGAGTATGTACATCAACAAGATGAATATATTGATTAACTAATCCAGTGACTAAATAGATAGAGATGCCAGAAACAAGCAATTGAATAGCCAATGATGATTTTCTAAACCAAGAGGATAAGGTTGATTCATATCTCATATCCATTTTTCGGTTTCTCTGATAAATATAGAAGCGTAATGAGAATGAAAAATGTATTGATGAAACAAGAATAAACGCAATAAGAATAGAAAATATCCCAAGATATATCAAGTTGTTTGTTTCTAAAGTGTAAAATAGGTTTTTTATATATAGGGATGTATTGAATATGGTTATGATAAATACTAAGAAAATAAGAGTGGAAAATACCATTCTTACCAGCATTATTGGTAGTGAATCACAAATAATATTGAAGGTCGATGCACCCAACGCTTTTTTTAATTGATAGATATCCCTTTTTTCTGATGAATCAGCGGAAGTTAAATTATAATAGTTTGTTAACGCAGCAAATAAAATAAATGTGAATGCTATATATGAGCTATAGATGACTTCCTTTGATAAACCAATAGCAATTTCATCAGGTAATTTGTCTTGATAATGAATATCTTTTAATTTCTTTAATGACAAATGAATAAATTCACTGGCAGTAAATGGAGCACCTGGAAGATTGGATGCTTTTGTTTCAATGATATTTTTGAGAAGTATATCTTTATTAAATGTTGTATTTTTATCAGTAAATTTTACAAAAATATAAGCGTGTGTATCATACCAATTGAATATTTCTTTGTTGTAGTCTTTTATAAGGTTTGGTTTAAATGAAATAATAGCATCCATATTGAGACTCGAATCATGACGTCTTTCTAAGATATCCTTGATGATATAGGTTTCATTATCCAGAGTAATAGATTTTCCTTTGGGATCTTCCAGTCCGAGATATCGGTTGTTGAAATCTTTTGTGATATAAATCTCATTTGCTCCCAGGGTGTTATCTGCTCTCTTAAAGGGAGATAAGGTATTCAGGAATTCATGGCTCACTGCAAACACAGGAACTTTAGTGATCTTTTTACCTTGTAGTTCAATGGTCGTATTAAGTTTGAAAATGTAGTCTACATGATTTACTCTTGCATCTTTTCTCAGTTCATCAATGAGTGGTAGTGGAGATTTTGCTGATCTTACTTTTTCTCCGTTAGGTAAATTGAATGTGGTTTCTACCCGGTAAAAGTTGCCATTATCCTGATAATAGTTATCGATTTTAGTATCTGAATAGAAGGCGGTAGAAAGTAAATAAAGGGCTAGTATTGCTATTGATACCGAGAGTATCGATACCGATATATTGAAACGCTTCATGGATTTTGAGATGTTAATAGCGTTCATTTTGTAGCTACCATTCCTTTTCTTGAGATTAACTTTTATAGTATTTAGATACCGAGATCTTCGTCTCTGTTTCTGAGTATTTCACATAATATACATAAAGATCCAACTAAAATGTTTTTTTCTGTCAATATTGATTTTTTATCGCGTTTTTACTCTTTTTAGTTACTGGAGTGTATTATGTTTTTATGTAGAAATTAGAATATGTAATAATATTAGTGGTAAAAGGTAGTAATATTCAAGGGTAAAGTTTTAGATTTGAGGAACTTATCCATATTGTTCAAATTATTATATTAACATGATGAAATTATTTAGGGTAATCCTAATAAATTCATAGGATTACCCTATGGTTAAGGTTTAATAAATGTCTTAATTGGAGGAATTAAATTTCCTGAAAGCTTTTCGACCAATTCCAGGCAGTGATTTCAGGAATTTTTGACTTGCTGCTTAACTCATTCAGCGATTTTTCAGTAATTGAGAGTTCGGTTTCTTTGAATGATGCAGCAAGAGAATTTAGTGCTTCTTGAGTTTTGCAAGTTTCAACTGAAATGTTTTGCATGATAATCTCCATTTTGTTTTACAGATGGTTAATGAGATAATTTACGATTTCCTTCGAATAAAAATATGGTCAGGAAATTCTTACTTCCATATGGAAAATGCTGATATCAACGCCCAATTAATAATACTATGTTGAATAATTGTCAATGTGTTTTTCTGTTTTTTATGACTCAATCTAAAAGATAAAAATTAAATCTCTTAGATATGTCTGGTTATTACCTTACAATGAAAGATTAATAACATCCTTACCCTATTTAGATAGGGAATCTTTTTGTCCAGTTCCAGGCATTAATTTCAGGGATCTCGGTATTACTGGCTAATTCGTCCAGAGCCTTTTCCGTAATTGATAGTTCTGTCCCTTTGAATGATGTGACAAGGGAATTTAGTAACTCTTGATCTTTGCAGGTTTCAATAGGAATATTTTGCATGATATTCTCCGCTCACATTTTCAGATGATTAGTTAATTGATTGATTATTTCCTTTAAATACAAATGTATTGTCAGGATGTCTCTTGTTCTATATCCATATGAAAAATGCTGATATCAGCATTTAATTAATAGTACTATGTTAAAGCATTGTCAATGTGCTTTGTTGTCTTTTATGACATCGCTTAAGAAGTAAAAATCTGGATTTTTGGATGTATCAGGCAAGTATCGTCTTGCAGGATTTAATTTTATAGGTTATGAGAATTGATTTAAGTCGTTATTATTACTGTTATTTAAAGTAAATGTATTTAACCTGAATTTAATATCATATTTTATAATATATAGTTAAAATATTTCTACAGTAAAACATTAGAAGAGATAAAAATTATCCTTTTGAGGTAGAAGGTTCACTATTATAAACGGCCTGAGTTATATCAAATAATTATTGCATTATGATCATTAAGTTGCCGATTAAATTTCTGGTCGATATCAATATAAAATTAAGGCGCACAGTTCGGGTGCGCCCCTTAATTTCTGTAGTAATGTTTTATTCCACTTCAAGAATACGGCAGGTGTTAGTGCTGCCAATTGTCCCCATTTGGTCGCCTTGAGTAACCAGAACAAGGTCGCCGGAAACCAGATAACCTTTATCACGCAGACGGTTAACGGCCTCATTAGCGGCTGTAATGCCGTCAGTATGACTGCTGCAATAAACCGGTGTAACGCCACGGTAAAGCGCCGTTTGGTTCAATGTTTTTTCATGACGCGACATAGAGAAAATGTGTAAACCAGAACTGATGCGGGACATCATCCGAGTGGTGCGACCTGATTCGGTCATTGCGATAATCGCCTTCACACCTCTTAGATGGTTTGCTGCATACATGGTAGACATGGCAATGGCTTCTTCGGTACTTTCGAAAATAGTGTCTAACCGATGTTTGGATACATTGAGTCCTGGCATTTTTTCTGCCCCCAAACAGACCTGAGCCATGGCAGCAACAGTTTCAGCCGGGTATTGGCCTGCGGCTGTCTCAGCGGAAAGCATCACTGCGTCAGTACCGTCAAGAACTGCGTTCGCTACATCCATCACTTCTGCACGGGTAGGCATTGGATTGGTAATCATGGATTCCATCATCTGAGTAGCGGTAATTACGACGCGATTCAATTGACGGGCACGACGGATCAATTTTTTCTGAACACCGACCAGCTCTGGATCACCGATCTCTACGCCGAGATCACCACGGGCAACCATTACAACATCGGAAGCCAGAATAATTTCGTCAATAATTTCATCACTGCTGACGGCTTCAGCACGTTCAACTTTTGCCACGATTTGCGTTTCGCAGCCGGCATCCCGCGCCAGACGGCGGGCATAATTGAGATCTTCGCCAGTACGAGGGAAAGAGACGGCGAGGTAATCAACGCCAATTTTGGCGGCGGTGATAATGTCTTCTTTATCCTTTTCGGTCAGAGCTTCAGCGGATAAGCCTCCACCTAGTTTGTTGATACCTTTATTGTTAGACAGCTGGCCGCCAACAGTGACTTCCGTGAATACTTTCATGCCCTGAACTTCTAATACTTTCAGTTGAACACGTCCATCATCCAGCAGCAGAATATCACCCGGTACAACATCAGCGGGTAATCCCTTGTAATCGATACCGACTTTCTCTTTATTGCCTTCGCCTTTATTAAGGTTGGCATCAAGTAGAAATTTATCTCCGACATTCAGGAAAATTTTGCCCTCTTTAAACGTTGATACGCGGATTTTAGGTCCCTGAAGATCGCCAAGAATAGCGATATGGCGGCCTAGGCGGGCTGCTATTTCGCGGACTTTATTGGCACGTTGGAGGTGATCTTCTGCCGTGCCGTGGGAAAAGTTGAGGCGGACTACGTTTGCACCCGCAATAATAATTTTTTCAAGGTTATTATCGCGGTCGGTAGCCGGACCAAGGGTAGTAACAATCTTCGTTCTTCTGAGCCGTCTGGACATGTATTACTCCGTTGACCTGTGAGTATTTATAAAAATAATCAATAATCTATTAATTATCCTATAAAACGAGTAAAAAAACCTCTTCGGCAATCCAACTATCAAGGTTGGTTACAGATTACATTTTTAAAATTACCGTCAGTATATGCTATCAGTCTGACAATTTAATAAATAGTGAACAAAAACACAGCATTATTCTAGAAGCTATTTATCTGGTATACCTGCCATCTGTTTATTTTGTTCCTATTTATATAATGGCTTAAATATTTTTATATGGGGGGATTATTATGCTAAAAAATGCAGTATGGAAGGTGATAAGGCTTCCTATGACATACTGACCGGGGATAACCGATGATGTTTGAGCTGTGTTTTAGGATGGATGTAGTCACCAAGAAAAAGGGAGTGATATTGATAAGCAAATTAGGTCCACTGGATTGTATTGACAGTGAGAACATTCTGAAACATTGGATAGAGTTCCAGTTGGTGGATGAGCGTGCTGGCTTAAGGAAAACTAAAATAACTTGACAATGAGTAGCTGCCTAAGCTAATTCAATATTCATAATGAACGATGGATGATACTTTGCTCTGTTATATCACCGAGTAAACCCTAATTCTTTCTATCCTAATATAGTATTTAGTCATATGCTCTCCGTATCTACGGAGATGAACCGTAAATGAAGTGGTAATTCAATTTATTTCAACCACTGTTCCCTGTGCTTACGGGGATGAGAACGGGATTAACCTCAGGGTCGAGTGAATATCAGCAGCAATGCTATTGGTGACTGGAAAATAAAATAACTTGACAAGGGTTATCTGCCAACTCTATCTAAATATGAACAATGGATTATCGCTTTGTTATGTCACAGGGTAAATCCTGACGTTTTCTATCCTAATAATCCTAAGTATCGGTTCTTCGTATCTACGAAGATGAACCGAGAATAACAGCGTGGTCATTCGATTGACTGTCATCATTATTTACCTGTATTTACGGGAATGAGAACCGCTGGTGTTTCTGGGTGTAGTCGCAATTAAAGAAAGAGGCGTGATATTGTTGCTGATATTCGACAGAGGGATACTTTATTTTTACAGATGGACCACCAGTTGAAACAATCACTGATTTGCACTCAACAGGATAAACAGGGTCTGTTGGCTTTAACTCGCTATACTGATAATGCGATAGGGATTGAAGAAAACTGACTATGATAAATATGAAAAAATACTTACCGATATTATTAGTCATATTCATATCAGGCTGTGCTGATCCGAATGAACCGCTTTCGCCTCCGAAAGATAACCAGTGGATCATCGTAGAGGGGGTAGCACCGAAATACACAAAACCGTCTGTATCCGCAGTGTATATATCAAAAGACTGTCTTAAATCTCAGTGGCATGCGGATATGTCGTCTTATAAGGTACCGACCTATCACGGATTACGTCTGGATGTGAAGGCTGATCCGCAAACGGGTTACTTTCAGACGAAATTACCTTTTAATGGTGGAGTTCCGCCGGTGTCGGGCGTGGTTTGTCTCTGCAACTGCCGGATGGTGTAGAGCCGCTGCCGGATATCAAATTCCCGGCTAAACCGTCTTGTGCTGTGCTGGCTCAACGCGAAGCTAACTGGGTTATCAATCAACAGGAGGATATATGAATATTGCTATGAGCTGGCAACAGTGGTTGACTGCCCCCAATAAATCGCCCGTTTTCTTTATGCTGAATTCGCTGGCCCAGCCCGATCCGGTTGATCTCTTTTACACTCAGGACTGGGTTGAACAGGCGTTTCCTTTATATAGTGATACACAGATGAATCACCTTTTGGCGCAAAGCCCTTGGTTAGTTCGGCCAAAGTTAGGCTGCTTATCAATGATAGCTCATCAGCTTGATCGCCATGCATTGAGTGATATCAGCTGGGGTTGGGCTTATCGTAGTGATAATTCATGGTCGCAACAGCTTAATCACTGGCGCTCACGTCAGTTGGTGATATTGCGGGAAAAACAGGTGGTTTTTCGCTTAATGGATGCGCGCATTTTTAGTTCGTTATTCCCGGCAATGACCGATAGCGATTGGTCAGGATTGCTGACCCCGGTAAGTGAGTTGATGATAGGTACACCTGAACCACACATTTATTACCGTACTGAAAGTTGTGATCAAAGCGGGAGCGATAAGCCTTTTGTTCTGGAGCATCATTTGATTCAAGCCTGGTATCGTTCCACTTATGCCCTGCAAGGGTTGGTATTTGCGCTCAGTAGTCATCTATGGGAAAACCACGGTGGATTGGCTGAGAAACTGGATGCGCCAAAAGGAAAGTTACAGGAACAGATTACTGATTGGTTACGATATCGTTTAGCAAGTGGGGATGACATTGGTAAACTGACCAGTGCAGATTATTTACAGACACTCAATGAGCAATAGGCGATCGCTGACTGCGCAATCGTTGCGAGTCAGCATGACAGTAATAGAAGGTTTCAGACCGGGGGAAAGCCAATCTTATTAAAGCGTGAATTTCGTAGTGCTTCTTTGACTCTTTTTAAGTTATCTCTGAATGTTGCGCCACGACGCAAGGTAAATCCGGTAGCCAGAACATCGATAACAGTTAATTGGGCGATTCTTGAAACCATTGGCATATAGATATCTGTATCTTCCGGTACATCCAGAAGAATGGCGAGCGTTGCTTCGCGAGCAAGTGGGGAATTTTGAGAGGTAATCGCGATGACCGTTGCATTATTTTCACGCGCAAGTTGTGCCGCTTCAACCAGGCTTTTTGTCCTGCCAGTATGGGATATCAACACGACTACATCACCTTCGGTACTGTTAATACAACTCATCCGTTGCATCACAATGTCATCAAAATAAATAACCGGAATATTGAACCGGAAGAATTTATTCATTGCATCATGAGCAACAGCGGCAGAAGCACCTAAGCCAAAAAATGAGATTTTCCGCGCCTGAGTCAGTAAATCGACAGCCCGATTAACCGCTGTGATATCCAAATTGTTTTTTACCGTGTTCAGCGTCGCCATTACCGATTCAAATATCTTATTGGTATAGGCGCTAACGGTGTCGCTTTCTTCAACATTACGGTTTACATAAGGTGTGCCATTGGCAAGGCTTTGGGCCAGATGGAGTTTGAAATCGGGGAAACCTTTGGTATCCAGACGACGGCAAAAACGGTTAACGGTTGGTTCACTGACTTGTGCCATTTTTGCCAGCGTTGCAATACTGGAATGAATTGCTGTTTGCGGTGAAGCCAGAATAATTTGCGCCACTTTTTTTTCTGATTTACTTAAGAATTCAATACTGTTTTGCACCCGTTCCAGTGTGTTCATAAAACGTAGTTACCTATGGTTTTAATGATTTCATTCAAAGGAGAAATCTATGTAAGTTTTATGAAAATATACTACTAGTAAATTGAAGCTGGCAGCAGGAAATCACAATAATCTAATATTTTTCATAAAAGTATGACAAGTGTCTAACTTTCATATTGGTAATTATCTTTCATATAAGTTGCAAAATTACATATTAATATAACTATTCAGTGGTGGTAGCGCCTGTTGTTAATGGAAGATTAGAGTTATTTACTATAGCTGTTTACGCGCTATAACCAAAAGGGTACATTATTGGTTAAGGCTGTAACAAAATTACAATATCCCGCAACGAGGAGATGCAATATGGCGGTTACTTCCACAGCTCAGGCTTGTGATTTAGTAATTTTTGGGGCTAAAGGGGATTTGGCTCGCCGGAAATTATTACCTTCCCTTTATCAGCTTGAAAAAGCGGGTTATATCCATCCGGAAACACGGATTATTGGTGTTGGTCGGGCTGATTGGGATAAAAAAGCTTATACCAAAGTTGTTGAAGAAGCTTTAAATACATTTTTGCCGGAAGAATTAGATCCAAAGTTATGGCAGACGTTGAGTGCACGTTTGGCGTTTTGTAATCTGGATGTGAACGAAAAGGAAGATTTCACCAGACTGAAAAAAATTCTTAAGCAAGATAACCGGCCTGCAATCCACTATTTTGCGATGCCACCAAGCACTTTTGGTGCTGTTTGCCACGGATTGGGTCTTGCGGGGTTGAATAAAGAGCCAAACCGAGTTGTGATGGAAAAGCCTCTGGGGACGGATCTTGAGTCATCCAAAGCCATCAATGATGAGGTTGCTAAATATTTCAATGAGCGTCAGGTTTATCGCATTGACCATTATCTGGGCAAGGAAACGGTATTAAACCTGTTAGCACTGCGTTTTGCCAATTCGTTGTTTGTCAGTAACTGGGATAACCGGACAATTGATCATGTACAAATTACAGTAGCGGAAGAAGTCGGTATTGAAGGCCGTTGGGGTTATTTTGATCAAGCCGGGCAGATGCGCGACATGATTCAGAATCACCTGTTACAAATCCTAACTATGATTGCTATGTCTCCGCCGGCAGATTTGACAACAGACCATATCCGTGATGAGAAAGTGAAAGTATTGCGTTCCCTGCGTCGTATTGATCGCACCAATGTGCGGGAGAAAACGGTACGCGGTCAGTACACCGCCGGTTTTGTGCAAGGGAGTAAAGTTCCGGGTTATCTGGAAGAAGAGGGCGCGAACCAGTCTAGCAGGACAGAAACTTTTGTCTCTATCCGTGTCGATATTGATGACTGGCGTTGGGCCGGGGTTCCTTTCTATCTGAGAACCGGTAAACGATTGCCAACTAAATGTTCTGAAGTGGTGGTTTATTTTAAGAAACCAGCGCTGAATCTGTTCTCTGAATCTTATCAACAATTACCGCAGAACAAGCTGACTATTCGTCTGCAACCGGATGAAGGTATTGATATTGAAGTGCTGAATAAAGCTCCGGGGCTTGAACATAAGCACCGTTTGCAAACCACCAAGCTGGATCTGAGTTTTTCTGAAACTTTCAATCATATTCCGTTAGCAGATGCTTATGAAAGGCTGCTGCTGGAAGCTATGCGTGGTATTCAGGCGTTATTCGTTCGTCGTGATGAAGTGGAAGAAGCTTGGAAGTGGGTTGATTCCATTATGGAGGCATGGGTGGCAGATAATGATGCTCCTAAACCTTATCAGGCGGGAACGTGGGGGCCAGTTGCTTCTGTTGCTATGATCACCCGTGATGGCCGTTCGTGGAATGAGTTTGAATAACGGGCAATAAATGAGGAACGTATAACCCTTTCATTGAGGCTCAAGCCGCGTTATAAGCGGCTTGGTCTTATCGGCTTATGCCGATATCTGCGCTGTTTTTTATTCATTTTGTGATGTCAGACGAGAAAAGAATAAAATTGAATAATTGCTTTCTATTATTCCATATGGTAGAAGTATCAAAGTAATCGACACTATAACTATGAGGATTCTTAGTATATCGCACAGATTGTCGGTGCGATGAAAGAATAAAATACCATGAACAGCGCCAAAAGCGTCAAGTTTCAAAGTTCCACCCACGTACTTTTCCTTTCTGCCATTTTATCCAGTGAACATTACTGGTGCGGTGCATTGTAGCGTCTGACTCCTGTTAACCGGTTTTCAACCGGTGTTTCTGTTTCGTCAAAACATCAGGTTATTTATTTTTCATCTCATGCGTAGGTGGAAATAGGTTATTTGTGACTTGTGTCTTGACGTGCATATTTGCGTGTTCAGGAGAAAGAAAATGATTTATTGGTTATTCCTTGCAATGGCAATTGTTACCGAAGTTATCGGTACCTTATCGATGAAACATGCCAGTGTTTCCGGTGGTGTAGCTGGCATGGCAGTTATGTACATCATGATCGCCACATCCTATATCTTGCTGGCAATGGCGGTGAAAAAAGTTGCATTGGGCGTTGCGTATGCTTTGTGGGAAGGCGTTGGCATTCTATTTATTACTGTTTTTAGTGTGATGTGGTTTGATGAATCACTGTCATTGATGAAAGTGGGCGGTTTGGCTCTGCTGGTGACAGGAATTATGCTGATTAAATCTGGCACTAAAAAAGCTACGGTCAAAAAATCAGCTGAGGCAATGAAACAGATGGCAAGTAAGGCTGTCAGTGCCGCAACCACCAAAAACAGTAAAATAAAGGAGGCATAACATGTTGCAACAATTTGAATGGTGGCATGCTGCGTTTCTGTTTCTTGCTGTAGTGTTAGAAATTTTAGCGAATATTTTACTGAAATTTTCTGATGGTTTCAGACGTCCTTGGATGGGTATTCTCTCACTTATTGCTGTCCTTGGGGCTTTCAGTGCGCTTGCTCAGGCAGTGAAGGGAATTGAGCTTTCTATTGCTTATGCTTTGTGGGGGGCTTTCGGTATTATCGCAACAGTTGCAGCTGGTTGGATTATGTTTAATCAACGTTTGAATTGTAAAGGTTGGGGGGGAATTGCTTTATTGCTGTTGGGGATGGTGATGATCAAGATGGCTTAAGCCATAGCGTAACCCAATCTGGGGGAGTGTGATTTACAGAGATTGTTTTAATTTTTTAGCTTCTGATGCAGCTTATAATTATTTTTTCTCTGCTCAGATATTTTAATTAAATACTGTATGTCGCCTCCCTCTTTAATTTTAAAAATCAGGGCAAAGATATATTATTAGCATTTTGGTTTTTAAATAAATGATGAGGGCGGATTATTATTTGTTTTTTTATATATCTGCTGGTATATAACTATTTTGCATAATAGCCAGCAGATATAGATAAAATGACTTTTAGCAAGTAAAACATACATCTGGTGTATGACCATCTTTCGAACGACAGCCAGGGCACCAAGATTGGACGATATGGAGACCATCACCCATATCCCTCATGCCAAAGTCTTCATAGCGATAGAAAATGTGTTGACCAATTGAGACAGAACAAGATGGGCAACTTTTGTAGAGCTTGCCTTCTAGTTCTGCAACAATTGAATCATGAAAGGAACAGTTACAACTTGAACAAACATCCATAGAATGCTCCATACCAAGTGATAAAAGTTATTAAAGGTTTAGGCCACGTTGATATTCACTAAACAATGGCCGGGCACTTATGTGCTTATTAGAAAGTATGGATGACTCATAAGCATAATTCAATATTTGAAGTGTAAATATAGAAAATCCGTTTGGTGTATTAACTTTGTCAGATGAAATAAACTCTATTTATTATAAACAGTAGTGGTGATTATTTTGTTTAAATTTATTATCAAAGTCTTATTAGTTATTTAAACATGGCATAATTTAAAGTTTTTTCTAAAAAGGGCCATTGTTAAAGTCGATGTTTTGGTCTGAGAGATTGATTTATAGTAAGTTTTGATATCAAATTTTTGTCAGCTATTGTCTGCAAAGCTGGAAATATATCTGAAACAGTAAAATATAGATATTATAAGACTTGTTGGGATATTCTTAATAAATTCCACGTAATCAAAATATAAACACGGGTAGTAAAGAATATCCCGAGATTAATATTAAATTCCCGCGATAATTTTTATTTCGACTTTATATTTGGGGTTCATCAGTTTGGCTTCAATTGTGCAGCGCACTGGCGCACTTCCTACTTCAACCCATGCATCCCAGACGGTGTTCATACCGGCAAAGTCTTCTTTATCAGCCAGAAAAATAGTGGCATCAATAATTTTACTTTTATCAGAACCAAGGCGCTGTAACATGATATCAATAGCGGCCAGTGTATCAGCCATCTGCTCCGTAATATCACCATCCAGTTTTTCTGGGACACTGGTGTAATAAATGGTTTTGTTGTGGATTACTGCTTCGGACCAGCGATCTTGTGGATCAATACGTTCAATTTTCATGGATACCTCTTTAAGTTAACGACTATATCTGCCTGATTTTGGGTGGTGATCAGGGAATAGTATTGGCATAATCTCCATCCATTCTATTAAAAGAGACAGTCTGTGTCAGACGATTTTGCGAAAAACGGTGCGCTTGCTAAAGCAATAAAAGGTTTCAAACCCCGTGATGCTCAACGAGAAATGGCTGTTGCTATTAAGTGTGCAATTAAAAACCATCAACAATTGGTGGTAGAGGCGGGCACAGGAACGGGTAAGACATTTGCTTATCTGGTGCCTGCATTGCGTTCTGGGCAGAAAGTGATTATTTCTACTGGTTCCAAAGCACTACAGGATCAGCTTTATAATCGTGACTTGCCGACTGTTGCTGAGGCAATTAATTTCTCTGGTAAACTGGCGCTGTTAAAAGGCCGTTCAAATTATCTTTGCCTGGAACGGCTGGAACAGAATTCTTTTAGCGGAGGGCAACTGGAAGCGGAAGTTCTGTCAGATATGGTTCGACTGAAAAGCTGGTCTTCGCAAACGGAAGAGGGGGATATCAGCACTTGCTATCAGATAGCGGAAGATAGCCAGGTTTGGCCGTTGGTAACCAGTACTAATGATAATTGCCTTGGCAGTGATTGTCCGAGTTATCAGGCGTGCTTTGTTCTGAAAGCTCGCCGTCGGGCAATGGATGCGGATGTGATCGTTGTCAACCATCATCTGTTTATGGCAGATATGGTGGTGAAAGAAACTGGATTCGGTGAGTTGATCCCACAAGCGGAAGTCAAGATATTTGATGAGGCACATCAAATTCCCGATATCGCTAGTCAATATTTTGGTCAGCAATTAAGCAGTCGCCAGCTAATGGATCTGTCCAGAGATATTATTATGGCGTACCGCACGGAAGTACGGGATCAAGCTCAGTTACAAAAGAGCGCTGATCGCCTAAGTCAGAGTACACAGGATTTCCGGTTGGCGTTGGGCGAGAATGGTTATCGTGGCAATTTGCGAGAATTATTGCAAAATACGCAGGTACAACGGGCACTCGTATTGCTTGATGATGCATTTGAGCTTTGTTACGACGTGATGAAGTTGTCTTTAGGGCGTTCAGTTATGTTGGATGCCGCATTTGAGAGAGCGACAGTTTATCGCAATCGCCTTAAGCGTTTGAAAGATGTGACCATCCCCGGTTACAGTTATTGGTTTGAAAGTTATGGTCGTCATTTTCTTCTGGCGTTGACACCTCTGTCTGTTTCCGACAAATTCAGTGAAATTATTAATGAGCAATCCAGCTGTTGGGTTTTTACGTCAGCCACATTATCTGTTAACGAACAGCTTTCACATTTCACCGAACGGCTTGGGCTAAAACAAGCAAAGACCTTATTGTTGCCAAGTCCATTTGATTATCAGAGTCAGACACTACTTTGTGTTCCTCGTCATTTGCCGTCACCGAATCAGGCTGGTGGTGCAAAATGGTTGGCGAAGATGCTTAAGCCTCTGATTGAAACTAATAAAGGCCGTTGTTTCTTTTTGTGCACTTCACACCAGATGATGCGCAGTTTGGCTGAAGAGTTCCGTGCCAGCATGACATTGCCGATTTTAGTTCAGGGTGAAACCAGCAAAAGTCAGTTACTTTCGCAGTTTATTTCTGCCGGCAATGCGTTATTGGTGGCAACCAGCAGTTTTTGGGAAGGTGTAGATGTGCGGGGTGATGCGCTTTCTTGTGTCATTATCGATAAGTTGCCATTTACGGCACCGGATGATCCGTTATTAAAAGCGCGTATTGAAGATTGCCAGCTTAAAGGTGGTGATGCATTTAATGAAGTTCAGTTGCCGGATGCGGTTATCAGCCTGAAACAAGGTGTCGGGCGGCTTATTCGTGACGTTGATGATTATGGCGTGGTTGTGATTTGTGATAACCGCTTGGTGATGCGTCCATATGGTGAAGTGTTTCTTAACAGTTTACCCCCTTCGCCGCGAACTCGTGATTTAGCAAAAGCTATCGCTTTCCTTGAAGCTCGGCAATCTTCTTGAATCAAAGGAGGAAAAAGACAGGTTAATTGACAAGGGGCATTTTTCAGAGGTGATTAAATATGGTTAAAAAGTATCGTAGTGAGGCATTTGCTGCAATTCACGAAACGATGGAGGCATTGAGTGAAATAGGGAGTGTCAATAAGCAAACTATGCGTGAGTTTGATGCCGCCTGTTTGACCCCCATAGAATCATTATCCAGAGGAAATACGTTTTCTTCGTGAGCGGGAACATTTGTCACAACCTGTTTTTGCCCGGTATTTAAATGTGAGTAAAAATCTTATATCGGATTGGGAGCGAGGGACAAAAAAACCCGGAGGGCCGGCTGCTGGGTAAAATAGGCAAAGTTATGATAAGATAGCGCCTTATTTCGAATTATATATTACTTGCCGAGGTTAAGGCATGTCCACACGAATTCTGGCTATTGATACTGCAACGGAAGCCTGCTCAGTTGCTCTTTGGAATGATGGTGCCGTTTTGGCACAGTTTGAAATTTCTCCACGTGAACACACTCAACGTATTTTACCTATGGTCCAATCTGTTTTGGCAGAAGCGGGTGTCAGTTTACAGCAACTCGATGCTTTAGCTTTTGGTCGTGGGCCGGGTAGTTTTACTGGTGTGCGTATTGGTGTTGGTATTGCTCAGGGGTTGGCTCTGGGAGCTGAATTGCCGGTAATTGGTGTTTCAACGCTCAATACAATGGCGCAAGGTGTTTTTCGTTTGACAGGATCAACTCAGGTATTAACAGCTATTGATGCCCGGATGGGGGAAATTTACTGGGGGCAATATGTTCGTAATCAGAGAGGTGAATGGCAGGGAAATGAAACAGAAGCCGTGCTGAAACCGGAGCGGGTACAGGAGATTATGGCTTCATTGAATGGAGATTGGGTGGTTGCTGGTACTGGCTGGCAGACTTATCCTCAATTGGTGATAAGTCATTTAACGCTAACTGATAGTGATATCACATTACCTCATGCTGAAGATATGTTACCCCTGGCTGTGCAGATGTGGCGGAACGGTGAGGTAACGGCCGTAGAACACGCTGAACCGGTATACTTACGTAATGAAGTTACTTGGAAAAAATTACCGGGCCGTTAAGCATCGATTGATGAAACTTGTAGTAAAACAAAGTATCAAATAAATAGAGTTATTTTGATCGTATTATTGGATCAATTTTTAGGAGAAGGTGGTTATGTTAAAAGTAATAAACTGCCGAACGAGTATTCAAGCACTAGTCGTATTAGCTGTTGTCATGCTCACAGGTTGTATCTCCGTTCCTGATTCAGTAAAAGGAACGTCACCATCGCCAGTTCAAGATCTGCTTTCTGTTAAGAACGCACCTGAGTTGTTTATCGGTCAGGAAGGGAGATTTGGTGGTAAGGTACTTGATGTGGTGAATGAAAATCATCGTACCCGTCTGGAGATATCGTCATTGCCATTAGCATCAGATGCCAGTCCAGAACTGCATGAGCCTTCTTTCGGTCGTGTCTATGCTTATGTTAATAACTTTCTTGAGCCTGATGATTTTAAAGGAAATTACGTCACGGTTGTTGGCCCGATAATGGGGTTGGAGAAGGGTAAAATTGGTCATGCGGATCACTCCTATGTTGTGATTAATGCAACGGGCTATCAACGTTGGAAGACTGTTCAGCGGGTATTGGTGCCTTATAATTCGGGGGCCTGGAATTATTATGGTTATCCATATTCTTCAGGTTGGGGATGGAATTGGTATTATCCCGATCCAGCGCTTGTTGAGACTATTTTGACCAGGTGAGCTAATTTCAATACCGGGAACTGTTAATAAGCAGTTTATGGGTGCCGTAATCTAATTTTGTTGGAACCGCCGCATTATATGTGGCGGTTATTTATGTCGCTATTTTTGGGGTCTTATCGTTAACTTCATTGCAATCCTTGTACCCAAGCCAGCGGTTGCTTCCTTAGCCAAAGTTTTCCGTAATTCATCAGGAATATCACCCGATTCTAGTACTACAAAACCAAATTTGTCATATAATCTGCGGCTTGGTATAAAATCGCGGAAAGTTGTGAGATAAAGTGCCGTTTTGTCGTGCTGCTTTAATTTTTCGATGATTGAATTAAGAAGGGCACTGGCAATGCCCTTACCATTATATTCAGGTAGTATATCAATCTCAGCTAACAGAGTTAATTGATTTGAAAAGCGGATTAGCGCGAATCCGACCCGTTTTTGATCACTTTCTGCGACCCAAAGCCGTTGTTCTTGAACTGCTGATTCAATTTCATGTACAGGCAAGGTTTGACTACAGAGTGTTTTCGGCAGTAGTTCATCTGGAAAAAGGGAAGCCGCTTGTAGTTCTATATCGCTGATGTTAACACCATCTTCATAGCTCGCCATTCTGATCGTCATGTTGTTCATAATCATGTTTTATTAGTTCTGGTTTTTTAATAATGTATTGGAATAGATGAAAGCAATAAATACTATTCTAAAAATGCTATCTTAAGTGAAAATGTATCGGTTAATGTATAATCAATAGCGACAAAGTTAAATGTTAACTACGGCAATAATATACTGATAATTAAAAATAATTTACAGACGGCACAGTTCTCTTGGTTTTCTGTATGAAGAGTTAACATTAAATTAGTGATGTATATCTCAACCTGAACAATGTTTCTTTTTTAAACTGGTATGCTGAGTTAATAATTTGTTAAAACAAGGCGTGCGTTATTTATTAGGCGAGTGATAACATAGCAATTATAAAATTTCAGGAGTACTACCTTGGAGAAAGTCTGGCTAAAGCATTATCCGGCAGATATCCCTGTGGAAATTGATCCGGATCGTTATGCATCATTGGTTGAGATGTTTGAAAATGCCGTTGCGCACTATGCAGATCAACCTGCGTATATAAATATGGGTGAGGTTATGACCTTCCGTAAGTTGGAAGAGCGTAGCCGGGCATTTGCCGCTTATTTGCAAAATGGTTTGGGATTAAGCAAAGGGGATCGTATTGCACTGATGATGCCAAACTTGTTGCAATATCCTGTTGCTCTGTTTGGTGCTTTGCGCGCAGGTTTGATTGCCGTAAATGTCAACCCGTTGTATACGCCACGCGAGCTTGAACATCAGCTTAATGACAGTGGTGCTTCAGCCATTGTAATCGTTTCTAACTTTGCTCATACACTGGAAAAAGTCGTTTTTAATACCAGAGTTAAACATGTTATTTTGACACGTATGGGTGATCAGCTATCTCGTCCTAAAGGTACGTTGGTTGATTTTGCTGTGAAATATATCAAACGACTGGTACCGAAGTATCACCTGCCTGATGCTATCTCATTTCGTTGTGCGATACACAAAGGTTATCGCATGCAATATGTGAAACCGGATATTAACGGTGATGATTTGGCTTTCTTGCAATACACTGGCGGCACTACTGGCGTAGCCAAAGGGGCAATGCTGAGTCACCGTAACATGCTAGCAAATCTTGAACAGGCAAAAGCAGTTTATTCACCATTACTGCGTGTAGGTCAGGAGCTAATCGTTACTGCGCTGCCGCTTTATCATATATTCGCGTTAATGGTGAACTGTTTGCTACTTATTTACGTGGGTGGATGTAATCTTCTGATTACTAACCCGCGTGATATTTCAGGGACAGCTAAAGAATTGAGTCGTTATCCGTTCACTTCAGTGACTGGAGTGAATACGTTATTTAACGCTTGGTTGAATAACGAAGAATTTAAGAAGCTTGATTTTTCCGCATTGCGTCTTGTTGTTGGTGGTGGTATGCCAGTTCAGAAAGCAGTTGCTGAGAAGTGGGCTGAAGTGACTGGAAGGACTCTTCTTGAGGGCTATGGTTTGACAGAGTGTTCACCACTAGTTTCCTGTAATCCTTACAACGTGAAAAATTACACGGGTAGTATAGGTTTTCCGGTGTCTTCAACTGAGATCAAACTTACCGATGATAATGGTAATGAGGTACCAATAGGCCAACAGGGGGAGCTGTGGGTCCGTGGCCCACAGGTTATGGTAGGTTATTGGAATCGCCCTGATGCGACAGAAGAGGTGTTGAAAGATGGTTGGGTCGCGACGGGTGATATTGCGAATATTAATGAGCAAGGTTTTATTCATATCGTAGATCGTAAAAAAGATATGATTTTGGTTTCTGGTTTTAATGTATATCCTAATGAAGTTGAAGATGTTGTGTCAGCTCACCCGAAAGTGCTAGAGTCAGCAGCAATAGGCGTACCAAGTGAAAGCTCAGGTGAAACTGTCAAAGTATTTGTGGTTCGCAGAGAGCCTGGATTGACCGAAGATGAGCTTAAAACACATTGTCGTCGTTATTTGACAGGGTATAAAGTACCTAAGATCATTGAGTTCCGGGATGAATTACCTAAATCTAATGTGGGTAAAATTCTTCGAAGGGAACTACGAAGTGAAGAGGAAAAGGTAAGGAATGCAATTGTAGCCTGATCCTTTTCATAATACTTATAAGCACGACAACGCCGGATAAAACCGGCGTTGTCGTGCTTACTCCATGAATGGCTAAGAGAACTATGTTTTGAATTATCAGTTGATCACCACAGATGCTCAGTTGCAACAAGTCTGCGAAAGAGCAAAAGAACACTCAAAAATAGCATTGGATACTGAATTTGTACGCACACGGACGTATTACCCGCAATTAGGTTTGATACAACTGTATGATGGCGAACAACTGTCTCTGATAGATCCACTTAATATCACCAACTGGCAACCTTTTCGTGAATTAATTACCAATCCTCAGATATTGAAGTTTCTGCACGCTGGTAGTGAAGATTTGGAAGTCTTTCTGAATGCTTTTCAATGTCTGCCGGAGCCGATGATAGATACTCAAGTCCTTGCCGCTTTTACCGGGCATCCTCTTTCATGTGGTTTTGCCGCGTTGGTGGCTGAATATATCCATGTCGAACTGGATAAAAGTGAATCCCGTACTGATTGGCTTGCTCGTCCATTAAGTGAAAAGCAGTGCGAATATGCGGCGGCAGATGTTTATTATCTACTGCCTTTGGCTGATATCTTGATGGCTACGACGACACAGGCCGGATATATGGAAGCCGCAATTGGGGAATGTCAGCTTATCAGCCGGCGCCGCGGAGAGATATTAGCGCCAGAATGTGCTTATAAACAGATAGGTAACATCTGTCAATTACGTCCCCAACAGCTTGCGTGTTTGAAAAAGCTGGCGGCATGGCGTTTGAATCAGGCCAGAGAGCGTAATTTGGCTGTGAATTTTGTTATTCGTGAAGAAAACTTATGGCAGGTAGCGCGTTATATGCCAACCTCTTTGGGTGAGTTGGATGCACTGGGGTTAAGTGGGCAAGAGATTCGTTGTCATGGTCGTCGTCTGTTGGCAATGGTGATTGAAAGTGGAAATATTCCAGAATGCGAATGTCCCCCACCAGTGACAAACTTGATTGATCAACCTGGTTATCGCACAGCATTTAAGGATATTAAGGCACTGATCAATCAGGTAAGTGAACAACATAAATTTAATTCAGAATTACTGGCGTCTCGTCGTCAGATTAATCAGTTACTCAGCGCTCACTGGAAATTGAAACAATTAAATGGCAAACCTGAATTGCTCAGTGGATGGCGGGGAGAATTGCTAGCTGGGCCAGTCACAGAGATTTTGGCGAACTATTCTAATTAACTCGCATCGAATGAGAGTGACTGCTTTAGCCTGCTCAATATCAGGCTAAAGCGTGTGGGTTGGGGTTCTCACTTAGGGTTACCCCATCTCAGGCTGTTACATAATCAGCATGGTTATAATGATAAAACAACCTTGTTCACCCACGTTATTTCTGAGCTTCTTCTGTTTCAGGTAATGTTATATTAAGCTCCAGTACGGAGATGTCATCACCTTTCTGCTCAAATTGTACAGAGAGCATTTCAGGATCTACTTGTATATATTTACATATTACAGCCAGAATATCCCGTTTCATATCAGGCAGATAGGCTGGTTCAGAATCACCGCGGCGACGTTCTGCCACGATGATTTGCAGTCGCTCTTTAGCGATGTTTGCTGTCGTCTTTTTCCTCGACAGAAAAAAATCTAGTAAGGCCATGTTTTACCCCCCAAACAGGCGTTTTAAGAAGCCTTTTTTCTCTTCTTCAATGAAACGAAAAGGATGCTCTTCGCCCAGTAAACGTTCAACAGTATCTGCATACGCTTTTCCTGCATCGGATTCTGTATCCAGAATGACAGGTTCTCCTTGGTTGGATGAACGCAGCACAGATTGATCTTCAGGAATAACACCAATTAAAGGAATGCATAAAATCTCCAGAACGTCTTCCATACTGAGCATATCACCACGGCTTACACGTCCTGGATTATAACGAGTCAGTAATAGATGCTCTTTAATTGGATCTTCACCGCGTTCAGCCCGTCGTGATTTAGAGGCCAAAATACCTAGAATGCGGTCCGAATCACGCACTGAAGAGACTTCAGGGTTAGTTGTGATAATGGCTTCATCAGCAAAATAGAGCGCTATTAATGCACCACTTTCAATTCCCGCTGGGGAGTCACAGATAATAAAATCAAAACCCTGTTTATCCAGATCGAGTAGAACTTGCTCAACCCTTTCAGAAGTGAGAGCGTCTTTATCGCGGGTTTGTGATGCAGGTAAGATATAAAGATTTTCGGTACGTTTATCCTTGATTAATGCTTGATTAAGTGAGACGTCACCTTGAATGACGTTTACGAAGTCATAAACCACGCGACGTTCACATCCCATAATTAGATCGAGGTTACGTAGACCGATATCAAAATCGATAACAACGGTTTTTTTACCTCTTTGAGCAAGGCCAGTAGCAATGGCCGCGCTTGAAGTGGTTTTGCCAACGCCACCTTTACCTGATGTAACAACAATAATGCGTGCCATGAAGTAATTCCTTATTAAAAGGGCTAGATTAAAGGTTCGATAGTTAATTCATTATTTATCAGGCTAAGTTTTGCGGCTTTTCCTGCTAATTCAGTTGGGATTTTATCGCCGAGCCAATATTGCCCAGCGATAGAGACTAACTCGGCGTTTAAATGAGTGCAAAAAACCAGGCATTCCTGATCACCGGATGCACCGGCTAATGCTCGGCCACGCATCATGCCATAGATATGAATATTGCCATCCGCAATCAATTCTGCACCGGCACTCACATTGCTAGTGACAATAAGATCACTTCCTTGCGCATAAATTCTCTGGCCTGAACGAACAGGTAAATTAATTATGCGAGTTTTTTTAGCCGTAGGTTCTGCCGGTTTATTTTCCTGTACCGAAACTTTTTGTTTTTTGCCTTCATTCAACAGCGGTAAGGATGCTTTTATTGCCGCCCGGCGTTGCTTTTCATCACGGCAACCGCTAATTCCGACAATACGGAATCCTGCTGAATCAATAGCATGATGCAGAGCTTTTAGATCAGCTTCTGCCGGCAGAGCGGAGATATTAATGACAACAGGCGCATTTTTCAGGAAATCCGGTGCTTGTTCCACCTTTTCCTGTAGGGCCTGTAGAATAATTTCAGGTTGATCATTGTATAGATGAACGACTGAAAGTGTAAAATTACTGCCTTTTAGCTCAATTGGCGACTGTGACATCTATCCTGACTCAGATTCAGCAAATTTGAGATCCCCAGAAACAACATCTGGGATGCGATATTTTGAAATACAATAAGCATGTTATAATTACTGAATTATTCAAGCAAGTCGCAGCCTTAATTTAAAAGAGTTTATTATAATGATTTGTGTGATTTACAGAAGCCCGAAGCGGGAGCAAACATATCTTTATGTTGAAAAAAGAGATAATTTCTCTCGTGTTCCTGAGGAGTTACTGAAAAGCTTTGGTCGGCCTCAATATGCAATGATGATTTCCCTAGCAGACAGGAAAAAACTGGCAGGTGCTGATATAGAAAAAGTAAAAATATCGTTAATTGAACAGGGTTTTTACCTACAAATCCCACCTCCGGTCGAAAATTTAATGAATCAACATTTGAACCAGATGGAAAAATAAGGAAAATCTGAGGATTTGATGGGTGAAATTGACCGTCATTGTGGTTTTATTAACCACCACAATATTAACGGGTACGGTGTTTCAAGGGAAAATAACGTAGAGTTGTACCGGTTGGGCCATCGAGCAATATAGAGGATAAATTTCCTCTGAATGCCGCAGACTCGTTATTCCTGATGATGTAGTGTAACAAATGCTATAATCAGAGGTACCTGACAAACCAGACAGAGTGAGAAATGGGTATGTATCAGCACAGAGACTGGCAGGGCGCATTACTGGATCTTCCAGTCAATAAAGTTGTTTGCGTTGGCAGTAATTACGCCAAACATATTAAAGAGATGGGTTTTCAGCCGCCGGAAGAGCCGGTCATTTTTATTAAACCGGAAACTGCACTGTGTGATATACATCAGCCAATTGCAATTCCAAAAGATTTTGGTGTTGTTCATCATGAAGTTGAACTGGCTGTGCTGATTGGTACACAGTTAAAACAAGCAAATGAGGAGCGTGTTGGTATAGCGATTGCTGGTTTTGCTGTCGCATTGGATCTTACCTTGCGTGATTTGCAGTCTAAATTTAAGAAAACAGGTCAGCCGTGGGAAAAAAGTAAAGCGTTTGATGGCTCTTGCCCGATATCTGGGTTTATTCGGATGAGTAGTTTTGGTGATCCACAAAATGCCCAGCTTTCACTGACAGTTAATAATGAATTACGGCAGAATGGTAATACCAACGATATGTTGACCCCCATCATTCCTCTGATCAGCTACATGTCGCACTTTTTCACTTTGCGGCCAGGAGATGTGATTCTCACTGGTACACCGGAAGGTGTTGGATCACTAGCATCCGGTGATACGTTGAAGGTTACTCTGAATGATAATTCACTCACCACAAGAGTGATTTGAATAATATAAGGAATAGTAGAAGTTATGTCTCAGCCTTTCTGGCAGGTAAAAACTCTGGATCAGATGACGGATGAAGAATGGGAATCATTATGTGATGGATGTGGACAATGTTGTCTGCATAAGTTGATGGATGATGATACCGATGAGATTTATTTCACTAACGTTGCCTGTAATCAGCTCAATATAAAAACCTGTCAGTGTAAAAATTATGAAGACCGTTTTAGATACGAGCCGGATTGTATCAAACTGACTCGTTACAATTTGCCAACTTTTGAATGGTTGCCAATGACTTGTGCATATCGTTTGCTTGAAGAAGGAAAGTCCTTGTTACCTTGGCATCCACTGATTAGAGGTTCTAAATCAGCAATGCATAGTGAAAGGATTTCTGTCAGGCATATTGCAGTACGGGAAATTGATGTTGTGGAATGGGAAGACCATATCATTAATAAGCCAGAATAATGGTTTAATTAACTGTAATTTAATAAATTATTTTTCTATGTTTCCCCGGCTGGAGCAGTTTGGGATCTTGCTCCAGAGCTAAGTTATCCAAGGGGTGTATCTATCGAAATTAACTAAAGGTTGATTGTATATAATTGCATCTATACTATTACCATTAGGTAATTAAACCTGTGGTTTATTAGAGGAAGCATAAAATATGCCAAGATATTCGGAAAACATAGAAAAAATTACCAATGATTTCAGTTGTTTAAATGAGCCAGAGCTCAACCGTGCTCTTTATAGTATTCTTGATTCCTCTGGTACTGATATTGTGCATGATGTGAATGAGCTCATTCTTCCACCGGGCTACCGATTGGTCAGGGTTGATAGCAGGTTAGATTTGGATATAGATGAGCCTCACTTTGAATTGGCGTTGCTGAGTGACGATGCAAAAGAAGTTGTTTATTACAACAAAGTCATTGTGATGAATGATTTGGTGCTTAATTGCAGTCCTGCGTCGCAAACGCTTGTATGGCGAACGAAAAAACCAAAACATAAAGCGGCGTTAAGTGATTTAGCAGCTAAAATCTTTTTCCACTATCTAATTAAAACATATGATGTAGTTGCTTCAAACGTCAACCAAATAATAGACGATATCTCTTTTTGGCAAGCTCGAATGTATGAAGCATTACAGTTTGGGCTTTATGTTTACGGTTATGATGTTATGACTTGTGAATTGAGAAATATCTTAACTGAGGATGATGTTGGTAAAGAGCAGAGTTGGTTATGGGGTGATGCAGAGTATTATATGGATAGATTAGCGATTATTTCCAAGATCAAATTGCCTGATAAGTAATTAATTGTACTATGTTATATCTGAGGTTAATATAATGGTTCGAACTAACTCGAACCATTATCAATTAATTAGAAAGCACTGGAAACCCAAGAACTAATTCTCTCGAAGAAAGATTTAATTGATTCCCATGCTTTACTTAGCCATTCAGTGAGTTGCCTGGCCGCCTCAAGAATAAAGCTGGAAATTCTACCAAACAGGTTGGAAAAAAATGTTCCAGTTTTCTCCATAAAGCTTTGTATTGCCGCTCTGGCTTCCGGATATTGTAAGCCGAATGTAATCGCTTTATCGTAACTTGCATCAATTTGTCTGTTATTCTCATCTTTGGTTCTTTGACGAGATTTATTCATGTTATCGATCCAGTCTTGGTCTGCATTGTCTGGATCAGAGGTAATCGCATTTTGATATTTCTGGGTGCTGTCAGTGACACTTGCTTTAGAAACTTGTGCTATTGAATTAGCACCAGATTTCACTGAATCTTTCAATTCATTAACAATACCATCTATTTCCTTATTTTCGGTAATATTTACACTTTCATATTGTTCCTCAAGCATATTTGCATATTCCTGGAGTTCAGGTGTCGATGGTACAAATGGTTTAATGTTAGGATTATCTAATATACGTTTTGCGTGTTGACGCATTTCATTCATTAGGTCGATAAATTGGATATCAGTAAGTGTAATATCGGACATAGATTATTTCCTTGTATTTAGTTAGTAAACTATTTGTTAAATTTAAAAAGTGTAGAATTCTTTATTTAAATTGGTGGAAATAAGTTAAAAATAAGCTGTATTATCTATATCTATTTTTGTCGATCTTGGTTTAATATATTCACAAATGAATATGGTATAATTTAGATGCTAATTTTTGGCGGTGCCGGAGAATACTTCCCGGCACCTGAAACAAAAAACGTTTTAATAAAGAAAGTCTTATTCAGATTAATCCCGAAAATCCTAATCCTAATCCTAATCCTAATCCTAATCCTAATCCTAATCCTAATCCTAAAAACGTTTAATGCTAGCCATATAACTTATTTTTCTAATTACTGAACATAATCCTTTAATTTATAAACCAGCGTATTATCATCGTGGGATAGTGTCAGTTTTTGATTTTTTAGTGTGACTTTAACGCCATCGGCCAATACCTTACCAATCAAATAATCCCATTTGTTTAACTTATCATCAGCGCAAAGCATCTGAGTGCTGGCCAGATCTTTAACGGTCAATACACCATTTTTCAGTTTACCCTGACCCATAAAGTTATTACACATGGAACCAGAGACATGCATTTTCTCACCGAATTCGAGGGTTGGTACGCGACCATCTTGATTTTTCGCACTTTCGCCATTAACACTTACTAGAACAAATCTGTGATGTTGTAAATCATTAACTGACACGTTTTCTACCGCTGAAGCTTGGAATGTGGCTAACAATAAAGTTGCTGTAGCCAAAGGTAGTATTTTTTTCATATTTATCTCCTAATATATTATTTTACGGGTACTTACTAACAATATTCGGGCAGTTTTCCCCGTTGATTAATTGCTGGATATTTCTCAGCGTAGTTTCACTGATACTGGTTAAGGCTTCTTCTGTTAAAAATGCCTGATGACCGGTAAACAGCACGTTATGACATGAAGACAAGCGACGAAAAATATCATCCTGAATCACATCATTAGATTTGTCTTCAAAGAAGAGATCGCGTTCATTTTCATAAACGTCCATACCTAGAGAGCCAATTTTTTGTTGTTTTAATGCGTTGATAGCAGCAACGGAATCAATTAGGGCTCCGCGGCTGGTATTGACGATCATTACGCCGTTTTTCATTTTACTGAAGGCAAGTTCATTCAGCAGATGATAGTTTTCTGATGTCAACGGGCAATGAAGAGATATCACATCGGATTGTGCATATAGCGTATCCAGATCAACATATTCAGCACCGAGATCCAAAACAGCTTGATTGGGGTATGGATCATGCGCCAACAGGCGCATACTAAACCCTTTTAGAATACGTAGAGTTGCGATACCAATTTTACCGGTTCCGATAATTCCCGCTGTGCGGTTATGCATATTGAAACCAATTAAGCCTTCGAGAGAAAAATTGGCGTCACGGGTGCGTTGATAAGCTCGATGAATACGGCGGTTTAAGCACAGAATTAACCCAATGGTATGTTCGGCAACTGCTTCGGGGGAGTAGGCTGGTACCCGTACAACCTGAATACCCAGCTCTTCAGCTGCATCTAGATCGACATTATTAAAACCTGCACAACGCAATGCGAGGATTTTTATATTCATTTCAGCCAATTCTTTGAGTACTTCACGGTCAGCATTATCGTTAACGAAAATACAAACAGCATCTGCACCAATAGCGTTTTTAGCGGTTTGTGCACTGAGAGGAAAATCGAAAAACTCGAAATCATAATCAAACCCGAGCTTTTGATTAACCAGCTCCAGATGTTTATGGTCATACTGTTTGGTACTGTAAACGACTAATTTCATGGAATTATCTCCGCTATAATTTAAGTAGCTAATAAATTGTTTAGGGCTTAAATTATTGCTGACGTAAAGGATTAAATAAACCGATAAATTAAGTAACTCTATAGATGTATTGCTCGTTGTTTTCCTATATGTTCAACATAATTTTCTTATTAATCAATGTTTTAGTTTAAGGTGTGTCTGCTAAAATATGGAATAATAATAGAAGTAACCGATCTAAGGCTTAATAAGAAGAGGTAATGATTTGATAATTAAAGGGTGAAAAATATTTATTATCGTGTTGATATTGTTGGCATTACTTGTACTAATTGTATGGTTTTTAATCCCTCTTAATATTAATATGGAATGTCAAGATTGAGCATGAAATTCATGTAAAGGTAGACGGAGAGGTTGAAGAAGTTGCTGCCAGTAATAACATTTCTACAGAACAGGTAGCTAAACTGACGGGTGAAAAATGGGTGAATAGAGCTGCATCCGGAGAGTATGTGTTGGGTATTAATGGTCAATGGCTAAAGAAATAAAAGCGCGCCAGCCAGGTGGCGCGCAAAATACAGCCAATATATAGATAAGTGACGTGTGAATGATGAATAAAAATGACTATCTGGTCGCTATTTTTTCCAGAGTTTCACGGGCAGCCTGTTGTGCTTGATTTGCAGTATCAGGACTTAATCCTACACCTTCAACAAACACAAATTCCATATCAGTGAGACCAAGGAAACTCAGAAAAAGACTCAGATAAGGTACTAACAGATCACTAGGGCCGTCTTTATGGATACCACCGCGACTGGTCAGAACGATTACACGTTTGCCTTTTATCAGACCTTCAGGGCCATTCTCGGTATAACGGAAAGTCACACCCGCTCGGGCTATCAGGTCAAAATAGCTTTTCAGTTGGGTTGGAATGTTAAAGTTGTACATAGGCGCAGTCATAACAATGACGTCATGATCCTGCAACTCAGTAATGAGTTCGTTAGATAATGCCAAAGCTTCTTTCTGACGAGCAGTCATTTCATTACCCGTTGGACGTAATGCATGAACCAGTTCGTTATCCAGAATAGGGATAGGTTGTGCAGCCAAATCGCGTACTGTGATATGGTCATCAGCGTGGTTAGCTTGCCATTTTTCAATAAAGAAATCTGCCATTTGGTTAGTGTGTGAATGTTGCGCCATAATGCTGGATTTCAGAACCAGAACTTTACTCATTTTTATTCCTTAAATTAACTTTTGATAGTTCACTTGTTAATCGCGATATCGTCATTCTATGAGTTATTACTTTCTGGTAACAGATCAATATTTAGAGATTAGAATTCAAATTTATTGAATAACTTTACCCGTACCAATATCCATTCGCAGGAGTACCCGCCGAAATTATCTCCAATAAATAGGATGTGCTACTATATTGCCAATAAGAGCTATGTTGCCAATAAAAACTGGGCCATTAATAAACACTGGCTAATCAGCAAAATAAGAAATCAAAGGACCAATGTAAGGTGAAAGAGTTTCAGAAAATCATTAATCGTCAGGCTGTCTGTCCAACAATCAAATATCCAGAAAACCTGCCTGTCAGCCAGAAGAAAGATGATATTTATAAGGCCATTCGTGACCATCAGGTTGTGATTATCGCAGGGGAAACTGGTTCAGGTAAAACAACGCAGATCCCGAAAATCTGTCTTGAACTGGGTAGGGGAATCAAAGGATTGATTGGTCATACTCAACCCCGGCGGTTGGCGGCTCGTGCTGTTGCTAATCGTCTGGCGGAAGAATTAGAAACCTCAGTAGGTTCGGCTGTGGGTTATAAAGTTCGTTTCAGTGACCATGTAGGCGATAATACATTGGTTAAGCTGATGACGGATGGTATTTTGCTGGCGGAACTGCAAAATGACAAATTGCTTAAACAGTATGACACTCTGATTATTGATGAAGCGCATGAACGTAGCCTGAATATTGATTTTATTCTGGGCTATTTATGTCAGTTACTGCCAAAACGTCCTGATTTGAAAGTCATCATCACTTCAGCGACTATCGATCCTGAACGTTTTTCTCGCCATTTTAATCATGCACCGATTATTGAAGTTTCTGGTCGAACCTATCCGGTAGAAGTGCGTTATCGGCCTGTTATGGGGGATGATAATGATGGAGAACGGGATCAGCTTGAAGCAATTATTGATGCTGTTGATGAGTTAGGTCGTGAAGAGCCTGGGGATATCCTGATCTTTATGAGTGGTGAACGGGAAATCCGTGATACCGCTGATGCTTTAAATAAACTGAATTTGCGTCATACCGAAGTATTGCCGTTGTTTGCACGTCTTTCTAACAGTGATCAGAACCGGATTTTTCAGTCACATGCTGGCCGGAGAATTGTATTGGCAACTAACGTGGCAGAGACGTCTTTGACGGTACCGGGAATTAAGTATGTGATTGATACCGGTTATGCGCGTATCAGTCGTTACAGTTATCGGACGAAAGTCCAGAGATTACCGATAGAGCCAATCTCTCAGGCATCGGCGAATCAACGGAAAGGGCGCTGCGGGCGTGTATCTGACGGGATTTGTATCCGCTTGTATTCAGAAGATGATTTCCTTTCACGGCCAGAATTTACTGATCCAGAAATCCTGCGTACTAATCTGGCATCGGTCATTCTACAAATGACTTCAATTGGTCTTGGGGATGTCAGCGCGTTTCCGTTTGTGCAACCCCCTGATAAACGTAATGTTCAGGATGGTGTCCGGCTTCTGGAAGAACTTGGTGCTATTGACCAGAAAACCACGGTTCAGGGTAATTACCGTCTTACTGTAATAGGGCGCCAATTGGCTCAGCTTCCCGTTGATCCTCGGTTGGCGCGTATGGTACTGGAAGCACGTAATCATGGTTGTGTACGTGAAATGATGGTCATTACGGCGGCGCTGTCTATTCAAGACCCAAGAGAAAGGCCGCTGGAGAAACAGCAGTCTTCCGACGAGAAGCATCGTCGATTTGCTGATAAAGACTCCGATTTTATCGCATTCCTGAAATTATGGGATTTTCTGAAAGAGCAGCAAAAGGAGCTATCTTCTGCGCAATTTCGTAAATTGTGTCGTCAGGATTATCTTAATTATCTGAGAGTCAGAGAATGGCAGGATATATATACCCAGTTACGGCAAGTAGTGAAAGAAATTGGTTTACCAGTAAATAGCCAGGATGCAGATTACCGCAGTATTCATGTTTCGTTACTCTCCGGGTTGTTATCGCATATCGGCCAGAAAGATACAGATAAACAGGAATATACCGGCGCACGTAATGCTCGTTTTTCTATTTTCCCTGGCTCCGGTTTATTTAAAAAACCGCCAAAATGGGCAATGGTGGCGGAACTGGTTGAAACTAGTCGCTTGTGGGGGCGTATTGCTGCCAGAGTGGAGCCTGAGTGGGTTGAACCGTTAGCGGTACATTTGGTGAAATATCATTACAGCGAACCGCACTGGCAAAAATCTCAGGGCGCGGTAATGGCTAAGGAAAAAGTCACTTTATATGGCCTGCCAATTGTGGCTAGCCGTCAGGTTAATTACAGTAAAATTGACCCAATGCTCAGCCGTGAATTGTTTATTCGCCATGCGTTGGTGGAAGGAGATTGGCAAACCCGGCACGCATTTTTCCGCTCGAATCTGAAATTACGTGAAGAGATTGAAGCGTTGGAACATAAATCCCGCCGTCGTGACATTCTGGTGGATGATGAAACCCTGTTCAGCTTCTATGATCAACGTATACCTCAGAATGTAGTTTCTGCCCGCCATTTTGATCGCTGGTGGCAGAAGACAGGGAAAGAACAGCCAGAGCTGCTCAACTTTGAAAAAAATATGTTAATCAAAGGTGACGCAGATAAAATCAGCGCATTGGATTATCCTAATTACTGGTATCAGGATGCACTCAAATTACGGCTAAGCTACCAGTTTGAACCGGGTACGGAAGCCGATGGAGTGACAGTTCATATTCCGCTGCCAGTGCTGAATCAGATTAACGATGATGGATTTGACTGGCAAATACCAGGTATCCGCTACGATTTGGTTGTTGCTCTGATTAAATCATTGCCGAAACCGGTTCGTCGTAATTTTGTACCTGCGCCAAACTATGCTCAGGCATTTATGGAGCGAGTGTCTCAGCCACAATCTACCTTACTGGATAGTCTTGAGAAAGAATTACGGCGTATGACTGGTATGACAGTGTCACGTGATGATTGGCAATTAGAACAAGTACCTGATCACCTTAAAATGACGTTTCGAATTGTAGGAGAGAAGAACCGGACTATTGCAGAAGGCAAAGATTTATCTGCGCTGAAATTACGATTGAAAGACAAAGTTCAGGAGACACTTTCAGCCGTAGCCGATGATGGTATTGAACAGAGTGGGTTACATATTTGGAGCTTCGGTGAATTACCAGAACGGTATGAGCAAAAACGTGGCGGCTATTCTGTCAAAGCATTTCCGGCATTGGTGGATGAAAAAGAGAGTATTGGTATTAAACTGTTTGAAACTGAACTCGAACAACAGGTTGCTATGTGGGAAGGCACTCGTCGTCTGCTATTGCTAAATATTCCTTCACCAATTAAATACTTACATGAGAAATTGCCTAACAAATCCAAATTGGGTCTCTATTTTAATTCTTATGGCAAAGTTCTGGATTTAATCGACGATTGCATTGCCTGTGGTGTTGATAAATTGATGGCAGGGCATGGAGGTCTAGTTTGGAATGAGCAGGCTTTTATTCAGTTACAGGATAAGGTTCGGGCTGAGTTAAATGATACGGTTGTGGAAATTGCTAAGCAGGTAGAACAGATACTCACTGCCGTTTTTGCTATTAACAAACGTCTTAAAGGCCGAGTCGATATCTCATTGGCGCTAGCGTTATCTGATATTAAAGCACAGATTTCTGGTCTGGTTTTCAGAGGCTTTGTTACCTCTAATGGCTGGAAACGTTTGCCAGATATTTTGCGTTATCTGCATGGCATTGAGCGTCGTTTGGAAAAATTGGCCGTTGACCCACATCGGGATCGGACGCAAATGGGGTGTGTTGAGAATGTTCAGCAACAATGGCAGCAATGGCTAGCGAAATTATCGCTGCACCAGAAACAGCTACCTGAGGTACAAGAAATTCGTTGGATGATAGAAGAATTACGGATTAGTTTGTTTGCCCAGCAACTGGGTACACCATATCCGGTCTCTGATAAACGAATTTTGCAAACAATGGAGCAAATTGCTTCCTGATGAGAAAAAAGCCAGAGACTGTTCATGGTTTCGGTGATGTGGTTTTTTTATGAGCTAGAGGGAGGCCACCTCTTTTAGAGGTGGCTTTTACTTAAGATGTGTGCTCTAGTTGGCAGATGCTTTCTGCATGTTTGGTTTTATTAACTTTAATGAAAGTATTAACCATGTTAGTTTTGCTTTCGCGGTTACGATCATAGTCGGCCTGCGTCGTCGTTTTCTTTGTTGCTGTAGCACGTTTTAACAACATAAGCTCCTCCTTTTAGATATTCATACTCGGATATTAATCCTGATTTCACCTTTTGTAAAAGTCTTTCATAGGTTCTTTTGTGAGAATAACTATAGCTACTAAAGTACAGGTAATGAACCTCAGATTCTTCAATATAATCTAGGATGTATGATATTAAGACATTAAAGAAATAGCGATGTTCATTCTTATTGTAATGAACGGTTTTATCTACTTTATCAAATGGCGTTCTGCCATTTAACTCGTCTATAGGTATTGACTCATAAGCCTGGTCAAAGAAGATGATCGATATGGCAAACAAGATGCTTGGATCAATATCGTATATTTCTGTAATTCTTTCGGCTCCAATAACATCATCAGTTAATGGAAAGAATACTAACCGAAAAGTTTACGGTTTTTTGCCGTCAAAAGTGAATTCAATGTCATAACTACTCGTTTGACCGGTTCCACCAATGACTTTATTCTTGAGATTGTGATAATTGGTCATTTTCTGACACTGTTGTTTTAACGTTTTTTCATTATACTAATGGCACACTATTTTTTCATTCGTCTAATATGTAATATGGGAGTTGGCTCCAAAATTTATGTAACTGTATCATTATGATGCCTGAATTTATTAGCGTCTTTAATAGCAAATTTTTGAGTCAGATATTTTTGTCTATTATATTTACTTGAACACTACAATGAGGGTATAGAAGAAATAGTCATTATCATATTAATAGTGATGATGACTAAATATAATCAATAAGTTATTATTATATAATTTCGTGATATGTAAAAAGTGACTTTCTGATAATAAGGAAAGGCCATTTTTTTGGCCTTCTGCCCTATAGGATTTAAACTCGATCATTCCAGCTATCGGAATGAATGATATTTCCATCATTATGTTTCCAGGTGATTTTTTCGTAGCGAAGTTCAACGATTTCCATATGATTGAATTTCTCTTTTGATGCGTCCTTTATATCGAGCATAACAGGAACAATATTAACCACTTTTACATTTTCCATGAAAGTATTGAAGTACTCTTTTTCTTGCCCATGCTCATTTATTTTATACCATTTTAACTCTGCTGATTTTAATGTTTGCCCTGTGGTTAATGCCTTATAAAGATAGGGTGATGACGAGTCGACTTCTTTTTCAATCATAAATGGGAGGTGTTTCCTCGTTCCAGTCAATTTTCCCGTATTATCATCATTGGCGATACTGACACTATGATGAAGACCTAAAACCTCAATACTGCCTTCTCTACCATAGACATCGACGGAACCTTTAATATCTGATCCGCCATCGTCTTTTATATACATATAGAGAGGAATAGCCATCGTTAATCTCCTTCAGAAAATGATTTTGAATTACCAGTGGTAGAAATAAGTTTTTGTAAGCATTTTTCACCGCCTTTGTTTTTATACAGTGCACGAATACTGTCAACGACATATTGATTCAACTCAGCTTCCGTTCCTTGATAAAAAGGCAGAGAACATACAGAATCAGTGCTAATTGGAACATTGGAATCATCAAGAATAGATAATACTCCGTTTGCGTTTTTCGGTAATGCGGTTGCCAATGCGGTTGATAACGTTTCCGATGAATCGGCGTCACTGCCTTTTGCAAGTAAAGGCGCTACTTTTAGCCATGCCATATCTCCACTTGCAATATGGTCTGTTATATAATCCCATTCTCCGTTGTCTCCTTCTGGCATATTTGCAATTACCGCTCTTGCACCCTGCTGCTTTATTTGTAGGGTTAATTGCTCTGGTGTTAAATTTGGGTATGGATTTTTAGCTATAATATGACGATCTACGGCTAGTGAATAGAATGATACCAGCATTAAAAACAAAATCAGTTTTTTCATTTGACCACCAGAATTGTATCACTAGAGTTGGCTATTTTTTTCTGAGATTGGAGCCATTTATAATGATACAACCATGTGATGCTTGCCGGTATGTACCATCCTTTCTGTCTCCGTGTATTCTAAAAAGAGTACGCCCAAACGTATTAGTTCCCATAATAGGCTCTAATGTCACAGTAACTTTGGTTATTGAGTTAGTGTAACCATTGATTCTGTAATAACCGCGAGGAATTGGTCCTTCATCTTTAACTTGCTCCATAGATGAATTATTTATCCCAGCGCCACGACCGCTATAGCCCTTTGCGATAAAAGAACCATTATGTGTTAGTACTCCAGTGCTTTGTGAATATTGCCAAGTCATATTTATCCTCATTAATAATTTATATAAAACATGAGGGATAATCTAAATGTAATAAAATTTTTTTAAAGTATTATTTTGTAAAAAAGATAATATTTTTGTAAATATGGCTGTTGAAAACAATAAATTAAGAACTGATATTGTTTAGAGATCATCTGAATTATAGTCGAAAAAAATCTGGAAAAATAAATAATGATATTCCCCCAATTTCTTAATGAAACGCTAAGGTTTGTTGTTCTTGATCTTGATAAAAAGAAAATAATTAAATAATAGTGCACCAGCTAAGAAATAAATTCATCTATAACTGATGCAGATAAATTTATTACTGATACGTTAATGTGATTGTCGCGGTCACATTTGCTTGTCCGGGGGTAATATTGCGATCGATCTGAAAATAGCGGGCGTGTAAAGGGATAGATAACTTCCCGCCTGAATAGCTATTACCGATATTGATTTGTGAATGGATAATTACGGGTTGATTGTTGTGAAGTATTTGTAGACCAACACCGGAAGCTGTTGTATGGTTATTATTCTGATCGAGTGCCCAGACATGATATAAGTTATTTTTTGCTTTATTTCCATCAAGCATTAATTGAATATTAACATCATCATCACAATCTAAAATAACCTCAAAATCTTTTCCTCCTGCGGTGCTATTAACACCAGAAAAATCGCTTTTTTTGATATCACCCATGGGAACAACAATATTAGTATCTTTCAGTGAACAGCTTTTAGTAATAATCCGGGTATTTCCCAAACGGTAAGTATGAACAATATTATCATTTATTCGTGCCTGAATTAATTGATCGTTTTTAACGATACCAGAACCTGTTGTTGGTGCTATTTTTATGAGTTGAATTGTCATATATCCCCATGTATTACCACAATACCAATGGGCTGAATTGTCACAGCTTACAGGGTCATGAGTAATACGGGGTAACCAGTCCAAACCATAGCCGGGACCCCAGGTATTTATTCTTATACCAACACCGGGAACACCGGATTCATAAATAGCGTCTTTGTTGTAATCTGCACTTTTGTAGGATGTATATCCCCATGATGTTTTAACACTTTTATCGCAATAGAAGATATTGCCTTTATTGGCTAATTCATCAGCACGATATTCATAAATGGTTGTACCAATAGCGTGATCCCTTGGCACATATAAGGTGCCAAAAGACAGGTTAGTGATTTCTGGTTTAAATTCTTTGTCAAACTGGCAGTTAGCGGCAAAACTATAAGGACTCATTGCCAAACCAATAAATAAGTTAGTGATAATCAGTGAGTATTTAATTCTATTGTAAATATTAATCATAGTATTTTCCTGAAAATCGTTATTTGCAGTGAGCTTCTATTATATAAATGCCAGATAGAGGCTTTTTTTCTGGTAACTTGTAATTGACATCACATTCCTGAATATCCTGATAACCCCACTTAACTAATAATCGTCCACTATCAGGTAAACCGGTGAGGTAAACCTGTCCTTCATGACTGACGATTGCACTATTTTTTTCATCAATTTTGTGGTGTTTTTCTAACGTAACTATTGCCCCAAAAGGAATAGGATTATTTTGATAATATAGATTTATCAGAACCCTATGACCTATTCTGGTTTGGAAATTAGCCAGAACTAAAGCACCTTGAGTAGGAATAACCGTTTGGGCATTAACATCAATATCGACATTATCGGCTAATGAATGGGTGTCCAGTGCAATTCGGTTTTTTCGGTAGCTGCTAATATAAGGAATAATCGCGAGGCCGTTCCTATCGGTAGTAATCCCCACATTATTATGGATCTTTATTCCTTTAGCACCATCAGTCCTGACTAATGCTAAGGTATCGCCTAAATGTTGTGAAAGGGTGATGCCATATGGATGGGCAACAATTCCGCCTTGAAGGCCGTAATTCAGTTGGCGAGAATGCCGATCATAACTATAACCGGCACTAATCTGACCATAAGATCCTTTATATTCTGCATGAGCATGACCACCAACTCCAGTACTGTGATTTGCGTAACTCTGTTGTAAGCTATAAGTTAAATTATTGTCTTCAAGTGCCGTACCACTTAAACCTGTTTGGTGGGAAATATCCTTGCTTTTATTCGTATTCAGGTTGTAATAGGCCCAACTATTTTTCAACCAGCGATCTAATGGAACCTGTATGCTAAATGAGAAAAGTTGCTCGTTTTTATTCGTATCGGGGAGTTGGTTATAAGTATAATTCAGACTGTAATTGATGTTATTATAACTGGTACTATAACCGGCATTGATACTGCGTTCATAGCCATTTTGTTGCCAATAATTTTGCTGAAAAGCAGATAGATATAAATTACCTAAATTCCCCAGAGACTGATTAATATGCAATTGCAGCTTACTTCTCTTATTGGTGCGATAACGCCAGTCACCATTATTAGAATTATCTATATCATTGGCTTCTTTAAAGTCATAAAAGCCACGTGTCGAATAGCGATAACCCGCCAGAGTAAAATTAGTCCCTGTTAATGAAAGATCTTTTGCATATTGAAAACGGTAAGATTGCCCTTCGGCACGGGTATTTGACCGTAAATCAGTATTTGCGTGGGTTATATCAAAGGAGAGAGAACCTAATCTACCTAAATTATAGCCTGATCCTAAAGCAATTGACTGATAATCTTTTGATAAAATAGTACCGCCATAGGTGGTGATATTATTAGAAAGACCATAGATTAATGTGCTTTCGGCAAAATTGGGTTCTCTTCCACGATTATTTGATGATTGATATTGGCCCAGCGTCACCGAATATTGAATTCCTCCTTCCCGTAGCATAATGGGAACAGTCGAAAATGATTGGGTAGATCGGCGTTCCTGACCATCTGCTTCTTTAATAATAACTTCCAGATTTCCGCTTGATGTGGTTGAGAAAAGATCATTAATGACAAATGGACCAGGTGCGACATAAGTCTGATAAATGATATAGCCATTTTGCCTGATCGTAACTTGAGCATGACTTTGGGCAATTCCTCGGACAGTAGGAGCAAACCCTTTTAAGCTGTCTGGTAACATATTATCGTCAGAAGTTAGCTGTAGGCCACGAAATTGGCTACCATCAAAAATATGGGAGGATGTAAAGCTGTCACCTAAGGTTAATTGCCCTTTCAGTGAATGAATATCTCGCTGTAAATAGGTATTAATGCTTTTCCAACTCTTATTACGGCTGGTATAGGTGGAATAATTACGCAAACGCCATGCCTGCCAGTTAGCACCTGTTTGGAGGTTCAAATAGTTGGTTTGCTTAGGGCCAGATTTGTTATCTTGCCAACTATTTGATCCACTATAGTTATAATTAACTAACAATGAAGTTAATCCTTGTTGCCATAATTCAGGCGAAACATAACCTCTTGCCTGATTGTTTAACGCCGCTTGTGGAATACTGATATCTAGCCTTTGCTGACTAAAATTAAAGGCTGTACTTGCTGATGGAATATATTGGCTTAAATCAGACAGTTCTGTTTCTGGTGGTAAACTGACTAATTCTGGAAATGTATCAATTTTTACTCCCATATCCTGTAGTTGTTGAATTGTCAGTTTAGGTAGTAATTTGTTATTTGTCATAACAAAGGTCACGTTTCTGGTATTTACCTTATCTTTGTTAAGATAAATATCTACCCAGTAAGTACCCGGAGGGTAGTCATCTTGTGTGAAAATAGAGAGATCAATATTTTCAGGTGAATCAGTACCTGTTTCTAAGGCATGAATATTGAAATAATCTTCAGAATAAGCTTTAGTAGAGCAAAAAAGTACTCCTATTGTCATAAATAGAGGTAATAGGCGCCACGGGTATTCAATATGATATGGATTTTTATTAATTTTATGCCGTGAGTACTTTTCCATAATTAATTTTCTAACGTAGAATACATTAATGTAACTGCTTTGTTAAATATTCGTTTTTTCTTCGGCAGTCACACCACCAAAATCATTAATAGCTTTCCAGCTAACTTGCTTTATGTTTTTTACAGGTAGGAGCCAATTCAGTTGACTAAAAGGTTTAATCATTCCTGCTGGTTTTATTTCATGTTGATCAGCCTTAAGGTATGAAAATGAAATAAAGTAAGGGGTGGGGTTTTCAGCAATCAATAGATTATTTTCTGCCCGAAATTTGAGCTGCTTGTAGGCGATATTTGACTTTTCTGCTAAATTTACAGGACGGTAAAATAATTTAAACTTTGATTTAACTGTAATTTGTAATTGATTTTGATCTGATTTTACCGAGGCAGGAATAGACTTTACATTGAGCCAAAAAAGTGATTCCCGATCGTCAGGTAGGTTAGTTTCTGTTTTTACAATACGCAGGATATTTTCATTACCTGCTGTGAGCTTAAAAATCGGCGGGGTAACAATAAAGGGAGTTTTCGTATTATCGTTTTCATCCTGAATCCAGGACTGGATCAGATAAGGTGCATCTTTTTCTGGGTTGTGTATAGAGATGGATGCTTCTTTTTTGTCGCTGATATAAATAACGCGGGTTCCGCCAATGACGACACCAGCGATAGCAAAATTTATGCTGATAATATATAGAAATATCATTGTCAATAAACGTTGGTACTGCACGGTAAGCTCTCCGTTTTGAATATACGTTATTTTGTGGAATTGGCGGGCATCCATGCCCATATTTCTTTGTTATCAACAAAACATGAATGAAGCTTTGTTGTTAAGTTTAGTTGTCTTAATTATAAACAATAGTAAAGTTAGCGACTGCATCACCAGAGCCTGGGCTAATTGCTTGAGCTGTTGCAATATACTTTGCAATAAACTTCAATTCTGCCGTTTTTTGATCAGTGAAAGCCTGGAGTTTGGATGCTTTAATTAGAGGAATCAACGTTGAGCTGTCTTCTTCATAGATGCCAATCGCAATACCAGCGGCAACCGTTTGCCCTTTATCGTTGGATAGGGCCAGAAAATTGCTATTTTTACTATCTGCTTGTCCATCAAATTTAACTTGTGCATTAATGTATTCTGGTGGGCAATCGCTCAGTTTAATGCTGAAAGGTGTTGCGGCGGCGGTGCTATCTACACCATTAAATGCACTTGAGCTAATTGTCCCCATGTTCACGTTTTGGTTTGCAGAATCAGTATCGATTTTACAAGCATTAGCGATGATATTACCTGTAAAGTTGATTTTTCCATCTGCTGCATTTGCTACGGAAATAAATACAGAAGATGCAAGTAAGGATGAAATAATCAGTTTAGCTTTCATTTTAAATAGATCCTAACCCTGGCGAGTATTATGTCAGGGAAACAGAAACATTGATTTAACCGAAACTGTATAAATGTCAATACAGCATGTAAATATCTAAAATTTTTATCCAGTAATAAGAATCATAGTTCAAACTATGTTTTGTTCGGCGTTTCTTATTTAGGATAAGGTATGGGTGATAATAGCGACTAATTCGTAAGAATCCAAAGAATGACTCGATAATATTGTATATTTAATATTTTTATCTATAATTAAAGGTTAAACAGAATTTTTCTCATGGTTTATTGTGATTCATCATATGAAATAAACTATTCTGCTAACTAATGCGAATATTTATTAATTAATAATTAGTTATAAAATCAAATGTGACATAAATCACACTTAATATATTTTTCTGAAAAGTTTATTTTTTGTCTATTTTATTATCTTGATATTATTATTTCATGTGGTTACTTTCTTCTTTTGAAAATGTGTATACATGATAGAATAAGTCATTCAGATTAAGTTACTATATAGCTTAATCATGTTTATATTTCTTATTTGATCTTTCTGTTTACTTCTCACCATACAAATAGTTCTTTGCTGATATGAGCTTTGAACTGCAATATATTTCGAACGTATTCTGCTCAATAAGAGGGATTTTCAGTATTGTCTTTCCGGTTCAATAATAAATTTATCGAAACGCGGGCTTTGTGCGGATCTATGGTGCGTGCAGATAGCCCGTATTCGGATAACCTTCAGCATAATCGACGCAGTAAGGAGGAAAAATGAAACAGTTCGTCTTTGCATTGGGTTTATTGGTCATTGTGTTCGCAGTCGCGCAGCCTGCTTCGGCCACGGAAGCAGAGCAGAAAACCGTCACTAATGGCGCGGCATCAATCGAATATTCGGTGCGCGGGGAGGGACCTCTGATTATGATAATCGCTTCAACAGGGCGGGGAACGGCAGAGTTCGCGCCGCTTGCGGATCGACTGGTGGCGCGCGGTTATCGTGTGGCTCTGCCTGAACCACGCGGAATCGCAGGATCGACCGGTTCGATGAAGAATGTGACCTTCCACGACTTTGCCGGCGATTTTGCAGCGGTGGTTGCTGCGGAAGGTGGTAAGGCAATCGTGGTTGGTCATGCTTATGGTCATTGGATTGCCAAGATGATTGCTTCGGATTATCCCGAAATGACGCGTGGCATAGTGCTTCTGGCAGGGGCTGAGAAATCTTGGCCTTCGGATGGAGGCAAAGGACGAGTTCGGTAACCGTGTTACTGTCGCAGTAATCGAAGGGGCCAGCCATGCACTGCCCGCTGAGAAGCCAATCGAAACGGCAGATGTGATTGCGGATTGGGCCGACAAACTGAGTGACTAAGAGCAATATCCAGTCTCTGTCAGGGCATTCGAACTGCGTCTGTTTCAGCGCGAATGTCCCAAGCAGAGACGGTGCGGCCTTGTTTCACCTACAAAATGTATTTCGGATTCGATAAAAAGACGCAAGAACCATCCAATCAGTTACTTTAACAAAATTAGTTACAACATACATTTAAACATATCACTAAAAATATGTCATAATAGTTCAAAAAAGAAACAAATCACCATATGAAAATACAACAAGCCATTACTTCCCTGTAATGGCCTGAATTTAACGAGATTACTTAATTAACAGCCAGATTGCAGGGATTGATGTTATCAGCAATGTGACAATAGCGAACTTTTCAACCAGATAAAGGTTGTTTTTCTGTGGATTTTGACTGCGTGCATACAAGAAAACAATAACTCCAGGGGCATAGAGAACAACAGACAATAGTAAATTCATCAAACCAGATGCATAGAGCAGCCATATGCCATAAATACAAGCACCACTGGCAATCAGTAATAACCCTTTACTACTACGATTAAAAGCGACCTTTAATAAAAATGCACCAACCAAGAAATAGGGCACTAAAATCATCTCTGATGCAATTGCCAGTAATGAGTTGTAGTTGCTTCCACTTAACCAGATAAAAACGAGAGAGAGTTGTACAGCACCATTCGTCAACCATAATGAAGATGATGGCGCATTATTGCCGTTTTGCAGGCCAAAAACTTTTGGAAAAGAACCATGTTGGGACGCGATAAATGGCACTTCAGCCGCCATGATTGTCCAGCTCAGATAAGCACCGCAAACGGAAATAATCAATCCTGTAGCAATAATGATTTCACCGGTGGAACCAACAAGTCCTACCATCAGATTTGCCATTGATGGGTTGCGCATTTCTGCTAACTCAGGCCGTGGTACTAATCCAAGCGAGAGTAGGGTGACTAATATATATATTCCTAATGCTGCAACAACAGCCAGCATAGTCGCAATACCAACATCTGTCCGCTTTTTCGCCCTAGCCGAAACCACAACAGCACCTTCGATACCAATAAAAACCCAAAGGGTAATTAACATGGTATCTTTTATTTGTTGCCAGACAGGAACACCTAGGTCGATACCTTTAAAGTCAAGATTAAAGACGTCCATCTTAAATGCTATCGCAGCAAGAATGATGAAAGCACCTAAAGGGAGTAATTTTGCCATTGTTGCCAGTTTATTGATTCCGGCTGCGGTTTGAACGCCGCGAAGTACCAGCCAGTGTACTAACCAAAGTAAAATAGACTCTCCTAATAAAGACTGCCAGGTATTACCGTCACCTAAAATGACTACACTCTCTTTATCAGTAAAAAAGCTCAGTGCCGCGAAAACGATAACCAGATAGGAGACATTGGCAACTACTGCACATAACCAATATCCCCAGGCAGAACAGAAGCCTATTAATTCACCAAAGCCTTCTTTAGCATAAGTGAAAATTCCTCCATCAAGATCTGGGCGAATACGGGAGAGAAGTAACAGTGTGGTAGCCAGAAACAGGATACCGACACCTGTTATTCCCCAACCGATCATTAACGCGGCTGGACTGGCGACCTCAGCCATATTCTGCGGTAAGCTGAAAACACCCGCACCAACCATAGAGCTGAGTACCAGAGCAGTAAGAGCTGTGAGACCTAGTTTTTTTTCCAAAGATATGTTCCTAAAATCACTAAACTGCATTGTTATCCAGTTCGTTACCCTGATCATAACAGATGAATTAAGTATTGGGTTTTCATCGCGTCCAAGCTGTACAGAACAGAAAAACAGACTGGTTAAACCTAGAAATAGAGGGCGATTCTACGGAGGGTATGTGCCGGATGCAATGGTTTTCTATGCAAATAACTACAAAATTTATGCACTGATTGGCGATGGTAAAGTGGGTAAAGTGTAATGCTATACAATTTATTTTATACCCGTTATCTTTCAAGTTGCCTCTTTGTTGGTTGCACTCACCCCGGTCACAGAGTTACCTATGCTCCCGGGGATTCGCTTCCTTGCCGTCGCGATCCATCTTGAAATCCATTGGGTATATCAATTTATGTCAGTAATTTTTATAATTCCGGTTATTGTACTAAGGGAAATAAATGATAAGTGTAAAGCATAGTGATGCTATTACTAATTAAGTAATTTTCATTTTAATTTTTTTAATCAATATCAAAATTTAACAAAAATTATTACATCAAATAAGTTCTTTTGCTTTAACTTTTATTTTTTTATGCGATGTTATTGTCTGGTAATAATAACCCTTAGTTTATATATTAAATCGTTAAGTTAATCCATTAAATATTTGCAATTAATAAAATTATTATTTAAATTAAATTAAATTAAATTAAATTAAATTAAAAGTTATTGATTTACTTGTTGTTTTGCTTGGGGGTTTAATTGATTTTGTTAATTTTTGGTTTGGGTTAATATATTTTTAATTAACTATTTTTAGCAGTGACAAATTAATGTTAGTCAATGTGACATGATACTATTATTATATAAAAATTAGAAAATCATGTTGACAACGACTACTTTGATTTATATTGTTTGTGAAAATATTAACCTGTCATTTATTAGCTCATTTTTTTTGGTGCATTTTTAATTTTCAGGAATGATCATATGTACATATGTCAAAAAAAATTTCCAGATAGTTAGGGGTAATTGTTATTCAAATTATTATCTTTTAAGCGCCGATGAATGGCTTAGTATTAAATATTCATAAGGTTAGAACATATGAAACGTGTTCTGGTGGTGTCGTATTCTCAAAGTGGTCAATTGATCGAGGTGGTGAAGAGCTTAATCGCACCTCTGCATGAATCTGACGAGATATACATTCGTGAAGTCGTTCTGAAACCGATTCCAGAATATGAATTTCCCTGGTCGTTTTCTAAATTTATTAATGCTTTTCCTGAAACAGTGCAGTTACATCCACCCGAAATAGCACCTTTACATTTGGAAGATGAAGAACCTTTTGATTTGGTGATATTGGGCTACCAAGTTTGGTATTTGTCACCATCTCTTCCAATAACAGCATTTCTTAAGAGCGAAGAAGGAAAACGGTTACTTAACGGTAAGCCGGTAGTGACGGTTATAGCTTGTCGAAACATGTGGCTGATAGCCCAGGAAACGGTCAAAAAATTTTTACACGAAAGTGGAGCGTACTTACGCGACAATGTGGTTTTTGTTGATAAAACAAACTTCTTTGTAACATTGTTCACAACCCCGCTATGGTTAATGACAGGAAAAAAACAGCCTTTTTCTAGTGTACCGCCAGCTGGGGTGTCAAAGGAAGATATTCAAGGAGCTAAACGTTTTGGAGATGCGTTACTAACAGCTCTTAAAGCGGATAAAGAGAAAGATGATGCCCCAATGTTGAAAGGCTTAGGGGCGGTATTTGTAGATAAATCTTTTATTTTCGGTGAGCGTTCTATACATCGAGGATTTAGATTTTGGTCCGGGTTTATTTACCGTGTAGGTAAACGAGGAAAGTGGGTAAGGCGTTCTCTATTGACTCTGTTTGTGATCTATTTGGTATTGATGGTGTTGGTGGTTTTGCCCATTTCAATCGTTGTTCGCCGTTTACTTACAATATTACTTAAGAAACGTCTTAATGAATTACAAAAATACTATGAACAACCATCCGGTTCTGCCCGCTATGATAATAAAGGAGATAGATAATTAAATGAGTAATAACGTTTATATCACTAAAGTTTCCGCCTTTATGCCGGGAAATCCAATAGATAATGACACAATGGAATCTGTCCTTGGTTTTGTTGGTAACAAACCATCAAGATCTCGCCATATAGTACTGCGTAATAATGGTATCAAGTACCGCCATTATGCACTGGACCCGGAAACTGGTGAGACAACCTATTCAAGTGCTCAACTGGCGGCTGAAGCAATAAAAGGTTTGGTCGATGAACATTTTTCTTTAGATGATATGCAAAGTCTGGCAGCAGGTTCAGCTATCCCAGATCAGATTATACCTGGCCATGCTGTTATGGTTCATGGTGAACTCAAGAATGAACCCTGCGAAATTGTTTCAACTTCAGGCTCTTGTATTGTGGGCATGACAGCGATGAAATATGCTTATTTGTCTATTCTCTCGGGAACGACAGATAATGCGGTTGCAGCAGCATCGGAAATAGCTTCATCTGTACTACATGCGCGTAATTTCCAGAATGAAAGTGACGCTCGGGTTGCTGAGTTGGAACTGCGTCCTGAAATTGCTTTTGAGAAAGATTTTCTGCGCTGGATGCTTTCAGATGGTGCTGGTGCTGTTTTGCTCGAAAATAAACCGCGGGCTGATGGTATTTCGTTACGAGTTGATTGGATAGACATGTACTCTTTTGCTAATGAGCTAGATACATGTATGTATTCTGGTGCAGAAAAATTAGCAGATGGCAGTTTAAAAGGTTGGTCGCAAATGAATCCGGCTGATTGGCTTGCTTATTCTGTTTTCTGTATTAAACAAGATGTTAGACACTTAAATGAGCGGGTCGTTAAATATACGCTTAGTGAACCTCTGAGAAGAACTGTAGAAAAGCGTAATTTATCAGCAGACTCCATTGATTGGTTCTTACCTCATATATCATCTGAATATTTCCGTATGAAAATGTCAGCAGGTCTTGATGATATTAATTTTAGTATTGATCAGGGGCGTTGGTTTACTAACTTAACGACTAAAGGGAATACTGGGTCCGTTTCTATTTATATCATGCTGGAAGAGCTTGTTAATTCGGGTAAACTGAAAAAAGATCAAAGTCTTTTATGTTATATCCCGGAAAGTGCCCGGTTCTCAGGGGCATTCATGCACCTAACTGTTGTATAAATATCTAATCTTATCAATGATATACCCTATTTATTTCAAGATGGATCGCGACGGCAAGGGAGCGAATCCCCGGGAGCATAGGTAACTCTGTGACCGGGGAGAGTGAATGCAGCCAACAAAGAGGCAACTTGAAAGATAACGGGTATAAATGGGGAAACAACAAGTTTCCCCGTGTAATTAGTACATTAGGAAAATAATAGCGTGGAAAATTTAGAGAATCATGTTAAAAGTGTTGTTGCAGAACAACTTGGAATCCCTGAAGCCCAGATTCTTACCACACAGACATTTGAAGAATTGGGCGCCGATTCGTTAGACAATGTGGAGCTGATTATGGCTCTGGAAGAACATTTCGGGATAACGATTGATGATTCAGAAGCGGAAGAAATGGTAACTATACAAAACGCCATTGATTGTATTCGTCTGAAATTAGAATCTGCTAGCTAACAATTTTGGTATCCTTCAGTAAAAAAGGCACATATGGTTATCATGTGTGCCTTTTTCTTAGGGTAATCCAGAGCTATTTGAACAGATCTGCACTGATAGTAGCGGTTCCACCAGTGGATTGCCATTCACGGGTAATATGATAATACTTAGCGCCTTTAGCCGCCGCACGTTTAGCAACTTCATAGGAAACATCAGTCATGCTGTTGTAGTAACCTGAGAAGGTAATGGAATCAAAAGGTACCATCTGAGCAGCACTAACCTTATTCAATTCCTGGATTTTCGTACCATCAGGGAGAGTGACAGTGTAACGTTCACCTCTAGAGTACTGAGTTTCAAAGAAACGACCAACAGAATTACTGGTTGACGTTGAAGAGGCTAAACCTGGAATTTCCACTTTCTTAGCCGTTTCGCCGCCAGCGGCCAGTGCAGCACGTCCTGAGTCTGAATCAGCCGGGATAACTGCTTCGTTAGCTTGAATTTGGCGTTTTGGGGCATCTGCTTTGTAAACATAAGCTGTAACCGTTTGATTGCCACCATCATTGGTTGAGAATTGACGCACAATAAAGAAAGAATCAGCATCTTTTTTCTTTGCTTCTTTTGCAATGGCTTCGTTCAAATCTGGTTCACTGGAGTAAAAACCACTGATGGTTACGGTATCGAATGGCTCCAGTGTAATTGCTTCTGTTTTGGGTAATTCTTTAATACCGCGAAATATACGATATTTAGTTGAGTTATCAACTTTTTCTGCATCTTTGTGATACAGATCAGCTACAACGCGCAGGTTACCGCTATTATTCAGATCGTCAAGGCTTTGGATATAGAACCCATCTGCGCCCATTTTATCTGCCCGACGGGAAACGGCATCAGCAGCTTCATAAATAGCATTAAAAGGACCTGTAACTGTAATACGTTTGAATGGTTTCAGTTCTGCTGCTTTCTCCGGGGATAATTCCTGGGCTGCCTGAGCAATGGTAATACTAGTTAATGAGAGCACCGCAACTGCGATGATCGTTGTTTTCAGCTTCATAAAAAAATCCTTCCGCCTTGCGCATTAAATATATTTATAACTTGCTGAACATCGTTGTGTATCACATAGCCCACAATTATTACATGTAATAATAGCTAATGTCCCACGAATTTATGCTATCAGTATGAATGAATACAAATTTATAGAATATGACACCATAAATTTTCATCAACATAGCGAGTGACCTGGTTAAAATTGCAATTTATTTTGGTAATACTATTTAGCTATTTTTCTTACTCAATTAGTGATGGATCACCGATAGGATTTTCCGTTGGTTATTAAAATATTCATTGATAGATTTTGCTAATGGCAGTAATAACGTTAATTTAGTCGATAAATTGACCTCAACAAGCAATAATCGTCATTAATCTTAAGCCTTAATAAGGGGACATTATGCGTATTGGTGTACCGAAAGAGCGACTTACCAATGAAGCACGTGTTGCAGCTACGCCAGGTACTGTGGAGCAACTGCTGAAATTGGGATTCAATGTCGTTGTTGAGAATGGAGCAGGGCTATTGGCCAGCTTCGGAGATAGTGCTTACCAACAGGTAGGCGCTGAAGTTTCTGATCGTAATGATATTTGGTGCTCAGATGTCATTTTAAAGGTCAATGCGCCTGATGATGACGAAATAGCATTAATGAAAGAAGGGAGTACGTTGGTCAGCTTTGTTTGGCCGGCACAAAACCCTGAGTTAATGCAAAAATTGTCTGATCGCAAAGTAACGGCTCTGGCTATGGATTCAGTACCGCGTATTTCCAGAGCACAGTCACTGGATGCGCTAAGCTCTATGGCGAATATTGCAGGTTACCGGGCAATAGTGGAAGCCGCTCATGAATTTGGTCGTTTCTTTACGGGTCAGATCACGGCAGCCGGAAAAGTCCCGCCAGCCAAAGTGATGATTATTGGTGCTGGTGTCGCTGGTTTGGCTGCTATTGGTGCTGCGGGTAGTTTGGGGGCTATTGTTCGCGCATTTGATACCCGTCCTGAGGTAAAAGAACAGGTTCAGAGCATGGGGGCAGAATTTCTGGAACTGGATTTTGAAGAAGAGGCCGGCAGTGGTGACGGATATGCAAAAGTCATGTCCGAAGCTTTTATCAAAGCTGAAATGTCGCTTTTTGCTGCACAGGCAAAAGAAGTTGACATTATTGTAACCACTGCTCTTATTCCTGGAAAACCGGCTCCAAGTCTTATCACCAAAGAGATGGTTGAATCTATGAAGCCGGGTAGCGTGATTGTTGACCTGGCAGCTCAAACGGGTGGTAATTGTGAATTAACGCAGGCAGACAAGTTGGTTGTTACAGCCAATGGTGTAAAAATCATTGGTTACACAGATTTGCCAAGCCGTTTACCAACGCAATCCTCACAACTATACGGTACCAATCTGGTTAATCTGCTCAAGTTACTGTGTAAAGAGAAAAATGGCGAAATCAATATTGATTTTGACGATGTTGTTATTCGCGGTGTGACAGTAGTAAAAGAAGGGGAAATTACCTGGCCGGCGCCACCCATTCAGGTTTCTGTCCAGTCGAAGGAAAAAACAGCACCTGTTAAAGCAGAAAAACCAAAGTCCCAACCCACTTCTCCTTGGTTAAAATATGGTTTGTTGGCACTGGCTATTATCCTGTTTGGTTGGTTAGCTAATGTCGCGCCAAAAGAGTTTTTGTCTCACTTTACTGTATTTGCATTGGCCTGTGTGGTGGGTTATTACGTGGTCTGGAATGTCAGCCATGCCTTGCATACACCGCTAATGTCGGTAACTAATGCGATTTCGGGAATTATTGTCGTTGGCGCGTTATTACAAATTGGTGATGGTGGATGGGTCAGTTTCTTTTCATTTATCGCTATATTAATTGCCAGCATTAATATCTTCGGTGGTTTCACTGTGACTCAACGCATGCTGAAAATGTTTCGTAAGGACTAAGGGGTAACTTATGTCGAGTGGAGTAGTTACAGCGGCATATATTGTTGCCGCTATCTTATTTATTTTTAGTCTTGCAGGCTTGTCACGTCATGAAAGCTCCAAACGTGGGAATATTTTTGGTATTACCGGGATGGCAATTGCATTGATTGCGACTATCTTCGGGCCAGATACCGGAAGTGTTGTTTGGGTTATTCTAGCGATGGTGATCGGCGCGGTTATTGGTATTCGCTTGGCAAATAAAGTTGAAATGACTGAAATGCCGGAACTGGTCGCAATTTTGCACAGCTTTGTCGGCTTAGCTGCTGTATTAGTCGGGTTTAACAGTTTTATTGCTCACGATAGTTTTGCTGAACCGATAATGGAAAATATCCATCTGACAGAAGTATTCCTGGGGGTTTTCATCGGTGCGGTTACCTTCACAGGTTCTGTTGTCGCATTTGGTAAATTATGTGGGAAAATTTCTTCTAAACCGCTGATGCTACCAAATCGTCATAAATTAAATCTTGCAGCATTAGTTATCTCTTTTGTATTGCTAGTTACTTTTGTGAAAACGGAAAGTATCGGTTTACAAGTATTCACGCTGTTAATTATGACTGCAATTGCACTGGCGTTTGGTTGGCACTTGGTGGCTTCTATCGGTGGGGCAGATATGCCGGTAGTGGTTTCAATGTTGAACTCCTATTCTGGTTGGGCGGCAGCGGCAGCTGGCTTCATGCTGAGCAATGATTTACTGATTGTAACGGGTGCGCTGGTAGGTTCTTCAGGGGCGATTCTGTCTTACATCATGTGTAAGGCAATGAACCGTTCTTTTATTAGTGTAATTGCCGGAGGGTTTGGTACTGATGGTTCTTCAACCGGTGATAATCAGGAGATGGGAGAATACCGCGAAACCACGGCTGAAGAAGTTGCTGAGCTGCTGAAAAATTCAACTTCTGTCATTATCACACCGGGATATGGTATGGCTGTTGCACAGGCACAGTACCCGGTACATGACATCACCGCCAAACTACGTGAAAAGGGGGTTAAGGTTCGTTTTGGTATCCATCCAGTGGCGGGACGTCTGCCTGGACATATGAATGTACTGTTGGCGGAAGCAAAAGTTCCTTATGACGTTGTTCTGGAAATGGATGAAATCAATGATGATTTCTCTGATACCGATACGGTACTGGTCATTGGTGCTAACGATACCGTTAACCCGGCTGCACAGGAAGATCCAAACAGCCCGATTGCTGGTATGCCAGTATTGGAAGTCTGGAAGTCACAGAACGTTGTTGTGTTCAAACGCTCCATGAACACAGGTTACGCTGGTGTGCAGAACCCGCTATTCTTTAAAGACAACAGCCAAATGTTGTTTGGTGATGCGAAGGCAAGCGTAGAAGCAATCCTGCGTGCATTGTGATTTTTTATCGTTATAACTACAAACCCCACATAAATATTTTGTGGGGTTCTAATTGCATATTTTGCTGAACGGGCATTATACCTTCCTGAACGAGGGTAAAATTATTGACCTCGATGCGCTTATAGCGGAGCTAAATTTAGGGTGACGGAGTTTTCTGGGATTTCGGCTTACAACCCCATGATGATCAGATGTGCCGTTGATAATCCATAGATTTGTGTAAGACTCTTACGATAATGATCCCATTTGCAATTAAACGAAAAAAGATAATGTGTGAAGCAACCGGGAATGCCTTTAGCCCAAGTCGAATATGGCTGTAATTCCGGGCCAAATTCTTGATAACTGTATTCAAAAATAGCCTCTAAATCCTGTTCAGCTTTAGGCTTTAGAAAAAATGTTTTACTGGACATTGTGTGTTTTATTTTTCATACGTGTAAGGAAAGTATTGAGATCCCACGCTATAACTTCTCCACTGTTATCACCTTCATCAATTAGCTGACGAAGTGCTTCAAGTTTGGACTCAGCTTGTTTTTCCTGTAATAACCGTAATCCCTCCCGAACGACTTCACTATTAGTTTTGTAATAACCTGATTCAACTAGGCTTTCTACAAAACCACATAATTCTTCGCCGGTATCTACCGTCATTGTACGCGATACCATAATACACCTCATTCAGATAATTAACATTCTATAGTATAAGACATATTCTTACACTCCGAAAGTATTCCATTACGTACATAGGGTGTTCTTTATTGCACACTCCAGATAGATGGTCACTTTACTCTTTCTAATGTTAGAGCTTTAAATGGTAATCTATTAAAATCAATATTTTCTAACTTATCAAAATAAATTCCCTATTAGGGGAATAAAGTCAATATTTTACTGTGATATTGATGCTGATCTAGTGGACGATGCTTAGTGTCCTCAAAAATTCGTTCGCAACCTACCTTAAGTAGAGCATCCGTCTGCAAAGCAATATCTTGTTCCGCTGTTGATATTCGCGCATAGCCGATCAGTGTCATTTTTCTCTTTGTTTGTCCGTTATTCCGTCCGTCTATCCTATTGTCCGAAATTCCGTTGTTCAAGTAGTTTTCGGACTATATCCGGCATGACCAGCTAATGTTCGTTTGTCGGACAACTCAGTGATCTTCTGAAAAGAATGGTGATGATAACTTCACTAGTCTGGAGGGTAAAATCAGAGTGACGGAATTTTCTGGGATTCCGGCTTATAACCCCTACTAGTAACACAAATGCTATCATTATGTCGCGAGCATAACAACATTTCTGGGTGTAATACACCGCACACATGTAAAGAATTCCGTGTTTGTTACTTAATCTCCAGCGTATCGTATCCCCGCCAGCGATAATTCATCACTGATAATGTCCAGAACAGAATGAAAATTCCAACGACCCAAAAACCAACGTTACCCATATTGTCATTCAATGCGCCAATGGTGTCCCAGAAAATGCCGTGTAAATCCCACTGGTCAGCGATAAGCCCGAGCGCTTCCAGCCCACCAATGAACAGTGCTACGGCAACGGAGGCGGCGGTAATAGTCATGTTGTAGTAGATCTTGCGCGCTGGCTGGGAAAAAGCCCAACCATAAGCTCCCACCATAACAAAATTATCCAGTGAGTCGATTAGCGCCATACCACTGGCAAATAGGGCAGGAAATACCATTATTGACCACAACGGAAGCCCACTAAGAGAGCCGACAGCGGATATACTTAACAGCCCAACTTCGGTAGCCGTGTCGAAACCCAACCCAAACAGAAAGCCAACCAGATACATATGCCAGCTTTTGTTTACCAGCCGAAACACTGAGTGAAACAAGCGGGTCATTATTCCCCCCGGCGCTGTTTCTAGTACAGATAAATCACTTTTAGCCAGAGTCCTTCCTCGTTTGATCTCCTGAAACTTCTGATAGACGCTTTTCAGTATCAGTAAATTAATCAGCGCTATTGCTAGTAGAAAACAGGCAGAAACTAAGGTACCAATAATGCCGCCATAATCATGGACCCAACCCATCTGATCTTTAAAAGCCATTGAGGTCAGGACGATAGCGAGGCAGGCCAGAATAACAATGGTAGAGTGTCCTAGGGAAAAGAAAGCGCCGACCGCAATGGATGATTTGCCTTGCTGCATCAGTTTACGGGTGACGTTATCAATTGCGGCGATATGATCGGCATCTACCGCATGGCGTAGACCATAACCGTAAGCCAACAGAGCAGCTCCCATCATTACCGCATGATGACGGAAAGCAATAAATGCCCAAATCCAGGCAAGTATGTTGGCAGCAACCAGAACAACAAGAAGAGAGAGTGCGCGTTTTTTATGCATAATAAGAGACCTATTGATATTAAACCCGCTTGCGGGTGATTTCTAAGAGAAAAAACAGTTAGTATCCGCTGTACGCAATAATGTACGGTCTTCTGCTAAACCATAATAATAGTCAACTTGTAATATTACCTTGGATAAACTTAAATAAGAGGTAAGAGGACTAACTTGTTTTAAGGAGAATATCTTAATTGACATAATATGATTCTTATGTCAAAACTTTTTTCTAAAGGATATATGACCCAGTATTCAGAATTATTTTGACATAATATTGTAACTGTATGGAATAACCAATTATTAGGGGGTTTTATGCAATTAACGCCAAGAGAAATTGAGAAACTCATGGTATATACATTGGCTGATGTTGCATTAAAGCGTAAGTCTCGCGGCTTAAAGCTCAATTACCCTGAAGCTGTCGCTATTATTACCACAGCTGCCTTGGAAGGGGCTAGAGAGGGGAAAACGTTAGAAGAAGTCATGAATGATTCAAGGCACGTCCTAACTAAAGAAGATGTTATGGATGGTGTGGCTGATCTCATTCCACATGTGCAGGTTGAAGCAATATTTACTGATGGCAGTCGTTTGGTGACTGTACATGATCCTATTCAATAATTTTCAGAATAGATTATAAATAGCAGGAAAAGTTATCCAGACAGAATATTAATTTATGGTCTTGATTCACGTCTATAACGTAGAGATTTTCTGATGAAAAATAATAATAAAGAAGATATCACTCCGTTAGGGGGATATATCCTTGCTAAAGACCCAATCTCATTTAATGAAGATTGTCCGGTTATTCAATTGAAAGTTCGTAATTCAGGTGATCGCCCTATTCAGGTGGGATCTCATTTTCATTTTTTTGAGGTGAACAACGCTCTGCAATTTGATCGCGCGTCTGCGTTCGGTAAACGACTCAATATCACTGCCACAACCGCAATCCGTTTTGAACCCGGAGATGAAATTGAAGTGTCACTGATCCTGATTGGTGGGAAACAAAATGTTTATGGATTTAATAACTTAGTTGATGGCTGGGTGGGTAAAGGCACTGTTGCTACCGGTGAGCATGTAGAAAAAATCATTGTTGTACGCCGGGCTAGCTAACGGGGTATATACCCTTCATCTTTCAAGCTGCTGCTTTGTTGGCTGCGTTCACTTGCCGCCGCCCTGCAACTTGAAATCTATTGGGTATAAAACTATCGAGTAGGGTTGACGAACATCGTAAGATCTTTCGAACAAAGGAATAAAACTATGCCAACCATTTCCCGGCAGGAATATGTGGGTCTTTTTGGTCCGACTATCGGTGATAAGATTCGCTTGGGTGATACCAATCTGTTTGTTGAAATTGAAAAAGATCTGCGCGGTTATGGAGAGGAGTCAGTCTACGGCGGGGGTAAATCTCTGCGTGATGGCATGGGTGCAGATAATCGTATGACCAGCGCAAATGTCCTGGATTTGGTGATTACCAACGTCACTATTTTGGATGCACGTCAAGGGGTAGTCAAAGCTGACGTCGGTATAAAAGATGGCCGCATCGTCGGGATAGGTAAAAGCGGTAATCCCAGTATGATGAATGGAGTTACTCCCGGTATGGTGGTTGGCGTCAGTACTGATGCGATATCTGGTGAACATCTGATTCTCACGGCGGCGGGCATTGATACCCACATTCATTTTATTTCTCCCCAACAAGCTGAACATGCTTTGTCCAATGGTGTGACGACTTTCTTTGGTGGTGGTGTTGGTCCCACTGATGGTACTAACGGTACAACTGTCACCGCGGGTCCGTGGCATATTCACCGAATGTTGCGTGCTTTTGAAGGCTTACCGGTTAACATAGGTATTTTGGGAAAAGGCCATGCTGCGGTGGCTATGCCACTGGTGGAGCAGATTAAGGCCGGAGCTGTGGGGCTGAAAGTACATGAAGACTGGGGAGCAACCAATTCTGCATTACGTAATGCCTTGCGGGTGGCGGATGAAATGGATATTCAAGTGGCAGTACATACCGACAGTTTGAATGAAGGTGGTTATGTTGAAGATACCATTGATGCTTTTGAAGGGCGCACCATTCATACTTTTCACACTGAGGGCGCTGGTGGCGGGCATGCACCGGATATCATTAAAGTTGCCAGTCAGATGAATGTGTTACCCAGTTCTACCAATCCCACGTTGCCTTACGGTATCAATAGTCAAGCAGAACTGTTTGATATGATTATGGTTTGCCATAACCTTAATCCCAATGTACCGGCTGATGTTGCTTTCTCTGAAAGCCGTGTGCGTTCGGAAACCATTGCTGCGGAAAATGTCTTGCATGACATGGGGGTATTGTCGATGTTTTCCAGTGACTCCCAGGCCATGGGGCGTGTGGGAGAAAATTGGCTGCGTGTGATGCAAACTGCTCATGCCATGAAAGCAGCCCGCGGTAAGTTGCCGGAAGATGCAGCGGATAACGATAATTTCCGGGTATTACGTTACGTCGCCAAAATTACGATTAATCCGGCGATTGCACAGGGGATAAGCCACGTACTTGGTTCAATCGAAGTGGGAAAGATGGCTGATCTTGTGTTATGGGAGCCGCGTTTCTTCGGCGCAAAACCTAAGTTGGTCATCAAAGGCGGTATGATTAACTGGGCGGTAATGGGCGACCCGAATGCTTCATTACCGACACCACAGCCGACATTTTATCGTCCGATGTTTGGCGCGTTAGGCAAAACTCTTCAAGAAACTTGTGTAACTTTTGTATCCCAGGCGGCAATGGAACAGGGGATAAAAGAGCAGCTTGATTTGGCGCGCCAGGTCATAGCGGTACGCAACTGCCGGGCTATTTCCAAGCAAGATATGGTACGTAATGCCGAAACGCCAACCATTGAAGTAGATGCTGAAACCTTTGCCGTCAAGGTGAATGGTGAATATGCCACAGTGAAACCGGTCAGGACAGTCGCGCTTAATCAGCGCTATTTCTTCAGTTAATCTATTTTTTACTGTCTGGTCAGAGAATATTTTTCTGGCTGGATTAACCGATCCACGCGTTTAGAGGATTATTTGATGATTATTATTGAACATATTCTTGGTAATGCCAAAAAAGATGTTTTCTGGCGAGATCGTTTGCAAGGGATCTCGCCGGATATCTTAGTACTTTCGCAATGGGAAGCTCAAAAAAGCCGTTGCCGTAAATCCACGCTTAATGGGTTGGATTTGGGTATTTCCCTTGACCGTCATCAGGTATTGTCTGATGGCGATATTTTATTGTGGGATGAAACCAAAAGACTGGCTGTTATTGTACAGATGAGTTTGCGTGATGTGATGGTTATTCATTTGAAGTCATTACTGTCAGTAGATTCAGAAACGATAATGAAAACCAGTTTTGAACTTGGTCACGCTTTAGGTAACCAACATTGGAAATCAGTGATTAAAAATAACCAGATTTATATTCCGCTGACAGTATCAACTAAGGTGATGGATTCAGTCATGAAAACTCACGGTTTTCATGCATTGCCTTATTCTTTTGTCAAAGGCGAAGAGATTTTGCCTTCTCTTAACAACGCTGAGGCACGTTTATTATTTGGTGGGGCAGAGGATTCCGCAACACACGTTCATGTCGATAACACATTTCTCAATCAGCATGTGATTAAACTGAAATGAATGCTCTCCGCTTAATCAGAATCATGCAATTTGCGGATTCAGTGTTGCCTGTTGGTGCGTTTTCTTTCTCAAACGGTTTGGAATCAGCTATTCAAAGCAAAATCGTCTATGACGTGGTGACGCTAAGCGAGTTTACCCGGACAGCGTTGTTACAGGCCGTTAGCGGTGATGGTCGTGCGGTCGTTGCTGCTTGTCAGGCATTGAATAGTGGACAGCATGATGCCGTTATCTCTCATGATTGGGCAGTGCTTAACCGCAAATTGAATGAAGAAGGTCGCACTATGGTAACGCGGATGGGGAAAAAGTTAGCAGAAATGGCTGTTGAGGTAACGGGTGAGTCATTGATTGCATGGTGGCTGGCACAAATAAAGAGCGATATTGCTGCTGGCACCTATCCGATTACCCTGGCGGTGGTCATGAGTGCATTGGGCGCTCCTCCGCGTGAAGTGATTGTTATGCATCAATATGGCGTTGCCATGACAATACTCAGTGCGGCTATACGTCTAATGCGTGTTACCCATATTGAGATTCAACGTATTTTGTTCTTGTTGAATCAGGATATTGAGCAGTTTTGTGACGAGGCGGAGAAAGGGGGAATTGAGCAGATGACATCTTATGCACCCGTGACTGATGTATTGGCAGCATTACATGTTAGTGCTTTTACCCGGTTATTCAGTAACTAACCTGATCCTGATATCGCTTTAAACTACGTCTTAATCGTGTGAGGAAATTCCTGTGAAAAAGATTACCCGTATTGGTATTGGTGGTCCCGTGGGTTCAGGTAAGACCGCCATTATTGAAGTTATCACACCTATCTTGATCCAGCGCGGAATAAAACCGCTGATTATTACCAACGATATTGTCACTACTGAAGATGCTAAACAGGTCAAGCGGACACTGAAAGGCATTTTGGATGAGGAGAAAATACTCGGTGTAGAAACGGGTGCTTGTCCTCACACAGCAGTACGAGAAGATCCCAGTATGAATATTGCTGCGGTGGAGGAAATGGAAGCGCGTTTTCCTGACAGCGATGTCGTGTTGATTGAAAGTGGTGGTGATAATTTGACACTGACTTTTAGTCCGGCACTGGCAGACTTTTATATTTATGTGATTGATGTGGCCGAAGGGGAGAAAATCCCACGCAAGAATGGTCCCGGTTTGGTTCAGGCCGATATTCTGGTGATCAATAAAATCGATTTGGCCCCTCATGTCGGTGCTAGTCTGGCGGTAATGGAGAGTGACACTCAGGTGGTACGTGGTCAGCGTCCTTATATCCTCACGAATTGCAAAACCGGTGAGGGTGTTCAAGCGTTGGTAGATATGATTATGCGTGATTTTCTGTTTACTCATGCGCTACAGGCGACACAATGACGTCTACGGGCTTGCAGCAAAACGCCAATGAAGCACGTCAACGCGTTCATGATCTTGGTGTCAACGCTCCGGAATTTGCGTTGTTTCAGGATGAACCTCCGCAGATGGCAAGTGGTGATGTGGGTAAAAGTGGCTATCTTCGATTGGGGTTTGCCCAGCGTGGTGAGCGCAGTATTCTGGCTCAGATGGAGCGTCAGGTTCCTTATCTGGTGCAGCGAGCGTTGTATTGGGATGAGGCATTACCCCAGATGCCGTGTGTATTTATGATCTCCACATCAGGATGCATATTGCAAGGAGATAGGCTGGCGCTGGACATTCATGTTGCTCAGGATGCGTTTGGGCATGTTACTACCCAATCGGCTACCAAGATTCATTCGATGGTGAATAATTACGCGGCGCAGGCACAAACCATCCAGATAGAGCAGGGAGGCTATCTGGAAATGATGCCCGATCCGGTGATACCTCATAGTGGCTCTCGGTTTATCACTGATACTCAAATAGTCATCCACCCAACGGCCACGCTGATTTATTCTGAGATAATCATGTCTGGCCGTAAATATCACCCAGCGGATCAGGGATTTAAATTTGATGTTTACTCATCACTTATTACGGCGATTGATTTCGATGACAAGATATTGTTTGCAGAACGTTATGTACTGGAACCTAAAAAACAACCGCTGGACAACGTAGGGGTGATGGGGCCATTTCATGTGTTTGGTAACGTAATCCTGCTGACACCTCAAGTTCATCACGATAGTATTCTGGCGCGTATAGCGCCGCAGTACGATGCTGAAACGGGTATAGCTAGCGGTGCTAGCCGCTTACCTAATCAATGTGGCTTGATATTTAAGGCACTGGGGAAAGAAACTCATCAAGTTAAAGCCAGTATCCGTCTTTTCTGGTGTATAGCGCGGGAGGAGATCCTTGGTGTTACACTGCCTGAGCCGTTTATCTGGCGTTGAAATCCAGGACAAAAATCTGGTTTTGGGTTTCATCGCTATATACTGATAACGAATGTTTTTTTATCTTGCATAGGCTATGAGCAAAAGTGACGTAGAATAAATCATTTGTGATTTATAGTGAAAAAGAGGAAATGCGATATATACCCTATGGATTTCAAGAGGCTTCGCGACGGCAAGGGAGCGAATCCCCGGGAGCATAGGTAACTATGTGACCGGGGAGAGTGAGTGTAGCCAACAAAGAGGCAACTTGAGTGATAACGGGTATAAAAATATTTGTTGGAACTATCGAATAACAAGGCCGTAAAGAAGCTTTGTTTAATGAAAGTAAATTTAAAAAACTTTATCATTTTCTCTTTTCTCTAAAAATTTTATTTTTTGAAATATTATTAATCCTATGATAATAAGATTGGAAGTGAAAACAGTTACTAAGTAGATATAACTAACTAGGCTATCTATAGCAATAGAAAAATACCAGACAGCAATTCCAGATCCAATAGTGCCAATAAACCAGGTAGAGAGTGATTCTGTATCTGGTAATTGATATAATTTTTTCATGATAAGAACTGTGCCAATAATATCAACGCATATATTTATATATATTGCTGATGATGGACTTCCTGAACCCACCCATGCAATTATGCTTATGAAAATAATCAACAATATAAATTTCTCAGTTTTATCTGGTCGCAGAGCCATATTGTATCGTAAGCCAATGAACATAATAATTATTTGGCATAATAGGCTAAAACCACATGAAATGATTACACTGTAAGTTCCAAGTGAAAGAGAAGCTATTATTGTTACCAATAGTGATAATGAAAAGCAGAGCCATCCACTGACGGATGGCTTTGTCTTCCCGTTAAATATTGATATAAAATATGGTACATATTGAGAAAAATTCAAAAACATTATGACTTCTTTCATTTTTTAGCCTTTAAAATCAATGCATGAGAAAACTGCTGCACAAACAGAGGAAGATGTTTTTCCTTCCTTAAAAAAGAAATTATATCCTCAATTGAACTTTGTCTTTTTAAAATACTGGCAAATATATTTAACCCAAAAACTTCAATTTCATTAAAGCAATTAAATTCTTTCTTTAATGATTTTAAAGACCAAAAAACAGCAGGTGCGCAAGACTTTCTTTTTTTTATATTGTTCCGTATATCATACCCGCTTTTGATACTGAAAGATTTGCCGGAAAGTAACCTTCTTATAGCAAAGCGACTGTATACCATAATAAATAGATTACCACCGGGTTTGAGTGTTCTCCACATCTCATGTATGGCATCATTATAATTAATAATGTGAGAGAAGACACCATTCAGCGAAATGATGTTATCAATGGAATTGTCCTTTATATAGGGCATTTTTGAGCAATCACCATGAATAAAATGGCATTCTGGATACTTATTTTGTGCTATCTCTAACATATTTTTTGAAATATCTATTCCTGTATATTGGCAAGGAATATCTTTCATAAGATATCTTGCCAATCCAGTACCGCAACCACAGTCTAGTACACTGCTAAATGGAGTTACTAATCTGGAAATAATGTCTTTAATAATTTCATCTTCCGCCAGGCTTATGTTGTCATTATAAAAATAATCATAGTCGTTGGCTAAATTATCGTAATATTTTTCTGTATCTTCTAAATTGTTCATTAATTTAATATCCCCCTTGAAAATATTTAGTTATCAATATTTACTTGTTTTTCCAACTGCTAAAATCTTACTTAACCTTGTGGTTACTCTCGAAAGTTAATTCATTGTATTTAAATTTTCGGGGGTTATTTCAGTTTGGAGCGGACTGTTTATCCCCATACTCGGCTGTATGCTCGAATATCCGCCGCAATTCGTTGATTAGGGTGGGTGACGCTGGCGGTGCGTCTGTCTGGTCGAGGAAACGGAAGATAACCGGAACAGACAGACAAGTACCTTACACATTTGAATTGCTATCATTTTGTTGCTGTTATTCCTTTGGCAGCTTTGATTGGACATTCAAAACCATCTGGTTTGATTGCCAGAAGGTCACATTTTAGATGGTCGATCACATGTTCTGCGGTATTTCCCAGAAAAGCAGCAGACAGTCCAGTTCTGCCAAGAATACCGAGAACAACAATACCTGCACTCATTTCATCACACATTCCAGGAATAACTTGTTCCGGTAGCCCTTCATGAACGTGAGTATATTTTTCATCAATACAGAATTTCTGGCGAAGTCCTTTCATGGCGATAAGGTGCTGACCACGCAATGCGCTGTTATAAACGCTTGGGTCGAAATCCGGTAGTTCAATACTAATATTCAGCGGTGCTACAGGATAAGCGCTGACCAAATGAATTTCTGGGTTTTTCACTATCTGATTTGCCAAGTCTTGGGTTTCCCTGACCAGTTTCAAGTTCAACTCATGGTGGTATGACTCTTCATCAGATAAGTTAACCGCTACCAGAACAGAGCCTTTATCCGGCCATATCTGATCTTTTACCATCCATACCGGACATGGGCATTTGCGTAATAACTGCCAGTCAAGTGGGGTGAAAATCAAAGATCCCAGCTTGTCATGTTTGTGTGTCATCTTCAGAAGCAAATCATGTTTATCAGCAATGACTTCCTGAACAATCGCTTCGTAAGGCCGATTGTGCCATATCACTTTTATTTCAATATCAATGCCGGCTTCCAGATAGTAGTGAGCTTGTTGCTTAAGCCAGGCTGTACGCTGGTTGATCATACCTTGACGCATAGCACTAGCTTCTTCAGGGGAAAGCAAGGTAGTCATTTCATAGGATAGATCATAAATAGGCAGAAAGGCTTTAATCCGGCCACCGTTACGTTGCACTATATAAACTGCACGTCTTAATGCCGGTTGATCATCCTGACTTGGGTCAATTGCAACTAAAAGGTTTTGATAGTTTGCCATAATGGTTCCTCACAGAGGCTAGACAAAACATTCTTCAATACTAAAGATAAACCAATATAAGCAAACTGGACAGGTCAGTGGTGAACCAGATCAACAAAATAAGATGATCTGGCTTAAAAATCAGGAAATTGAAACAGATTTTTTTCCGGCTAAGTCAGATAATGCATCCATATTTTCGATAGTGATATATTTACCTTTTACGCCGAGAGTTCCGCTTTTTTGGAAACGTCCAAGCAGACGACTGATTGTTTCAACGGTTAAACCAAGATAATTACCAATATCACTGCGGGTCATGGTTAAACGGAATTCCCTTGGTGAGAAACCGCGCTGAGCGAAACGGCGGGAAAGATTATAGATAAATGCAGCCAATCGTTCTTCAGCATTTTTCTTGGATAACAACAGTATCATTTCTTGGTCGCCTTTAATTTCGCCACTCATTAGACGCATCATTTGTTGGCGGAGATTAGGCATTTTACCAGACAGGTCATCTAATGTTTCGAATGGGATCTCACAGACCATTGATGTTTCCAGGGCTTGTGCAAAACTTGGATGCTGAGTATTAAGGATGGCATCAAAACCGACTAAATCCCCAGCGAGATGGAAACCTGTAATTTGTTCATCACCTTCTTCAGTGATGGTGTAGCTTTTAATTGTTCCAGAACGGATAGCATAAAGAGATTTCAACTCGTCGCCTGCTTTAAACAGAGTTTGTCCTTTCTGGATGGGTTTTTTACGCTCAATGATATTATCGAGTTGATCAAGCTCGTGCTCATTCAGGGTAAAAGGGATGCACAGCTGGTTAATGCTGCAATCCTGGCAGTGGATCGCACAACCACCGGACTGGATTCGACGAATAACACGTTTTTCCTGGATCATATGGCATGCTCATTAGAAATATTGATATGGCTCAACTTTAGCATCTCTTTATGATTCTGGTAAGAGCTATAATAGTTTTCTGCAATTTATTTGAGAAAATGTATTATCCTTTATCTTAGCGATAAGAAATTATCACATTAAATTATTACGTGGCGCAAAGTTGATGTTTGGTCGTTGTCATAACAAGACGGTATTCAATATCAGTGGCTTGAATTTGGTGAGGGGCTTAAGTAGGGTAAGACATACTTCTTGGCCTTTTTGGCGCTGAGGGAAAGCAAGGCGTTGCGGTATTGGGTAAAATGTTGCAATTCATTCATTAATGTTTGTAATATTACCGGCAATATGCGAACTACCCCTCAATCAGTAAAGAAAAGGTGGATAACAGTTATCTTTTAGAGTCTATCTATTTTTTTATTTCTCTGATAAGTCAGATTACGAGCCCTATAAAGGTTTATAGAGAAATAAGACAAGTCTGAAAATACGGTTTGAATTTAAGCACCTTCATTTTTGATTTTATTGTTAAATACAACTATTTGAATAATAAAATAGCAATATATAACACTAATACCGTAGATTCGGGCTATTGCATTCAGAAAATAAATATGAGAGTTTATCTTTCAATCGATATGTGGTGATCTAAATTTGTAGTGGTATAATTAAGAGGTAAAAGCACAGTGAATATAATTCTGCTAAGCACTCTCCCTATAAAATCGACATCAGACATCCTCCCAAAAATAGGTTTGGTTTTTTCAGTACACCGTTGAAACGTCAAAATATGCCAAAATATTTGTCTTGCGTTACCTGATTTCGTTTGCAACTATAGAAGACACTTTGATTGTCACGGGTTTATTTGATACTGGGTACAGCTGAATAGCATTTATCTATAAATATTAATTTGGAGTTATAATGGATAATTATAATAACGTACATGTTTTGCCGAAAAGTCAGTATTTGGCTTCTTTGCATACAAAAGCACGTAATCGTAAAGCCGAACAATCGGAGTTTGTATTTTATTCTGATCGTATCATTCGTTTATTATTAGAGGCGGCATCCGAGTTGCTCCCCTATACCTCTCATAATATTCAAACCCCAATTGGGGATATTTATAACGGAGCTATTTTAAATACTAAACTTTGTGGTGTTTCGATAATACGAGCAGGAGAAAGTATAGAAGGTGAATACCGAAGAATGTATCCTGATTTTCCAACGGGGAAAATTCTTATTCAAAGGGATAAATTAACAAAACTGCCTCATTATTATTATTCGAACTTACCTGATGATATTGCGCAGAGAACTATTTTACTTTTTGAGCCTATGCTGGCTACGGGAGGATCATTAGCTAAGGCTATAGATTTATTAAAGGAAAAAGGGGTGCCTGAAGATAATATTATTGTTGTTAATTTTCTTTCTTCTCCTGTTGGTCTTCAAAGGATCATGGCGTCATACCCTAAAATTCAACTTGTGACTTCTTCAATTGAGAATGGGCTTAATAAAGATGCTTTTATGAATCCAGGCATAGGTGATTTTGGTGATCGCTATTTTGGAACTTATCAACCATCGTGAATACGATATAACAAAAGTAGATTAATTATATTTAATATTTTCAAGGATTACATATGCCACATATTAGTATAAAACATTTTCCTGTTTATCTTTCACAAGAAGATAAAGACACCCTATCTTTAGAATTGATGAAGGTAGTAAAAAAAATGTTTAATTGCAAAGAGGATGTTATTTCCATTTCATTAGAGCCAATCGAAAAAGACAAATGGAATGAAAAGGTTTATTCCCCTGAAATTAAATTTAAAAAAACTTTTTTGATTAAATATCCAAATTACTAAGTGAGTATTTTTTCATTTTTATGATTGATGATCTTTTAAAGGTGTTTTAATGAGCAAAATACTCATCTTCGATTTGGACGGTACATTGTTTGATACCTCTCGAGCAATAGTGGAAACGTTCAATGCTGTTTTTAAGGTGTTAAATATTCCATTATCGGGAGATGAAAACATTCGCACTACGATTGGGTTACCTTTAGAGAAAGCATTTGCAACGCTTTTAAATGTATCTCCTGAAGAGGCATTAATCGCTAAAGCCGTTGAACAATATCAATTGCAGTATCGTCTATGTATTCTGCCGAAAGCAAAGGAGTTGTTATTTCCTGGTGTTGAAGATGGATTAATGACTTTAAATAAATGGGGAATAAAACTATCGGTAGCGACCAGCAAATTTACAGCAAGTGCAACAGCATTACTTCAGGCTGCGGGTATAGACGCTGTGTTTGATAGGGTAATTGGTGCTGATCATGTTTCAAAACCTAAACCAGATCCAGAATCAGGAAGGAAAATCCTGGAATACTACGGTGCTATGCCAGAGATGGCGGTCATGGTAGGTGATACAACTCACGATATTTATATGGCGAATTCAGTTGGTATGCGATCAATCGCTGTGACATATGGTATACATAATGTCTGTACCTTGGAAGAAGCTAAGCCAACCTGGATAGCTAATTGTTTTGATGATGTACTCCATATTATTGAGGAGAATATGTTTAAGTGATTAATACGATAAGAAATATTTTACTAGCAATTATTGGTGGAAGTCTACTGACGTTGATGATTTACACCAATAGCATTTTGTCGGAAAGTACAACACCCTTTTTTGCATCATGGGTAGCTCATGGTATTGGAGCGATTGTTGCTTTGATATTATGTATTATTGTATCTGCGCTCTTTTCTAAAAAAGAAACGAACGAAAAGAAACAGACGAAATCGAATATCCCTATATGGTTTTATCTCGGTGGTATTCCTGGTGCATTTACCGTTGTGTTAGCGGCTGTTGTTATTAATGGTGGACTACCGTTGTCTAGTACAATTTCATTAGGTTTAGTTGGGCAAATATTTTTTGGTTTGGTTGCTGATCATTTTGGACTTTTAGGAACAAGAAAAAGAAAGATAGTGATACAAGATTTATATGTTATTTGCTTTGTTCTATTTGGCAGTATGTTAATTCTCTTTGGGGGAAGCAACTAATGTTGAGTTTGATTTTTATTGCCTTGTTAAATGGCATATTTATCGCTGCGGCAAGAACGATTAATGGACAGTTGAGTGTCTCAATTGGTTCTTTTGGTGCTTCGCTTTGGAATCATATAGGTGGTTTTTTTCTACTCACAGTGATCTTAACGCTTTTATCGAGCTGGCAGTGGAATGAATGGGATTTTAACGCTATCCCCACAGCGGCTTATATGGGTGGGGTGTTTGGCGCTCTGTTTGTGGCAGTAAGTAGCTATATTTTTCCTAAATTAGGTGCGATGAATGCTGCTGTCCTTGTTATTGCAGGGCAAATGTTATCAGCGGTATTGCTTGATTGGCTATATCAGGGTATTACTCCCGGGTTAGCGAGGATTGTTGGAGTATTGTTTGTATTAGTTGGGATTTATCTCACTAGGAAAACGACTGAGTCAAAATAAGAAACAATGGGGTAAAAAAATGATTAACAAATTACTTAATGATCGTTCATATCATATTGAATTTAACGGCCATCTGACTAATCATGTTAAACATGCTGTTATAGCGCTTCATGGCTTAGGGATCAACGCTGGCAGAATTAAAGACTATTATGATAATTATGCTAAATTGACGCCCTATGGTATGGGGCTTGAATCACCTAAAACATTAAAGCATGTGATAGATAGGACGAACTGGCAACATTTCTTGGGTAAAAGAACAAGTTATTCTTCTTACTGTGATTATTTTGAAGAAGAAATTAAAAAGAAAGGGATTGAACAGGTATTACAAGAATATATGCCGACTCTTTGGCCTGGATGGGCTGGTGCATTAACTCACGGTACAATCCATTTAGGTTGGGCATTGGATATCGATCATCCCTGGATGATTATTGAAGGGCTTGCTTACATGGCATTTTCGTATGTGCCTTGCCATTCAGAGAGCGCTTTTACTGATAGTTCTCTAAACGATAAGAATGCTTTTGATTCTATATTGAGAATTTCAACACTGTGGGAAAAGAGAAAAGTAGAATTGACCGATTGGGTGAATTCGTTGATTGATAATGAAGATTTAGCCGATACAGATTTAATACATCCTGAATTAAAAAGATCCGGCCTTCAATATCGTATTGCTCGCCTCTTGATGCAAGGCCATCCAGAAATATACCGTTTGCCGGTTTGGATAGAGACACAAAATGTAGAAGAAAGTTGGGCTCAATTGTTCTATGTCGTGACATTGATTTATCTCGCTAAACCCGGTGATTTTTTGCTTCTTCATTTAGTTACTTCGTTGTTTGCAATGAAAAAGATCGCTGCACGTTTGCCTGCTGATGAAAGTAAAAATATTATTAAAGGTTATTGGGTTGGTATGTTGTGCATTCTGTTCTCAACAACTGACTTATCGAAGCCTGCTAAGTTTTCTGTGCTTAATCAGGTTTATTCTTTCAGGCAAGACGAAATGACTTATTCTCTCTGGGAGCAGGAGTGGGCGCATATTATTGCAAGGGCATTAGAGGAAGAAGAAGAACATAATCCGAAACTTGTTTATGTTATGCATCAATTGTGGAAAGAATATGGTTTAACTATTTATAGGGCAGCAGCAAATCAATTTACAAGTACGCCTTTGCTTCCTCCTTCTTTCGAAGAATTACCGATTGAGTAATAAATTGGCTATTAAGATTTTATTTAATGGAGATAATGATGAGTAGTATATACCCAATAGATTTCAAGTTGCAGCGCGGCGGCAAATGAATGCATCCCCAGGAGCATAGATAACTATGTGACTGGGGTAAGTGAAAGCAGCCAACAAAGCAGCAAGTTAAAGGATGAAGGGTATAATTTATTATCGTGATCAGATAGGTAGATTTGATCACGAAACTACGAATAAATATTCTAATATCACCAGTGAAAGTTATGATCGTTTTATTTACGGAGAGTGTTGAATAATCAAAATATAAATTTTTGAATCTCATCATCTAATAAATTAATCTTTTTAGATAATCTTTAAGGCATTAACCTGCCGCAAAGAGTGTGCCTTTGTTGACGTCATTTTATTGAATGATTTTAATGAAATATAAGTCATAAATCATGAGTAAAAAGACACTTATAGTTTCGTAGATAAAATGTCATTTTTAACTACGAAGACATTCATTTTATTTTTATATAAAGTTATTGAAAATGTTAGAAAATAATATTACACAATGTGATTTAATCACTGATGTTGACTTTAAAGAAAAAGCAATAACCTTGATGGATATGCTTGAGAGTCAACTTATTAAACGCCAGGCAGGTAGGTATGTTGTTATTGATAAAGAAGAATCACTCAGCTACGCTGATTTCTATTTGAAAGTGAAAGAGATAGGGTATTGTTTGTCAGAAATTAGCTCAAAGAATTCGGTGGGTATTGGGCTTTTTTGTGACCCTTCTATAGATTTAATTTGTGGTGCATGGGGTATTTTATCAGCGGATAAAGCCTATTTGCCATTATCGCCTGATTATCCAGCTGAACGCCTTAAATATATGATAGAAGATTCTGGCATTGATGTGATTTTTACGCAATCGCATTTAAAAGGACAGCTACAGGATATTGCACCAAAATCAGTATTAATTGTGACACCAGAAGATGTCGCTCTGACTATAAAAACACGAACAATAGAAGATATTCTAAACACGGCTCAAGCCCCCAAATCTACCAGTCTGGCTTATATTATTTATACCTCTGGTAGTACGGGTAAACCAAAGGGAGTCATGATTGAACATCACAGTATTGTGAATCAAATGAGGTTTCTTGCAAAAGCGTTTAGGTTAGGATCTCACTCTCGGATTTTGCAGAAAACGCCAATGAGTTTTGATGCTGCTCAATGGGAAATTTTAGCACCTGCAATCGGTTGCCCGGTGATTATTGGTCCTTTAGGGTGCTATCGTGATCCGGATGCAATTATCAAAACTATTCTTCAGCATCAAGTAACGACTTTGCAATGTGTTCCTACTTTACTACAAGCGTTACTGGATAATCCTAATTTTTTGGATTGCTTATCATTAACTCAAGTATTCAGTGGGGGAGAAGCACTGACAACCAAATTAGCCGCGCAATTTTTGAATAGTTTTACGCATTGTGAATTAATTAATTTATATGGTCCAACAGAATGTACGATTAATTCATCGTATTTCCGGGTGACAAATGAGACTTTGCCGAATTATCAAACGTCTATTTCAATTGGTACACCTGTAGATAATACAGAATACTATGTTCTTGATAGGAACAGATTACCTGTGGCTGTTGGAGAAGTTGGCGAACTTTATATTTCAGGTGTTCAGTTAGCACGTGGCTATTTGCACAGGCCAGAAATGACAAAAGATAAGTTTATTTTTAATCACCTTGTATCCGGAATTCAACACCAGCAGTTATATCGAACGGGAGATCTGGTGACCAGAGGGGCTGATGGTAATACTTATTTTGCTGGTCGGGTTGATAGCCAGGTCAAGTTACGAGGTTACCGTATTGAGCTTGATGAAATACGTCATGCGATTGAAGAGCATAGCTGGATAAAAACGGCGGCAATGTTAATTAAGAAAGATGCCAGAACGGGTTTCCAAAATCTTATAGCCTGTGTGGAATTGGATGAGAAAGAGGCTGCGCTGATGGATCAAGGTAATAGTAGTTCTCATCACAAATCAAAAGCCAATAAACTACAGGTGAAAGCTCAACTTTCTAATTCGGGTTGTCGAAGTGAAGAATTGTGTAAAAATCGTACTGAAATCTTACTTCCTTTTAAAGAAGGGGAGAAAAAGCAAAGAGAATCTGCATTTTGTCGCAAGACATATCGTTATTTTGAAGGAGAAGAAATAACGGTAGAGAAATTAAAAACATTGCTGACAGCCACTAAATCGAGTGAAATTTGCTCTTTGCCACTGAGTCATTTAACCCTCAAAGATTTTGGCTATGTGTTGCGTTATTTTGGTCAATTTACCAGTAATCAACGTTTATTGCCCAAATATGCCTATGCTTCACCAGGTGCTCTCTATGCGACGCAAATGTATTTTGAATTGCATAACGTTCTCAGTTTGGATGCGGGGATTTACTATTATCATCCAGTGACACATAAGTTAATAAAAATTTCAACATTGAATCGTCGGCAAAAGCCAACGATAAAAGTGCATTTTATTGGAAAGCATGAAGCCATTGAACCCATTTATAAGAACAATATACAAGAAGTTCTGGAAATGGAAGCGGGTCATATGCTGGGTCTCTTTGACGATATATTGCCGGAAATCGGCTTAGGTATTGGTGAAAGTGAGTATCAAGCTGAATGCCCTGATTGGTATGATGGTGATATTCAGGATGATTACCTCGGTGCATTTGAAATATGTAGCTATGAAAATCGATTGCTACCATTTGATACTGATATTTATTTACAAACACATGATAATAAAATATCTGAGATGCCGTGTGGTTTATATCACTTTTCTAACGGAGAATTTGTACGAATAAGTAATGATATTGTTAGGAAAAAGGATGTTATCGCGATTAATCAGCAAGTTTATGATCGTTCCAGTTTTGGTGTGTCAATTATTCCACATTGTGTCCCTGAATGGCATTATTATATTACACTGGGTCGTCGATTACACGCGTTGCAAAGTAATCAATTGTGTATTGGATTAATGTCATCAGGTTACAGCTCTAAGAGTAATAACGATTTACCTTCGGCGAAAAGGATGCGATCTATTCTCAATGCACTTGATCGACCCATGGCGGCATTTTATTTCTGCATAGGTGGAGGTATTAGCCAGGAGCAATATACTTGTGAAGGCATGAAAGAAGATGTTGTTCATATGAAAGGGCCGGTTGAGATCATTAAAGATGATCTTTATCAACAACTTCCTCAATATATGATTCCAAATAAGGTATTAGTTTTCGATAAATTACCTTTGATGGCTAATGGAAAAGTAAATTACCAGTCTTTGTCAGAATCAAAAGTCATGGAGGATATCTCAACACAGAAACCATTAGTGCCATTACGTACAGATACTGAATTGAGGCTTGGAAAAATTTGGATGGAAGTGATGAAATGGGATTCAGTGTCTGCTCACGATGATTTTTTCGAAAGTGGTGGTAATTCTTTGATGGCTGTTGCTATGGTTAATAAGATCAATGTGGCCTTTAATATTTGTTTTCCGCTACAGATACTTTTTCAATCTCCTAATATAGAAGCATTGGCTAAATGGATTGAACAAGCAGATTCTAAAACAATATCAAGATTAATTTTATTGAATCAAGCAAGTGAAGATCCCATTTACTGCTGGCCAGGTTTGGGCGGATATCCTATGAGTTTGAGGTTGCTTGCCAATAAAGTTGTCCCTGGCAGGGCATTTTATGGAATACAGGCACATGGGATAAACGAGAGTGAAATACCGTTTTCATCTATCCAGAAAATGGCAGAAGAAGATATTAAAGAGATAAAGAAAATACAGCCAGAAGGGCCATATACATTATGGGGATATTCATTTGGTGCCAGGGTAGCATTTGAGGCTGCGTACCAGCTTGAACAAGCTGGAGAAGAAGTTAAGGTGTTGAACCTGTTAGCACCGGGATCTCCTCATCTTAATATGACGCAAGAGGAATATCATGATCAAGGAGCTGAATTTACTAATCCGGCTTTTGTTCAAATACTTTTTTCTGTGTTTGCCCGTTCGATCAATAGCCCAATGGTTAAAACTTGCTTAGAACAGGTGAATAGTGAAACGACATTTATTAACTTTATATGTAGTCGTTTTAAAAACTTGGAACCATCATTAGTAAAACGTATCGTTAGGATTGTGACTTTAACTTATGATTTCAGGTACAGTGCTGATGAGCTTTATCGCCGATATCTAAAGACGCCTATAACTATTTTCAAGGCGAATAAAGATAATGATTCATTTATTGAAAAATCGGATGTGGTTTCATCAATATCGCCTAAAATAATTGAATTAATATCGGATCACTATCAACTGTTGGAAAATGAAGGTGTTGCTGAGATTGAGAAAATAATCCAGCAATTTTAAATTGCCAGTAATATAGAAATGCAATCCGTAAGATGTAACAAGTCGATATTAATAGATATATTTAGAAGATAATATTAAGAGAATTAAAAGGTATATAACATGAGTATCAGTAATAGCGCTCCACTTAAATTCAGCCTTGAGGTAAAAGAAGCACTTGATTCGGGAAAACCGGTTGTTGCTTTGGAATCCAATGTGATTACACATGGCTTGGATTATCCTGATAATGTCACAACAGCTAAGAGTGTTGAGCAGGCTGTTCGTAAAAGTGGGGCAGTACCCGCAACGATAGGAATAGATAATGGTGAGTTTTTAATTGGGATGTCAGATGAGCAAATTGAGAAATTTGCTACAGCATCTCACGTTCCAAAAGTCACGAGTCGAGATCTTCCGGTTGTGTTAGCGAGTGGTGGAATGGGGGCTACAACGGTGGCATCGTCGATGCTTGCAGCAGAAATAGCGGGTATTAAGTTCTTCTGTTCTGCGGGTATTGGTGGTGTACATCGAGGCGCGGAGACGAGTATGGATATATCAGCAGATTTGACTCAGTTAACGCGTTCCCGTGTTGCTGTAGTCTGCGCTGGCGCAAAAAATATCCTCGATATTGGATTAACATTGGAGTTTTTGGAAACGTGGAATGTGCCAATTATATCCTATCAATCGGATGATTTTCCTGCATTTTACTGCCGTTCCAGCGGATTCAAAAGCCCACAACGTCTTGATGAACTCGCTGTAATTGCTAAAGCTATTGAAATAAATTGGATGTTGCCGGGAGGAAAAGGGATATTAATTACGACGCCAACCAAGCCTGAGGATGCGATAGATAGTCAAAAGATTGATATGATTATACGAGAAGCGGTATTAGAGGCTAAGAGGAATAATATTGTTGGTAACTCGTTGACAAAGTATCTGATGAGAATGATTGACCGAGAAACCGATGGGGTCTCTGCGAAAGCAAATATGGCTGTATTAGTTAATACCGCAGAAGTTGCTGGAAAGTTGGCGGTAGCCCACGGCTTTTATGAAAATGGATATCAGTTTTAAAATATCGCAGTCACTGAACCTACCGCCTCTTTTGGGAGGTAGGTAATTTGTGTTTTTAATAGTCCACGGTTGGCGACTAAGACACTGAACTTGAGTGGATAAATGTTTGTCAGGAACAAACCTATTTCAGTGGGTGTTGGGTGACTCACCTTGTCAGACGAAATTGACTCCAGCAGATCCCAAGCCGAGTAAGTTAATTTTCAACTTATCACCAGCATTAATTGGCACCATTGTGGCGAGAGAACCAGAGAGAATGATTTCTCCACGGAGCAATGTCATATCCAGCGTTCCTAGCATATTCGCTAGCCAGGCAACTGCGTTGGCTGGATGCCCCAGTGCAGCGGCACCAATACCGGTGTCAATCAATTTACCATTTTTTTCCAGCGTCATTGTGATGGTAGCTAAATCAATTTCTGATGGCAGACGGGTTCCATCACCAATGATAAATAAGCCTGATGAGGCATTATCGGCGACGGTATCTGTGATTTTTATTTTCCAGTCACGGATACGGGAATCGACAATTTCGATGCAAGGTACGACATAATCTGTCGCTTGCAGCACATCTGCAACCGTGATACCCGGGCCACGCAAATTACGTTTCAAGATAAAACCAATTTCACCTTCAGCTTTGGGGGCAATTAATTGTTTAACGGATACAGTGGAATTATTTTCGCAATACATATCTGAGGTGAGAATACCAAAATCTGGTTGGTCTACGCCCAATAGATCCATAACCGCTTGGCTAGTGATACCGATTTTTTTACCAACAATTCGCTCACCGGTTGTTTCCAGACGATGAGCAATAACTTTTTGCTGGATAAGATAAGCATCGTGTAATGTCAATTCTGGATAATTATCGGAAATTGGAGCGATAGCTTGATTGTTTCGCCATGATTGAAACAGTTTTTCGCTGAGGTGGTTTATTATATTATTCATCGGTTGTTGCTCCAGGCCAGGCGATAAAAAGTGACATTCCGATTGGAATATCACTCGTTTGAAAGAGGCGTTATTTATTGCCATTTAGCAGAAAATCAATATGAATTTGGTTGAATGTGTCCGGATCTTCATATTGAGGCCAGTGACCGCACTGTTCCATAACAACAAAACGGCTGTTTTTGATCAGTTTGGCAAGCCGTTGCCCCACAGAAACTGATGCTGTTGGATCGTGGGTTGTCCATAATACCAGCGTTTCAGCCTGAATTTGCCTCAGTTCATTTTCGGTCAGGAGGTTACGTAAACGGGTATCCATATCTTGCAGGCACATGATGCTTTCCATTGCGGACAACATATCTGGTTGACGATAAATAGCAAAACGGGATTCAACCAGGTCTTCTGTCACGATAGCCGGATCTTCCATCAGGAATTCAAGGCGTTTGCGAGTCGCTTCCCGATCTGGGTTTTTCACTGCATTCAAGCTTAGAGTACGCAGGCGCTCCATTACATTTGGATCAGCAATCATACCACCCGCGGTATTCAACACTAGGCGGTGAATGTATTGTGGATATTTTGCAGCGAACCGGGCTGCAACCCACCCACCCAGAGACTCACCAGAAAGATGAATTTTCTCCAGATTTAATGTTTCGATAAGATCCCGCAAGTGTTCTACATAATCGGCAATTTCATAGGCACGGTCAGGTTTATCCGTGAAACCGTGTCCCAACATATCAATTGCTAGTACACGAAAATGGGCGGCATGAGGCAGAATATTGCGCATATAGGCTTCAAGATGGCCTGCAATACCATGTAGGAAAATCAGAGTAGGGCCATTGCCAGCTTCAAGAACACGAGTTCTTATCCCTTTTACATCAATATAATGCAGATGAATTTCACCACTAGCAATTGCAGACCAAAGAGAACAGAACTCCGGTTGTACGGGTTTATGTTGAAGATTAGTCGATATTGACACGTGATATCTCCTTTATTTTCTTTGAGTTAATTCATTATTAATATAACGGTGGATAGAAATATTCACTAATACTTAATATGTCTGGTCTTAAATGTGAAAACGATAACTGTTATATTTATAAATATTTATTCTCAACAACATCTATTAAATGTGCTAATAATTCTGATTTATTGTCTTTTCGCCATGCCATTATTATATCTATTGTGGGTGAATACCCTGATAATGGCCGACAGACAACGGCATCTGTCATAATGCTAGTGATATAAAATGGCACTATTGCACATCCTAAATTCATACTGACCATATTTAAAATTAATAAAAGATTATTAGCTGTCTGAATCGTGTTAGGGACAACATTATGTTCAGCAAAATAGTTTTCTATAATCTGTTGTAAGATACCGGAATGTATGGAATCAGTAGCAATAAAGTTTTCACCGTGTAAGTCATTGACTGAGATTTTTTCACAGTATCTTAACCTATGGTTAGCTGGCATCAGAACGACCAGTGGTTCATTAAGAATAACTTTAAAATCAATATAATCACTCTCTATTGGTGGACGCATAAAAGCGACATCAATATCACCTTGTAATAATTTCTCTTCTTGTCCTGGTTGAAATAAGCTGATGAGTTCTACTTTTGATCCAGGATGAGAAAAACGAAATGTTGGGATAATTTCAGGTAATACTTTAACTTCGGCTGATGGCACAAATCCAATGGTTAACACAATTTGTTCTTGGGCCGCTCTGAGAGCCATTTTTTTGGCTTTCTCTGCGTTATCAAGAATAATTCTGGCCTGTTGTAGGAAAACTTCCCCAGATTTGGTTAAAGAAACTCTGCGTTTGTTCCTTTCTAACAACGTAGATCCGATATAATCCTCTAAATCTTTTATTTGCTGACTTAACGAAGGTTGTGCGGTATGCAACTTTTTCGCAGCTTTAGTAAAATTTAATTCTTCTGCTACTGCAATAAAGTATCGTAAGTGTCTTAATTCCATTGCCGTTTCCTCATATATCGAAAAAAAGTCTTAAATTAAACAAACAATGTATTTCACAAAATATTAATCTATTAATAGCATTCATTTTTCATGTTGGCAAAAAGTCAACCTTTCTTTTACATAAGGATCAGATAATATGACATTGAGCAAAAATTCAGATATCTACCGCCTGATTGATGCCCGAGCTGGTCGTGTAACTCCTCAGATTTATATCGATCCTGAACTCTACCAATTAGAACTTGAAAGAATATTTGGTCGTTGTTGGCTATTTCTGGCTCACCAGAGCCAAATCCCGCGTCCGGGCGACTTTTTTAATACTTATATGGGAGAAGACAGTGTTGTCGTTGTCCGCCAGAAAGATGGTTCCGTTAAAGCCTTTCTAAATCAATGCCGTCACCGTTCTATGCGGGTTTGTTACGCGGATAGCGGCAATACTCGCGCGTTTACTTGTCCTTATCATGGCTGGGCATATGGTGTTGATGGGCGATTAGTTGATGTTCCGTTGGAAGCGCGAGCTTATCCGCATGGGCTTTGTAAAGAGAAATGGGGTCTTCAGGAAGTGCCATGTGTGGAAAGTTATAAAGGGTTAATTTTCGGTAACTGGGATACCACGGCACCGTCCTTGATTGATTATCTCGGTGATATGGCTTGGTATCTTGATGGTGTACTTGATCGCCGTGAGGGAGGAACAGAAGTCATTGGCGGTGTACAAAAATGGCTCATCAATTGTAACTGGAAATTCCCGGCTGAGCAGTTTGCCGGCGATCAATACCATGCTTTATTTAGCCATGCCTCTGCTGTACAAGTTTTAGGGGTAAAAGAGGGGGACGATGAAAAAGCATTAGGTGCTGGTCAGACTGCACGACCCGTTTGGGAAACAGCAAAAGATGCGGTGCAATTCGCTCAAAATGGTCACGGCTGTGGATTTTTCTTGACAGAAAAACCGGATGCCAATGTTTGGGTTGATGGTGCTGTTGCCCGTTACTACCGTGAAACCTATACCGAAGTAGAGCAACGTCTGGGGAAAGTCCGGGCATTGCGTCTTGCGGGTCACAACAATATTTTCCCGACACTTTCCTGGCTGAACGGTACCGCTACTATGCGGGTTTGGCATCCACGAGGGCCAGACCAAGTGGAGGTATGGGCATTTTGCATTGCAGATAAAGCGGCTTCTCCAGAGGTAAAACAAGCGTTTGAAAACAGTACTACTCGTGCATTTGGCCCATCAGGTTTTCTGGAACAAGATGATTCTGAAAATTGGGTGGAAATCCAGAAGGTACTTAAAGGCTACAAAGCTCGTAACAGCACGTTGTGTCTGGAAATGGGACTGGGACGAGAAAGGGTGCGAAATGATGGAATTCCAGGTGTGACCAACGATGTTTTTTCTGAAACTGTAGCCCGCGGCATGTATCAACGCTGGGCTGACTTACTCACCAGTGAAACTTGGGATGAGATAGAGGAAAAGAGTCGGGCTTATCAGCAGGAGTTGGTTAAATGAAAGAACTAATCATCAATAAAGAAAAGCGGGTAACGTCAGAGCTGCATTATGAAATAAGCCAGTTTCTGTATTACGAAGCAGCTTTACTGGATGAATGGCAATTTCGTGATTGGCTTGAGCTGTTATCAGAAGATCTCAGCTATACCATGCGCACTATTGTTAATGCACAAACCCGTGATCGCCGCAAGAGCATCCAACCACCAACAACTTGGTTATTTAACGATAATAAATTTCAGCTTGAACGCCGAATTGCTCGGTTGGAAACCGGTATGGCGTGGGCAGAAGAACCGCCGTCCCGCACTCGTCATTTACTAACAAACTTGGTGATTACTGAAACTGATTCGCCTGACCAATTTCATGTTCAGTCCAACTATCTGTTGTACCGTTCACAAAAAGAGCGAGATGAAGCTTTTTATGTCGGCAAGCGGTTGGATTGTGTTCGCCGTAATTTGGAAACCGGTAGCTGGTTAATTTGCCGACGTGAAATTACCCTAGACCAGGCGGTTTTAACTTTCCATAACTTGAGTGTTTTATTCTGATGAGCCAGTTATTTGTATGTACTGTTGAAGAACTGCCCGATGGAGAAGCGCGTAAGGTTGAATACACGCCTGATATTGCTCTTTTTCACTATGACGGTGAGTTCTATGCTGTTGATGACCGGTGCAGTCATGGTAATGCCTCTATATCCGAAGGGTATCTGGAAGACAATGCGACAGTTGAGTGTCCACTGCATACGGCCAGCTTTTGTCTCAAAACCGGGAAGGCGCTTTGTCTTCCCGCTACAGAACCATTGAAAACGTATCCTGTTGTTGTTGAGGATGGAAAAATCTATATCACAGTAGCGGAGGAGTAATAATGAGTTGGCTTGAAGATCAGGTCATTTTATTAACTGGCGGCGGTTCTGGTTTGGGATTGGCTTTGGTAGAGCGTTTTATCGCTGAAGGTGCCAGAGTTGGTATACTGGAATTATCTGCGGAGAAAGCGGCTGCCTTGGTTCATTGTTTTGGTAAAAGTGTCTGCGTTATTCAGGGTAATGTTGTCTCTTTTGAAGATAATGAGCGGGCAGTGACTGAAACTGTCCGATGTTTTGGCAAACTAGACTGCTTTGTTGGTAATGCTGGCATTTGGGATCACAAAATTAGCTTGCTTGATGCATCAGCAGAACAGATTGACAAAGGGTTTGATGAACTGATGGCTGTTAACTTGAAAGGGTACATTTTAGGCGCTAAAGCTGCATTACCTGCTCTGACAGCATCAGAAGGCAGCATGATTTTTACGCTGTCAGGTTCGTCATGGTTTTCTGGTGGGGGTGGTGTGCTGTATACCGCTAGCAAACATGGAGCCGTCGGGATGATCCGTCAGTTAGCTTATGAATTGGCGCCGGTTATTAGAGTTAATGGGGTTGCGCCTTGTGGTATGCCAAGTGATCTTCGAGGTCCTGTAGCATTATCCCAACAAGATCAATCCGTTATAGATAGCTTGTCCCCGGAAATTATCGGTGCGATTTTACCTCTGCAATTCACCCCTCAACCGGAGGATTTCACCGGCCCGTATGTCATGCTCGCTTCTCGTGCAAACAATCGCACTTTAACCGGTGTCATGATAACGGCTGATGCAGGGCTAAGTATCCGTGGAATTCGCCAGGTTACAGCGGGAGTCATGTCACCAGATAAGAAGAGGAATTTCAGATGACCATTAAGTTGATTTGTACCTCACACACGCCTTTGATGGATTTTTGTTCTCCAACTGAGACGACAGAAAAGCATGCTCGGCAGGTTTTTCAGCAACTGGCTGAACAGGTAAAAGCATATGATCCACAGTTAATTGTGATTTTCGCACCTGACCATTTTAATGGCTTCTTCTATGATCTCATGCCAGCGTTTTGTGTTGGAGTGAGGGCGAATGCTGTGGGGGATTGGGATATTGGTAAAGGGCCACTAAATGTTCCTGAAAACACAGCGAAAGAATTAATTTCTGCCTTATATAACGCAGGAATTGATGTTGCCCAATCCTGGCGGATGCAAGCTGATCATGGTTTTACTCAACCCTTGATGTTGCTTTGTCAGGATTTACAGCATTATCCAACCATCCCAATATTTATTAACTGTGCGGCCAGGCCATTACCTGGGTGCCATCGTGCAGTTGCGTTGGGCCGCGCAGTTGGTCAGTTTCTGTCTACTACAGATCAGCGGGTACTGCTGCTCGGTTCTGGTGGTTTATCACATGATCCACCGATATCGCAGATTGGACAGGCTTCGCCACAAGTTGAGGAATTCTTGATAGCAGGCAGAAATCCAACAAAAGAGGCTCGTCAGAAACGGCAAAGCCGAGTGATTGCGGTTGGAGAAGCGTTGGTTCGTGGCGAAAATGTTGCTGTTCCATTGAGTCCCCAGTGGGATGACGAATTGCTGAATACTTTTTGTAGTGGAGATATACAGCGCCTTGCTTCATTAACGGATGAAGCAATCGACATTCAGGGTGGTAAAGGGGGACAGGAGATTCGCTGTTGGATTGCGGCTTTTGCAGCGCTTTCTGTTTATGGTGAATATCAGGTACAACGGCATTATTACCAACCTATTCGGGAATGGTTGGCTGGGATGGCAATGGTCAGCGCTCAACCGGTGGCTTAAATAGGAGCGTAATATGCGAGGTCAGACTTTTATTATTGTCGGGGCTGGGCAAGCGGGAGCTATGGCTGCCGCAACCTTGCGACAGCAACAGTTTGATGGTGATATTATTTTAATTGGTAAAGAATATCATGCGCCTTATGAGCGGCCTACCTTATCAAAAGAGTATCTGACGCAATCGGAAACAGAACCGAAGTATCTGTTCTCTGAAGAATTCTATCTGAATAACCGGATAGATTTGCGCATAGGTCAGCCGGTCAGCCATATTGTCCCATTGGAACATTGCGTGGTTATGGAAAATGGTGACAAGCTCAGGTATGACAAACTCCTGCTTACAATGGGGGCGAGAGCCAGGCGGTTTCCGTTACTCGATCAACTGGGTGAAAATGTTTATACCTTGAGAACATTGGATGATGCGCAACGTTTACGCCAGGCGGTGAAAGAAGGTAAACGGGTTTTAGTTGTCGGTGGTGGTGTTATTGGTATGGAACTGGCGGCAACTTCTCGTGAACTGGGTGCAAACGTGACAGTTATTGAGCAGGCTGATAGTGTCATGGCACGTTGTGCCCCTCCGTTATTGCAGGACTATCTTTTGTATCGTCATCAAGAAAAAGGGGTTCAATTCTTCCTTGATACCAATATTGTTTCCGCGCAAAAGCGGGGTGGTGAATTAGTTCTGATGTTGAACACTGGAGAAACGGTGATCGGGGATATCATTATTTATGGTATTGGTGCCGAATTCAGGGATAAGCTCGCGGTTGATGCGGGTTTGGTTACCAATGGGGGTATTGTCATTGACGATCACTGTCAGACTTCTGAGCAGGATATTTTTGCAGCCGGAGATGTTTGCCTCCAGAGAGAACCACTGACCGGTGAACTCCAGCACCGCGAAACCTGGGAAAATGCTAACCGCCAGGCGACTATTGCCGCGCATGCCATGATGGGGCTGGAGCCTCCGCAACTAGGTGCTCCGTGGTTCTGGACCGATCAATGGGGCATTAACATTCAAATGATTGGTAAAATGCAGGCTGAAAATTGGCATATCAAAGGTGATTTGCAATCAGATAAAGCCATTTTGATCGGTACAGAAAATAAAATCTTAGTAGGTGCTGTTGCCATCAATCAGGGAAGGGAAATGCGGAATTTACGGAAATTACTTGCTAATCCTACGGTTGTTTCGGTTTCGGTGTAATATTTGAATAGCTAGCTTGTATATAAGTGGTTTTATTATTGAATTCGGTGACCGTTTAGATGGTCACCGATTATACTCAATTAAGGCAATGAACTATCTTACAAGTAACGGTTTTATTACATACCCATTTTCTGTCACTCGATTTTCTCCGACAATAATCTTAGTATCAGGTAAAACGAAATATGAATATATGATTTTTAGCCTTCTGACTGACATGATATAACCACGCCAATCGTCGACAACCCAAGGATCTTTGGAACCTCCAGGAACTATAGTCACATAATCGTCGGACACTTTGTATTGTGCTTGATCAGTGCTCCAGTAGTTAATTGCAACTTCAATTATGTCACATTTCGTATTGTTGGTAACGTGAATCATGCCCATATTACAACTCCCTTACTATTTCAATCTGATTTCATTAAGATTTGATTTATTAGGATGCTGTTTCGGACTAACAACATTAAATATAAATGAACTAGCTTACCAATAAAGGTCTTATCACATACTCATTTTCTGTTACTCGATTTTCTCCGACAATAATTTTGGTGTCAGGTAAAATGAAATATGAAGCTGTGATTCCTAACTTTTTGACTGACATGATATAACCGCGCGAATCTTCAACAAACCAAGCAGCCCTAAAATATCCAGGATTGATATTAAAATAATTGTCGGACACTGTGAATCGTGCGTAATCAGTGCTCCAGTAGTTAATTGAAACTTCAATCGTATCATTTTTCGTATTGTTGGTAACATGAATCATGCCCATATTACAACCCCTCACTATTCCAATCTGATTTTATTAAGATTTGACTTATTAGGATGTTGCTTTGGACTAACAACATTAAGTGTAGATGAGAAAATCCTATTTAATCTGATATTCTTTATGGTTTTCATTTCATAAAATAACTGATCACTACAATTAATATTTGAAATAAATTATCAAAGCAGTTTTTAATTTAAACTATCGGATGATTTATTACGGTTTGAAACGAGTTAAATTTTTTCAAACCGTAATGTTTATTTAAATGCTATAATAACTCCAGTATTGTCCGGTTAGTGTTTAATAACATAAAGATCTTTCGACGATATAAAACCGAGAGGGCTGATATAATATCCGCCAATATAAGGTTTTACCAGTTTGGCACTAACATAATGGTAAATAGGAATTGCTGGAATATCTTTTGCCAAAATATTCTCTGCTTGCTGAAAATATGTTGGATCATTTGTTGCCTTAGCTTTCTGGATCAGGTCATCATAAATATCATTACTATATAATGAGGTATTATTAGAGCTATTGGTAACAAAATTATTTAAAAACGATGCTGGATGATCATAATCAGCCATCCATGCATGTCTTACGACATCAAAATTACCTTGATGCATTGTATCTAACATGGTTTTCCATTCTTGATTTAGTAAAATGGCATCTACCCCTAGATTTTTCTTCCACATTGAGGACACTGCAATAGCAATTCTCTTATGATCTTCTGATGTATTATAAAGAAGATTAAATTTCAACGGGTTATTTCTATTATAACCGGCTTCATTCAATAACTGCCGGGCTTTTTCAATTTTTTTCGCCAGTGTCCATGATGCATAATCAGGTTGTTTTAAATCTATTCCACTTGTATTTGGCGGGGTATGATTATAAGCAGATTTTTGACCTTGCCCTAATACCTTATTTGCTATGATATTTTTATCTAAAGCTAAATTTAATGCCTGTCTGACTCTAACATCATTAAAAGGTGCTTTCCGGGTATTAAATCCATAATAGTAAACACCTAATGTAGGTGAAATATGAACCTGATTGCCTAATTTGGTTTTTAAAGAGTCAAATAAAACTGATGGAATGCTTTTTGTTATATCTATTTCTCCCGATAAATAGCGACTTACGGCTGCTGTTGCTGATGTTATGGCAAGATAAGTGACTTTATTAATAACGGTATGTTCATTGTCCCAATATTGTTGATTCCTGACTCCAACTATCTTTTCATTGACAATCCATTCCGATAATTTAAATGGCCCGCTGCCGACAAACACATCCGGTTGAGTCCATTTCTCACCATATCTTTCAACAGCTTTTTGACTGATTGGCACCATAACCGGATGGGCCAGCATCTGTAAGAAATAGGATAGCGGTTGTTCTAACGTCACTTCTACTGTTAAGTTATCCAATGCTTTTACACCTAATTCTTCAGTTTTTTTCTTTCCAGCAAGAATATCTCTGGCATTTACAATATGCATGTTTTCAATATAACTGCCATATGGAGATGCTATTTGCGGATCAATTAAACGTCGCCAACTAAAAACCACATCATGCGCAGTAATCGGTGAACCATCAGACCACTTTATTCCTTCTTTGAGATGAAATACCCATATTTTATTATCTTTAGTTTCCCAACGGGCAGCTAAACCAGGATGTAACTTTCCATCACGTTCTATACTGATTAATCCACTAAAAAAGTCATTGATAATATCAAATTCAACATCACTTTCAACTTTATGGACATCAAGAGAAGCGGGTTCTGAACTATTATTACGGACAATTTCTTGATTAATTGCCAATTGTGTGTCTGGTGGAATAATTGCTGCATGAGATAATGTCAAACTCCCAATTATTATTCCTGTGAATAAAGATATATTTCTTACCGCCTTTTTCATCATAATTTCTCCAATAAGCTCACATTTTTTAGAATTTAAACTGCAAATTGAGCAATACCTGATATTTGCTTTTCTGTAAATTACTCTGTCTAGGTAAGTAAACAGGGATAATTATAGATATACCCGTTATCTTTCAAGTTGCCTCTTTGTCGGCTGCACTCACTCACCCCGGTCACATAGTTATCTATGCTCCCGGGGATTTGTCCCATTTTATAGTAGAGGCGGTGCGGTCACACATATTGGAGCTGACCGCGGAACAGATTAAGGTTTCTAACGCGGATATAAGCGAAATGGATCTAACTTCGATGGTAGATGAGGCTCTGGACTGGGCGCGTAAACACTGATAAAAGTTGTTCTTGATTGATATCAGTTGATAAGGAAAGGGCAGATTTTTGATCACGGTACAGGTGGATAAGATTTGCATTGGTTAACGATTGTATGTATATTTTTTGTATCATCAGTCGTTAATATGAGGTGCATTATGCAAGTTTTATATAGGAGAACCAGTCTTGATAGTAACGTGGCGGTTTCTCATCATGAGTACGATGATGCAGATGCAGCGGCTGATCGCCTTGAGAATATCGTAAAAGAATTGGCAAATAATATCCGTAGTCAAGGTAATGCTGGTATTAAGCGTCAGTTAGCGTTGCCGGATAACCAGTTTCTAGTCAGCATGTTGTTTCAGGCTATGCCGGCGTGGGCGCTGTCTGAACTGACGCCAGAAAAGAGAAGGCTACTCAACCGTGTGCGTAGTCGCGCGCGTTTTTTTGACAATGTACGTGAAAATGGCGGGGTGTTAAGTTCTGCTGAAGTAGCAAAGCTGTTGGGTGTCAGTAAGGTAACGGTTAAAAAGAAAAAGGACACCGGTAAATTATTGGCTCTTGAACAGGATGGTGAGTTTATCTATCCCGTTTTTCAGTTTTCAGATGATGAAAGTAAAAGTGAAAAAGGTGTGCTGAAAGGAATGGCGGAGATTCTACCTCACCTGAGTCGTTTCAGCGGCGTGATGCAGTACGGCTTTTTCGCGCAGAAACGTAACGTGCTGGATTATCGCCTGCCGGAGGATCAAGAATTCACTATCATCGATATACTGCGAGAGGGTATTTCGGATGATAAACTTCAGGCAATTATTCGCTTGGCTAAGTTATTTGGTACTCAAGACGCCGCATAATAAAAAAAGGGTAACTGCTTCTTTTGCTAGTTACCCATTCTGTCATATTACTGGAATATCCAGGTCGTTCACCAGAATGTCTTCGGCTATTTCCCCTTCGTACTCAAAATCTCTAAGCACTTTTAGCTCTGCGGTGTGTATCACGCCTTTACCCGATGGATCGTTATGCCAAAGTACTACGCAGGGTTCGAGTGTGACATTAGACATGTAGACTAGCCCGTTTGCGTGTGGTAACAGCTTCGCGGCGAGCTTCTGGGTGTTCCGATAGTCTGTTCCAGTTGGTTGATGGGCGGTTACGTGCATTTTCGGCGCAAGCAGGGTAATGTCCACAACGCGCAAGTCCTTTTCTGTCACCAATGTAACCATGTGGTATTCGTCTAGTTCTCGGTCTGTAATAGCTGGCAGGTTTTGAAATACCTCTTTCATCGATGTTCTCGGTGAGTTGGCTAGATACAGGCTGCCATTTGAACCGTTTGTTAGCCCGTATCGAGAGTGTTCCCCGTTGTGGTTAAAGAACACGCCACTGCCTGCATGCTCACCCTCTTGCAGTCGATAAAAAACCGTGCCGGCTGAAATGGTGATGATGCTTTGTGTGATTTTATCGATGGTGAGTGTATTGATCTTCTTTGCCACCGAATCGGGGGTCTCACCTGATTTTGTTACCATTGAACATTCCTTTATTCCTGCCTGTTTCAGCTATAAGTTGTCTCCGGTCTGGTTACGACAAAAGTGTAACGCCGGACATTTGTCCAGTAACTAAAAGTGTATTATAGAAAAGGGATCGCACAAGGGGGGACGGTACATGTTTTGATAAATAAAGTTAAATATGAGACCTAACCCGCTCGGGGGGCGTAACGACAACTTGAATTTACATTGATGACAACCTGTATGAAAAAGAGAAAGGATATGGTGATTGTGTTTAATAACGCCAGTAGATTTTTCGACGATGTAAAATAAGATTGGCTTATATAATCTCAATTGATATCAAAATAATCTCGATATATTGTAATTAACATTGTTTCTTATTCTTGATTCTGTAAAATAATATCCACACTCAGACTTATCTCTATTTAATTTGTGGCAGAGAAATTATTAATAACAAAATGGAATAATAAATCAATTATCAAGATTTATATTGATGATTGATTTATTACATAATTATACTATTGTTTAATTAGCAGGATAGGTTTGTTTTCTGAAAATATAGGGATTACATCAACCAACTGCAAATCAGTAGATTTCTCTATATCATTAATTTGTGATGTCATTAAAGAAATTGATAATGATGAATAATAAACAACTGTATTCCACATGAATACTATAGGGTAAGATTATGCCGCGTGTGAGAATTCCGATAAGATATAATCTAAGTCCGATAACAATTCGGGCATGGATGGAGAAGTGGGGAAAGAAATCCGGAGTAAACTGGGGCGTAGATTGGCGTGAGGTTGATTATAGAGGGAATGAAATTATAATTCCTTTTAATGGTGGAAATGTCGATGAGCTAAATAAAGTGATTAAAGAAGATATGTGTTCTTTTGATAATACTATTGCAGAATTTGAATTTGTATCTGATTAATCAATCGTCCTTTAAAAGGGAAGTCGATCACTAACTTCCCTTTTATTTAAAATACTACAATAATATCACACTAGTGCTTAATAACATAAAGATCTTTCGACGACATAAAACCGAGTGGACTCAGGTAATATCCGCCAATATAAGGTTTTACCAGTCTGGCACCAACATAATAAAACACAGGAATAGCAGGGACGTCTTTTGCCAGAATATTTTCTGCTCGCTGGAAATATTTCTGATCATTTGTTGCTTTGGCTTTTCTCACCAAATTATCATAAATTTCATTGCGGTATAAAAATGTATTATTGGAACTATGAGTAACAAAGTTATTTAAAAATGATGCCGGATTATTGTAATCAGCAATCCGTGCATATCTCACCATATCAAAATTACCTTGACGTATTGTATCTAACATTGTTTTTCGCTCTTGATTTTGTAAGACAATATCTACACCCAGATTTTTCTTCCACATTGATGTTGCTGCGATCGCAATTCTTTTATGCTCTTCTGATGTATTATAAAGCAAGTTAAATTTCAATGGATTATTGCTATTGTAACCGGCTTCATTCAATAACTGTTTGGCTTTTTCAATCCTTGACTGTTGTGTCCACGATGCATAATCAGGCTGCTCTAGATTCATTCCTCCGGTATTCGGTGGAGTATGGTTATAAGCAGGTTCTTGACCTTGCCCTAATATTTTATTTGCTATAATGGTTTTATCTAAAGCTAGATTTAATGCCTGCCTGACCCTAACATCATTAAAAGGCGCTTTTTGGTTATTCAGATCATAATAATAAACACCTAATGCGGGTGTAATGTGAACCTGATCACCTAATTTTGCTTTTAAAGATTTAAATAAAGTCGATGGGATGCTCTTTGTTATATCGATTTCTCCTGACAGATATCGATTTATATCTGCTGTTTCTGATGATATTGGGAGATAGGTGACTTTATTGATGACGGTATGTACATTATCCCAATATTGTTGATTCCTGACTCCAACCACTTTTTCATTGACGATCCATTCAGCCAATTTAAATGGGCCACTACTGACGAATACATCTGGGTGAGTCCATTTCTCGCCATATTTCTCAACGGCTTTTTGGCTAATTGGCACCATAATAGGATATGCCAGCATCTGTAAAAAATAGGATACGGGCTGTTCTAACGTTACTTCTACTGTCAGATTATTCAGTGCTTTTACACCTAATTCATTGGTTTTTTTCTTTCCAGAGAGAATATCTTTGGCGTTTACTATATGCATATTTTCAATATAGCTGCCATATGGAGACGCCATTTGCGGATCAACTAAACGACGCCAACTAAAAACCACATCATGTGCAGTAATCGGTGAACCATCAGACCACTTTATTCCTTCTCTTAGATGGAATAACCATACTTTATTATCTTTGGTTTCCCAACGAGCAGCTAAATCAGGGGTTAACTTGCCATCACGATCTGTACTGACTAATCCACTAAAAAAATCGTTAATAATATTAAACTCGACATCATTTTCGACTTTATGGACGTCAAGAGATGCGGGTTCTGAACCATTATTACGAATAATATCTTGGTTAACTGCCAGTTGTGTACCAGATGGAATAATTGCTGCATGAGATAATGTCAAGTTGCCAAGTATAATACCTGTGAGTAAAGATATATTTCTTATTGTTTTCGCCATTGTTTGTTCTCCAGGAGGATCTCATTTTTTGGTATTTAATTCAGGGGAATCAATTGGTTGATAAAATTCAGATTAAAATTATATGATTATATTGAATATCCTATTTTAAATGGGATAGATATAACCACAATGAAGTATTAGTATAAAATGTTTAGTGAAGCTTCATCAATGTCATGAGATTTAAATAATGGATTTAATTATGTATTCTGAATCTAAAGGCCCTTTACCGCAGGAGTTGTTGTTTTATTTGAAATAGGGAGTTTTTGGGTGTTATAGAATCATTTCTTGATGGACGACTTTACTTTTATAGTTGTTGGGTAATTTTTTGACAGTGGTATTATTTCAAACGAAATCATTAATTCGTGATTCAATTACTCTGCATTTTTTCAATGTTCCAAACCCAAACTAGAAGGTAGTAATAATATGATAGATAATAAGAAAGCGATAACCTTACATGGTAATGGATCTGCTAATGAATACAAAAAAATACAGCGAAGATCTTTTGCACACAGTGAAATGCAACCAACGGGATTTTACGTTATTTTCGGACAGGAAATTATTATCAATGTTGAAGGAGAAACAAATAGTTCTATAAATGCAGTGATTGGTGTTCCTGAACTTAATAAACCAGAAAAATATTTGTTAACGGAAGGGTTAAATAAATTCACCTCAAAAAATGAAGGTTTACTCAGTTTTACCAACAACAATAATAATGGTTATGTGAAGATTATTATTCAATCAGAGTTACAGAAAGTTCCATCATTTAAATTGAATGAAACCAATAATACAGATTGGGAAGATATGATGGATTTATATTCTGATGCACTTGTCGTTCAACTTAGCAGTGAACGAGCAATAATTGTTGTAAGATATAATAGTGCTAAGAAATATCTGACTGATCCTAATGCGTTAATGAAATATTATGATGACTTTATTCGTCATCAGGATAGCATATCGGGAATATTAGAGGATGGGAAAGTAGACTACAGGGCCGATCCAAATAAATTATTATATGTAGAAGCGGATCGTTTATATATGTTTGCAACTAATGGACATATGGGCTTTAATGGCAATGCGGCCCTGCAACGATTATTAACTACCAATAATGGCTGGGGAATTTGGCATGAAAGTGGTCATCAAAGGCAACAATCTCCTTATACCTGGAGTGGTGGAACAGGAATGTCTGAGGTTACAGTAAACTTGTATTCTTTAGCTGTACAAGAAGGTTTTTATGATAGAGCGAGTTTCATTGATAAATACTATCCTAAAATCAAAGAATATTTAGTTGCCGAAGAAAAGAATTTTGACGCTCAAGATATTAATATAAAGTTAGGAATGCTATGGCAGTTAAGACTAACATTCGGCAATGGATTTTATCCTCAGCTTCATCAAGCTTATAGGCTAATGGATTCATTGCCTGTTAGCAATAATGATAAAAAACAACAGCTTATAATATCTTCATCTCAACTGACCAATATCAATTTAGCCGATTTTTTCGATAAATGGGGAATTACACCTGATGAGAAAACATTAGAAATATTAAGAACATTACCACCATTAGAGAAAAATATTTGGGAAAATGATGACAAAAATTCGATTACAATAAAGATGCCACAGCAGAAATATATTCCTGAGTTGGCTTACTTTATGAAGAGTATAAGTAAAACATTATTAAGTGAAAGTAAGTTTGAATTTACTATCGATCTTGATTGGCATACTCCATATCAATATGTCATCAAAAAGAATAGCCAATATCTTGCAGAAATAAAAGATGGCAAGCCGTTTTATTGCAGCGTAAAATTAGATGAAAGTGGTCTGAATGTTAAAGTCTCGCATAATTTTACCTTAGATGATCTCATTGAAATTGAAGTAAGACTTGATGGAGAGAGATACACTGTTTATAACATGACAGTTTATGATTTTAAATTATGGGAAAGATTGAATAATTTATTCAAAGATCAAGATCATACAGAAATTGCTGATAATGTAACCCAGAGCGAGTTAGATAATATATTTGAGGCTATCAAACAGGCCAATGACAGTAACAAAATGTCATCTGTATTTCATCGTGCACAGGAGATGTTCCTGATAAATACCTTCATGAGTATAAATATCGATTCTAATCATCTAACCGTGAATTTCAGGGATGAATTATTTAAAAATTATAAATATGTTGCAACGAAAAATAACAAATATATATCGGAAATAAATAAAGGAAAACCTTATTATTCCAGCTCTATTCCGCCATCAACGTGGGTAACAAATAAAAATTTAAATGATGCTAATGAATTAGCTATTCAAGCACGATTACCTAATGGGACTTATGCAATATTCGAAACAACTTTTGCAGAAGAAAATATAAAGCAAAGAATTGCTGGTTTATATACGGACTCATCCCAATCTAAAATAAATGATAATATTACTCAAAACACTTTATCTGAACTGATTAAAGATATAAATGATAGCGGAATATCGTATAAGAAGAAGGATATTTATCTTTCACAAGTAGATGATGCACAATTTATGTTCTTAAAACAAACCATAGTCCGTGTTGAATTGGCTAAAAATAAACTGATAGTCACATTCGCTAACGAAAATTTCCGGGATAATAAATATGTTTCTCTAAAGAATGGTGCTTATCAATCAGAAATAAATAAGGGTAAGCCAGCGTATTCATCTTTATCGAATAAAGTCTGGTCAACTAACATGACTTTAACAGAAGATGATCATTGTAGTATCGAAGTTAGAATGGGTACGAAAATTTATGTTATTTATCAAACCGGCGATTTGATATTAGCTGAATAAGGATACTTAATGCAGATTAATATGATGATCGTATATTATTTAATTAATTATATATTGAGGGTAAATAATGTTTAATTTCTCCAAAATGGTGATTATTGCTCTGTGGTTATTGGCTGCTGCTAATAGTTACGCTCAGTCTAATGCAGAACAATCAAAATGTTCTGATGGGACCAATATTAACTTCACCAATGTACTTCCCTGTTATCGAGCAGCATTGGCAACACAGCCCCTTAAATATTCGCTTTTAAGAAAAGAAAAACTGCTTCAGATTGAGCTGCGTCATTATCAATTGACCTCACAATTTTGGTCTCCGGGGGACGTTGTCCTACCTGCTCAATGGCAACACGATGTTGATATATTTATTCCCGAACATCCGATTTCACAACGGGCACTTATCGTTGTGAATAATGGAACTAACTATAATAGTGAGTCTGAAGCACCGATTTTGCCAACAGATTTCAATGTGACAACCCTAGCTGCTATTGCCCGTACAACCAATACGATAGTTATCTCGATAAGTAATATTCCTAATCAATATCTCGTGTACCGGGACGATGGAAAATCCCGCAAAGAGGATGATAGTGTTGCTCATAGTTGGACACTATTTATGAATAAACCAGAGAAGCAGTCGCTAATACCTTTACATATTCCTATGGCCACTTCGGTTTCTCAGGCAATGACGTTGGCACAGCAAGAGTTGAAACAGTGGAATATTAATAAATTTATTGTTTCTGGTGCATCGAAACGTGGATGGATAACCTGGTTATCGGCAATAGCAGATACACGTGTTGATGCAATAGTTCCTTTTATTATCGACATACTTGGCACACGCGAGGCATTTAAACATATATATCAATCTTACGGAAAAAACTGGCCGATTGCTTTCTATCCGTATTATCAGGAACATGTCGATGAAAAAATAGATACGCCTGCATTTTCTAAACTGATGCAGATAGAAGATCCTTTGCAATATCTAGGAACAAATTATGAGTCTCGGCTTGCTATTCCTAAATACATCGTTAATGCTAGTGGGGATGATTATTATGCTCCTGATAATGCGAGGTTTTATTATGATATTCTTCCTGGAGATAAATCTTTACGGGTAGCCCCAAATTCTGATCACCGTGGCATTGGGAACTTTACTGAACAGTCATTGATTACATTTATTAATCGTCTCCAGCAGTCCATTCCTATGCCAAAGCTTAATGTAACCCTGCATTCACAGCAGAATTCGCAAATATTGACAGTCGATTTTTCAGAAAAGCCTGAAAAAGTTATACGTTGGACTGCTACGAATCCAATTTCACGAGATTTTCGTTATGCATGTGGCATCCGATATAAAGCGTTACCACTTGATGTTAGTGAGATGCAACAAGTGAAAATCCCGTTAAATTCTCCAGTTATGGGATGGGAAGCGACTTATATTGAAGCGACTTTTAGTGATGGATATGTCGCAACAACGCGAGTTTATATTACCCCTGATGGCAAATATCCGGTAGTTGCGCCTTTATCAAGCGGACCAACATGCCAAACATTGCCAGATAGGGGGTTAGGTGCAGAATAAAATAAATCCTGAATAAGCTATTTGTGAAAAATTGGACCTCCAGTGTTTTTTGACGGTAGCTGGAGGTCTGGATAGGTTAACTCTTTAGGAAAAGTGGAACATAATTCATAAAATCACCTCACTGACATATTTCATATGAGCACTTCTGGAATAATTTCATATTGTTTATAGGGAGAGTTGAGTGCATTTGCAGGGTAAAACGGTTACTCTTTAAGCCTATATTAAGGGGGACTTTATATGGAATCAGAAGCGCCAAAAATCCTCGCTAGTCTTACCAATTGAGTGATTGCATCATTGGATGCGCCATTTCTGAGGATATCCAGTACTGTTGTAGATTCAGCCAGATCTATATCAAGGTTAAATGTATTAATCTTACGAATGAAAAAATGGCATTTTTTTACGCCACTGACCGGACCTAAATTAGCCAGTATTTCTGGAATACCTTTTAAATATCCTTTATTGCTGGTTTTTTTATTTACTGAAAATTGAAAAACAGGATATAAATTCTCTACTCCCCAATTTAATACGATGAGTTTATGACTTTCACCATATTTATTGACTGTCGGGCGAGTCACTCCTAATATATCCGCAACCTTGCTGGACTTGTAGACGCCGCCGTATTCCCCAAGATGAGCAAGAAAAGCGTTCCTGCTTTCGATAAATTCCTCATGTTTTTTCTTTTCTGGTGTGACAGTTTCTACTATTTCAATATAGTTGGCTCGTCCTTTAACTTCTGCCCAAAATTCGTCGTCGGGTAGAGTTAACAATAGGGAAAGACTATCCGGATCTCTTTTTCTAAGTACATCAATAAAATGATCAGCAAGATTGGTGATACGTGCTTTGATAAGTTCAGACTGATCGAATCCACTTGTCGGTTTTACCCGGTTATTGGATTCTTTTGTTGTTGTCTCCATTAGCACCTCCGTGATATTTTGTAATTTTGAAAAATTAACTTACATGGAATTGTAAAATAGGAAAGTTTTTTCACCAATCTCTTTTTAAAAAGCCATACTGGTCGGTGATGCGATTCAATCCTTCTAACACGCAGCGCGGTTTTTTCTGCCACTTTGCGGTAATCGCTTGTGAAAGGATTTAGGTAGAGTTGATCCTGGTTTCTTTTGCAATCTGGTGTTGAGTAGGAGTGTATAGGTTTTATTTTCAAGCTTAATATAAAGACGATTAGCGAGAAAAAAACAAATGGAAAATCAGCAATAATGCTTGTAATAGCTTATCTGAGCTACTTACATATTTGTCATGTAATAATTTTCTGTTATGGTCATTGTTTAACGGTTTTTTCGCTCTACGGCACTTCAACTCCCACTTATCATATTAAACAGAATCCATAAAAAGGATCATCAGAAGAAATAAGAGGTATGTATGCATAGCCAAATTAATTCATTGCCCCAATATATGTTAGCGATCAGCATCATTAAGCCCGGAGGTCCGGAGAAATTACATCTGGTTCAGGTTCCGTTACCGCGACCAGAAAAAGGCTATCTGTTGGTTAAAGTGGCTGCGGCTGGAGTTAACCGGCCAGATATATTTCAGAGAATGGGCTCTTATCCACCACCACCTGACGCATCTCCATTACCTGGATTGGAAATTGCAGGAGAAGTCGTTGCCAAAGGTGAAGGTTGTGAACGCTGGAATATTGGCGATAAGGTTTGTGCACTTGTTGCTGGCGGTGGTTATGCTGAGTATTGCTTGGTCCATGACACCATTGCTTTACCGATATATGGATTGGATTTTGTTCAAGCGGCGGCATTACCCGAAAACTTTTTTACAGTCTGGGCTAATGTTTTCCAGACTGGCAAGTTGTTACAAGGAGAAAGTTTGCTGATCCATGGCGGCACTTCTGGAATAGGCAGTGTCACCATTATGTTAGCAAAAGCCTTTGGTGCCAGAGTGATTACCACTGTTGGCTCTGATGAAAAGGTCAAAGTTGCATATAGTTTAGGCGCTGACTTTGTGATTAATTATCGGAAAGAAGATTTTGTTGAACGGGTATTGCAACTTACTGACAAGCAGGGCGTTGACATGGTTGTTGATTTAATCGGTGGTGATTATGTCAATAAAAATTATAAAGTTGCGGCTAAGTTCGGGAGAATTATTCAGATTGGTATGATGAAGGGAAACCCCGAAAATCTTAATCTGATGCCCTTAATGTTAAAACGCCTGACCCACACAGGGTCTACATTACGTTCTCGGAGTGTGGAAGAAAAAGCTGAGATAGCCAGAGAGTTAGAAAAACATGTCTGGCCATTGTTGAAATCAGGAAAAGTCAGTCCATTAATTTGTAAAGTATTTGATCTGAAAGATGCCGCTGATGCACATCGGATGATGGAAGCCGGTGATGTTCTCGGCAAGGTTATATTGGTAAATGTATCGTCTTGAAAATACTTCCTTTTGAATCAGGGCTATTTCAACTTTTGTAGCCCTGCATTCTATCTATTAAAACTTCCTATTAACAACTTCGTGTTAGAAAAAATCCTTATAATTAATGAGCTTAATGAATAGGCAGCTATTATTTCGGCTTGTTTTTTTATCTGTTATTTGTCCTCGCGCACAAAATTGGAATTTATATTTAACATAATTGTTAATATTTTAACGAATGTGGTCTATATCTATTAACAAATGATCGATTATAGATATGTTAATGGCTAGTCTTTTCACCTGATAGGATTTTCCTTAATGTCTGTAATGCTGGGGTATAAACAGCCATTAGTAAGTCAGGTGACATAAAAGTTTCTGCCTGCTTGTCAGAGAATGATAGTGATTTCATTAATAAATAAAGAAGATCGGAATCTCTCTGTTGCTGGCAGTCGTTTTTGTCAGTTGGAAAAGGGTATGTGATTATGACTAAGCAGTTTACTTCGCACTTAAATATTGATGCGTTGTTTTTAGGCCCTAAATCAGAAAATGCAGTCTTTTTTAGAGAAATGATGGAATACGCCGTAAGTGAGCATATGCACTGGCGTTCTGATTTTCATCCAGAAGATCCAGCCTTAGTAACCTCAGTTGATCGTTATGCTCCTGATTACAGAGAAACCCTTTATCGAACCGAGGGTATTCTGAACCAACTATCTGCCAAATTGAAAAACACTTCTGTTCCCTGGTTTTCTCCCCGTTATATGGGGCATATGAATGCTGACACCCTGATGGTTTCCAATCTCGCGTATGTTATGGCGATGATGTACAACCCAAACAATTGTGCTCACGAGTCATCCCCAACAACAACCGAGCTGGAAATTGAAGCAGGATTGGATCTGTGCCGGATGTTTGGTTATGACACTCGCCGGGCTTGGGGGCATATTACATCAGGTGGAACTGTCGCCAATTATGAAGGGTTATGGGTTGCTCGTAATTTAAAAACTATGCCACTTGCCATTGCACAACATCCGCAATCCTGTGATTTAGTTGAGAATAAATCGCAACAACAACTGTTAAATATGTCGTCATCAGACATTTTGGATCTGACTGATGAATTAAAAAGGCGTGGCATTTTCGAAGAAGTTCGTGAACTTTCTTGCCGTGGTGTCGGGATAGCGCAGGGAACATTTGGCAAAGTCTTAGTTCCGCAGTCAAAACATTATTCATGGATGAAAGCCATGGATGTTTTTGGGATTGGTCAAGAGAATATCGTGCCATTGCCGGTAGATGAATATTATCGTACTGATGTTGAAAAAATGCGTGAAATTACGTTCAGCCTGATAGAACAGGGCGAACCGATTTTGGCAATGGTGACAGTAGTTGGAACTACGGAAGTCGGAGCTATCGATAGAGTTGATGAAGTCATTGCATTGCGTCAAGAATGTGAAGAACGTTATGGCGTTTCGTTTTATGTGCATATTGATGCTGCTTATGCAGGTTATGCCAGTGCAATGTTCCTTAATGAACAGGGTGAGTTTATGGAATATGATGAACTTATCCGCCGTTATCGCGAATTAGAAATTATTCCTGACGGTGTAATTTGGCCTAAACCAGAAATTTATCAAAGTTTCAGAGCGATGTGCCAGGCTGATTCGATTACCGTAGACCCTCATAAAGTTGGATTTATTCAGTATGCGGCTGGTGCTGTATGCATGAAAGATAAACGTATTGTTGACTTGATTTCCTACCGTGCTGCTTATGTTTTTGAAGATATTAATGATCAACGGGATCAATCGGCTAATCGGCATGTGGTACTTGGTTCTTCTATTATGGAGGGTTCTAAAGCCGGGGCTATCGCCGCGGCAATCTGGGCGTCACACCGATTAGTTCCACTTAATATCAGTGGTTACGGAAAAGTGATTGCTGCCGGCATCGTGACAGCAAATTGGATGATTAAAAAGCTTCTAACTACAGAACCCCTTATTGTTGGCAAACGCTGTTTTGAAATTCATGTCATGCCACATCCTGATTTCCATATGGTCAATTTTACGTTTAAAGAGCGGGATAATGGCGATTTGGGGCATCACAATCGTCTTAACAAGAGGATGTATGAGCTTTGCTCATATGCCACTGGCCGTACTTATACTAATGATTTTCTGACTTCTTCCACGTCGCTTGGCTATAGCGAATATGGCGATACTCCCTGGCATTATGTTGAAAGTTGCAGTTTTAGCCGGGAAGAGTGGGATAAAGTTCACAGCGTGTATGTATTGCGTGCAGCAGTGATGACCCATTGCCTGCGTAGTACAGATGATTTTGACGAATATTGGGAAAGGCTCCAGAAGATTTTTATTAATAAACTTACTCAGATTGTTGATGAAGAAGAAAAAAAGAAAGTTGTCTGATTTTTTATTATTAAATATTAAACACTTGCTGTTTATTTGAAGGGAAAAAAACGTGAAGAATCGTACTGTTGGAAGCACTTTTATTGTAGCAGGGACGACCATTGGCGCGGGAATGCTGGCCATGCCATTAGCGACTGCGGGTGTGGGATTTGGCGTAAGTTTGATCATGTTGGTTGGGCTATGGGTTTTGATGAGTTATACCGCATTGTTGCTGGTCGAAGCCTATCAGTATGAATCTTCTGAGACAGGACTGGGGACACTTGCTCAACGTTACCTTGGTCGTGGCGGTAAAATATTAACGGGTTTCAGCATGATGTTTCTGATGTATGCGCTGACTGCGGCATATATCAGCGGTGCAGGGGAATTACTGACGACCAGCCTTAATAAATGGTTTAATTCATCCTTACCTGCTTCAATAGGCGTCTTACTGTTTACTGTCATTGCCGGAGGGGTTGTTTGTGTCGGCACTAGTTCAGTTGATATGGTGAATCGGGTACTTTTCAGTGCAAAAATTGTTTTTCTGGTATTAATGTTGGGGGTGATGATGCCGCATGTTCAGCATGTCAACTTACTGACGATGCCATTAGAACAAGGATTAGTATTATCCTCCATTCCTGTAATTTTCACATCGTTTGGCTTTCACGGTAGTGTTCCCAGCATTGTGAAATATATGGGGGGAGATGTACGTAAGCTACGTTGGGTATTTGTTATCGGTAGTGCAATTCCACTAATTGCTTATATTTTCTGGCAATTGGCGACACTAGGAAGTATTAATTCCAACACGTTTGTCGATATCTTAGCTGAAAATGCAGGACTAAATGGTTTATTGCACAGTGTTCGTGAAGTTGTTTCTTCACCGAAAACTGAGCTTGGAGTACAAATGTTTGCCAACTTGGCGCTCGCAACCTCATTCCTTGGTGTCGCACTTGGCTTGTTTGATTTTCTGGCTGATCTATTTAAACGCAAAGATAATGTAACCGGGCGTATGCAGACTGGTTTGTTAACTTTCGTTCCACCATTGATTTTCGCGCTGTTTTACCCAAAAGGCTTTGTGATGGCTTTAGGATATGCCGCAGTCGCGTTGTCAATTTTGGCGTTATTATTGCCTAGTCTGCTGGCATATAAATCCCGTCAGCAAAATCAACGCCGCTATCGGGTATCTGGCGGTAAACCGGCACTATTGCTGGTATTTGTCTGCGGTATTGCAGTAATCGCAATCCAGATCGGAATAGTGAGCGGAATGTTGCCTGAAGTAGGGTGAATACTGGGTCTTGAAGATAAGTTCATTTTTGACCTAAAGCGCATTCTCTGACAGACTACGATACAAACTATCTGCATAACAGACCTACTAGCGGAGGCAATTATGACTCATACCCGTTACGAAACTGATGTGGTCGCTTGGGCAAATGAGCAGGCAGCATTATTACGTGCCGGTAAATTGTCTGAGATTGATATAATCAACATTGCTGAGGAGATCGAAGACGTGGGCAAGAGTGAACAACGTGAGTTGGCTAGCCGCATGGCAGTATTAATTGCTCACTTATTAAAATGGAAATATCAGCCAAGCCATAGAGGAACAAGTTGGGAAAGGACAATTAAAGCACAAAGAAAAGAAGTTCTTTATGGCTTAAAAGAGTCACCTAGTTTAAAGACAAAGTTAAATGATCCGGACTGGGTTGATGTTGTTTGGTCTAAAGCCGTTGCCTCAGCAATGAACGAAACTGGGTTAGATGTATTTCCTGATGTATGCATTTGGAATATATCCCAGATTCTGTCTTCTGAGTTTTATCCTGATTAGTAAAAATCGCTGTGTTTGGAATGGGATCGATGCTAATGAATCAAGACAGCATGACAATCTATAATGAAGAAGAGCGAGAAAGACTGACGCGTGAAGCCCTTGCTGACGTGGATGCAGGCAACGTAATTGATCATCAGGCAGTGCTGAAGTGGGCTGAAAGTCTAGATACTGACAAGCCCCTACGAGTGCCGAGCTGATGGAGCTGAAGTGAACAATCAGATCTGGCGCGTTTATATGAATTCATGGTCCCGGTAAAATACCCGCGGAGATCGATACTTCTATGGGAGTATTCGTTAAGCCGATAAAGGAAAAGGAACACGTTGGGAAAGAATAATGAAAAGATAAGCACTTTAAAAACAAAATGGAGAAAAATTAAAAGTTATAATAACTGTCTCTGTTTGACCGGGTAGAAACTAATATTTAATTATAAGGAGTTAGATCATGGCGAAAGAATTATTTACTGCAAAAGTAAAATCTGTAGCTGGATTGAAAGTTGAATGTACATCAAGAGATTTCTCCTTTTATTTGGATGAGCCGCGTAATTTAGGTGGTACTGATCAAGGGATGAATCCCGTTGAAGCTTTACTCTGTTCTCTGGGGGCCTGTAAATGTATCGTAGCAAAGGCTTTTGCTAAACTGCATAAAATTAATTTAATTGACATTCATGTTGATCTGGAAGGTGAACTTGATACTGATGGTTTCACTGGTAGAAATAAACAAGCGAAATTAGGTTTCTCTAAAATAGTGACAAAATTTTATATTAAAGCTGATAATAGTGAAGAAGAAATTCATGCCTTTGTCGACTTTATTAATAAAACCTGCCCAGTTCATGACACTATCGAGAATGCACCAAGTTTTGCCACTGAAATATATTGCGAATAAAATAGATATTGTGCTGAGATAGTTTTACGAAGAAAATGTTGTCTGAATTAATTTAAAAAATCCTCTACGGTGCAGTAGAGGATTTTATCGCTAAACATGATTGTTTAATTTAAAGTTATCTCAACAGTAGTTATAGTACAGCTTGTGTTTTCTATTCCAACTTTAATATCTAATCTCTGTGTATAAGCTGAATACAATAGCTTATTAATGTTTTCATCGCTTGATTTTGACCACAGATAACCAGGTTTCCCACAGTTACTGGCTAAATTTCCTTTAAATGTATAAAGATAAAGTGTAGGACTATTTGTTTCAATTTTCCAGTCAGCTTTAAGTTCGTAAACACGGACAATCCCACTGTTGGGTTGAGCTGAAAATGCAGAGGTGCTAATAATGCCAATGAAAATAAACAACACAGATATAAACTTTTTCACAATCTACTCCTGGTTAATAATAAAGGTACTTTGGTAGGTTTGGAGTGTAGATAATGAAGATAATATTTTCATTAATTTAAAAGGTGATTTGTCTGATAAATAATACCTTGATGTTTATTCATTAAAGTTAATATGTTGTTTTTCATAAAAATTCTCTTTGCATGGAGAATAAGAGAGTAATAATAATATAATTGTTATGATTTATATCAATTAAAAAATCCTCTACTTTACAATAGAGGATTTTATTATAGAGTTAGGGAATCAATATTTATCTATCTTTTTATTCCATTAATGATAATGTGATAATTAATTACCGTTGTTTAATAACATAAACCGTAGTGATATTACAACTTACATTATCTATACCAACTTTAATACTTAAATCCTGTGCATAAGCTTGGATTAATATCTTATTGATGTTTTCAGAACTTGAACCTGACCAAATATAACCAGGTTTTCCACAGTTACTGGCTAAAACTCCGCTAAATGTATAAAAATAGTGTGCAGGATTGTCCCAGTCAGTTTTAATTTCTGCAACTTTAACAACACCGCTATTGGTTTCCGCTGAGAATGCAGGTGCGCTAATCATACCAATTAAAATAAATAGCATAGATATCAATTTTTTCATAATTTGCTCCTAATTAATAATATAAAGAAGGTCTGACGTTTTGCAGTGTAGATTATGCAAATAATCTTTTCATCAACTTCATATTAATATAATAGGTGACTCTCCTGATAAATAATGCCAAATATTATCTCACTGAGATTAAGTCATTAATAAAAACAATATGGTAATTTTTATCTATAAAAATGACATCAATATTATTTAAGGTGATGAAAAAACGGCCACTAAAAAGTAAATGCTTTCATCATTAAATTAAATTTTTTGTTGTAGATTCATTCTCCGTCTCGGCTAATTTATCAGTTATTTCTTTAGCGAACGGATTACTGTCATCTGGTACCATAATCATCAAATGCCGAGGTTCATAACTAATTCACTAACTGGTTATATTAAACCATTCCCATAGCAAGTAATGAAAACTCACAGGGGAGTCGAGGTTATGTTGACCAGACCAAAAAATAGCGTATAATTATTATACAGTTTGTAATTGAGATTGTCACGATGGAAAAAGTCAATATTTATGATGCCAAAGCACATTTATCCAAACTGATAAATGATGTTACTACAACAGGGGAGCCATTTTTAATCGCTCGAAATGGAAAGGTTGTTGCGAAAGTGATGGCATATAGGGAAGAAGAGCCAAGGCGTAAGTTAGGATTTCTTATAGGAAAGTATTCATGTCCAGATAATTTTGATGATGAAGATGAAATAATTAATCGCCTATTCGAAGGAAATAACGACGATGAACTATTTACTTGATACACATGTTTTAATATGGCTTTCTCTAACACCAGAAAGGATAAACAATAAAAGTACGGATATTATTACCAGTTTTGATAATGAGGTTTTTTTTAGCGCAGCTAGCATTTGGGAGGTGGCTATTAAATTTTCTATTGGGAAGATTAATCTAAGACCAGATATTTTACGGAAAGGATTACTCGATAACGGTTTTAAAGAACTTCATGTAAAAAGTGGCCATGCTGTAAATATTCCATCCCTGCCTGAAATGCATAAAGATCCATTTGACAGGATACTCATATCTCAAGCCAAAGTGGAAAAAATGACATTAATCACAGCTGATGAAAAGATACTAAAATATATGACGAATAAATATATTAAAGTTGAAGCTTGTAACTAAGACTACTTAAGCATGTCTGGATTTAATTTTTGGACTGTATTATATGTTTTTTATAAATATATTAGCGTGTTAATCATACTAATAAAATAATGTTTTTGATGCAAATTTCTTGTCGAATTTTATATTCTATGTTTATAGGGTAATAAGATATCAGCAATGATATAAATCATATTATTTAAATTAATAAAAAACCCTCTACTACAAAGTAGAGGATTTTATCGCCAAATTAAAATGACTAATGATTTAATATTATTTTTCAGATAAATTATCCGTCTCGGCTAATTTATCAGTTATTTCTTTAGCGAACGGATTACTGTCATCTGGTACCATAATCATCAAACACCAAGGCAAATTATTCATATCCAAATAATTTTTACGATGAAGATGAAATAATTGATCACCCATTCTAAGTAAATAACGACGACAAGTTATTTACTTGATAAATATGTTTAATATGGCTTTCTCTACTGGGCTGTAAGAAAGAAGGTTTTTAACAGAACTTCTATTAATAAGTTCTTAAAGCAGAGGTATATGTTTCTGGTGTATTCTATTACACTGTTAAATAGCTATTGTTATTCTGGTAAAGGTTTCATAGACATGAATAGATCATTGTGCAATTCAGAATCAAAATTAACGTCTTATTTAGGCATAGGAAATGCGGAAGTATCTGATAACCTTTTAGTACTACTTAAAAGCACTTGTGGTAGTTATCAGTCGTCAGTAAAAAAGTTCATAGAACTGCTTAAATATATTCGAAATAATAATATTCACACGAAATCATTTAATGAATTAGTTGCCCTTCATGAGCTTGTAGCCCCGCATGATTGTGCTGTAGTTTCTATGCTGTCAATTCATTTTAATTTAGCCATAGGCACTATTGCTAACTTAGGATCGCAAACTCCCTATGTTGAAGCTCTTTACCAAAAACTTTGTTCAGGTCGTGCCATCGGCGTATATCTTGCAACTGAGCTGGCTCACGGGAATGATCTAATCTCTATCGAAACACAAGCTAATTATCTCCCGGAAAAAGGTGTATTCATGTTGAATTCACCAAGCCAAAATGCATATAAATTTATGCCTAATACTACACCTTGTGAACTACCCAAAATAGCTGTAATTTTAGCTCAGCTAAATGTATCAGGAAAAAAATATGGTATTTTCCCATTCATTCTCCCCCTGTCGGTAAATGGAAAATTAACGCTTGGAGTTAAAATTACTCCACTTGGCGATAAACCGGGATTTTATTTAGATAACGCAATCACTTCATTTGATAATGTCGAAATTCCTTTTGAAGGACTCCTCGCTGGCAATATGATAACCTTGACCAGAGATGGTAAAATATCATTACATACTAAAAAATTAAGAGAAAGATTCTCGTTAATTACAAATAGAGTACATTCAGGGAAGCTATGCATGGCAATGAGCTCAGTTACAGCGGCCAAATCAGCGCTTCATATAACCAACGCATATGGAAATAAACGACAAACATTTGGCTACTCAGGTGCTATGCCAATAATTAATTATTTTCATTTAAAAGAGGGAATTGCCTGGGATACCCTGAGCACAATCACTCACGCATTATACTTAAGAGAATTAACCAGAAAGGTTTCAATTATATTATCAGAATCAGTTAAAAACTTTAAGTTTTCAGATGAATTACTTATTGAAATCACGACAACTAAATCGCTGTGTACATGGCGCACACAAGAAATATTAATTAATTGTCGTGAACGTTGTGGTGCACAGGGATTATTTACGATTAACAAAATATCCAATTATTTGATATCTAATTTTGGTGCGATTACTTCGGAAGGTGATAACTTTGTATTATCACTAAAGGCCGGAGGGACGATTATTCTCAATAAGATGAAAAAAATACATAAAAAAACATCTTTCCAGTATGACTTGTTTCCCATTTTGAATGATTATATGAATTTTTTATATAAGAAGATAAACAGACTAATAGTAAATAATAATAAAAAAATAAATCTCGATACGCTTAATAAGCATAGTGAGAATTTTCTGGAACTAAGCCAGACATATGCCATTTTATCCGTGGTGACGACAATTATTGATGCATATCATAATGATGATGATGTCAATATGATCATCGAAGGTTATCTTCTCGACTGGATTCATCGTACCATGAGCAATCTCCTGAGAAGTGAAGTGATCAATTTACAGGAATCTCAAAAAATAGACGAGAGACGCATTGAATATATACGTAAGCATGCAGACAGAATAAATGATTATATTGCCAGTTTTGGCGTGGATAAGATTGGCATTGAGACACCGATATCCAGTAATGATTATATTTCCTGGTATGCAAATAATCACCATCAGTTAAAAAACAATTAACCATAGGTATGGGGAAACAGGCAAAAATACGGGACGCTACCTAAAGTTTAAATTAATTAGAAAAGCCTCTATAAGTAAAGAAGACACTTGTAAATAGGTCAGGAAATAGGTTGATAGTGCATCAACGTCTGAAATGTCAGCTAATTTTTTATCCGAAGGTGCCTACTTCGAATTATGAAAGCGATTGGTCGGTAATTCAATAAAAGACTTTTGCTGAATATTTTACTTCAATGTGAGGTATGCCTTAGATTGCCAAATAAAAACTCTATTTTCAGATCCGAAGCAATAGAACACAGAACTCATCATTGGTTAGGAAATCCACAAGTTATTATGCCAGTAGGTGCCTTAGTTTGGACAATAATAGCGCTTGTTATTATTGTCAGCCTTGTTGTGTTCATGATAATGAGCACTTACACACAGAAGGTTCGTCTAATGGGGGAAATTATTTACGAGCCTGCGGTTGCGAGAATAGAAGCAGCGGGTAATGGAACCATTGTTCGTAGTTTTGCTGTTGAAGGGAAAGAAGTTCGCGCTGGAGATGTTATTTTCATCGTTAACATGGAAACTCAAACCGAATATGGGTGTACAAGTCATGAAATTACTTCTGCCTTAAAGTTACAGAAGACGGCGATTGAACGAGAGATCATGCTGAAATCAGAGGCGTCTGATCAAGAAAGTGATTTTCTTGCCCAGCGTCTAAAGAATAAGGAAGCGGAAATTCAAGAATTAGACAACCTGATCACAAAATCAACTGAACAAGTCGCGTGGCTATTTGACAAAGCTCAGCTTTTCAATAAATTAGTTGGGAAAGGAATAGCACTTGAAATAGATCATATAGAACGCCGTTCTGATTATTATACCGCTTCTGTTCAACTGGCGGCTTACAAACGAGAAAAGGTTAAGTTGCAGGGTGAATCTCTCGATATCAGGGCGAGGTTGGCGACAATCTACATTGGACGTGAAACCTCACGTGAAACGTTACGTCGAGATATTGCACGGTTAGATCAAGACTTAGTCTCTACGGAAGAAAGAAGGGAACTCTATATAACGTCTCCAATCGACGGTAAGTTAACGGGAATTACTGGATTAGTTGGCAAAAGAATTCGCTCGTCCCAAGAATTAGCGAGTAGAAGTGGCTTTAGCCGAACCTGAACATAATGAAGGGGATGCTGTTCTATCGTGTCCTGAAACAATTTCAGGAAGCATTGAAATTAAAAGCCTGAGTTATCGTTATGGCGATGGCGAACCCGCTATATTTGAGAATGTTTTTCTGTCTATCAAAGCGGGTGAAAGTATTGCTATAGTCGGGCCGTCAGGTTGTGGCAAATCGACACTGCTTAAGACAATCGGTGGATTAATATCGCCAGAAAGTGGCTTTATTTATTTAGACGGAGTTGATGTCCGGAGATTAGGGCTTGGGGCCTACCGTAGCCATATTGCTTGTGTCTTACAAGAGGACAGATTATTTGCGGGATCTCTATTGGATAACATTAGTTCATTCGACGTTAAGCCTGATCATGAATGGGTATATGAGTGTGCTCGTCTTGCTTCGATTCACACTGAAATAGAAGAGATGCCAATGAAATATGAAACAATGGTTGGAGACATGGGCAGTGCTCTGTCAGGTGGACAACGGCAGCGTATTTCCCTTGCCAGAGCATTGTACAAACGTCCAAAGATATTATTTCTTGATGAAGCAACGAGTGATCTGGATATCGATAACGAGGCAAAAATTAATGACTCAATACGAGAGCTAAAGATTACTAGGGTATTTGTAGCCCATCGTCCGACAATGATTGCAATGGCGGATAGGGTTTTTGATCTCAGTATGAACGCAGAAGTGGAGAACCCCCATGCATTTTTCTCTAAGTAAACATATCAAGGTGACGGCATTTGTTGCTTTTTCTTCCATGATGTCATTGTTTGTCACAAACTCTATGGCCTCTGGAAAAGTCATGCATATAAATTTTCAATTTGATGAATTTTCTCTACCGATAGCAAATCTTGAAATTGATGGGAAAACTCAAAATCTTATGATCGATACGGGGTCAACTATAGGTCTCCATTTATCTAAAAACCTTATGTCGAAAATTTCCGGCTTAGTTATCGAACCTGAAAAAGCGCGTTCTACTGACCTTACGGGTAAGATTTTTTTAAATGACAAATTTAACATTCCACAGCTTTCGATAAACGGGATGATGTTTAAGGATGTGACAGGGGTTTCATTAACACCATGGGGGATGACATTAATTGGAGATAATCACCTTCCTTCTTCGATGGTAATTGGCCTTGATTTATTCAAGGGAAAGGTTGTTCTTATTGATTATAAAAACCGGAAATTATCAGTTTCCGATCATTTACAAGCGTTGGGAGTCAATGTGGATAATGGTTGGATAAAATTACCGCTGAAACTGACTAAAGAAGGCATTGCTGTCAAAGTCTCACAAAACTTTAAGAACTACAACATGGTATTGGATACTGGCGCATCGGTTTCGATTTTTTGGAAAGAAAGGTTGAAGTCTCCTCCAGCTAACATTTCCTGCCAGGCTGTGGTTAAAGAGATGGACAATGAAGGGTGCATTGCATCGACGTTTCAACTTGACGAAATAGGCGCTAAGGGAATCAAGTTGAATTCGGTATTGGTTGATGGGGAATTTAATCAGTTAAATACTGATGGATTAATCGGGAATAATTTCTTTAATAAATACGCAGTATTAATCGACTTCCCTGGTAAGAGATTATTCATTAAAGAGAACTCGTAGGGATAAAGGGGGATGTTCGTGGCTCGGAAAAATTGAATCGTAACAACATCTCCCTAAATCGGCCCCAATTACAGGGCCGGGTTCCACTTTTTATTACAAACAATCAAGCACTGTTCTTTGATAGTTTTATCCTTTCAATACTTCGTTATCAATAGAACTCAACAGAATCCAAGTGTGTTTTTTGAGCTTATAACCAAACGAGTTATTTTATAGTATAGGTAAAGTTATTTGCACCTATTATGCGAATGAACAGTTATTGTTTTTCTTAAAAACTATTTTTAAGAAAAACAATATACCCAATTAACTTGAATCTTACATCTTCAAGTTAATTAACTATATACAAAAAAACCTCCTGCGATAGAAATGAATACTGTGACTGAACTCAATATATAGATAATACCCATATACACATGGGTGTATTTGTGTCATTTTGATATTGAATTTTGGTTCCGGAGGATCGTGATAAATTTAAATAAAAAAACAATATTGCTAAATATGATGTAGGTATTGATAACAGCTAAATTATTATTTTAGATACTGTTAAGCCTATTTATTTAATTCAATTATGTTTTTTTCAGAAGCCCTGCAAAATTAGAATTAAAGAGGTGCTTCTTGATCGAAATTGGAACTTTAAGGATATTACGATGGTTTATTTTACCTGAATAGCCAACGATAAATCTCTTTGCAATAAGAATCGATACCAGGAATATGTATGGTACGGGATGCATTCTTTCAGCGGTGATCGCCGCACTTATGGCGAATAGATTGAGCTGAGTTGAGGTGATAATGAACATCAAGCCATCTTAGAATCTAATACGTTGAGAATAGGTTCCGGTCATGGCTCAGTTCATCACTTTTAATAAGTGGAGTGAGACGCTATGCACATTACAATCATAGGGGCTGGTGTTGCGGGGCTTACTTGTGCGGCAGAGTTCATTGCAAGAGGGGGGAATGTTCGAATTCTTGAGCGAGGATCTAAGATAGGCGCTAAGGCGTGCTCTTGGTGGGCAGGTGGAATGCTGGCGCCATGGTGTGAAGGTGAAAGTGCGGAGCCTTCTATCGTTAACTTAGGGCAACGTGCTATCGATTGGTGGGCGAATCATACCGACACGCTTACCTCGTTAGGCACCCTTGTACTTGCTTTAGGACGTGATATTTCTGAATTGAAGACTTTTGCTAATAAAACTGAAAATTACGAAAACGTTTATTCAGACCAAATTGCAGAACTTGAGCCAGACCTTGCCGATCGCTTTCATAAGGGGCTCTTTTTTAAAGACGAGGCTTTCTTAAACCCTCGTAAAGCAATCACTCAGTTATCTGAAAAATTGGAGAGATTGGGCGTCGAATTTGTGTTCAACAACGAAGCCAACGCAAGTGAGGTGAGAGGGACCGATTTAGTTGTCGATTGTCGGGGGTTGGAAGCTCGCGACGTATCAAAAACATTACGCGGGGTCAAAGGTGAAATGCTCTTGATTCACAGTAATGACATAAAGATCAACAGATCCATTCGATTATTGCATCCAAGAATACCTTTGTATTTGGTTCCGCGTGGTAATGGTGACTACATGGTTGGTGCCACCATGATTGAGAATGAGGAACGTGAACGAATTTCTGCGCGATCTATATTCGAACTGCTTGGGTCAACATTCGCCCTTCATCCAAGTTTTAATGAAGCTGAGATTGTAGAAATAGGTGTCGATGCAAGACCGACATTCCCAGATAACCTCCCACGTGTTTATTGGAAAGGCGAGATTCTTTGTGTGAATGGTCTCTACCGTCATGGATTTTTATTGTCTCCTTCAATGGCACAAATGGCGGCAAAAGCTGTTTTTGAAGGATCTAATATACCGGAGTCAATCGATGAATATTTTAGTTAATGGTCTGGAAGTCACTGTTTCAGGTTCCAGGTTAGGACAAATTCTTAAAGAGCTTGGCTATGTAAATAGGGTTCTGGTAACCGCCGTAAATGGTGATTTTGTGAGTGTACAAAAGCGAGATGAATTTGAAATAAAAAGTGCAGACAAGATTGAAGTTTTGGTGCCAATGCAAGGAGGCTAATGTGCTAAAAGTATACGATACAGAACTGTACAGCCATATGATGCTTGGGACGTCTCAATATCCATCGCCCGCAATTTTGTCAGAAGCCGTTAAAGCCTCCAAAGTAGAGATTGTCACGGTATCTCTTCGTAGAGAGTCAGGGAAAAATCAGGCTGGGCAAAGTTTCTGGTCATTAATTAAAGAATTGAATGTCCAGGTGCTCCCTAACACTGCGGGTTGCCATACCGTAAAAGAGGCTGTAACGACTGCGCATATGGCAAGAGAGATTTTTGGCACAGATTGGATCAAGTTAGAAGTTATTGCTAACGCAGACACTTTGCAGCCTGATGTCTACGGCCTTGCTGAGGCAGCAAAGATTTTATGTGCTGATGGCTTTAAAGTCTTTCCATATTGCACTGAAGATCTCTCAGTAGCAGAGAAGTTGCTACAAGTAGGCTGTGAAATCCTTATGCCTTGGGGTGCTCCGATCGGTTCTGGCCGAGGATTAAATAACATCTATGGTTTAAGAACTCTCCGCGCCCATTTCCCTGATATTCCTTTGGTCATTGACGCAGGAATAGGCTTGCCTTCTCATGCGGCGGCGGCAATGGAATTGGGTTATGACATGATCTTGCTAAATACCGCTGTGGCGCGTGCGGGTGACCCAATAATGATGGCTCAGGCGTTTGCTAATGCAATTGATGCCGGTCGACTTTGTTATTTGGCTAAGCCAATTGAAAAGAGAGATATGGCTGAACCTTCTACGCCTGTATTCGGTAAGGCTTATTTGGTATGAAACTAGATCCATTTTATCCAAAATGCTGATCCGGCAACGGTAAGTCGAGTGAAAGAATGGCTCGCTATAACAAGAGGGCAACGTATTGAATCGCTATGATAGGCAGCAAGTGCTACAGCAAGTAGGGGAACGCGGGCAAGCAAAGATTTCTAACGCTAAGGTCTTAGTTGTTGGAGCTGGTGGCCTTGGCTCACCAGCACTTCAATACTTGTGCGGGGCTGGGGTTGGCACCTTGGTTGTAGTTGATCCCGATGTTGTGGAAATGACTAACCTGCATCGACAACCTATCTACAACGAAAGTTTGGTCGGCCTGGCGAAAGTTGATGCTGCAAAGATAGTTCTAGAGAAACTTAACCCTGAAGTCGAAGTGCTGCCATATGCCACGACACTGCATCCAGACAATTCCCGTTTATTGGTGAGTAATGCCGATGTCGTTTTAGACTGTGCTGATAGCTACGCAGTTAGCTACATGTTGTCAGATGTTTGTTCGCTGCTAGGAAAGCCGCTTATCTCTGCATCCGTACTTGGTCTTAAAGGTTATGTAGGAGGATTTTGCTCATCCGCGCCTTCTTTCAGAGCCGTTTTCCCTGAAATTCCAAATAATACGGCTACTTGTGCCACGATGGGAGTCTTAGGCCCTGTAGTCGCAATGATAGGTGTTTTGCAGGCGCAAATGACGCTTGGGACTTTACTGCTCTTATCTCCATCACCTTTAGGGCAAATGGTAACTGCTGATTTGGATACGTATTCATTTTCAAGTTTTCGCTTTGATAATGCGGAAGAGCCAAAATCAGCCACATTCCATTTCATATCAATGTCATCACTAACTTCCAGGGATTTGATAATCGATCTTCGAGGTGAAAATGAAGCTCCTAACCCGGTTCACCCTGATGCGTTAAGGATGTCGGTTGATGCGTTCTGTGATGGAAACTTCATTCCAGAGTCAGGGCAGAGGGTGGTTTTAGCGTGTAGGACCGGCTTACGTGCGTGGAATGCAGCGAGAAACCTTCGCAATTATTGGGATGGAGAAGTCGCACTCATGGCTATGGCAAGCCTTGAAGTTAGATAAGGATGAAATCTTAAATTTAATCATATCAGTCATAGAGGTGAGTTTGATTATGAGAGCAAATGAAGGCCAAAAAGCGCTATCTGAGCCTAAAGTTGCTACGTTAGCCATTGTATATCATAACGACAAAATCTTATTGGTTAAGAGGAATAAGCAGCCTCAGCGGTTTGGTTGGGGTTTTCCTGGCGGATCAGTATTGCCTGGTGAAAGCCTAAACGATGGTGCTTTACGAGAGCTCAAAGAAGAAACGCAATTAGTCGCGACAGTAGAAACAACGCTTACTGTAGTAGAGGTAAATGAATTTGATAGTGAAGGCGTCCACCATCACTTCATTTTAGTACCACTTCTCTGTAGTTATCTATCGGGAGTGCCTGTTGCTGGAGACGATGCACTGGAATGCCGTTGGATGAGTTTCAACGATATTTATAGCCAATCAGAAACATTAATTGAGCATGTTGCAACAGTGGTTCGGGAAGCTGAAGCCATTATCAGAGCGCGAACTAATTAACGTTTGAATAAGGTCTTTATATATGAAAAAGATGTTTCTTGCTGGACCGTTTAAAGCATTAGTCGATCCTGAACGTCATGTAATGTCACACAAAAATATCGATCAATTCCAAAGCATCATCGAATACTTTGAAGAGAGAGAATGGTCTGTGCACTGTGCTCATAAGCGTGAAAAATGGGGGCGTGAGTTTATGACGCCTTCTCAATGCACACTTATTGATTACGAAGAAATTAGTCAGTGTGACTATTTTGTATCTTTCCCTGGAGTCCCTGCTTCGCCCGGTACGCATATTGAAATGGGGTGGGCGTCCGCTATGAAAAAGCCAGTGGTGCTTTTGCTTGAAGAGAACGAAGAATACGCTTTTTTAGTCCAGGGGCTGGGTGAAATCACTTCAGTTAAAACGTTGCGTTACAGCAAGGAAGCCGGTGTTGATATCGCCCAAATAGAGATATTAATCGAAGAATTCGAGGGTGTTCATGAATCGCTTTGATACATTTGATCAATTGTATATCGCGACACTTGATCTGGTTAATAATAACTATGAATTTGAAAATAGACCACGAGGGAATTCCGAACGTGAGGTTCTTGGTTTTAGTTGTAAATTGACGAACCCATTATCGAGATATTGTTTTCATCCCGTCAGAAAGCAAAATGTCATTTTCAACTATGCAGAAGCCTTATGGTATCTCTCAGGAAAGAATGATCTTGATTTTATATCTTGGTATGCCCCGTCTATGACCAAGTACTCAGCAGATGGGGTAACTCTGCCGGGTACTGGCTATGGCAAGAAATTATTGCATTTCGGATCTGACGACCTGAACCAAATTGCCAGAGCTGTCGACATTATCAAAAATGACGACGCTGATAGTAAGAGAGTATTCCTTCAAATATTCAGTGCGGACGAAGATATTTATAAAACTAATATAGACGTTTCATGCACTTTAGGGCTGCAATTGCTCTTGCGTGAAGGAAAACTACACATGGTTGCATACATGCGGGCTAACGATGTATATGTGGGTATGTTAGGCGATATTTTTTCATTCACTTTCATTCAAGAGTTCATAGCATCAATGCTTGGGTGTGAAGTGGGTCAATATACCCATAACGTGGGCTCGATTCACGTATACCAGCCTAATCAAGAGAAAGTCCAAGGCATATTAGATTATCCACTTGAAACATTTGAGCCAGTATGTTCACCGCCTGTAATGCCTAAATCAGATTTTTCAGTGGTATCCAAGGTCTTGGAATATGAGAAGAAAATTCGGCGCTCTGAATTGTCTTTGAGCGATATAAATCAGCTTCCACTAGACGAGTATTGGATAGAAATTCTCCGTCTCTTTAAAGTGAACACTTATCTCCGAAGTGGGGAGAGCGTGCCTGATATGCTGATTGAAAACGTCCATCCATTCCATAAGTCTTTTTTATTGAACAGGCTGAAATAGGTAAAATTTAGTCTTTTTGGTTATTACTATACTAATCTGATAATATGAGATGACAAATGAATACTAACTGGATGAATGAAGATGTATCAAGATTATTCGATCAATATGATGATTATTTGGAGGAGAGACTTGGGTACACACCATTGATTGAAAACCTTAAGGAGAGCCTAGGGCAAAATATATCGGTTCTTGATTACGGTTGTGGTAGCGGGAAAGTGTCACGTCGGCTAATTGCCAGAGACATAAAGATGGTAACGGGAGTCGATATCTCACAAACCATGGTGGACAAAGCTTCCAGCAACATCAATCGTGGCAATAGTTCTTATCATCAAATCAGAGAGGGTGTCCTTAACTTCAATGATAATACTTTCGATGCAGCTATATGCTGTTACGTGTTCATCAATAACAGTAAAAAGTCTGATCTTTTAAAAATTGCCAGGGAAGTTTATAGGACATTAAAACCTGGCGGCATTTTTTACGTATTGGATACCAATCCGGATTCCTCTGGGATTAAGTTCAGTTCTTTTATGAGCGGTGATCCAAATAAGAAATACAGTGATGGAGACAGCAAGTCAGTGTATTTAGATCTGCCAGATGGAAGTATTTTTAAGATTTCAGATACGCATTGGCATAAAGATACATATTATAAAATCTTAAGCGAAGCCGGATTCAAAACTATTGAACTTTTTGAGCATTGTGACGCTGACACTTCAAAGGATACTGAAAGTCTACGATATTACCCACCGTTCGCAATGTTCAAAGCGACTAAATTCTAGATGCCTCATGGAATTCCTTACTTGTTACAAAAATATCAGTGAGGGATTCCACATGATTAGTTTCGAAGGTAATTTAAGATGGCATTAGTGAGTTTAAGTGGACTGAAATCCAACCGATATGTCTTCGGTTTATTGCTGGCAGTGATGGCAACCTGCCTATATTCGCTTAAAGGCATTCTTGTAAAAATAATGTACAAAAATGGCATTGATAGCATCAGTGTTATGGCGCTCAGGATGTTCTTTGTATTGCCAATTTACGTCTTTATTGGAATAAGAATTTATACAAAACTCACGCCCAAACAGGCGCATTCCATTAAGTCTAACTGGCACTTGTGTTGTTTGGTTGGGGTCGTTGGTTACTACTTATCAAGCTTCTTTGATCTGAAAAGTCTGAATTATATAAGCGCACAACTTTCCGGTTTGGTTTCGTTTACTTATCCAATATTTGTTTGTTTTATAAACTGGTTTTTGTTTAAGGAAACATTCAAAAAAGAGATGTGGCTGACGCTTTTCTTGAGCTATAGCGGCATCATCCTGCTCTTATCGTATGAGTTCAACTTCGGAGATACCTACAATGTATTGTTTGGATCAGCGTATGCCATAGGGGGGGCGTTGGCCTTTGCTTGTTACATGGTCTTTAGTAAACGCCTTATGTCCAAAATGCCAGGCACTATGTTCACTAGCATTGCGATGGGTGCAGCGAGCGTATGTGTATTTATACATTTTCTAGCAGAGGAGGAATGGAAAGACATAACTCTAACCCTACAAATCTTGTTACTTTCTTTGACGATCGCAATAGCTTGTACTGTTGCCCCTTCTTTTATCTTGAGTGAAGCCATTAACTGCATTGGAACTAATCAGGTTGCGGTGATGGGGGCATTTGGTCCGGCGGCAACAGCTCTTATGGCCGTTTTCATACTATCAGAGCCATTCAGTAGCTATCACTTTTTGGGAATGACATTGGTCGTTCTATCGGTAAGTTGGTCATTTTTGATGAAATTTATAAAAACCAAATTGCATTACCCAAAAGACTAATCACCTCCAGTGGTAAGGGGATAGATGTGAATATTTTAAGGTTCAGACAAGTTAAGTATCTCATCGTATCTTGGTTTGCTTCGATCTTGGTAATTGGGTCGGCATTTGCTCAAGATATTCATGTCGGTTTGTACCCTTGGGTACCTCGCGTAGAGCAGTTTCAGACTGAACTGACTAAAGTTTGGAAACAAAGATATCCAGATGACAACCTTATTTTTGTAGCTAAAGAAGTTTGGGATGGAGGTTACAACACAGACCCATCAGATCAATTAGATGTTTATGTATTTGATGCAATTCACATGAATTATCTCGCTAATAATGGTTGGTTGTTGCCTCTCGAAAAATCGGATATTGATGATTTTGAGGATTTATTTGATTATGCAATGGATGGCGTCAAAGTTGTAGATACGGAATCATATTGGGGAATTCCTCAATTGGGATGTACTCACATGTTGTTTTATCACGCTAGTGATATTGAATTGCGTATAGCTCAGACATTAACCCAACTAAAAACTGCTTTAAGTTCCTGCCAATATACAGGCCAGATTCCACCAAAGAAGACGGGGTTAATGATAGATATGAGTGGTTCAATAATAAATGCTTTGTACTTGCAGGCAGTCTATAGTCTCTATAACCAGATACCGAAGAATCTGCCATTCAGTCCAGCGGAGTTTAATGCTGACGCAATTGCAAATTTAAGATCCATTATGGAAATGTCTAGCTATGATAATTCCACTAAGAAAGCTGCTAGTTACCAGCATGGTGTATGGTTTGAAGCAGGTTATGGTAGAGCGTTTGTGGGTTTCACTGAATCAATGACAGTTATAAGTAGTACAACCCTGGATAATATCGATTTCAAAGTGATGCCATTATCGAATAATACTGAAAGCAACCCTCTCTTTTACGCTGATATTGTCGGCGTTTATCCGAAGCAAAATAGGAGTGCTGAGGAGATCTCAAAGGTCAAAGAGCTAGCGAATGTTATGGCATCAAAAGATTATATGGTTTCAAGCTCGATCCCTGTTCCGGGCGCTTTGTCGGGACCCAAATCAAACCCGCAATATCTAATGCCGGTTCGAAAATCAATCTTTGTTGAATTGGGAAATAAATACCCAATTTATAACAAGATGCAAATGCTTGTTGAAAACAGTTCTCCAGTACTTTTGACCATGAATGAGCAAAGTAAGACCTGGATAAGCGAAATAAAAGCAAGTCTTCAATCAGCGATTAAAACTGACTTTTCATGCGAGGTTTCACCGTAGTTTAATCTGTGATTTTTAAACCTCGACTGACATTTTTAACATATGTTAGTTGAGGTTGAGCAGGGCAGGATTCCACTTTGTATTTTTAAGCTTCATTTGGTTTTTTTATAACCAAACCAATCAAATAAAATGAGTTAGATCCCGCCCGGCAAGACAACACGGTGTAAATCTCAAGTCCGATAGCGTGATATAACGAGCTTATTCTTGGGACGATCCGCCCAATCGGAAGGCTGATTATTGAAGTTATCCGCCAGCAGATAAGACGGAGTTTTAGCTAACCAATCAGAGAGTGAGATATCTTGGTAGATGCCGTTATCTAGCACAACAAGGACTTTAAGATCATCATTGCCAATATTTTCGATATAGTGACCAAATCCCTGTGGCACGTAACCGACGTCAGTTGGCCCATATTTTGCGGTTTGTGCGTGTCCATGAGAACTAAACACGGTCATACGCCCTTTGCCTGAAATGTAGTATTGCCACTCGTTGGCATTCGGATGCCAATGTAACTCACGGATTGCGCCAGGTTTGATGATTTCTATGAGACCGGTGATAGTTGTCGAAATGGGAAATTCCTTTGATGATGCCCGGTAAATACTGCCTGCGTCGTTCTCGAAGAAGGGCTTGTTCTTCAAGAGTTCATAACGATGGGTGAGTGGGGCATTGTTCAATCCTCCGTCGTCAGCCGGTAGGGGAAGTTTTGGCGGTATAGCGCCACCGACGATGTAAGCTTCACCGGGTTTGATTTTAGAAAAAACCGCTGCCGGCATGTTGACACTTTTCTCCAGCACCTCTTTCGGCATATGCGTTATCCAATCAGTGATGCTGAATGTGCCAAATTCTGAGAAATGCCCGTTATCGAAAGTCAAAATAAAATGCGCGCCATCTTCAAGTGCTTGAATGGAATGACTATGACCTGTAGGAAAATACCATACATCGCCGGGGCCAAAATCAGCGACTTCACATTTGCCCTCCGGATCAATAATGGTAATACGTGCATGACCTTCAAGCATATAGGCCCATTCGGCGGCAATAGCGTGCCAATGCAGTTCACGGATACCACCCGGTTCAAGTAACATATCAACCCCGGCAATACCTTCTGATATCGGGAATTGTTCTACCGTGGCTTCCCGTGCCCATCCATTTTCCAATACCCGTTTTTTGCTATCTGTGAATTTATATTTATACAAACTTTTGGTCTTTATTGGCGGTTTATTTTTGCCAGATGTGACAGTATTGGGTTGATTATCAGCGCCAGCGGATTTAATCATACCGCCCATGCCAGCGGCAGCTGCACTAATTGCAGATACCTTCAAGAGATCACGACGCGAGAACATATTTGGGCCTCCAAAAATAGTACCAGTAAGCGTAGTTGCAAGCTGATATATATTCGTTTGTTTTTTTAGATTAACTGTTGTCACTAGAAGGAAAAATCAGAGGTGACTTATTAATCATAGTAAAAAGGTGAATTTTGCAATGAGGAAAAAATGTTTATTTTTGGATTAGCGGGGGAATTATTTATTTGCCGAAAAGCGACGGGGGTCATTTTTGCTAAATAGGCTTGCATGCCTATCAGATACCGGTGATACAGGTTATAGTGCGCTCATCCTTATTGCTTTCTTTAAAGAAGCAAAGCTTCATTGGATGAGCGACTATTTTATTACTAACTGATTACCCAGGAAAAATCAGAGCTGGTCCAGATTCTTCCTGTAATGTGATTAATCTTCTTTTTCGGAATAAGGGCGAACGTATTTCATAATGCAGTCAAGTTTTTCGCAGGTTTCTTGCCATTCCCTTTCCGGTTTGGAATCTCTGACTAGCCCCGCGCCAGCCTGGAGCCAACAGCGTCCTTTATGCTGATAGAGAGAGCGTAATACCAGCGCGGCATCCAGTTTACCTGAGCTATCTAATAACATGACGCAACCGCTATAGAGCCGACGTGGTTCACCTTCATAACGTGAAATTGCCTGTAAAGAAGGTTTCTTCGGTATCCCCGAAGCGGTTACTGCCGGGAATAAGGCGATGAATGCATCCCAACGATTTTTGTCTGTTTGTAATAATCCTTTTACCCGTGATGCCAAATGTTGTACCGAACCACGTTCACGAATAGCCATAAATTCTGACACACAAAGGGTTTCAGCCTGACAAATCGGCGCCAATTCTTCTAATGCCAGTTTGGCAGAAACAGCGTGTTCGGAGATTTCTTTCGGGTCAGAAAGTAAATCTGCCCGCAGCCGTTGATCCTGCTCCTTATCATGGGTCAATGCTCTGGTACCTGCCAATGGTTGGGTGCTGACCCAACCTGAACCATCTGCCTCAACCACAGTTTCTGGACTGAAACCATAAGCAGAGAAATCTTCATCACGTAAGAAGAAAGAGCGGGCAGGCGTGTTAGCCTGACGGCCCAGCCAGTAACTATGCGTCATATCAATATTGGGTCCAAGCTCAACTTTACGTGACAGGATCACTTTTTGGTAGTGACCTGTGGCAATGTCCTTAACCGCATTCGCTACGTTAGATTGATAATGTTTCGCTGCGTCTGATGTATTGATAATTTCCATATGTTTTGTATATGGGAAAGCCGGTGTGCCTGATTGATCAGCTTGCTTGATTTTCTCGCTCAATATAGCGATCTGATTTTCTTCAAGTGTCCGGATCAGAACTTGCCCTTGAGTTATGCGTAATTCATGCTGTGGAATAGTGATTTTTATTAATGCTTCATCTTGTTGTTCTAATGGTAACCCATAGGTTATATGGGAAAACTCAAATAGTGTTCTCCCATAAGCACGCCAGTCTTTGATAGGGAGAGCATTAAGAGCCTGCTCAAGCTTTTGGCTTAATGTATTAATATCGTATGGATGATGATTACCTTGTGAATCAATCAATTGTCCCGATGTATCTGCACTTATGGTCGCTGCACAGCCCATCCCTAATGACCATTCACCTTTTGTTTCATAGAGCGTACAAGGTTGTGAATCATTATCATCTGAGAGCAAATGAGTGATGAGATCTAACGGAGTACTGGTAATCGCGATAGTGTGTTCATGATATTGCTGCATTGGACTTCCATGTTCTGCTTGTGCCATCTGTATTAATTGGCGTTTGTCGATTTTTCCTACGGTGGTTAATGGCCAATACGCCACAAACAACCATTGATCAGGGATTTTATGGCGTTGAACACCTTTTTGATGCAAAAATGCCTGTATCTGTGCGGGTTCTGGTTGGTTGCCACTCTTGAGCAGGCAGGTGCAAATTCGTTCACCCAATAGTTCATCTGGAACAGCAATGACAACCGCATCATCAATGTCAGGATGTTGCAGCAACAATGTTTCAACTTCTTGCGTCGAAATTTTCTCACCACTGCGGTTAATCTGTTCTTTAATGCGTCCTTCAACGATCAGGTTGCCATTTGAAGTCATACGAACCAGATCGCCGGTACGGTAGAATCCATCAGTAGTAAAAGCGACAGCATTATGCTGTTCTGCGCGATAATATCCGGTAATGGTGTAGGGGCCTCGTGTAATAAGTTCGCCTACCTCACCGGGTGCAATAGGTTGCAAATTGGCATCAACGATTTTGATCTCATCTTCTTCTGACAGCGGGCGCCCTTGGGTATTAATGATGACCTCGTAGGTATCGTCCAATCGGGTGTAACAAAGTAATCCTTCTGCTGTACCAAATACCTGCTGCAAAGGACCAAGGCGTGTTATGACCAGTTCAGCCAGTTCCGGTGTGAGCCTGCCACCACCGACTTGTAAGCAACATAGGGATGAAAGGTCGCTTTGTTCCCAGTCGCGGGCTTGTTCCCAGAGCCGCGCAAGTGCGGGAACTAATGCTAAATGTGTCACCTTGTGCCGTTCGATCAATGGCATGGCTTCATCACAACTGGCGGTATCACTCAGGAGTACACATCCCCCTTGAGAAAGGGTACCCAGAATACCGGGGCTGCCTAAGGTGAAGTTATGGGCAACAGGCAATACCGTTAAATACACACTTTCCGTATTTACCGCACACAGACGGGCAGAGAGGACAAAATCATAAGTATAGGCGTCGTGAGTACGCGGAATTAATTTCGGTGTCCCCGTCGTTCCTCCGGAGAGTAACAATACGGCAATATCGCCATAACATGGGCCAGGAACATTGAGCGGTTCATTATCAATAAATGCCAATGTGGTAAATTCTTCTGCTTCCCCATCAACAATAATATGTTTCAGATCGGGACAAGATGCCGCAACTTCCCGCGCCATTTCCCGGTAATCAAAGCCATGGATACAATCAGGGATAATGTAAGCCACCGGGCGCGCAATCTGGCAAAGCGCATGAATATCATGTGCTCGTTGTGTAGGCATTAATAACACTGGGTGAGCACCCAGTCTAAACAAAGCAAAACAGGTGACGACAAAGGAGATGCGGTTAGGCAGTTGTACCATGACGTTATCACCACGACGTATTCCCCGGTGAAATAACCCACTGGCCAATCTTTCTGCGGATTGGTGCAATTCACGGTAAGTTAGCTGTTGTTCTTGATAGATCAGCGCTGTTTTATTACCCCAGATACCAGACCAACCGGCAAGTTGTTGGTCCAGCGTTTTGCCATTCCAAAGATAGTCTGGCGTCATAGTCAGTGTTTTCCCTGGGATAGAAAAAGGTGCCATTATGCGAACTCCTGTAAATAGACATATTGTATAAACTGTGTAACGTGACGAATAAAGCTCTGAGGATCTTGAGTAATATAAAAATGGTCGCCGGCAACTTCCTGGCAGCAATACAAAAGGTTTTGTTCGCCACCTGCAAGCCAATGATGCCACTGCTGAACTTCCATAGCAGTGGCTTCTTTGTCTTCGCTGCCATGAAGTAACAGTGTTGGTGTTTGCAGTTTTACTGAATCAGTTTGAATGGCATGGTAATAGTGCTCTGTAGCAAAAAAGTCAGCACGCAGCATTGGTAAGAATAGCGCAAGCAACCCTGGATCTTCTCGTAACATCGGGCTGCAACCGCCGATATCAATCAGTTGTTCAATGAATTCATGATCAGGCAATTCGCTCAGTTGGCGGCGGGGTTGAAGATGGGGTGCATGACACCCCGAAAGTACTAGCGCTTTGAGAGAACAGTTATGTTGTTCAAGGCGTTGGCAAGTTTCAAAAGCGACTTGAGCGCCCATGCTATGACCAACCAGTATCAAGTTATCTCTCTGTGCAGGAGTGAATGATACGATCAGATCGGCAAGTGATTGGGCTAATGGCTCAATCCGGGTGGCCGCACGTTCATTCATACGGCTGTCATGTCCGGGGTAAATCACCAGTGAAGCCGCTATATCTGAATTTTCCAATGTGGACCATTGGCGGAATGCACTACTACTGCCCCCGGCAAAGGGGCAGATTAGCAATGTGTATTTGGGTTTGCCGTGAGTCGTCAGGCACGGACGAATCATCGGGTGTGTAGGGAGTGCCCAGGTCATCACTGTTTTTCCTTAGTTAGCATTAATTGGGTTGGCTCAATCCAGACTGGGGGTGATAAATCCTGGGTAACCGGCTCTCCCATAATGCGTAAAATTTGTTGCCATAAGCCTGCCAGCCTCAGTTGGTAATCGTAGGAAAAAGCAGGTGGGCAGAGCACGCCATCCAATACAGAACCCAGGGTATTTAGTAGAAATGCTACTCCTTCGGCACCATCACATTCAAATGCTGTCATCCAATTTTGGGTTGCCGGACAAAGAATTTGTGATGTTGTCTGGTGCAGGTAAGCGCCATCCGACTGACTGGCATTTAGGTAGAGGCTTTGCTCATTGTTCAGATGATGTGGTGCATGAAGAACCGGTGTCCAGATAACCGGCCCATAACTGGCTTCTTGCGTGAGATAACCAGCAGGCCAGATTAGCGTCATTTTATGCATCACCAGGTTATGCATGTCTGGATCTCTGGGGTCCAGATAAGATTGAACGTTTAATGTTATCGTTGTACCCGCAAAGCTGAGTTCAAAGCAATGAAATGCGTTGCTCCGTTGACCTACATAGACTATCTCCATTTGTTCCGGGCAATGACATGCTTGTAACAACAGGTCAAGTGCGGAAAATAGTAACTGACGGCTGGTTGTCAGATAGCCACTTACCGGGCGTTGCTGTGATAATTGATTGATTTGCTGTGCTGCATGTAACCAGCTTCTACCGGCATGGCATTGACTGTAAAAGCTATTTGCCCAAAACATAGCGTCATGTTTGTTGGCGGCTAACTGGTGCCTTTTGATGGATTCTGCATCAAGCGGGTGTTCCTGAATAACAGAAATACCTCGTGCCAATAATGCCTGGGTTAATTGGTCGCCTTTGCCACCAATAACCTCTGCACGTATGACCACACAGGCAATATCGATGTCGTCCGGCAGTTCATCCAATGAGCGAAATAGTGGCACGTTGAAATCACAGGCAAGTTGCTGCGAACGCGTACTTCCTTGCGCCAGAATCCCTGCCAGTTCCAGACCTGGCCGAGGTTGTAGAAACGCATTAAGGTACAGTTCGCCAAATTTTGAACCGACAATCAGAACCCGCCGTGGCTTTATCATATGTTCTCCTTAACAGGCTCAATAGCTGGAACTGGATTCAGGATGTCTTTCAGACAGGTAACCAGAGAGCCGACATGTTTGTGTTGGAATAGGCTGTAATGATCACCATCAAGTTGTGTCACGTTGACTGGCCCGAAAGCCTGCCAGCCAAGATCAGTTGAGGTGATTGTGGTTGGATCGAGGTAATCCATAAAATCAGGTAATGCCTGTACTGCCCGGATAAGACAGAAAGGCTGTGAAGTCTGCGGTGGACAGTAGTTAAGTAAGGCACTCAGGTTATGGCGCCACACAGAATAAAGGGCAGTCAGCGAGCTATCAATCTGTGCAGATTGTGGCAAGGCTTCATGCAGCGCTTGAAGGAATGTCTCAGTGTTAGCCGCGATAGCGCCGTTATCCAGCGCCAGATCGGGGAATTGTCCCTGTAAATCGAGCAGGAAATGACGATGGCAGAATGCATCATCCAGAGTCAAATCAGTGCGCACGTTTGGCGCGAAACTATCAATCAGGATGCAATGAGAAACGCTTTCACCCACAGCCCGTAACTGATGCGCCATTTCATAGGCCACGAGCCCACCGAAAGACCAACCCGCCAGTGCATAAGGTCCTTTAGGCTGGAAGGTACGGATTTGGTTGATATAGTTAGTTGCCAGCGCTGCAACGGATGGCTCATCGTTCAGGCTATCTGGTGTAAATGCTAACCCAATCATGCGCTGGGCGCTGAAATTAGCCGCTAAATGGCGATATCCCAGTAGATGTCCACCAATAGGATGTACGATGAACAATGCTGGTTGCTCAACGTTTCCTTTGTTCAGTATCACACTCTGGCAAGCGTTTTCCGGTTGATGTTCAATAAATTCAGCCAATGAATGTACGGTATCGTAAGTTTGTAGCAGGCTGAGCGGGTATTGGCGATTGAACGTCTGATTGATTTTCACCATTAATCGCACCGCGGCAAGAGAATCTCCGCCAAGAGTAAAGAAACTCTCATGTACGTTGATATCTTGTTGCTCTAATACCGATTCCCAAAGGCTCAATACAGCTTGTCCGGTCGCGTTGAGAATCGTTACCGATGACATTGAATTAACTTCTTGCGCTGCTTCAACCAGAGTAACCAATGTGCGCCTGTCGATTTTACCGTTGTCTGATACGGGGATCGTATCAAGAGTGATAAATCGCTGTGGGCACATCCAAACCGGCAAGGTTTGCTGCAACCAGTGGGGCAGTATCGGTAAAAGCTCTGTAGATACGGAGGCGTTGTCCGTTAAACGTAAGCCTGCGACGAGTTGCAATGCGCCGGTTGACGTAGTATGTGCAAACACTAACGCTTGTTGTACATCAGGGTGCTCACATAAACGGTGCTCAATTTCGCCTAGCTCAATCCGGTAGCCACGAATTTTAATCTGGTGATCATTGCGCCCCAGAAATTCGATATTACCGTCTGGTCGCCAGCGTCCTAAGTCACCTGTGCGGTAAAGTCGCTCACCTGTTTGCGGATGAGTGATAAATGCTTGTTCAGTTTTTTCTGAATCGGCCCAATAACCCAGCGCTAACCCTTGTCCGCCAATGTAAAGCTCACCACTGACCCAGATAGGGCAAGGTGAAAGCGCTGAATTAAGCACATAGAAAGTCTGATTATCCAGAGGCTTACCATATGGAATGCTGCGCCAATTTGGATCAACTTGTGCGATAGGATAGGCGATAGACCAGATTGATGCTTCGGTGGCGCCTCCCAAACTGAGAAGATTTAGCTCTGGGTGGAGAGCATATAATTTTGCTGGTAAATTGGTCGGTATCCAATCACCGCTCATCAATATCCAACGCAGACTATTCAGGGAATGTGGGTAGCTTCGGGCATATTCCTCAAGCAGTTGCACAAATGCCGGAACAGAGTTCCAAACTGTTACCGATTCTTGCTGTAACCATGTCAGTAATTTATCGGGCTGCTTACTGTCACCAGGAGCAGGCATAATCAGTTTTGCCCCGCGGCTCAAGGTGCCGAATAGGTCATAAACTGAGAGGTCGAAGGTTAACTCTGAGATTGCCAGCACGCTATCGTGTTCATTGAGTGCAATGCGTTGGTTAATATCAAGGATGGTGTTGACCGCGCCCTGATGATCTATCATCACGCCTTTCGGTTTTCCGGTAGAACCTGATGTGAAGATTACATAAGCCAAATCTTCCGGATGTGCCGATAAACTCTGCTTAGCTGGGTTGACTGGTAGATTGTTAAGTAATGTTTCATTCAGAGAGATTACGTGTACATTGTCAGGCCAGCTTATCTGTTGAATAAACTTAGGTTGAGTCAGTACGGTATCAACTTCTCCTGAGGCTAATAGCTGATGGATGCGCTGTTGCGGATAACTAGCATCAATAGGCAGATAAGCTCGTCCTGCTAATAAAATCGCAATAACCGCGACAACCTGTTCCCAACCTTTTTCCATCACCACGCCAATCAGAGATGAAGTCTGATTTTCCTGCGCTTGCAGATGAGCCGCCAGTGTCAGACTTTGTGACCACAAAGTGCGATAGTCGATCTGACGAGAGGCATCAACAACTGCGGTGTGTTGTGGGTAACGGTTTACTGCCTGTTCAATTAGCGAGCAAAGGGTGTGTGGTGGAAATATGTTTTTTGTCGCATTACTGTTCTGACACAACGTGCGATCACTGGCCGGCAGCCAGTGAGTAAGCGGGTTGCTCCATTGATAATCAGGTTCGAGCAGTGCAACGACACTGGCTTGATAATGAGCAAACATGTTTTCTGCAACCTGGGGTTGGAACAGTTGCGGCAAGATCGCCCATTGTATAATGATGCTACCCTCTACGCCGGAAATGAGCATACAGTCGAGATAAACATGTGGTGTTTGTGCACCAAAGAGATTCAGCGTTCCTAATCCTGATGGCCCTTTGCCCGCAGTACCGGTTGTATCGTTGAATACGATCGGCATTCCCGCGTTCAGGTTGTGACGATGCTGATTTTTCTCTCTGAGTACCAATTGTCCGTCAAACAGCGCATGTTGAAGATCCGCTAACCATTGTCTTTGTATCCGGCTTACTGCATCACCGAAGCCTGTGATATTGCGTAAATCCACTTCCAGCAGTGATGTGGTAGACAGATTGCCGACTAACATATCGCAATGTTGTGGCATTAACAGGCGGTTACCATGCAGGACATTGATAGTGAAATGCTCGCTGTTGCTCCATACCGACAAAATATGTGCAAATAGCGTGAGCATAACTTGTGAAGGTGATACCCGGTGTTCTGCTGCGCGTTGTTGCAAACGCTGCCATTGTTGTGGGCTGATATATCCTGTCAGGCACTGTTGATCAAGTTGCTGTGACTGGTGATCTTTCAGTGGTAACACTGGCGCATCAGGAAGCGAAGGTAAGCGATCAAGCCAATATTGCCGGCTTTGTTGCCAGGTTTCTCCGGTTTTCTCATTCTCCAGGGCTTGAATATAGTCACCGATAGTTGCTGCCGGCGGTTCTGGCTGCCAGTTAGGTTCCTGATACCAATGGTGTAAATCACGCAAGATTAACGTCAGACTTTTGCCATCAGCCACCAACAAGTCAATGGTCAAATGCAATAAGTGCGTCCGATCATCAGTATGGTACAGCGCTAAATCAAACAGCGGCCAGTTGTCGCTGGGAACCCCTTGAGTACGCAGAGTGTCGCGGGCATTATCCAGCTGTGTCTCGCGCTCATTCAGCGTCATGGTACGGCAATCAATGACCGTCGGTGTATAGCAGGGCACTGCCGGCAGAATATGATATTGCCCATCGTTCACATAACCGCGTAATTGCGCATGATGGTTTATCACACGATTCCAGGCGGCGGTGAAACGAGGAAGATCAAGCTCGTTGATAGCCAGTTCAGCGTAGAAGTGGGCGATGCCGTTACCAAACTGGAACAGTTGGCTTTCTCCCAACCAATAAGCATATTGTAGCGCGGTGAGTGGCAGAGTCTGCTCTGATGCTGGTTCAGTTTGTTGTGGTGTCGTAAGCGTAGCTGAATTTGTCTCGACTACCCGCAAGGTACGGCAGAATTCACTCAACTGAGGATGTTCGAATAGTTGTTGCAGATTGGCCTGTTCGTAACCCTGGCGGCGTAGTTGCACCACCATTCGGGTCGCAATTAAGCTGTCACCGCCACTTTGGAAAAAGTCACTGTGACGCTGTATTGTCTGAGGAAGCAGTGAACTCCAGAGCGCAATCACTTGCTGTTCAATATCATGGAGCTGGTCATCTTCTTTTTCCGGTTGCCCGATTTCCGTGGTTAACGGTTGTACCATGCTCTCTTTCGCTGTCACTATTTTCTCTGTCACTGGCAGCGGTAATTGCTCTTGCTGTTGAATATGCAATGAGTAAGGCAAGGTGGAAAATTGTGCTGCTATTTCACTGACATTAAGCCGTGCTTGCCGTTCAGTCCGCGCCAGAATCAGTTGTTGATGCAGTTCTGGCCCGTTTTGTCCCGGCCATTCCAATGAAACCCGATAACCGGACTTCTCCAGACACTTACGCCAGTCAGCAAGTTCCAGCAACGCACTATCACCGCGATCATCGGTCCAGGCGTTGATGCCTTCAATAAATCCAACACTGGCGAGTTGCATAGCACTTTCGCGTTTGGTTGATTCAATAATCAGCAACCATCCACCGGGTTTCAGTAACCGAGACAGGCGTTGCAGGGTATTTCTCAGATGGATTGCATCATGTAATACATTAACCGCCATAATCAGGTCATAACCGGATTCAGGATGCTGACCAAAATCGATACGTTGGTTAATGTCGAACAGGGCAAATTTTACGGTTTCGCCATAGTGATTGAGTAACTGGCGGGCATCATCCAGGAATAACGGTGAAACATCAGTAAAGTGGTAACTTTCAATAGCTTGTGCATTGTGTGCAAGTACTTTCGCTGAGGTTGCGCCAGTTCCTGCACCCACTTCCAATACGGAGAAATGCTCGGATGTCTGGCTCAATTGGTGGACAATTTCAGCGGCAGTTTGGTTCAGGCAACGTAATGCTGGGTTCTCACTGTAGAGGCTGGCTGTGGTTTGTTTATCGTCAAACAGCAGTTCCAATGCATTGCCTCGTCCGGCAAGCAGGGCATCATGTTGCCCGATACAGGTTGCTACATAGCGACTGATGGTTTGGCACCATACTGCATCATCCAGTTTTGCTGTAGGAGCAGGAATATGATTAAGCGGTTGCAAACAACGGTATCCGTCACCGATTTTTTCAATAAATCCTTGCTTGTTTAATAACGTCAGCCATTGGGTAAGCAGGCGTTGATACTGTGGCACCAGTTGTAAACGTTGTTCAATCTCTTCACGAGAGTGGCTTTGTTGTGGAGCAGTGAATAGGTTATGGCGTAGTAAAGTCTGGCTCAGACCCAATAATGCTTGTTGTTCAATGTGTTGCCAGGAGCGTTCAAACGCTTGTTGCTCTGTTAACGTCGGTAGTGGCAATACATCGGTGTTTATAACCAGCGGTTCTGGCAGCGATAATGACAAATTATTTTCTGCCACCAGCCATAAATTATAACCTTGGGTTTCGTCCTGACGTGGCTGGATTTCTGCCAGCCGTATTTCAGGCTTAGCACGCAGATTTTGTTCGGCCTGACGCAATTCAGGATGTTGTGGCCAGAAGTCATAACGTGTGTGACCAGAAGGTGGCGTATGAAGATCATAATGCTCTATGCGGTCAGGCTGGCGGCAAATTTGCACTAACAGCGCATTATAAGCAGCAAACAGCGCTTCAATGACACCCGGCTCTAGCACATCGTCCATGCAGTACCAGTTAAATAGCAGATCACCGTCGACTTCCATGACCTGATGATCCAGCCAGACTTGCGGAGTTTGACTCAGAACAAAGACCGGATCGCCGAGCAATTGAGTGATGGATTGTTTTATTGCCACACCTTCTTGTGCCATTCCCAACATACTGGTGAAAACGACCGGCGTCAGTGGTTGTCTGCTTTGAGTTTCACCATGTTGTTGACGGCCAAGTTCCCGCAATACTTCAACACCATTAACATGGTTATGGCTCAGTCGTTGCCAGAGCAAGGCTTGGGTTTTTTCCATGCTGGCACGCAGGGAGGTTGTCTTGCGTAAATCAAAATCCATCAACATGACTGAGGTAAAATCACCAATCAGATTTTGAACTTCTGGATGGAAAGGCTGCCGGTTAAAGAATGTCAGGTTGAGGGTAAACAGCGGATGACGGCTGTACCATTCAAGCGTATGAGCAAACAGTGTTAACAGACCGGCAGAAGGCGTCACGCCCCATTTTTTCCAGCTTTGTTTAAGTATCTGCCAGTCAGATTGTGCTAGTCGACCTTCATAAGTCGTGAATTGTGGCTGATTACGCTGAGGCAGCTGTGGGTTCAACGGTAATCTTGGCGCTGGGGGCAGTGAAGGTAATTGTTCCTGCCAGTATTCCCACGATGCCCGCCACTCTTTACTTTCACGTTGCGCTTGTTCTGCCATCACATAGTCGCGGAAAGTAAATGCTTGTGGAGCCAATGGTTGCTGGCGATAAGCAAGTTGTAGATCGTCCATCATGATCCGGAAACTCTGTACGTCAAACTGCAACAGGTCCAGGTTCATATGTAAGCGACAATGTTCATTCGGTAGCAGCGAAACAGAGACTTCAAATAGTGGCCACTGCTCCGCAGGTGGTACTTGATAGGACAGGGTATGACGACGCTGAGCCAAAGTCTGTTCGCAAGCTGTATCGTCTAGCGTTCGCAAATCATCCTGTGATAAAGCATACCAAGGCGTTTCAGGCAAAATCCTTTGTTGTCCATCTTCATCCACGACCATGCGCAACATGCCATGACGCTGAATTAAAGCATTCCATGCTTTTTCAAAACGCGGGATATCAAAACTATCCAGTTCCAGATCCCATTCAAATAAAACGTGACAAGCTACACCACCAAAATCAATGGCCTGAGTACGACCAATCCAGTAAGCGTGCTGAATTGGCGTCAGAGGGAATGGTGCATGACGCTGGGAACTGTCAATCATGATTTCAGGCTGAGAAGAGACTACTGGCTGTTCAGGCAATGCGTCGCCAATCAGTTCATTCAGCCCTTTCAGCGTCATATTCTGATAAGCCAATCCCGCGGTTAATCTAAAGCCAAATTGCTGGTGGATGACCGTATTCAGCTCCAGGAAGAGCAGGGAATCCAAACCGAATTGCAATAAATCCTGTTGTGGTTCTAAACGTTCAGGTTGTTCTAATCGCAATAATGTTGCGACACGTTGACGCAACCAATTGAGCCGTTGCTCACTATCCTGATATAGCGCGTTATTAGTAGCGAGTGAAGGAATAGATGTTGCAGCCGTATAGGTAATACCAGCCTGTAAGCGCCGTAAAATATCAGGATGATTTTCATCTAACCGCATTGCCAGATAGCAAGGAAATGCGGTACGCAGAGATTGATTGAAATGCCAGATACCTTCATTTGCGCTGAACGGTAACATGCCATCTTGCGCCAGTTTTTCCACTAATCGCCGGTCGCTGGCCATACCAATGCCGCCCCAAACGCCCCAAACCAACGCTTTTACCATCAATTGATTCGATGCTGTCAGCGCTAAAGATTCCAAACAAGCGTTGGCGATTGCATAAGCACCTTGGCCCTGAGCACCTAACATCGATGCAGCAGAAGCGTGAAGCAGCAGATATTGTGCATTATGTTGTTGAAGCGCAGCTTGCAACGTCGATGCACTCTGAGCTTTGACGGATAACATCTGTGATAAGCGTTGATGCTCAAGTTCTGCCAGCCGGGTATGATCCGCTATACCTGCCGCATGAATCGCGCCGGCGATACAATCCTCTTGTGCTAGCGTTTGCACTGCGTTTAACAAGGCTGGCGTATCAGTGATATCAACATTAATCCAGCGTATTTCACATTCGGTATTCTGTGACAACTCTTGCACAAAAGTATCCCAATCCGCATTTTGGCGGCGGGCAAACACAGCAATCTTACGCGCGCCTTGGGCCAGCAACCAACGGATGGAAATTTGACCGATACCGCCCATGCCGCCTGTAACGATGTGCCAACCCTGATGGGGAATTGACATCGGCTGTTGCGATAACGGTAATGGTTGACGTTGTAAAACAGGGATAGAGACTTGATTTCCACGTACTCTCAGCCAGCGGTTATGTTCATTCAGATAGCTAAGCGCTAATGACAAAGAGTCAGAATCGTTGATGTCAGCCATATCAATCGCCTGAATATGACGATGGGGATACTCTTCAACCGCGACACGCAGCAACGCCCAAACAGCGTATTGAGCTGGATTGATATTCTCTTTTGATAAGGTGGTTTCCGGTTGAGCGCGGCAGGTTACAACGGTTAAAGGTGCTGTTTTATCGCGTTTTAATTCGCTAATAACCTGATCACATAATTCAACAACATCACTGCCTTCGAGCAGTAATAACGTATTTCCGCTTTCAGGCTGTAAATTAATACCCGCCTGACGCCAGTGATTAATAATCTCGTCATTTGCAGTTGAGGAACGGAGGGTATATGCCGTTGAGGATCTCTGTTTATCCGCCGTGTTTATTGTACGCCAATGCAGGGCATAGTGAGTCTCAGGGCATGGCTGTGGCGCAGGAAGCCATGATTTTGTCATGGATCGTGCTGCCACAAATTGGCAGGGAAGATCGGCACGATCACTTAACAGCGCGAATAAGCGTTCGCCAGCATAAATCAATGCGGGGAAAGTCGCGAGTAAACTTGCCTCCAATGACCGGCGTTTGGCATACGGTAGGGCATTGTGAGGACGATACATTTTACTTGCCGTTGGTCCGGTAACTTCCTGGTAATAATCTTGCTGGACACAATAAGTCAATAATTGTTCCAGCAAAGGGCGCCAGCAAGGTTGCAGCCGGCCAGCCCGAATCGTGTCGATGGCACTGAAACCTTGTTCAGCATCACGCCCGATGCATTGATATACCAATGCATCGGTATACAGTGCTCGTAGTATTGCCGCATCGGAGTTTTGCTCAATGGCAGGATCGAGCAGGGAATTGACATCAAGCCCTGTATTGATATTGGCTGAGTGCGGCACAGATTCAGCCACAGGGAAGCTGTAATGCTGTTCATCAAATGGATAGAGCGGAGCATGGCATTTTACCCCGGTGAGCGGGAAAAGGTGCTGCCAATCAAGATGTGCACCGGCACAGTAAAGTTGCATCAGTGCCGTTTGCTGAGCGGTTTCTGGAGAACTTTGACGCTGTGCACCAGCAACCCAGGTTTCTCGTGGCAGACTGACACGCCGCCCGATGCCCGTTAACTGTGCATCAGCACCAAACTCTACGAATAATGCAACACCTTGCCGGCGGGCAAATTCAACTGCCTGATAATAGCGCACAGTCTGGCGCATATGATTACGCCAGTAGTCTGGTGAACCTAGCTGTTCAGAAGTTGCAATATTCGCTGTCAGGGTGGAAATCAGCGGAATTTCTCCTGATGTAGGCTGTAAGCCGTTACAGAGCCGGGAAAATGCATCCAGAACTGAATCAAGCATGGCTGAATGTGCAGCACAGGCAACGTTAAGACGCTGGCAGCGAATTTGTTGCTGTTCCAGACGTTGTGCCAGTGTGTCAATTTCCGTCTCTGTACCGGCCCAAACCCAGTGTTGCGGGCCATTGCAAACCGCCAGATCCAATGCCAGTGAGTGAGTAAAGGGAAGAATATCTTCTTCGTTGGCAAAAACTGCCAGCATCGCTCCCCCCTGGGAGCATTTTTGCATCAGTTTGCCCCGTACCGCGACTAGTGGCATCACTTGTTCAGGCGTGAAAATCCCAGCAACAGCAGCAGCGGCAAATTCTCCAACGGAGTGCCCCAGTACGTAATCAGGCTTTAATCCAAGCGCTTGCCAATGTGTCGCCAGCGCAATTTGATGCGCCACAATTGCCGGTTGTGCGTATTCGGTGGTGGCTAATGCGGCATCATGCTCTCCGAACATCACTGCTTTTAATGGTAATGCCAACTCGGATGTACAGGCAGCACAACAACGATCCAGCATAGCCGAGAAAACAGGAGAGCTGGCATACATGGCTTTTCCCATGCCAGACCATTGACAGCCTTGGCCGCTGAATTGCCAGAGTTGTTTGCTTTCGCTATTGGCTTGCCCGCTAAAAATGTTTGGTGTTGGGCTATTGTTCGCAAAGGTGGATAGGTTTGCGGCACTTTGTGACGTCAATGTCAGCGCTAAACGCCAGGGGAGTGAGAGGTCGCGCCCCTGTAATGCGGTCCAAGCCAGATCAGCATGATGCTCTGGCGCATCATTGAGTGCCGTCGCGTAACGTTGTGCCAATTGACGCAACGAGGATTCAGAAGCCGCAGAGAGTAGTAACGGTGAGGTTTGCGAATGATTGACACGGCGACGATGTAATTCTTCTGGCAATGATTGCACCACGATATGACAGTTGGTACCACCAATACCGAATGAAGAAACGCCTGCGGTACGCAATTCTTGTGTCCAGTGCTGTCCTTGTGTTGCCAGCCTAAACGGACTTTGTTCCAGCCGTAATGCCGGATTAGGTTGCTGTACATTGATAGTTGGCGGAATGTAACCATGCCAGACAGACAGAACCGCTTTAATCAAGCTGGCAATGCCTGCGGCAGTATCAAGATGGCCCATGTTACTTTTCACGGAGCCAAGGTAACAGGGCGGTACTGCCACACTACGATCAGCGAATATGCTGCGTAATGCGTCAACTTCTATTGGATCGCCAAGAGGTGTGCCTGTACCGTGCGCTTCAATCATGCCAACATCATCAATGCTGACATCAGCCAGTTGTAATGCTTCGGTAATAACGCTGCGCTGACCATTAACCGAAGGTGCAGTAAAGCCAACTTTTTCGTTGCCATCGTTATTAATTGCACTGCCACGTAATACCGCCATGATAGGATCGCCATCGCGTAAAGCGTCACTCAGACGTTTTAGCGTGACAACGCCAACACCATTGCCGCCATATGTGCCATTTGCCTGACTATCAAAGGGTCGGCAATGTCCATCAGGCGAGAAGATCATCCCAGGTTGATACAAATAACCGCTTTCTTGTGGGAACGAAACTGCCACACCACCAGCCAGTGCCATGTCACACTCACCAGCGCGCAGGTTCTCACAAGCCATATGCACGGCAACCAGTGAACTTGAACACGCGGTTTGTATCGTTAATGCAGGACCTTTCAGGTTTAATTTATAGGCAGTACGAGTTGCAAGATAATCTTTATCGTTACTGATTAGTGCCTGAAGTCCTTTAACTTTGCCGACATCGGTCATTGTGAATTGTGACCATGAAGGCCAAGTACTGACCCGGCTACTACCGAAAACGCCTGTTTTCAGGTGTATATTACGCGGCGCATAACCCGCATGTTCAAGAGCATGCCAGGCTGTTTGCAGGAATAGACGCTGTTGAGGATCGAGCATCTCTGCTTCCTGACGTGAATAGCCAAACAGCGTAGCGTCAAATTGTTCCGCGTTCTCCAGTATCGCGGCCTGATTGACAAAGTTTTCACTATCAATGACTTCAGGAGGAATACCTGCATCCAATAATGTTTGACGGGAGAGTGCAGCAGTACACTCAATCCCATGTTGCAGGTTATGCCAGAAAGCATTGCTATCTGGTGCCTGCGGAAAGCGGCAGGCAAGGCCAATCACTGCGATGGGATCACAATTATCGTAGTGAGGCGTTAAATCAGTCATTATGCAGCTCCTTTATGACGTTTTTCCCGTTGTTGCAGACGCTTTTGTTGTTGACGCTGACGAGGGGTAATCGACTGGCGATTTCCGTCGTGGGCATCCTTTCGGCAGCGCAAGCTGAGCGTCTCTGGTGTTGGATAAGCGAATAAATCAGTCACGGCAAGATGGTGGAAACCCGCATGTTGTAATTTGCCATGCAGTTGAATGAGCTGTAGCGAGTTGGCTCCTGCCTCAAAAAAGTTTTGTCGTGCATTAATAGGATGATTAGTTACCGATAAAAACAGGCGTTGAATTTCACTGCATATTTGGGGATCGATGCCTTCTGAACGCGGTGATGGCGCAGTAACAACAGCAGCGTTATCTGCAACCATTGTGTATTGCTGGCGTGGCATCAGTTGTTCCAATGCTGAATGCCAGCTTTCTGGTTGTGCCGCGAGGGTACGCAATAGCGCCATATAGCAGTTGAACATGTTTTGTAACTGATGCGGCTCAAATAATTCTTCGACAGCATCCCAGTTTAGGCAAAGCTCATTGTCAGATTCGTAAACCTGATGATCCAACCAGATTTGTGGCGTTTGTGAGATACCCCAAACCGGTTTCATCCATGATGAATGTGAAAGGAATTGTCCTTCATGTGTTCCCAATGCACTGGTGAAAACGACGGGCATAATGGCCGCATCGGGGCCACGGCTCTGTGCCAGTTCACGCATCACTCTGATAGCTGAAATATGCCGGTGATCCAGATCCTGCCATAACTGTTGTTGCAGTCGCCGTGTACTTGATAACCAATTTTTTTCCGGATGCCAGGCCAGTAATGACAGTGAAGTGAAATCCCCCAGAATGTGATTAATGTCCTCGTGCCAGTGCGGACGATCGAAAAGGGTAAGATTGAGGGTTAACTCCGGTCTGGTGCTGAATGCGGACAAAACAGCCGCATAAGCCGCAATTAAAAGCGCAGAAGGGGTTATCTGATGGGGGGCAGCATGTTGCTTTAACTGATTCCATTCATGTGCAGATAACCGATCGCTATAGCGTACAAAGCGCGGAGATTGAACACTTTCCGGTGCAATACGCAATGGTAATTGCGGGGCCAGTGGCAATGTTTTCACTTGCTCCTGCCAATATTGCAGTGAGTTCTGATGTGCCGGCATTTGTTGCTGGTGTAACACACAATCCCGGAATGTGACTTTCAGTGGCGGCAATTCGTGCTGTTCGTCGAGATAGAGCTGTTCTAATTCAGCCAGCAATATCTGCATGCTCAATCCGTCTAGTAACAAATTATCCAGGCTGACAAATAGCCGGGAGACAAGGCTGTTGTCTTGTGCAAGTTGGAAATCGAACACCGGCCAGTGACTGACATCTAATACCTGATGTGACAGACGTTCGCGTAATGTGTCTGCCTCGGTAATATCAGTAAATTGGTGTTGTTTAACTGAGAACGTCGGGGCATCTTTCAGTATCTGCTGCTGTCCATTAATCACAATAGTTCTAAGCACAGGATGACGCTGGATCAGGCGATTTAATACCCGGTTTAAACGTTGAACATCTAACTGTTCTATCCGGTATTCGATAAAGAAATGGGCACCAACACCACTGAGGGCAAAACCAAGATGGCGTCCAACCAGATAAGCTTGCTGAACTTCGGTTAATGGGAAAGGCTGATATTGATCTTGTTCTTCTGGGATTGAATAGGTTTCTGATGCAGTTTCAGACAGAGGAGCAAGTGTAGCCGCAAACGCCGCCAATTGCGGGTTACGGAAAAGATGACCAAGTTCGCCTTTGAAGCCTTGTTGTGTCAGTTCACCAATCAAACGTGTAGCCAGAAGACTATCACCACCAAGTTGGAAAAAGTCGCTATTACGGCCTAACAGCGCTGTATTTAGCAGGCATTGCCAAATGTCGGCAACAGTTTGTTCCACCGTATTTAACAAGGCAATTTCATTTTGGTGTGGCACTTCTGTTTTTGTTGCGGACTGTAAGTTTTGTGCCAGTGCTTTACGATCAATTTTGCCGTTAGGTGTTAGGGGCAGACGCGGAATAATGTGTAAACGCTGTGGGATCATATATCCCGGCAAATGTTGCGCCAGCACGGACTTAATTTTTTCCCGATCAGGAATCGTGACGTTGTCACTTGCTTGCATCAACAACACACTAAGATTGCCGATGGTAATGGGTGTTTCCGTCTGTAGTGGTAGAAGAGGCAGCCACTGTGACGCAGAGCGTAATTGAATACCGTGAGGCGAGAGTAATTCAGTTGTAATCAAAGAGAGAGACGAGGCTTGTTGCAACTCCATTGCCAATACCAACGCACCTGGTTGTGCCAGAGGTATCAACGCTTTGATGCAACTTGCCGGATCTTCCTCGCGGTGTAATACATTGTTTAGCAGGATGATATCTGCCTGATGCTGTAGAGACTCAGGAATGTGTTCAGGCCAGCATTTTTTTGACCAATACTGTACTGAGGCATGAATATAACCACTTAACCGTGTTTGCATCTGGTTAATCAATGCCTGAGAACGTTCAAAGCCGAGATAAGACAGATGTTGGTTAGTAATATGTTCTGCCAGCCACTGGGCACAGAGGCCGCTGCGGGCGTCGAACTCCATTACAGTAACAGGGCGTTGTAACCGTTGGGAAAGGGTAATGATGACCTGTTTTAATCCAGCCAACCATTGTTGGGTTTCTGGTAGCTCGAAGAGCTGTTGTTCTGGTGCGAATTGCGGATCATCAAGTAATGTGACTGCTGCCTGTTGCCCGGTAAGAATACTACGTAGCATAGAATGCCAGCGTTCAGGGATGCATCCTGCTTCATTATTATTGCATGTGGTGGATGACAATGCGGCCTGATAGACATGATGTGTAGATTCAGCCAATAGACTGCGTTGGCAAAGATACGCCAGCATACGGGCAAACCAGTCGCGGTATTCTGGTTGAGGCTGATAGTGTTTCAAACAATCAGTGAGCGATTGAGGTGAAGTAAACGTAATACCGTGACGAGACAGATGCTCTAGCAGAAATATGGCAACTTGAGGTTCACGGCTATCATCGGTTATTGCCTGCGTTGCAGGAAATAGATCGCGATAGTTTGTCGGTAACTGCGGAGCATGATTTACACGTTGGCATAAAGTATCGTCTTCCAATTCAAGGAATGCCACCAGCGATTTCTCTTTTTCGCCGCTGGTTAAGGCAACCCCTTTACTGATCCCGGTTACTTGATTGAGGGCAGCATCAATTTCTCCTAACTCAATTCGGTATCCACCAATTTTCACCTGACTATCGCGGCGTCCCATAAACTCAAGCCAGCCTTCGGGATGGTAACAGCCCAGATCACCAGTACGGTACCAGCGTTCTCCTTGATCGACGACAAATTGAGCGCAAGTGCGCTCTTCATCATTAAAATAGCCTAATGCTACACCGGCTCCACCAATCCAAAGTTCACCGACAACCCAGTCAGGACAATCACGGCCATCTTCACCAATGACACGGTAGCGCTGGTTAGCCAAAGGATAACCGTAAGGAATGGAGCGCCACTGTGCGTCAACTTGTTTGACGATATATTCATTCGACCAGATAGCAGCTTCCGTTGCGCCGCCCATAGCACTTAATACACCATCAGGATTGAATGCACGATAACGCTCAGGCAGTGATAAGCCGATCCAGTCCCCAGACAGCATCACGGTACGAAGAGCTTTCGGCGCATTTACCTCCATTCCTTCACAATAGGTCAGTAACATATCGAACAGCGCCGGTACGCTGTTCCACAACGTAACGTTATGGTGCTCGATCAGCATTTCCCAAGTTGATGGGTCGCGGCGTTGGGCTTCGTTAATTAATACCAGCGCACCTCCTGCACTGAGAATGCCAAAAATGTCATAAACAGAGAGGTCGAAATGCAGGGCAGAAAGTGCCAGTAACCGGTCACGACTTTGAACTTGATGACGGCGATTGATGTCCAGGCAGGTATTGAGAGCGCTTTGGTGGCTGATAACCACACCTTTTGGCATCCCGGTTGAACCAGAGGTGTAGATGATATAAGCCGGATCAGTAACTGCACACTTAGGCATGTTTGTTAAAGGGGGTAATTGCTCATCCTGACGCCAGGACATGCAGTGTATATCTTGTGACCAAACGTCATCCTGCTGTTCAGGGGCAATGATAACGACATTGATCCCGGCACTTTCACAGATAGCACGACGTCGGCTTAATGGTTGATCAACGGGAACTGGAACGTAAACACCGCCGACATAAAGTATGGCTAATACGGCAACAATTTGTCCGATGTCTTTTTCCATGCTAATGGCAACCCGGTCTCCCGGCATAACCGGCATTTTTTGCAGCACGGCGGCTAACCGGCGGGCTGTCAGACTTAATTCGCCATAACTCATTTTTTTATTATGAGTCACCAAAGCAACAGCATTTGGTGTATGTTCTGCTCGTATGAACACCTCCTCATGCAGCAGGGCATTTGGTAGTGGTTCAACGGTGTTATTGATTTGGTGTCGCAGATGGTATTGCGATTGCGGCATCAGATCCGGTAGCTTTTCGTTCCACTGCGCGGCGTTTTCCGTCAGGCTCTCAATCAGTCCCTGATAGGCAGTGAATAAGGTATCCATTAAGCCGTCAGGGAAGAGTTCATCGTTACTATCCCACTGAATATTCAGAGCGTTTTCATGTTCAAAGGCAACGAAATCCAGCCATACTTGAGGTGTTTGTGATATTCCCCAACTTGGTTTACCCAGAACATCACGGGTATTTTCACCATATAAAGGTCGGCCTAAATTGCTGGTAAACACAATTGGCGCGCCATGTGGGTGGCTACCACGTTTCTTGAGTTCACGGAGAACTTCTACACCAGACCAATGACGATGTTCGTAAGCTTCGGCAAATGTTGCTTGTGCATCCTGAGCCAGTTGGCAGAACGGTAAATTATCACCGGGAATGTCCAACAGCAGAATGTTGGTAAAATCGGCTAGCATGTTGTCAACCGCGGTATGCAGTGGAGCTCTGTCAAATAGCGTTAGGTTGAATAACAAGCGTGTTGCATTGTTCCAGCGACATAATAAAGCGGCAAATGCGGTCGCTAATGCCATGGTTGGTGTAACACCATTTTGTTGAGCAAGTTGTTTAAAACGTTCCCAATATTCAGGTGCTAAACGGAAACATCTGCGTTGAATCCGGACGTTTTTTATTAAGGACGGTTCCCTGGCTAACGGAAGTTGCGGAGCAGAGGGAAGGGCATCTAACCGGTTACGCCAGAATACTTCGGCTTCTTGTCGTGCCTGCTCAAATTGGGCCTGATATTGCGCTAGATAACTGCAAAAATCATAGTCAGAAGAAATAGCAGGCAGGTTGCGTTTGGTAATTAATGCTGCTAGTTCAGTAAAGAACAGGCTGAAACTGGCGGCATCCATGATCAGCAGATCGATATTGGCATGTAGCCGATGTTGATTGTCACCAAACAGGCTAAGCTGAATATCGAAAGTTTCCCCTTTTTCAACCTGTAATACCCGATGGTCCAGTTGTTCACGTATGTTATTCAACGCTTGTTGTTGTTCATTGGTTGTCAGGTTGCGCAGGTCATGAACAGTTAATTTTTTCCAGTAAGCATTGGGCATACCTTGCTGGCGACCATCTGACAAAAACCGCACGCGTAACATCGGATGCCGCTGAATCAGCACATGAATTGCAGCTTCCAATTGTTCAGGCTCCAGCCCAACACCATCAAACTCTTGGTACAGATGGCAACCAACTCCCCCCAACGTTTGTTCCGGTGAACGTCCAACAAAATAAGCATGCTGTACTGCCGTCAATGGGAACGGGCGAGCATCTGCAATCAGTGGCTGTGGAGTTGCATCTTGGGACACTGCGTGAGCGGCAGGGGCATGGCGTTGTAGAAGCTGGCTCCAGGCATGCAGTGTTGGCTTTTGGTAAAGTTCGCGCAGAGTAACGCGATGTCCCTGACGTCTAAACTGGTTTAGCAATGCCATTATTTGCATTGAATCCAGCCCATTGCGAATTAAATCGTCGTTATCGTCCACCAAAATATTTTTTTGATTAAACAGTCCAGATATGAGCTGGCGCAGCGAATCTGGGGAGAGAAGGTCCGTGTGCATGAAGATATCCTATAAAAATGGCGGTTACGTAATAAGTCAGATAATAGGTGGGTTACACCTTATGCGGGTGTAAATGCCAATGCTCTTCTAAACCAAGGTGATTTTTCCAAAGAGATTGGTAAAGCGGACAACGTTTTAGTAATTCATCATGGGTACCGCTATCACGAAGGGTTCCATGATCCATCACCAATATTTGATCAGCGCGAGTTATCGTGCTTAGCCGATGAGCGATAACAAAGACGGTTTTATTCTGGGTAAGAGAGTTAAACGCTTCTTGTATCAACTGCTCATTTTCGGGGTCCAGCGAAGCCGTCGCTTCGTCCAGAAATAGAACGGGAGACTGTTTTAGAATAGCGCGAGCAATAGCAAGCCGCTGGCGCTCACCACCAGACAGCGTACCGCCATCCACTCCCAACGGTGTATCGTATCCTTGCGGTAATGCCATAATCGTATCGTGAATATTGGCAAGGCGAGCCGCCTGTTCCAGTTCCAATTGCGTTGCGTTGGAATCACCTAAACGGAGATTATTAGCGACAGTATCCTGAAATAGCGCGGTTTCCTGAAACACCATTGTGACGGTGTCATACAGAGCCTGAGTCTGGTAATGATGGATATGATTTCCACCCAGACGGATTTCACCTTTATCCAGTTGATAGAAAGAGAGCAATAAATAGGCCAGTGTGGATTTACCACTGCCACTTGGTCCCACAATGGCGGTCATACTGCCTTGCGGTGCATAAAACGAAACGTTTTGGATAGCAGGTTGACGAGTACCTGGGTAGCTAAATGAGATGTTATTAACTTCAACATCATATTTGGCTGGCGCTGCTAATGGCCCAGATGCCTGTGTAGCAACGGCTTCTATCTCTGCAATATGGGTTTCACCTACTTGCGTCAATGCAGTTATATTGAGCAGAGGAATGATCCCGCGTAAAGGGGTAATAGTGGCAAACAACAGCAGAATAGTGATAAGCATTTCCGAAAGTGTTAATGCTTCTGGTGAATTAAAGTGCAGGGTGCCCGCCAGAATGCCAACGACCACGCTGGTATCAATAATGATGTAAAACAGGCTCAATAGCGGAATACTTCTGAATACCCCGTGGCGAAATGCGACACGTAATTGGTCGATTTCGCGGTCAAAACGCTGTTCTACCGTTGTGGTCGCTGCCGCAGCACGAATAAAGGACATACCTTGGGCGTACTCTACAATGGCTTCAGATGCATCAGCCATCATAATGGCGCGCAGGCGCAATATTTCATTCAGTTTTTTGCGGATGGCCCCCAGGATGAGCATGCCAACCATCAGCACCAGTAATGCACTACCGGCAACAACCCAATTGAACCAGAATAAAGCCAGATAAATGAGAGTCAGCATCATAACCTGACAGGCGATTTGCGGTGTGGTATAGGCTGACTGGTTTTCCTGCCATTGCACATCTTCAGATAACGTCAGCGCTATTTTTCCGGCACTCAGTCCCCGAATTGTGGCTACGGACATGCTGACCAGCCGTTGTAGCAAAGAGCGCCGGATTTCTATACCTAATCCATAAGCAGCAATGGTGAGTTTACGTAATGCGCGGGCCATAAAAGCGAACCGGAGCAACAGTAAAACAACCAATAACGTCAGAATGATAAGCGGCAGCATATTGTTGCCACTATCCTCCAGATGAGTGATAGCCCAGGCAGCAATAGCAAGTTGAGCAATAATCGCAACGGTATCAAGCTGCTTATATAACAAGCCACTGAACCAAACCCGTTGCAGTTTTGGTGACAAATGTTGCTGGAGACGATTAAATAGCCCCATGATAATTTGCTCCTGTCCCGGTATTTCCTCTCCGCCAGGCAGACCACTGCCTGGCGTATGTGCCTTGCTGTGCGACTAGTTCATCATGAGTTCCTTGTTCAATGATTTGTCCTTTATCCAGGACCAGTATTTGATCAAAATGACGGATAGTCGGCAGGCGGTGGGCAATAACAATCACTGTCTTGTGGCGACATAAAGCATTGAGTGCTTGTTGCATCTCTTTTTCACATTCTGGATCGGCATAGGCAGTAGCCTCATCCAATACAAGAATGGGAGCGTTTTTCAGGATGGCTGCCGCAACGGCAATACGTTGTTTTTCTCCTACAGACAAGCTGATACCGTGGTTAAGCACAGTGTTGTAGCCTTGTGGTAACTGTTGGATAAATTGATGTGCTTGTGCCGCGACGGCAGCGGCTTCAACTTCAGCTTGTGAAGCATCAGGGCGGGCGAGTCGTATATTATTGGCTATCGTATCATTGAACAGAAATACTCGCTGGAAAACAAAAGAGATGTTATTACGCAGAGTTGGTTCGTCCATATTGCGGATATCCACCCCACCAACAGTAATCTGGCCTTGTTGAGGGTCCCAAAGACGAGCAATCAGGTTCGCTATCGTGGATTTACCAGAACCACTGGCACCTGTTAAAGCTAATGAACTGCCGGCAGGTATGGAAAACGAGATGTTATTTAACGCGTTATCCTGTTCGTCTTGATAGGAGAAACTAACATTATGCAAAGTAACACTATGATTGGCAGGTGTTTGACTCTGAGTGCATGGTGCCAGTTCAGGCTGATTCATTAACCAGCGATAGCGTGTGATCAGCGCCTCTTGTTGTTGCAGACGTGTCATCACCGCGAACATGGATGAAGCAATATTACCGAATGCCATTGCAGCCAGAATAAAGAAAGTGAATTCAAATAAAGAGATTTCTTGTCGGTTGAATAGCCAAACCGCCAAAGGGAGAACAAACAACAGATTGGCGCTGGATAGCACGAAAAACCGGCTGGATTTGACCTGCACTTTCTCAACCCAAACATCGATAATTCGTGTCAGGGAGGTAAACGCCCCTTCGGCACGCTGTAGCGCAACATTGCCGCCTGAATAGGTTTTTACTACAGGAATTGCATTGATAACTTCACCCATTGTCGAAGCAATACGATTTTGGGCTGCGTAAAAGCGCTGAGTAGTGGTTTGAACTTTCATCTGAATATAGATGAATAATAAACAAGCGCCTAAAGTTGGCGCAAATGCTGCCAATGCTAACCGCCAATCGATGGCTAACATGGCACTCAATGCGATCAGTGGACCGAACAAAGTTGCTGACATCTCTGGGATGATATGGGCAATACCATCCTCAAGTTGTTCTACGTCATCTAACATCATCTTCTTTATTTCGGTGCTGTCAGTCAGCATGAAGAAGCCTAAAGGAACGGACTTCAACTTACTGCTGATGTTACGACGAACATCGGCCTGAACATCGGCAGCGATCAAATGAGAAACGAACGTTGAACCACTAAAAGTCAACATAGCGGCAAAAGTGAAGCTTAATAACATGATGCCGTAACTCAGTAGCGTGTCATATTGCTCGTCATAGATAGATTGGGTAATCAGCCCGGCAATTGCTGCCGGTAGTATTTGCAGACCAGCGGAAACAATGGCAAGCGCAATAGCAACGTAACTCAGAGTGCGGTATGGGCGCATCATATTCCACAGCTCTTGAATGACGCCGGCATCAGCGGCGCGTTGTTCTGGCGAGTTTTGAACAGAAGAATCATTGCTCAGCATGTATATTCTCCTTTCGGAAATCACGGAACTTGCGCAATGTCCAGAACAGACCAGTGAGGGTGAAGAATGATGCAAGAGCGAAAAGGGAAGCGTAGTCTGCTTTGGTGACAATCATTCCACCTAGCACTGAACAGATGATCGCAATGCCCATATCTGCGGATTGCATCAACGCAAAATCCACACCAGACTGTGTGCCTGCCGCTAGAGACATCATCTGGGTATACAAGGCAACAAATTTAGCGGCGGTGATTAACGTGATGAAGACATATGCAGTTGAAAGTAGGGATAGCGGGGCTTCTGGTTGTTGGGCAAGCCAGAAAATACCCACCAATACCATACACTCAAGCAGCATCAGACCCAATAATGTTTGAATGGCACCTAATTTACGTACAATGATGCCGCCGAGTAAGACACCGGATAACCCGGCTAATGCACCACCACTGGCAGCAATGATGCCCAGTTGGGTTAAATCTACTCCGCGATCTATCAAAAACGGGGAGAGCATACCGAGTGAAAGGCGTGTACCAATCATACAGAGCAATATTAAAATCAGTGCCTGCTTAACGGGAGTACGGCGTAATGCACTCTTTAATGATGGTGCAACCAGAGCCTTTGAAGCATCCGATTCTTTCTTTCCCTGTGTTTCCCTGATGAATAAAACAGGCAGTGACATCAATAGAATCAATATGGCTAACACACCAGCACCAATATGCCAGCCATACAGTGAGATCAGATATAGAAACAGACCGCTACCTATAATGGACCCCAGATAACTGCCACCGACCTGCATGACATTACTCCAGGGGCGATGTTGTGGGGATAACCGGTCGATAGCATGACCATCTGTAGTGGTATCGACTATGGTCAGGCAAAGGGTGATCAGAAACAGACCCGTGATGATCAGCGGCATATGCTCAGCAGGTTCTGCTAATGACATTGAACAAAAAAGCAATGTAATTAACAAATTACCGCAGAGCATAATGCGGCGGGAGTTGGTATCTCCCGAACCTGATTTGCGATAACGCTCTACAATGGGTGCCCAGAGGAATTTGAACGCCCAGGGTAACATCAGCAGATAAAGTAGCCCTATCTTATCCGGAGTAACACCGTGGCTGCGCAGAAATGCTGGCATGCTTTGTAGCGTTAACATACCGATGGTACTTTGGATGGTGTAAACACCAGCCAAAGCCAGAAGCAGCGACGAGACATGACGGGGATGTGAGATATTATGCGTCATAGCGCAACGCTCACATCCAGTCCAACATTCAAGCCCTTACTGATCATACTGTACGTGTCTCCTAATGGGAAACTAGAGACACGGTACTTTTTGTTGCCCAGATTTTCGCCATAAAGTTTGACATTAATACCATGGGCCATTTCTAAACTTAATGAAGCGTCGTAGAGCGTATATCCACCTTGTTCAAGGGTATTCGCTTCATTAAAGTAGCTTTTCGAATAGTAGCGGGCACCGGCACTTAAATAGAGATTACCCGGTAGCAGGGTTTGATCAATCATATAGTCGAAACTTGCATTGAGCATGACATCTGGCGCATAAGGCAGACGTTTGCCGTTATAACTTACGCCAGTTTCTGAATCGGTTGCATCAGTGAAATTTGATTTACCAATACTACCGCCAAGTGAAAATTTAAGTCCTTGCATTGGCTTGATCTGACTATTTAGCTCAATACCTTTACTTTCCGCTTTTCCGGCGTTGCGGATAGACTGCATACCAACGGGTCCGACATAGATTTGTTTGTCTTTTGAGCGGATGTAGTAAACCGCGCTATCTAACGTCATGGCGTTATCAAAGAACGCCGTATGCCAGCCAAACTCATAATTGGCGGAGGTTTCGGTATCGTAAGACTTTCTATCATTGGCGGAGGAAACAATGTTATTGAATCCGCCGGGTTTATAACCTTTAGTAGCAGAAACATAGAAACGGGTATCTGGTGTCAATTGCCAGCCCAGAGCCGCTTTAGGTGTGAATTCGTTGTTGGAAACTTGGTTATCAAAAGCTTCGATGGCCATCATGCCAGAACGGCCAGCATAGTCTATCTGCGATTTTTCATGTGACAAACGACCGCCAAGGGTTAGATCCCATTGGGAAGCGACCGGTAGTTTAACTTCACCAAACAGTGCCAGTGATTTTGCTTTTATGGTGTTAAAGGCAGCGCCATAGTAACCAAGATCGCTGGTATGATGTTTGTTACTTTCATCTGAGAACCAACCTCCAAGAACGCTGCTAATCCCATTTGAATAGTTGGAGTTTAAACGCAGTTCTTGGGTTGTGGCGTGATGTTTCTCTTTCCATTTACCCCCGATGAAATCACGGAAAATATCGCGATCCTGATAGGACGTGACACTGGTTAATACACTGTTGCCAAAATCATATTCAGCCTTGAATGCATAACTGTTGACCCGTCTTGTCAGATCAGGGATAGAGCCTTCATATTTCTTCTGGCGGAATTGCTCGTCGGTTAAATAAAGTTCTTCATGTGAATTGAGATCTTCATGAGCAAAGCTAAGTTCAGCATTGAAAGGGGAATCTTCGGGTGCAAATGTCAGTTGTCCTTTACCTAGCCAGGTTTTGCTGGAGTCAATATTTTTATCACCACGACTTGGCATATCGATTTGCCCAGGTTCTTTTACCCAGCGTAGGCTAGTACTGCCATAAAGAATGTCCTCAATGAGAGGTATTGATCCGCTGAAGGAACCGCCTTGTTTCAACTTAGAATAATTACCAGAGAGATTAAGCCAAGGGCCCTCTTTTGGCGAACGGGTGATAATATTGATAACCCCTGCTTGTGCGTTTCCGCCATATAAAGTGCCTTGAGGACCACGTAATAATTCTACACGTTCTACGTTGATTAACTCTTGTGTTAGGAACTGGTGATCCTGAGGAACGCCATCAACATAAATTCGAACGGAAGGTGAATAGAAGTCGGGTGAACTGATACCCCGAATTGTGGTTGCTGAATAGGTTCGATTACCGCGTGAACGGATTTGTAAACCGGGGAAAGCACGCTCAAGATCTTGTACTTGAGTAATACCCGCTTGCTCAAGTTCTTCGCCCGTTTTAACCAAAACACTGCCGTCAACCTTATTTAATGCTTCTTCTCGTTTGTTAGCTGTCACAATCAAAGCATCTTCTGTGGCTTCAGGCGAATGTTCTGCCCAAACCATAGGTGAAATCAGGCAACATAAGACAGAAGCCTTAGCATATTTTTTTTTCATATGAATACTCTTTATGCCTTTTCAAATCATGTTTTACAAAAATTAAGTGTGGTAAAACAAAAAACATATAGAGGAGACTAACGGGAATAGAAAGGTAGAGCTAACGGGATAGGGACAAAAGTAGCGCGATACGTACTATTGATAATGATTATCATTAATGATAAATTGCGTGATATTTACATTCCGTATATATATATAAAATAAAAATATAATGTCTTTAATATGCACAAAATACTGTTTTAGTGTGGAAAGCGCTTTTGAAATGGTGTCTGATGCTAATTTTACAGGGGGATCTCATGGAGACGATCTATAGCAAGAAATTGGGAGTTTTCACTGCTGACCGTTGCAATTGCATGCATTTACAGGAGGAAAATAATACAAATCCCTCGTTGCTAACAGAGGAATTATCAGACGGAATTCACATAAACCGGATTCGTCTTGAGCTCAACAAAGATTTCACCGAATATTGTGAAGGGCCGCCAACGGTATCAATTGCTTTTGTTCTAAGCGGGAAGGGGAAAATGGCGATTGAGAACGGTGATGTTTTAGATATTAATCCAGGAACAATGGTATTTTTCTATTCACCTAAAATGACACGTGGCATGAATTTCTTTGGCTGTGGAACGTGGCATATTCTCGATATCCGTTTTTCTCTGAATGAAATTGAAGCTCAGGAGTTGCCATCTTTTACCAAATTGACGTCAGGTTTTGAGAAAAATGTTAGCTATAGTGATGTCTTGATGATGTCTAGCCCTATTTATCCGCCATTTATGCAGATAGTCAATCAAATAGAAGAATGTCAATTAAATGGCAATGTCAGAAAAGTTTATTTAAAGGCGAAGGCGTTAGAAATACTCGCTTGTGTGACGGCTCAAATTTATGATTGTCAATATAATGTGATTAACGGTTTGCAGCGCCGTGCTGTTTATAACGCAATAAAAATAATTAATAGTGATTATCATTACCCTTGGACAATAAAATCGTTATCAAGAGCGGTTGGTTTGAATGAGCGAAAATTAAAAGAGGGATTCCGCGCGGTTGTTTTCCGTACTTTCCATCAATATCTGGAAAACGTTCGTATGACCACAGCGGAAGATTTATTGAAAAAAGGGATGAGTATCATAGATGTTTCTGCTGCCGTGGGTTATTCCAGCCCAAGTCATTTTTCTAAACGTTTCCGGCAACATTATTTGATCAACCCTAAAGCATGGCAAGCGAAATATGCCGTGAGCCACACATTACTAGCAGAACATATTGCAGCGGAAAGTAAGTAAAAGTTTCTATTTTATCGTTGACTATTAAGGGAATTCTCAAAAGGTGGCCATTTTTGATGGCCACTCTATGGATAGGAATATCGCATGATTTTTATGTTATGCCAGTACTATATTGTCTGCGGATAGACTATCCATGCTGACGCCAACCAAAGTGACGGAGTTTTGTCCGAAGGTAAACACCAGATTATTATCTACCATAGAGGCGTGATCCAGATAACTACTTTCATCACTACTACCTTTGGTACCCAGGAACACCAGTTTGTCGGTTTTGTTGTAACCATAGATAATGTCTTGTCCAAATTCACCGTTGAACAGGAAGGTATTGTTGTTACCTTGGCTTTTCAGCACATCGTTTCCTTCACCGCCGACAAAAACATTATTGTTACCAAAGCCGATCAGAGTATCGTCACCATCCAGACCGAATAACCAAGATCCGGAGGTTTTGGCCGTAAGAGTATTATCCCCGTCGTTGCCGGTTACTGAATTAGCGTATTTCGTTAGCCCCTTATTGGAGGAGTACAAGCCGTCGTTTCTGACTTGAGAATCGACATCTTTGGTGAAAAACAGCCAGGTACTTTCTTTGCTTCTTATTGTGGCGATATCGGTAGCAATGGTGATACCACCTTGTGCATCGCGCAGATATAATGTACCCGCTTTGTCATAGGCTATTTCCTCACCTTTTAACGATTTCTGTAAGTCAAAGGTATTATGGCCTTTCCCGCCGGAAATAATGTTAAATCCGCCATCATCACGGAATATATCATTCCCGTCGCGTCCTTCCAGATAATCGTTTCCTTTACCTCCTTTAATTAGGTCGTTGCTGTCGGTACCGATAATAAAAGTACTGCCAGTGTGTTTCTCAGCATTTCGGTTTAAATCTTGCACCCAGGTATTTACACGAGCGACGTTGGAAAGATTGCTGACAACAATAGTAGAATCTTTATGAGTCAGATCGTAAAACACTGAATCTATAATGCGTTGCATGCCGCTTTGGTAAAACGGAGTGACATGCGAAACCCAGGTTGATGGGTTAGCAATAGAGAAAGGCAATATATTCCACCAGTCTGAGGCATAGTGATCGTTAAAGTTAACAATATTATTTGTCGCAGAATCCTTTGGTGCATCGTGTACGCCGGGTGATGAGGAAGTGACGCTGGTACCCGTTAAAACGCGGAATACTGGGTCATTTTCATATCCCACGTTCAACACCTTGCCGTCCTTCTCATACTGTGATGGCGAAGCGAAAGTTATGTAGTTAGACTGGGAGTAGAATCCACCCCATTTTTCATCACTAGCCTCCGCCATACTGTTTGTGGCTAATCCCCCCAAACTATGACCACTGACCACAATGTCACTTCCAGTCAGGCCATTAGCTTTAGCGTAATTAGCCACATGATCCAGCAGCCGGCCAAAAGCGTTCGGTGTATAGTTATTCGAATATTCTGTCTTTCCTAAACCGACCAATACGTTGTTGATAATATCACCGAATGTATCGGTAACTATCGTTTCCCGTGGGCCGCTGGTGCCACGAAATGCAATACCAATAGAAATCAAATTGCCGTCGGCATCATATTTTCCCATCACTTCCGCCTGGGCCGTGGAGTGACTTGATTTTTCGCCATAAAAGGTACCGCGGGCATCTGTTTTACCCTGATAGCCTAACTCGTCAGCGCTGATAGTAAACCATCCGGCTTCGTTAAGGTTATCTCGTGCTTGTTTTTCCGAATCTGGGTTCCAGGGCAATTTAGGCGTGATGCCTTGTGAGGTTGTACTGCCGATAATAGCCTTCAATAACGTTAATGGCATCCCTAAGCCAAAACCGTAATTGTAATATCCCTCGGCAAATCCACTCCCCAGATTATGATAAGCATACCCGGAAATAGCTTTAGCGTCGGAAAATAACTCTTTTGAAGTAGCGTCATCAAAATCTTTATACTGAAAAACACCCATGATGCATATCCTTGTAAGGTTAAAATAAGGTTAAAAGAGTGTTCTAAAAATATTAACGAACTAGGTAAGTATAGATTGTTACAGTTGATTTAAAGTTTAATTATCTGATAATTTATAAATTAGTGAGCCATAATGAATATTTGATATTTTTGTGTAATTTGTGTTGAATAATTATTAAATGGGTGCTAAAGGGCGGGCGAACAAGATTAAAAATGGGGTAAATGGTGGATGGCAATAGTTCATACCACTATAAAGGGGATTTATTAATTCGATTTGGTATTTATAAAAAAGTGTGAATGATGGTGGAAAAACTACATCATGGATTTACTCAATCAATTGAGTAAATCCATGAAATTTGTATTGATTCCATACAAATTACAGTAAATAACATCTCCATCTAAGCATATAAGGAGTATTTTATCGTGAATAGGCATGCCGTTTTGATGCTTTTCTCTCTATAATGAGCCTTTCTCATGTAATTCTACGATTTTATTTTGCGAGATCCAGATATGAAGCATTCTCCATTGCGGCGTTCACTGTTATTGGCTGGTATTACTCTTCCATTGGTCAACTTTGTTTTTCCCGCCTGGGCGGGTGTGATTCCTTCATCATTGCATAAACAACTTGCTGAGTTGGAAAATAGTGCGAAAGGCCGTTTGGGGGTGACACTGATCAATACTGCAAATGGTCAGGCGATCCAGTACCGGGGGGATGAACGTTTCCCTTTCTGTAGTACTTTTAAGCTGATAGTTGTTGCCGCAGTGTTGCACAAAAGTATGTCTCAGTCAGAGTTGCTAGCAAAACATATCAGTTACAGTGAGGCAGATTTACTGTCTTATGCTCCTATTGCTCGCAAACATCTGAATCAGGGGATGAGCATCACACAATTATGTGCTGCAACGTTGCAATACAGCGACAACACTGCAGCAAATCTGTTAATTAAAGAAGTAGGTGGATTAGAGGCTGTTAACCATTTTACCCAAAGCCTTGGGGACCATACATTCCGGCTTGATCGCCTGGAACCTGATTTGAACAGTGCCATTCCTGATGATCCCAGAGATACTACAACACCGGCAGCAATGGCGGCCAGTGTGAATAAAATCGTATTTGGAGAGGTTCTGGCTGCATTACAACGTGAGCAGTTGATCGACTGGCTCAAAGGAAATACTACAGGAGATGCCAGTATTCGTGCTGGTGTTCCGACAGGTTGGGTGGTTGGTGATAAAACTGGCAGCGGTGATTATGGTACCACTAACGATGTCGCCATACTCTGGCCGCCAAAGGGAGCACCTGTGGTTCTGGCAGTTTACTTTACTCAACATCAGCAAGATGCCGAATCACGCCGTGATGTGCTGGCTTCGGCTACGCGGTTGGTGATGGAGCATTTATCGTGATTTTTCCTGAAATGTAAAAGAATGGTGACAAAGTTGCACCCCCATGACAACATGTAGTAACGTACCTACATAAATTGCTGTTATATCGGGGTGTACTATGTCAATCACAACTTTATCAAGCCGGGAGCTTAACCAAGATGTTAGCGGGGCAAAGAAGGCGGCTAAAAGCGGCCCTGTGTTTATCACCGATCGCGGCAAGCCAGCGCATGTCCTGCTAACTTTTGAGGAGTATCAACGAATTACGAAGCAACGCCGAAATATTGCTGATGCTTTAGCAATGCCTGGTGTCGAGGATATTGAATTCAATCCACCACGAGCCACTATCAATAGTCGGCCTGCGAGTTTTTCATGATGTTTGTTCTTGATACTAATGTGGTGTCTGAGCTGCGAAAAGTTCGTGCAGGTAAGGCTAATGTTGGTGTCGCGGCTTGGGCTGAAGGCATTGATGCAACAGAACTTTTCTTGTCAGCTATCACTGTTATGGAACTGGAAACCGGCATCTTACAGATTGAACGACGAGATATCATCCAGGGGACATTATTGCGTTCATGGTTTAACCACCATGTTATGCCAGAGTTTACTGGGCGGATTTTGCTGGTAGATACCGCTGTAGCGCAGCGGTGCGCCCGGTTACATGTCCCTGATCCCTGCTCAGAGCGTGATGCACTTATCGCCGCAACTGCGCTGGTTCATGGTATGACTGTAGTTACACGGAATGTCATTGATTTTGAGTTGACTGGCGTACCAATATTAAATCCCTGGGTTTAAGGATTTAATATCTGAATAGTCATAATATTCATGTTTATATTAAGTAAGAAATAAACATGAATATTGATTAATTTATTAAAGTCAAAATAGAGTATTAAAAATATTATTTTATATAACTGGAAAGTCATTTTTACAACCATTATTCTATATTATTTCCTGTTTTATTTTTCGCTATTTTTCACATATAAATATTTATGATTTTTTATTATCAGTGGATTATAGTAAAGACAGGAAATATTGTCATAAAAATAAAAGTGGGAAATCGGAGTTGTGAATAATTATCAAATATTGACCTGATTATTTTTCACCTATTATACAAAAATAATTAACCCTGTAAGTTATAAAAACAATCCATTATTGTTTTTATGAACTAGACTATGACTGACCCCAATTGGGAGAAATTACTTGTACAATAATTTAATATGTTGATTATATAAGGGTATTATTTAATTTAAGAGGGGTATATGAGTCAAAAGAATGATTTCAAGGCATTTTCTATTAATAATAATGCTAATGTGGTAAGTCAAGAAAGATATGAGGAAGCTCAGGAGGTGAAGACAGGGTTTCCACCAGAAAATATCTCTACTCATGTATTAAATAAGGCATTGCGTCAATCGTCAGTTATATCATCTGTGATAGCTGATTTTATCGCGACACAATCTGGCGATGATATTTTGGATGATGGTGATATAGCTAAACTCACTGTTCAATTAAATCGAGCCTTAAAACAAAAAGTTACAGCAGAAATTCCCAGTGCCTCATTGACACAAAAAGGCGTTGTTCAGCTGACCAATGAGATGGGTAATAATGACACATTAGCAGTAACACAAAAGTTAGTTCAGGAAATAGTCAACTCATTGCGTGAAAATATTAATGGCAATGTACCCAATAGCCGGAGAATAAATGGTAAAACGTTGACTGAAGATATTAATCTGAATGCGAGTGACGTGGGAGCATATACTCGAGCGGAAGTAGATAAGCTGATAAAAACAACCAGTGAAATTCCTGTTGGCTCTCCTATTCCCTGGTCGTTGCCCCATCCACCTTTTGGTTATGTCACTTGTAATGGCTCCGCTTTTAGTAGATCACAATATCCGAAGTTAGCGGAAGCTTATCCTAGTGGTAGGTTACCCGATTTAAGAGGTGAGTTTATTCGTGGTTGGGATGATGGTCGTGGAATAGATAGTGGTAGAGCACTTCTGACAGGCCAGGGTGATGCAATTAGGAACATTACTGGAAGCTTCATAGCCCGAAAATTGGATTATAATGACAGCATAATTACTACAGCTGGTTGTTTTTCTCTGAAAAGCTCGCATTATCTTAGGAATACAACTGTTCTATCGAATGATGCTTATACAGCACATGATATAACTTTTGACGCATCACGTATGGTTCCAACCGCAAATGAAACTCGCCCTCGCAATATCGCATTTAACTACATCGTAAAGGCAGAATAATAATGACACACGAAAATATCTTAGATACTGAAACCGTTATATTAGGTGAAGACGGTTTAGCGACTAAAGCCGGTTGGATAAAGGTTTATCATGTTAATCCTTATTCGAGAGAATTTGCTGGCACTAATGTTGAATATGTAGCGGAAGGGGTAGGTGTATCCGCACATTCTTATCCTGATGCGCCAAATCTTCCTGATGCCGATAATATGGCTGTGCGTCGCAGTGCGGACGAAAGCCATTGGGAAATTGTCCCTGACCATCGAGGGAAAATAGCTTACAGCACACAAACCGGTGAACAACAGGAAGTTTCTGAACTGGGTGAATTAGCAGAAACATTGATATTCGAGCCACCGGCGACTGATTTTGATCAATGGGATGGTGAAAAATGGGTAACGGATATTGAAGCGCAGCAAGCTAATCAGATTAAACAGGCAGAACAACAACGTGATATTTTTCGTCAACAAGCCAATGAGGCCATAACGGTATTGCAATATGCGGTTGAAACTGAAATGGCATCGGAAACTGAAAAGGCGTTATTACTCGATTGGAAAAAGTATTTGGTATTATTAAGTCGGATTGATATTTCATTGGCATCAGATATTAACTGGCCTGAAAAACCGCAATAATAATAGCGTTAAAGTTTTTACTTTCTTTAAATATTAATAAAAGTTTTTTAAATCGGCGTTTTAATTTAATAAAAGCTCGTTTAAAAACGAGCTTATCGTTGTGTTATGGATAATGGGTATAAATTAAGGCTAGTTTTTTAAAAATTTAGGGGGAATATATGAGCCAAGAAAATGATTTTAAAGCTTTTTCTATTAAGAATGGTGCTAATGTAGTAAGTCAAGATAGATATGAAGCAAGTCTGGACTTACAGACGGGGTTTCCACCCAATGATGTTCCAACTCATTTGTTAAATAAGGTATTACGTCAATCATCAACAATAGCCTCTGTGGTGGCTAATTTTATTGCGACACAATCGGGTGATGATGTTTTGGATGACGGTGATATAGCCAAACTCACTGTCCAGTTAAATCGGGCGTTAAAGCAGAAAATCACGGCAGAAACTCCTGATACTTCATTAACGCAAAAAGGTGTTGTTCAGCTTACCAATGTAGTTGGCAACAGTGACACATTAGCAGTGACACAAAAACTGGCTCAGGAAATCGTTAATTCATTACGTGAAAATATTGATGGTAAAGTACCCAATGGCCGGAAAATAAATGGTAAGTCGTTGACTACGGATATTAATTTGAATGCCGGGGATGTAGGTGCAGTATCAATTAATGAAGCAATGTATTCAATGAGTCTTGGTCGTTTGGATGGATGGGAAAATATATATAATGGTTGTGCTGGATTTGTGCCCAACGTACCGTTCCTTGCCAGATATGGATTGCCAGATAAATTTGGAGTCCAGTTAAGATTTAGCAATGTCATTGGTGCATCAAGCGAGGGAATAGATCAAGTATGGAGCCACAGATTGATTTTCATACATGGGGGAGATACATATCGTACAGATTACATAAATACGGGGGTTAAAACTACACGTAAATTCTGGGATGATGCTAATGCTAAACCGGATATTAATGGATTCTTCAAACAAGCCTCTCCGATAGTAGAAATTTACCCCGATGGCACATTCTCAACTAACGAAGAATCAGAAGGAGCAGACGTTAAAAAAGAGGGGACCGGTATATATCACGTATCAAGTATTTTAGGGTATAACGCTGATGGTGGTTGGGGGATACATGGGGGTATTTCGGTTCCTCACGACAACAATAATCTCGAACTGATCTTTGTTAATGATCACGTTCAACCTGATGGTTCGATTATTGTTAAAACTTTCCACCGTCAACATTCACATTTGCCTGAAATGTTTCAGAACTGGCGAGTCAAATCTATTGATGACAAGGGTAACAAGATATTCTACCAAGATGGGGAACCCTGCGATATTCCCGACTATTGTCGTTTGGATATTCGTGTCCAAATGCCAGAAGATTCACTGTGGAATTTGAGACAAAACAAGTTGCAGGAAGAGTATAGATAATATGTACTTCTGATCACAATTTGTAGTAATACGGGGCCTAATCTGGCCCTGTATCTTATTTTTTACGCAACTATCCGGCTATTTGCAATAAGTGTTTATCTATTAATCCAGATACAATTCCCAGTAAAAATTCATCAGGTCGTGATATCTTAATTAATCATATTTAGGTAGTTAATCGATTTATCTTTATTAAAAACCTTGTATATTAATCAGGTATTCTGTTTCCCATATTAGGCAAGGCCAAGTTTAAATAAAATTCTAATTCCATCTATATTTTTATTTTTCTGACAAGTCAGATTTTCATTATTGAAGATGGTAAAATGGAAAATAAGACAAGTACGAAAATGCGTTTTAATTATAATATATAACTTTTAATTTTCTTATTAAATACAATCAATTAGATAATTGTCCTGGATTCAGGACATGATATTTCACTTTGATAAGCTTGCATTAAGACAATATACGTGAGAATTTATTTACCAGCCGACACACGGTGGGTTTTAAATATCATTAAATGTGCCACAGCATATTAAGTTGTTATAAATAGACGTTAATTGATCTCTTCGTCTATCTCATCTTGTTCGGTTATTTAATCAGGTTTGGTGCGGTTTAACGTAAGTAAGTTTGCACTTCCTGTCATATATAAAGGTAAAAAGGTGCCATGAATACTCAACGTAAGCTTGATAAAGTAAGGCCGCCCCGTGTTCAGATTACTTATGATGTCGAATTAGGTGGTGCGGTCGAGAAAAAAGAATTGCCTTTAGTTATTGGTGTGATTGGGCAATTTGCTGAGCAATCAATTCCTATGCGTGAACGTCGTTTCATGCATGTTGATAAAGATAATTTTAATGCTGTGATGGAAGGTCTATCACCTTCGTTGGAATTACAGGTTGAAAGTGCTTTGCCGGGTCAGAGTGGATTTATTAATGTCGATTTGCAATTTCAATCAATGGCTGACTTTTCCCCGGAGAATTTGGCGAAGCAGATTGAGCCACTGCGTAATTTATTGGGAGTTCGCAGCAAACTGAGTGATTTGAAAGGTCGTGCATTGAGTAATGAAAAATTGCGTGACCGTCTGGCGGAAATTCTTGCTGAACATGCGGATAAATTACCGCAGGTAAATGAGGGAACGGAAACCGCCGCCACAGAAAATACAGCAGATGACGCCACTCCGGAAAATAACAATGCACAGTGAGGACAGCATGGAACAGAGCGTTGTTGAACAGCAAGAATTGAAAGCAATGGAAACTAGCGGCGATTTTCTTGATCAGATTATTGATAACACTCAGGCCATTCGTCGGGAAACGGATCGTGATCGGGTAAAAAGTCAACTCGACCAGTTTTTGTCCGAAGTGACTGCTGGCTCATTAGTGGTTTCTGGTGATTTGGTAAACAGTATTGAGGAGCGCATTGCCTCGATTGACGCGTTGATGTCCGCTCAACTGAGCTTGGTATTGCATCACCCGGAATTCCAGCGTTTGGAATCTTCCTGGACGGGGCTTAAGGGGTTACTCGATCAGAGTGAAACTGAGAATACCCAGATTCGAATGTTGAACGCGACAAAAACCGATTTGATTAAAGACTTTAAATCGGCTTCTGATTTCGATCAGTCAATGCTGTTTAAAAATATTTATGAACATGAGTACGGTACCTTTGGTGGTGAGCCTTACTCGGCATTTGTTGGTGATTTTGACTTTGATAACAGTCCAGAAGATCTTTACTTACTGGAACAGATTTCTCATGTGGCGGCTGCCGCACATGCACCGTTTATCAGTTCGGCCAATGCAGGCATGTTGGGGCTGAATGATTTTGGTGAACTGCCGCGTCCTCGTGATTTGTCCAAACTGTTTGACACATCCGACTATTTGCGTTGGAAACGCTTCCGAGAATCTGATGACTCCCGCTATGTCGGCCTAACTTTACCAAGAGTGATTGGTCGTTTGCCTTACGGAGCAAAAACGATTCCGGTTGAACAGTTCTGTTTCGAAGAGCAGATGAAAGAAGGGGATAGCAGCAGTTATCTGTGGATTAACGCCGCTTATGCATTGGCTGGCCGTATGGTGGCTGCGTTTGAACAATATGGCTGGTGTGCCGCGATTCGCGGTGTGGAAGGTGGGGGATTGGTAGAAGCATTGCCGACCCATCATTACTCCTCTGTGTCCGGCGAAAAAATGCTGCAATGTCCGACTGAAGTGGCTATTTCTGATCGCCGTGAGAAAGAATTGGCAGAATTAGGCTTTATTCCTCTGGTTTATTATAAAGGCACTGACTACGCCGCATTTTTCTCGGTGCAGTCGCCAAATAAACCAAGGAAATATAATTCTGATTTGGCAAATGCCAACGCAAAATTATCAACACAATTGCAATACATTATGACGACTTCTCGCTTCGCCCATTATTTGAAAATGATTGTGCGCGACAAAGTGGGTAGTTTTATGTCCCGTGGAGAATGCCAAACTTATCTGCAAAGCTGGATCAACCAGTATATTGTTGGCTCTGATACTGTCGGCGCAGAAATTAAAGCCAGCCATCCATTGCGGGAGGCAAGAGTTGATGTTGTTGAAGTTCCTGGCTCGCCTGGAACATATCGCGCAGTAGCTTATTTAAGGCCACATTTCCAATTAGAGGGATTAAGTATGTCTTTACGGTTGGTTGCAGATTTGCCGCCGTCTTCGGCTGCTTAATTATTCTATTTATTAATATTTATCCTATTTTATTACAAATAACAGGAGTAGTTAATTATGAGTTCTTCTATTTTTTTACAAATTGATAGTATTCCAGGTGAAAGTACCGACAGCCAACATAAAGATTGGATTGAGCTGGAGCATGTCAATTTTGGGGTGTTCAACCACGCACGTATTGCAGACAGTGGTAAGCGTAAGATTACCGTTGGTGCAGCGGATTTCCGCACCATCGATTGTGTGAAGGTGATGGATACCAGTTCTATTAAACTGCTGTCCGCTGCGGCGCAAGGTACAGCGATTAAGAATGTGAAATTAGCAATTTGTACAATTTTCAAAGGGGAAATGCACCCTTATGCGGAAGTTGAAATGGACGAATGTATTATCTCTGATGTTCATGAAACGTGTTCGCGTGGCGGTGAATTCCCACAAGAGCAGTTTTCCATTACCTATTCCAAAATTAAGTGGACCTTCACACCACTCAGTCCAGACGGCAACAAAGGCAAAAAAGTGGGTCCAGAAGGTTGGGATCTCATCGAGAACAAGAAACAGTAATTTTTACTGTTTACTGCCGGCCAAAGGCCGGCAGTTTTAACCAGAAAGAAAGGATATTATGATTCAACCTTCATTTCTCCATCGTCTGAAAGATGATCATCCACAAAAGGAAGAGCGTGGTGTAACGCTCACTTGGTCACGTCAGGAAGTTGTGCAAAGCCTCATGTTCGATCTGAACATGTTATTTTCATCAAGACCGATTTCCGCAGTTTTACCTTTATTTGGTGAGTTACCGAAATCAGTTTTAAATTATGGCGTTTCTGATGTTATTAGCGTTGATATTTCGGATGATGAGCGTATTGACGCACTGAGCAATAATATTTACCAGGCTATTTCCTGGTTTGAACCACGCCTGAAAAATGTCGTTATTACATTACAAAAAAATACACCGGAGAATATTACTTTTTGGGTGAGTGGAATTTTTTTCGACGAACAGATTGTGTTTTCTATCTCATGGAGCAGTACCGCTTATACCTATTCAATTTCATGGGACAGATTATAATATGATGTTATTACCACAGAAAATACTGAATTATTATAATCGGGAGCTGAGTTATTTAAGGCAATATGGCGCCGCTTTTTCTCAGCGTTTTCCCAAAATTGCCAAGCGTCTTGGATTTGCGGAGGGCGTTTCAGAAGATCCTCATGTAGAACGGTTAGTAGAATCTTTTGCTTTTCTGACGGCCAAGATTCATCAACGTATTGATGAAGATATGCCGGAATTGAACAACGCAATGCTGGAAGTACTGGCGCCACAATTCTTACGTCAGATCCCGTCGGTGTCGTTGGTACAGTTTCAGCAAGACCCGTTGGCATCGGGTGTGACTGGCGTGATGACAGTAGCACGACATACGCCGTTAATTTCTCAGCCAGTTGGTGATGTGGCTTGCCGTTTCCGCACGGTATATCCGCTGGAAATGTTGCCATTGGATTTAACCCACGCGGAACTGATGCCAGATCCTTACGATCGGGATTTTATCTTAACGCTGAATTTCACGCTGTGGCCGGGTGCTAGTTTTCAGGCGCGTCATATTCGGTTGTACTTACATGGAACGCCGATACTGGCCCATAGCTTATATGAACTGTTGTCGGCGCAGGTTAAGCAGTTGGAATGTCGGCTGGGTGAGCGTGTATTCAGCATGGATAGCCGAGATATTCAGGTCGTGGGTTTCGATCCGCAAGACAACTTGTGTGCTGATGATCTGATGATAAATCCGACTCATCATCTGTTCCGCGATTATTTTAGTTTTCCTGAACGGTTCTTATTTCTGGATATTCCATTGCCTGATGCGGGTTTAATCACCAAATCAGCCGGAGAACTACATTATCGTTTCCGGCTTAAGGATTGCACTGCGCTGCGTCGTATTGAACGTATGAGCGATAAAGTTGATAGCGAAACTTTTCGGCTAAATTGTGTACCCATAGTGAATCTATTTTCTCATCAGGCGGAGCCGATTATCCCGTTGGAAACCGAGCACGAATATCTGGTTCAGCCGGATGCCCGTCGTCCACAAAGTATGGAAGTCTATACCATTGATCGGGTTGAGATTGTCAGTCGTCAGCAAAAGCAATTAAGTTCTAGATCAGTACCGTCATTATTCGGTATTGAACATACACAAGATGGCGAACAGCCTCTGTTGTTCTGGCAAGCGTCACCGCGCCCTTCACTCAGGCACAACGAAACGGGAATGAATATGTTTATCGGTTTTTCCGATAGCAGTGGTGAGCAATTAAAGCCAGAAACCGAAGTGGTGGTATTGAGTTTAACCTGTACCAATCGTGATATGCCACGGCTGTTGAGCAATGGTCATCCTGATGGGGATTTTGAATCAGAAGTTGCTTTGCCGGGCGTAAAAATTCTGGGATTGATCCGCCCCCGGTTTCCGGTGCGCTCACAACCGAACTGCGCATTGAACTGGCGTTTGGTGTCACAGCTCAATCTGAACCAAATGTTGCTGAGTGGCTTGCAAGGCGTTCAGTGCCTAAAAGAGACGCTGGAACTGTACAACTTGCATGGTGATCCCGCTATATCGCGGTTAATTACACAGTTGCAACAGGTTGCTATTGTGCCGGTGAGTACACGTCTGAATCCAGCTGATCCTTATTCTCTGGCGCGTGGATTGGAGGTGACGTTGACATTCCAGACACAGGCGGGTGAGTTTGTTGATTTTTATCTTTTTTGCAGCCTACTGGAACGTTTTATCGCTATGTATGCGCCGATTAACAGTTTCACGCAGACAGTGACTCAATTGGAGTCGGTCAATAATAGCATGCGTCGGTGGCCACGTCGTAGCGGGAGGCTGACATGGCTTTAGAAAACAAGATACGTCTGGCTGGTGGCCGTTTTTATCAGAATGTTCGTCGCCTGCTTAAACGCTGTCACTATCGTCAGAGTCGCGGAACAGTAATTATCCCTGATGATGTGGTGCAATTTAGCTCAGTTCTTACGCTGGATGCACCGGAAGGTGAAGTGGAATCTTTGTTGCCACCGCAACAGGAGGATGAACAGTATCACATGGCGGTATATCACTTTGGGTTGCTGGGAACTTTTGGTGCATTACCGTTGCGCTATACCGAATGGCTGATTGATCGGCGTTATCGTTATGGCGATGAATCAGCTCAGGCGTTTATTGATATTTTTACCCATCGTCTGCTTAGTCTGCGTTTTCAGGCGTGGCAGAAATACCGGTTATTTGTTAATGCAGAATTGCGAAGCCGTCGGGCGTTACCCGCGGTCATTCCAGCCGTTGCCGGGCAATTAACGGCGAGTGAAACTCAGCATATTCATCCTGCCTGCGTTGGTCTGTTGGCAACATCCGTTCGTTCAATGATGAACTTGCAACATCTGTTGCAGCGGGAATTTAACATGGCGGTCAGTATTCAGCCGTTTCGGGGACGTTGGCAGTATGCAGAGCAAATGCACTGTTGTTGCCTGGGCCGCAGCTTGTTGGGTGATAACCCGATGCTGGGTCACGCTTACTGGGATATTCAGTCAGGATTTCATATTCAGCTGGGGCCGTTTGCAGCCCAGCAGCGCGCCGATTTTATGCCGGGAAATGAACGATATCGCAGATTGACCCAGTGGGTGTGGCAATTTGCCGGTCCGTTGCTCTCTTTCTCGCTGGAATTGCTGGTGCAGCACGATGGGCGTGGCAATAGATTAAACGGCAGCCGTCGATTGGGATGGGATGGTTGTTTAGGGGATACCGGCGATACCCATATTCAGCATGTATATCTGGGGGAATGTACGAGCCCCTACGCGGTTTAAACAAGAAATTCAGGTGAAAAATATGCTGTTAGGGCAAAAGAATCGTTTTTTACAGGTTATCGGCAGTCTGTCAGATATTGTGGCACTGAATAAAATCAGTGGTGAAGAAAGTTTATCTCTCCCTTATTCCTTTTCTGTCGAGCTTTACTCCAGCGCGGACTGGGACAAGCTGGAGTCTCATATTGGTAAACCACTGGCGTTTTGTATTGGTGAAGCGCCAAATCATCGGATTGTGCATGGCATATTGACGGAATTGCAGCAACAAGGCTTTGCCGATGGTCAATTTTGTTATCAGGCGCGAGTTGAACCGTGGCTGAAAATGTTGACGTTAACCAGTAACCTGCGTGTTTATCAACGCATCAGTGTACCGGATATGGTGTGTGATATTTTCCGTAAACGTGGGTTTAACGATGTTGAGTTGGCGTTAAAAAGCAGTTATCCGAAACTTGAATATTGCATGCAATACAAGGAATCAGATTTTGATTTTGTGACGCGCCAACTGGAACAGGCGGGTATTTTCTATTTTTTCCGCCATGAAGAAGGGCGCCATGTATTGGTACTGGCTGATCACCCTTCGACGTTTATTAACGCCCCTCTGGCTGTATTGCCGTATCAGTCGAAGCTCGGTAGTCAGCAAGGATACGGGCTGCGTGCCTGGCATATTCATCGCACGATGATCCCAGGTATGGCGGAAATGAGTGGTTATAACGTTAAAAATGCGTCGGTAGTTAGTGCCAGTGCTAAAGCGAATAGTGGTTATTCCGTCAATCCGAAGCTTTCTATCTATGACGATCGGCGGCAGGAGGAACGTAATCAGTTGGAGGTGCAGGCGGCGCTGTGCATGGAACAATGGGAATCACAGTCGCATTATGCAAGTGCGGTTAATAGTTATCCCAGTTTGCAAGTTGGGCACCAATTTACGTTGAAAGGACATGCCAGCGCTGATGGGCGTTATGCGGTGGGCAGTCAGCAATTAAAAGCGGAAAGTAACCTTGAGGAAGGTGGGTTGTTGTTTTCGTCGCAGGTGACACTATTTCCGGCGAAGAAAGCATTCCGTCCGAAACCTTCTGTCACGCGGCCTTATATTGCTGGCGTGTTGTCTGCGTTGGTTGTGGGCGCTGCATCGGAGGAGATCCACACCGATGCACAGGGGCGTATCAAAATCCAATTTCATTGGGATAAAGAACACAAAAAAAATGATGACAGCTCTTGTTGGGTGCGTGTGAGCCAGTTTTGGAATGGTGCAAAATTTGGTGCTCAATTTGTGCCACGTGTGGGCAGTGAAGTGTTGGTGAGTTTTGTTGACGGCGACCCCGATAGCCCGCTAGTGACTGGAACGGTTTATAACGGAGTAAAGATGCCACCGTTTGCGTTGCCGGGACAAAAAACGCAAAGCGGCATTACTACCCGCAGTAGTGCAAAAGGTACGGTGGAACAAGGGCATCAATTTTGTTTCGAAGATAAGAAAGGCGAAGAATTTATTTTGCTTCACTCACAAAAAGATCTGTGTCTGAAAGTGAAAAATGATTTTTCGGCGAATATCGGTCGTAATGCCTCGTGGGAAATTGAAGAGAAGCGCGATACAACAATTAAAAAAGGCCACGATACGTTAATTCTGAGTGAAGGTAATGCTGTCACCGAAGTGAAAAAAGGTGATAAGAAGCAAACACTGGATCGCGGTAATTTCATCACGACTATCAGCGCGGGCAGTTATTCGCTGGAGGTATCCAGAGGCAGCGCCAAAATTAATACTGGACAACACTGCACTATTACAGCCAATCAGGGAATTGAGCTGAAAGTGGGTGCTAGTAAATTGTCGATTACCCCAGCGGGGATCACTATCAAAGCGCCATCTGTCACGGTAGAAGGGTCAGGGAAACTGGCATTGAAGAGCAGTGGTGTGGCAGAACTCACGGGAACCACAGTCAAAGTACAGGGCAGTGCAATGGCACAGTTAAAAGGCGGCATTGTTCAGGTGGATGCGACTGGTATTGCGATGGTGAAAGGGATTTTGACCAAGATTGGTTAATAGTGGAATCAACGGATAATGAGAGTTTGGAGCAATGGCTAAATTACGACACTGTCAGCTTTCGCCACAGGCGGAGTTGGTATTACAGCAACACGTAGCACATGAGCAGAATCTATCGGCACTTAGTCAGGAAATGTTGTGGCAGGATGCGGTGTTCTACACCATTTTCATGTTGCCTTACACTCAGGCTTTGGAACTGGCACTGACATTTATCTCCTGTGTTTACGAACGGGCTCTGGGGCAGGAACAGCGGTTGCTGTTGCAACAGGTGCGGCGCTGGCGCGCTAATGGTGGCGACCCGTTGCGTCATGAATTGTTCGAACAGGCGCAGGCTGTTGGGTTTGATAACCCGATTTCGTGTCTGGTGCTCTCGGTTTTCTGGAGTGAAGGCAGCATGACAACTCCAGATCTGGAAGCCGTTTATCCACAGCCGTGGCAGTCACTTGCGGCACTGGCAGATACGCTGTGTCTGATCCTGCACTTTTATGGCGAACAGCCGGAACAGCAAGCGCTGTATGTCGAGCAGTTTTTCCAACTGGCGCACGGGCAATTAAGGCAATTGCCATCGTCACAGGATCAGGGCCGCAAAAATTATCTGTACCATGAAGCTACAACATTATCAGGAGAAAAATGATGCCAATGCCAGCTGCCCGGGTGGGTGATATGCATATTTGCCCAATGATGTCTCCTGCTGTGCCACCCATACCGCATGTGGGCGGACCGATTATGCCGCCAGGCGTGCCAATCGTTCTGATTGGTGGTTTGCCCGCTGCGACGATGGGGTCGTTGTTGGTGTGTGTTGGACCACCGGATACGGTGGTGATGGGAAGTCCAACAGTGTTGATTGGTGGACGGCCAGCGGCCAGACTTGGCGATTTGTGCGCTCATGGTGGCACGATCACGACAGGCTATCCGTTGGTGATTATTGCCTGAAAGGGAAGCAAGCGTGAATTTAGCACAGACAGACATCACTCGTTTTTTACATCCTATCTCTGCTGATGCACCAGCGGGATGTGATATCGAATATGAACCTCTTTTTGAACAGATAAGTGCTGCGCGCGAAGTTGATGAGGATCTCCCACAGGATGATGCGTGGGGATATGAAACGCGCCAGGCTGACTGGCTTCAGGTTTCAGTGTTGTGCCAGGAAGTACTGGAAAAGCACAGTAAAGACTTACAGATAGCTTGTTGGTTAACTCAGGCACAGGGGGAGCTGTATGGTTTGGCAGGTATTGGCGGTGGTATCACATTACTTGCCTGTCTACTGGAAACCTTTTGGCCGGTACTATATCCGCCGCTGGATGATGAAGAGGGAAACAGTGCTGACGCCCGTCTTGGTCGGTTAAGTTGGTTGGATAAACAACTGGTAAAACAGTTGGACAACCTGACACTGACTAGTGATGGTAAATTGAGTCTGAGCGTTTGGCAGCGGGTGCAGTATTTCGAACAACGTGTCGCAGCTAAGAGTGAATTACGCGCTCCCCTGATCAGTGATGGCTATTTCGGTATCGCTGAATGTGATGACAGTATTCGCGCTACGCCGGCTGAACAATTTAACCAGTTATTGGCACAGGCTGAACAAGTCAACCAAGCGCTGGAAAAACTACACCAAATTATGGCGGGTCTGGTGCCAGATACTGGCAACAGTATGAGTGCCAGCGCCCAACGATTACAGGAGATGATGGCATTAATCACGCGTTTTTATGAAATTGTTGCGCCGGGAGCCATGCAGCAATCCCGTGGTGAGGAAATGTCATCGGGAGGAACCGCGTCAAACGGTATTAATACGACGTTGGCAGAAGATCGTTCACACCATGAAACACGCGATGTTGCCATTGGGCAGATGATCAATATCGCCAATTATTTTCGTAAGAATGAACCCACCAGCCCGGTGCCGTATTTAATGGAACGGGCAGCGCGCTGGGCAAATATGGGAATGGCCGAATGGCTGGAGGAAATGATGGAAGATAATACCTCAGCGTTACAGGAAATTATGCGCGTAATAAAAGGACCAGAGAAAAATAGAGAGTAAAATGAAAAATAAGATGAATTTTTATAATGTTATTAAACGTAGTTTCTCAGTATTACTAATAATTCTGTTAATCAGTGGTTGTAGTGATTCAATTTCTAATAATGAAAAACGATTACAGGCAATCGAACAAGCCAGACCTGTTTACGCCAATAATGCGATTCGTTTAAAAATGATGGCTGATCCGCAGCTGAATGTTTTTAATAATATGCCAAATAGTTGCACGATATTAATTGCTCAGGCGGAGAAACGTGAACAATTGGATAAATTACTGGCTAATCCCACGCTATTACGCAATTTATTTGCTGGTACGGGTGCAACAGAAAATATATTACAGCTTGATAATTATGTGATGATGCCGGGGCAATCCGTATCTTTACATATTGATAGAGCGGAACAGGCACGCTACGTCGCGCTGATTGCCGGTTATTATCCGGCTCCAGGAAGCACACATGTGCGGGTATTATCGCTACCGTTGCGTCTTGAGCAAAGTGGTTGGTGGAACAAATCTTGGAGTGCTGAGTTTGTTCCTATGAATATTGATTTAATGCTGGGGCGCTATGCCATTACCCGGAGTCATGTCTTTGCAGGCAATGCGGGAGATGAAGTGATTTTCCCCGGGCAGGCAGCAGTATCTGATAATAATGGGAATCTGTTGAGGAAGTAAACACCATGTTTGAACATAAACCGATGTATTGGTATTCAGGATTGTATTTACAGCCGCAACATTTTCAGGCGCATGAATTGCAACATGAATATTGGCAAGGACGTTATCAGCTATTGACTCAACCTTATGCTTTCGGTGTCGTGAGGCTAGTGTTTAATCTGGCCGCGCTGAGTGATGAAGTACTCAGTGTTCATAAAGCTGCATTCGTTTTTCCGGATGGTTGTTATGTGGATTGTGATGTGAATGGTGTGCTCAGTGCCCGCTCACTGCGTGATTGCTGGCCGGAACGTGAAAAACCACAGCGCATTTATATTGGCTTGCGGACGTTTAATCATAACCAGAGTAACGTCACCGGTGTCGCGGATGCGACTAGTGTAGGCGATATTACTAGCCGTTGGGTGACATGGCCGCAAGAGCAGCGGATGCGGGATGCTTTTGGGGAAGGGCCAGAGGCAGAAGTGCAGCAACTCACTTATAACTTACGTTTTTTTCTGCATGATGAGATTGCACAGGCAACGGGCTATACGCTGTTACCTGTGGGCCAACTGCGCTGTACGGGTGATGGTATTGAACTGGATAACCGCTACTTGCCGCCATGTTTGACGTTATACGCCGTGCCACAACTGGGACAACGTATTGAGCAACTTTGTCAGGAATTGACAGGACGTGTCCATCAATTGGAAGAGCTAAAGCGTCCGCAAACATTGGAAGCGGAAGTTTATACTCAGGAGAAAAGCACATTATTACTGACACTGCGTACTCTGGTGCGTTATGTCGTGCAGTTGTATCACTGTCAGGAGACGCGTGATGTTCATCCTTTGCAGATTTTTGGGCTATTGCGTCAGCTGATCAGTGAACTTTCCTGTTTTACTGACCGTTGCTCTTTTTTGGGGGAATGGAATGGACGGGAGGGGACACGGGAGAAATATCAGCATTTGGATCTGGCTTTGACACTTAATAATTGTGAGCGAACAATTATCGATCTGCTCAATGCGCTGGTGCTGGAACCGAACACGGTCATTCCACTGCAACAGGAATACAGCGGTTATTATCATGCGGCGTTCAACGTAACAGGCGCGAGTGAACAGCAACGGATCTATTTGGTGCTGCGCTCTGACAGCTTAACTCACAGCGAGCGTGAAATTCCTGATGATCGTTTGATTAAGTTGGCGGCAGCGGAACAGATTGACGGCATTATTAATCGTGCTTTGCCCGGAGTGCGTTTGTATTACCAGGAGATTGCCCCACACGGTTTACCTAACCGAATGAATACCCGTTATTTCCGGGTAGAGAATCGTGGCGCGTTGTGGCGGCAGGTAGAAGATAGCGAACGCGTGGCGGTGCACTGGGCTGATGCGCCGGACGATTTACAGATAGAAATCGTTATAGTGAGAGTGTCGTGATGTGCTTGTTGGATTGTTACATTCCGGTATTTACCTGTGTGTTGCGTATGATCCAGCAGCAGGTGAATCAAGCTGAAGAGTTGCGGCAGACATTGTTAGCCGCGCTGACGCAGGCGCAGAATGAAGCACAGCGGCATGGTTATGGATTGCAAGATATCGAAGAGGCGAATTTCGCGGTGGTGGTTTGGGCCGATGAAGCTATTTTGTGCGCTGGTCAGAAAGAATTGAATGTTTGGCGGCAGTCATCGTTGCAGGCGCAACTTTATGATGCTGAACTTGGCGGAAATACATTTTTTGATCGTCTGGCGGCATTAGCTGCGGATAATTATCAAGTTCGGTTGGTCTATGTTTTTTGCCTACTTTCTGGATTTTATGGGCGTTATGGCAGACGTGACAATTTGGAATTGCACAATATTATCCAACAGGAATTAGATAATTTCCCTGATACGTTGCGTCGTTATATTGCTACAAAAAATCACAGACTGATGAGCACGTGCGATAATATTCTGGAAAATAAGCGGCCCAATAATAAATGGCGTAGGAAGTTAATGTTATTAATGTTTTCTCTTACCTCAATTTATATTTTTATCACAATTTATTTATTGAATATTAGCCGATAAATTCGGAAATTAAACATGAAAAAGTTATTTTATGCCATTGGCTGGCTCAGCGTGATGGTCGTCCTTCTGTTACTCAGTTTAATCATTGCTGTGGCATTTTCATGGCCAACAATCGGTGGTCTGATATTATTTCTTTGCTTATTGCTGTTGTTATTACTGCTATGTGGGGCGATGGCATTAATACCGCAAATAACAAATAGGTTGAGTCGGATAAATAGGTTCTGGCGGCAGGGAAATAATCGTCTGGAATATTTACTGTATCAGCATTGGTGGTGGGGAGGACGTTTACAAAGTTGGCGTCGATTCCGTTCGCGGTTACACCGTAACGGTCCTGTTCCTCCGTGGTTTCTGGTGGTGGGAGAGCGCGGTAGCGGTAAACAACCGTTGTTAGCACGCAGTAATGTAGTGCCAATGGCAGGAAGAGATCTGACGTCATTTTCGGAGAATGCCTTTACTTGCCGTTGGTGGTTTTTCCGCCGGGTGATGTACATGGTAGTTTCTGGCCGTTATACCGAAGGGCAATCCTTGTACCGGCAAGCATGGTTACGTCTGATACGTTGGATCGCACAGGTGCGTAACCCTGCTGGTATTCTCGTTTGCCTGTCGGTGGAGCAGTTATTAAACAGTGACAATAGAGCGCTCTATACCATGGCGCGTAATGTACGTGCGCAGTTGGAACCGTTGCAGATACGTTTGGAACGTCGCTTACCGATCTGGTTGATTCTGACACACAGTGAAGCATTACCGGGGTTCAGTCATTGGTGTTCGCAATTGTCGGCAGAGCAGCGAGCTGACTTACTGGGTTGCTTTATCGATAAACATACAGATGGTAATGTCACTGATGTGCTGGATATCAGCATGCACACGATTGTCGATACCTTGAAGATGATGCGTCTTAAGCTGCTTAATCAACAACGGCAGCAACCACAGGCGGAAGTGTTGGCATTGCCGGAAACCGTTGCTCAACTGAAACCTGCGTTGGGCTGTTATCTGAGTGCATTATTCGAACGCGATCATTACCTGGAGCATGGCCTGTTACGCGGTGTGTTTTTTACTGCGGAACATCAAACCGAGTTGCAGCAAACCGAAGGCGTTTTTAGCCACCGTTTGTTGGGGGAATATCTGCCCGGCCAGATTCGACGTAGTGATTCTGTTTTGCTAACAGGTTGGCGAACATTAGCCAAACGCGCGTTGGTTAGCGTGTTTAGCCTGACGATGGTGTACGGCGCAGGTAGCGCATTGGTTAGTACCTGGCGTGGTGTCACGCAGCTTGAGAATATCCATGAAACCAATCCGCTTGAACGGAGCTACTTACGTTATCAGCAGGTTGAACGCTGGTTACAGCAAACCTTGCCGCCTCTGCTTTTTTATCCGGTTACCTATACGACAGAACAACGTATGGCGAGGGAATATCAGCAGCAGGTTCCAGTTGATGTGTTCAATCCTGAGTCGATAGTCACACGCTTGCTAACGCGTTTCCGGAATGCTGAAACACCGCAAAAACGACTATTGGTTTTACATTGGGCGCGTTTTATCAATATTGAACAGGCAATGGCGCGCGGTGCTTCGCTGGAAACTTTACAACACATGCCTGCTTATTCTGCCTCACTATTAAGCGGTACCGATGATCCTTTACGGTCAGATCAGCGTGTGGCATTGCGTTTAGCGCAATATCGTCAAGGCAACGCACAGCAAGCGTTTGATCAATGGCGAGATGGATTGCAAACATTATTGGAAGATTCCAGCAACTGGCAGTGGATTTTGGCGGATGAACAGCCAGTTGGAACGCACTCGCTAACATTGGCGGATTTCTGGCCACTGACGGGAGATGATGCCGCTAAGGCTAACGCGCGTATTCGTGGCATTTATACTCAGGCAGGTGAACGGGATATTCAGGCTACATTGGACGAGTTGGCACTGGCTCTTAACAGACCAGAACTCTTTTCTCCTTTGCAACGCTCGTTTTATCAACAATATCAGAATCAGCGTCAGTCAGAATGGTTGGCGTTTGCTCAAACGATGCCACAAGCGGAAGGGTTGGTACGTGGCAAGAAAAACTGGCAAACACTGGTATTAGCAACCGGTCAGTATGGCAGTCCTTATATTGTTTTTCTGTCACGGCTGGAGAGTGATCTGTCCACAGTGAAGCAGGAAGATCGGCAGCCTTGGCTGCAAGCGCAGCAGCGTTTATGGCAACTGCATGGCTATGTGCAAAAAGGCAGCATGATGCAGCGTGTCTCGTTGGGGAACATTTCCTTACGCCAACGCATAATGTCATGGCTTGGTATTTCACCGCAGATCTCTGTGCAACTGGATGACAATACATTAACGCGCTATCGCGATTACCGGCAGGCCATACAGTTGAATAGCCAACGTGAATTACTCAGCGATATGGAAACTGAATCGTTAGTCAAAAATGCGTTGAGTGATGGGAAAGGGGAACTGAACGATAACGGTTTACGTACATTGTTTAATCGCTTCGCGCTGTGGCGTCATGAAACGGAAAGCAAGCAGAATGCAGGGGTAAATGAAACCTTGTGGCGACTCTATCAGGGTGATGCCCATCTGGTACTGCGTTATGCCTTCTTAAGTGCCGCCAGCCGCTTGCAAACACAGTGGGAAAGTAAAGTGATCTGGCCGATGGAAAAATTAAGTGGACAAGCGCTGTTCGATGGTCGGGAACTGAATGCTCGATTATATGAATACAGTAATGCATTTGTGCGGGATACGGCAGATTATGCGCTGGATATTCGTCCTGAAGGCATTAAGCGTCAGGAAATTGAAGGGGTGGCCTTTCCGTTTAGCGACAATTTCATTTTCTATATCAATAACTTGATTCAACCGAATAACATGCTTTCATCTACATCTGATATTCGTCGCCGTTTGCAAGAGAAGCTTACTTTGTTGGAAAACGAACATGAATTGGCAGCGGCACAGCAGGAACCAGAACAAGAGCAATCGGCAGAAGTCGTGATGACTAGTCAGCCCGCGACGGCTAACCGGGGAGCACGGGTGTTGCCGGTTGGTAGTTCGGTGACATTGAGTTGTGATGATGGTGAACAACAACTCAGAAGTATGAATTTCAATGACAGCATGACCCTGCATTGGAATCCGGCATCATGCGGTAAGGTACAGATTGATGTGTATTTCCCCAGTTTTACGCTCAGTAAAAGCTACGTTGGTACTGATGGTTTGCTGCAATTTATACGTGCTTTCTCCCGTGGTGAACTGACACTGGCAGCACAAGCGTTCCCGCAGCGGCACAATGAATTAAGTGCACTGGGTATTAATAACATTACTGTGCGCTATCAGATAAGTGGAGAGAAAGCCGTTTCCTCATTGTATCAACAGTGGCAACAACGTCAGCAACAACAAACAGTGCTGTTGGAACAACGCAACCGGCTGGATAGTCAGTTGTTGGATTTAAGTGAGCCGACAGTGGCGAAAGGCTCTCTTTCTACATTGCCGTTACAAATCACCACCTATTGGAATGAATTAAGGAAACCTAAAAGTGAGTAATTATCTGAAACAGATCGTGGGTAAATTAACGGTGGAAGCGCGTCAGTGTCTTGATGAGGCTGCTAGTTTAGCGGTACGGCGTACCCATCATGAAGTGGAAATTGAACATTTGCTGCTAGCTCTGTTTGAAAAACAGATGCCGATGATGGAGCAGGTGTGTCATCACGGTGGTATTGATGCTATTGCGTTACTGAATGCTTGCCAGCGGTCGCTGACGCTATTGCGTAGCGGTAATCATCGTCCGCCAGTATTCTCTACTAATTTGACCGAGTGGCTGGAACAGTCCTGGATGTACGCCAGCACTCGCTCTCACTTGGGATCGTTGCAGATTACGGCTCAGGCGTTGATTGTGGCATTGTTAGTGAACCCGTCACTGCAACATTCACTCACATCGGAGCTACAACAGATGTTACAGGGTAACATTGATGCGATAGAACAGTGGTTGTGTACACAGGTACATACAGAACCGCAGCAAATGACGGCTGCCAGGGATAATACGCAATCCGCACTGGCTCAGTATGCTCATCATCTGACGCAGGCGGCACGTGATAACAAATTGGACCCGGTATTGGGACGAGAACCGGAGATTCGTCAATTAATTGACGTGCTGTTGCGTCGTCGTCAAAACAATCCATTGTTGACCGGTGAAGCAGGTGTCGGCAAGACGGCTCTGATAGAGGGGCTTGCTCAACGTATTATCGATGGTCGTGTGCCGAACGTGCTGACGCAAGCCGAATTATTCACACTGGATATAGGGTTGTTACAGGCAGGTGCTAGTGTGAAAGGCGAGTTTGAAAGCCGCCTGCAAAACTTATTAGATGAGGTGAAGGAATATCCTGCACCCGTGATTTTGTTTATTGATGAAGCTCATACTCTGATTGGCGCTGGTGGTCAAGCCGGACAAAATGATGCGGCCAATTTGTTGAAACCGGCATTGGCACGGGGTGAATTGCGGGCGATCGCTGCAACTACCTGGGCCGAATATAAGAAATACTTTGAAAAAGACGCAGCGTTAGCGCGTCGTTTTCAGGTGATTAAAGTTGAAGAGCCTTCTCTGGAACTGGCGACAGCGATGTTACGTGCCATAACACCGGCTATGGAAAAACATCATGGAGTTAAGGTACTCGCAGAGGCGGTAACAGAAGCTGTTACATTAGCTAGCCGTTATATCAGTGGGCGTCAGTTGCCGGATAAATCAGTCAGCCTGTTGGATAGCGCCTGCGCCCGTGTCTCAGTTTCACAGACTGACGAACCGGCGCCTATTGAAGATCTACGTGCCATGCTGACAAACATTGCTACCGAACAGGAAGCATTATTACGTGAAGGTGGTCATGAAACTCAGTTAAAGAAATTGGCACAACGTCGGGCCGAATTACAGGCGTCACTGGAAGAAATTTTACCGGAATATCATGTTCAGCGTCAGTTAGTGAATGACATCCTCGCCTGCGAAGAACATGACGAACGGCTACCCGGATTGAGAGCAGAACTGCATCAACGCCATCGTCAACATGCCTATGTATTTGACTGTGTTGATGCAGCTTGCGTAGCGGATATTGTTGCGGGTTGGACGGGAATACCGCTTGGCCGGATGGTGGAAAATGAGCGTGATGTACTGCGTCAGCTTGAAACGCGCCTCGGTCAGCGAGTTATGGGACAAGATCATGCGCTCAGTCAGATAGCCTGTCAAATTCGAATTGCCAAAGCGCAACTGGCCGATCCGGTCAAGCCTACTGGAGTATTTATGCTTGCAGGTCCTTCAGGTGTTGGGAAAACGGAAACCGCTCTGGCATTAGCGCATGAATTCTATGGTGGTGAACATCATATGATCACGATCAATATGTCGGAATATCAAGAAGCTCATTCGGTTTCTGGCCTGAAAGGTTCTCCTCCAGGGTATGTCGGTTATGGACAAGGTGGTGTGTTGACCGAAGCGGTTCGGCGTCAGCCTTACAGTGTGGTACTACTTGATGAAGTGGAGAAGGCGCATCCTGATGTGTTGGAGTTGTTCTTTCAGGTGTTTGATAAGGGCATGATGGAAGATGCAGAAGGACAACAGATTAATTTCCGCAATACGTTGATTATTCTTACCACTAATGCGGCATCGGATTTGGTAATGCGGGCAGCGATGCATGGGGTAAAAGAGCAGGGAGAAAATCGTCCGGCAACACTTGAAGATGTTCAGGAGGTTATCCGACCAGAACTGCAACGGATTTTTACTCCCGCATTTTTAGGTCGTTTGCAGGTTATTCCTTATTTGCCGGTACATGGTGAAGTTCTGCATGCCATTGTGCGTCATAAACTGAATAAAGTTGTGGAGCGTTATCGTCAGGCAACTCAGTGTGAACTGCACTATAGCGATGTGCTGGTGGATTTTATCGCTGAAGGGTGTCGGATTGCCGAAAGTGGGGCACGTGAAATTGATAACTTGTTAATGCAGTTTGTTCTACCGTTGTTATCGGATCAATTGCTGCTGGGAGATACGCCAGTGAATGAAGATGTTTGGCTGGATGTTATGGACGATCAGGTCCAGTTATTGTCAGACAAAACTGAACTATCACCATAGAATATTATCAACTTAGCGTAAGAAGCTGCCCTCTCTGCTATTATTATCTTATGATGTAACATCAGTGTTACGGAATGAGATCCTGATGAAAATGAAAAAGATAGTGGTCTTTTGGTTTGCTTTTACGCTAGTTAATTTTGCGCTGGCACTGCTAAGTTTGCAAGTGCGTGATGTCTGGAGCCTGTCGTCATTGGTGTGGTTTCCGGCAGGTTTGTTGCAAGGCATTTTTTGCGCCAGGGCGCCCCGGTACTGGCCTGTCTGGTTAATAACGGGGGCGTTGATTTCTCTGACCGCGAGCCAATGGTATGGCAGACCAGTAAGTGTATCGTTGATATTTGCTTGCATCAATGTCGTGATGTTGGTAGTGACGGGGCTAATCTGGCAATTTTTTTACGGTGTAATGTGGGCGCCAAAACGAGCAAGGGACATCTTTAATCTGACAGTGCTTTGCTCATTAAGCGGAATTATTGAGCGATTTGTTGCGAAGTTGGTACTTCATTTATTGGATTACCCTACCGATATATCCATTTCATTACCGATTGTCGTAGGTTCTGTGTTGAGTTATCTGCCGTTTACGTTTTTTGTTATTTCTTGCATCACCTACGAGAAAAGCCGGACCAGAGATAGGAGAGTCTATGGTTTATGGCTAGTGGCTTTGTTGGTTATGGCAGCGTTGTTTACCAGCCCGCCACCTGAAACCGGGAAAATACAATGGCAAGGAGTAGTGCTCATGTTTTCCTTCAGTTTGCCGATGCTACTAGCGTTAAGTGGCGATTTATTGGTATTAGGCAGCTTCTTATCTTTATGTACGCTAGGGGTTGTAAGTGCAACCATTTTTGGTTTTGGGCCATTTTCATCTCCATCAATGAACCTTCAACAGAATGTACAAATGGCGGCATGGTACAGTACCGCGTTTACCTTGCCTGCGTTACTATGCTGTAGCTGTTTATATAACGCAATCAATGCATTGCATCGTCGTAAAGCGCGTTTTTTGCTAATGAAGATGATGCTGGAACAAGAACAGATTAATTGTTTTCGATTAAGTGCCGATGGGCGCTTGTACTGGCATCATGATTCGGCCTGGATGCGGTGTGGAAAGGCGCCTGTCTACTGGTCACAGTTGATGGCTTGGGTGCATAAGGAGGATAGACAGAAAATTGAACAGCTTAAAAGTTCAGTTTCTTTGATACCACAGATGTTAAAAGTACGAATTGCTGATGGCAAAGGTGAATTTAACCAGGTCATCATCGCCTTGATCGTTCATGTAGGAGAAAATGCCGGTTTTATTGAAGGAACGATGCGTGAAATAGCGGATAAAAAATAATATGGAGAAATAACCTATGTCAAGACGAGTCATTATTGCTGACGATCATCCAGTATTTTTATTAGGACTGCGTACGTTATTGGCTACATTGCCCGAGAATTATCAGGTTGTGGGGGAAGCACATGATGTTACCGCACTTTTCTCTCTGCTGGAGGAAAAAGAGGCGGATATGCTGATTACGGATTTTAATATGCCAGGTGATAACCAGATCGATGGTCTGAGGATGATTAGCCGGATACGTGAGCAGTATCCAAACTTGCCTATTGTGGTGATCACGATGATTAGTGACCGGAAGATAGTTGCTTCGTTGATTGATTACAAAGTGAAAGCGATTTTAAACAAAAACAGTCTGTCTCACGAGCTAGTGAAAGGGTTGTACAGCACAACGGGACATGATGAGCCTTATTTAAGTAAGCAATTTCTCGAATCTCCAGGTGAGGAAGTTGTAAAAGCACTCACCGGCAAAGAGCTGGAAGTGATTAAATTATTGGGCCAAGGGTTGAGTGTGAATGATATCGCAGCGCGTTTGTACCGTACTAAACAGACGATCAGTGCACAAAAAATCAGCGCGATGAAAAAGCTGGGATTAGACAATGAAGCCGCTCTTTATAATTATTTGCATCAGGTTGGATTGGGATTGTAACAAATGAAAGGTTGGTGGAACGAACCTCGATGGGTAGCTATATTGTTACTCTTGTTGCCATTATCTGGCTGGAGTCTCAATCTGTTTGAATACCATAATGCGCAAGATCTGCCTTCAGGCGGACTGCCGGTGGAATTTTATTCGAACGTCGTCACTCAGGAGTTTGTTCTATTACCTGTCAAAGAACACGAAATTCTGGCGCCGCGTTTCCCAACACTAAAAGTCGGCATTCTTTGTTGTATTGGGGCGCCATTGGTTATCCATCGTTGGGATGGCAAGCTGGAAGGGATTTATGCTGATTATCTTCGCCTGATTGAAACTGTGTTAAAAAGGCCGGTGGAGGTACGTTTGTTTGGTAACTGGGCATCCGCCTATGAAGCATTGCAGCGTGGAGATATTCAGCTGTTATCGCATTCTGCCTCATCACGGTCGGGAAATAGGAACGATGATACTTACCCGATTCTGGTGCAGCCGCTAGCCCTGATTGTGCGTAAAGAACAAGTGAACATGCCATTTGACAAAATGAATATTATGGCAGCACCAGGCAGTAACCCGAATGTCATTAAGCAATTGAGCAAATATTACCGCAGCGTTTTAGTGGCGAAAAATCAACAGGAGGCGATTCAGGCGGTGGTGGATGGTCAAGTGGATGCTTATTTGGATGGTCAAAGCCAGATTGCCTATTTGCTGGCTTTTCGTCCATTTAGCGGGCTGACCTACCGTCGGGATCTTTCGCAGGGAGAACGGTACGATTTTCTTGGTCACAACGGTGATGATATGGTTGAAACGATCAATCTCATTCTGACCGCAATTCCCCATGAGATAAGAAATAAGGTTTATCAACGTTGGGTTTCTGGGTTGGCTCTGGGAAATAATAACGACACTGCGATCTTTTCACCACGAGAAAAAGCCTGGATTAAAAAGAATCCTGTTGTCAATGTCGCCACCAGTCGTACAGCACCACCTTATTCATTCTTAGATAAAAATGGGGAAATTACAGGGCTGGATATCGATATTTTACGTCTGATAGGCGAGAAAAGCGGCATCACCTTTAATTTTATTCCGGCAGATGGTGCTGTGGGGGTCAAAAAGCTGTTAAAAAACGGTGAAGCTCAAATGACTTCTTTGGTCAATACACCAGAGCGTAGCCGTTGGCTCTCTTTCAGCCATCCTTATGGTACGGTGGAATGGGTAATGATTACCCGCAATGAGCGTAATGCGCCTTATGAATTTGAGCAACTTAAGCACCACCGGGTCGCTGTTCAGCGCGATCATGCACTAATGTCAGTATTGAAGCAGTATCCGGATATTTCCGTCGTGGAAGTTGACAATGTGATGAAAGGCGTTGATATGGTACTGGCCGGGGCAGCGGATGCAACCTTTGATAGCTTGATTAGTGCTGATTATCTACAGGCAAGCCACTATGGTTCTAATATTTCTATTCAATTCTTTAGGGATTCCTTACAACCAGAACAGTACGCCATCCTACCTTCCTATCCTCAATTAGTTAGCATATTGAATAAAAGCATTGATGCACTACCTCCAAATGAGCTACGTGTGTTGCGCTTGAAATGGTTATCTATGGCGAATGTAACTCCCTATGGTGACAATAAAATCTCTCCTTGGGTGAAGTTGTGGGGAGGGGCGTTATTTGTGATTGCATTGAGTTCAGCCTTTTGGGGGAGCTATCTTGCACACCAAATCAGACGCCGTAAAAAGGCGGAAAATAACTTACAGAATTTGCTGGCATACTGGGAAACGTTATTTAATAACATTCCTACGCCTATGTTTGTCTGTGATCCAACGATGTGCATTACGGCAGCGAACCTCTATTTCCGGCGCGAAATGAGCCCGATAGAGTCTGATGTGATTGGCCGCAGTCTTTTTTCTCTCTGTTTCTTAGATCCTGATGATGAACAAGAGATCAGTATGATTTTCTTACGTTGTCTGGAGGGGGAACTGGCACATTTTTCTGACCGCAGCATTGTGGCACGAGGCAGAGACAAACATGTTTATTTATGGCTTGAAAGTTACCGAAATACCGAAGGCATTGTTCAGGGAATCATTGGTGGTTGGTTTGATGTCACTGAGCGTAAATTGCTAGCGCAAGAGTTGCGTCAGGAGCGCGATAAAGCTGAACTCGCCAGTTTGGAAAAATCAGATTTTCTGGCACACATGAGCCATGAGATCCGCACTCCTTTGCAAGCGATTATCGGTATTCTCGATTTGGAAGTAAAACAGCAAACTCAGTCATCCGCACCATTACATATCGCGTGGCATGCCGCTATGTCCTTACAGGGAATAATTGGTGATGTGCTGGATTTCTCCAAGATAGAAGCTGGACGCATGGTGCTGAATCTAAAGCCAGAATCATTGCAGGAAGTTTTGGAAAGTTGTGCGGCGACGTTTAGCCATCGAGCGAAGGAGAAGGGGCTGTATTTCACCCGGCAGTTCGATTTGCCATCTGAATATTATCATCTGCTGGATGCTACACGTGTCACCCAGATAGTTAATAATCTGCTGGGTAATGCGATTAAATTTACTGAACAGGGTGGTGTGCGGATCAGCACTAGCTATCAGCATATTGCGGACAGTAATCGAGATGAAATTACGCTGGTGGTTGCAGATACCGGTTGCGGTATCCCGGAAACCCTGTATGAGGCTGTTTTATTGCCCTACGTACAGGTGACGCAGAATAGTGGTGGTAAAACCGGTACTGGGTTGGGATTACCTATCTCTGTACAGTTAGTTGAATTAATGGGGGGAAGCCTAAAAATCACTGGAGTACCCAGTGGTGGTGCACAGGTAACCGTGGTATTACCGCTTATGCGTAGTACGATTGAGAAGGAAACCGCGAGTGAAAGAACTGAAAATATTGGCACGGAGATTAATGAACCACTGAATATCCTGGTGGTTGATGACTTACCAGCCAATTTACAGGTACTGTCATTACAGCTAGCGCCATCGGGCCATCGTGTTGTATTGGCTGAAAGCGGTGAACAGGCCATGAACCTGATGGAAGATGGGTATTTCGACATTGTGCTGACAGATTGCCAGATGCCGGTGATGAATGGTTACGAGCTGACTCAGTTACTGAGAAAACATGAACGGCTGCGGCAATTACCGCCGTTCATTATTCTGGGGTGTACCGCGAATGCGTTTTCTACCGAGCAGGCACGTTGCCTGGAGGCGGGAATGGATGGTGTATTGATTAAGCCGCTGGTGCAAAGCAAGTTACTGGCAGAAATTACGCGTTATTACCGACAAGTCAATGATGAAGCAACGCTCCAGCTTGATGAGATTCAAACGTTGGCTCAGCAAGATATGACGGTAGAGCGTCAATTACTCAGTGCGATACAGAAGGGGATGGTGGAAGATATTTCAGAGCTGAGACAACAGGAAAATCAACAACTCCATGAAAAAGTTGCACATCATGCACATCGTATGAAAGGCGCTTTTGCTCTGATGCGATATCAGCAGGGAATACGTGTCTGTCTGCGTATTGAAAAAGGCGAATGTTGTGATGAGAAAACAGTTGCCGTTTTGTTGACTCGTGCGGAACATTTCCAACGGCAGATCGAGCAGCGATTGGAAATGTTGCAAGATGAGTAAAATACTATTATGGGAACCTTATTTTGAAGTTGATCTAAATTTAAATCAACCAACTAAATCCCTGAAACGATAGTATCTAAAGCTGCCATGATATCGGAGTGAATACTAGGCATAACACAGACGATATCTGTAGCTTTTAACTTGCTCTTCGCTACCGTTGTGACTGACTTTGTAATAACGACATACCGATCACCTTTAATCTCAATCACTGGCGTTATCTGACAACAAAGCAATCGGCATTATTACCTGTGAATCATAGTCGTCTAGGAGAGCATAAAATCTGTAGGGTATTTATGCTCTCCCTCCATTCAGGTACAGCTATGCCCATGGTGAGAAAGACCTTTTCCTCCGTCTCCTATATCATCTCAGTGCGTTTCTGATAGAAACTGGCTTGACTATGAAACATTCGGGCATATTTTCCGTTCTGTGCGATAAGTTCATCATGTGTCCCTGCTTCAACAAGGCGACCCTGGTGCAATACGATAATGCGGTCGACAAAGCGCGTTAAGGAAAGGCGATGACTGACAATAACGGTTGTCCGTTGCTTGGCGAGTTTGAGTATAAGACGCATTATCTCGCCTTCAGACTCTGGGTCAAGCGCTGAGGTGGGTTCATCGAAAACAAGCAGGTCGGCATCATCAACGTGAGCCATTGCCCGCGCGATAGCCAGCCGTTGCCATTGTCCTCCAGATATATCGGCTCCACCTTCTATTTCCGTCGTTAATGGTGTATCCAGCCGCTTTTCAAGAAAATTAAGGCCAACCTCCCGCAGATATTCGTTGATAGATTGCGTATCGCTGGTAACAAGATTACCACTTACGTCAAGTGGGAAACGTGCAAAGTCTTGAAATACACCAATGACGCGTGGAGGAATACGCGATATCGACCACGTTAGTTCGCCAGTGGTCGGTGCATATAGCCCGCATAGCATTTTGAGCAGGCTTGTTTTTCCAGCGCCATTTTCACCAACGATTGCGATCGTCTGCCCATGCTGAATGTTCAAATCAATTTTCTCCAACGCAGCTCGTTCAGTACCTGGATAGTGCAGTTCAACATCTCGCAATGTTATATAGGGTATGATCACCGATGATTTGGGCACAGGCTGAGGCTTACGCATGTCCTCGCAATTTGTCTTCTGTTTAGCCGTATGGATGGAAACTAGGTTGCGATACGGACGTACGGCATATGACACTCGCAACAGGTCACCGAAATTAAAAATGACCGCTGATAGGCCGTCTTTCAGTTGAACGAGTGCACCAAGCAAAAAGGCGAGCTGAGCAATGCTGAACTTACCTAACTGAAATCCATTGACAACAACATAAAGCGGTATGCTCAGACAGATGCTCGCGAACAAGGAGGTGAGCAACAGTTTAATGGCGTTACGTGTACGTACCTGCTTGATATGCTTAAGATAGTTATCATAAAGAGTTTGCCACCGACTCAGCAAATGCGCCTGCATACGATAAAGACGCAAATCTTTAGCAAATTCAGGCTGTGTTAATATTCGCTCCAGAATACGTAGTTCGTTAAATGTCGCTGCATGATGTTCCTGCACATCCCAACTTTCGCTTTCCGTTCGAGCACGGTACATCACGGTAGGCACCATGCCCATCAGCATAAGGAAAGGGATCCACCATGCGACTTGCCCTGTCAGGAAAAGAATCGGAATAATCATCAAAATTCCCGTACATACGGCGTATAGATGTGACACCATCTCACCCAATTCATCGCCGACTTTGGTCGAGAGAATAGCCATTTCACGTAGTTTGGTGTCTTCATGAATGGCGAGGCCCGGGAACGTTGCGATGATCTCGTTCACCTTACGTTTCAGCAGCATGACTGCTGAATCTCGCAATGTATCTACGATAAAGTTTGAGATAGCATTCAGTCCGTCCTGAAAACCACTGAGTATAAAATAGGTAGACACTAATGCGATGACAGCCGCTGCGGCTATATTGGTGGTTAGGACTTCTATGAGATGAGCGTTGATATAAAGTAACGCGCTAGGAATGAGGCCAATGACAAGATTAGAGACAATAGCAATAGTTAACGCGCGCGGTGCTGCTTGCCATAACAGCGACAATGCATTGCGGAGGTTTTGTATGTTATCCCAATATTTCATGATGGCAGTCTCGGCTCATTAGTTCACGAAAGTACGCAAGGGTGAAAATTTCAGGTAGTTAATTACAGAAGTTCGCTCCTGCGTAAATTTCTTCAGCCAGGCTTCAAGATCTATCACACCACGCAGGTAATGGTATTCAACACCAAGCTGAGTGTTGGGATCTTCTGTCGCAATGATATAGGCTATCAAATAGCGACGGAATTGGGCCTGATCAATGAACTTCCAACTATCCAAGATCATCGGTCTATCCGTCAAACGTAACATCTCTTTCGCGCTGTTATAAAGCATACGACGAGCCATCAATGCATAGCTCGTTTTGCTCTGTTTGTTGGTAACAAAATTGGGTAGTATGTCGGAATAAGCCTTTCTCGCCAGCATCTTTGAAGTTGCATATGGGTTGGCAAGATTGAGACGCTTGTAATCATGGTTTAGATGCGGTGGACAGGACAGCATAAATGCGGTCATCCTCGGATCCAGAAGAGGGTGAGAATGTGTGCAGTAAATGTTCAGCGAATCGAAATAAGTGGCCCGAGGAAAAAGCAAAGTTTTAATGTAATCATGGCCAAGGTATTGAGCCTGAGCGCGTGCTATCTTTATTTTTTGTAATTTAGCTTGCTGATGCAGCTCAGCTCCAAAGTAGTCGGGCAGCCTCTGGTCATTTGACTCCTCCTTAATCAACGCCCGTCTTCCCAAATAAGGTGAAAGAGAAGTGAGTATATGGCGAAAGTAGTCCAGAGAAAAAGGACGCACACGCAGATTCTCGGTGATATATTTATGTAATTCCCCGATTCCGTCGTGTATACGAATCGAATCTAGAATCCATTGATGCATTGATGCATTGATGCATTGATTCTCCAAGAATAATATCCCCGCCTTCTCCCGTCATAATAAGCGATATATTGTTGTGCTGAAAAACGCTAGCGAAAGCCTCCTTGGCAAGTGGGTTAGCGGATGGTTCCGGTCCGTCGACGTAGGAGATTGGATCGTCTGGTGCCGGCAAACGAAGAAAATTATCGGCATAGACGATATTGTGAGGAAGGTTGCAGTGATGAACTAGTGCCTCAACAATTTTATCATCTTGGCTCATTGCAAGGTCTGCATCTCTGAAGCTCATATTGACGCAGAACATGGGAGGGCTTTTATTCAGCGCGAGACTTGCGCCGAGGACAGTACTTGAGTCTATTCCTCCACTTAGCAGGATCCCATCCGCGCCGGCTTTGAGGCGGTCTGCCACACAGGTATCAAAGTATTCTCGGAATGCGTGCTGAAAGTTTTCATGATTCTCATGATAAGAGAGCGTCTTACCGTACTGAGAAGCCGCGCTTGTGTTCATTGGCGATAATTTAAACATTCCATCTGTTCTATTGATCTTCAATACGCTGCTTATCGGCATCTTTCGTATTTCGGCAAAGAAAGTTGCACCATCGGCCAGTTCGTTTTCTCCTACCATGACGGATTGTGCCAGGAATTCAGAGCACGACTCATGCCTTATGTTGAGCGGCACACGATGGAACAACAGTAATATTCTTAAGTCATTACTAATGACCCACTGTTTATTCTTTCCCTGCCAGTAATAAACTGGATGTGTCGCATAGTGATCAGTCACCGCAAGCACATGGTCGGGCTGAATCGATATGTAGCTAAACTCACCCACTACTCTCCCTTGAGAGGGATCAAGTATCGGCGCGTTTTGGCGGAATGATGAAATAAGAAGATCGCTGTCCAAATCACGTATCCATCCGCTGTAAGATGAATGAGCAGTAGATGTTTCAATGCTAGTCAACTTTCGTTCAGTGTCGCAAAGGCGAACATCGGCTTCGATCATTGTTGCCCATTGATGATCCATCTTCTTTATACTATCGATTTGGATATCTGTCATGGCATTGAAGAGAGCGTTAACATATGTATCTATATCAATCGTCGTAGCGTTTATTACCACCGACCAAAGTTTCATATTGAAGTTGCCCATTCAGAGATGGCTGTATCTGGATTCATGCGCTGTAACGGACTATATCCGCTTAAATCTACATGCCCCGGATTAATAATTTTTGTTTTGAATTTGTTACTGCATAATTCAATCCATGCATGACCGACGATCTTCTCATCTTGTTTTTTGATGCCAATCACCATATCGCTGGGTATGCCGTGTAAAGACGCCAACAATTGAACGACAATACTCGCTGAATAGCATGATGCACTAGTAATTTCGGATGAATCGGCTTGGTAAATAAAATCACAAATTTCCTGAAAATAGGATTGATCGATATGCTTTGTCGCATCAGAAAAGTTCCATCGGACAGTGCATGGATATATCGATTTAAAAATACTGAGATAAGCGTCTTTGATTGGTTTTTCCAGCAGTATGGCTCTTACTAAACTGTGTATTAGAAATATATATGCGTTGTTACTTTTCATAAAGTACACCTAGATCTAATAACGTAGCTATTCCACCTAAGATTAGTTCAATATCTTCAGATTTTAATTGGCTATTATTGGCAATACGATCAATAAGGGTTTCTACATACAGGCCATTCGGCGTATCTTGGAAAACACCCATGATATCGGCAGCTACCCCAGACACACCAAAATACTCTCCCTTGGTTTCGCTATATATTATTGCCTCACCGTCCAACGAAATGTATTCAAGAGGTTTTTTTGAATAAATGAGTTTCGAGTATCTTTGCATTACGTGTTTTTATATATCCATTAAGAGACATGAAGTTGAGAAGAGAAAGCACGCACCTAAAAAACTTAGATACGTGCCAAGTACCATTATCTTCCGCCGCCTTTCACTCCGCGTCCAAAGACACCATCCCCGGGGCGGGACTTTTTAGACAGGATGATTGCCAGAAATGATCCATAAGAAACTATTTTTGTAGGCTTAATCATTTTTTTACCTCTTTATATGAAAATTAAGAAAATGTTTAATTAAGGCTCGTCTCGTATACGCGATCATATAAACTAAAAGAATGCATAGAAGCTATTTGTTTTTACACTATAACGGGTGATTATGTAAAGAAAAAATTTACAAAATAGAGATGAAAATATAAATTAAAATAGAAATCATGATATTACAGTTCTAATAACCAATATACCTAGTAATTGTCCACGAAAAATACAGAAAAAAATACATTATTGCACTTAATATTTTTTCTGTTTTTTATAAAGTATTTATTATTATAATTCATATTGACTGATAATAATTACTCTCCTCTGTAAATCATAATATGCCACTATATTAGATCTGAAATAAAATGTTAGGTAATTTATTTCCAGACATTAATGATATCATTGGTGGATTGCTAACGCTTTCCGTCAATGAGTCAGGTTATTTCAATTCGTTAATAACATTCCGAGGCGATAATATCCGAGCGTGGTGGTATCATTTTCAGTTTAGGGGATTTGTTGCGGTAAACAGCATACTGAGCTATCAAATAACCCCGTATTCATCATCATCGGTAAATAGCCCTGCACCATGCTCAAATTCATTGAAAGCGTGGATACCGACTTTGTTTTCAGCTTTCCATTGCTGTCTTCTTTTCTCACGAACAACATCGGACAACATTTTGTCTAGTGTCGCTGATAAGTTGATCCCTAAATCACGGGCTTCATCTACCACTTCAGCGGTCAAATAAACATTTGTACCACGTTTACCAGATCGTTTTCGTTCTACGGTTGAGACGCATTGTATTTTCATCAGACACCTCATCTATGCGCATAAAACATACACATAAGTCTATAGCAGATAGTAAGCATCATCAAGGAGTTCTAAGTCGAGATTCCTGACTCCTAAACCAACGGTTTATCGGACTCTTTCACACGACAAGGCAAGCTGATATTTCATCTGGCAGACGGAAAAGTTGGCGTACCCGGTCACTATCCCCCTTGAAATATATTACATTACTTTATTACTCCCATTGGTGAGTTTCTAGGGAATTTTAGCCTTCAAATCACTACCGTTTTGCAACAAACTTACCTTGTATCCTGTTTGAGCTATACTTCATAAAAATAGATTGCATGCGATCTATTCGTATGACACCATTGTGGTCATTATAGCTCCTTAAGCTGAAGCAAAGATGACATCTGATTAACCAAACCGAGTCATGGAGTTTAAAATGAACGTTTCACAGCAGATACCTGCTCCTGATAATTATAGTGAGGAGAGAAACCGGTATTCAGTATTACTTCCTTTGTGTGCTGCGGGAATCATCATTCCTATCGTATTCACTGGGCCTGCAATTGCTACTCCTATGATTGCACTCGAACTTGGTGGTTCTTCAATTGAGTTGGGCGGGATTGTTAACGCTTATAACGTTGCTTTTGGTAGTTGTGTGATGGCTGGTGGAACATTGGCTGATCGGTTTGGTCGTAAGCGTTGTTTTTTAAGTGGATTAATCCTGTTTTTTATCACCTCACTTCTTATTGGTTTTGCTCCCGATATTACTTCACTCAACATACTTCGAGGCATAGAAGGAATCGCTGGCGCTTTGACTCTGACGAGTTCATCAGCGCTTATCGCGCAAGAATTTGATGAACATTTACGATTGCGCGCGTTTAGTTTCCTTGGTACCTCTTTTGGCATTGGATTAGCATTCGGCCCTATGCTTGTGGGGATGATGATAGCTAATTTCGGTTGGAGATCGCTTTTTTTCTTTATCGCGCTGGTATCACTGATTGTCCTTTTGTTCAGTGCCAAAAAGGTAAATGAATCAAAAGATCCCGACGCGAAAAATATAGATTGGCCGGGCATCATTCTTTTTACACTTGCCTTGAGTACATTAACGCTGGGAATTGTTTTTGCACCGGAAAGGGGATGGACTGATATTTATATTATTGGGTTATTTCTTGCGAGTGCTTTGTTTTTAGTTATTTTTGTTATAGCGGAAGTTAAGTCTCGATATGCAATGCTTGATTTAAGCCTGTTCCGCTATCCGCGATTTATTGGCGTGCAATTATTGCCCATTTCAACCGGATTCTGTTTTGTCGCATTATTGGTTTCTCTACCAATCTGGTTCATCGGTATTCAAGGTTTTGATGAGGGGCGAGTCGGCCTTGCCATCCTTCCACTGACAGCACCGATGCTCATTGTTCCTTTTATTGCTGGGTACCTCTCAAAATATATTTCACCTGGGTTGATCTGTAGCATTGGGTTGTTGGTTGCCGCTCTTGGCGGATACTGGTTAGCTTTCAGCCTTCAAGTTAACGGAGAGATAAATTCTTTAGTTGGTCCTTTGTTAATGATCGGTATTGGCAGTGGGTTGCCGTGGGGACTCATGGATGGTTTATCTATGAGCGTAGTTCCTAAAGAACGCGCAGGCATGGCAGCAGGCATATTTACAACGATGCGCGTGTCTGGAGAAGCTTTAGCTATCGCTATCATTGGTGCTTTGCTGGCAGCTCAAACATCAGCCATTCTGGTTTCCTCCAAAGCAGATCATGCTTTTTCAAATATCGTCTCCAGTGAGTGGGGAGGAAAGATCGCGAGTGGCCAAATGTCATCTATACTTGAATCGGTTGCTGATGCAGATAAGGCAAGTTTAGGCTACTGGCTTGCAACAATATATCAAAGCTCATTTGGTTCAATTCTACTGATAATAGCCGCATTAACAGCGTTAAGTGCGTTAGCTTGTGCATTATTGCTACGACGTGAAAAGCAAAACGCAATTCGCTGATATACAGTTTTAATTAATTGACTTGCAAAAGCGAGGTATCTGATGGATTTGCAGCTGACAGGAAAACGAGCTTTGGTAACGGGAAGTAATAGTGGGATTGGTAGAGCAATAGCGATTTCCTTAGCGAATGAAGGCGTACAGGTTGTTGTACATGGAAGGCGGAAAAAGGAAACCGAAGAAGTGATGCAGGAAATACTTGTTCATGGTGGTCAAGTGCGCATGGTTATTGGCGATCTGACCGATGATGACCAGGCTCAGGAGGTTGCTCAGTTGGCTCAGGCTGCATTTGGCGGAATCGATATATTAGTTGCAAATGCTGGCGCTTTTCCACCAACGCCAATTCTGGAAAGTACAGCTCAGGATTGGTTAAATCTTTACGATCAAAACGTGGGTTCTATCATTCGTTTGCTTCGTTTTATTGTTCCTTCAATGGTTGAAAATGGATGGGGGCGAGTAATTACTTTAGGGAGTATTGCCGCATCCCGTCCCTTTGCTTCTTTCGGTGCTTATGCGACAACAAAATCGGCCTGTGTGAGCCTTGCGGTCACCATTGCAAAAGAATTTGCGGGTACAGGTGTAACTTCCAATTGTATTAGTCCGGGTGATGTTATTACCCCGGCAGCAGAACAGCATTGGCGAACCGTAGCTAAACGTAATGATTGGGCAGATGAGTGGGAAAAAATTGAATCTCATGTGGCTACTAATATTTCACCGACTTTGGTAGGGCGATTAGGCCGACCAGAAGAAATTGCTGATCTGGTGACTTTCTTGGCAAGTCCGAAATCTAATTATATTAATGGTTCTAATTTTAGGATCGACGGTGGTTTTTTAGCGAGTACGGCTTAATTCGATATAACTAGAGGGATATTATGAATACGCACTACGCTGCATTGTTTGCGCCAATGTCATTTGGTTCTCAGATGTTGAAAAATCGAATTGTCATGTCACCGATGACACGGCAATTATCTCCCAATGGTATTCCAGGGCAGGTAAATGCTGCATATTATCGACGACGTGCCGAGGGAGGTGTTGGTTTAATTATTACCGAGGGAGTATGTATTCCACATATCGCAGCAAATGGTTACGCTGATGTTCCGGTAATGTATGGAGATGAAGCTCTTAACGGATGGAAAACAGTTGTAAATCAAGTGCATGAATATGGTGCGTTGATAATTCCCCAACTCTGGCATGTTGGCCCAATGCGTAGACCGGGTATTGGGCCAGATCCTTCAGTGCCTGGATACGGCCCGATGACAATACGCGACGGCGACCAAACAATCGTGCAAGGTATTAATGAGAAGGATATCAAAGATATTATTGATGCATATGTTCAAGCGGCTAAGAATGCATTGGACATTGGCTTTGATGGTATTGAGATCCATGGGGCACATGAATATTTGCTAGATAGTTTTATTTGGCAGGTGACAAATCAGCGTAAAGATAAATATGGCGGAACCTTTAATAACCGTATTCGTCTGGCATCTGAGGTTGTCAGCGCGATACGAGAAGCCACGACCCCTGAATTTCCTATCGTATTCCGTTTTTCACAGTGGAAAATACGCGACTATGGCGCCAAAATAATCGAAACACCCGATCAGTTAGAGGAATTTGTGACAACGCTAGTTAAAGCTGGTGTAGATGTATTTGATGTTAGCACCCGCCGTTTTTGGGAACCGGCATTTGAAGGGAGTCCAGACAGTTTGGCAGTTTGGACCAGACGTTTAAGCGGCAAGCCTACCGTTATGGTAGGTAGCGTTGGCTTAGATAAAGCTTATGCGATCGCGCAGTTGCGTGGAGATGAGAAACCCGATGCAGGGAGAGCTGATTTAACTCCAGCAATAGAGTTGTTGGCATCAGGCTCAGTTGATTTAGTTGCTTTGGGGCGAATGTTATTAGCTGATCCGGAATGGCCGACAAAAGTTTATGAAGGGAGACTGTCGGAAATTCTTCCTTTTGATAAATCGTCAATGATGACGCGTATTTAATGTTATAAAAATATGACGTGGCGCACTATTTTATGCATTGAACATCACGTTGAAGCTACAAATTCTATTTTTTATTTTACAAGTAAATTTTTCCTACTATGTTTATTAACAGAATTAATCTGGACATATTCTGAGTCGTCACTTGGCTGACAATAATTTATGGAGTGATTTTTCATCTCACTTGGTATTGAAAACAGGCAGGATGGTTTTGTTTACCATCCTGAGAGTTATTCACAAATTATCACCTATTCCGTTTTTCCCAAGATAAACAGCAGAGGTTATTATGACAGTGATGACAATTTATTTTTGTGGAACAAGTTCCAATAAGTACGACAATGAGCATAGTAATTACTGGCAGGGAGAATTAATTTCCACGTTGGCCGAAAATCAAGAAGGCAAGGAGTTTGCCGAATGGAACATTGTCGATGGACCTGGCAGCGGTAATTTACAGAGTGATCAGCTCTGGGTGGAAAGTAAGTTATATCCAGACATGATAGGTCAGCTTTTTGGATCGGGATGGCAAGAAAATATTCAACACGCCCTCCAGATACTGAAAGGGATACCTAAATGGAAACGGGAAAAATTGACGGAAGAACAATATAACAAACTGAAAGATGCAGGTGTCCCACTTGAGAAAACGAAAATAGGTAGTTTTTTATGGCGGCGTTATGACTACGGGGACCGCAAGGTTACTCCGCAAGATCTGCAAAAAAAAATCATTGAAATTTATCGCAATAAATACGGGGGCGTCACTCAGGTTAATTTGGTTGGTTGGAGCCGTGGCGGTATTAGCTGCCATATGCTAGCTAATGCCATGTTGAGCGATGATGCGTTGAAAACTATTCCTGTCAATATTTTTACCATTGACCCAGTTCCGGGACTAGGAAACTTTCAAACTGAAAAAATAATGCTTGGTGAAAATGTAAAAGAATACGTGGCCTTCTATGCCTGCGATGAACGATCAAAAGGTTTCGCCTGTGAGATCCCGAAAACTGACAAGGTTACTCGGGTACATCTTTTCCCTATGCAAGGTCGTCACGCTACTTTGGTGGGCAACGGTTTCTCGGATGGCGTGGATGGCAATAACGGAGAGGACAATTCGAAAAAGGATCGGTTAAAAGAACCCGGTTGCCTTGTGCGCCATTTTGCCGAAGTCTGCCTGACAAGATGGGGAGTGAAGTTTAAAGAGGGAAAAACACTCGCACTGACCGACGACCAAATCTTGGCCTACCATCAGATAATGGAAAAAGACAGTAAGCTCTATCAGGATATGCATGGCAAAAGTTATACTAAAGTGACAGAAAATAGCCAAGGAGAACGCAGTGTATCCTATTTCAATGAGTGGGCGGCGTTTTCTACTATTCAGGGTGACTCGTTTATCCCTACTCAGGGACTGGCTGCTAATTATTTGCAGGATAGGAGTATCTATAACATTTTGAAGAAATAACGGATATTAATCAGTAGTAGTCTTCAGTCCTGATATGATGAGATGGACGCCCCATATAGTGCTAATTATTACAGGGTGTCCATATATGCCAATCCCAAATTATAAAAAACTATCGAGCGAGTTTTGATTTATCAATGTGTGAGAAAGTGCACTCCAATATTCGCTTTTTTCTATATTAAATAAAGAATTATTTTCTAGAGTGGCAGATAAATTTAGATCCCGGAGAAAGTCTTCTAAGTCTGTTATTGATGCGAATGCCATAATTGAGATAGCATCTATATCTTTTGCTATCGGATGGAAAAATTTCTCTCCTGTCATGATGGGGCCAACATTATGTAGCTGAATGTAACGTTGGACAAACTTTTGCGTTGAAGGTTGAGAGATTATTTCTTTGGCATATTTGTATAACAGAATTTCATGAAAATCACTGCGATTTAATTCCGTTGTCCGCCGATGAATATTGACTAACAGTATAGAATCGCTACGTATTTTGCTTGGAATTAAAACATGTTGACAACAAAGTACTGGACAGAGTTCTCGAAAAATTACTTGATCCTCTGGCAGGATAGCTCTACTGATTTCTGGGTGTTCGAATAAGGAATACAAGTTATCTATATTCGGGAAGTTTAAATACGCTATGCCATCCCATTGTGGCCGATGATGGCTAGGAATATGCCCGATGATGGTATTAAACAAATGCCCGTTTTTATCAAGTGGTGGCTGATAAGGAAGAGGATTGATGCTTGAAGGACCCGATGAGAATCGATGGATTTGATCATAGCGTAATAATGTATATTTCCCATTGGTTTCCCGTGGTAAGGCATGAAGAAACCTGGGGCCATGTACCTTACGCCAATATTCAGTCCATTTTTCGAAAGCCAAATTTGCATCCTTTTCAAATGCATTAATCACTAAAGACGGTTCCTCCAAAGGGTGGCCCTGTACGTCAAGCATTTGATTTGGATCTTTGCGACGTTCTGTTAACGGAGCGCTGTCAGCTCTGGAGAGCAAAGTACAAAGTACGGTTGTCTGGGATGTCGATGAGGAACTAACGGGAGGAACGCTAATGCAATCAGTCATAGGTTACTTCCTTAGCTAAGCGCTAGTGCAATATTCGTGCATTACAAACGTTTGGAGTGTCCGATCAGTATGCGAAGGACAATGAACACAATAATGGTATCATGCGATTAGTAAGCATGTAATGGTATTTTTGTGCTGGCGATGCCCTATGATAGGAAAACAGTATAATGCCGCTGTTCGCTTAATTTTCTGGCCCTTATAACAAATAGCAATGTTATAGCTGTTTATATTTACATTAAAATTTAAAGAATATGTTTGCTTATTACACGCAAACGATCTAAATTCAAAAAAGAAATAATCCCGTTCAGTTCTCATCTATCGTCTCTGTTCTCGCGTCATTCCGGAGAGCTAAAAAAATGCATCAACCTCCAAGTTTGGATTATAAAAAACCTTTGGATATCAACTTATCAGTGCCAAGGAAGGTTCCCGTAGTGATTGTAGGAGCCGGATTAGTAGGATTGACTTTGGCATTAGATCTCGCTCGTAGAGGTGTTCCAAGTGTCGTGCTTGAAACACGTCAGGTATTAACTGAAGGCTCTCGAGCCATTGTCTTCGCTCAGCGTTCTTTAGAAATACTTCAACGGTTAGGGTTAGGGGAACGATTGGCTGAAAAAGGAGTCAATTGGAGTTTGTCCAGAATTTATCATAGAGAACGAGAGTCTTTCAGTTTTGACTTTAAAACTGAGCCTTATTTTGGTTGCCCTGCATTCTTGAATATTCAACAGACTTATATAGAACAGTGGTTAATTGAGGATTGTTTAGCCAGTGGGTGGGTTGATTTGCGCTGTTTAAACACGGTGACCTCGTTAGAGTCGAATAGTGTTGGTGCTTCGGTGATGGTCTCCTGTCCAGATGGTTCGTATCGACTTGATTGTGATTGGCTCATAGCCTGTGATGGCGCGCGCTCATTTGTGCGTAATACGCTGAATTTGCCGTTATTTGGTAGGCATTTTCATGATCATTTTTTGATTGTTGACGTCGAAATGAAACCGGACTTTCCTGCGGAGCGTCGTTTCTGGTTCGATCCACCTTTTCATCCCGGGCATTCGGTTCTTTTACATAAACAACCTGATAACTTGTGGCGTGTTGATTTTCAATTAGGTGCAGAAGCAGACCCAGCATTTGAGAAACAGCCGGCAAGAGTTACCGAACGTTTAAAGGCAATGCTAGATCCGAAAATAACTTTCAGGATCGACTGGATAAGCATATATACCTTTCGATGCAGACGATTGGAGAATTTTGTTCATTCACGAGTCGTATTCGCTGGCGATAGTGCCCATGAAGTCAGCCCTTTTGGAGGAAGAGGGGGAAATGGAGGAATTCAGGATGCAGATAATTTGGCCTGGAAACTCTGTGCCGTTGTAAAACATGGAGCATCACCAAAATTATTGCAGTCCTATGATGAAGAACGAGTTTACGCTGCGGATGAGAACATTATTAATTCGACTCGCAGTGCACAATTCATTACCCCGCCAAATCACGCAATAGAGACGCTTCGTCAAGCTAGTCTTGTTTTGTCTGAAACGACGGCAATGGGACGTACCTTTGTAAACTCTGGGCGTTTATCCCGTCCGGCTCGATTAAGTGGAGTCGGGCAATTTTTGCCCGATACCTCTGTGAAAGGAAGAGTAAAACCCGGGGATGTTGCTCTGGATGCTCCGGTAAAAAATGGAGATGAGAATAGCTGGTTATTGCACTTTATCGGTAGAAAAGGGTTCACACTTCTGTGCTATCGGCTGAGTTCCAATTATGACGGAGGAGTAAATCATATAGAAGATATCAATAGTCCCTATCCATTAGAAATCATTACAGTCGTGTCGGCTACAGTAGAACAACCGACTGTAGCCTCAATTGATATCACTTTGGTAGATCACTGTGGTTTGGTTGCTAAGCGTTATGATTTGGCTTGTGGATCAGTCGTGTTATTCAGACCTGATCAACATGTGTTAGACGTATTTTCCTCATTTAACCGTGATGACATTGAAAAGACGCTTGCTCATTCCATGCCAATAGCTACCTATGCCGAGAGAAAAATATAATGAAACCGTACAATCACTTTTTGGCTGGATCATTAATCACCTACAGCCATTTAACAGACCCAGATGCCTGTTATGAAATGATAACAGAGGCGTGTCAAGAGCTGGGGGATGAACTAGGGAATCTATTTTACGCTCAATTGGTTTTATTACTCGTTAATCATATCGGTGATTCTAATATCTTACGAGAAGCGATAACTGTCACACGTAAGGGGCTGACGACAGTCGCTAATTAAGTCGCGTAATAACCTTTAAAAACTTATATTCAAGGGGAATTGATATGATTCTCGATACTTCTTATCGTCTTGAATCTCGTTATCGTCGAGGTATTGATGAGCCTCAAGGCAAAATATTTATTAGTGGACAACAAGCTCTGGTGCGAATGTTATTAGTTCAGTCGGCCCTTGATCGATCTATTGGTTTAAATACTGCGGGATTTGTCAGTGGTTATCGAGGTTCGCCACTTGGTGGTGTTGATAAAGAGCTTTGGGCTGCAAAAAATTTACTGGAGAAAGCAAATATTCGGTTTCAACCGGGTATAAATGAGGATTTAGCGGCAACGACCCTCATTGGGACCCAACGGGTAGAAACGGATAAAATGCGTCTCTTTGACGGTGTTTTTGGGCTTTGGTATGGAAAAGGGCCTGGAGTAGACCGATCTGGTGATGCGTTAAGGCATGGTAATGCATATGGTTCATCACCCCACGGAGGAGTATTAGTAGTTATTGGTGACGATCACGGATGTGTATCTTCTTCAATGTCGCATCAATCAGATCAAGCGTTAATTGCCTGGGGATTACCGGTTATTCATCCTATTAACCTTCAGGACTATGAATATTGTGGACTCTGGGGTTGGGCATTATCGCGTTTTTCAGGTTTATGGGTGGGTTTTAAGGCGATTACTGAAACTGTAGAAGCAACAGCATCAATTAACGTGTCTGAGTTTCCCTCGTTCAAACAACCTGAAATAGATATTGGGCCTGATGGATTACATTGGCGTTGGCCAGATTTACCGGGTATGCAAATTGAGCGACGTTTTGCTTATAAGCTAGAAGCGGCTCGTCGTTTTATCAGAGAAAATCCGTTAGATAGCGTAGATTGCGCCCCGGCTACACCAAAATTGCTTATTGCCGCGGTGGGTAAAGCTTACCTGGATGTTCGCGGAGCATTAGATGAACTTGGTATCACTCTGACTGAATTAGAGACGGCAGGCATTGCACTACTCGGTATTCGAGTTGTTTATCCATTATCTCCTGTCTTAAAAGACTGGGCTCAACGGAGTGAGAAGATATGGATTATCGAAGAAAAAACCGGGGTCGTTGAGAACTTGCTAAAGGCCAGTATATTTAATTCAATTCTCAACAATAGGCCATTAATTATTGGCAAGTCAGACGAAAATGGAATAAAACTTTTACCCAGTGAGGACGAGTTAAGGCCATCACGTATTGTCGATGTTCTTGTCAAACAGCTTCGAGCATGCGGCCTGTCAGTGGAAGTCCCATCATTTTGGTCAATGAAACTGATAGAGCGTTTTCTGAATTGGGTAAAACGCACGCCATATTTGTGCTCCGGTTGCCCACATAATAGTTCAACAATGATTCCAGAAGGGAGTCAGGCGAGGTTAGGTATTGGATGCCACGCGCTGGCCGCTCGTATTCCTGAGCGTGCCACGACAGGCAGTGTACAAATGGGAGGGGAAGGTGTTGATTGGATAGGTCAAATGTCGTTTGTCAGAACAGACCACATTTTCCAAAATATGGGGGATGGAACTTTTTTTCATTCTGGATATTTGGCTATTCGACAAGCGATCGCGGCAAAAGCTAATATCACTTATAAGATTTTATATAATGATGCTGTCGCAATGACCGGTGGTCAACCACTGGATGGTAGTTTAAGTGTTGAGCAAGTAGCGGCATTAGTTTGTAGCGAAGGGGCTCAAGAAGTGGTTATCGTTGCTAAAGAGCCTGAGCGTTATAAAACAAAGGACCGTTTGCCAGAACAAGTCAAAGTCTACCACCGTGATCAGCTTAATGAGGTGCAGCTTCGATTGCGAACAATACCGGGTGTCACCGTATTGATTTATGATCAAGTGTGTGCCGCTGAAGATCGCAGACGCCGTAAACGCCAACCCGTACCTGCTAAAAAGACCTATGTAACAATAAACGAGCTGGTTTGTGAAGGTTGTGGAGATTGTCAAATACAGTCGAACTGTTTATCCGTAATACCCGTTGATACCGAGTTTGGCGCTAAACGGGCGATAGATTCTGAATCATGTAATACCGATCTTTCATGTTTAAAGGGTTTTTGTCCGAGTTTTGTTACTGTTACAGGAAAACCGCGTTTGGTTAATATGGATAAAACTGAACGGCAATTAATTCTGACACGGGCAGGTGAGTTACCACCGCCGCAATTACCCAGCATTGATCAATGCTATGAAATATTGATAACGGGTGTTGGTGGTACGGGTGTTGTCACTATGGCTGCGACTATCGGTTTAGCGGCGCATCTACAGGATTTTTCGGTTAGCGTGCTTGATTTCACGGGATTCACTCAAAAAGGCGGCTCGGTTTTTAGTCACATACGTATTGGTGCTAAAGACCATATATTACATCAGCATCGTATTGAACGAGGATGTGCCGACGTTTTAATCGCTGCGGATTTAACTGTCGCTTCAGAAGATGAAGCATTAAATGCTCTGAGTTCAGGACAAACTAAAATCATTGCCAATACTCATGAAATGCAGACAGGCTCAATGGTTCGCGATAGAAACCTCAAAATAGACACTTCTGATATTGAGAAACGATTAATAGAATTGGTCGGGGAAGATGGCTATGACGCTATCAATGCACGTTATTTTGCAACTCAATTCGTGGGGAGCATACAAACAAATATATTATTGCTGGGATATGCCTGGCAGAAAGGCGTCATCCCGTTAAGTTTGCAAGTTTTTGAGCAGGCGATTAACTTACAAGGCGGTGATGTTGCTGCTAATAAAGTTGCGTTCGCTGGTGGTCGGTTGCTAGCGACTGATCCTGCGTATGTGCAATCCTTAGTTGTCCCTGCCGCTAAAAGTGGTCAATCTGTCAGGGCTAGCGGCGGTGAACAGGGACTTCGTGAGGTTGTCGAGTCTCGTAGCCGTTATCTTACGGACTACCAGAATGAAAGCTATGCGGCAAAGTATAGATCACAGGTTGAGGCCGTTGTAAAAGCGACTGCTAACTGGGGAGATTTCACACTAGCTCACGCAGTTGCCCGCAATTTATTTAAACTCATGGCTTACAAAGATGAATATGAGGTTGCCCGCCTGCATAGCTCGCCGCAATTTCTTCATTCTTTGACGGAATCATATATTGGGCGTCCCAAATTAAATTTTCATCTCGCACCACCATTCTTGGGTAAGTGGATGGAAAAAAATGGGTATCATCGTAAAATTACTGTATCTGGTTGGATTATTCCTTTTTTTCGCGGGCTTGCCGCTCTCCGATGCTTGCGTCACACTTTTTTCGACATCTTTGCCTGGTCTCATGAACGACGTGAAGAGAGGCTATTGGTTGCAAGATATAAGGATACATTAAATGATTTGTTATCAAAGGCTTCACCGGATAATCTCTCTTTGATTGTCCAGTGGGCGGAAATACCCGAAAATATTAGAGGATATGGACATATCAAGGAGCATTCAATTGCAGTGGCTTATAAACGTCAGAATGAATTACTTAATCAAATAGCGAATGGTGGCTCAACAATATATTCATCGATACCCATCAAAGAAGTTAATTAATAATCTCTGGATAAATAACCGAATTAAGTGATAATCATTGGTTATTAATTTTAAAATAAAGTTTGAGAGTTACTGGTTCTAATGTAGGGCTACATTCTTATATAAAACACAAGGTAACTCTCATTAATAATAAACTTATCAATGCATACCAGAATAGCGGTTAAATTCCCTCATCTTGGGAATAATTCGTTAGCGAGCATTTGATAATCTGGGTTATGATTTTCGCGATCTAAAATCCAATCTAATATTGCTGAAATATTTGTGTGAATATATGCATTTTGAGAATAAGCCACACATTTTTTGAATTTATCTATCAACTCTTCAAGCGTCATTGGGTTTTTGGCATTACCTTTTGCATAAGAAACTTCGCCTTTAAGTTGGGTAGTATCCTTAAACTGTATAATAATTTTGATTTTTCCATGTGTGCCTAATTCAGGTATTTCACATTCAGCTGCACTTCTGGGATAAATTTTTCTACTTAAGTCGATGATATCCTTGCGACGAATTGCGTTCTCTGTGAAATCATCAATAAATAGGTCTCCTGTTTTGAGTACGGTCGCAATATTATAAGCGAGGCTGAAACGGGCTTCGACTACGGTTTGCGGAACTTGTTTTCGTTCTACTGGCGAACCAACAAGATCAAATATTTGTTGGTTGGTAAGAACATCTATACGCTCTATTTCATTAATATCAATCTGTTGACCATTCAACATCTCTTTTATTAACGCCACGGCTGAGGTATTTGGGCGGCAGGTAGGATAAGGTTTAAATGCGATTAGTTGATCGATTACAAAGGTTGTGCCTAATTCGTCAATAATTGAGTCAAGATCTGAGCCAGGTTCAAAGGCGCTATAATAACCCCAGAGTCCACTGAGAAATTGTTTTGCCCCAGTAAAACCTTGGTCAGCTAATATTACCGCCTTCACTGCATGGGATGCGACCAAGCCTTGTTGGTAAAAAACGGTTGAGGCGCCGTCTATCATACATTGTGTTTCACCCAATGCGGATGTATATGCGATCCCAAGTGCGTTATGCAGTCGATCTCCTGTCAGACCATATAACATTCCTGAGGCCGCTGTTGCTGCGATAACTTTACAGAGGTCATACCGGCCACTTTCAAGTAATGTTTCCTTACGTGCTCTTGAAAGTCTAAGAGAAAGCTCGATACCTGCAATATAGGCAGTCATGAATTGTTCACGCGATATTGGTCGATCAATTGAATCGGCAATAGCAAGCAACGCGGGTAATATCGCTACACTGGGGTGTGTTCCGAGTGAATCGCCAACATCATCAAAGTCTAGCACTCTGGCAGCCGCACCGTTTAACATTGCTGTGGCCGGGGCAGGTAAAGCTAATATTCGCCCAAGTACTCGACTTTCTGGTTTCCCTCCCCATTTTTCGGTTATTTTAGTCAATAGTTCAACGCCGGGGTCACGGGTGCCAGCTAATAAAACACCAATAATATCAAGTAAGCAGTGGCTGCCGATTTCTCGGGTATTGTGATCAATTGAGGAATATTTGAGACTATCACAATAACTAACGATTTTAGATTCTAAGTTCATGATAATTCCTGTTTATAAAAGTTGTAAGTCTTAAAACGATTAAATATTTATCTAATTGGATTGAAAGTGATTAGCACCTGATCAGTACTAACATTTTCTCCCACTGCCACGTCTATTTTTTGGATTAAATATTTTCCTGGAGAGTAGAGTGTTATAACCATTTTCATTGCTTCTAGACGTAGTAACGGTTGTTTATCTTCTACAATACTGTTTTCAGAGACGAGAATTTCTAATACATTTGCTGGCATAGGGGATGACAATATATTGCTATCTTGATAGGGCTTAATGGATTTGTTTTTCCATGAGTTTCCTGTAGTTAAAACTATTGTACGATGACTTCCCGCATAGTCGATAAGAAATTCATTTGATGAATTGCGTTTGAATAAAATAGTTTCTCGAATACCGTCAATCTTTATTCTTAATCGTATTGTATCGCTTGATATATGTTGCACATCTTCTAACTTGAGTTCACATGAAATGCCTTGAATATCATTCCATTGCGCTTTGTAGAGATTAGAGCTAAGACGATGAATTGTTGTACTAACTTGGTTTAATTCACTTTCTACGACACCGTTTAGTAATGTTGATATTGTTGATGATACAGAGCTTGGATCTGTATTACGCATATGCAGTCCTCTTAGTATGAGGGGATTTATGGCGTACCTGTTGACTCATTTCCAACTGCTATTATTTCCAACGACTATTTCGTTGAATCCATGGTGATATTGGTCTATGTGTATCCGAATTTGTTTGCACAGCGGGAATAAGATTTAAATGTAGAGCTAAGGCGGTAATTGCATGTATTGCCAGAGCTTTTCGCTGGGGTAGGGAATGGGTATTTTCAATTGTCTTACCGATAGAAAGATCGTAATTGCCTTGGTTGAATGATTGACTGCCTATCAACCAACGATGTACTGCGAGATTAGTACTAAAACCCGCAATAACCAGTTCATCTAGCGCAAGTCGTGACCGCTTTAAAGTTTGTTCACGATTGGCACCGGAAACAATGAGCTTGAGGCATAAGCTATCAAATAGAGGCGACATCTTAGCCCCCAGATGTATCCCTGAATCGACACGTATACCCGGTCCTTCCGGGACACGATAATCCAAAACTTCTCCACCGTTTGGTAGAAAATCCCCGTGGGCATCTTCCGCACAAATACGAAATTCAATTGAATGACCTGCGAAATGAATGTCCTGCTGAGTCAGCGTCAAAGGTTGATTTGCCGCTGAATAAATCATGTGTTCAACGATATCTATACCGGTTATAGATTCCGTAACCGGATGTTCAACCTGAATGCGGGCATTCATCTCAATGAAATAAAAATTGCCTTCTTTATCAAGCAGAAATTCAACAGTGCCTGCGCTGTCATACCCTACCTGATGCGCAATAGCCAATGCGGCATTGTGAAGTTGCTCATATTGAATTTCTGTCAGTCCGGGAGCGGGTGCTTCTTCGACAATTTTTTGCCGTCGGCGTTGCACGCTACATTCACGAGTGCCAAGATGTAAAATTTTTCTATATCGGTCAGCTAATATCTGAACTTCTATATGACGGATACTTTCTCCCAGGAACTTCTCAAGATAGACCTGATTGTTGCCAAATGCCCGTAGAGCCTCTTGCCTGACTTCCTCATAAGATGTGATAAAGTCTTCCGATTGATCTACTACTCGAATCCCACGTCCTCCTCCGCCATGAGTGGCCTTGATCAACAGTGGATAACCCAGACTGTTTGCTAAAATCATTGCAGAATTGGCGTCGGCGTCAATTTGCATGCCGGGAATAATAGGAATTTGAGCCCGTTCTGCTGCGGCGCGAGCAGCAATTTTGTCACCTGTCTGGCGGATGGCTGAGCTATTAGGACCGATAAAAATTAAGTTCGCCTTAGCACAGGCGTCAGCGAAGTCAGCGTTTTCTGCGAGAGGGCCATATCCCGGCGCTACGGCGTCTACCTTACAAGATAGAGCAACGTTAATCACCGTCGTGATAAGCGTTTCAGGAATCCAGGAGTCAACTCTTACCGCTTGATCAGCGGCATGAACAAATTCTGCGTTATCGTCGTCCGCACTGTAAATCACGGTGGTACTAATATCCATTGGCCGACATGTACGTATGAAACGAAGGGCGATTTCTCCTCTGCAACAGATAAGTACATGGCGGATCATAACGATACATCCTCTGATGATGATTCCGTTGGCTTGGTCTGGTTTAAGCCACGACCTAATACGGTATGGGCACGGGTGAATTCTCCTGCACTTACCGCTCCAGCAACGGAGATTTCACCGGCCAATGCGACTGCGGCTGTTATTTCAGCCAATTTACGAGCATCATGAGTGCACCCAATCATGCTGAGACACTCTTGCTGGATGGGGAGCTTAGTACCACCGCCGACCACACCAACGATAAGGTTGGGGATTGTCAAACTGGCGTTGAGATCTCCGTTATCAAGCACTTCAAAATGTGTGCAGGCATTTTTAAAAGAGACAGTGACAAAAGCAGGATCTTGCCCGCAGGCGATAAACATTGCGGTTAACGCATTAGCAACATGGATGTTTGGCGCTGTGGCTCCGCGTTGTGCAAGTAATGTGTTACATGCTAATAGAAATTGTTGCATGCGTAATGGCGTTGTACGTAATCGTTCTTTTACCAAACTATGAGGTATTCGGACACTCGCGGTAACATATCGGCCTTTAGCCTGATCACTGACAAAACGTTTATCGCCCCCTAATGTATTGAAATAGTGTGAAACAAGTTCGGGGCATTCTTCCTGAATATAACGACAAACGGCCTCATTCGCCTTAGTCGCCATATTTAATCCCATTGCGTCACCTGTCTGGTAGGTAAATGCTAATCCGATTAAATCACCCTGGAATAGGGGGGAGATTTCTAACAGCCGAGCGTAACGACTGGTGTTGTTGGCAACTATTAAGATTTGCGACATGTGCTCTTGCAGCCAGTTGACAAATTTTAGCGCATCCTCCGCTCGGTGTAATACAACGGCAGATATTTTTGTCAACGCGTCACCCAAAAAGCGATATGCTGGGTTTAGCGTGTTTTGAACGGAATTCTCCTGACTCAGTACTTGGCAACCTCTGCTATCACTGATTAAATTCATTCCTCTGGAAAAAGAAGCAATCAAAGCGCCTTCTGTCGTTGCCAAAGGAATAGTAAACGTTCCTTTGGCTGATATGCCATTAATCAGAAACGGGCCAGCGATACCCAGAGGAATTCCGACGTAACCAATCATGTTTTCGCAGGTTCCTTTGGCTAACTCGGGTCCAATGGTTTTGCCTGCAATATAGGGATAAGATTGCCCAGTTGTTTCGGAAAGCCAGGATAACCGTCGGCTTACCGATGACTGACTATAGTCATCGTGTCGATCACGTGGAATTGCCATAATTTTAATTCCTTCATAGTTGTATGTTCGAGTGCCGTCTGGCTGGATGGCCACTTATTTTGTCTCTTAATATTCTGAAACTTGAAATAAGCCGGTTACGCAGATGAGAAGCCGGGATCAGTCCTTCAATGTAGGTTTTTTTGGCAGAATATGCAGCGCTAGCGTGGGCTTGACGATATTCTGTAATAAGAAGTTGTCGTTGTTTTTCTGGCTCTTGGGCGGCTGCCACAACTTTACGAAATATGATATTGACCGCACCTTCTGGCCCCATTACGGAAATTTCGGCATCAGGCAAGGCATAAATGAAATCAGTGGCTCCCCGATTAGCCAGTGTTGGATATGCTCCCCCATATGCTTTGCGCAATATCACGGCAATCTTAGGGATCGACGCTTCACAATAGGCGTGCATAAGCTTAGAGCCAGCGCCTATTATATTACCTTGTTCCTGTTGTTTTCCCGGTAAGTAGCCGGGTACATCAACTAATGTCAGCAAGGGGATGCCAAACGCATCACATAAACGGACAAAACGAGCTGCCTTTTCTGAAGCATCAATATCTAAACAGCCCGCTAACCAATTAGGTTGATTGGCGATAATTCCGATGACATATCCACCCAGACGAGCCAGACCGATAATGATATTGCGAGCATACAATTGCTGTATTTCAAGGAAAGTTTCTTTATCGACTATTTCTGCAATGACTTCCTTGACGTCGAAAGGAATAGATTTGTCATGAGGTACGATTTCCTTGATTCTGGGGGTTTCTCGCTGCATTGCTGTAGCATCTGAGATAACGCTAGGTGTTTCGGTGTTATTCTGGGGAAGGTAGGATAATAGATGCCGTGTTAAAGATATTGCCTCCAACTCTGAATCGACCAAAAAGTGAGCCAACCCTGTCTTGCTTGCATGCATTAACCCGCCACCGATATCCTCTTTGCTGACATTTTCTCCGGTCGCTTGTTTAATGACCGCTGGGCCGGTCAAAAATAAAGTAGATTGTTTATCAATCATTATTATGAAGTCAGTGAGTGCCGGTGTGTAAGCCGCTCCGCCTATACAGTCGCCGAGTATTAATGATATTTGGGGGACAACGCCGGAGGCTTGCACTGTTTTGTAAAATACGTAACTGAATTGAGAATTGGCATCAACGCCTTCATGTATGCGTAATCCAGATGATTGATTCAGTGCTATGATCGGCACGCCAGTACGTAAAGCTAACTCTATGACTTTGCATATCTTTACAGCGTGAATTCGGCTGGAACTTCCCCCCATAAACTGCTTGTCATGACCGTAAACAACTACTGGACGGCCATTGATGAATCCATATCCTGTAGATATCCCGTCTCCGGGTATTTTCTTTTGGTTTGCATCAAAGAGAATACAGTCATGTTCTGCAAGCGCATCCAATTCTGAAAAGCTACCTGAATCAAGTAGATTTTCGATCAGATTATAATTTGGGTTTGCGGGGGATACTTCTTTTTGTTGATTGATGATACCTGTAGTGTCAGATAATTCAGGCATGTAGTGACTCCGCTCGCATAACGAAACAAGACAACAAAATGAACCCTATCTGATTATGATAATAGATCTCATGCGAACTAATCGCAAGCTGTGTTATTGAGGATTTTGGTGATGAAAATCTGTGTGCTGAATTTAGATGTACGATGGACGCTCTCGCGGATTAAATGAATTTTTTATCCATTTTGATGTATATGGTACTTATTCGAGGCGTCCATCCCGTCAGATCTGAACCAGTTTATTCACTGGCTGCATTGATAATCTTGTCGAAGACGCGGTCAACAATAGCCAGATTTTCGTTAGGCTCACCATCAAGTAATCGCGCTCTGATATTTCTTACGACAATTTCTGCTTGCTCGGCTAAATTACGTCCTTCATCAGTGAGGTAAAGTGCCTTAGCTCGTCGATCGGTAGGGTCGTCTCGTCTGATCAGTAACCCAGCACCTTCTAGCTGATCGAGTAGCCTGACTAATGATTGTCCTTCAAGCCCCATGTGGTCGGCTAAGGTACGTTGGCGCAAACCCTCTCCAAGTTTATTAATCAGCCAGAGAGGGGTTGTTGTCGCTTCGGATAAATTCAGTTTGCTCAGTTCCTCATCAGATACCTTACGCCACATCCTTGCGGCGCGTTGCAAACGTAGACAGAATGTATCGTCAGCTAAGGTTAGTAAACTTGTGTACATCTTATTGCCTTTTTGTTTGAGTGCTTATGCCCTGATGAGATCAGCTAGCATGAGATAAATCTGTTAGCTATATATCGGAGTAAGCAGGAGCTTGTGAATCTATGGCAAGTTATGCTCAGAAAATAGATATACCTGTTATCTTTCAAGTTGCCTCTTTGTTGGCTGCACTCACTCACCCCGGTCACAGAGTTATCTATGCTCCCGGGGATTCGCTCCCTGGCCGTCGCGATGCATCTTGAAATCTATTGGGTATATTAACGAGCAATAAGCATGCTTCTAACTTCAAAGTTATACCAAATATACCAAAGTGAGGGAAGAATAGCACCATTTGTACAATTTCCTGGGTTGAACGTTGCCAACCGCAATCTTGTATACCCCTGCTTGTCACCTTTTTGTAGCCAAATCATCTAATAAACTAATTTGATCTATATAATATCTGAAAAAATGGTATGGCGATTATTGTATTAATAAATGCGAAAATAAACATCACATTAGTTACTTAATAATTCTCTTTTTTATGTAATTTACTTGTCAATATTAATAACAGAATATGGGTTTATATATCAGATAAAAAATAAACATAAAACCATGCCGTTATTTTTTAAATGATGCAATAGTTGGTAAATATTACTTTAGCTGTAATTTACCCTATTGAAATAGGCAACTGATTAGATTATAACTAAGAAAAGGATTAATCATGAATAAAACCCGAAGAGAATTATTGACAACGCTTGGTATTATGAGTGTCAGCATATCTTCTATTACACAAGCAGGAGAAAATAAAATACAAATCATTAATAACGCATTATCAAAACAGGAGATTGCTGAACATGAACAATATATGCGGGAGGCCATAACAGAAGCGATAAAAAATCCTAAACATCCTTATGGTGCGGTAATCGTTAACAGGAACAACGGGGAAATATTAAGTCGTGGTGTAAATTCAGGAGTAAAGAATCCCATTTTGCATGGGGAAATTCAGGCGATAAATCACTATGTTACTTTACATGGCAACCAAGGATGGAATAATGTCGCACTGTATACCACAGCAGAGCCTTGTTCAATGTGCATGAGCGCTTTGGTCTGGATTGGTATCCGTGAAGTGATATGGGCAACGTCTATCAATAGTCTTCGTAATATGGGTATACGCCAGATTGATATTTCTGCGCAGGAGATTGCAGAGAGAGCATCATCGTTTTACCGCCCGATCTCTTTGGTAGGCGGGATCTTAGCAAATGAGACAGATAAATTGTTTTCTGAACGCAAAAAGAAAAGCTGAATCATAGTATCCCGTATCGTAGCGAAATAGAAAAACGCTATCTCTGTTGTTGAATAAACCTGACATCATCAATACCTATCGATTGTAGGTACACAAATTGTTTTTTCTTTGATCTTTTTAAGGTCAGAAATTTCATGTCACATGATTAGTAACTGGGTACACTTACTATACAAACGGTGTATTTCAAAACTGTTTTGGTATTTTTGGCTCTGTATTTATATGTGGACTCAGAGTAGCATGAAACCATGTAAATATGAGACTGACTATTTGTCATTCTTTTTGGGAGCAGGGTTTAAATTAATTCAGAAAAACAGGAAATTCTATGTCTAGTGTACCTTTTAAACAAGTTGACGTTTTTACTTCAAAACGATTCAAAGGAAATCCCGTCGCGGTTGTTATGGATGCTTCTGATCTTTCGACGGAGCAAATGCAAAGTATTGCCAGTTGGACCAATCTTTCTGAGACCACTTTTGTTCTTCCAACAGTAGATACGGCGGCTGATTATCGGGTTCGCATATTTACACCGGGAAGTGAGTTACCTTTTGCGGGTCATCCTACCATTGGTACCGCACATGCATTGCTTGAAGCTGGCGTTATCTCAGTAACAGATGGGCGTTTAATTCAGGAGTGCGGCGCAGGCTTGATCACCCTAAATGTCAGTGAAATGGAAAATGGTGAACGGTCAATCTCATTTGAGTTACCAGAGCCGAAAATCACGTTACTTAGCAGAGAACAAGTAAATCGCCTTGAAGATATTCTTGGTTGTTCGATCAATTATGAATTAACGCCAGCATTAGTCGATGTTGGCGCCAGATGGATAGTTGCTTGTACCTCTGATGCAGAAACAGTGCTCACTACGCAGCCTGATTTCAGCCGCTTAAAAGATCACGACATTGAAATGAATTGCACTGGAATTTGTATCTATGGTTCGTACCCGGAAGGCATGGAGGCGCACATTGAAGTTCGTTCTTTTGCACCTGCTTGTGGTGTAAATGAAGATCCGGTTTGTGGTAGTGGAAATGGCAGCGTTGCGGCGTTTATGCGTCACCATCATGTTATGGCACCAGAAGGTGTGGTCGTGACCTCTTCACAGGGCGTAAAACTGGGTCGTGAGGGGTTGTTGTCGCTCGTTCAGCGTGGAGGCAAGATCTTCGTGGGCGGAAGTGCTGTTACCTGTATTGACGGCACAATTGCATTCTGAAGCAAATATAAGCGAATAAGACAGGTTCTAATTAAAACTGATACCAAAAGTTGTCGATAACGTAACTGTGCTTTAAGCCTGTTTAATGTAATACAGAATTATGAACAATGATTTATCTAAATTATTGTCTAAGGATGAAATAATGGAAGTTAACAAATCGGCTCGTGAAAGTAGTAACCAGGATATCCTATCAAACAAATGCAATGTGGATGATTTAAGATTTTGGTCTGCGTTACTTTCCGGCCGAGATAATTTTTCCATCCCTGTTGACAGGTTGGCTCGTGACCCTGATGAAAAGCGGGTTTTAAGGTCATCTTTTTATATTGATGAAAAACTTTATTTGCGATTACGTAACCTGGCTATATGTGAAGGCAAGTCACTCAATACCGTACTCTTGAGCGCATTTTATGTAGCACTTTCAGCATCATCAGGGCAGCATAATATTGTTATAGGCAACTCTTTGAGTAATGAGGATAACGGTAACAATAGCGCGTTGGACCCTGTTCCGTTAAGAGTGCACGTTCAACCAGATATTTCCGTTGTTTCACTTATTCATCATATCGATAAACTCATAACGAACATACAAAGATATCGCTTATGTTCATTTGACCAATTAAATACATTTCTGGAATCAGTTGAAGGGCTATCACACAATCCAATATTTCAAATAAAATTTGCCGTAAAAAGCGTTGATTTATTAAAAAATGAACAAGAAAAGCTTGATTTATCCCTCATCATTGATGACAGCCATGAGCAACTAAACGGTCAATTTTATTGGGCAGAAGCGGTATTTGATGCTACTACTCTGGATCAGCTGGTGGCGGTGTACCAGCAAGTGTTGGCAGCCATTGTTGACGATAAGCATCAACCCATCTTTACCTCCAAAGGGTACTCCCGCCTGATGTCGGCGGGAGTACCCTTTGGATGGGCTTGAAAAGCCCGTAGTTTCGACCTTGACATGAACACCCGACTCGACCTGCTGTGATCAAGATGGCGGCTGGTGACATGACTGTTGGGTCTACCCCAAATAACCGGTAACTGTCAGATGGGGTCTGAGCTAATACACATTATGTCGTTCTGGGAGATGAACCGATTTCAATGCCTGATAAATTTTACTAAATGACTGTCTTCTTTCTTGATAAATTTCATGGTGTTTCTCATTAGGTAGCACCACGTGTTCTAAAGGTAATTCAGGCAGCAGTTCCTTTAATGATAAAGATGGATTGAGTGCAATTTGTGCCAGGCGAGCTGCACCTAATGCTGGCCCTACATCACCTCCCGACCTAAATTCTAAAACTTGCCCAGTCACATCCGCTAACATTTGCCGCCAATATGGACTACGAGCACCACCACCGATCAAGGTAATTTTCTCCGGTGTCACACCTGCTTTAACTTTGTGAAGGGCATCTATACCCTCGGCCAGACCAAAACTAATACCTTCTAATACCGCTCGACAAAAATCGATTCTTTTATGTTGATGAGTTAATCCCCAAAATAGACCTTTAGCATTTGGATCATTATGTGGTGTCCTTTCGCCTGATAAATAAGGGAGAAAAATAGGAGAAGTGATATTAATATCTGTCTGAGATTCAATGGCGTCTAGCATCATTGGTACTGAAGAATAATGCGTTATTTCTGCAACCCAATCCAGGCAATTTGCCGCATTCAGCATAACAGACATCAAATGCCATGAATTAGGTAGAATATGGCAAAAACTATGTACGGCATTTTGTGAAGAATGGAATCCATCATTCACAACAAAATAAACCCCAGAACTTCCAAGAGACAGCATTGCTTGCCCTGAGCGGTATAATCCTACACCTAAAGCGCCGGCAGCATTATCTCCACCTCCGGCAATAACCGGTACAATTGGCATTCCCCAACGTTTAGCCACGTCAGGTAATAACGTACCCGTTATTTCATTACCCTCAAATAAATAGGGCATGTGAGAACGATTTAACCCAGTTGCATCAAGTAATTTATCACTCCAGTCTCTTTTGGTAACATCAAGCCACATTGTACCTGAAGCGTCAGACATATCTGTTGCAAAATTACCGCACATTTTAAACCGCAAAAAATCTTTCGGTAATAAAACCTTATTAATTTCCGTATAAATCTCTGGTTTATGCCTGGCTATCCATTTTATTTTTGGCGCCGTAAAACCCGGCATAATCACATTACCTGTAATCTCTTGTGCATCAGGAACAAGATGCATAATTTCTTCACACTCTTTTGCACAACGTCTATCGTTCCAGAGAATCGCCGGATGCAAAACGTGATTATTTTTATTTAGTAAAACAGCGCCATGCATTTGCCCGGTTAAGCCAATAGCTTTCACTGATTGAAGTGAGTTTCTTTGAGATAATTTTTGAATAACTATCTCAGTTTTATTCCACCATTCTGAAGGTTCTTGTTCTGAATAAAGCGGATGTGGATGAGAAATTGATAGCTTCTCACTTGCGATATCAATGATTTTACCTTCTTCATTCAGTCGTACCGCTTTTATACTTGATGTTCCTAAATCAATACCAATATACATAGTCCACCTTTTCATTCTCGTGATCTGTCAATTAATCTAACCATAAATATAGCGATTAATAAGATTTTCCAGCAATTCTTGTTGCCCACTTTGATGTTGAGGTTCTTGTGTCAATTTTTCTGCATAATCAGCAATTTCATCAAGCGTCATTTTTCCTTTAAGAATATTTTGACCTAATTCACTATTCCAACCAGAATAACGTTGAGCGATATATTTATCTAATTTGCCGTCTACTAATATTTTCACGGCATTTTTTAATGATAATGCCATAGTATCAATTGCGCCGATATGTCCATAAAACAGATCATCAATATCGATACTTTGACGGCGAACTTTTGCATCGAAATTTAAACCGCCTGTTGTGAAGCCTCCGGCTTTTAAGATCTCATACATCACAAGTGAGTTTTCTTCTACACTATTCGGAAACTGATCGGTATCCCAGCCAAGTTGAGCATCCCCGCGATTTGCATCAATAGAACCAAATAGACCTAATGCAATTGCTGTTGCAACTTCATGTTGAAATGAGTGCCCGGCTAATGTGGCATGGTTGGCTTCAATATTCAGCTTAATTTCGTTTTCCAAGCCAAACTGTTTTAGAAAACCGTAAACTGTCGCTACGTCATAATCATATTGGTGTTTAGTTGGCTCCTGCGGTTTAGGTTCAATAAGCAAGGTGCCCTGAAAACCAATTTTATATTTATAATCTACAACCATTTGCATAAAACGACCGATTTGTTCTCTTTCCTGGCGTAAATCTGTATTGAGCAAACTTTCATAGCCTTCACGTCCTCCCCAGAGTACATAGTTTTCACCAGCCAATTTTTTAGTTACTTGCATGGCTTGACATACCTGTGCTGATGCATAAGCGAAAATATTTGGATCTGGATTAGTTGATGCGCCGGCAGCATAACGTGGATGGGTAAAACAATTTGCTGTTCCCCATAACAACTTAACGCCGGTTTGCTCCTGTTTGTTGGCAAGAATATCGGACATGACATTCAAATTATAAATATATTCTTTTAAGGAATAACCTTCAGGGGAGACATCAATATCATGGAAACAATAAAAAGGAATATTCAGCTTGTAGAAAAATTCAAAAGCAACATCGGCTTTAAGTTTAGCCCGTTCTAAGTCATTACCTCCTTTTTGCCAAAAACGTTCAAAGGCGCCAGAACCAAACATATCGGAACCATTCCAGCAGAAGTTATACCAATAGCAAGCAGCAAAACGCAGATGATCTTTCATTTTTTTCCCCAGAATAATCTCTTCAGGATTATAGTGGCGGAAAGCCAATGGATTATTGCTTTGTTTACCTTCATAACTCACTCTATTGATTTGTTCAAAATACCGGTGCATATCAACCTCTAATCTATAGACATACGTGGGTGTATAAAATTTTGTTCACCAACAGCTATTTTTTCAATTGTGTTATTTTATTTCGTCATTAAGATTATTGTTAATTGTGTGATTTATCTCATAATTCGGCATTAATTCAATCCTAAAAATTAATCCTTAAGGTCACTAATAATGCATAGACGTTATCATATAACATTATTATTCAACGCCAATAAAGCTTATGATCGTCAGGTGATAGAAGGAATCGGAGAATATTTACAGACATCTCAATGTAATTGGGATATTTTCATCGAGGAAGATTTCACTACTAAATTAAATAGTCTTAACACCTTGCAGAGTGATGGAATTATTGCAGATTTTGATGATATAGAAATCCAACGTTTTTTCAGCCAGTTAGATATTCCTGTTATCGGTGTTGGTGGTTCTTATCACCAGGAAAATCACTATCCTGCGGCGCATTATATTGCGACAAATAACTTTGCTTTAATAGAAAGTGCATTTAATCATTTAAAAGCTAAAGGTATTAAACATTTTGCATTTTATGGTTTACCGCCAGCTAGTGGTAAACGATGGGCAATAGAACGTGAATATGCTTTCCGGCAATTGGTCGAAAAAGAAAAATATCAAGGTGTTGTGTATCAGGGAATGGAGATAACGCCAGAAAACTGGTTTTATGCACAAAATAGATTAAAAGATTGGATTCAAACTTTACCCTTAAATACAGGAATTATCGCGGTAACAGATGCAAGAGCCAGGCATATTTTAGCCGCATGTGAACATTTGAATATTCCTATTCCTGATAAAGTCTGTGTTATAGGTATAGATAATGAAGAAATAGCCCGTTTTCTTTCACGTACTGGACTGTCTTCCGTTGTGCAAGGTACACAACAAATGGGTTATCAGGCTGCAAAATTACTTCATCGGCTTCTTGATGGTTATGCGCCTAAAAAATATCATCGTCAGTTAATTCCACCTTTAAAAGTTATTGCAAGACAATCGACAGATTTTCGTGCATTAAAAGATCCCGCTGTCATTCAGGCAATGCACTATATTCGCCATAATGCTTGTAAAGGGATAAAAGTTGAACAAGTTATTGATGTTGTCGGCATGTCACGTTCTAATCTTGAGAACCGTTTTAAAAGTGAATTTGGGCAAACAATTCATACAATCATCCATAATAATAAATTATATAAAGTAAAAAATCTCTTAACAGATACCTCTATTTCAATAAGTGAAATTGCCAGTATTTGTGGATATTCTTCTTTACATTACTTTTATTCTATGTTTAAAAGAAATTATAATATGACACCTAAAGAATATCGAGATAGATATAAAATTACCAAAAAGATTTAAACGTTAAATGACCCGTTAATGTAATAAACCATCCTTTAAACTAACAGGATGGTTTTTAATTAAATATTTTCACTTTTTCTTATAACGTGAAAAATCCCCATTCCCATGGTGTATAGCCCAGTATATCTAAATCATCTGATAAAATAGACTAAGTAAATAATAACTTAGCTAAAAACAATAGAATTAATAGAGTCAGGCTCTAAACAAACATGCCAAACATCATTATTATAACTTATATTTAATGATTGTTTTTCTTTATATGCGTTATTTATGTTAACAACAATAGAACCATCTTTATTTTCGAAAGCGACAGAATTCCCTGACATATTACCCTCTAATTCAACATGTTCCGCATCAGGCAAAATTAAACCAGAAAAATGACGCATGACATAATATTCTGGATTATATATTACTTCGTTTGTTCCTTTAAAAATACTAATCATGCTATTCTGTTGCCAGCCCCAACTACTTTCTCCACCTGAATGTAGCACCATATTCCAGTATAAATAACCATTAGCACCATTAGTTAAATAATGCCTGAAAAGTGTAAATACATAATGAGCATAGTCCCAACTATTATGACCATCACCACATTCATTTTCAGTTTGATAATATTTTAATTCTGGGTAGCTTTGTACCGTCCTTTGAATAGCATTTTTCCCTTGCCATTGATAGCCAACGCCTTTTACATATTTATAAGCGTCTGCATCACGCAATACACAATTTGCGTAATCATCATAATCCCGTCCAACTTCTTTAGAGAATTCTGGTGCATTAATGGTGCCTAGCCAAATTTCAGTTTTTATATTATTTTGTTCGAATTTAGGACCAAGGTGTTTTTTTATAAAATCTCTTAATTGCTCACCGATCCATACACAAGAAGGGAATTTTTGATCCGCGGCAACTTCATTTTGAATATGAACTTGAGCAATTGCAATGCCTTCTTTTTGATATTCTTCGACGAATTTCGTAAAATATAAAGCATATGCATCCTGGCTTTTAACATCATTCTTTAATCTACCAAAATTATAGACTTGATGAGTCTTAAGCCATATAGGGGGACTCCACGGTGAAGCGGATATTTTTAGGTTTGGTTGTCTTTCTAAAGCTTGTTTTATATAGGGAATGAGTAAGCGTTTATCTCTCTGAATGGAGAAATGTACCATATTATAATCATTTTCAATATCATTTAAACTATACCAGGAAATTGCATAATCACTGGCGCCAATAGGCATTCTGGCTAATGTGAATTTGCATTCTCCATCTGGTGAAAATAGTTTATCTAAAACGGTTTTTCTATTTTCTTTATCTAGATCTAATAAAGCTTTCATTCCAATCTCATTAAAGCAGCCACCAAATCCGTCTAACTTACGACCTCGTTTATTGGTAATGATTAAATTGGGTTTTTTATTTGTTTTTGTAATAAATGATTCTTCTTTCCATTTTTCTTTATCATTTGTATAAATAAATTTAATCATGTTTTATATCCTTTTATTATTAAATACAAGTAAATTTACATAATATTATTTGTTTGTTGCAACCAATTAAACACAGTTAATTCAACTTTAGTATTACGTTATTTCACAAATGGTTTAATTTAACTGGTTTTTTTGAATTACATCACATATCTTTTATCGAGATTATTTTTTGATTATAAACCATAGTGTTAATAATATGGATGTTTACATTAAATTAAAGGGCAGGGTAGAAGCCGCGCTCTTGAGAAAATAAACGTAACTACACAACACACATGCATCAAGCACAACAGGATATGGGGAATGAGTCATTATACGGGAGCGAACTTCCCCAAATTTACTCAACAGTATTGAATAAATCAGTTGGCTTTTGATACTTGAAACAGGCTGGTGTCAATTTGCCCGGCAGCAGTATCGATTCACCACAAAGAAAGTGCGAAATTCTCGTAACATGATTGTTAAAATGCATAAATTTATTTTATGTATGATATAAAAACTATGCGCTATTCCGGTTTACGGTTTTCAACATCCACATTTACCTTAAATTAAGGAGTTATTACATGAACAACCCAACCTATATTCAGGAATACAACTCTATCGTTGAAGTTATAAACAAGTACAAAGAAGGCTGTGCAAAAGCTAACAGCGACATGATGAAACCTGCTTTTAATGAACAAGCGACCATCTTTGGTGTTGATGACGATAACAAGCTGGTCGGCGGTCCGATTCAGGGGCTTTTTGACATCATCGACAACACTTTCTGTCCATCCCCGGAAACGAAAATTGTCATCGTTAGTATCGATATTGTAGGAACCGCCGCTAGTGCCCGTATTGACATGGATGACCTTTCTGGTTTCCGTTTCACCGATTTCCTCAATCTTTTGAAAGTGGATGGTAAGTGGACGATCGTCAGCAAAATCTACCATACTCATCAGAACACGTAAGCCAAAACGATATGGGGCTAATTCAAGTCTCTATCGTGAGCCTGACAGCGTTCTTTTTAGACGCTATTGAAATCTTCGCGATATGCCGAATTGATAGGTAAGGGAATACAAAGTATTTAAATATGTTGGCGAAAATAGAGGTGGTGCACTAAACTAAAATTTTACTTTTGTGAGAGGAAGTTAGCTATGTCTGAAACCCGTTTTTCTGAATCGTTAAACCTGAAATCTCACTGGATGCCATTCAGCGGCAACCGAAATTTCCAACGCGATCCCCGCCTTATCGTCGCAGCTGAGGGACAATGGCTAAAGGACGATAAAGGGCGCCAGATTTATGACAGTCTGTCTGGTCTTTGGACCTGTGGAGCGGGTCATACCCGAACAGAAATTCAAAAAGCTGTCGCCGCTCAATTAAGCACTCTCGATTACTCGCCAGGCTTTCAGTTTGGTCATCCCTTATCGTTTCAACTGGCAGAAAAAATTGCCAATTTAACACCCGGTGATCTTAATCACGTCTTTTTCACCAGCTCAGGTTCTGAGTCTATAGACACCGCCGTTAAAATGGCGCGAGCTTACTGGCGTGTGAAAGGCCAATCCACGAAAACCAAACTGATTGGCCGTGTGCTTGGCTATCATGGTGTCAATATTGCTGGTACCAGTTTGGGGGGGATTGGTAATAACCGCAAAATGTTCGGGCAATTGATGGATGTAGATCATTTACCCCATACGTTACAGAGTGGTATGGCATTTACGTCAGGTATGGCGGAAACCGGCGGCGTGGAGTTGGCCAATGAAATGCTCAAGTTAATCGAACTGCATGATGCCTCCAATATCGCGGCGGTTATTATCGAGCCGGTGTGCGGTTCCGCTGGTGCGATTATTCCACCTAAAGGGTATCTACAGCGTTTGCGTGAAATTTGCGATCAGCATAATATTTTGTTGATTTTTGACGAGGTTATTACCGGCTTTGGCCGTATGGGGCGCTGGACGGGTGCTGAGTATTTTGGTGTGACACCAGATATTCTTAACTTTGCCAAACAAATTACCAATGGCGCTATTCCTCTGGGAGGTGTAGTAGCAAGCAGTGAAATTTATGAAGTCTTTATGTCCCAGCCACTGCCGGAACACGCCGTGGAGTTTAGCCATGGTTATACCTATTCGGCACACCCCGTAGCCTGTGCCGCTGGGTTAGCAACCTTGGATCTGTTGGATAAAGACCATCTTATCCAGCGCTCTGCTGAAATTGCTCCTCATTTCGAAACCGCCCTTCATGCTCTCAAAGGTTGTCCAAACGTGACTGACATCCGCAACTGTGGCTTGATAGGGGCAATTCAGTTGACTGCCCGTGACGGTGATGCCGCTGTGCGGCCTTTTGATGCCAGCATGGCGCTTTGGAAAGCGGGTTTTTATGTACGCTTTGGCGGTAATACGCTGCAATTCGGACCTATGTTCAATGCTGAACGAACTGATTTGGATCGCCTTTTTGACGCCGTTGGTGACGTCTTGCATCACATTAACTGAGGAGAGGGCGGGTAACCCGCCCAAAGCAAGGTGGGAGAGGAATTTCGACGGGGCGTTATTGCGTTCCGCAATCGATACCAGCGTAGAGCACTAACATTTAGCAATGGAAATGCACTACTCCAATTCCAGCATAATTTTGATATCTGTCGGGCGGCCCTCTGCGGCTCGTTCGTAAGCCTGAACGCTGTCTTTAAATTTATAGGTTGCAGATAATAGGGGAGCCACATTGAGCTTGCCAGAGCTAAGTAAACGGATAGTGCGAGGATACATATTTGCGTAGCGAAAAATGGTTTTAAATGTGATCTCTTTAGCTTGAGCAGAAACAATATCAAATGGCGCAGGATCGATAGGCATACCGACCAGAACAGCGGTTCCACCGGGTGCAATGTGATCTGAAATAGTCGCAATCACTGGTTTTGCTCCACTACATTCAAATAGAATATTGACGCCACTACCATCGGTTAATGCGTTAACTTTCTCCGCAAGTACTTTGCTATTAACAGGGTGGAGACCTGGATACTGTTTTGCAATTTCTAGTTTTTCATCGAACAGATCACAAATAATGACATCAGAACAACCACCGGCTAATGCAGCAAGTGCAGTAACAATTCCGATAGTACCAGCACCAACAACTAATGCGATATCTCCTGGTTTAATTTCTGCTTTTGTGGCTGCTTGCATACCGATAGCTAATGGTTCAACCATTGCACCTTCTGCAAAACTGACATTTTCTGGTAATTTGAAGGTAAATGCTGCTGGGTGAATAACAAGTTCACGTAAGCAACCATCAATAGGCGGAGTCGCCCAGAAACGGACTTCTGGATCTAAGTTATAAATCCCCGCCCGTGATTGTGGTGATTGCAGATTAGGAATGCCAGGTTCCATACAGACACGATCGCCAATTTTTAAGTGAGTCACATTTTTACCAATTGCTGTGATGACACCGGATGCTTCATGCCCGAGGATCATCGGCTTTTCGACAACAAATGGCCCAATACGCCCGTGTTGGTAATAATGTACATCGCTGCCGCAAATCCCCACCGAGTGAATTTTTATCTCAACATCATTTTCACCAAGTATTTCGGGGGTTTTCCAGTCTTGAATTGAAATTTGTCCTGCTTTCTCTAATACTAATGCCTTCATAATATATCCTCTCATTTTTATGTTATCGATATCATTTGCTACATGAAGAAGATAGACAGTGAATGGACAATAAGCAATTTAACTTATGTTGAATATTTAGTAATGGAAATTTTTTAACCGAGATCCCAGAAAAAGGTACAAAAGGGTATATCGACTGGCCGAAAACGAATTCCTTTCATATCATATTGGATCTTCATGTTCAGAAAATCTTGAACTGGCAAATTAATTACAAGGAGTGATGATGAAAATATTAAATATTATAATTTTATCTATATCGGCAATAATAACTTCCAATTCTTTAGCTAATGAGATTAGAGCAAGGGATTTAGGCATTCCTTTCTCTGGTGTAACGGGGAAATATAATGCGATTACAGATGTTAGTGGTGTACAAGTTGGCTATTCAACCATAATAGAAGGGGATGGAAAGCTAGAAGTTGGAAAAGGTCCAATAAGAACCGGTGTGACAGCTATATTGCCAAGAGGGAAGAAATTTAGCCCGGTATTTTCGGGTATATTCTCTTTAAATGGAAATGGAGATATGACTGGCAATCAATGGGTCAAAGAGAGTGGTTTCCTGGAAACACCAATATTAATCACTAACACTCATAGCGTTGGTGTGGTCAGAGACTCAACAATTAGCTGGATGATTGATAATAATTTAATATCACCACTAAAAGATGATTTATTTTGGTTATTACCTGTGGTTGCAGAAACGTGGGATGGAATATTAAATGATATAAACGGTATGCATGTAAAAAAAGAACATGTATATAATGCATTGAATAGTGCTAAATCAGGAGCGATAGAAGAGGGTAATGTCGGTGGGGGAACGGGCATGAACCTTTTTAAGTTTAAGGGAGGCACAGGCACTTCATCAAGAATTCTGGATAAAAAAGATGGAGGATATACTGTTGGAGTTCTTATTCAAGGCAACTTTGGTGATAGGGATGACTTGATTATTGCGGGGATTCCAGTTGGTAAAGAAATAAAGGATCTCAATCCGATATATCATGGGAGCAAGAAAAAAATAAAGGATGCTGGTTCTATAATAGCGGTGGTGGCCACAGATGCACCATTAGCTCCTCATCAATTAGAAAAAATAGCTAAAAGAGTGTCTCTTGGGCTTGCAAAGGTAGGTGGTGTAGCTAGGAATACGAGTGGTGAGATATTTATTGCATTTTCAACTGCAAATAATGATGCATTCTCCAGAGATAATGCAAAAATAATAAAAATACTGCCAAATGACAAACTAGATCCTTTGTATGAGGCAACAATAAATGCAACAGAAGAAGCAATAATTAATGCCATGATTGCAGCCAAAAAAATGGTTGGGAGAAATGGTAATACTTCGTATCCTATTCCTAAAGATAGGGTTAAAGAGATATTAAAAAAACATAATGTGCTCAATATCACCTGAAATGCCCGTAGAACGTTAATACCAACAATTAGTTCTGTTTGCCTAATGGAAGCATCAGCGTGTATGGCTCCAACGGTGACTGGGCGAAGCCAAGACGCGTATAGAACGTTCGGGCGTTCTCATCAAGTGCGTGGACGATTATAGCTGAAATGCCCACCTGTCCCGCCGTGCTGGCGACACGCTTCCAAGCATCTTGGAGAAGCAATGCCCCGAACTTCTTCCCCTGATATTCCACATCGACAGCCAGACGGCCGAGAAGCACTACAGGGATAGGATCTGGCATATTGCGTTTAAGCGATGGTGTAGATTCAATATGATTAATTGAACCGGCGCTTAGACAATAATAACCGATAACGTCTTTTGTGCCTTCCTTGCAAATAACAAATGTGCGGCTCGCGCCGAGCTTATTATTTTTTAAAGCCCGGCGTGAAAGCCATTCGTTTAATGTTTCATGCTGGCAATAAAAATCATTTATATTATGTTCAGCCGTTAATATTTCAGGTGAGCTTATTCCCATGGTGCTTTATATTCCATGAGTTTTTTAAAACCTGCATTATCAGAAAGCGGTTGCTCCAGCATCTGCATGAACACATGATATTTTTCGTCGTTAACGAAAAAGTGGCGCTGATTGAGTATGGCATCTTCGGCTGCGCGGCAGGCAGCATCCAAGATGAAATCAGTTCGGGTCTTTGAGTGCAAGTTTGCTGCATGGTCAATAAGCTCCCTCTGGAAGGCTTTCGCCCGGATGTTGATTGGGGTTTCTTTAGGTTGTGTTCTCATAAATCACCTGTGTAGCAAATTGGTAGACAGTCATTATAGCAGTTGTATAACTAATAGATATACATTTAGCGTCTCCATTTGAAATCTCATGAAACGTAAGCATGCTAGCGTTGCACCTGATTCAAAACTGCATGAGGAAGCTCATCATGGATCTCCTGACGAAGCTTTTCGGAACTTCGTCATTATCGTGGGGTATAGACATTTTGTTTTTGACACCAAGTATGTATGGATTCAATGCGTACATATTGAAAGCAAACTTTCTTTGTTGTACATTTTCAATATGTACAAATAGGAGGGCTTAATCATGCCTCAGATCCCAATAGAAACTAACGACCGTATGTCACTACGTATTGCCTCAGAAGAAAAGTCGCTGTTGATGCGTGCAGCCGCTTTACAGCATACCAACTTGTCTGAGTTCGTGATCCGCCATGTGATGTCAGCAGCACGGAAGATCATCGACGAGAACGAACGGCTGGAGCTGACCGAAAGAGATAGTTTGCATGTTCTGGATCTTTTAGATAATCCACCGGCGCCTAATGATAAATTGATGGCCGTAGCCTTTGCCTTACCGAAGCAATCATAATGCTATTGAACTGGCACGAAGAGCCCATTGGCAAACATCATGATCGCGGTGCTTTTGACTGTGGCGATGAGGCGTTGAATCAGTTTTTATATCGCCATGCAAGACAGAGCCATGAGAAAGGAGGGGCAAAAACCTACCTTGCAATTAGCGAGAGCAATGAAAAGATATTGGGCTACTATAGTCTAAGTCCCGCCTCCATTGCTTATGAACGTGCACCGGAGGTGATTAAACGTGGTCTGGCTCGACATGATGTGCCGGTATTTCGGCTTGGTCGTCTGGCGGTAGATCTTTCAGTACAGAGTCAAGGACTCGGTGGCCAGTTGTTGCTTGTCGCTGGGAGGCGCTGTTTGTTGGTGGCCGCTCAGGCAGGCGGCGTAGCATTGCTGATTGATGCCAAGAATGAGCGTGTTGCTCACTGGTACGCCAGTTATGGTGCTGTCCCGTTATTAGATGCTCCTTTATCTTTGCTGTTACCATTCAAAACGATCCATACAGCGCTGACTACAGCGGGGAAGCTCTAAATGAATGCCGCAACAAACCACAGTTAAATTACAGCTACCACTAGGTATCTCTGTTAAAAGAAGTGATTTAGTTAAAAAATTAACGGGGAAATAATTTTTCCGTCCCTAAGACAAGTCTGGACAAATATTGCGGCCTCAAGAAGTCCTAACCTGAGCAAGTACCTGTTTTATAGGAAGGTGGAAAAAGGGGAGACTGCTAAAAAACGCTCAGTCCGATTGATTTTTTGAAGAACCAGAGAGAGTCATGAACTTATTAATCCATACATATTATTTAACATAATATACATTAGGCGCACTCTGGTTGTAGCACCAATATAGTCATGTATGTCACTTTGGTATTCTTAGCTGAGTGTGCTGAGGGCTCCTCATAAATCGGCACTAATAAATCAAAACCATATTTTGGTAGATTTTAGTAAGAAGATGCTTTAAAAATACTCTCACGACTAATTTTTCCAACTTTAAACTCGTTCCATGGAATGTGTAGAACATCACAGTCATATATTTCCTGAATGGTCGGCGCAGTCTTTTTTATTGATGGAAAAATACCAGAAAAAATAATTTCATTGAAGTAAAACCACACTGTGCATCTATATTCCCCCTATTTATAGAAATTTTACAAACAGTGTCGAAATATTATGGTTATTATTGAGGTATATATAAAAATAAGAATGTGAAAAAATTTCTTATGATCTAGTATATACCTGTCATCTTTCAAGTTGCTTCTTTGTTGGCTGCACTCACTCACCCCGGTCACATAGTTATCTATGCTCCCGGGGATTCGCTCCCTTGCCGTCGCGATGCATCTTGAAATCCATAGGGTATATAATTTTTAATTTCAATTGGAGGTTTTAAAAAATGGTTGCATATAATATTGTTAAACAGCAAGGCGTTGATATTTTCAAATATGTGAAAGCTGGACCAATGGAATATGGTGAAACTTCTTTAATAGCTGAGGATATAATAAGATCGACAGACCCAGCACTTCAATGGGTGCTTGAGAATATTCCTGAGCCTGTGAATGGAGGGAGGACAACTATTTCTCAAATGTATACAGGTTTGTATTGGGTACGTGGAGATAATTTTGTTGTTGGAGGTAAAAATTATACTGGCATTAATCTCGCATCTCAATCTTCCACACGACCAAGATTGAACGTAATTCTTCAATCAGGATTTACAGGTTATGACTTATATACATCATCCTATGAATATATTAATTATGTATATGATCCTAGTTCTGGTAGTACTAGAATGTGTCTTTCTACTCATTCTACTAACATTGATAAGGGATGGTCTTTTATTAAGGTGTCTTAAGTAATAAATTATGGTCATTATTTATTCATTTTTTATTTTGTACTTCCCTCGAAGTAAGAAGGAAAAAAGAATGAATAATCTTTGAGCCTATCCCCCGTGAGTTCTATGTTGCATAAACCTGTTGCCAGCATTTTTAGTTTGGCAACAGGTTTTCGCTACGTGCAACTGATATGGAAATGGAGTGACATTTTAAACTTGGAATAACAACTTACTCTGGAAAGTCGAGTATATCAACATCCATCGACTGGTGAATAACGCGTGAAATGAAGATGTCGTCATCCTCGTTCTTTCGTCTTCGTACCTGAGTGATTTTTACTCAGCGGGTTTAGAAAGAGGGATTTCGTCTCCGACCATCAAACAACCCCATTGCTGACAACCCGCTAAAAAACCGGCTTTGCAGGGAGCAGCGCGGGTTCCCTGCTACTCGATAAGTCCCCCCGGTTTATCGGCGGCTCGACAACCGTTATTTATGAAACTATTAATGTGCCGCCTTACATGCCTGACGGCATCAAAAAACCGACAATCTGCCGGTTACCACTGACTTCACACGTTTAGAAATATCACGCCAACGACTCAGAACGCCTTGATAGCTTAACGCTTTCCCGTCCCCCCGCTGCGCAGTGAGTCGCAAAAGCGTTAAGCCATTCATTCAGCGAGTGATCACAGCGCGTTAATTACCCTGGCACGAATGAGAACATAAAGCGTGCGTTTGTCCTGGCTGTCACTGGAAGAAGTAAAAAGACGACCAATCAAGGGAAGGCTGGACAGTATCGGGACAGAGGACTCAACCGCCGTTGACCGATCATCAATGAGACCCCCCAACAACAGGGTTTGACCCGATTTAAGTTGAACGGTCGTATCAATCTGACGCTGATTGGTAATAATGTCACTGGCCGTCGTGAGACTGGAAATACTGTCTGCCCGACTCTGTACGCTCATAATCACCAGACCTGAAGGGGTAACAACGGGTGTAACCGCAAGAGATACCCCAACGTCATGCCGTTCTATCGTCTGAAAAGGGTTATTCACGTTCGCCGCCTCACCGGTCACTTTACCCGTGATGAACGGGACATTCTGACCCACACTGATATAGCCCTTCTTTCCTGACAGCGTGACAATCCGGGGCGTGGAAAGCAACTTAGCATGAGAATCAGACTGAATCGCTTTTAAAGATAAGGCGAGAATGTTGCCGTTAAAAATCCCAAAGGAACCGCCAGTCGAAGAAAGCACGGAAGTTAAACGATCCGTATTCACACCGCCCGCCACTGGGGAACCTTTTGCATCACCGGCAGCAAAGGCAAAATCAAAAGCCTCGCCCTCAGTGGTTTCAAACATTATCGACTCAATCAAAACCTGAGTGGTAGAAATATCAATATCAGGCAAAAAAGATTGTAACTGTTTATGCTGTGATCCGGTTGCCGTGACCGCAATCATATTAGCCCGATCAAAAGGAAAGACCGTGACACCGGAAACCTGTTCCGCTTTCAAAAAGACGTCAATAATGGGTGATAAGTCCTGCGCTCTGACATGATTAATTTTATAGGTTTTGGTGATCAAATTTGACGGTTGAGACGCATTAAAGAAACCGCCAGACGGTACAGGTAAAAAATCTGAATCAAGTAAACCTATTTCAGTATCTGAAAAATGAGCACTCTTTGTTAATTTAGCCACTACCGCGGGGTTTCCCGGCGTTAAATCAAAACCATTCGCTCTCAGTACAGAAATAAAGAACGGGGTTAACTCGTCCTTTTTAACCTCCGCAGAATAAACCGTGATATCCCCTTTGACATCCGGTGAAATGATGACAGAGTTTCCCGTAATTTTTGAATACCAGGAAACAAAATCACGAATTGGCGCGTTATTTAATTCCACAGGAATAGCCCATGCAGAAAGATGAAATAAAAAAAGAAAACTAGCAAGTAACTTTTTCATGTTTTCCACCTTTAATTAAATCTACTGTGCACGAATCAATGTAAACGAGATTAAACCCTGCTTTTATTAAAGAATCGGATGTGATTTTTTCTTTCTTAGCATTAGTAAAATCATAATTAGCCGTAGAACCCAGACGATAAGAAGACGTAATTTTTAAATCCGTCAAATCAACCGCCGGCTTTTCCTGCTTAACAGGTTGATAAGCAACAGAACCCCCCTTTTCTTTTTCAGTTAAAAATGAATACGTAAAAACCATAAAAACGCCAGCCGCAAAACACAGAAGGCGAGAATATTTCTTAAAATAGATTTTTGTCAGCTTCATATAAAATTTTAAATCTCTTTTAGCCGCATAACGACCATGTGAGAGATAAGGCGTTAAATAACTATAAGGTGAATGCGCATAAGCATCAGAAAAAGCCTGTTTGGTGTCGTAAGCGCCATACAATTCACGTCCGGTATAAGTCCATCGTTCTACGGTCATTGAGGTCGTTGAATCACCGTATTTAACAATCCCAATATGTATTTTGGGTAAGGGCATTTTTGAGCCCATTATCAGGCTATAAAGGCTACCAATAAAAGGGAGCGTGATCCTATCGAGACGACGACAATAAACAACATGCTCAGCAAGTGCCACTCTGGCCTGCTTATCCATAATCGATAAATCCTGAATAAGAAAGATAATATCCCACCCTAATTTTCGGGCATGCAAAAACCAGTTAATGACAGCCTGCCTTTCTTTATCCGCCCATGAACGGGAATTAAACCACGTACCACACTCATCAAGCACTAATAAACCATTTTTATTTTCATCATAACTTTCATTCCCAATCCCAATAGCATGTAAATCATCAATATTGGGTTTATCCGGTATTCGAATAACCTGAGGGGATTTTGCAAAAATACCCACACGCGGCAATTTATGGATTTTTAAATCAAGATTAGTCGCCACCTTGCAACCCGAAACAATCTTATCCTGTATTTTGCCTACCGCAACCAGTGTTTTCCCGGCACCCAATTTGCCCGTCACAACATAAACCGCCATTAGAATTTATTCCAGTCCAAATAAGAAATTAAACGATCTTTCACATCAAATATAAATACCGCCGCTTTCAAAGAAAAAATCGCATATAAGCAAGGCGTGGCATTTGAAGGCATGATATATGAAATAGCCTCACTAATTTCAGACGGTAACAACGCCACTAAATCACTTAAATAAGAAATAATAATCGCATTTAAGCCGATAATCAGACCCAGAAATAAAGAGATGGCTAACGCTATTCTCGCCATACCCAGCGTCATAAACTTAGCCAAATAGCCCATCACAACGCCTAGTATCCAACCCAAAAAACGCATTAACACGGGTATACCCAGAAATGCCGGCATGATTAAGCCCCCTTACCTTTCCGTAGTATTCCGGCGAAAGTGTCATAAGCCGTGACAAACGTCCAAAAATATAAAATAAAGGCAAATACCGATTTAAACATCTCTAAATATTTGCAATCTATCGTAAACTGATAAACCTCACCCGAGCCGAAAATAAACGGTTTACAGGGTTGAGCTGCAGGAAGCGCCGGAAAAAAGCCCCCATTCAGGAATGAATCCAATAAAGGCGATTTATCCCCCTCACCTATTTTCTGCATCTCTGACACAGAACCCGCAAAATCACCCGTTACCGCAGAGCCATTACCCATCAACCCCCCAATGCTGTCAGAAAAGGAGGAAAAAGCGTCCTGTATATCTTGCGTTGTACTATCGAGATCGGCCGTCATCTCCCCCTGAATAGCAGATAAATTCACCTCCTCTGTCAACGCCTCCTGGTTAGCCTTTGCCATCTGAGTGTAATCAAAATCGCCAGCACCCTTACCTGTAGCACTATGACCAGTAGGACCTGTCCCGCCCGAACTACCGTGATGGGAACCGTTACTCACAGGACCTGTCCCGCCCGAACTGGCGTTATGAGTACCGTTGCTCACAGAACCTGTCCCGCTCGAACTACCGTTATAAGCACCGTCACCATAATGAGCATTTGCATAGACCATGACACTACGTGAACCACTCTCCTGATAACTATCCTCAATCTTCACGGCACGATCAGCATCACAAACCGTTTGGAAAGTCACCGCGTCGTCAAGACAAACATTAGACGTATCGTAACGAACAGTATGAGTCGTAATGGTGTAATGATAATTAATCAGATTGGGGGAATCAGGATAAGTGTCTTTGGTCTGTACCGTATAAGACGTGGGTTTATATTCATTGGATTTAATTTTTACGGTATGACCAAAAGAATCCGTCCGTTCAAACCAAATGTCAGGCTGATTATAGTCATGCTTAATCACATCAAGAATTGAGGAAACCGCAACAGCATCCGCAGAGTTACCCAGTAAATAACCTGACGTCATTGTACTTTGAGGCTGCGCATACAAAGAAAACTGACTCCCCACCGCATCAGAAATCACCACATTATCAGGTAACGGTAACTGACTTAATTCATCAGGCAGATCCACCTTTTTGCCAACCACACCGACACCAGAATGCCCCCCTGTACTGCCCTTGTTGTCTGCGTCAGTCAGCCCGCCGCCACCTTCACTGTTACCCGATACCGTGTCAGAACTCACCGGAGTCCAATGGCCATACCAGGCATTTTCATCCCCCGTTCCCACAGAGATACCGGACATTTGATAACGGCAACTTTCAAATAAAACATAACGGCTATCCCCTTCCCGATAAACGCCCGACATAGCCCCATCAAAAGCTGGTCTGGCTCGACATTCTTCATCCGTCACGGCGTAAGAGTAAAACGATAAAAGCAAAGGAAATATCAATAAATATTTCATCTTACCTCCGACGATCAAAAAAGGGGGCATCGCCCCCTAAGTTAGCGACTAGTAGTAATCAGGAAGCGCGACTCACAAATTTCTTAAACAATTTAATCCCAATCGTGGCGCCAACAATTAAAACCGCCAGGCCCCAGGCGTAGCCGCTCAAAGAACTCGCCTGAGTCGTCAAAGAATCAAAAGCCTGTTTTGCATAGTCTGTCGGTTCATTCGCCGCAAAAGCCGAAGTCCCCACGACTAGAGTAGAAGAGGCAACAAATTTAGCGATAATAGATTGAGTCAGTTTCATGACGAGACCTCTGAAAATTTTTTAAATACAAGAATAGAATGAGATAAACTCCATCCAATAACATAAGCAGCAAAGAAATAGCTTAAATAACTCATCTTTGACCGCCCCCAATTACACCCAGTCCGAAACAAATAATCAGTCCGGCACTGAATATCATATGAAAAATATCATTTAAAGAATCCATTACCATAAACGATCTGAAATATTCCACCAATTACATTAAACAGGCTATTTAACTGTTCCCCAATTAATCATTAGCACAATCAGAACAAACCCCATTATTTGAATCCATCATCTCTCGACAACACCCCTGACATCTTGTCACATTATAATGAAGCGAAATATAACGCCCTTCTTTATCATCAAAGCAATAAGTCCCCAGACCGATATACCCCGGCGCACCCGCAACATAATCAGGCGGGAAATCCAGATCAGCAATAATATATCGGGCACTTAAATCAACCGCGGAATCCGCCGAGACAGAAAAGCCAGAAAACTCAGCCAGCAACTTAATATAACGTGCCTCCAATAATACCGCATCTGAAACCGGCATAACATCACATGATAACGCCACCGCGCCGAAATGCGGATAGTCAAGATTATAAGCAATATAACCCTGATAAACCGGCAGGTGATGAGGATTATCCTCTTCAATTTTTAATTTACAAAGCACATAAATAGCATCCAAATCTAACGCATCAAAAGAACAGGTAAAACCGGCAAATTCAGCTAACGATCGAATATGATACGCATTCAGTGTAAAACTCATTTCAATAACTCCTTTTAAACCCTATTTAATTGGAATTAATTTGATGCTTTTGATTCTGAGCGAACCAAAATCGCCCACGCTAAACGAGCTTGAATCTAACGTATAAAACCCAGCCGGATACGGTGCTGCCTCTTTTTCCAAATTAATCGTGAACTTTTCAGGATAAATGCCACCGTTATAAATATAAGCTGTCTGTTCTCTAAACGTTAATACTTCACCCGTTTGTTTTGAAACCACTTGCTTGTTATTGACTTTTCCGTCAACTTCATTAATTTCAATTTTAATCATAATAAATTGCCTTTACATTATTTATTAAAAAGGACATTGAGACGTTTGTAACTTTTCATTCAGCAATGTTTGATAGATTGGTGGAATATCAAAACGCAGATTCATATCCTGAATATGTTCTTCACGAACAATCATGGATAACACCGTTTCAATATCGCCATTAAAGAAATGAAATACTTTCGCTATGGTTGATGAAGCCTGATTACGCAGCCACTTTACTTTCGCTTCAATGGCATCAACCGCCTTACGGCCAAATAGTTTAGGGATTGATACCGGTTGACTCACATTGATTTGAGCCGCGTAATCACACAGCCCCACATAAATACCGGAGATATTCAGCAGCACATCAATCGATATCCCTTTTAATTCCACTTCTGAACGATACCAGATGCCCGAAACTTTTTGTTCCAGAGCCTTATTATAAATACGCCAGTAAACCCGGGACTGACGAGAGCCAACGTTAACCACCTCTTTTGTTGGACAACCGTCCGAATCCATGGCCTGTGATATTTCCAGTTTTGGCTTAGGCCCTTTACCGCCATAAAAGGCATCGTCACGATAAGCCGTCAAAGCCGCCTGACAGGTATAAATGCCATCATAATCGTCAGTCGCTAAATCCAGGCGTTTTAACGAAAAAATATCAAGATGTTTAAACCACTGATGAATTTTTTGCGGGGTCGTACCACTGAAAACATGCGCACACCCCTGACCTGAAATCTGGATATAGAACGTGTCTTTATTGCCGCCCCAGTACAAGATCCCCATGTGATCACTGCCGCCCATGTCACTGTATAAGACCGCTGAATCCTGATAAGCAAAGCCGCCCTTACCTCTGGGAACGCCTACGACAAGACCAAAAACAGCAGCAATCCACCTTCTCAAACGCGCGTGATAGCAAGCGTACAAATCAGATTCATACTGACTTTTCTGTTCTTCCGTCAGATTTGATGAACCAAATTCAGGCAACCCCTCATAGCCTTCTGAACAAGCGTAAGTATTGGAATGCTGATAATGCTTATAAGCCGGTAAATACTGAAACTTACGCCACTCAAAGCCTTTTTCCTGAAAAGTATGAACGTCTTTCATGACAGATAACGGCGCTGAAAACGCTAAATAATCAACGATAACTGGGTGTTCTGGTGAATCAGCCATGATAAAACTCGCCATAGCTGATGAACTGCCCTGATTTCGCGGTGGTTGGCGCGAGTAAAAAATCCTCGCTGAAATGACATGAACACTCGTTGACCAGTTCATCGAAGGAACGATAAAAATCCCACTGGGGTCCGCTTGGAAAACGGAAAATATCCTACGCTAAGCCTATTTATTGCACAGTTCCGCATCAATACTAAAACTCATTATGTGCATTTCGGCGTTTCCGGCGTGCAATCCCACTAAATTTCTTGATTACACCCATTCATCAACATTCTCCCAGACGGTGCGAAAAGTCCCTGTTGTAGGAACTCTGAACTCAAACCAGTTTGTTTGAAAAACTGCCTGTTGGTCGATATCAACACTTCCCGAAGGAGATATAACGACTTCACTACCTGGAGCTTTAGTTTGTTGGTTAACAACTATTGAATTTAATGGGGGTAAATCATTCAACAAGCACAAATTTCCAATAATGCCTAATTGACGACCTAATGTCCTTCCTGCTTGCCTTGAGCTATGCCCCATTTGTTCAGCTAACTCGCCATAAGTAATGGTAGATAAACCATTAGATTTATTATGCTCAACGAACGCCACAAGAATCAGCCAGATTTGTTGTGCTTGTACATAAAGGCGATCTCCGCGTTCAAATTTTTTAATCGTTGGCTTACTTTGCATTAAAATCCTCCGTATTGTTCATTTCTGCGCAATCAGTTCAATAAAGAGCGCGTAGTTCACAATGGCATGGATTGCTCAAAAATGCAATGTGTAAACATTGGCATGACATTTATGTATACCACAATGTCATAGCCTAAAATTCTGCCATTTCTCTTTTGGATCATTACCTATCTGTCATGTACATTATGATCATTATTTAAATGTCATAATTGGGTTAAAAATGTACATTCACGGCTATCTACGTGCATCAACAAAAGAACAGGATGCTCTCCGGGCAAAAAATAGAATGAAAGCCTTTGTTGAAGAGAAAGGCTTTCGGTTAGCCAGTTGGTATCACGAAAATGTATCCGGCGCGTCACTGCAACGGCCAGAACTTTTACGATTGCTTGATGATGCTGCACCGGGTGACATTATTCTTATTGAGCAGGTTGACCGCCTTTCACGTCTGGATGAAGCGGGCTGGCAGAAACTTAAACAACTTATTCAGGAAAAACACCTCGTGATTGTCAGTCTTGATCTGCCGACGAGCCATATGGCGCTTGCAGAAAATGCGGGTGATGAGTTCACTCTGGCCATGCTTAAAGCGATTAACGGAATGATGCTTGATATGCTGGCAGCCATTGCACGTAAAGACTATCAGGATCGTCGGCGGCGTCAGGAAGAGGGAATATTGAAAGCCAAAGCCGCTGGTAAATTCCGGGGACGCCAAGCAGATAACCAGCTGCATGAGAAAATCATTGAACTTCGGGTTAAAAACAGGCAGAGCATCCGAGATACCGCGAGATTGTGTGGTGTCTCAGAACGAACGGTTATACGTATAGCTAAACTGAACACATGACTCTGAGGGATAAAATTTGAATAGGTAAGTGAGCTGAATCCGTATGTAAGGAGAATATTTATGCCACGGCGACAAATACTGACCAGCGAGGAAAAAGAATGCTTACGGATCGTACCGGATGATGACATCTTGCTGACCCGGATGTGCTTTTTAAGTGAACAGGATTTGGCACTTATCAACAAACACAGAGGATCAGCGAACCGTCTGGGTTTTGCTGTTTTACTCTGTTATTTGCGCGGGCCGGGTTTTACGCCGGATAAAAACAGCTCTCCTCACGATGGCGTTATTTCCAGATTAACTGACTGGTTAAAAATTCAGCCTGATTTATGGCACGAATATGCGGTGAGAGAGGAAACCCGTTGGGAGCATCTGGCTGAGCTTTATCGTTACTTGAGGTTGTCACCTTTTAGCCGATCTCTGCAAAAGACCTGCATCCGCCATCTTTATCCACATGCCATGCGAACCGATAAAGGCTGGCTGCTTGCTGAAGAGATGCTCTCTTGGTTACACAACAATAACGTTATTTTTCCTTCCATTGATGTTGTGGAACGTACGCTTGCCGAAACCATGACGCTGGCTGATAGAATGGTATTTTCTGCGCTGACTGCACCCTTGGCGCCGCAGCATAAAACAGCGCTGGATAGTCTGCTATCATCCGGCGATGAACCACTGTCCCGCCTCAAATGGTTATTACAACCTCCGGGGAAAATTAATGGTAAAAATGTGTTACAACACATTGATCGTCTTAACGTCATTGCAGGATTGGCCTTGCCCGAGGGAATTGAGATTTCTGTTCATCAGAACCGACTGCTGAAGCTAGCGCGGGAAGGCCGGAAGATGAGCAGCCGGGATTTGATTAAATTTTCTGATACACGACGTTATGCCACATTGGTCTGTATCATCGCAGAAGCCAGAGCGACTCTCACCGATGAAATCATTGAGCTACATGAACGTATTCTGGGCAGTCTGTTCAGCAAGGCAAAACGCAAACAGGCCGAACGACTTCAGCAAACAGGAAAGCTGATTCAGAGTAAGCTAAGGCAGTATATTACGGTAGGTCAGGCACTGCTAATGGCACGGGAATACGGGAAAGATCCCTGGGCTGCGATAGAAGATGTTCTTCCCTGGCCGGAATTTATCACCAGTCTGGAAGAGACACAACTTCTGGCCCGAAAAGGTAATTTCGAGCCGCTTCATCTGATCACTGAAAAGTACAGTACCCTGCGTAAATATGCGCCCCGTATGTTATCGGCTTTAGAATTCAGGGCGGCATCTGCTGCTATGCCACTCAGTGATGCGCTGGATACGGTCAGAGAGATATACCACAAAAAACTCCGAAAGGTGCCGCCATCAGCACCGGTAAAGTTTATCCCTGAGAGCTGGAAAAAACTGGTGATAACCCCCTCCGGTATCGATCGCCGATATTATGAATTCTGCGTACTGAATGAACTTAAAGGCGCACTGCGATCCGGTGATATCTGGGTGAAAGGATCCCACCGCTACCGAAATTTTGATGATTATCTCATTCCGCCTGATGGCTTTGAAAAAGCACTCAAGGATCAACTGTTACAGCTTGCTGTACCGACAGACTACCAGGAATACATTAACACTCGTATGACACTTCTGGCATCCCGGCTGGAAGAAGTAAACGCTATGGCGATTGCCGGTGATTTGCCTGATGTTGATATTTCCGATAAAGGGGTGAAAGTGACGCCGCTGGATAACAGTGTACCTTCGGCTGTTTCCCCGTTTGCAGAGTTGGTTTACAGTATGCTTCCACATCCGAAAATTACTGAGATATTGGATGAAGTGGACAGCTGGACGGGGTTTACCCGCCACTTTACCCACCTCAAGAATAATCATGTCAAACCCAAAGACAAAAAACTGTTGCTGACCACTATCTTGGCTGATGGTATCAATCTGGGACTGACGAAAATGGCAGAATCCTGCCCCGGAACCACAAAAGCGTCACTGGAAGGTGTTCAGGCATGGTACATCAGGGATGAAACCTATGCGGCAGCGCTTGCCGAACTGGTGAATGCCCAGAAAAAGTACCCACTGTCAGCATTCTGGGGAGACGGTACAACATCCTCATCCGATGGCCAAAATTTCAGGGTTGGA
>NZ_PUJW01000003.1 GCF_011189575.1 Photorhabdus cinerea
CCGGGCTGGTAAATTCAATGGTGTAGCAAAAAGGCTGGCTTAAATATTCCTGCCCGGTAAACGCTAATACATCCAGCGGTGCCTTGTTGCCCCAGACTTTCAGCCGATAACGACTGTGATCAAAGATGACCACTGAGGTTGAAGGGATCATGACTGACTACTCCGTTTCTCTTTTTTTCTGCACACTATCAGTCTGTAAATCCCCTTGAATATTATGAATACGAGATGGGGACATTTCGTTTTGAAAGCTCGGTATCACAAGCCGCTCCTCAATAATAAAATAGAACGAAAGACATGAGTGTCATGTCATCACAAATTTCAGAAATGAAAAACCGGAACCCGCTATTTCCCACAGGCCATTAGCCGGACAGAAAATAAGAAAAAACCGATAAGATGTGTTCAAACAAATATTCAAATTGACCGAACGAGTCATTTCTTAACCAAGGCGATTTTCTAAACAGCTTGACATAAAATCAAGCTATTTTTTGCCATAAAGCACTTTTGTTTAATCTAAATCGGATATAAAAACTAAAGAACTCAATATAGGGTACACAATATATAAACCCAACTTAAACAACACAACATGTATTCAAATAAAAAGGTTGCATTTATTCTCATAAAATGACAGGGATGAAAAATCCTATTACACCAGGATAACTCAATGATAATAAAACTATCATAACCATTATTTTTCAATTGGTTACCTGATTAAGATAAACAGGGCAGATTATTTTTATCCCGACGACACCTCAAATAAAACAGGCGCAAAGAAGAATGATTATCAATTAATTCATACGAACGAGAATAAATGAATATCTGCTTATTTAAACAGGGCAGAAATAACGTTATTACACGTCTGTCCACTCCGCCAGAATAAAGTCCGGTAAATTAATCAGAATACCATGACAATATCAACTAAGCAGATTTACGCTTTGTCGATAACAGCTCCCGGTAATTAACAACGTCATGGTGATAATAAATATGATAGTGAAACTTGTGTTTGTCGCTTGTCCATTGAGGCGGGTCTGCCGGCCAGTAAAATCAGCGTTTTTTTTCCAGACTGCGGCTACTCAACGCTTCTCTGCCAGAAAATGGCTTAACCCACGCCCCATTATTCAGTTTCCCCGCATTACATAATCTGCGGAAGATCTACCTTGTATATTATCGACATGTTTATCTCAATCACGGCACATCGAACGCTTTACCTACTTCACTTAAATTCTGGAACTCACCTGCTGTTCCGGTTGCTTTAGCTTGAATCGAACTCAGGATGTCCTGACGATTAAAAATCGAAGCCTGCAATAACGCAGTCTGTTGCAATGATTCGTAGACACTATGATCACGGCTGTAAAGCATTGCCCGTTTAATCCCATTAATGGCAACTGGAGGCCTATCAGCAATACGCCGAGCGGTCGTCAAAGCCCCGTCGATCAATGCTTCTGTAGAAGGGAAAATCTTTACCACAAGACCTAAATCATGAGCCTGAGCAGCGCTCAACGTATCCCCGGTGAGTGCAAGATAACGGGCCATACCGCCAGGAATAAGGTGTTGCAGACGTTGAAGAATCCCCAAGTCAGCCATCATACCGATATTGGTTTCTTCTATACGAAATTTCGCGTCATCGGAGGCAAAGCAAAAGTCACATGCGGTAATTAAGTCAAATCCGGCCCCAAGACAGGCTCCTTGTACCGCAGCAATGACAGGAAAGCGTGCACGTTCCAATACAGTTATCGCTTCCTGCATTTGCAATAAACTAAACTGCATAGCTTCCCTCTCATGGGGATTAGCTGTATCGACATCTTTACTGGAGGCAAAGATTTGCAGGTCAAGCCCTCCACAAAATACGCGTCCTTGTGCAGAGATCACCATTACCCGCACCTCACCTGAACGACTGAGTTGATCCACTGCTTCAGGAAATAGTTTCCAAAACGCGAGTGTCAAGCTGTTGGCCTTTTCAGGACGACTTAGTTGTAAATGAGCGACTCCATTATCAACGGTGATGATAAAATGCTCATTGGATTGATTAATTATCATAGGAGACTCCTCTTACCAGTTTAAATATGAGACTAGGATTCAACCTTAGCATTGTCAAGCCGCTCGCCTATAATAAGCTTCAGTTAACAAATTCGTTTTAAGCGCACTCCCCAATTTATGTATGCAGAGCGTATCCATTAAGATATATACCGATGGACCAATAGGTGCAAAGTGACTTGGATGTGGTATTTTTTATTTATAAGAATTTTTAACTAAAATAATTTCGGAGAATACCATTCCCTCATGGAATAGGGTTTCTTTGATTAAAATGTTACTCAATGGTTTTGTTTTTTTACATTCAGACGGAAATTATCCGCTTTCTAAAGAGAAAAATTGAAATAATTGGTTTTCATGACAAAAATTTATTCTCTTTCTAAAAAACTTTGTGTAATACTTATGTGGCTACTTGGAGATTAACTTAAATCTAGAGGGTATTACAATGAATCGTACTAAAATTGTACTGGGTGCAGTAGTTCTGGCTTCTACTATGTTGGCTGGTTGTTCAAGTACTGCTAAGGTTGATCAATTGTCTTCCGATATTCAGACTCTGAATGCAAAAGTTGATCAACTGAGCAACGATGTGAACTCAGTACGCACTGACATTCAAGCTGCTAAAGATGAAGCAGCTCGTGCAAATCAGCGTCTGGATAACCAAGTTCGTTCCTACAAAAAATAATTTTTTGTAATTAAGTATAAAAATGGTGCACATATCTGTGCACCATTTTTTTATTAAAATTTTTGTCAGATAAATATTCTCTGACCTCCCTGTCCACAAAAAATCATTAATCTTTCTGATAGATTGGCCCAGGCTGATATAACGGTGGTAATTTAAACGATTCAAATGCGTTTTCATTCACTTCCTGTTCCACATCTTTAATATCGTCTTCTACTGAAGTTAAATTCTCGTCTTTCAGGTTCTGTTGCGTTTCAAGCTGTGTACCTTTACTTACCAATACCGGCATACCAGAACGGCGCACAAGAGCTTGTTCAACAATATTTTTATTCGTCTTGCTATTATCAATGAATTTATTCAGATTAGCTGATCGGACAATTTGTAACGTCTGTGGATCATCATCCTCTTTTTTAGATAACGGCTGGTGTACTTCCACATAACGTCTACCATCTGGTTCTACTGAATATTTAACGGCTTCGTTGATAATCTGTACTCTCGTTCCACGGGGGACACTGTTAAACAGCGCTTCAATATCATCAGGACGCAAACGGATACAACCAGAACTCACGCGCATACCGATACCGAAATCAGCATTAGTACCGTGGATCAGGTATTCTCCGCGCCCGGCAGCTAAGCGCAATGCAAACAATCCCATTGGGTTTTCCGGACCAGCAGGTATAACCGCAGGTAAAGTAATCCCTTGTTCGGCATAATTCTTGCGGATATTTTTAGTCGGCGTCCAAGTTGGGTCCTTGATTAATTGGCTGACAGACGTTGTCATCACCGGCGTATTACGGCCAAGCTGCCCAATGCCAATCGGATAGATGATGACTTTATTTTTTCCTTTAGGAAAATAGTAGAGTCTCAGTTCTGCAAGGTTAATCACAATTCCCTGCCTTGGTGTATCAGGCAACAACATTTGTGATGGAATAATCAATTCAGAACCCGGAGCAGGCAAATAAGGATCGGTACCTGGATTAGCTTCCAGCATTGCCAGTAAACCAATTTTATATTTGGCTGAAATGGCCTCCAGAGAACGCCCGTCATCTGGTACAACAAATATCGTATTTTCGCCAATTAAACGACTATTGGCAGGTGGCAAGGTATATTCTGTAGCGCTGACTGTATTAGTCAACCCACTTAACAATAACATGCCGATAAGCGTTAAAACTTGTTTCATGCTTGCTTCCTGGAATTACTTTTGAATGTTATCGGATAAATTAATCGCAAAAGGTTGAGATCTTATTCCCCTGTCACGGTATATATTATCAGTAGCTAAAGAAACGTGTAAGACTGGTATTTAAACCATTTTACTTGCCGTATTCCGGATAGCACATATCATCGCATGTAGCCCCTGTGTTCGTGATGGTGTCAAATGTTGTTCCAGAGAAAGTCTTGCAAAATATTCCGTCACATCCACATCCAAAATCTCCTGGGGCATCCTATCTTGAAAAAGAATAAAGACAATCGCAACCAGCCCTTTAACAATCGCAGCATCACTGTCACCAGCAAACTCTACTTTACCTTGGTCATTTTTTTTCAGTGAGATCCACACTTGGCTCTGGCAACCTGAGATTAAATACTCAGGTTGGCGCTGTTCATCAATAAGAGAGGGCAATCGCGCCCCCAGTTCAATCATATAGAGATATCTCTCTTCCCAATTCTGACAACGGGAAAAATTACGCAACAATTTATTTTGGTCGGGCAAACTTGCCATGACTTTTTCCTTATCATTTTTTTGATCTACAACCGGCTCAACCAAGCAGTTTTTCGATCCGCTTCAATGCAGCAACAAGTGCATCAATATCTTCTTTCGTTGTATAAATCGCCAGTGATGCTCTGCACATGCTGGAAACCTGATAATGTTCCATTAAAGGAAGTGCACAATGATGCCCAGTACGAATAGCTATTCCATATTGATCAAGGAAACTTCCTACATCATAAGCATGATGGTAACCAAGGTTGAAAGCAATAACCCCCTGACGTAGTTCGGGGCCATACAATTTCAGTGACCTAATCTCCTTCAGTCGTATAATGGCATAATCCATCAGCCCCTGTTCATGTTGCTGAATTTCATCCAGTCCAAGTGAAGAGATATAATCAACAGCAGCACCAAGCCCAATAATTCCCGCCGTATTCGGCGTTCCTGCTTCGAACCGCCACGGTGGTGACGCATAGGTTATCCCTGTTTGTAAGCTGACGTGTTTTATCATCGCCCCACCCCCTTCCCAAGGTGGCATAGCATCCAGAAGGGATTTACGCCCGTAAAGCACGCCGATTCCTGTCGGTCCGTATAATTTATGGCCGGAGAAAACATAGAAATCGCAATCCAGCTTCTGCACATCAACTTTCTTATGCATGATGGCCTGAGCGCCATCAACCAGAATATGTAATTGGGCGCCCTGCTCATTAGCCAATTTTCTGGCCTGTTTTATAATTTCACATACAGGATTTACTGTGCCAAGCACATTAGATAAATGAGTAAAAGAAAGTAATTTGGTACGTGAATCAATCAAGGATGATAAAACCGATTGATCCAGTTCACCATTTTCATCCAACGTCCATATTCTGATTTCACATCCAATCTGTTCTGCCAGCATATACCACGGAACGATATTGGCATGATGTTCCATCTCAGTAATCACAATATTATCGCCGTCATTGATGAATTTGCGGCCATAGCTGTTAGCAACCAGATTAATCCCTTCTGTCGTACCTTTAACGAAAACAATCTCTTCATCACTTTGCGCATGAATAAATTGCGCTATCTGGTGGCGCACGTTTTCAACCATACGAGTAGCCGCAGAACTCAAGGTATGAATTCCCCGATGAACCGCCGCATACTGATGCAAACAAAATTCACCTTCCCGTTCAATAACCTGGACAGGTTTCTGAGCACTGGCAGCACTGTCAAGATAAACCAATGGATTTCCATTAACCTGCTGAGCTAATACCGGGAAATCCTGTTGCACTTTTTTTACAGAAAAAGTCATTTTTCCACTCCCGCCAGACGGTGTTTAATGTGTTCCATGACAACGGATCTCAGGACTTCATCTTCAATAGAGTCAGTAAGTTCGGCAGCAAAAGCAAATACAATCATATGCTGTGCTTCACGTCGGTTGATACCTCGTGATTGCAAATAGAATAGTTGTTCTTCATCTACCCGACCAACGGTCGCACCATGACTGCATTTCACATCATCAGCGTAAATTTCCAATTGTGGTTTGGTATCCACTTCTGCCTGCTTGCCCAATAGCAGATTGTTATTGGTCATTTGTCCATCGGTTTTCAGTGCATGAGGCGCTACTTTGATCATGCCATTGAACACCGCTTTGCTCTGATCCATCACAATTGTTTTATGCAACTGGCGACTTTCACAATAACCGTTGTTATGTTCCAGATAAGTGCGAGTATCTGCAACCTCTTTACCTTGTGGCAACAACAAGCTATTCAGTGATAAATTAGCTCCTTCACTATTAAGCTGCACACTGGTATTGTGCCGGCCAAGCCCCGCCCCTAACAAAAAGCTGGTGCTTTTCACCTGAGCATCTCGACCAATCACAATGTCGTTATGCGCAAAGTGGTAGCTTTCGCTGTTTTCAACGCCCAGTTTTATATGAGTTAAACTGGCATTATCACCCACGTTTGCGGTCAGTCTGCTCCCGGTCATATGGGCTTGCTGCTCATCAATACTGACGAAATGTTCGATCACTTTGGCACTCGCATTAGCCCCCACAGAAATGTGGTAGCGGTAATGGCTAGTATTCAATATTTCACCAGAATAGCCACTCGTCATATTTAGCAGATACAGTGGCTTTGCTGCGATTTGTCCAGCTTTTAATGTGATCACCAAAGGCTGTTGTGCTAAACTTTCTGTTAGATGCAGAAAAATTTCACTCTGTATCGGTGTCGGAAGTTCACTTTTGTTATCCAATAAGCTGAGCTGATAAGGCCCAAATTCACAGGAACTCAGTAAAGGGGAAAAACAACCATCCACCAGCACAACTCGCCAGCAATCTACGGGAATAGCCAGTTGTTCGCACTGTGCTGCTGTCAATTCCCCAGTTTTGATACTGTATTGCTGATTTAGCAGTCGTTCCAGCGGCGTATAGCGCCAGTCTTCATGTCTGAATTGAGGAAAATTGGTTTTGGTTGCTTTCTCCCAATGCATGCTGGCATGCAATGAATCATCACCATGGCGAGAGTGATACAAACCAGCAAAACGTCCTAATGCTTTCTGATTACGTTCTGTAACCTGGCGGGTCTTCTCAGTCCTTTCACTGTTGGTCAATAAGCCAGCCATAACCTTGTTCCTCCAACTTTTTCGCCAGACTGAAATCACCGGATTTAATAATCTGCCCCTGATAAAGCACATGAACAAAATCAGGTTTCACGTAATCCAGAATACGTTGATAATGGGTAACGATAATGAATGAACGGTTCGGATCACGCAGGGAATTCACGCCATTAGCCACAATTTTCAATGCATCAATATCCAACCCTGAATCGGTTTCGTCCAGAATACAAAGCGTCGGTTCCAGCGCGGCCATTTGCAGAATATCATTACGCTTTTTCTCACCGCCGGAAAAACCAACATTGACTGAACGTGTCAACAAGTCTTGTGGCATATTCAGCAATTCAATTTTTTCTTCGATAAAATCGGCAAAATCAAAACGATCCAGAGGCTCCTGATGACGATATTCACGCACAGCGTTTACTGCCGTTTGCAGGAAGAATTGATTGCTGACACCGGGAATTTCTACCGGATATTGAAAAGCAAGAAAAATCCCTTCACCGGCCCGTTCTTCCGGATCAAGTTCAAGTAAATCTTTTCCTTTAAAAGTGATGCCACCATCATCAATTTCATATTCTTCACGGCCAGCTAACGTTGCTGATAATGTACTTTTGCCAGACCCATTTGGCCCCATAATGGCATGGACTTCACCAGGTTTAACTTCAAGATTTAATCCTTTTAGAATTTCATTACCTTCAACACTGACTCGTAAGTTTTTAACACTTAACATATTACATGCCTTCGAACGACTTAACGTTCTGTCATAAAAAAGGGAAACAGGGAGAACTTATCCAACGCTGTGCTCAAGGCTAATCGCCAACAATTTTTGCGCTTCAACGGCAAATTCAAGGGGAAGTTCAGAGAACACATCCTTACAGAAGCCATTAACAATCATTGAAATCGCATCATCTTCACTGATGCCGCGTTGCAGGCAATAGAACAACTGATCTTCACCAATGCGGGAAGTTGTCGCTTCATGCTCAAGTTGCGCGGTATTGTTCTGTACTTCTACATAAGGGAAAGTATGCGCGCCACATTCGGTTCCAATCAGCATGGAATCACATTGGGTATAGTTACGGGCGTTTTCTGCTCCCGGCAGTATTTTTACCAACCCACGATAACTGTTCTGGCTACGGCCAGCAGAAATGCCTTTTGAGATGATGGTCGATTTAGTGTTACGGCCAATATGGATCATCTTGGTGCCCGTATCTGCCTGTTGAGTACCATTAGTCAGGGCAACAGAGAAAAATTCCCCAATCGAGTTATCCCCTTTCAGGATCACGCTCGGATATTTCCAGGTAATTGCTGAACCCGTTTCAGATTGGGTCCAGGACATCTTGGCATTTTCACCTTCACACAACGCTCTTTTAGTCACAAAGTTGAGAATTCCTCCTGCACTATCACCACCTGAAAACCAGTTCTGTACTGTGGAATATTTCACTTCTGCATCTTTATGGATAATCACTTCCACAACAGCGGCATGAAGTTGATAGTTGTCACGTACAGGGGCGGAGCATCCTTCTATATAGCTGACATAGCTGCCTTCATCAGCAATTAGAATAGTCCGCTCAAATTGACCCGTTTTAGCAGCATTGATACGAAAATAGGTGGATAGCTCCATCGGACAACGAACCCCTTTTGGTACATAAACAAAAGTACCATCAGAAGCAACAGCTGAATTCAGTGCAGCAAAGAAGTTGTCGTGGCTTGCAACCACACTACCAAGGTATTTCCGAACTAATTCAGGATATTCCTGTATCGCTTCACTGAATGAGCAAAAAATAATGCCCTCTTTCGCTAGCTTATCCCGATACGTTGTTGAAACAGACACAGAATCAAAAATAGCATCTACTGCAACAGCTTCTCCTTCTCGTACAGGAACGCCTAGCTTATCAAATGCCTCTTCAATTTCTGCCGTCAAATAGTTACCAGTTTGCTCTGCACCAGACTGCGAACTACAACTATCATCACAAGCACCACATGAAGGTGCTGAATAGTAGCTGTAGTCCTGGTAATCAAGATTAGGGTAATTCGCTTTTAACCAATGTGGTTCTTCCATTCCCTGCCAATGGCGATAAGCCTCTAGCCGAAACTCAAGCATCCACTCAGGTTCATTGCGTTTTGTGGAAATTGCTCGCACAACTTCTTCACTCAAACCTTTAGCTAACTCATCCGTCGCTACCTGAGTGAAAAAACCTTCTTTATAACGATGATCGCTGAGCCAAGTCTGCACATCGTCGCTGATTTCTACATTGCTCTGAGACATATATTGGTACACTTATATACCAAAGCTTTCACCACACCCACAGGCATGTTGTGCTTTTGGATTATTGAATTTAAATATCTGATTTAAACCTTCACGAACAAAATCCACTTCAGTACCATCAATAAATGGCATGGCTTTCAAAGGGACATACAAACATGCTCCTTCATTCTCATACCTTAGATCGTCAGGTGCAGGATCGTTAACCATCTCAAACACATAGCCAAAGCCTGCACATCCTGATTGCTTAACACCCAGATATAATCCTTTGCTTTGTGGATTTTGCTGCATCAATTTTAAGATCTGTACTGCAGCTCTCTCTGTGATGGTAATTCCTTGCCATGCCGTTTCATTCAGAGAGAAAGTTTCAACACTATTTGTCATCGTTAACCTCATATTTTCTATGGCAGTTTTTCGCCACTGTTATCGGAGTCTTCTCCTCTTATTATAATGGTAATGATAACCCTTATCACTTCAACCATTTGTTTTAAGAGGATATACATTAAATAGATTAAATTTTATTCGAATGCAGGGGTTTATGTTCATTCCATATGAAAGGTATATCTTTAATTTACTGTTTTATCTATAAATTACTAGTTTGATCAACTGTGCTATTTTTTGCTTATCGACGTAAGACAAAAAGCACAAAAGGTTCATTAGGGATACTATTTGAGGTGAACTTTCAGATATACCGGAAATGCAGAGCAAGAGTTGCTATTATGATCATAATATATACAAATAAAGTTTCTATTTAATTAACTCAATTAAACGTATTCAGAAATAATCTTATCTATATATTACGCTCTTAATATGCCTTCCTTTATTCTATTAATAGCTTTATTAACCGCTAATTTAATTTGAAAGTATTACGTGACCATAATAAATATTTGCAAGACCTTGCAGATCATGCGAATAAACGTATACTGCCTCCGGGTGCTTGAGACTTTCTGTCTTGAGCATTGTGTTCTAGGCAGAAAGAGAAAAGCCCCATCCGACTATAAATCGAAATGAGGCTACTCCTTATGCCCAACAACGTAAGGCTAGCCTCTTACCTGACAAAAAGCAAGGAGAGAAGGCTATGAAGCCGCAAAAAATCGTAATATTTAGTTTGATCGTTATTTGTGTGACGTTACTTCTGTTCACATGGATAACAAGGGGTTCACTCTGTAAACTCCATATAAAACGAGGTAATACAGAGGTTGCGGCAATCATGGCTTACGAATCCAGCAACAGGTAAGGCAGCCTTGGCGGGAGGTTTTTACTCCCGCCCTTTTAGATGTTGTTATGGCTTGGATCTCAGGCACCCTTCATATTTAAGTGGAATTAAACATAAATTAAAACCGGTGAAATTTTAGCATTAATTGATATATCGGCGTTTACAGACTTAAATAAAAATTTGCAATTAGGTTTTTATCTATTCCAGCATTAATTTCCTCAATATAATTTAACATTTAAATTCATCGGATATATATAAGAAAATCAAATAATCCATAACATTATAAAAATATCAACAAGATCCAGGAAATATATATATTCCCTAGATGGACATCACAAATAAATTTAATTACCTTGAAAGATAACTTTTTCACTTAAATAGTAGGTTATCATCCATACAATAACCTACTTTTACTTTTGTTTTATACCCGTTATCTTTCAAGTTGCCTCTTTGTTGGCTGCACTCACTCACCCCGGTCACAGAGTTATCTATGCTCCCGGGGATTCGTTCCCTTGCCGTCGCGATACATCTTGAAATCCATTGGGTATATATATTTTATCCAGGTAAAACTGATGTGGTTAATCGGGAAGTGCAACATAGATGTTGCCGATCATCAAAAATATCGATTCCCCATACCTGATGATTACGCCCAAGGTGGAGAGGTCTACACACCCCTTTCACCTCACCACTGCGAACAGAACGGATATGGTTAGCATTTATTTCCAGCCCGACAACTTTTTCCTCACCTTCAGAACAGAGATACCCAGCCAAAGAACCAAGTGATTCTGCTAATACAACCGACGCCCCACCATGTAATAAGCCAAATGGTTGCTGGGTGCGATAATCAACCGGCATTGTACCTTCGATAAAGTTATCACCGATATGCGTGATTTTTATGCCCAGATGGCCCATCATACATTGGCTACTCACTTGATTCAGGCTCTCCAGTCCAATATCACGTTTCCAAATCATGGGATTATCTCCAATAAAGCTTGCAACGGATGCTTAAGTACTTGCCCTTCTATCCGCTTAACCTGACTACGGCAGGAATAACCAGAACTCAGGCAACGCTCCAATGGTAGTTTTTGCAAGGCAGGTTGCCAGGATAATTTATAGATACCAATAGAGTGTTTTATGTTTTTGTTTTCATGACCATACGTTCCAGCCATTCCACAGCAGCCTACACTGATATTATCCAGCTTGCTACCCAGCCGATGGAAAATTTTTTCCCACTGTTTACTACTGCCCGGTAGCATAGTCACTTCCGTACAATGTCCTAACAGATACCATTTATCTCTGGGCGCTTCTTTATTACCCATTTTCTCTGGCAAAGCATTGATCAGCCATTCATGCACAAGCTGAACCTCAAACTTGCCTCGCTGTTCACCAAGAATATCGTTGTATTCATCCCGGTAACACAATACCAATGCGGGATCAACACCAACCATAGGAATCCCCAGCTCAGATACCCGATTAAGGAAATCTGACGTTTTTCTGGCCGTTTTAGCAAAATGGGATAAAAATCCTTTGATATGTTGAGCCTTACCATTAGGAGAAAATGGCAACAATATCGGTTTATATCCTAATTTTTCTACCAAATAGGCAAAGTCAGCCACAACTTTAGCATCGTAATAGCTAGTAAACGGGTCCTGAACAATCAACACATGTTTATCACGGTGGGTCTGATCCATTTTTTCAAGCTGTTCTAAAGTGGTAGAAAGCGCATAATGGCCAGCAAGCTGCTGGTGTAATGTCGGGCTGGATAATAAAGGTAAATCCACCATCCCGATGGTACGGCGGCTCAATTCCTGCACCCACGGTTGTTTTAGGAAGAAATTAAATACCTGCGGTGCCTTAGCCATTAATGGCGTACTGCTTTCCGCGCCTGCCACAATATGATCACGTAAAGGGCGAAAATAGCGACCATGATATAACTCAAGAAAACGTGCTCGAAATGATGGCACATCAATTTTGATCGGGCACTGTGTTGAACAAGCTTTGCATGCCAGACAACCAGACATTGCCTCTTTTACTTCATGAGAAAAATCATACTCTCCACGCCATGCTTGCCAGCTATTACGCGTCTTTTCAATCAGCCCACGCAGGCTTGGTCGTTTTTGTTCCAATCCCTGTTGTAGCAGTTTCAGGTCCATGCCCTGTTCAGTTAAAAGACGAAGCCATTCACGCACTAATGTTGCCCGTCCTTTCGGCGAGTGGATGCGCTGTTGGCTAATTTTCATTGATGGACACATCGGGCTTTTCACATCGAAATTAAAACAGAGTCCATTTCCATTACACGCCATAGCGCCACGGAATGTATTTCTTATATTTATCGGAATTTCCCGGTCATAAGTTCCTCGTTTGACCGCGTCGACTTTCATCATCGGCGCATCAACGCCAATCGGTGAACAAATTTTACCCGGATTCAAACGGTTATCTGGGTCAAAGGCAGCCTTAATCCGACGCAATTCTTCATACAGGGTGCTACCGAAAAATTCAGGGCTGTATTCAGCACGAAATCCTTTACCATGTTCCCCCCACAACAAACCACCATAACGTGCCGTGAGGCGGACAATTTCATCAGAAATCTGTTTCATTAGTATCTCTTGCTGAGGATCACACATATCCAGCGCTGGACGAACATGCAACACACCAGCATCTACATGACCAAACATACCATAGCTAAGATGATGGCTATCCAATAGCTGTCGGAATTCTACAATATAATCAGCGAGATGTTGTGGCGGTACGCAAGTATCTTCCACAAACGGGATCGGTTTCGCAGCACCCTTACTGTTACCTAGCAAACCAACGGATTTCTTGCGCATCGCATAAATACGCTCAATATCATCCAACTCCCGACAAACTTGATAACCAATAACACCCGCCTGCTTGCCATCCATAAGTTCATCAAGACGCTGACAAAGGGTTGTTACTTGCTGATCTATTAGTTGTTGGTCATCACCACTGAATTCAACAATGTTCAATCCCTGCATATCCTTACCAGGCACATCAGTAATCAACTCTTTCACTGAATGCCAGACGATATCCTCACGCGCTAAATTCAGCACCCTGGAATCTACAGTTTCAACTGATAAAGCCTTTGCATTCACCATAAAAGGCGCATTACGCAGTGCAGAATCAAATGAATCATATTTTACGTTCACCAATCGCCTGACTTTCGGCAACGGTGTAATATTCAGAACAGCTTCCGTAATAAAAGCCAGCGTTCCCTCTGAACCAGTCAAGATACGGCCTAAATCAAACTTCTGCATATCATCACTGAAAACATGGCGCAAATCATAACCTGTCAGAAAACGATTAAGTTTAGGGAATTTTTCAACGATAAGTTCACGTTGTTCACGGCAACGGTTAAGCACCGTGTTATAAATACGACCTGTAACAGAATCTTCTTGCGCAATCGATTCCGCCAGCTCTATGTCCATAGAGCGGGTATCAAGTAGCTCTCCACCCAACAAAACTGCCCGTAAACCAAGAACATGATCAGAAGTTTTACCATATACCAACGAACCCTGACCGGACGCATCGGTATTAATCATTCCTCCCAACGTCGCGCGATTACTGGTTGAAAGCTCCGGTGAAAAAAAATAACCATACGGACGCAAATATTGATTCAGTTGATCTTTAATCACACCCGCTTCCACTCTCACCCAACCCTGCTCTGGGTTAATTTCAAGGATGCGATTCATATAACGGGACATATCTACCACGATACCACTATTAAGAGCCTGTCCGTTTGTACCTGTCCCGCCTCCGCGCGGAGTAAATGTTAAATTCTGGTATTTTTTTTCACCTGCGATACGAGCCAGCAAAACTACATCGGCTCCGGATCGGGGGAAAATAACAGACTGTGGTAATAGCTGATAGATACTGTTATCTGTCGCCATTGTCAGACGATCTGCATAGCTGTTTGTAGCATCTCCGGTAAACCCGTGCTCTTTCAGTGTATTCAAGAATTCCTGAGCCAACTCACTGACGTGAGGTGCTTGTGATATGCGTGGGATCATTATCGTTTTGACCCTTGTAAAATGAGTGTCCACATTGCTTTATTTATACTACTCTTTGAGTTTGATACCTTAGTCAGTCGTAACAATTAATCACTGCTAACTCATTTATCTGAGAAGGCAAGCGTTTACCTTATCATAATATTCACCTATTTTGAGTAACTTATAGATAACATCTTATTTATTGATTATCTTTATCGCCACTGAATTACTTAGAGAAATTAACTTATGGACAAATCACAACCGCATTATGATCTACCAAAGTTATTGTTTACCTTAATTTTTCTTTCACTCTTAATCGTTACCAGCTTCTGGGTAATGAAACCCTTTATCCTTGGTTTTGTCTGGGCCGGAATGGTTGTTATCGCCACCTGGCCTTTACTGGAAAAACTACAGAACGGCTTATGGGGTAAACGCTGGCTTGCTGTCGCGATTATGACGTTATTACTTATTCTGTTATTTGTGATCCCGATTGTATTGCTGGTCAGTAGCTTGTTAGAAAACAGCGGGCCATTAATTGCGTGGGCTAAATCCCCTACTAATTTTCAAATGCCGGCCATGACCTGGCTGAACGATATTCCTCTAGTTGGTGATAAGCTTTACAGTGGCTGGAATTCACTGATTACTGATGGTGGAAATGTTCTGATTGCCAAAGTTCAGCCCTATATTGGAGAAGCTGCAACCTGGTTCTTTACCCAAGCAGCAAATGCCGGACGCTTTGTTTTCCATCTTGCTTTGATGGTGCTATTCAGTGTGTTGTTATATCTGAAAGGTGAGCAAGTGACGATGAGTATTCGCCATTTTGCCATTCGCCTGGCGGATAAACGTGGAGATGCCGCCATCCTGCTGGCAGCACAATCTATCCGTGCTGTAGCGCTCGGCGTGGTCGTTACTGCTCTGGTTCAAGCTATTATCGGTGGTCTTGGCTTGGCTGTTGCGGATATTCCTTATGCTACATTGCTGACAGTACTTATGTTTGTCTGTTGTGTTGCCCAGATCGGTCCATTGCTGATTTTAGTTCCTGCTGTTGCTTGGCTTTACTGGACAGGTGATACAGCTTGGGGTACCGCGCTATTGGTCTGGAGCTGTGTAGTCACAACAATGGATGGATTTCTTCGTCCATTTTTAATCCGTCTGGGCGCAGATTTGCCTATGGCCCTAATATTAACCGGTGTTATTGGCGGGATACTCTCATTCGGAATGATTGGTCTATTTATCGGACCCGTTGTGTTGGCTGTTGCTTATCGTTTATTAATTGCATGGATGAATGAAATTCCAGAACCTGAAAATGATTTGACAGAAACTGAAAAATATCTGGAACAGAAATTCTCAGAATAATTTGTATAACAATTAATTTTGCCGCATACAGCGAAAGAGGATTAACTCTTTCGCTTAAATATAGCTTTATACAGACACATCTAATCATTCATCTGAAATACGAGTTTATTAAATATAAATATTGTCAAATAAATGTTAAAAAAAGGTTAAATATCGCCATTTTTACCCATAAATAATACGTAAATTAGGACTATTCTTAATGAATAAACTATTCAACTAAATTAATATAAACGGGCTATGAACGAGACGTTTATTTCTCCTTTTGATGGTTCTAGTAATTAGGAACGCGTATATTGCTGTGTGTAGTCTTTGCCTATCGAGCCCACGATAGGCTTTTTTTTACTATTTTTATGCTTTTCTAGAGTCATGTCATCCGTTGCTCTAGCCATTAAAAAAACCCGCCATTGCTTTGACGGGCTTCCAGCTCAACGGTGTATTATCCGGAGTTAACTCTCTTTTGCTAATCCTAACCAAGTTTTTACAACGGTATCTGGATTTAATGACAGGCTATCAATCCCCTCTTTCATCAACCAGTGCGCAAAATCCTGATGGTCTGAAGGCCCTTGACCACAAATTCCCACATATTTGTTTTGACGCTTAGCCGCCTGAATAGCTAACGAAAGCATCGCCTTAACCGCATCATTACGTTCATCAAATAGTTCAGATACCACACCGGAATCCCGGTCCAAGCCAAGAGTAAGTTGAGTCATATCGTTAGAGCCAATAGAGAAACCATCAAAGTGTTCAAGGAACTGTTCTGCCAGAATTGCGTTGGACGGGATCTCGCACATCATAATGACTTTCAGTCCATTTTCACCACGCCTCAATCCTTGCAATGCCAGCTCAGTAACAACAGCTTCAGCCTGAGCAACAGTACGCACAAATGGGATCATAATTTCAACGTTTGTCAGCCCCATATCATTACGTACACGTTTAACCGCTTCACATTCTAATGCAAAACAATTACGGAAGCTGTCAGAGACATAACGGCCCGCACCACGGAACCCCAACATAGGGTTCTCTTCATCAGGTTCATAAATGTCGCCACCAACCAAGTTAGCATATTCATTGGATTTAAAGTCAGACAGACGAACAATAACCCGTTTCGGCCAAAATGCAGCCGCCAGAGTGGCGATCCCTTCAGTCAGGCGCCCAACATAAAATCCAACCGGATCATCATAACCCGCCATCAGAGATTTTATCTCTTGCTGCAATTCCGGGGTTTGCTGATCAAACTCCAATAATGCGCGGGGATGAACACCAATCATCCGGTTAATAATAAACTCCAAACGAGCAAGACCTACACCTTCATTCGGTAAACGGGCAAAATCAAATGCACGGTCTGGGTTACCAACGTTTAACATAATTTTCACATTAAGCGCTGGTAATTGATCTACCTGAGAGCTTTGCACCGTGAAATCCAGTTGATTCTGGTAAACAAAACCGGTATCACCTTCCGCACAGGAAACCGTCACCTGCTGATTTTCTTTCAAACGTTCTGTTGCATCACCACATCCAACAACTGCCGGTATTCCCAACTCGCGAGCAATAATTGCTGCATGACAGGTGCGGCCACCACGATTAGTTACAATTGCAGCCGCCTTTTTCATAATCGGCTCCCAATCCGGATCAGTCATATCAGTGACTAAAACATCACCCGGTTGGATACGCTCCATTTCATTTAAGTTATGGATAACTTTTACTATACCTGAACCAATACGATGACCTATAGCACGTCCTTCCACTAATACTTGACCTCGTTCATTCAGTTGGTAACGTTCCATAACCTGCTGGTTTGAGCGGACAGTCTCAGGGCGAGCCTGAACAATGTATAACTTGCCATTATGACCATCTTTGGCCCATTCAATATCCATTGGACGACCATAATGTTTTTCAATCAACAGAGCCTGACGAGCCAGCATTTCGACTTCTTCATCAGTTAAAGAGAAACGATTGCGTTGTGATTCTGGCACATCTTCGATACGTACTTGCTTACCATGCTCTTTATTATCAGCGTAGATCATATGCAGCTTTTTAGAGCCAAGATTGCGGCGAACAATTGCTGGCTTACCTTTATTCAGCGTTGGCTTATGAACATAGAATTCATCCGGGTTTACTGCCCCCTGAACAACCATTTCACCCAAGCCGTAAGCCGAGGTAATAAATACAACCTGATCAAATCCTGATTCAGTATCAATAGTAAACATCACACCAGACGAGGCGAGATCAGAACGAACCATACGTTGTATACCCGCTGACAGAGCAACCCCTCGATGGTCATAGCCCTGATGGACACGATAGGAAATAGCGCGATCATTAAACAATGAAGCAAATACATGCTTAATGGCAATCATCACAGCATCAATACCTTGTACGTTCAAAAAAGTTTCCTGCTGACCAGCAAAAGAAGCATCTGGCATATCTTCAGCAGTTGCAGAAGAACGTACAGCAAAAGAGGCTTCTGGCTCCCCGTCGGACAATTGTTGATAAGCATCTTGAATATCTTTTTCCAACTGCGGAGTAAATGGCGTATCTATCACCCATTGGCGAATTTGTGCCCCCGCTTTAACCAGTTGATTTACATCATCAACATCAGTTTCATCCAGCAAATTATAAATACGCTGATTGACGCCGCTTTGTTCCAGAAAATCATTAAATGCCCGTGCTGTCGTAGCAAAACCATTCGGGATAGAAACCCCCAATTCTGACAGATTCGTGATCATTTCTCCCAGGGAGGCGTTTTTACCACCCACCCGGTCAACATCATGCATACCTAATTGGTTATACCAAAGCACATTACACGGGGTGAGGTCATTATTGGGCATTAAAACAATCCTTTTAACATTCATGGGGTACAAGTTGGAAAATGGGTACTGCACTTAGCAGTCGTAAATAGACTAACACAATGTTTTGACACACATAGAAAGGTGAATCGATCAACCAAACAATATTATTTTTTTGCAGGTATAATCTGTAAAAAACCGATATCCTGCTTCGCTTAACTGAGCAATTTACAAAGACAAAAGGCCACTATAAATATCATGACAAAAGCCAGACTAGAAATATCAGGAGAAAATAACAATGTTGAACGCACCGTTTTCTTTATTTCCGATGGAACAGCAATTACCGCAGAAGTATTGGGTCATGCAGTATTATCGCAATTTCCTATTAAAGTAACCTCACACACTCTCCCTTTTGTTGCAAGTGAAGATCGCGCAAAAGAAATAAAGCAACAAATAAACCAAATATATCAAGATACGCGTATAAGACCTTTAGTTTTCTATTCTATTATCTCTTCTGGAGTGCAAAATATTATTACCAGTAGTGAAGGATTTTGTCAGGATATTGTCCAAACACTAGTCGCTCCATTACAGAAAGAAACCGGATTGGAACCAAAACCTGAACTTAACCGCACCCATGGTCTGACGGAGCAGAACCTTAGCCAGTATGATGCACGCATAGCCGCTATTGATTATGCTCTGGCGCATGATGATGGTATCTCTTTACGCAATCTTGACCAAGCGCAGGTTATTCTACTAGGCGTATCTCGCTGTGGAAAAACCCCTACCAGCCTCTATTTAGCCATGCAATTTGGTATCCAGGCTGCAAATTATCCTTTTACTGCGGACGATATGGATAATTTGCAACTACCTGCAACATTAAAACAATTTCAGCATAAGTTATTCGGTTTAACTATAAGCCCTGAACGACTGGCCACTATTAGGGAAGAACGCCGAGAAAATAGCCGTTATGCATCATTAAGGCAATGTAGAATAGAAATTTCTGAAGTTGAAGCTTTATTCCGTAAGAATAAGATTAATTATCTTAATACCACCAATTATTCTGTTGAAGAAATCTCGACCAAAATAATTGACATAATGAAGCTAAAACGCCGAATGTTTTAAGAACATATCAATATGAATAATTGAAAAAATTTATCATATGACTAACTATATTGTTTGTTCGATTTAGTCATTTTCGTTTATTGTAATTTCAATTATCCATATATACCCAATAGATTTCAATTTGCAGCGCGGCGGCAAATGAACGCATCCTCAGGAGCATAGATAACGATGTGACTGGGGTAAGTGAACGCAGCCAACAAAGCAGCAACTTGAAGGATGAAGGGTATAAACATACTCGCTAGTGTGAAACAAACATTGAGAAAATATATGTCCAGAACAGATGGTTTAAGGACTCATCACGTCGATAGTCTGATAACACCTCAAGCCCTTACGATTCAATTTCCTATATCCGAAAAAATCGCCAAAAATGTGACAACGTCACGGAAACGTATTGAAGCCATTTTATCAGGTAATGACCCACGACTTATGGTTATCGTCGGTCCCTGTTCTATTCATGATATTGATGCTGCTTTAGATTATGCTCATCGACTGAATACATTACGCGAAAAATACCAGCATAGACTGGAAATTGTTATGCGTACTTATTTTGAGAAACCACGCACAGTCGTGGGCTGGAAAGGTCTTATTTCAGATCCAGACCTCGACGGCTCCTGTCAGGTTAATCGTGGTATTACTCTGGCCCGGAAATTATTGGTTGACGTAAATGAATTGGGTTTACCCACTGCAACCGAATTTCTGGATATAGTGACCAGCCAGTATATTGCTGATCTGATTAGTTGGGGAGCTATCGGTGCCAGAACAACTGAAAGTCAGATTCACCGTGAAATGGCATCAGCACTCTCCTGCCCGATTGGTTTTAAAAACGGAACTGATGGCAACACTCGTATCGCAATAGATGCCATCCGGGCAGCCAGTGCCAGTCATACATTCTTATCGCCGGATAAGCATGGTCAAATGACTATCTACCAAACTGAAGGCAATCCACACGGTCATATTATTATGCGTGGAGGTAAACAACCCAATTACAGTGCCGGAGATATTGCCTCAACTTGTGATCAACTACGTGAATTTGATTTACCGGAGCATTTAGTCGTCGATTTTAGCCACGGTAATTGTCAGAAAATACACAAACGCCAACTGGATGTAGCAAAAGAGGTAGGTCAACAGATCCAGAATGGTTCTACAGCAATTGTCGGTGTGATGGCTGAAGGCTTTCTGGTTGAAGGCTCTCAAAAAATCATTCCGGGGCAGCCACTGAATTACGGCCAATCTATCACAGATCCTTGCCTGAGCTGGCAAGATACAGAACAACTTATTGAAATTCTTGCCAAAGCAGTAAATTCTCGCTTCTGAATCTTTTCCTGAGTTAGCCTTTTTGATTCATAAAAGGCTAACTGACAATACATTAATAACTTGCATTAATATATTGATCTTGAACGTTAAAAATATTACTTGAAGTCATCTCTCCATATAACGATAATGATTCTCAATATAATAATGGTTAGTATTCTCTAAGTGGATCTATGACTAAAAATTCTACTAATTTCACCAAACTAAAACCGATAAACTAATATTAACTAAATATAAAGACAACTCAGCTAGCCACCCAGAACATGTATCGGAGCAGTTAGCTATTCCATAAATCACAACATATTATTATGGGGATTCGTTTGATGTCTCAATCTGCGAAATCAACACTTAAATTATCAGCGCTAAGCTTGGCAATTATCAGTAGTATTCCGACTGTTTATGCAGCAACAAAATCGCCCGATTCCGAAAGCGATAAATCATCCCACGATGTGATAACGGTTTATGCAACGGGTAATGAACGGGATAGTTTCGAAGCACCCATGATGGTGACAGTGATAAATAATAAATCACCACAAAGTCAGACAGCCGGTAATGCCAACGATCTCATCAGAAAAATACCCGGCATTAATATAGCCGGTACAAACCGTGCTAACGGACAAGATGTTAGCCTGCGTGGTTATGGCCCACAAGGCGTTTTGACATTGATTGATGGTATTCGCCAAGGTACAGATACCGGTCATATTAATGGTACGTTCTTGGACCCGGCATTAATTAAACAAGTCGAAGTTGTACGCGGTCCCTCAGCTCTGCTCTACGGTAGTGGTGCTTTAGGCGGTGTTATCGCTTATCAAACTGTAGATGCCGCAGATCTTCTACAAACGGGTCAAGATTATGGATTCCGCGTTTTTGCCCGCGGTGCAACTGGTGACCATAGCATGGGTTTTGGCGGTGCGACTTTCGGCAAGACAGAATCTCTGGATGGTTTATTTGCATTCAGTACGCGTGATGCAGGTAATATCCGCCATAGCAATGGTTTGACGGCTGATAATGATGAATTTATCAGTAACCTAATAGCGAAAGGTAGTTGGAAAATTGATGAAAACCAGTCCTTAAGCAGCCAGTTACGCTATTACCGCAATGAAGCTAATCAACCTAAAAATCCACAAACGCTCATCGGGAAAAATGACCAGCCTGACTCGTGGGCTGACCGAACGACAACTCAGCGTGATGCCCAACTCAGCTACCAGTTAAATCCAGCAGAATATGACTGGTTAAATGCCAAGGCTGATCTTTATTATTCGGATGTCACGATTGATGTCCGCACTAAAGAAAAGGGGTTCGAAGGCCGCGAGCAGAAAACCTATGGCGTAAAACTGGAAAACCGCTCCCGCCTGTGGACAGACAGCCCATTAGCGCATCAATTTACTTACGGTGGTGAAACTTACCAACAGAAGCAGACCCCAAACGGTAACACTGAACTCTTCCCTGATGCTGATATCCGCTTTTCTTCTGGTTGGGTACAAGATGAAATAACCTTACGCGACCTGCCAGTATCTATTATCGCCGGTACTCGCTATGACAACTACAAAGGAACCAATTCTAAATATAAAGATGTCAGCGCGGATAAATGGTCTTCCAAAGGCGCTATCAGCATCACACCAACTGATTGGTCAATGCTATTTACCTCTTATGCTCAGGCTTTCCGAGCGCCGACAATGAAAGAAATGTATAACGATTCCAGGCACTACTCAATGGGTCCAGGAATGGCTAACTACTGGATACCTAACCCTAATCTCCGTCCAGAAAGTAACACAACATGGGAATCTGGTTTTGGACTACGTTTCGATAACCTGTTAGCAGAAAATGATGAACTGAAATTCAAAGCCAGCTATTTTGATACCAAAGCTAAAGATTATATTAAGTTAGAACTTATTAACCCGCTTAAGAAAAAATCGGGCGAGATAGTTAAATTACCATCGGGTGATCCAATATACCTGAACACAACATCTACTAATGTACCCAGTGCCAAGATCTGGGGTTGGGATATCTCTATGAATTATGAATCCAATCTGTTCTCCTGGGAACTGGCTTACAACCGCACTGAAGGCAAAGATGAAAAGAGCGGTTATTCTCTTAATAACCTTAGCCCAGATACTATTACCAGCATATTGGATATCCCCATTGCACAGACCGGTTTTTCTGTAGGCTGGGTAAGCCAATTCACAAATCATACTGATTTCAAAGGCAAAGACGACAAAGGTAACGATCTCAAACAACAAGCCGGCTATGGGATTAATGACTTTTATGTCAGTTATCAAGGCGAAGGAATGTTAAAAGGTGTGACCACTACGGCAGTTCTAGGCAATGCCTTTGATAAAGAATACTACTCACCACAGGGAACACCGCAGGATGGCCGCAATGCCAAACTGTTAGTCAGTTACCAGTGGTAACTTAATACACTGTATTTCCACAAGGAGTTAAATTGTGAATTCGTCACTTTATGAGCGTTACCTGCAAGCCAAAGCTGATAATAAAGCCAAATATGCCCGTGATCTGGCTACCTATCTAAATGTCAGTGAAGGTGAGTTATTACACAGCCGCGTTGGCGTAGATGCCAAACGTCTTGATATTGATGCGCCCACTTTACTGGAGGAGCTGGCTGTTGTTGGTGAAACTAAAGCGATTACCCGCAATGATTTTGCAGTGCATGAACAAATTGGCCGATATGAAAATACCCGTTTCAGCAACCATGCCGGGTTAATCCTGAATCCTCGTGAGCTTGATTTGCGAATGTTCTTTAATCACTGGAGCAGTGTATTTTATCTGGTTGAACCAGCGAAAAATGGTATGCGCCACAGCATCCAGTTTTTTGATCATCAAGGTGATGCACTGCATAAAGTTTATGCAACAAGTAATACTGATATGGCAGCCTGGGAAGCGCTGATCGAAAAATACCAGACAGAAGAAAACCCAGCGCTGGTTATCAAACCTGTAGAAGAAACTGACCATTCAACTATAACAAATGAACTGAAAGTGCAGCTTGATGAAGAGTGGCGTGCCATGACTGACGTTCATCAATTCTTCATTATGCTTAAACGCCACAACTTAAGCCGGCAGCAAATTTTCAATGCCGTTCCGGACGATCTGGCTTACAGAGTAGAAAACTCTGCCCTGAACGAGATCATTAATGCCGCTTATGGTGATCAAAACGAAATCATGATTTTTGTTGGCAACCGTGGTTGTGTACAGATCTTCACTGGTAAGCTGGAACGTTTGATGCCATATCAAGAAGAAAACTCAGATCAGAAATGGATTAATATCTTTAACCGCAATTTCACACTACATTTAATAGAGAGTGCTATTGCTGAAAGCTGGGTAACCCGCAAACCAACAGAAGATGGTTTTGTCACTAGTCTTGAATTATTTGATGCTAATGGCAATCAAATTGCTCAATTGTTTGGTCAGCGTACAGAAGGCACTCTTGAGCAAACTAAGTGGCGTGAGCAAGTGGCTGCTCTGCCAAAACTGCAACCAGTACAGGAAGAGCGTGTAGCATGAAACAATGGCTTCTAACATTTGTCCTTGTGGTATCGTTCAGTGCTTTTTCCACTGAGCGAATCGTTACTATTGGTGGCGATGTATCTGAAATTGTTTTTGCACTTGGTGAAGGTGAAAAAGTTGTCGCCAGAGATAGCACCAGCCTGAAACCGGCAGCGTTGCTTTCCTTACCGGATGTCGGTTATATGAGGATGCTTAATCCTGAAGGCATTCTTTCTATGAATCCGACACTGGTTCTGACCAGTGAGCTGGCAAAGCCTTCACTCGCTCTTAAGCAAATCCAAGATTCTGGCGTAGAAGTTATTCAGATAACCGGAAAAGCATCGTTAGAAGCCATTCCTGAAAAAATTAAGACCGTCGCCAAGGCGGTCAATCAAGCTGAACGTGGCGAACAACTGATTCAGCAATATCAAAAAGAACTGGCAAAAATACCCACAACCAAATTGCCAACCCGTATCCTATTCGTTATGAGTCACGGTGGCATCATGCCAATGGCTGCCGGGCAGAAAACCGCAGCCGATAAAATGATCCGTGCTATTGGCGCGACCAATGCAATGCAAGGCTTCAACAATTATCGTCCACTTTCTCAAGAAGGCGTTATTGCCAGCGCACCAAATTTATTACTGGTGACTGAGGATGGCATCAAATCAATGGGCGGTTTAGATAAAATTTGGCAATTACCGGGTTTGAAACACACCCCAGCAGGTCAGAAACAACAAGTTTTAATTGTAGATGATATGGGACTGCTTGGTTTTGGCCTCAAAACCCCCACAGTGATGAAACAGCTAAGACAAGCGGCGGAGAAAGCTCAATGAGCCGTATGAAGTCCCCAGGATTAGGGATAGCATTTCTTTGTCTATTACTCTCTGGGTTAGCTATTGGCTCTGCCAATATGGGTGCATTATCACTATCTTTTAAGACATTGTGGGAAGCATCTATCAGTGATCCTCAATGGCAAATCTGGCTAAACATCAGATTGCCAAGAGTATTATTAGCGATACTGGTTGGCTGTGCTTTAGCGGCTTCCGGTGCTGTGATGCAAGGACTATTTCGTAACCCATTAGCAGATCCTAGCTTACTCGGTATCAGCAGCGGTGCTGCACTGATGGTTGCCGTGGTCATTGTTCTGCCATTTAGCCTACCATCTGCAATTGCTGTATACGGGCATATTATTGCGGCCTTTATTGGTAGCATATTAATTTCATTACTGATTTTTTCACTGAATAAATATAGCTACGGAAATCTGGCTCGTTTATTGTTAGCCGGGATTGCCATCAATGCACTCTGTATGTCTGCTATTGGTGTCCTAAGCTATGTCAGTGACGATCAACAATTACGGCAATTCTCTTTATGGATGATGGGTTCCCTTAGCCAAATAGAATGGCCGACTCTGGCAATTGCTGCTTCTTTGATTATTCCAACCACCATCCTAACTTTCAGTCAGGCACGTAAACTGAATCTGCTGCAACTAGGAGATGAAGAAGCCCACTATCTTGGTATTAATGTCCAGCGCACTAAATTCCAGTTATTGCTACTCAGCGCTCTACTTATTGGTAGTGCCGTTGCATTAAGTGGTGTCATTGGATTTATCGGGTTGGTTATTCCACATCTGATCAGAATGCAGTTTGGTGGTGATCATAATTGGCTGCTTCCCGGTGCTACGTTGGGTGGCGCTTCCCTTCTGCTCACCGCAGATACACTAGCAAGAACATTGGTTTCCCCAGCAGAAATGCCCGTTGGCCTAATCACTGGTTTAATCGGCGGTCCATATTTCTTATGGTTGATACTCAAACAGCCAGGGAGCCGCACATAATGGATACAATAAGAAATAATATTTTTCTACAAGCGGAAAATCTGAGTTATTCAATTAGTCATCAGAAAATAATTGATAATGTTTCGCTCTCTGTGAATAAAGGCGAGGTTATCGCCATTATCGGACCAAATGGTGCTGGGAAATCCACATTATTGCGGCTATTAACGGGATACATGAAGCCTGAATATGGGCAATGTTATTTGCATGGAATACCTATTGAGCAATGGCCAGCTCAACAGTTAGCTCGAACCCGTGCTGTCATGCGTCAATACAGTTCACTCTCCTTCCCCTTTAGTGTGGAAGAGGTTATTGCTATGGGACGCTCCCCTCATGGTAATCATCATAAACAAATAGCAATTGATACGGTTATTAAGCAAACAGATTGCCAGGAGTTACGCCACCGCGACTATCGACAATTATCCGGAGGTGAACAACAAAGAGTACAATTAGCTCGTGTACTTGCTCAGCTCTGGCATTCAACACCAACAGAGTGTTGTTTATTTCTCGATGAACCGACATCAGCTTTGGATCTCTACCACCAGCAGCATACGTTACGTCTGCTTTATCGGCTGACTCGGGAACAACCCATGGCCATGTGCTGCGTTCTGCATGATCTAAATCTCGCCGCTCTCTATGCCGATAAAATATTTCTGTTACATAAAGGAGAGCTGGTCGCAGCAGGCACACCAGAAGATGTGCTGAGTGATAAGATTCTAAGGAAATGGTATCAAGCCGATCTGGGTATCACCCGCCATCCTGAAACCCAGCAGCCTCAGATTTATCTGAGGCAATAACAACAAAAGCTAACAGGCAAATTATTTCCGTAATTTGCCTGCCTTATTTTTCCACTTATTCTACTTACGAAGCTTTATTGCATCAGGTAGATACCAGAAAGTTGAAATCAGGCACAAGCAATAACCCAAAAGCTCACACCCTTCTTCAACCATATTTTTTGCAGTGCGATCAAAATGTTCCTGCATTAAACCTTGCCATAACTCCCCCATACCAAACAGGCGGGAAAAAACTAACACACACAAAATACCCGCAGCCATCATGCCGTAACTTTGATGACGAGCAAAATGAGCAAGCCCAACTAACGTATCCTTACCTCTGCGAACAGCATAAAAAATACAAATCAACGCCAATGGAATGGCTATCCACGCCCAAGCACCATGAAATATTTCATCAAATATGGAATCCAGTTCTCTTATCAACAAACAGGCAAAAAAACCAGATATCAAAATTAAGGCAGGACGTAATTTGCTATTCTTCCTTGCTTCCCGAAGAAATACAGCAGAAATAACAAACAGTATACTCTCCTGAGAAATTTCAGTTAATGAATTCTCCTTCACTGCATTCTGCAAATAGATAATATCGATAAAAAGTAAGCCTATTACTATGGACAAGATCAGAGCATACAGGATGAAAAATACCAATTTTTTAGCTAAAAAGGCCAAATCCGATTGCATTACAACCTCCTTTAAATTGAACGACGAGCGATGATACTAATTTAAATAAATTGATGGAGAGCATTTGATGCTACTTATTATTAAAATGAAGAAAATCTTTATAAATGATAATAATTATCAATTATAAATAGCATTTTTTGCCTATCGATATTTTCAATTTATCTTAAAATACACCTATTAATAACTTACGTTATTATCATTATGAAAATAACTAACAGACTCTAATATTTTAGCAACTAGCCCACCTTAGTGGGAGGTGAAAATGTCAGAAATTGTAGTAAACGATATTATCAGGTGGCTTGAAACTCAGCTTCAATGTAATGAAGGTATAAAAATAGATACCATTGCTGACAAAAGCGGTTATTCAAAGTGGCACCTGCAAAGAGTGTTTAAAGAGGTAAAAGGCTGTACTTTAGGTGAATACGTTCGCAAACGGCGTTTACATGAGGCAGCAAGATCTCTGCGTGAAGGAAACCTACCGATCCTTGATATTGCCTTACAGTATGGTTTTAGTTCTCAGGCAACATTTACCCGAATCTTCAAAAAGCACTTTAATACCACACCTGCCAAATTCAGAGAGAATGGTAACCTACCTGAATTCAAGTACTTCTTAGGTTATGAGTGATAATCGATTTCCTAATAACTTTATTGGCAGTATTCTCTAATGGTCAATAGTTTATTGACCATTATTTTCTTATGCTATCTGAACTAATTCCCCCCTTACAATGAAGCAAAAACCAGATAAGAATTTCCCAAACAGCTATTGGCTAGTCCCAGTTTATTTCCTGGAAATGGAGAACAGATTTCCATAAATCTTCCAGAACAATTACTACATGTACCAGCATAAGTGATTCCGGATAACAATTTTATAAAATGGCAAAAAAACCATCCAGCTTTATTAACCCAAGATGAATAAAACAATTAATATAATTTAAAAACAAAAACATTTTCATACAATTCATAACCATAATATACAGTATTTTTTATTCAATCAGTAGGATCATTTTCACTCTCAGCAGGCAGATAAAAAACAATCGGAAATATTAAAACACTGTTCCTAAAGTTCAATGAATTTTCAGTTATTAAAGAAGTAAAAACCCTGAAAAACCAAATATCAGGGTTTTATTTAGAATTAATTACGATTCACTATTTATCCCAATAAACGTTATTTTTCATAAATCTTGAGCACTGCCCAAGTTTAAAATGGAAAAGAAAATAACATAATAAGATAGACTTTTAATACCTTTAACGTGAATAATGTTTTCTATAGGAATTCTCACTCCTATAATATCTTACCTATCATCCCCCACTTCCACCACTTCCTCCACCACTTCCTCCACTACTTCCTCCACCACTTCCTCCGCCACTTCCTCCTCCACTTCCCTTATCCTCTTTAATTAATACACCGTTGATATATCCATGTTTATTATATTCATACCCGGTAGTTCTAAGAGTGACCTTTTTTGAACTAAGGTGTGCAAGAAGCAAAGTTATTAGACTACCATTTCCCTGATAACCCCCGTTAGAGTTATCCAGCAAAAAATCCCGTGAAGCACCTTTGTCATCAATAATGACTACATGCACATTGTTTCTGGCTATTTCCGGAGCAATTTGAATGGAGGACACAGTTACATTAGAAATCGACACATTAGGGGAAACTATGTCATTAGAATTATTTTGATCAATCATAATATATTATTCCTTATAAAATTGGGTTCATACCAAGTTACGAATATAGAAATTTATATTACACCAAAAAACTCAACTAATTTATCAACATCCATATTAAACCATCATAATCCATAAACTTATAAGATATAAAAAACTTTACAACTTTAAAAATAGTTTATAACCATTAATTCGTCAATAAAATACCAAAGAAAATCAAACTAAAAAGAATAAACATTTAATATTAATTTATAACAACAAATTAAATTACTGTATGTTTTTTTATTTTTAACTTAGTGCTGACACATATCATATATTGTATTACCTACACATAACATTATAATAAACAAAAAACCTCCTAATAATAATCACTAATAATTATATAATTCATCAGAAACTAAAAAAATAACCAGCTAATATTTAACTAAATATCAGTTCAATAAAAACAATAAAAACAAAATGAGCCAGATATCTCTAATAAAATAATCTGACTCATTGTTCATTACTTCATAGTGAATTCAACTGACCATTCGTAAGTCACAAAGTTAGTAAAAGTGATGGTCGCATTGCAAATGGCACCACCGCTCGGAGTTGCCCCCTTATTCCACTTAGGCAATTTAACACCATTGACATATGTATTAACGAAAGTAGTCGAAAAAACACAAGTCTTATTTCCAATTTTATATCGTACAATCGCATAATTTCCATCAGGTGAAATCGGGCTTTGAACCTGATAATAATCGAAACCTCCTTGCTCTACCCTAACCTTGGGCTTGGATAATGCATTTACGTATGTACTGACTTCATTATTAGTAACGATGGTATAAACAGCATCAGCGCTACCCGGCGCACCGAGATGCTTAAATGTAACTGTTACGGCTGGTCCTGCATGAGCAATACCCGCAGCAGCTAAGGAAGCAGTTGCAAACAGGGCCAACAACGATTTACGTACTAACATTTAGATATTTTCCTTATGTTGTTTAGAATGGCTTACTGCATTTTGATACAACTTTTTCTTCTACAAGATCACTTAGAACACGATATATGTGCCAACCTCATAAAGCGAATTTCCGCTTTATATATTTATAATATAGACTACTTTAATCAGAATTTATTCAGATAGGGAAAATATTGAGGTAAATAGATAGGAATTATTTCATGGGAAAATTAAATCTTCCCAATGAATATTAATATTCACTTGTAGCGACAGCCAAAATTTAAATTTTAGCAGTGTAAATATATCAAAGTAAATTAGTTGCAACGAACCGTTTTAATATACAAAATTTTAATATAAACAATGGTACCAAAACTGGATTACCCATACACCATTAGGCCAAATCAGTCATTATTGCACAGGAATTTCAACATAGCCTGCCTCCAGCCCGATTACTTCTACCCCCTGAGGAACAGCATATCCTGGCGTCACCGTAATCTGTTGCACTGGATCGTGTAATTCTCGCCGATAGATAACAAAAGTCTGCCCGTCAGGACCTGTTCGTAATGCATTAGTTGGCACCGCCAAGCCATGTTCATTGCGATACGTGACAATAGCCAGTTTTGCACTCATATTCAGACGAACTCGCTGTCGTTGTTCAGGTGTTAATGGATCAATCGCGACCAACACATCATAAGTTACACCAGCCCCCTGAGATTCTGTTGAACTCCCCTGTACGCCAATCGTCTTAATCTGCCCTTGCAAGGACAACCCAGCAAAACCATCTCCTGTGATCTGAACCGGCATTCCTTCATATAATTGATGTAGATCCGCCTCTTCAATGCGCGCCACCGCCTGAACTTGCTCCAAATTGATTATGCCAAAAAGCGGTGCTCCCTGAGTTACCCGTGTCCCTTTTTGAATAGATAACGTTTTGTCTGATTCGGTGACAAGAGGACGAACAACAATTCCATCAAAAGGCGAAACTAATTCCCGTTGAGCCTGCTGGGCTTGCAGCGCTTGATAACGCGCTTGAGCATTCGACAATTCCATATCAGCAATCTGCCGATACTCACCTGTGCCTTTGTCCAGCGTAGCCTGTAATTCCGCCTTAGCCGCAGCAAGATCGAGCCGTTGAACTTTGACCTGCTGTTCCAGTGTATCAACCTCCATACGGGCAACGATGCCACGTTCAAACAAAACGCGAGTATCAATTAGTTTACGTTCAGTATCGCTCAGGCTTAGCTGGGCATTGGTCAAAGTCCTGCGTGCTCTGGCAACATCCTGGCTGTTTTTCCAATCCGCCAGATCTTGTACCGCTCGCTGGGCTTTCAGCAGTTCTGTAAGTGCCTGTCGCAACTGGATATCCAGTTGTGCAGTATCAAGGTGCAATAATGGTTGCCCACGTTTAACTCGCTGACCTTCTACCACCACCACCTCGGCGATAATTCCGTCGAACGGCGCAGTAATAGTCAAGCTGATGGCGGCCTGAATGCGGCCAACTAACCCAAGATGATTTTCTAATAGTTGAGGTTCAACGCGTACCCATTGCTCTGGTAATGATGTATCGGTTGAAGAAGGAGAGAGAACATAAGCAATAGTTGCCCCAGCAATTAGCATAACAGCGAATGCCACGAGCCAATAAATTTTATATCTGAAACGAACAAGTGCCCTGATTTTAGTCATTAAGTGCAATATCCCAACTCCCCAGAGTGGTACCGAGTGTTTCATCCAACTCCGCCTGTGCATTTAGATAAGCAATCAATGCATTAAGACGAACATTCTCGGCGTTGCGCAGATCAGTTTCAAAGCTTAATACCTGAAAGTTGCTGGAACGGCCCACCGTTAATTTTTCACGTTCAATCTCCAGCTTACGTCGGGACAGATCCAAAGCACGCTGTGCTATCTCGTATTGACGCCAGCGCGTACCAATATCGCGTACCGCATTACCCACATCACGCTCCAGTGACTGTTTTGCTTCAGTAAGACGGATATCCTGATTCTGAACATCAACCTGCGCCCGTACTTCCGCCTGGCGCTGGCTCAAATCCCCTATAGGTATCTCCACCTGGATACCCGCGTAATTTTCCCAATTACGGGAGCTATTTGATCCTGTTCGATCACGAACCTGATTGGCCCTACCGACCAAAGAAACATCCCATAAGCGATCATTACGAGCAACTATCAAGTTTATCGCTGCCTGTTCTACAGTAATCAATTGGGTGAGGTATGATGGTTGATGTTCTTGTGCCAAATGTTGTGCCTGGAGGAGATTGATATCTATGTGTTTAGCCTCCAATCTGTCAGTTGCCTTTACTTGAGTTTGCAAGTCTAAAGCAAGTAAACGTAGTAACTCTAAGCGACTGGTATCCAGTTGATTGGCTGCTTCCTCAGCAGCCAATTCCTGCATGGCAACATCAGCCTCAGTCTGGACAATTTCAAAGGCTGCCATTCTGCCCGCAGCAATCATGGCTTTGTTCACTTCCAGCAATTGGCGCGACCGTTCCAGAGCATCACGCGCAATTTGCAATTGTTCTTGAGCACGCAGCAATTCACGGTAAGCCATAATAACCTGTGTGATCGTCTGGGATACGGTCGCTTTCAGGTTCAAACGATTTATCTGCTCCATCATTTGGGCAATACGTACAGGTGCTGTCGCCACATCTTTGCCAGCACCTTTCAGCAGAGGCTGAATGACAGAGAAGGAAACGCCATCATTACGATTATGACCAGCATTGTTTGCCCATGTCGTTCGGCTCGTCCATGACAAACTAAACTGGGTGCCATATTCTCCAAACATTGTAGATGTAGGCACAATCTCACTCTGGCGGTAACGATCATCTTGATTACGGGCAACAGCATAACGACTATTGAGTAACAACTTGGGCGTAAAACGATCCTCCGCAACCCGCAAATCAAATTTCTGGGCAATGCGATCCAAATAAGCACTGCGGATAGAACGATTGTTTCGTAATCCCAAATAGATCGCATCACCGAGCGTTATATCAATAGCCTGTTGACTAAGAGAAATTGTACTTGTTACAGGCATAGTTGCCTGTGACGGAACCAGCTGCTCCGCTAAGACCAGCTTCACAGACAAGACTATTACCAGTCCAATGATGGTACCAATAATACGTAGAAAAATTTGGCTAATCATCACGCAGTGCCTCTATAGGTTGTAACTTAGCAGCAGCCAACGCCGGATTAATGCCAAAAAACAGACCAATCACTAATGAACTGGCAATCCCCAGAGGCACAGAGAATGGGGATAACGTGAATACCCAGCCAGAAAATTTTACGAACAGGTACCCAGTAGTCACTCCTAACAATGAACCAACTATTGCACCGGCGATTGCCAAGGTGGCAGCCTCCAACATAAAAAGCACACCGATATCAATGGGTCTGGCCCCCAAAGCCATACGCACACCAATTTCACGCCTGCGTTCCGAGACATTCATCAGCATGACATTCATAACACCCACACCACCCACCAACAACGAAATGCCCCCTAAACCGGCAAGCAAATAAGAGAATGTCTTAGTCTGACGTGTCAACCCATCAAGCAATTGTTGCGGGATTTGAACTTCGACATTACGACCTTTTGATAGTGAGATAAGGTAGTTACGTAATAATATAGCGTCACTGTTTAACGTTGTTGTGTCATGTGTTTTGGCAATGATGCTGCCAATCTCCGGAGCAGGCCGCAACCGTCTCATTCCTTCAATAGGCAATATCACAGAATCGTCAACAGGGACAGGAAGTAAAGGATTCGCACCCTGAACAGCAAGAATTCCTATAACTTCAAACAGATAATCCCCAATTTGCAGTTGGCTACCCACCTGAATCTTTGACTGCTTCGCTATATTTGCACCAATGACGGTATAAGTCGTCTGACGATCATAGTCCGATAAAAAACGCCCCCGCTCGATTTGTAAATCAAGCACCTCAGCCAGATCAGAGGATGTACCTGTAATATTTGTATCGATCCCTTGCCCCCGAAAACGAACACGAGTTGAATGTAATGTGATAGGCGCAGCATGTGCAATAGTCGGTAATGTACGGGTCAGTGCTTGAATATCCAATGTAGATGGTGCAGGTTTATCATTGACGCCAGGAATAAAACTAAAATGAGCAACCAGAATATTGCTTCCCATGCTTTTAAAAGTGCTGATAGCTTCATTAGCAGCGTTGTAACCAATGTTCAAAAGTGCAATAACCGAAGCACATCCGACTGCAATACCAAGCAAAGCAAGCAAAGATCGCCTTCCCAGAAGACGCAGACTATCCAACGACTCGCGCAGGGCTTGCGCGAAAGAAAGACCGTGACGACCAGAATTCATGCTAAGCATCAAATATCCAGCAGATCAGTTTCGGAAATTCGCCCATCTTTGACATACAAACAGCGCTGCATATTTTTAGCTATTTCCACATCGTGTGTAACCATGACGAGCGTAGCACCCTGCTCACGGTTTAATGACAGAAGGAGTGTCATGATATCGCGTGCCGTGACACTATCGAGATTGCCTGTTGGCTCATCAGCCAAAATGAGAGAAGGCTTGCCGACCAAAGCTCGGGCGATAGCAACACGCTGCCGTTGTCCACCAGAAAGATCTGCCGGACGATAGTGAATACGATTAGCCAAGCCAACCAACTCAAGCTGGTATTGCGCTTCCTTCCGAGCTAGTGAGCGTGAATATCCACGATATAACAATGGCAGTGCCACATTATCCAATGCTTGCATTCTGGGAAGTAAATTGAAACTCTGGAATACGAAACCTATTTCCTGGTTTCTTATTTTCGCCCGCTCATCAGAAGTCACTTTTGTTACATTAACGTCATTAAACTTAAAACATCCAGAAGTTGGCTGATCCAGCAAACCAAGGATATTAAGCAAAGTACTTTTACCCGAGCCGGAAGCGCCGAGAATAGCACAACTTTGCCCACGCATTATAGTAAATGATATTTTATCAAGTACGGTATGATACTTTTCCCCCATACGATAGGATCGACAAATATTTTCCATGTAAATCAAAGATTCCAGACACCGGGAAGTCGTGATTGTCATGTCTGATTTATTCATCGTTTTTTACATCCATTAAATGTTTCACTGACTCCATTTAATCGCTTAATCAGGTTTATATCATGGGAAGAATCTCTTGTAAAAGATTGCTGCCTGAGCATGGCATAAAAACAGCAAACATTAAAAATAGATTAGACTTACTTAACAAAAAATCAGATTTCCCATTGCATTTAAAGATTATCCCATCCAAATTAATCCAGCCTCCTTTGGCGTATCGTACATATTTTTATGAAAATTCAGGAGATAAAGGGTGCGAGATCGAAAGATATCTCTAAGTTCTCGCAATAGAAAATTATCAGATATTGGGGTAATAGCTATGAAATTAAAAAAAATCTTTGGGATCGGGGCCGCATTACTGTTAATGATGTTTTCGCAAACTGGGTTTGCGGCAAGTGGGAGCTATCAATCTTCAGTCACTCTACCAACGATATATGCTAGAAACTTCACAGAAACAGCTTATCTTCCGGTTGTCGGATCTCCACCCGCGACGGGCAGTATTACCAATGTATCTTGGACTTGGAACGTTGTTGGATGGCCTCAAGGATTGTCTGTTTATCTTTGCCAAGGAAGTACCAGCAATTGCATAGATATATCACGCGTTCGAAGAATGTCGACAACCGCATTCAATAATAGAAGCCCGTCACAACAGTTCTTTTATGCTATGAGAGTTGCAAGTGGTGGCACAGTACCAGTGGCAGGTCAAACCGGAGAAATTATTGTCAGTTGGCAGTAATATTTCAATTGTTCTCCAAAAATTGCCGCCAGCATTATAAGCGGCAATTCTAATCTAATTTGCTTTGAATATTTGGTAGAGTTTGAAAAATATGAATATATTATTTTATTCCTGCCCGAAAATATTCTCTGCCAAGATAATAGATGGCAACATCAGTCACCATCTCGATATATCCAAGTGATTAATCCTATGGCAACTTAATCCCTTTATAACCAGATAAAATCAACTCCCATTCCTGTTGGGCAAACCATGTCTGAGTTTTGTCAGCATAATGTATATTATCAGGCAAAAAGACACCAAACCGAGGGGCTATTCCGGTATAGTCAGGAGAATTCCTTGTATCAATTAGTGTCCGGTATTGTGGAGCATCAGCGATAACATTGTTGATTGCTTCAAGCACATAATTGGTGTTGATGGGATCAAACGCAACCGAAAGTGGGTAATACAATCTCCACGGTATACGACAGGAACCTAAAGCATCGCTGATACCGGTAATGATACGGGTAAAATTCTGCTCTGATGCTTGTGCAGCCAATAAACTTTCAGTTTCTGCTTCCCACTGATTCCAATGGACAGCCAAAATGCGAGGTTTTTTGCCCAGTTTGTGCAATGATTCTATTGCCATGCGCAACGTTCTGATTGCACGGGGATAGAGCGATTCCACATCGCAGGGATCACGCTCAGGCGCCCAGCGGTTATCCGGCGGATTGTCCAGATACATGCCTTGACCGCCCCAACCCATTAAAATGACATAAAGATCAGGCAAATTAAGCGTATTACCTTCGTTGATATGATCTTGCCAGAGCTTGGCAAAGCGGTTAGCAGCATTGACAGAGTTATCCTGATTGCCGCGTAGTAAACCGATGGGAGCACCAATATTGGCATTGCCAAAGCTAGTCAACGCTGTCCAGTTAATTGCGGGAAAATCAACGTTGTAAACCTCTGGCAAGGATAATGTGAATACGTTTTTTAAACCTTGCGTTATTTGTTTAGCTAGCGGTAATTGCGTTCCATGACCATAACTGTTGGATTGCCCAAGTACGATAAATAGCGGGACATCATTGGGTGCCCATGAAGGATATTTTATTTCAGGAGAATAAAGTTGTTTATCTATCATCAGTTTTCCTCTCAAGATGATTTAAGTTATTGGGTTAGTTCTATTCGCAAAAATATAATTGTTTTCTGGAAAAGAAAATAACATCTGGTTAATCAATCATATTTATGGTACGAAAATAAAAATTTCCTTACATATTAATTTTATATTTCTTGCTCTAAGTTAAATAAAATATAATTAATTATTAACTTACGATTTTTATCATCTTACCTTCTTCCTTTAAAATATAAATCTGATATTATTCTTCACAAATAAAATCATATTTCATAATATATTTTCCTTTGGAGCACAACATGCTGAATTATAATAACTATCGCACCTCTTATTAAAAAATACACTTATTAACCAAATCCAGCAAATTAAAATATCACTTATAAAAACAACTTGGTTTAATAAATAATATCTAAGTTTTTTTATCATAAAGACAAATAAAAATGTTTTTTATTTCATTCTGTTCCAGTGGTATTTTATTTATGAACAAAAGTTCATTTAAAATATGTATTTTACGCAATAGAAAATCACCACATTAAATTAAAATAATCTTATCAATAATATTTTGATTTATGACTAACTTTAAACACATATCAATGAGAAAAATAACATGATTAGATTTAAAAATAAGTTGTCTGTGGGAGAAAATATCGTGCTCACTCGTAGAAAATTCACGAAGATTGCATTAGCCAGTATAATTGTAGTTAATACCTTCTTGATAATTCACGCCCATGAAGTTAAAGCAACTGAAGCACAATCACTCTCACAAATATCATATCTTAATGAAAATAATATTACCAATAGTATCGGAGGAAGAGCGATTATTAATAATACAGGATCTATTCTAATCACAAAAATAGTCCTACCAGAGATTAAAGAAGGCTCTTCTTTTAAAGCAGAAGGTGGAACACTATATGTATATTCTGGTTTTTCTGGTCAAGTAGAATCAGATATTGGCTTTCAATATAGTACTACCTATAATGTATGGAAACCAATTATGAAAGTAGGAAGCCGTGGCCAAGAAACTATTCAATATATTGAAGGAAAAGATAATTTTACTTATACAAATGGTTTTAAACCTGGTAGTGAAGTACAACTTACAATATATAAAAACCTAAATAGCGCAACCAGAGCGACATATTGGGGAATTTCCAATAAGGGTTATACAGGTAGACTTATTTCAGAGATAAAAAACACTAATATCAGTTCAGTAAAAAACTGGAAAATATTATCTACAATCGCTGTACCTCGTGGAGTACCAGAAAAGAATATTAAAATTCATAAAAATTACGCTGCTAAATTTAAAAATATAGTTATAGACAATAAATCTGTTAAACCAGTAATTCATGCGACAAAGAAGGCAAATATTACTACAAATTCCAATAGCACCACGATAGAAATAACAAGATAATACCATAACAAATATTTTAACCAGTTCCCGGTACATTAAGGAACTGGTTATTTGTTTTTAAGAATTTATCTCATCATGATCTGAATTTATAACGACATTAATAAACCTAACGACGTTGAAATCCAGTTGGTAAGTCGGGGATCATTGCCATTAATAGCTGAAACTTAAATATAGTTGCTATCAACAGAATTAATTTTATAGATCGTTCATGAGAATGTATTTAAATCCTACGAGCTTGCCAAAAAGCTTTTCTCCAGTAAACATTATTCATAGATGAGCGGGTAACCCCCTTACTGGTTGATGCATGAATAAACTGATTGTTGGCATCATAAATGCCAACGTGTAACCCATGCTCACCACTACCTGTCTTGAAAAAGACTAAATCACCCGGCATTAAATCACTTTTATCAATGCGGGTCCCTAATCCTATTTGCCCACGGGTAGTACGAGGTAACTGAATATCAAACCGGTCACTAAAAGTACGGTAAACAAAACCAGAGCAATCTACACCCCGATGATCCATCCCACCGTAATGATACGGTGTACCGTACCATTGTTTAAGCTGTTCCTTAAGCTGAGCAATTACCATGATTGGATCAGAAAGTGCTGTTTTTAATGCTGGGGCTTGAGTCTTGGGGGAATGACTGGAACAACCGACGAGTACCAGGCTAAATAACAACAGCAACTCTTTCATTCTTATTGTCATAAATCCCTTCCCCACAAGCCCCGAAAAACACCGTAACTTTATCCATCACTTAATCAAAAAACAAGGCTATATCCTACAGCAGAATAGCTAAATATTTATTTTGCGATTCGTTCTGGACGACTGATCAGCCAGACGCCAAACAGGATAAAAATCACTCCTACTGTTTTTAATAATGTAACCGCTTCATTAAACCAAGGCATTAAAGCAGCCATCAAATATACAAATACATAACTCAGACTTATTAACGGATAGGCTTTATTTAATGGTAAATATTTCAGAGCAAATAACCAACACAGCATAGATAACAGATAGCCAACCAAACCAGCCATTATCGACGCAAGAGGATAACGATTACTCCATAACCATGCAATATCAAACCAATGCAAGCTAAGGTTTAATGCCGGCAGATTTACCACTCCCCATTTCAATAATAACTGTGCTATTGTCACCAACAATGCACTCGCTAACCCCCAAATATACCCCTTCATTAATTCAAGCTCATCAACAGAATTCCCAACATGATACAAACAACCCCACCCCAATGCTTTTTGCCTACATTTTCTTGATAGAAAAATTTACCCGCTAAAGTAACAATAATAAAGTTAATACTCAGCATTGGATAGGCAATTCCCAACGGCAATATCTGTAATAAACGCAGCCAGAACAGCATTCCGACAGCTAACAGAATCACTGCCCCCAGCAACCATTTCAAAGCTGATACCCTCTTATAAGTATCACTCTGCCAGCATATCACAGCCTGTTTCTGACACAGCTGACCAGCACATGTAAGCAAGCTGACCAGCAGTAATAGGGCAAAATCTATCACGGGCGTTTCTCATAGACCATAATAACAAAACGATAATTACGGCTGACTTGATCTGCTTTAGGTAAATCAGGTAATTCTTCATTTTTATACATATGAAGGAGTACTGATACCTGCCCTTCTTTACGGGCCTTCTCCAGCCATTGTGGGAAATCTTTATAGCTGATATGGCGATATTGACTATCTGGATAACTCAAGCCGTATTCCAATTCTCCCCAACGCTCAAGCATATAAATATCACTGCGTTTCATTTCCCACGCAGCACTGGTTGCAAGACCAACACTTTCCGAGAGAATATACCGGCTGTCTGCAAGTTCCTGACGATGCAGGTTAATAAAATTCTGAGGTAATTTAGAATTAATCGTATTTTCAGGCAAAGCATTACCAATCGCTAAGCTAACAACAATAGAACAATACGCAGCCAACAGCCAGTATTTCCCATTCAGCATAAAACACAAATAACCAATAATTCCCCAGATACCAAAGGCAACAATAGCCAAAACCCATTTAGGCCATTCTGATGGCTGATATAAAGAATGTTGTGTCACGGTTTCCATAGCAAACAAAACCATCACTGCCAACAAACCAATAAATACGTTAACCATTCCATTGATTTTCAGTAATTTCATCTTGCCATTTTTTGCGCAATCTACGCCGAACTTAGCCATCATCATTGCCAATGGCGCCATACAAGGCAAGATATAAGTTGGCAATTTTCCTTTCGCAATACTGAAAAACAATAATGGCACTGCAAACCAGCAAAGCAAAAAAAACATTTCAGGATTGGATTTCCTTTCTTTCCAACCTTTCATCACCGCTCCCGGTAATAACCCCAGCCACGGAATTACACCAAGGATCAGAATAGGAATATAATACCAGAATGGCGCAATATGCTGCGCATCATCGGAAGAGAAACGCTTAATATGCTCAATCCAGAAAAAATAATGCCAGTAGTCAGGCTCACGTTGAGCAACCGCAATAACCCACGGTAGACTGATGGCTATTGCCGAAATGATAGCAAGCGTGCCAAAATATGCCGTTTGCAGGAACCGCTTCTGATAAATGACAATTGGCAGCATAGCAATCACCGGAACAGCCAATGCCAAAAATCCTTTAGTCATAAAACCCATACCACAGCATAAACCGAGCACCAAATAGGCTATAACCCGCTGTCTGGTACAGTCTGCTTTTAGCGCCCAGAAACTACACACCATGGCAGCTGTCATCCACAGAGAGAACATTGGATCGAGTACGCTATAAGTGCCAATCGCCAATACCAGAAACATTGAGATATAAATCAGACTGGTGACAAAAGCAATATGCCGACTTTGCCACATCATCATAGCCAGCCGATATAATAAAATTGCACTGATAAAAATACAGAAAACTGAACCAAAACGGACAGCAAAGTTATTATCGCCAAAAATCCATTGGCTGATGTTGTTAATCCAATAACCCGCTATAGGCTTTTCAAAATAACGAATGTCCAGCAAATACGGAACAATCCAATCCCCTCGTTGGAGCATTTCACGGCTGATTTCTGCATAACGAGTTTCATCAGGCTGCCATAATAGACGGCCATTAAGGGGTAATAAATAGGTAAGGATAAAAAAAAGAGCCATCAAAAAGGCCCCCACTTTACACGCCCGGTTATTTAACATAGATAAGTTAAACCTCTTGTTGACATCCTAACCACCCTTCTCTGCCGGGAAATTCAGAACGGACAATTCGCCCTACAGGAAGTCGCTGGATATTTTCAGGTAGCAGATGACTCAATGCACAAAATTGTATGTTTTCCCGGTGGGCCATTTCCAACAGAATTGCAAATCCTGTGGATTTGGACATCCCTTCCACTTCTGTATGGATGGTATATACCGGAATACCTTGGTCGTTTTTCATCTCATTAAGAATAAACTGATTAAAATCCTTATCCTTAATCTGAGTTCCTACAACTTCATCATAAGTTGGTAGTGTCACCGGAATTTGCACCGTACCGATAGTGCCATCTGGCAAAACTGGCCTGAATGGGTGCGTACCCCGGCAATCACTGTTGTAATCAAAACCAAATTGCTGCTTTACCGCCAGTACGCGCTCATCCGCCCGCCAACCAGCTACAGCAGAACAAGTTACCCGTTGACCCATTGCCCGGACCAAAGCATCCACCCCCAATTTAACCTGTTCTGTTAACTTAGTTTCAGACCAACGGCCAACTTTCGCCTGCCAACCCTGGTGATCCCATGCATGCAGACCAACTTCGTGGCCTGCATCCAGAGTCTGTTTCATCAAGTAGCCTAAATCCTTGGCTATTTTCTTACCTGGCCATGCAGTCCCCGCCAGTAAAATATCAAGGCCATACAGAGATGCCGCATTTGATCTCAACATCTTCCATAAGAATTTCGGTCGCAAAAGGCGCCATAAATGACGCCCCATATTATCAGGACCAACACTGAAAAAAAAACTGGCCTGAATCTGATGTTTTGCCAAGATTTTAAGCAACTGCGGTACACCTTCAAAGGTGCCCCGATAGGTATCTACATCAACTCTCAAGCCAACTTGTTTCATTATTTTTTCCCTAATTCTTCCACTTCACCACGCAAGAAGAAATCCAGTGTTTCATTTATCGTCTGTTTCATATCAATAGTTGGTTTCCAGCCTAACAACCGTTCCGCATTTTTAATACTCGGCTTACGATGCTCAACATCCTGATAGCCTTTGCCGTAGTAACTTCCGCTTTCGATTTTTTTGAATCCAGCAAACGGAGGAAAATAACCTCTCAACTCATGATTCTCAAAGCTATCAAGTAACATTTCTGCTAACTGACGAATACTGGCTTCGTTAGTTGGATTACCAATATTGATAATCTGACCGTCACATAATCCATCACGGTTTTCAATAATGCGGAATAACGCTTCAATACCATCATTAATATCAGTAAAGCAACGCTTCTGTTCACCACCATCTACTAGTTTGATTGATGAACCCTCAACTAAGTTCAATATCAGTTGTGTAATTGCTCTTGAGCTGCCAATACGCGCAGAGTTCAGGTTATCCAGACGTGGCCCCATCCAATTAAATGGGCGGAACAAGGTGAATCTGAGCCCTTCTTTCTCACCATATGCCCAAATAACGCGATCCAGTAATTGCTTAGAAACAGAGTAAATCCAGCGTTGTTTGTTAATCGGGCCAACAATCAGACGAGAATCATCTTCGTCAAACTCTTTATCATCACACATTCCGTAAACTTCTGATGTGGATGGGAAAATAATCCGTTTATTATATTTAACACAATAACGGACAATTTTAAGATTCTCTTCAAAATCCAGTTCAAATACACGCAGTGGGTTACGGGTATATTCAATTGGAGTTGCAATAGCGACCAACGGCAGAACCACATCACATTTCTTGATGTGATACTCGATCCATTCAGTATGAATGTTAATATCACCTTCAATGAAGTGAAAATGCGGATTACCGATAAAACGCTCAATAGCAGAAGAGCCAATATCCATACCGTAGATATCATAGTTGCCATCACGCAACAGACGCTCTGTCAGATGATTACCAATAAAACCATTCACGCCAAGGATTAATACACGCTTACGGTAGCTAATCTGGGATGTTGCCTTTGGACCAACACAGATATCAGTCACAATGCTCATTTCTGCTACCAAGCGGGTCCCTCGAACATATAAACTAGATTCACTTTGCCCACTGATAATTTCTAATGCCCCTTTTCCACAAGCAATAACCAGTGGATCTACCGACAATACCGTACCCGGCTGTTTGTTATGGGCTTCATCTAATGGAGAAGCACGCCAGATAGTAATCTTGCGCTCACCCAAGAAAGTAAATGCACCCGGATATGGCTCAGCCACCGCTCTGACAAGGTTGTTGATTTCAGTTGCTGATTTTCCCCAGTCAATCTCTCCATCAGCAGCAGTACGGCGACCAAAGTAAGTTGCCTGACTTTGATCCTGAGGTGTTGAAATATAGGTTCCTGATTTGATCTGAGGTAATACTTTATCAAGCAGTTTTCCCGCCGCCTCACGAATTTTTCCGTGTAAAACCAGCGAAGTATCCGTTTCTGTAATAGCAACTTTATGTTGAGCAATAATATCCCCGGCATCCGGTTTCAACACCATTTTATGCAGGGTTACGCCTGTTTCCGTTTCACCATTTAAAATTGCCCAGTTAATGGGTGCACGACCACGGTATTTTGGCAACAGTGATCCATGCAAGTTAAATGCACCAGAACTCGCCAGTGATAAAATATCTTCACTCAGCATATTCCGGTAATAAAAAGAAAAAATGACATCCGGTTTTAGTTCACGGATACGTTCAATCCATAGAGGATGATTAACATTTTCTGGCGCAAAAACCGGAAGCTCTAAATCTGCACTCAAACGGGCAACAGAAGAGAAAAAATGGTTTTCAGTAGGATCATCTGTATGGGTAAATACCGCCTGAATATCAAACCCAGCTTTAACTAAGGCATTGATCCCGACACAGCCGATATCATGATAGGCAAATATAATTGCTTTCATTAGTACTCTTCCTGGTTGTCGTTGGTCTTTTTATCTCCGACCACTTTTTGAATAAAATAACGTGGGCGCGCACGGACATCGTTATAAATACGACCTATGTATTCACCTAATAAGCCCATCGCGACGAACTGTGCACCAATAAACATGAAAAGGATGGCAAACAGGGTAAACACGCCGTCTGCTGCCCATATGGCCCCAAAAATCAGACGTAAAACCACCAGCAATACAGCCAGCAAAAAACCAGAAACTGCAATCACGCTCCCTATTACGCTCAGCAAACGTAAAGGTGCGGTTGTCAGACAGGTAAGCAGGTCATACATCAGATTAATCAACTTCATGAAGTTGTATTTGGAATCACCAAATTCACGCTCGGCGTGGGCAACATCTATCTCAATCGTTTTGCGAGCGAAAGTGTTCGCCAGAATAGGAATAAAGGTACTGCGCTCATGGCACTGCAACATGGCTTCAATAATATGGCGACGATAGGCACGTAGCATACAGCCATAATCGCCCATAGAGCGGCCTGTTGCTTTAGTGATCATCGCATTGATGATTTTTGAAGCTGTTTTACGGAACAGAGAATCCTGCCGATTAGCACGGCGAGTACCAACAACGTCATAACCCTGCTCAGCCGTTTTAACAAGACGAGGGATCTCTTCTGGCGGATTCTGTAGATCTGCATCAAGAGTAATCACTAAATCTCCACTGACCTGATTAAAACCCGCCATAATCGCTGAGTGCTGACCGTAATTACGGTTAAGCAAAATGGCAATAATATGATTTTCAGGTTGTTCCGCTGCCTGAACCAAAATTTCAGCAGATTTATCACTGCTGCCATCATCAATAAGAATAAGCTCATAGTCCTGAGTCAGTTGCTTACAGGCTGCCAAGGTTCTTTCCAATAAAAGAGGTAAGCTTTCCTCTTCGTTATAAACTGGAATAACAACAGAAACTTTTTTAATTTGTTCAAAAGACACTAAATCTGCGCTCCGAAAGAATTTCTTGTAAAGCATCAATTACACGATCCACATCGTTATCACTCATATCAGGAAAGAGTGGTAATGAACAAAGTGTTGCCGAGTTCCATTCTGCTTCAGGCAACGACAACTGCGGAAAGCGTTCCCGATAATATTTTTGCGTATGTGCGGCTCTGAAATGCAAACCTGTGCCAATATCTTTCTCTTTCAGACATTCCATCAATGTGTCACGGTCAATGCCACATACATCTTTATCAACCCGTACCATAAACAGATGATGTGCGTGCAAATGCTCATAATCTGGCGCATTCAACATCTGCAAGGGAGAATTTTTTAATACTGTTGAATAACGAGCAACGATTTGTCGGCGACGAGTATTCATTGATTCCAATTTACTTAATTGCACAACAGCAATCGCAGCATGAATATCTGATAAATTATATTTGTAACCTGGCTCTACGACTTCCGCTTGTGGTTTCCTGCCCTGAATCTGACGATCAAAAGCATCAATACCTAATCCATGAAACTTCAGACACCGAATCCGTTCAGCAAGTTCATTATTATCAGTCGCAATCAATCCGCCTTCTGCACAGGTAACATTTTTTATGGCATGGAAAGAGAAAATAGCTGTACCCTGCTCACCGACCCATTCATTCTTATAACGGGTTCCTACTGCATGAGCAGCATCTTCAATCAATGGAATACCCGCATTCTGAGCAATTGCACGCAATGCGTCCAAATCACAGGGAGCACCAGCATAATGAACAGGAATAATGGCTTTGGTTCTGGGAGTAATTGCCCTTTCTACTGTTGCTGCGTCAATCATTAAAGTATTGCGATCAACATCAATCATGATCGGCTCAGCACCAAGCAGGCAGATCATATTTACCGTAGAAACCCAAGTCAGAGATGGAGTAATAACTTCATCACCAGGGCCAATACCCAATGCCATCAATGTCAGATGCATACCCGCAGTTGCAGAGGTCAACGCAACCGCATGTTTACAGCCAAACATTCGGCAGAAGTCCTGTTCCAATTGATGATTTTCAGGGCCTGTTGTAATCCAGCCCGAACGAAGAACTTTTTCTACTGCCTGAATTTCTTCATCACCTAAAGCAGGACGGGAAAATGGAAGAAAACTTCCCATAAAATACAATCCGATTCGTTCATAATATAATGATATATTAGATGACTATATTTTAACGAATCATCAACGCAGGCACAGATTTAGCAAATTAAATGGAAATAAAGCTATCAAAACAATAAAATTCACTATGGCATACATCAGACTGAATTATAATCAGGTAGAAAAACCCGCCAATATTTATATGTCTTCTCAGATACGCATTTGATATCAGCGGCAAAAACTTTAGATAGCGTATTTTCTTTCATTACCTCGTCTGGTTTTCCATCTGCAACCAATTGCCCATCGGCAAGCAACCAGATACGATCAGCTCTATCATAGCTATGGTTAAGATCATGACCACTCATGACTACGGAGCCACCATGTTCACAGAATTTTTTCACTAACAGATCAAGCGCTGCTACCTGAGCGATATCGAGGTTATTAGTAGGCTCATCCAAGAGTAATAGTTTTCCCTCCAGATTGATTGATGACCAAACTTGCAAAAAAACCCCCGTTAATCGAACTCGTTGCCATTCACCACCAGATAATCTCCCTACCGGTGTCTCCAGAAGCGTTCCTAACTTAAAAAAGGAACATAACTCTGACAGTACATCATCATAATTAACCGGAGAAGGTGTTAAATACAGCTGCAAATATTGAAAAACCGGCATTATTGGTACAGAAACAACCTGCTGACTCAACCATGCTCTATGACGTGCTAATTCGCGGGGGCTATATTCACTGAGACACCTTTGTTGCAAATAGATTTTGCCGCTATACGGCAAAATACCTGCCATACAAGCTAATAGCGTACTCTTTCCTGAACCATTCGGCCCAATAAGATGTATTTGTTCACCTTGTTGTATTGATGCTGTCAGCGATACTAATCGAGTTTGGATTGATATCTGCCTGAGAGTCATCAATTGACGGGTCATTTGCACTTGATTCACTTTTTAACTCCAGTCTCTGACTTTTAATAATAACCAAATGAACACCGGTGCCCCCAATGTGGCTGTCACAACACCAATCGGCACTTCTGCATTAGTCAGACTGAGGCGGGAAAGCAAATCAGCCAGCAATAACCCATACCCCCCTGCCAGAACACATGCAGGCAGTAGTGTTTTATAATCTGTCAAACCGCATAAACGCAGAATATGTGGAATAACTAAGCCGATAAAGCTGATTGTCCCGGCAAGTGCAACGCTTAACCCCACCAACAATCCAACAGCGAGTACAAATAAATTCCGCCAATAATAAAGCGAGATACCTAACTGATGAGCCTGTATTTCTCCCAATGAAAGGAAATTAAGCACTTTTCCTTGACTACTCAGCCAAATAATCAAAGGAAATAAAGCGACTACCAACCATTGCTGTCGCCAGTCTATTCCACTGAAACTACCCATCATCCAATACATTAGCTGGCGCAAATCCATACTGGTACTAAAATAGACCATCCATGTCATCAGAGCACCAGAAACAACACCAAAAGCGACCCCCACTAACAACAAACGGGCATTATTCAAGTGACGCTTTCTTGAAAAGATCAACAATATCATTGTGACAATAAGTGCTCCCAACACAGCTCCAGTACTCAACAGCCAGAATGGAGCAATACCGTGAAACATCAGCACCAGAAACACAACAACAACACCAGCACCATTGCTGATCCCTAGTAGCCCTGGTTCAGCCAGCGGATTTTCAAACAATGCCTGCATTATCGCACCAGCCACAGTCAAACTTGCACCCACAGCGACTACAGCCAATACACGAGGAAAACGTAATTGCCACACAAACAACCGACCTGTTTCAGAAAACCACTTATCAGGCCATATCCAATTTTCCCCTGCACAAAGTGAAAGAAAACAAACAAACAAAAATAAACAAGTAAGAATTGCCAGAAAACGATAATCACGTCTTTTCTGACGAATCACTAATTCAGCAATGGAATGGGTGGGTTGCATTGGACATCAGCTCATAAGAGAAGATATTTTAAGAAAAAGGCCGCTATTAGTGCGGCCTTTTTGATTTGATTATTCCTTAGGTGTGGCTTTCTCAACCCTGCTTTTTAACTTCTGACCAGGACGGAATGTCACTACTCGGCGAGCTGTAATCGGAATATCTTCACCAGTCTTAGGATTACGTCCCGGACGTTGGTTTTTATCCCGTAAATCAAAGTTGCCAAATCCAGACAATTTTACCTGCTCACCATTCTCCAAAGAACGACGCACTTCTTCAAAGAACAATTCAACTAGATCTTTAGCATCACGTTTGCTAATCCCCAGTTTCTCAAACAGATTTTCTGACATTTCAGCTTTAGTAAGCGCCATAGGTTCAGTCCCTCAAGGATGCTTGGAATCGCTGTTTTAGTACTGCAACACATTTACTAACGGTTGCAGCAATCTCTTCTTCTTCCAGTGTACGCGCGGTATCCTGCAAGATAAAACTTATAGCGAGGCTCTTATGACCCTCTGCTACACCTTTACCACAATACACGTCAAACAAGTTTATGCCAACTATATGATTTACGCCAACTTTCTTACATTCAAACAAAACATCTTCTGCTGCAACATTTTCAGGCACCACAATTGCGATATCACGACGGTTTGACGGGAAGCGTGAAATCTCTTTCGCGTCAGGAATCACGCAGTCTGCCAACTTATTCCAGAGCACTTCGAATACCACGGTACGGCCATTTAAATCAAGTTTGCGCTCCAATTCTGGGTGAACAACACCAATGTATCCGATATATTCATTTTCCAGATAAATTCCGGCGCTTTGACCTGGGTGCAATGCAGGATTTACATCTGCTCTAAAAGAAATCTTAGATAACTTTCCAGTCAATTCCAGTACAGCTTCCAAATCGCCTTTCATATCGAAGAAATCAACAGACTGTTTTTCTAGTGACCAATGCTCTTCAAAACGATTACCGGTGATAACTCCCCCTAACACCAGTTCCTGGCGAATACCCTGTTCCGCATTTTCATCAGGAACAAAACGCAAGCCAGTTTCAAACAAGCGCACACGGTTTTGCTGACGGTTCTGGTTATATACCACCGTTGTTAGCAAACCAGTCAACAAAGATAAACGCATTGCTGACATATCCGCTGAAATTGGGTTAGGTAGCATCAGCACGTGTTGCTGTGGATGTAACAGTGCCTGAATTTTAGGATCAACAAAGCTGTAAATAATCGCTTCCTGATAACCTCTATCGACGAGCATTGTTTTAACACGTTTCAGGGAAAGATCCGCTTCACGGTGTTTTTTCATGACAAGATCTGCACGCATCGGTACATCTGGAATATTGTTGTAACCGTAGATACGGGCAACTTCTTCAACCAGATCTTCTTCAATTTCCAGATCAAAGCGCCAACTTGGTACAACCGCCTGCCAACAATTTTCTTGCGTAGTGACTTTACAACCTAAACGGGTCAGGATGTCACCAACTTGTTCATCAGGCACATGATGGCCAATTAAACGATCCAGCTTTTCACGACGCAGAGTGATTGTCGCTGGTTTTGGCAATTGAGACTCATCAGTAGCATCAATGATTGGACCGGCTTCACCACCACAAATATCGATCAGTAATTGGGTCGCCCTCTCCATCGCTTTGTGCTGCAATTGAGGATCAATGCCACGCTCATAACGATGAGAAGCGTCGGTATGTAAGCCATAACGACGAGCGCGACCAGCAATCGCCAAAGGTGAAAAAAATGCACACTCAAGTAAAATATTTTGGGTTTCTTCATTCACACCGGAATGTTCACCGCCAAAAATACCTGCCATTGCAACAGCTTGTTTTTCATCAGAAATAACTAGAGTATCAGTAGAAAGGTTGGCTTCTGTACCATCCAGTAGCACCAATTTTTCATCCTGTTTCGCCATGCGTACAGTGACTGAACCATTTAGACGTTCCAAATCAAACGCATGCAATGGTTGACCCAATTCAAGTAACACATAGTTAGTCACATCGACTATCGGATCGATGGAACGGATACCACCACGGCGCAATTTTTCACGCATCCACAGTGGCGTTGCCGCTTTCACATTAATTTTCTTAATTACCCTACCCAAGTAACGTGGGCATGCTTCTGTCACTTCAACACGAATAGGGAAGGCAGCATCTGTTGTCGGTTTTACTGCTTCAATTTGCTGTTCAAATAATGAAATTTTATTAGCGACTGCTACATCACGTGCAACGCCAATGATACTCAGGCAGTCAGCACGGTTAGGTGTAATACTAATTTCAATTATGCTGTCATCTAACTTCAGATATTCACGCAGAGCAACACCTAAAGGTGCATCAGTTGGTAATTCAATAATACCGTCATGGTCTTCTGAAATACCTAGTTCAGAGAAAGAACACAGCATCCCTTCAGAAGGCTCACCGCGCAGTTTAGCCGCTTTGATTTTGAAATCACCCGGTAGCACAGCTCCCACAGTTGCTACAGCAACTTTCAATCCCTGACGACAATTCGGAGCACCGCAAACGATATCCAGCAGGCGTTCACCACCCACATTCACTTTTGTTACCCGCAACTTATCCGCATTCGGATGCTGGGCACATTCAACAACTTCACCAATAACCACACCATGGAATTGACCGGCTACTGCCTCCATGCCATCAACTTCCAGACCAAGCATGGTCATTTGGTCAGATAATTCTTCACTGCTAATGGCTGGATTTACCCATTCGCGTAACCAGAGTTCACTGAATTTCATGAGATACTCCCGCCTTATTTAAACTGTTTGAGAAAACGCAGATCATTTTCGAAGAACGCACGCAGATCCGTTACACCGTAACGTAACATTGTTAGACGTTCTACCCCCATGCCGAAAGCGAAGCCAGAATAGATTTCAGGATCAAGACCAACATTATTCAATACATTAGGGTGAACCATACCGCAACCCAACACTTCTAGCCATTTGCCATTTTTACCCATCACGTCAACTTCCGCCGAAGGTTCTGTAAATGGAAAGTAAGATGGGCGGAAACGGATCTGCAAATCCTCTTCAAAGAAATTAGTTAAGAAATCGTGCAATGTTCCTTTCAGATTGGTAAAACTGATACCTCTGTCAATAACCAAACCTTCCACCTGATGGAACATGGGAGTGTGCGTCTGGTCGTAGTCATTGCGATATACACGGCCTGGTGCAATAACGCGAATTGGTGGCTGTTGGTTATGCATAGTCCTAACTTGCACACCTGAAGTCTGAGTACGCAATAGACGTTTAGCATCAAACCAAAACGTATCATGATCAGCTCGGGCAGGATGATGCGCAGGAATATTCAATGCATCAAAGTTGTAATAATCATCTTCAATTTCAGGGCCTGATTCTACAGAAAAACCTAATTCACCAAAGAAAGTTTCAATACGCTCTATTGTACGGTTAACCGGATGTAACCCACCATTTTCCATCCGGCGACCTGGCAGTGATACATCAATCTTTTCTGCTGACAGACGGGAATTCAAGACATCAGTTTCCAGTTTTTCTTTACGGGCATTCAGAGCTTCTTGAACTGCCTGCTTAGCTTGATTAATAACAGCCCCTGCGGCTGGACGTTCTTCGGCCGGCAGATCACGCAGCGATGACATTTGGAGGGTTAAATGGCCTTTTTTGCCTAAATATTCAACACGCACCAAATCCAACGCAGCAACATCTTGGGCATCTTCTACGGCTGCTTTTGCTTTTGCAACCAGCTCAGCGAGATGTGGCATCGTTTTCCTCTTCCTTTGGCCTAACGGCCTGCTAATAATTATCGTTAATAACTTAATGACCCTATATGCCTGTCTCTGTTTTTATCGTGATAAAAACAAAAAAGCCTCCACAACGGAGGCTCAGGCGCAACTTTTCGTTTCTTTTCTTACGCGCAAAGCCTCCTGAATTCAGGCGCTAAAGTAAAAAAAGAAACGAAAAAAAGCGAAAAACATAATATTGGTTCTCTCAAAATGGTATTTTTCCTGACAGCGACACGCTAGTAAGCCACATTTTTGAACAAAAGTAAAAGAGGGAGCGATGCTCCCTCTTACCACCCTAGCTTATGCCAGAGCGCCTTTTGCTTTTTCAACCAAAGCAGCAAACGCTGCTTTGTCAAATACAGCGATATCAGCCAAGATCTTACGGTCAATTTCAATAGATGCCTTCTTCAAGCCATTGATGAAACGGCTATAAGACAGACCATTCTGACGCGCAGCAGCGTTGATACGTGCAATCCACAGTTGACGGAACTGACGTTTACGCTGACGACGGTCACGGTAAGCGTACTGTCCTGCTTTGATTACTGCCTGGAAGGCAACACGGTAAACGCGCGAACGAGCACCGTAGTAACCTTTCGCTTGCTTTAAAATTTTCTTGTGACGTGCACGGGCGACAACACCACGTTTTACGCGAGCCATATACTTCTCCTATCGTCTCTGAGTTCTAATCTAAAAAATTGCTTATGCGTATGGCAGACAAGCAACAACCAGGCCCAGATCCCCTTTGGAGACCATGCCCTTTGGACGTAAATGACGTTTACGCTTAGTTGATTTCTTAGTCAGAATGTGACGAAGGTTAGCGTGCTTACGCTTAAAACCACCACTTGCAGTTTTTTTAAAGCGTTTAGCGGCGCCGCGTACTGTTTTAATCTTTGGCATTTTAATTTCCACTTCGCATTGTTAATTACAACGAATTAGTCAGGCGAACAAGCCCCAACCAGATAAGACCGACTGGAGCTTATTACTTGCTTGCCTAACTATTTCTTCTTAGGAGCGAGCACCATGATCATCTGACGGCCTTCTATCTTCGAAGGGAATGATTCAACTACCGCCAGTTCATCCAGATCGTCGCGAATACGGTTGAGCATTTCGACACCAATCTGCTGATGCGCCATTTCACGTCCGCGGAAACGCAGAGTGATTTTGGCTTTATCGCCATCTTCCAGAAAACGAATCAGGTTGCGTAGTTTGACCTGATAGTCGCCTTCATCGGTACCAGGACGGAATTTAATTTCCTTAACCTGAATAACCTTTTGTTTCTTCTTCTGTTCTTTGATTGACTTACTCTTCTCATAGAGGAACTTGCCGTAGTCCATGATACGGCAAACCGGCGGCTCGGCATTTGGGCTGATCTCAACCAAATCAACACCCACTTCCTCAGCTTTTTCAAGAGCTTCTCTCAGACTGACAATACCAATCTGCTCGCCATCTAAACCTGTTAAACGAACTTCAGAAGCGCGAATCTCTCCATTAATGCGATTAGGACGCGCCGTTTGAATTCTTTTTCCGCCTTTAATACTTTATTCCTCCAATTGATGAAGCTTACGACTGCGTATTTCTATAAGCAGTTTCTCAATGAACTCATTAACGCCGATACTACCCAGATCTTTACCGCGGCGGGTACGAACAGAAATTTTTCCTGATTCGACCTCTTTTTCACCACAGACAAGCATATAAGGTACACGACGCAGAGTATGTTCACGGATTTTAAAGCCAATCTTCTCGTTTCTCAAGTCTGCTTTTGCACGGATGCCAGATTCTTGAAGTTTTTTTGCTAATTCCTGTACATAATCAGCCTGACTGTCAGTGATATTCATCACTACTACTTGCTGTGGAGCAATCCATGTCGGGAAGAAACCCGCATATTCCTCAGTCAGGATACCGATAAACCGTTCCAGTGAACCCAGAATCGCACGGTGAATCATTACAGGAACCTTACGTTCATTGTTTTCACCTACGTAGGACGCACTCAAACGACCTGGTAGTGAAAAATCAAGCTGTACAGTACCACATTGCCACGCACGATCCAAACAATCATACAAAGTAAATTCAATTTTAGGTCCGTAGAAGGCACCTTCACCTGGCTGATATTCAAATTGAACACTGTTTTCTTGCAGTGCAGCTGCCAAAGCTTCTTCCGCTTGATTCCACTGTTCTTCAGTACCGATACGTTTTTCCGGCCGAGTTGACAACTTCACAACAATTTTTTCAAAACCAAAAGTACTGTAAACGTCGTACACCATCTTAATACAGTTGCTAACTTCCCGATGAATTTGCTCTTCTGTGCAGAAGATATGAGCATCATCTTGGGTAAAACCACGAACACGCATCAAACCATGTAATGCACCTGAAGGTTCATTACGGTGACAGCTACCGAATTCAGCCATGCGTAAAGGCAAATCACGATAAGATTTCAAACCTTGGTTGAAAATCTGAATATGCCCAGGGCAATTCATTGGTTTAACGCAGTATTCACGGTTCTCTGAAGAAGTGGTAAACATATGCTCACCATAGTTTTCCCAGTGCCCCGTTCTTTCCCACATCACACGGTCCATCATAAATGGACCTTTAACTTCTTGGTACTGGTATTCTTTCAGTTTGGTACGCACAAAAGTTTCTAGCTCACGAAAAATAGTCCAGCCATCGTTATGCCAGAATGCCATGCCCGGAGCTTCCTCCTGCATGTGGTACAGATCTAATTGTTTACCTATTTTACGATGGTCACGTTTGGCAGCTTCTTCCAAGCGTTGCAAATAAGTATTGAGCTGTTTCTTATCAGCCCATGCAGTACCATATATACGTTGCAACATTTTATTATTGCTATTCCCACGCCAGTATGCTCCTGCAACTTTCTGCAATTTAAAATGATGACAGAAACGCATATTTGGCACATGTGGGCCACGGCACATATCAACATATTCTTCATGATTGTACAAACCAGGATGATCACCACGACCAATGTTTTCATCCAAAATCTGTACCTTGTAATCTTCACCACGAGCAGCGAACGTATCACGAGCCTCTTGCCAACTTACCTTTTTCTTGATGACATCATAGTCTTTTTTGGCAAGTTCCAACATGCGTTTTTCAAGCAGTTCAATATCTTCCTGCGTCAGGGCACGGCCAAGATCAACATCATAGTAGAAACCATTATCAATAACTGGACCGATAGCCATTTTAGTATCTGGCCATAATTGTTTGATCGCATGTCCTAGCAGATGTGCGCATGAATGGCGGATAATTTCCAACCCTGCTTCATCTTTACAGGTGATGATGGCAAGATTTGCATCTGAATCGATTAATTCACAGGTATCCACCAGCTCACCATTTACGCGGCCAGCAATACATGCTTTCGCTAAACCTGGACCAATGTCACAGGCAATATCCATTACAGAAACAGCACGGTCAAACTGGCGTTGGCTACCGTCAGGAAGGGTAATAACAGGCATTTAAAATCCTTATCTACAGTGGTGACCCCCACGAAAGGTCACTTGAAGGAGTTTGATATTCAACTAAAATAACGATTTAAATTATTATCTAGTCAATCCATTAACGTTTGGTACTAAAATTGGTGCACAATATAAAAAGTGACTGCCTTTGATACCTAAACACCATGAAAATATACCACTAACAAACATTCAGGTCACTGCTATGTTTAGTCAGAAAATCAAAGGGTATAAAAAGTTAATAATCCGTATGTTAATAACACGATCATGGCTACGCTAAAAAACCCCGCACTCTGCTCTTGTTGTAGAATTGGATAAATACCGTGAGTTTGATATTAAAATCAATGTTAAGAGTAGCCGCCAATATTTGTGACAACTATCCTGACAACAATGTAATCTCAACCCAATATTAGAAATTGGGAGTGTTAGAAATGAATCACCATTTTACTCAGCCCGTTATTCTACCGCTGTCAGTGAACGATAAGCATTTTTCACTTTCCACAAATAGCGTGGAGCCTGGGCTGCCGGATGATTATCCTGAATATGCTGATAAAACTCATCCGGTGTCATACGGTTTATTTTATTAACAGCTAACTGGCGATCTGTACTAAAAGTACGTAAAAGAGCACCTGCGCCATTTACGTAAGCAACGATAGTGGCATAGTAGAGAGTTTCAGGGTTATCGATACCTGCCAGATGCTGTTCTTTCAGGATGCTGATATAAGCAGCACCAAGATCAATATTGGTTTTAGGATCTTTCAACTCACGAGTTGTCGGTTGACCAGAACGCCCCTTCTGCCGATATACATCTCGTCCTGCTGTTGATGCTTTAATCTGCATAAGACCAATTGCATTCGATTTACTGACTGCATCAGGACGAAAACCTGATTCAACTTGAATAATCGCTCTGATAAGCGTTTCATCAACACTATACCGATTAGATGCCTGCTGAATAAATGTATCAAAAGGTGTCGGAGGGAAGTTAGCAGGAAAATTAACTGTGTTAGCCGTACCACCACTAAGCATGCGTTGCTGACTAGGTTGTTTGCCGAGATTGGTTTGCTGGGCATTCTTTTCAGCACAACCGACTAACAACACAATCAGTACTGCAAAGCTGAATCTTGATTTCACCTTAATAATCCTCTGGATCAGATTTATTAAAGCGCAGCATATACAATTTCGTTTATAACCCAAAAATATTTTTACTTAACTTTTAACTCTATTCGTGTTCATATCACATGGAATGACTATTGCTTAATTATTGCGATAGTCTATGTTTCCGAATTTTATAATCTTGACTTTACTTAAATGATATTGATAATCGTTATCATATATACTTATAACAAGTAAGGCTTGAACTCATGAAGAAAAAACATTCTCTGCTCCCGTCCCCCATACTGGGAATGACTTTGATTCTCCTATCTATAGTTTTATTTAGCCAGCAGGCATCTGCCACCAAAAAATTCAAAGTCGTCACCACCTTTACTATCATTCAGGATATAGCACAAAATGTAGCAGGTGATGCCGCAATTGTTGAATCAATTACTAAACCAGGCGCTGAAATCCATGATTATCAACCTACCCCCAAAGATATTATTAAATCCCAACGTGCTGACTTGATCCTGTGGAATGGATTGAACCTAGAGCGTTGGTTCGAGCGTTTCTTTGAAAACCTAAAAGACATACCCGCAGTTGTTATTACTGACGGCATTCTACCATTACCTATCCGTGAAGGGCCTTATAACGGGAATCCTAACCCTCACGCATGGATGTCACCAACAAACGCTTTAGTCTATATTGAAAATATTCGCAAAGCATTTGTGAAATATGATCCTGAAAATGCAGAAATCTATAATGGGAATGCCAAAGCCTATGCTGAAAAAATCGCCAAATTGGATTCTCCGCTGAGAGAGCGTCTTTCCCGTATTCCACAGGATCAGCGTTGGCTAGTTACCAGTGAAGGAGCTTTTAGCTATCTGGCCAAGGATTATCAATTCAAGGAAGTTTATCTGTGGCCAATCAATGCAGAAGAACAAGGCTCACCACAACAAGTTCGTTATGTCATTGATACGGTAAGAGCAAATAAAATCCCAGTTGTATTCAGCGAAAGTACAATTTCTGATAAACCAGCCAAGCAAGTCAGTAAAGAAACTGATGCCCGTTATGGTGGTGTTCTTTATGTAGACTCACTCTCCAGTAGTAACGGCCCAGTACCAACATATATCGATTTGTTGAACAAAACAGTAGATACAATAGCAAAAGGATTTAATCAATGAATTGCAGTAAGCCGTTTGAACATCCTCATTTAGTGGTTGATGATGCCACTGTGACTTATAACAACGGTCACACCGCTATTTATGACGCAAGTTTTTCTATCACTGGCGGTACTATCTGTGCGTTAGTTGGCATTAACGGTAGTGGTAAGTCCACATTGTTTAAGACTATTATGGGCCTACTAAACCCATCCCAAGGGAAAGTTACCCTGAGCGATATGCCTGTCAAAAGTGCTTTAAAGAAAAATATCATTGCATATGTACCCCAGACAGAAGAAGTTGACTGGAACTTTCCAGTACTGGTTTCCGATGTTGTTATGATGGGTCGCTACGGCAAAATGGGATTCCTGAGAATCCCAGGTAAAAAAGATCACCAAGCTGTTGATGAAGCGCTTGAACGTGTTGGCTTAACTGCTCTACGCAACCGGCAGATTGGTGAACTTTCAGGCGGACAAAAAAAACGGGTTTTTCTTGCAAGGGCCTTGGCTCAGGAAGGTAAAGTTCTGTTACTAGATGAACCGTTCACCGGTGTTGATGTAAAAACAGAGAATGCCATCATTGACTTACTGTGTGATTTACGTGATGAGGGCCATCTGGTTCTGGTTTCAACACACAACCTTGGTAGTGTGCCTGAATTCTGTGACCATGTTATCCTGATCAACCGAACTGTTCTGGCAAGTGGCCCAACAGAAACAACATTCACCCAAAAGAATTTAGAAAGGACTTTTGGTGGAGTACTCCGCCATATCAATCTATCCGGACCAGAATTACATGATGATGATGACCCACGTTCTCTGACTGTCATTACTGATGATGAACGCGCGGCAGTGTTTTATGGTCATAACCACCATGTTCCGCCGCGGCAAACTCAGCAAAAGGAGAAACGCCAACCATGATAGAACTTTTGCTGCAACCTTTTCACTATAACTACATGGTGAAAGCCATCTGGGTCAGCGCTATTGTCGGTGCCGTCTGTGCTTTTCTTTCCGCCTATCTGATGTTAAAAGGCTGGTCATTGATGGGAGATGCTCTTTCTCACTCAGTTGTGCCTGGTGTTGCCGGTGCTTACGCACTGGGTCTTCCCTATGCTGGTGGCGCTTTTTTTACTGGTATGCTGGCAGCCCTGTCGATGACTCTGGTTCGTCATATTACTCGCTTACGTGAAGATGCGGTGATCGGGTTTATATTTTCTACCTTCTTTGCTGCCGGCTTATTAATCGTTTCTCTTAATCCAACATCTGTTAACGTACAAACCATTATTCTCGGCAATATTCTTGGTATCGCTGATGAAGATGTTCTTCAGGTTGAAATCATTATTGCAGTTTCATTTATCGTGTTAATGTTTATCTGGAAAGATTTACTCGTCGTGTTCTTTGATGAAACCCATGCACGTTCTATTGGCCTATCGCCCTTGAGGATGAAAATTATTTTTTTTACTTTATTGAGCGCATGTACAGTTGCAGCTTTACAAACTGTTGGCGCCATTCTAGTGATCGCAATGGTAGTAACTCCAGGAGCAACGGCTTATTTGCTGACTGATCGTTTTAAGCACCTATTAATAATTGCAATTGCTATTGGTTCCCTAACCAGTGCATTTGGTGCTTACCTAAGCTTCTTTCTTAATGGTGCCACCGGTGGTGTCATCGTCACACTTCAAACAGTTATTTTCTTATTAGCGTTCTTCTTTGCACCAAAACACGGGCTATTAGCTTCTCGTATACGTGCCAGAAAAGAATCCTCGGCATTGGCTCAGGAGACGCAATCATGAATGAGTTGATTCAACTAATCATTGAACCATTTATGTTTCCGTTCATGCAGCGGGCAATATTCGCAGCTATTGTAACAGGCGCAGTGTGTGCGATGCTTTCTTGCTATCTGGTACTTAAAGGCTGGTCGTTAATGGGTGATGCTATCTCTCATGCAGTATTACCAGGAATTGTTCTGGCTTTTGCTGCCGGGATACCACTGGCTATTGGCGCATTTCTTTCTGGTATTTTTTGTGCTTTCGCAACAGGATATCTGAAAGAACACAGCCGAATAAAAGAAGATACTGTTATGGGAATTGTCTTTTCTGGTATGTTCGCTTTTGGTCTGGTTCTTTTTGCCCGAATGGATACCGACCAGCATCTCACTCACATTTTGTTTGGTAATATGTTAGGGATAACCAAAGATGAATTGAATCAAACATTATGGATCACCTGTATTACCATGGTGGTGGTACTGCTGAAACGCAAAGATTTCATGCTTTACTGCTTTGATCCTAATCAAGCGCGTGTAGTGGGATTGCCTGTTAAATTTTTACATTACGGCTTGCTTTGCCTGCTAGCAATGACGATTGTCGCCTCCTTACAGGCTGTAGGAATGATTTTAGTCATTGCAATGTTGATATCGCCGGGAATTATCGCTTTCACGTTATGCCGCAGCTTTGATCGAATGTTAATTGTCGCTATTATTGCATCAGTCAGTTCCTGTGTTCTTGGTACACTTATTAGTTTCCACATTGATGGAGCAACAGGCCCGTGTATTGTTATTGTCCAAGCTATTTTCTTTACACTGGCATTGGCTTACAGTCAAATAAAACTGGCAAGAATAAAATCCAAACATAAAACGCATCAAGTTTCTCTGAAGATCTCTAACGAACCCAATCAATAACAAAAAGGGTTATATCCGTTTTGAGATATAACCCCGTTAATCATCTTTTTTACCTGATCATATATTTTCTCTGACTATAATTGTTAATTGTTTATAAAGTGATTAAGGGCGTAGAGAGGTGAACCATGTGGCAAGCAGTAAATCGTTTGTTGAATGAGCATTTCGGTGTTGCCGAAATTCGCGATAAAACCGAGTTAGTCGGAGGCGATATCCATCAATCCTGGCGAGTCGTTCATGGAGAAAGGCAAATTTTTGTCAAATCTAACATGAGGGAAATGCTTCCTGTCTTCAAAGCAGAATCAGAACAACTTGAACTATTGGCACGCAGCCAAACTATCCGTGTCCCGGCTGTTTATGGTATTGGCAGTGATCGTGATCATAGTTTTTTATTGCTTGAATTTCTGCCTTTAAAATCTTTTGATCCTCACAGTGCCTACTGTTTCGGCCAACAACTGGCCGCACTTCATCAATGGAGTGAACAACCTCAATTCGGCTTTGATTTTGACAATATGCTAGCAACAACACCACAACCAAATGGCTGGCAACGTCGTTGGCATCAATTTTATGCGGAGAAAAGGGTTGGTTGGCAATTACAGATTGCGGCAGAAAAAGACATGATATTTGGTCATATTGATAATATCGTTCAAGCTGTAAGTAACAAACTCCAACATCACCATCCACAACCCTCTCTCTTACATGGAGATCTCTGGCCAGCCAATTGTGCTTCTCTAGATGATCATGCAGTTGTTTTCGACCCAGCCTGTTATTGGGGAGATCGTGAATGTGATTTCGCTATGTTACCATTATACTCAGACCTACCAATGCAAATCTTTGATGGCTATCAGAGCGTATGGCCACTCCCCATCAACTTCATTGAGCGACAACCTGTATACCAACTCTACTACTTACTTAACCGGTGCAACCTGTTTGGTGGTGATAATTTTGCTGCAGCTCAAAACATTATCGATAACATTCTGGCCGAAGATAGCCAATAAGTAACTAATCAAGCTGCGAAAACATTTTATTCCGCAGCTATAATCATCGGAGAACTTACCAACCTAAAATTCCTAGTATAAAATAAGCGATTACACCGATAATTACCGGTGAAATATATAAGATATAAATCTGACTGAACAGTGTATGATGAGGAAGTTTAATTCTTGATTCAATCTGCTCTCTTGTCAGACCATCGCTACCTTTAGCTCTTTCAAGAATAAGCTGATCTTCAATATTTTCACGTATAAACTTTACTTGCCTATACATACGTTGACCAGATGCACTCATAGCGAGACCAACAAAAATAAGGAAATAGATAATCAAAAAACCAAGAGTTGATCCTGTAAAATCAACCCAAAGATCAGGCGTTGGCGAATTTTTCCAGAAAAAATCCAAGAATGGAGTATTGAAACGCACCATTTCCGCCATCATTTTCAGAAAATCATCCAAAACAGCATTGATGCCATCACCTTTAATACCTTGCTGCCAAACAAGATTGATCACAGAAACGATAGTCGATAAAAGTGCCGGAATAAAAATCACCCAACCTAAGACTCGCTTAATAATAGCGATATATCCAGCTTTCTGGTAAGTCATCAATATCCCTCGTAGTAATAATTTTTGTCTAATCATAGCCCATCAGTCATTAAATTTAACTTTATATTTAATTAACTAAGCATTTCTTACCATGTTCCCAATAAGAAAAAGATTTCATCTATCAGGATTGCTACAATCAGTTTTCGCTAACTATATAACCAGTGGGAGATGCGAATGTCCTTTCATTTACCAATAAAAGCAGCCATTTTTGATCTGGACGGTTTGCTGATTGACTCTGAACCCTATTGGACCCAAGGAGAGAAAAAAGTATTCAGTGAATTAGGCTTGGATCTATCTTTGGCGGAAAAACTACCAGATACTCTTGGACTACGTATTGACCATATTGTAGAGCTATGGTACCAAGCTTCTCCGTGGCAAGGTGTACCGAAATCAGAAGTAGAACAGCGGATTATCGACCACGTTATCAATTTGATAAAAGAAAACCGCCCTTTACTCCCAGGCACTGAACATGCTTTAAGCCTTTGCCGTGAACAGGAATTGAAAATCGGCCTAGCCTCAGCTTCCCCACAATATATGTTGGAACAAGTGTTAAAAATGTTCAACTTGCGTCATTATTTCAATACTGTCGTTTCGGCTGCCAAATTACCTCATAGTAAACCCAATCCCGAAGTTTATTTACGCTCTGCTGAACAACTGGGGGTTGCCCCAGTAAATTGTGTAGCTTTAGAAGCTTCATTTAATGGAATGATAGCAACAAAAGCAGCGAGAATGCGTTCAATCGTTGTACCATCAGCTCATCATTTCAATGATCCACGTTGGGCATTAGCTGATATTAAACTGCATACACTCGAACAACTAAATGTAACGGATATCGTTTGACTATGACTTTAACTGCTATTATCTGTTCAGATGGCAGTTCTTGATTGTTCACATAGCAGCCTTAGTGCTTATATCTTATTCTGTCAAATAAAAACTTGATTAAATATTAATGTTATTTATTAATAAATAACATATTTTTGTTTTTCACCCTCTATCTTACCCGCATAAAACCCACTATACTCGCCCACTGTATGGATAGACAGTCACCAGTCAGAGGAATTTATGACCGCGGAAGGGCATCTTTTATTTTCAGTTGCCAGCATTATTCTGGCGCAAAAACTCAAAATAACACCAGAAATAGCTAATGGTGACTGGTTACATATGCTACCAGGAGTGCTTCTCACCGCATTGTTACCAGATATAGATCACCCAAATTCAACCCTGGGTAAATTATTCAGGTTTATCTCCATACCAATCGCCAAATTATGTGGGCACAGAGGATTTACTCATAGTCTCCTTGCCCTCGTATTAGGTGTTGCCTTATTTTGGCTGAAAATACCAGAAGAGTGGCTTATCCCAACTGATTTTTTCCATGCCATGATTGTTGGCTATCTCAGTCATCTGATTGCAGATATGCTGACTCCCGCTGGTGTACCGTTATTATGGCCAATAAAGATACGTTTTCGCCTACCTGTGCTTGGCAAGCAGGGAAACAAGAAAGCAGAAAGATTTATTTCTGTTCTATTGATCGCTATCGCCATTTTCCTACCAGAACACATTAAATACTCCATATTTTTTTATATAGATTGCATCAAGGAACTCTATTTTTAATGCCCTGATTGACTAAAACTAAATCTTAATTATTACATTTGTTATATCAAATTCGATCTAGTTATAAATAGGAATAATTTAAGCTGATATTATGTTCCCCAACTGCTTGTTGTAATGTGTTCGTTTACAAACTTACACGATTCAATACAGCTTATTACCTAACTAATTGAATTCTGGAGTTTGGGAATGAATTTATCACTCATTCTGAATGTGCTCGTTTTCGCAGCGCTGCTTTTGCTATTGTCAAAAGCCAGTTCACATCAATGGAGTCTGTCGAAAAAGGTTCTTGTCGGCCTTGCCATTGGCGTTATTTTTGGCCTGGCACTACAACTCATTTATGGTCCCGATAATGCCACAGTGAAAGAATCAGTATCATGGTTCAACATTGTTGGCAATGGTTACGTACAGCTTTTGCAAATGGTGATTATGCCTCTGGTATTTGCCTCTATTCTGAGTGCGGTTGCCAAATTACATAAAGCATCTTCTTTAGGAAAAATCAGTTTTCTAACCATCGGAATGCTGCTGTTCACTACAATGATCGCAGCACTTGTCGGTATCATTATTACCAACCTGTTCGGCCTGACTGCAGAAGGTCTAGTTCAAGGAACCCAAGAAACAGTACGCCTGTCTGCTATCGAAAATAACTATATGGGCAAAGTCTCTGACTTGTCTGTGCCGCAGTTAATTTTGTCTTTTATTCCTAAAAACCCATTTGCTGATTTAACTGGCGTCAATCCAACTTCTGTTATCAGTGTTGTTATTTTTGCAACCTTCCTGGGTATTGCTGCGTTGCAAATGCTGAAAGATAATCACCAACGTGGTGAGCAAGTATTAGTCGCTATCGATACTATGCAAGCATGGACAATGAAATTGGTTCGTCTGGTTATGCGCCTGACGCCATATGGTGTCATGGCTCTGATGACTAAAGTTGTCGCTAACTCTAACATCCACGAAATCGTGAAACTGGGCAGTTTTGTTATCGCATCCTATATTGCACTAGCTCTGATGTTTATTGTTCATGGGTTTCTGCTCTCTCTTACTGGCATCAATCCAGTAAAATTTTTTAAAAAAACCTGGCCAGCGCTAACCTTTGCATTCACCAGTCGTTCAAGTGCAGCCAGTATTCCACTGAATGTTGAAACCCAGACACTTCGTATCGGTGTACCTGAGTCTATCGCCAGTTTCTCTGCATCTTTCGGTGCAACAATTGGTCAGAATGGTTGTGCCGGTATTTATCCTGCCATGCTGGCAACCATGGTTGCTCCAACAGTAGGAATAAATCCATTTGACCCCATGTGGATCGCGACACTAGTTGGTATTGTAACTATCAGCTCTGCTGGCGTTGCCGGCGTAGGTGGAGGCGCTACATTTGCCGCATTAATCGTTTTACCGGCAATGGGGTTACCTGTAACGTTAATTGCCCTATTGATTTCTGTTGAGCCTCTTATTGATATGGGCCGCACAGCCTTGAATGTAAGTGGTTCAATAACCGCAGGTACAATTACCAGCCAATTGCTGGGGAAAACCGATACAGCCATCTTCAATCAGGAAGAAGAAACTAGGTTAAATCAGCTATAAATTTTTAAAAGCTGGGAAACACTCCCAGCTTTTTTACTTCATTCACAATATTATTTATTCAGGTATTGACCACTACGCAGTGCTTCAATACGCTTATCTAATGGCGGGTGAGACAGAAACAGCTCACTGAATGTTTTAGATTTCCCATTAATACAGAACGCCATCATACTGCCCTCTTCTTGCGGCTCATAACTGGTTTTCAGACGCTGTAAGGCAGCAATCATCTTCTCACGGCCCACCAACCTGGCAGAACCTGCATCTGCATGGAATTCACGATAACGAGAAAACCACATAGTAATAATACTCGCCAGAATACCGAATACTATTTCCAGCACCATTGAAACAACCATGTAAACAATCGGATTACCGGAATTACTACTTTCTTCTTCGTCATCGTTGCCTGACAGAAAACTTGATACAGCCTGAGCCAACAAACGGGAGATAAAGATAACAAAAGTATTTACTATCCCTTGCAACAAAGTCATGGTCACCATATCACCATTAGCAATATGGCTAATCTCATGAGCGATAACAGCTTCCGCTTCTGCTCGGCTCATATTGTCCAATAGACCGGTACTGACAGCTACCAGCGAAGCATTACGACGCGCTCCGGTAGCAAATGCATTAATATCAGGCGCAGCATAAATTGCAACCTGTGGCATAGCAATATTGACTTGCTCTGCCTGACGGCGAACAGTTTCTACCAACCAGTGTTCAATTTCATTTGTTGGCTGTTCTATAACCTGACCACCAACAGAACGCAGAGCCATCCATTTGGACATCAGTAGAGAAACAAACGCTCCACCGAATCCGAACAAACCAGCCATAATCATCAGACCCTGTACACTACTTCCCTGAATTCCTGTCAGAGAAAGTATTATCCCGAACACCAACATAACAGCAAGGTTGGTGAGGAGGAACAAAGCAATTCGCATCATAATAAACGGGCTTCCTTTATTAATAATCAATACATTTTCAGAGTTATCCTATAAATAAGGCTATTCTTGCTATATTCAAGGTTTTTAGCTCTTCAAACGATAAAATCAACACAACTTTACAAAATCATAAAATACCAACATTAGCCTAACACCTATTGGTTAAGCAAAATACTTTGACACCAAGTAACACAAGGAAATTGTGAAACAGCTCATCCTTCCCGAAAAATAAAAATCGTCTCAAAAAAAGCCGCTTATATACTGAAAGCTAGTACCGTTCACTCAACGCATCTGAGATGAACGGTATTGGGCATTATTAAACTGGTTATTTAATCTATTGCTCTACTTAGATCGAGATAACATTTTCTCAGCAGGCTGGTGTGCCAAATCAAGCGCAATCTTCACTGACTCATCAAGATATGGATCTGGCCCTTGATAATCCTTAGGTAAATCATCCAGTGATGCTAATGGTTTCTTTCCTTCTCGTTTAAAGCGATCATTAATCCGGTTCAACTTCAGAGCATCATCTTCTTTATTCTCTTTCTCTCTTTGTACATAGTTCAGAGAAACAATATTTTTATGCTCTTTCATCGCCTTATAGTGAGCAATGTCCTCATTGATATACTTAAATTCTGGATCATTTGCGATACGAGCATTATGGGCCACAGTTAACTGAGGAACTAACCCTGCAATAACTTTAGACCCTGTATAACGGGCAGGAGGAATGCTATCCCAAGGCAAAGCATTATCTTCAAAACTCTCTCCTGTTTCCGCCAGATCAACCCCCGTTGGCATCACAATATCAGGTGTCACACCTTTACGTTGAGTACTACCGCCATTTACACGATAGAATTTCTGAATCGTATACTGGACAGAACCCAGTGATGGCCAATCAGGACGCATCATTTGATCGTAAATACGACTCAAAGAACGATATTGTTGAACAGTACCTTTACCAAAAGTTGGCTCCCCAACAATCAAGGCACGCCCATAATCCTGCATTGCTGCAGCAAAAATCTCAGAAGCAGAAGCACTAAAACGGTCTACCAAAACAACCAAAGGCCCTTTATAGTACACCACTTCATCAGTATCAGAATCCTGCCGAATTTTCCCATTATTATCCCTGACTTGCACCACCGGGCCACTTGGCAGAAATAGACCAGACAAAGAAACCGCTTCTGTCAGTGCACCACCACCATTGCTACGCAGATCTATGACAATAGCACTAACATGTTGCTTAGTTAGTTTCTGTAACTGAGTTTTAACATTATCAGTCAAGCCAACATAAAAACCTGGAATATCAAGAACCCCCACTTTTTCTTTACCGATTGTCTTAACTGACATCTTCACTGCCCGGTCTTCCAGGCGAATCTGTTCACGAGTTAAAGTGATGGTACGTGGTTTCGCCCCTTTAGTATCAGAAATAACCTCAAGCCGTACTTTACTACCTTTAGGACCTTTAATCAGTGCGACCACATCATCCAAACGCCAGCCAATAATATCCACCATTAGCTTTCCTGATTGACCGACACCGATAATCTTATCACCTACTTTTAGCTCTTTACTTTTGGCTGCGGGGCCACCAGCAACCATAGAATTTATGACAGTGTAGTCATCGTCTATCTGTAAAACAGCACCAATTCCTTCAAGGGAAAGGCTCATTTCTGAGTTAAATTGTTCAGTATTGCGTGGTGAAAGGTAATTGGTATGAGGATCAATTTCACGAGCAAACGCAGTCATAATCAATTGGAAAACATCTTCACTTTGGCTTTGTGTCAGACGTTTTAGCGCAAACTGATAACGTTTGGTCAGCACTTCTTCAATTTCTTTATCATCTTTACCCGCAAGTTTGAGATTGAGCCAATCAAATTTAACTTTAGCATCCCAAAGCCTATTCAGCTCTTCTACACTCTGTGGCCAAGGAGCTTTAGACCGATCAACATCAATTGTATCGTTACCATCAAAACTCATTGGCTGTTCAAGACGAGATAAAGCATACTGATAACGTTCAAAACGGCGTTTCTGTAACAGATTAAACAGGTCATACGGGATTTCCAGATTCCCGCTTTCCAATTCCTGGCCCAACAATTTTTTCTTATCAGCATACTGAGCTACATCTGACGCCAGCAATATATTATGGCTGTAATCCAGTATATTGAGATAACGGTCAAAGATTTTTGCTGAAAAACCACCATCTAAATTAAATTGACGGTAATGAGAACGAATGAAGCGGGATGTTACCCGCTCGCTCACAGTTGAATGCTGAGGCTCTTGTTTCAATATAGGCAATTGCTCAATACGAACAGGGACAGTTGCTGGACTGTTTGTATTTGCATAACAAGTACCAAAAATTGAAACGCTTAAGACAAAAGCCAGCTTGACGAATTTGTTCATGCTTGGGTTGGCCTCCGTATCAGAACTGTAAATGTTCTGCGCGTACAATCATTGCCAGACCAGAAGGCAATTGTACTCGTACACCATCTTTAGCGATTTCAAGCACAGAGGCATCCATCGAGCTTTTACCTACCCTGACTTTAATTTCCTGACCAATTTTCAGCAATGAAACATCAGCAATCTGAGTCGGTGTAGGCTGACTAGGTTTAGCAACAGGTTTACGTGCTTGTTGCTGAGGGCGACTTTGTTGGCGTGGCTGCCGTTTTTCCCCTTCAGTATTATTAGCACGGCGACGAGGAGCCGGCTTCCTGGCAATTGGACTCTCATTTTTTTCACCGGCAGCTACATTTTCAGCTTCACGTTTTTTGACTCTTTGCTCTGCACGCTGGGCCTGAACCCGTGCTTTGGCTTCAGTCAGTTGCTGGAGAGCATGCTCAATATGTTCCGCATCCAATTCACCGCATGAGTTACCATCAAGGTCAACACGTTGTGCCCCCTCTTTAACACCATACAGGTAACGCCAGCTTGATGTGTACAGACGCAAGGCAGAGCGCAATTGTGTTTTACTTAAACATTCTTCGTCCTGAATACGTTCAACGATATCCTGAAAGATACCGATCTTTAAAGGACGAGCTTCACCTTCGGCTACGAAACAGAGCGGAAAGCGCTCAGCTAAAAAAGCAATGATTTCTTTACTACTATTCAACTTAGGTTGATTTTCCATGAAATTTCCTGATTACAACGGTTTTGCCAACCAGCATAGGCATGAACTGGCGTCATTATAATAGCGTTGTTGATAAATGCCACGTTATCCATATGTTAAGTTACATTCAACTCAACATATTTCGGCACAACGCACTGTTCTAAATGAGCACAGAGCCCATCAATAAGGGCTTGTAAGCCAAATTCATCTTCTTCATCAAACCGATGAAAAATCGTACTATCAATATCTAATACACCTATGATTCTATCGTTTACAAGCAATGGCAACACAATTTCTGCGTTACTAGCAGCATCACAAGCAATATGACCAGGGAATTCATGAACATCATTAACACGTTTAATACGCTTTTCTGATACAGCAGTTCCGCATACCCCTTTGCCAACAGGTATTCTGACACAGGCAACCTTTCCCTGAAATGGCCCCAGAACCAACGTATCACCATCAATCAGATAAAAACCGACCCAGTTAACGTCATGAAGACGTTCATACAGCAATGCACTAGCATTAGCGAGTGTCGCTATTAAGTCATACTCACCAGACAACAGAGCTTTTAAGTCTCCAGTAAGATCCCGATAGAACTCATTTTTATTCATATTGACCTATCCGATGAAATTTACAAAACGCATCTCTATTTTTATATCAAAAAAATATCAAATGCCCATAACAATAAGGTTAACAGCCTGTCACACTGACGTAAATTTTTTACTGTCTCTGTTAAGATATTCTTTATTATATTTATCGAACGTTTATCAAGATTGGTGAGATATCACACCTCTTACCAAAACACCAAAAGGTGCAGCCAATATAAGTATAATGCATAGTAAACGCCTCTATACCTCCTACAATAAAAATCAGACTGTATTCTCTCACATTGCAAAGGTAAATTATCTGGGAACCAATCAATAGAGTAGAGAAAAGCAAAACATTCAAACAATTTATCCGTAGAATTATTACACTTGCCACTCTATCATTAACGCTTTTGGCTCCGACAATTACACCAAATAAATATTTCCTACTGAATGTGGAAAAAGCCAAAGAATGACAAAGATGAAAAAAGCAATATTACAAAACTAAGTTTTAGCACAGATAGTTATAACAGCAATATCATCTAACGATTATCCAATACAGGAAATATTATTACTGGCAATCTCAGTCATTTGATCTATTCTCAAATGATGGCCTTACTGGTCGTACCTGTTAATTGAAATTAAGGAGCCATCATGAACCAGACAAAATTGAGAATTTCCAGCTACGAAATTGACGATGCTATTCTGTCCCAACCTTCCGCAGACGACGATACTACCATTAGCATTCCTTGTAATTCTGACCGCGAACTTTGTATGCAGTTAGATGGATGGGATGAACATACCAGTATCCCCGCCTTATTAAACGACAAACAAATTCTGTTATACAGAAAACATTATGACAAACAAAAACACGCATGGGTGATGAGGGTAGTCTGATGTCCAAAAAATTTCTAACAAAAAAAAGCCGAGTTGACTCCTCTACTCGGCCTAGGGAAAATGGCTCTTAAGAGCCGTGCGCTAAAAGTGTCATTGAGACGTAAAACAACTTACAACTTAAAGCGTAGCTGACATATTACGTTTAAACAACCTCTTGGACAATAAACGGCCAACATGGTGTTTATTAAGTCAAACATCACGATATGGCTTAGCTCAATGACATTATTTTTTATCGCATTACTTTCTATCACATAGTGTTAAAGCTGCTCTCTGGAATGGTTCTATGCTCATTTTTTGATCCGGATTATTACTGTCATCTAATAGAATAATATCCAGAGACTTAGCATTCACTTTCCCTTCCCTGACCATCTCTGTGGCTATATCATTCAATGGGTATTGCACCAGTGTGCTTGGATTAATCACAAACAAAGCCTTATTGGCTCTGCAATCCAGCATCACTTCTTCCCGAGTAAATGCCCATTTATCACCAAATTGCAGCTTACTCACCGTTTCAATAGGTGCAGCAATACCTTGAAAAGCCAGACAGAATAAAGAAAGTAATAAAAATAAACGTTTCATAATAGTTACCAATGTGTAGATATAAGGGCAAACGAAGCAAATTATCCTCACGTACTACGTGTGCGCTCCAGTTTCTGCACGTTATCCGTGTTCCACTATTTATTATCACCAATAAACTGCACCAATAACACCTACTAAAACAAGCTGCTAGTTAAAAAAATCAAATCGGCTGATAAGTAGCAAAAACAGCAACACATAATAAAACCAACGCCCCAAAAATAATTTCAATCCAACTATTTATAATCAGCAGTTGATAGCGACCAGGTTGCCTTAGTTTAGGAACCAAGATATAACGGTTAATCAATGCAAGCATCACCATAGCCGCTACCAGCGCTATCTTCAGCCATAGCATTGACTGATATTCAGTACCGCTATACTCCGGCCAATCAGGGAGCAAAATCAAGCTACTTATCATGCCTGTAACGATAATAAGGATTACCGCGATATGGCCATAAGTGGAAAAACGCACCATAGAAATCATAACTTGCCTATCCAACCCTACAGCTAGTTCATTCCGTATACGCAAAAATTGCAGGCATAACAAAAACGGCCATAATCCCCCAAACCAGTACCCAGCACTTAATAGGTGAATAACCTGATTAATCTGATGAAGGATACCCAACATGCCATCATGTATTACCGCATGACCTATAAGAGCATGGCAAGACAGTAAAATGGTAGAGCTGATTAACATCAGAATATTTCTGGCTTTTTGGTTATTGATAAACAAGAACCCTGTAGTAACTACTGCAACCAATATTTGCCACTGCCAGATCTTGCCAAAGGTTGTTCCTAGTACTGCCAGCCAGATTTCTGGATTATAAGTATCCTGCCAGCCATCTCCCATTAGCCCCGCTTGTATCACCAACCAGCCAATTGCTGTTATTAATGCCACAACTGTATTGATAATTACCCCCAAACGGAGGCGGGCATCAATTAGGACAGAGAGGCGATCAGGAACCAACATAGCAGTAAATATGCTGAGACCAAACATCAACATAACTGCCACGAAATGAGTGAAGCGACAAAAGATATAAAGTGCCGCCAGAGACATAATTATTTAACTGTAAAGCTATAGATGCCTTTAGTCTTATGCCCATCAACCGAAACTACGCTCCAGTCAACATCATATTTACCTGCCACTAGCTTATCTTCGACAGGAAGGATAAGTTTTGTACTAGTTGCAGGATCAAGCCTCAATTGACCAGTTTTGATGGATTTATTTTCCGGGCCAGTCACTTTTACCTTACTGAAATTCAGTTCAATACCTTCTGAAAAGCTCAGAGTAATTACCTGTGGTGCATTTTCCACTGTGGTATCTTCTGCTGGAATTTGTTCTGTTAAATGCGCGTGAGCCAGAGCTTGCTGGCAAGACATACTGATAAACAAGACAACTAAAGCAGATAATTTCCGGCAAAAAGAACGAATTTCGCTGATAGTCATAAATAACCTCTTAATTTTCAGGTATATTCCTATAAATTAAGGCTATCTTATAACAAAGAAATTATTTTATCCGCGATAACTTACAATAAGAATTTCGTCTTGTGAACTATCGCGCAAAAACAAAGGAAAACCGCGGCACTAGCCTTAAATACCTAAAGTCATTGCCAGCTACTGCGGTTAATTAATTCCGTTCATTCAGATAGGGTTGGCAGTGGCCAGACCTTTCAGATCCTTATCCAACAGGAAGAGCGCCTTACCATCCTCACCAACCATCTCCAGTTTATCAAGAATAGACTTGAACAATTTCTCTTCTTCATGCTGCTCTGCTACATACCATTGCAGGAAGTTAAAAGTAGAATAATCCTGCGTTGTTATCGCCAGATGAGCGAGTTTATTAATTTCATTAGTAATAAATTTCTCGTGTTCGTAGGTTTTATTAAGTACATGAGACACGGATTCATAGTCTGCCGAAGGCGCATCAATCCGCCCTAAACGTGGCATCGTACCCGTATCACTCAGATAATCAAATAAGCGATGCATATGCTGCATTTCTTCTTGAGAATGCGACTTAAAAAATGCAGCGGCGCCAGCTAATCCTTTATCACAGCACCATGCACTCATTTGTAGATATAAATTCGCAGAATAGAACTCCAAATTCATCTGCTCACTTAATTTATTAACCATTTCTTGATTTAACATAATAAATACTCCTGTCATTAATTTACCTGTATTATGCCAATTAAATTGAAATAAAAAAACCCAACAAACAAAAATAAATCATAAAAATATATCATACTGAAATATAACAATATTTTCAATAAAACCAAATGGAAATGAATCTCATTTAATATATTTAAATGAAAATGAATTTTATTTTCAAAATAACCTTATCAAATAAATTCTTATATTTAATGATAATGAATATTATTTATATTTATAAAATTATCGATTCAGTTCTTGCCAAAAAAACCAGTCTGGATTAGCTTTATCATTTTATGAATTAGAATTTTAATTCAGGGAGAGACTCATGGGACATAATCTGGCTGAACTTTCTACAGAAAATATGGATAAAATCAATGTTGATCTGGCAGCATCTGGTGTGGCTTTTAAGGAACGTTACAATATGCCAGTACTTCCTGATACAGTTGAGCAGGGACAACCCACATACCTTCGAGAATATTTTCAACAACGCTTAGTGCATTATCGTCAATTATCCAAACAATTTTCCCGCTTACCCTACGACCCAAAAAATCGCTAGCCATCCAGCAAGAATTAATAACCACCGGATAACCGGTGGTTATATCAGATTACTGCTCGGCAAACTTATCCGTTGCACTAATAAGTTGATGTAAAATACCCGGCTCATCAAATGAATGTCCAGCTCCTTCAATGATGTGTAATTCTGCTTCTGGCCATGCCTGCGCTAGATCCCAAGCATTTTGCACTCGACAGGCCATATCATATCGGCCATGAATAATAACTGCCGGAATATTCCTTATAGCGTCAATATTATTTAACAGTTGCTGCTGCTCATTCATAAAACCCTCATTAATAAAATAATGATTTTCAATTCGGGCAAATGCCAAGGCAAACTCATCTTCTGTAAAAGACTCCACACTATCCGAAGGAAGCAATGTTACCGTCTCTCCTTCCCACAAGCTCCAGAGGCGAGCAGCTTCTAATTGAATTTGACGATCATCACTAGTCAATCGTTTGTTATATGCACCAATAACATCCTTTCGTTCTTCCTCCGATAAAATAGAGACAGTTCGTTGCCATTTATCCGGGAAGAAATTAGAAGCGCCATCCTGATAATACCAATGTAACTCTTGTGGCCTTAGCAGGAAAATCCCCCGAAGAATCAGTTCAGAAACTCGCTGAGGATGAACCTGTGCGTAAACCAGAGATAAAGTTGAACCCCATGAGCCGCCAAATACCAGCCATTTTTCTACCCCCATCAATTGACGTAAACGCTCAATATCTTCAACCAAATGCCAGGTAGTGTTATTTTCCAGGCTGGCATGAGGTTTTGAACGCCCACAACCACGCTGATCAAACAGCATGACATGATATTTCTTAAGATCAAATAGTCGGCGGTGGTAAGAAGCAATACCACCGCCAGGCCCGCCATGAATAAATACGGCGGGCTTACCCTCAGGATTACCACATAATTCCCAATAGATTTGGTGACCATCACCTGTGTCCAAATAACCAGAACGGTAAGCTTCACAGGCCGGATATAACTTTCTCAATTCTGACATAACATCTCCTTTACTGGTTAACACCAGATCTGGTGTCCATCTGATGACGGTTAGAGATATACCCGTTATCTTTCAAGTTGCCTCTTTGTTGGCTGCACTCGCTCCCTCCGGTCACATAGTTAGCTGTGCTCCCGGGGATTTGCTCCCTTGCCGTCGCGATGCATCTTAAAACCCATAAGGTATAACTATCAGAAAATGTTATTTCAGTTCGCTATAGCTAATTGTATTTTGCTGACAATCAACGATAACCTTGTAATCTTTGTCACGCTTAGAACCACGAACAGTAAGTGGAACTTTTAACACCTCTTTATCACCCGTGATATTTTCTGCATTTACCCACGCCACCGGTGTAGAAGTTCCCAACTGTTTTCTATCTTCTGACCAGCGGTTAATACGGTTTTGCAGAAAATCTCGCTTTACCTGAGCAGCAATCTGCGATTTGGTTAAATTATTGCAGGAAACAAATTTATCAACACGTTTGCTCTCTGACACAGCAAATACGGCAAATGAAACCGTAAACAAAAGCGCAGCACCTGATAAGCCAACTCTGTTAATGATATGACATGCTTTCATACTACCTCCTGTTAATATCTCAAAATAAGAGATTAAATATGGAGCTAACCTAACATGTCAGGTAAAAAAAATGTGTGATTATTGTTAAATAAATAATTTAATTATGTTCATTTTTAATCATCAAACACTACATTAACCTGCTCTTGACCTCTATGCTTATCGCGAAGCTCCTGGGCAACCAGCGCAATGGCTTCCCCACTGCTCATTCCTTCAGCCATCAATTGCTGAATTTTTTCCACTGCTAGTTGCTGTTCTTGGTGAGATAATGTTGGCATACCTGAAAACACGAGAATAACCTCAATAAATTGATCGACGACCAAGAGTATAGCGATTTTTAACTCAGGTAAGGAGTGGATTTCTATGTTAACCTCTGGCGATTAAAATTAATGACAACTTTCTGCGTTGCTATTGTTAAAACCAACACCACAAATGAATACTTCATTGCAAAAACGACAATTACCTTATCAATCAGATGCCGCCATCAACTATTTCGCGCCGATTTCAAACCAGCCTTGGGCAATGCTGCTCCATTCTGGCTCTGCAAACCATTCCCATAATCGGTTTGATATTCTGGTTGCAGAACCACTGATCACACTCCTTAGTCAGGATAAATCAACCGAAATAAAGAAGCATGGCACTACCTCTATTACTGAGGAAGATCCCTTTTACCTGCTAAAAAAACAGCTAGAAAATTTAAATATCACCGCAAAATTTAATCCTGATTTGCCATTTCAGGGCGGTGCATTAGGTTTATGGGGATATGACCTTGGACGTTGTATTGAGGAATTACCGTCACAAGCTAAAAATGAGCTGTCATTTCCAGATATGGCAATAGGTATTTATGACTGGGCTTTGATTGTCGATCATCACAAAAAAAAAGTGACTCTATTAAGTCACAATGACGCTGATGCGCGTCTAAACTGGCTTATATCCCACGGAAACTCGCCAGAAACAGCCTTTACGCTGACCAGCGAGTGGCAGTCAAATATGAGTGCTGAGCAATATAATGAGAAAATCCGTCACATTCATGACTATCTGTTAAATGGTGATTGTTATCAAGTTAATCTGTCACAACGATTTTGCGCTGACTATCGGGGAAATGAATGGCAGGCATTCGTGAAACTTAATGAGAGTAATCGTGCACCTTTTTCTGCCTTTATCCGTTTACCAGAAAACAGCGTGATCAGCGTTTCTCCTGAACGTTTCTTACTCCTGGAAAATAAACAAATTCAAACTCGCCCTATCAAAGGCACATTACCGCGCTTGAATCAGGCTGAAAAGGATACATTACAGGCTGAAAAACTAGCAACATCGAAAAAAGACCGAGCCGAAAACCTGATGATCGTCGATTTGTTGCGTAACGATATTGGTCGGGTCGCCACACCGGGTTCAGTTAAAGTTCCTGAACTATTTGTGGTTGAACAATTCCCTGCCGTTCATCATCTGGTCAGCACAATTACCGCAACACTACCCAATGAACAGCATGCCATAGATTTATTACGAGCCTGTTTTCCCGGTGGTTCTATCACTGGTGCCCCGAAAATCAGGGCAATGGAAATAATAGAAGAATTAGAGCCTCACCGCCGACATGGATATTGTGGTTCAATTGGCTATATTAGTTTCTGTGGCACAATGGATAGCAATATCACTATTCGTACCCTATTGACCGAGAAAGGAAAAATATATTGTTGGGCGGGTGGCGGAATTGTTGCAGATAGTATTGCTGAAAAAGAGTACCAGGAAACATTTGATAAATTGAATCGTATTTTGCCACAACTAGGGAAAATAAAATCGATATGATGCTACTATCTAATTTCATTAACAGATTTCAGTTACAACTTCCATCACATCCTAAACGGCCTTCAAATAACCGCCGCCATGCGGCGGTATTATTACCGATCATCAGCAAGCCGAGACCAACACTATTACTGACCCAACGCTCAATCACTTTACGATCACATGCCGGTCAAGTAGCTTTTCCAGGTGGTGCTGTTGATCCTGAAGATAAATCAATAATCGCCACAGCACTACGGGAAGCAGAAGAAGAAGTTAACATACCTCATCAGAAAGTTCAGGTTCTGGGGAAACTCCCCCCTTTAGACAGCATTAGCGGCTATCTAGTCACCCCGATTGTCGGATTACTCCCCCCCGGACTGCCTTTCCATAACAATCCGGCAGAAGTTTCCAATATATTCGAAGTTCCTCTATCTGATGCACTTTCACTGTCGAATTACCATCATCTTGATGTTAGCCGCCGTGGTCAGCAACATCGTATCTATTTTTATTGGTATCAAGGACAACTCATTTGGGGCTTGACAGCGGCAATAATTCATCAATTAGCTCAACAGATTCAAGTTTGATCTGTATCATTAGAAATAATCAATTTGTGTGTTTTTCATCCATCTTTGTCACTGTTGCTATCATAATTCAAAAAAAGCTGTAAACTCCCTTATCAACACTACTAAATCACAGTAAAGTAGCGTGCCTCAATATATATAACTATATCTCTATCTTTTTTAAGGAGTCTGGCGTGATTAGCGTTTTCGACATGTTTAAGGTCGGTATCGGCCCATCTAGCTCTCATACGGTTGGCCCGATGAAAGCCGGCAAACAGTTTGTCGACGATCTGGTAAACCAGGGATTAATGCCTTCTATCACGCGTGTAGCCGTTGATGTTTACGGCTCACTCTCATTAACCGGTAAGGGTCACCATACGGATATCGCCATTATCATGGGCCTGGCAGGCAACTTGCCAGCAACTGTTGATATTGATTCGATCCCCGGTTTTATTCGTGATGTAGAGCAAACTCAGCGTATTAAGCTGGCCAATGGTTTACATGAAGTCGATTTCCCACACGACAGCGGCATGGTTTTCCGTAGTGATAACCTATCGCTACATGAAAACGGTATGCAAATTCATGCATTCGCTGGTGACAAAAAAGTTTATAGCAAAACCTACTACTCAATTGGTGGTGGTTTTATTGTTGACGAAGAACATTTTGGTAAGCCATCTCAGGATACCAAACCTGTTTCATATCCATACAGCTCAGCAAAAGAATTACTGATGAATTGTAATAAAACCGGGCTGTCAGTCTCCGGTTTAATGATGAAAAACGAATTGGATCTCCACAGCCAGGAAGAGATTTATGCCTATTTTGCTGATGTTTGGGATACCATGCAGGCTTGTATTGAGCGTGGCCTGAACACAGAAGGCGTTCTGCCTGGCCCATTGCGTGTACCACGCCGGGCAGCAGCACTACACCGTATGCTGACTGCATCAAATAATCTGTCTAATGATCCAATGAATGTCGTAGATTTGATAAACATGTTTGCATTAGCAGTCAACGAAGAAAATGCTGCGGGTGGACGTGTTGTTACAGCACCAACCAATGGTGCTTGTGGAATTGTTCCCGCCGTACTTGCTTACTACAACCATTGCATTGAACCTGTAACACCAGAGCTGTACATCCGCTATTTCCTGGCCTCTGGTGCTATCGGTATTCTGTATAAAATGAATGCCTCTATTTCTGGCGCTGAAGTTGGTTGTCAGGGCGAAGTGGGGGTTGCTTGCTCAATGGCAGCAGCAGGTCTTACTGAATTACTCGGCGGTAGTGCTGAACAGGTTTGCATTGCGGCTGAAATCGGCATGGAACATAACCTTGGTCTTACTTGTGACCCGGTAGCAGGCCAAGTACAAGTTCCCTGTATTGAGCGAAATGCAATTGCTTCGGTAAAAGCAATCAACGCTGCACGTATGGCTCTGCGCCGTACCAGTGAACCACGTGTTTCTCTCGATAAGGTTATTGAAACCATGTATGAAACAGGTAAAGACATGAACGCTAAATATCGTGAAACATCCCGAGGCGGTTTGGCGATTAAAGTTCAGTGTGATTAATCAAATAAGTAACCCGCTTTTTTAAGCAGCAAATCCTTCCTTAACGAACATATCCCTGCCTTATGGTCGGGATATTTTTTATACAAAATCCAGACCGACCATTTTTTAACCTAAAAAGATGAATATATTTTTAATTTTAGATTAATAAGATGTTACCGGAAACAGAATTAATAACTTTTTAAAGCTAAATTTAAGATAATTAAAGTAATATTTAACAATATTTAGTTTATTAAATTATTTTATTACTAATATGTTCACCTATTTCATTTTTTCTGACTGATAGCAATTTTTCTCTAGTGCCTCTGATGCTAATCTAATAGTATGTTTTCTCAGTCAATAAGAGATAAAAGTCTAAATCAAGCCAAATATTTAGATATCAAATCAACAAAAGACTATTACTTATACAGATAAATTTTTTGTTGGAAGAATGATTCATTAAAATTATTGGAGTAAATTTGTAATCATTCTGCATTTATATTACTAACAGAGGGGAAAATAGGTGAGTATAGCCATTATGATTGGCACACATGGAGCTGCGGCTGAGCAACTGCTTCGCACCGTAGAGATGTTAATTGGGGAACAAGAAAACGTTTCTTATATTGACTTTGTTCCTGGTGAAAATGCCGATACTTTATTTGAAAAATACAACAGCAAACTTGCAAAGCTCAGCACAGATAAAGGGGTGCTATTTTTTGTTGATACATGGGGAGGAAGTCCATTCAATGCAGCTAACCGTATCGCTGTAGATAAAGAAAATTATGAGATTATTACCGGGGTTAACGTCCCGATGCTAGTTGAAGCCTTTATGTGCCGTGATGATGATCCATCTTTAGAAGAGTTGGTCTCAGTCGCTCTGGAAACAGGAAAAGAGGGTATCCGGGCCCTAAAAACAGAAGAACCGCCAAAAGTTGAACCTGTCAAACCTGTAGCCCCCGTAGCGACACTTACATCAGCACCACCAACCGGTGGTCATATGAAAATCGCGCTGGCCCGAATTGATGACCGCCTTATTCATGGGCAGGTTGCTACCCGTTGGACAAAAGAAACCAATGTCAAACGGATTATTGTCGTCAGCGACGAAGTTGCAGCCGATACTGTTCGCTCCACTTTACTGAAACAGGTTGCTCCACCGGGGATTAGTGCTCACGTTGTTGATGTCGCAAAATGTATTCGCGTTTACAACAACCCGAAATATGCTAATGAACGAGTCATGTTACTGTTCACAAATCCAACAGATGTTCTTCGTCTGATCGAAAATGGTGTCGATATCACTTCGGTAAACATTGGAGGAATGGCATACCGACAGGGAAAAATACAAGTTAACAACGCAATATCTATTGACGAAACTGATATTGAAGCCTTCAAAAAATTGGATGAACGTAGCATTGAGCTAGAAGCCCGTAAAGTTGCCAGTGATACCCGTCTGCAAATGATGGATCTTATCCAGAAGGTCAAAAACGAAAATTAAACCAGAGCAATTTAACTATTACTCAATGACAAAAATTTCTCACCAAATTTAATTTGGTTACAGGAGACAAACAATGGAAATTACCGTTGTTCAAATTTCATTGATATTCATCGTAGCCTGTATCGCAGGTATGGATTCCATTCTTGATGAATTCCAATTCCATCGCCCACTTGTGGCCTGTACTTTAATCGGAATCATTCTTGGTGACATGACAACTGGCGTTATTATTGGCGGTACGCTGGAGATGATCGCACTTGGCTGGATGAATATCGGTGCCGCAATTGCTCCGGATGCTGCTTTAGCATCAATCATTTCAACTATTTTGGTTATCGCAGGTGGCCGAGATATCGGTGAAGGTATCGCACTGGCAATTCCTTTGGCAGCCGCAGGTCAAGTTCTGACTATCATTGTCCGTACCATCACTGTTGCGTTCCAGCATGCTGCTGACAACGCTGCAGAACGTGGCAATCTTCGGGCTATCAGCCTTATCCATTTATCCGCATTACTGCTTCAAGCTATGCGTATCGCTATCCCTGCCCTGATTGTTGCCCTGTCCGTTGGGACCAACGAAGTCCAACAATTGCTCGCCTCTATTCCTGAAGTTGTAACAAACGGCCTGAATATTGCGGGTGGAATGATTGTGGTTGTAGGTTATGCAATGGTCATCAATATGATGCGTGCTGGCTACTTAATGCCATTCTTCTATCTCGGTTTCGTCACTGCGGCATTTACTGATTTCAACCTGGTTGCATTGGGTATTATTGGTATTGTTATGGCCGTGCTATACATTCAACTCAGCCCTAAATACAACAAATCTCAGGTGGTTACTGCTGCCCCTGGACACACCAATAACGATCTTGATAACGAATTAGACTAAGAGGATGAGCAACATGTTAGATACAACAAAAACGGCTGCTCAGACAGTCGGCCAGAAAAAACTGACACCAAGCGACATCCGCGGTGTATTCCTCCGCTCTAATGTGTTCCAAGGCTCATGGAACTTTGAACGTATGCAAGCGCTGGGTTTCTGTTTTTCTATGGTTCCAGCCCTCCGTCGTCTGTATCCAGAAAATACCGATGAGCGTAAACAAGCAATTAAGCGTCATCTTGAATTCTTTAATACTCATCCTTACGTTGTCGCACCTGTATTGGGCGTCACGATGGCGATGGAAGAGCAGAGAGCTAATGGAGCAACAATTGATGATGGTGCTATCAACGGTATTAAAGTCGGTTTGATGGGGCCATTGGCCGGTGTAGGTGACCCAATTTTCTGGGGCACAGTCCGCCCGGTATTTGCTGCTTTGGGAGCGGGTCTAGCAATGAGCGGTAGCTGGCTTGGACCTGTACTATTCTTCTTTTTATTTAATCTGGTTCGCCTATTGGTTCTTTATTCAGGGATCTCTTATGGCTATAAGAAAGGGATTAATATCGTTCAGGATATGGGGGGAGGCTTCCTACAAAAAATGACGGAGGGGGCATCAATCCTTGGCCTGTTTGTCATGGGAGCATTAGTTAATAAATGGACGAAAGTCAATATCCCACTAGTCGTATCAGAAATTCCTAACCAACAAACAGGTGAAAAAACAATCACCACGGTTCAGAATATCCTTGATCAACTGATGCCGGGCCTTGTACCACTTTTGCTGACATTTGCCTGTATGTGGCTATTACGGCATAAAGTCAATGCCCTATGGATTATTATTGGCTTCTTTATTCTAGGGATTATTGGCGCCAGATTTGGGTTCCTCGGCCTATAGAATATATTATTCTATTAATCATACGGGGAGGGATTCCTCCTCGTATTTTCTTTTTTTACAACAACACAGAGATTAAAGAATGAGCCTCAATGATATGGTATTAGTGGGTTTAATCGTGCTAATGCTAGCTTTCGCTATCTATGATGAATTTGTGGTTAATCTACTGAAAGGAAAAACCTATTTACAAATAAAGCTGAAAAGAAAACATAAAATTGACGCTCTCATCTTCATTATCCTGATACTTATTGTTGTTTATAATAATATCACTGCTCATGGTAGCCGTTTAACCACATACTTATTGTTATTTACTATCCTGGTGACTATTTATATTGCCTACATACGCTCACCTAAATTGTTATTTAAAAGTAAAGGTTTTTTCTACGCAAATACGTTTATTTCGTATGACCGGATAAAAACCATAAATTTATCTGAAGATGGAATTCTGGTTATTGGTTTAGAAAATAAAAATTTATATATCTCAGTCTGCCAACTTGATGATTTAGAAGTGATTTATAAATTCCTTGTTGAAAATAGATAGATAAGAATAAATAATGGATAGAAAAATAAATAATAAACAATCAGCTTTATGCTGGTTTTTATTTTCTCCCACATGACAAATAGATAATGATAATTATTATCGGTATCATACTTTAACCCTAAAAATAATATTATTTTCTCTTTTTGAGTTATTATGTTATCTTTGAAAAAGTCATGGGGAGTAGCCTGTTTCAGAAAAATGATTTAGTTAATTTCTCTGAAAAACTCGTATCAACATACTCGTTTCAAAATAAAACGTGGTACGGGTAGCCTTTAAGGTTGGCAAGACCATAGGCATATAACACATCATTGGTTGGGGGTGAGTTATATGTATATGGAAACACCCAACCGAGGCTATTTTAATGAACTTATACGCAACCCTTATCCTAGCTTTAGCGCTCTCAATGGATGCTTTTGCTGCTGCAATCGGCAAAGGGGCCGCACTGCATAGACCACATTTTCGTGAAGCACTCCGTACTGGCCTGATATTTGGTGTGGTGGAAGCTTGTACTCCACTGATTGGCTGGTCGATAGGACTTTATGCCAGTCAGTATATTATGGAGTGGGATCATTGGATTGCTTTCACTCTGTTGTTTATTCTAGGCTATAGAATGGTTACAGACAGTTTTAAAGCTAGCCCGGAAAAAAAGTGTGAACCACCCTGCCGCCACAATTCAATGGTATTAATAACAACCGCTATTGCTACCAGTCTGGATGCAATGGCAATTGGTGTCGGACTCGCTTTTCTTCAAGTCAATATCATACATACTGCGATGGCTATCGGTATAATGACAATGATCATGGCGACATTGGGGATGTTAATTGGCCGCTATATTGGCCCACTACTAGGCAAACGTGCTGAGCTTATTGGCGGGCTTATTCTGATTGCAATTGGCTTCAATATTTTATTTGAACACCTCGAATTATTTATGTACTCGAAATAACGCCTCTAGCCCAGAATATTTCTTTTTCAAAAATGATATTTTGGGCTAAATTCTAATTAATCAAGACGTTGATAAACCCGCAATATAAAATCAGTTTCGCATTCAAACAACGCTTTATCTGCCAATCCTTTTTTCACATCTTCTGTTGCCCGCCAGGCAAATGGTGTCATCTGTAATAAATGATGCGCTTGTATTCCATTTAATTTCATTGGATAAGATAATGATTCATCCGTTATCAATTCGAATCCTGCTAACTGTTCTGTCTTCAATGGATGAAGCTGAATATTCTGATAAATCAATTCCTTGAGCTGATAAAGATGGCGAGGACCAGGAGTGACTGTCAGAACAATTCCCTGTGGCTTAACAACCCTTGCCAGTTCTTCCGCTTTGCAAGGCGCGTAAATCCGTAGCACCCCGGCAAGAGATTCATCGGCAAATGGCAAACGATGGCTCGACGCGACACAAAAGCTGACAGCAGGATAGCGCTTAGCGCCATAACGAACTGCAATCTTAGCGACATCTAACCCATAGATTTTAAGATTACGTCTCTTGCTTAACTGCGCTTCAACCGCAGCAGTGTAATAACCTTCACCGCATCCTATGTCCAGTAAACTTTCTGCCTTTTCTGGCAGATACCTTTCCAGCAATTCCGAAACCTGTTGTTGTAATGGTTGATAATGCCCAGAATCCAAAAACGCCCTTCTTGATTGCATCATCTCTGGACTATCTCCCGGTTCTTTAGACCTTTTATGCTGAACAGGCATCAGATTGACATACCCTTCTTTCGCACAATCAAATTGATGATTATTCTCACAGCGCCATTGCTGTCGAGTGAGCAATAAAGATTGATGACATAAGGGGCATTGATAAGACATAAGATTCCCAAAATATACGCAAAAACCAGCCAACACTATAGCATATTCTGATACTTTTAGTCGTAAATCATACTCATTAATAGTTCCTATATAGACGATTAATAATTACCTTGAATGAAATTATATTCCATTATTTTCAGTTCTATTTTTGAGCCGGCTCGCAATATTTTTATGGAATAAATCTATTTATCAGGTATTATTATTCAATCAAAATCAAGAAAATATAATTGTAAATAAATCATTTAACTAATAGAAGCAACTAATAATACAGGTAATATGATGAACATTTTCATACAATATTTTAATAAATTAAGATCAATTTCACCGAGATTCGATATTATGCCCAATACAAACTATTTTGATCTCATCCCACAGAAGAGTGATGTTGATACTTTAGCAGATGATCTGGATAAAGTCCGTGCAGACTTTGCTGTTGTATTAAAGCAATTCAATGATGAAATCATATTATCTACAGGGAAAGAGACGATATATGAACAAAATAGTCACCGGAAAACATCCGAAAATAGCTAAACAATCTAATCAAGGTGATATCAATCCATTATATTATCAATTGCCTGATTCGGAGATATTATCGCTTTATGAACAACATACAAAAGGAGCTGCTGATCGATTTCTAACCCTAATCGAACAACAACAGAAGCATAGACAAGAGATGGAAAAAGTTGCCTTAGAACAAATGGTAAGAAAAAGTATCAGAGGACAAAGTTATGGATTATTACTCACTTTTATCTCTTTGTTTGTCTCTTTAATCTTGGGTTTAAATGGGAATAATTGGTTAGCAGGAATTATTGGAAGTGGTACTGTAACAACTATTCTAATTATTTATGTTTTAAATAGAAATCCACACCGATTTATAAGATAATTAATATAGGTCAGGGTAAAAATGCCAACCTTTATATCGTCATAGATCTTTACTTTGCCTAAAATTTATAGATAAAAATAAAATATCAGTTAATAAATTGATGACATTTATATATTATTTAATCATTAGAGGTCAATATAATACGTTCAGAATAAATGTTTTTATATCCAATAGATTTCAAATTGCAGCGCAGCAGCAAGTGAAGACATCCCTAGGATGCATAGATAACTATGTGACTGGGGCAAGTGAAAGCAGCCAACAAAGCAGCAACTTGAAGGATGAAGAGTATATCATTAATTTAACGGTTCCATTCGCAAAATAGCAACGGTTGGCCGATGAATTGATAATTAAATATCTGAACATAACTTGAAATGACATTATGAAAATAATCCAGCGGATCACAATATCTTCGGCTGTAACTGGAATAATTCTTAATGAATAAATTGGACATTCAAAAGTCTGCAAACCATCTTTGCCACTTCTACATCACTAATTAATAGAATAGCATAAAATTGAATCACGGTTTGTAGCATTGGGGGGAAACAAGTGACCGTCAATATTGATACTAAAATTCGTCATGTAACACCAATTGGGAAAAATATTTTTTCTGAACTCGGCTTTGACGCACAAGAAGCACAACAACTTCATACTAATTCTTTATATGAAATCGCAAATACGTTAGCAATCAAAGAGAAACTGATAGGAGAAATTACACTGGATCGTAAACAAAAAACTGAACAGCCTCTCTGAGACTGTAACTTTGGATATTCCTGCAAATGAGAGATATTCTATACTTGGGATCTTTCTATTAAGGCAAAACGAATGAGTTCGATTTATTCAGAAGAATATCAGCATGTTATCCGATTATTACGCGAAACACGCTTGGAAAAAGGCATTACACAGGAAAAACTGGCACGAGCATTTGGCCGTCCTCAATCATTTATAGCCAAAGTTGAAAGTGGTGAAAGAAGACTAGATGTCGTGGAATTTGTGCACATAGCCCGTTTGTTGTCATTAAATCCAGTCCAGGTTCTAGGCAAAATAAAGCTGAAAAAACCAAGTTTTAACAATAATCTCAAGTGAATATCGAGTTTATTCTTTATATTCTTCAATCAACTTGTTAACCAACTCCGCGGCAGTTAGTTGTTTGCTCTGTTCAACGCATACAGCTTTGTTATGGATCTCTACGGCTACGTTACTCATGAGTTAAAACCTCTTCAATCCAATCTCAGTTATATCCAACTGGCGAATACAATTCAGTGTATACCATAAATAAAAACACCAAAAAACGTTTTAGTTTTATTGGTGTTTTTAATTTAGGCTTCAACCAATGTCTATAGACTCTGAGGGCTTATTCCCACTCAATAGTCGCAGGGGGTTTACCACTGACATCATAGACCACTCTTGATATCCCATTGACTTCATTGATGATCCGGTTAGAAACCCGACCAAGGAAATCATATGGTAAATGTGCCCAATGTGCAGTCATAAAATCAACCGTTTCTACTGCCCGTAACGAGACAACCCAATCATATTTACGGCCATCCCCCATAACGCCCACCGAACGAACCGGTAAGAATACAGTGAATGCCTGGCTGACTTTATTGTACAAATCAGCCTTGTGCAGCTCTTCAATAAAGATAGCATCTGCCCGACGTAGTAAATCGCAGTACTCTTTCTTCACTTCACCCAATACACGAACACCTAAGCCGGGGCCTGGGAATGGATGGCGGTTCAACATGTCATAAGGCAATCCCAACGCCAAGCCAATCTTACGCACTTCATCTTTGAACAACTCTTTCAGAGGTTCTACCAATCCCAGTTTCATCTCTTCTGGCAAACCACCTACGTTATGATGAGATTTGATAACATGGGCTTTACCTGTCGCAGATGCCGCTGATTCGATGACATCCGGATAAATAGTACCTTGTGCCAGCCATTTAACCTGAGTCTGTTTACTTGCCTCTTCATCAAAGACTTCAACAAATACACGACCAATTGTTTTACGCTTCTCTTCCGGATCATTGATGCCAGCCAGTGCAGCAAGGAAACGATCTTCGGCGGGAACATGAACAATATTTAGCCCAAATTTGCCGGTAAACATTTCCATTACCTGATCAGCTTCATTCAAACGCAACAAACCGTTATCAACAAATACACAGGTCAGACGATTACCAATTGCGCGATGCAGCAATAATGCGGTAACAGAGGAATCAACACCACCGGATAACCCCAAAATAACGTGATCCTCACCAACCTGTTCACGTAGGCGTACAACGGTATCTTCGATAATAGAATCAGGAACCCACAGCGCTTCACATTGGCATATATCCAGTACAAAACGTTCCAGTATGCGCTGCCCCTGATGAGTATGAGTGACTTCCGGGTGGAATTGTACGCCATAAAAACGTTTTTCTTCATTCGCTATAATGGCAAATGGACAGGTATCAGTGCTGGCGATCGTAATAAAGTCCGCAGGAATTGCCGTGACTTTATCACCGTGACTCATCCATACATCCAGTAATGGTTGACCTCGCTCATTTAATGAATCCTGAATCCCACAGAATAGTGCACTTTCCGCTTTAATTTCGACCTGAGCATAACCAAATTCACGCTCAATAGAACTTTCAACCTTACCACCAAACTGCATTGACATAGTTTGCATACCATAGCAAACACCCAATACAGGAATACCCGCGTTAAAAACATATTCAGGTGCCAGTGGACTTCCCTGCTCTGTGGTGCTTTCCGGGCCACCGGAAAGAATGATACCGCTTGGATTAAAGCCGCGGATTTGTTCTTCAGTGACATCCCATGCCCAAAGTTCACAGTAAACCCCGATTTCACGGATACGACGAGCAATCAACTGAGTATATTGTGAACCAAAATCGAGGATAAGAATGCGGTGCTGATGGATATTAGTTGTCATGTGCGGGGAATTCCAAAAACAAATAGTAAAAATAAAAAAGATTAAGTGGCCTCATGCAGGCCACATAAATATGAATTACAGACCTAAACGGTAGTTTGGAGACTCTTTGGTAATGGTCACATCATGAACGTGGCTTTCCTGAATACCAGCACCACTAATGCGAACAAATTCTGCTTTAGTTCTCAATTCATCAATGGTTCCACAGCCTGTCAATCCCATGCAAGAGCGCAAGCCCCCCATTTGCTGATGGACAATGTTTTTCAGCAAGCCTTTATAGGCAACACGGCCTTCAATACCTTCCGGTACCAGCTTATCTGCGGCATTATCAGTTTGGAAATATCGATCAGAAGAGCCTTTAGACATCGCCCCCAACGATCCCATACCACGATAAGATTTAAATGAACGTCCTTGGAACAGCTCAATTTCTCCTGGTGACTCTTCTGTCCCTGCGAACATAGAACCCACCATAACACAAGACGCTCCCGCGGCGATGGCTTTGGCAATATCGCCAGAGAAACGAATACCACCATCAGCAATAACCGGAATACCGGTGCCTTCCAACGCTGCAACCGCGTCAGAGATAGCAGTAATTTGTGGTACACCTACACCGGTAACAATGCGGGTAGTACAGATAGAACCGGGACCGATACCGACTTTAACCGCATTGACTCCAGCCGCTACCAGCGCTTTTGCTCCTTCCCCAGTCGCCACGTTACCACCAATAATTTGCAGATTTGGGTACTTAGCGCGGGTTTCACGAATACGTTGCAATACACCTTCAGAATGACCATGTGATGAATCAATCAGCAGAACATCGATACCAGCGGCAACCAACGCATCAATACGCTCCTCATTGCCGGCACCAGCGCCAACCGCTGCACCAACACGTAAACGGCCATGCTCATCTTTACAGGCATTAGGTTTACGCTCTGCTTTCTGGAAATCTTTAACTGTGATCATGCCAAGCAGATGAAAGTTTTCATCAACTACCAGTGCTTTTTCGACACGTTTTTCGTGCATTTTCTGCAATACAACTTCGCGAGCTTCGCCCTCTTTTACCGTTACCAAACGCTCTTTAGGTGTCATTACTGCGGTAACTGGCTGATCCAGATCAGTAACAAAACGTACATCACGGCCAGTAATAATACCAACTAACTCATTTCCTTCGGTCACGACAGGATAACCAGCAAAACCATTACGTTCAGTTAGAGCCTGAACTTCACGCAGCGTTGTTTTAGGAGTCACAGTGACAGGATCTGTCACAACACCACTCTCATGTTTTTTCACCCGGCTAACTTCTTCTGCTTGCCGCTCAATCGACATATTTTTATGGATGAAACCCATTCCACCCTCCTGAGCCAGCGCAATAGCTAAAGCAGATTCAGTCACGGTATCCATAGCCGCAGACAGCATAGGAACCTTCAGACGGATAGTGGAGGTCAGTTGAGTAGACAGGTCAGCAGTGTTAGGCAGAACAGAAGAGTGGGCAGGAATTAACAGAACATCATCAAAGGTTAAAGCTTCTTTTTTAATTCGTAACATAAGCAATATCTCACCAGGCTGCAGACAATTTAAGGAATAAAATATTGCCGTGGCATTATACAGAACGTAATCGGTTGCCTCCAGCATTTTATTAAAAAATTTCTTGCTTACTTCATAACGAACGTTAGTATCAGTGAATTAAGCCCTTGTTTTGGAATTTGATCTGGCTCACATGTCACTACCTTCTAATACTGGAATTTTTTCTGTCAGTCGCCTCAATCAGACTGTCCGTCAGTTGCTCGAAATGGAAATGGGCAGAATTTGGCTAAGTGCTGAAATATCCAACTTTTCTCAACCTTCTTCGGGTCACTGGTATTTCACACTGAAAGACGAACGCGCCCAAGTGCGGGCAGCAATGTTTCGCAATAGCAACCAACGTGTGACATTCAGACCACAAAATGGTCAGCAGGTCTTAGTTCGCGCTACAATTACACTTTATGAACCAAGAGGAGACTATCAGCTTATTGTTGAAAGTATGCAACCCGCCGGTGATGGCCTGTTACAGCAACAGTTTGAATTATTGAAACAAAAACTCAGTGCTGAAGGATTATTTGACCAAAGCTATCAAAAAACCCTGCCATCTCCTGCTCAACAGCTTGGTGTGATTACTTCAACCAATGGTGCTGCTCTGCATGATATTTTGAATATTTTAAAGCGTCGTGACCCATCATTACCCATCATCATTTATCCAACAGCCGTTCAGGGTACAGAAGCACCGTTACAGATTATCCGGGCTATTGAATTAGCTAACGAAAGGCAGGAATGTGATGTATTGATCGTTGGACGCGGTGGTGGCTCGCTAGAAGATTTATGGAGTTTCAACGATGAACATGTTGCCAGAGCGATTTTTCACAGTGATATTCCGATAGTCAGTGCTGTAGGTCATGAAACGGATGTCACCATTGCTGATTTTGTGGCAGATTTACGCGCTCCCACACCATCAGCAGCAGCTGAGTTAGTCAGCCGTAATCAGCTTGAATTGTTACGTCAAATTCAATCACAACAACAACGGCTGGAAATGGCAATGGATTATTTCTTTGCCCAGAAACAACGTGTTTTTAGTTTGTTATCTCATCGTTTACAGCAGCAACACCCTCATTTGCGACTGGCTCGTCAGCAAAACGTACTGGTCAGTTTACGCCAACGACTCACTGACAGCTTGCAACGATATCTGCGACAAAGCGATTTGGCTTATGAGAAATTGCAACAACGCCTCTGGTATTCAGAGCCTGGTCAGCAGATCCGCCAATATAGCCAACAAATCCAACAACAGGATTTTCGGCTAAAACAAGCAATTGAACGACAACTCAGCCGTTCCAGAGAAAAATTTGCCGTTTCCTGTTCACAAATGGAAGCCGTCAGCCCACTAGCAACACTGGCTCGTGGTTACAATATCAGTGAAACATCTGATGGAAAATTACTGAAACAAACCAAACAAGTACATGTTGGTGATGCTCTGAGAACCCGTTTACAAGATGGTTGGGTTGAAAGTGAAGTTATTAAAGTGAAGAAAGAACGCCAGAAACGGCGAGCAAATACAAATCAGGAATAATGGCATTCCCTTGCCACTGTTTTCTTACATCAGAAACGAATTTCTGCACTTGCAATATAGGTACGCCCTCTGGCTGTTTGCATAGCTGAAGTTTGTTCAGTCATTACTGGAGAAGAATTTACACGGTTAAGTGCTTCAGAATAGTTCTTGTTTGCCAGGTTCTGTACCGAAAATTTCAACAACACGTTTTCGTTTATCTGATAATCACTATAAAGATCAACTATCGTTGGAATTTTAGGCTCTTTTTGCATCACAACCCGCCCATCACTATCCACATTATAGCGATCTAGGTCCAATCTATGAGAATCGCCGGTATATTTAACAATCGCACCAATACGGAATTTCTCATCAAATAAACGAATACCAGTATCCAACGTCATAAAACTATCAGGTAATTGTGATACGGGATCGGCATCAAAATACGCCGTAGCGGCAGAAGTTGGCTGGCGCGTTTTTTGCCAGCTATAAGCCAATTTGCTATAAAACACCCCCGCATCATAATCAGCAGCAACTTCATACCCACGTATTGTCACCGGCGTCAAGCTATTGTGATAGATATACATTTTGATGTTAGGATCGACTGTATCGTAGTTGTCCAGTGAACTATCGTATTTACATGTTTTCCTGTTGCCACAAATAATCCAGATATCACTGAGAATATAATTTTTTACTTTAGAGTGATACCAAGCGGCTTTCAGGCGGAAAATATCTCCCTTAACAATCAAATCTGGGCGAAAACTATTAAAACCAATTTCATAAGTATCTGCTGTTTCTCCTTTCAGAAATGGATTCATGGAACCACCACCTTCATTACTATAGAAAGTTTCCTGAATGTTTGGCGCTCTCATTGAACGAGCATAACTGACGAATGGCTGGAATTCAGGAATAATTTCTGCTGATAATAAAATACCTGGATTAAATCCATGTTCTTTCAAATTCAAGTTGGTTGCCCCCTGAGGGAAACAAGGAATCCGCAGATCACAAGCCGGTTTATGACCTTTAACACTGTAGTCCATATAATTAAAGGTAATATTGGCCTGATAAATCCCACGATTCATTTTCAGCCCACCATAAATACTGGCAATATCTTGTTTACCACTTGGTGCAAAGACATTATTTTCTTTTGCTTCCCTATCTGTTTTTTCATATTTTTTCTTTTCTTTTTCATTTTTGCCTTCGCCAGAATAAATACTATCCGTTGTTCTGCTATATTCGGTTTTCATCAATTTGCTGCCGAATGTTAGCTCAAAATTTGTATCACCATAGTCGAATCGACTGATATTACTGATATCTATTGCATCTGACTTATTTTTAGCATTGCTATTTACCAACCTAAAAAGTGAATCACCTTCATAGCGTTGACTACTCTCACTGGTGCTGGCCAATAATTTCATATCAACCCATTCACTAAATGGTGTGTAATTGTATTTTAGATAAACATCCCGACTATCAATATGACGGCGGGTAAATTTATTATGATAATTACGCCCATTGAGTTCCATATCATGAAATTCGTTTGGTTTAATATTTATTTTCATTAACTGCGAATTGGGTTTTTGCTTAAATGATTTATTGGTAGCAAACTCATCACTTAATACTCCGTCGCCATTCTTATAATGTGCATCAATTGAATGTCCGCTGCCAGCCAACATAGCACCTATTGAACCCTCAGAACTAAAAGCCGGTATTTTACCCGCAACCGCTATCATGCCATTATGACCAATGCCATTATTGCCATAAGTTGCTTTTGTGCGTATTCCTAGCGAATTTCCAGCAAATATTACATCATCTATGCCAATTGTGCGGAAATTAGCGCTACCTATCAAGGCATTAACGCTATTTGAACCATCAGATTGACCACGATTAACATCAACTCCCACAATAAAATTAGGATCAATTAGTGTACCGAATTGGTTATAAGTCAAACCATGAATTGGATTCGTCGGAGATGTACCATAAAAACTCTGGCTAACACCATCAACCATCATATTGACCCGACCAAAACCACTTAATCCACGGATATTTACACTCACTGTTCCCTGCCCCGGATCTATTTGCGTATAGGTTCCGGGCATACTGCGCAATATATTATCTATTGACTGAAGTTTAGTGTCTTCGCCTTTAGAACTATAAGAACCGGGCCTTTCCATTGCCCACACTTCGGTATTATCCTGTAAACCTGAAACCTTAAGGCTGCTGAATTTCATTACCTTATCTGATTTCTTCTCTTGCTTTTCTTCACCATAAGCAAGCCCTTGAAGCCCAATTAACACGACACTGGCCCCTGCTATTTTTGTCATTATTTTCATTTCAATCATCCCAAATTCATAGAAATAAATATTTGCTCACATGCCAGTCTTTTAAAAAACAATAAAAAGATTCAGCACTGATAAATAATTATCAGTGCTTTAAATAACAAACTTATATTTATAATTTCTTTCAGTTATCTCTTAATTGCGGGAAATACTTTTTAGCATCATCCAACATTAAAATAAAACTATAATCTAATGCAGTGTCTTTCAAACGATTAAAACGGCCTGATTTACCACCATGTCCCGCACTCATATTGGTTTCCAGTAATAAAACAGTGTCACCTTTCTTGATATCGCGTAATTTCGCCACCCATTTAGCCGGCTCCCAATATTGAACCTGTGAATCATGAAATCCACTCGTGACCAATAAATTGGGATAGCGTTGAGGTTTTATATTATCATATGGGCTATATGATTTAATTCGGAAATAATCTTCTTTATTTTCAGGATTACCCCACTCTTCATATTCTCCTATTGTCAGTGGAATAGAAGGATCGAGCATGGTTGTAACAGCATCAACAAATGGAACCTGAGCAACAACACCGCGATACAATTCCGGTGCCTGATTAATCACTGCTCCCATCAGCAAACCACCAGCACTGCCCCCCATAGCATAAACACGCTTACTGTCACCATATTTCTGAGCAATCAGATCCTTGGTCACATCGATAAAGTCATTAAAACTATTCATTTTATTTTCGACTTTACCTTGCAGATACCATTGTTTACCTAATTCACCACCACCGCGCACATGCACTAATACGTAAACAAAACCTCTGTCCAATAAACTCAGTCGTGGTGAGCTGAATGCAGGGTCCATACTCATACCATAAGCCCCATATCCATATATCAATATTGGGTTATGACCTTTTTTGAACAGTGATTTACGATAAACCAGAGAGACCGGAACTTCCACACCATCACGAGCTTTCACCCAAATACGCTGGCTCTCATAATTATGTTTATCAAATCCTTTTACTTCCTGCTGCTTAAGTAATTCCCGCTCGCCTGTTTTCATACTCCACTGGAATGTTGAACTTGGTGTAGTCATGGACGAATAACCATAACGTACAAAATCAGTATCAGGTTCAGGGTTGTAATCAATCCATGCCATATAACTTGGATCATCAAATTTAATTTGTTTTTCTTGCTGTGTTTCCCAATTAATCTGACGAATTGTTGGCAATCCTTTTGTTCTTTCCTGTACAACTAACCAGTTATTGAATAATACGAAATCTTCAAGATCACTATCCTGCTGTGGAGCAATAACTGTTCTCCACGGGGTATTTATTGCATCCGTCTGATAAAACCCATAGGTTTCATTTTCATGATTTGAACGGCTGTAGAAATGATCACGGAAATGGTCTATATAATACTCCCGACCTTCTTGACGGGGAGAAAATACTTGAAGTTCAGCTTGTGGTTTATTTGCATCAATCAGTAAATATTCCGAAGTCGAAGTGCTGGTTATCGACAACATAATATAATCACGGGAGGAACTTTTAGATAAACCTAAGTAAAAACGCTCATCTTCTTCCTGATATACTTTCTGATCTTCAGTAGTATTTGTACCATATTGATGACGAAATACCTGATATGGCAACAGAGTTTGAGCATGTCTACGCACATAAAATAGTGTGCTATTATCATTTGCCCAGACAATATTGCCGGAAGTATTGTTTATTACGCCATTATTCCACTGTTTATCATTGATCTCTTTAAAGGAGATCTGATAATTACGGCGCCCCTGAGTATCTTCGGCAATCGCAATATGTTTATTATCCGGAGTGATAGCAAAATTACTCAGTTGGTAATATTCATGCCCTTTAGCTCTTTCATTACCATCGACCAGCACTTGCCAATCTGATGAACTATCAACCGGTTTACGCTGATAAATCGGAAAATCTTTTCCAGCTTCATAAATTGTACGATAAATATACCCGTTATAAGTATATGGCACGGATTGATCATCCTGTTTCATCCGACCAATCATTTCTTCGTATAACGTATCCCGCAATTGCACCCCGGGTTTCAACATCTGCTCGGTGTATTTATTTTCAGCTGTCAAATAATTAATAATTTTTTGATCTTTACGATCATCATCCCGCATCCAGTAATAATCATCTATACGAGTATCACCGTGAATAACCATCTGATGTGGTTGTTTCATTGCCTTTGGTGGCATAACTCCTTCCTCCGCAATAGCTGAGCTCAACCAGCCACTTAATAAAAATGTCAACAACAGCCCTTTAGTTTTCAGGGCAAACTTCGCTTGCTGCCTTAACATATATGCTGTCCTTAAGTAGTTCAAAGGTGCTAATTAGTTAAACTAAAATCAATCGGAAGTTCTATCGTAATTTCACTACCATTTAAAATAGCATCGGGGGGAGCTGGCAATGGTTGCGATCTTGCCAGAACTTGCTTCGCTTCCCTGTCCAGAGAATGGGTACCTGAACGACGGACTAAATCGCTGTTAGTGACATAACCTTGTTTATCAATAGTGAATCTGACCGTAGGCCGACCAGTACGGCCTCTTCTCTGAGCGTCTTCCGGATAACGTTTATAACGATTTAAATGCCCGATAACCTCAGCTCGCCATACAGCGCCCGCATCAACAACAGCATTTGAATCACTATCATAAGGAGCAGCAACTCGCGAAGTCAGATTAACCGAAGTGGCAGTACTACTCACAGGAGCAGCACTACTTTGAGATTTTTCACTCTCTTGTTCTTCTACCTGTTGGCGTTTTACTGGCGGTGTTTTTTTAAGCTCTTCGTGCTTCTTTTTTTGTTTTTTAGGTTTATGCACCAAAATCTGTGCTTGTTCATCTTTAATAAGTTCAGGCGCCTTAATCTCATTAATCGCACTTTCTTGCTGTCGGCTGGCAACAGAAAGTTGCTGTTCAATACCAATAGGTTGTTTTTGTACCTGATGTATCGCTTCTGTCAGTAATGAAAGCTCCATCATCACCGCCGGAGGTGGCATCAATTCATCAACAGAAATTTCTTCTGGCTGGTAGATAATCCAACCAGCCCAAATGAGATGAGCAGCAAGAGCAGAAGCAAGCCCTTTTTTAAAATGACTTGTTTGAAAGACTGGGTGTGTCAACGTCAACATTAGTTAAGCGCATAATTTTAATTATCATTTGGTAATGATAATTAATTTCATATGTTAATGAAAATTATTTTTACATATATCGTTAACTTGCGCACATCCATGTGCTAAATTCCTCTAAATATATATAAAAAACAACTTATTATGTAATATACCTATGGTTTTTTTACTGGGGTATACCAGACATAATCAGCATGCTGATTATCTAATACATTTGCTTTCTCAGCGAGAATCAGCACAACAAAATCCTCTGGTGGTGACAAATCTTTAATATGCAGAGGAACACCCATCACTTTCGTTGCATGGTATCCACCCACAATTAATGTGGCAGGAGCAGGCGCTTTAAGTAACTGTTCTGCCATCCTACGATCCCGCATTTGCTGAATCGTTGTCATTGCAGATAACTGTTGCTCTGTTATTTCACCACCATGAGCATCTTTAATCGTTGCCGCAATCCGCGCCTTTACATTTTCAGCAACAGAAATATTTCCCTGTAAAACAGGGGGATTGCTGTAAGCAGCCTTAATTTCACTGCGAGCCAAGTTTGCAGCCAAGAGCGGATAAGGCTGACTCATAAGCTCCATGACCAACTCACCGTACAACTCCCACGGCCATCCAGCATGCCACGCCAGCAAATCTTTTATACGGCTTTCACGCACAGTAGGCTTAGTTTGCAACCAGCTTTTGACTTTATTCACCTTTTCCTGCTGGTCAGGATCAATCATTTCCAGCAATACCGAGCCATGTTCTCTCTTGAGAAGAAGTTGCTGAACCAGCCACAGCTCAATTTGATGATGGTATGGATTATCATGTTTTTCACCCACAACTATTCGCTGATGTGATGCTAATCGATTGATCAATTCATCAGGAGTAAGCGCGTTGCCGGTTTTAAGATCGATAACAACCCCTTGCTGGGTCAATTCCGGCGAAAGTATTTGCAGAGTTGGCTTTTGTTGTACAGATACGCATCCAGATAAGAGCAGTAAGCCACAGATAATCAGAAAGGATTTTACAGCTGTGAAAATTTTCATGATGTCCGTTATCCATATAATATTTTGCGCATCATATAGATAATAAGAATTATTTACAACAAACAGCCCGGCTCCCTACAGGAAACCACGGCTGTTTTAATCTGCTTATTAAGATCTGATTTACAGTGGATGAGTTTGCGCTTCAACCGCTGCTAAAGCGACCATATTGACGATACGACGTACAGAAGCAATTGGCGTCAAAATGTGTACCGGTTTTGAAACTCCCATAAGGACCGGACCAACGGTAACTCCCTCAGAGCTGGTTACACGCAGCAAGTTATAACTGATACGGGCAGCTTCCATATTCGGCATAATTAACAGATTCGCCGCACCTTTCAATGGGCTATCTGGCATGACGTCACGACGAATACTTTCAACCAACGCTGCATCACCGTGCATTTCACCATCAATTTCAAGTGAAGGTGACATCTTATTGACCAATGCCAATGTCTGACGCATTTTCTGCGCGGAAAGACAATCTGTAGAACCAAAGCTTGAATGAGAAAGCAACGCAACTTTGGGTTCAATACCAAAACGGCGAATGGTCTCTGCGGCCATGAGAGTAATCTCTGCCAGTTGTTCAGGCGTTGGATCATTATTGACATAGGTATCAGCGATAAAAGTATTACCACTTGGCAACATCAATGCGTTCATTGCGCCCGCAGTATGGACCCCCTCCCGGAAGCCAAATACGTCTCTCATCACATCATAGTGTTCACTGTAACTGCCAACGGTACCACAAATCAGACCATCAGCCTCACCGCGCAACACCATAATTGCCCCAATCAGGGTTGGATTACCAATAACGGCTCGGCGTGCTTGTTCAGGAGAAATACCACGGCGTTTCATAATGTTATGATATTCTTGCCAATACTCTTTAAAGCGTGGATCATTCTCATTATTGACGACTTCAAAATCTTTACCCGCTTCGATATGCAGCCCTAATTTCTGGATACGCTTTTCGATAACACTTGGACGACCAATCAAGATCGGATAAGCCAGCCCAAGAGAAATCAGCTCCTGAGTTGCATGCAGTACCCGAACTTCTTCCCCTTCGGCCAGAACAATGCGTTTTTTCGCTTTCTTCGCCTGAGAGAAAATAGGCTTCATAAACAAGTTCGTTTTATAGACAAACTCATTCAGTTTCTCTATGTATGCACTAAAGTCTTTAATCGGACGGGTTGCTACTCCAGAATCCATGGCCGCTTTAGCCACTGCCGGGGCAATTTTAACAATCAGACGCGGATCAAATGGTTTGGGAATAATATACTCTGGGCCAAAAAACAGATCCTGATCATTATATGCAGAAGCTACTTCTTCACTCTGTTCTGCTAGTGCCAAATCAGCAATAGCGTGGACGCAGGCAAGTTTCATCTTTTCGTTGATAGTTGTTGCCCCAACATCTAACGCACCACGGAAAATGAATGGAAAACAGAGAACGTTATTAACCTGATTTGGATAATCAGAACGACCCGTACAAATAATTGCATCAGGGCGAACTTGTTTAGCCAATGGTGGCAAAATTTCTGGTTCAGGGTTTGCTAGCGCCATGATGAGAGGATCTTTTGCCATGGTTTTCACCATATCCTGAGTTAGCACACCAGGACCGGAACATCCCAGAAAAATATCTGCCCCAGGGATAACATCAGCTAGTGTACGACTGCCATTGTCTTCAATAGCATAGGCGGCTTTAGTTCCTTCCATATTTTCATCACGACCACGATAAATAACCCCTTTAGAGTCGCATACCACGATGTTTTCGCGTTTCAGCCCAAGCGCAACCAGTAAATTCATACAGGCAATCGATGCAGCACCAGCACCAGAAACAACCAGACGAACTGCTGAAATCTCTTTTTTCATAATCCGCAAACCATTCAGAACGGCAGCAGTACAAATAATTGCCGTGCCATGCTGATCATCATGGAATACTGGAATATTCATTTTCTCTCGGAGTTTTTGTTCAATATAAAAACATTCCGGTGCTTTGATATCTTCGAGGTTAATTCCCCCAAAAGTCGGCTCCAATGCCGCAATGATGTCAATCAATTTATCAGGATCAGACTCATCTACTTCGATATCAAATACATCAATCCCTGAGAATTTTTTGAACAGTACACCTTTTCCTTCCATCACTGGCTTACCTGCCAGTGCACCAATATTCCCTAACCCTAAGACTGCACTACCGTTAGAAATCACCGCAACAAGATTGCCGCGCGCAGTATATTTGTAAGCCGCTAATGGATCTTCTGCAATTTCCAGACAAGGCGCAGCAACACCTGGTGAATAAGCTAAGGCCAAATCGCGCTGAGTTGTCAGAGGCTTGGTTGGAGTAACCATGATTTTTCCTGGTTGTGGAAACTGGTGAAAATCCAATGCACTCTGCTTTAATTTTTCGTCCATCGTCGGGTCCTTTATATACATTATCTGGAGTAAGAACAGAACCAGTATAATGGGTATGGTGTGTTAAATCATAACTTTGACAGTATTTTACCAATAAATTAGCACTTTTCTGCTCAAAAAAAACACAGGTAAATTTATCCATCAATGTCACATGCTGAGTATGGAGAATATAAACACAGAAACATTATTGTTTGCATAATATCATTAGAATTATAATAACACTGATAATTATAACCCATAAAAACCCTCAATATAAATTCAATTAAAATAAATTTTATAAAAGAAAACAAATTTAATAATTAAATTTATAACAAATTGATTTACAATATTATTTTCCATAGCAAAGTTATATGTTTTTTGTAAAAATTACTCATCTTCTTCTTTTACTTATCAAACTAATTTGCGCTATTTATCTTTTTATATCAGGATGTGTTTTCTGGACTTACAGAGATATCAACTTTGTAATTCAATCGGTTTTTATAAAATTTTTTTATAGTAATTTAATTTAGGGCAGACTCATTCATTACTGCCTTTTAATCGAATTAAAAGTCTGCATTTCGTGGCTTTATCTATAAGGGAGAAGGACAATGTATAACCATTCAGTGATGATAGTTGATGACCACCCTCTCATTCGCCATGGCCTGAAACAGATTGTAGAGCTTGACCGTGCGCTTACCGTCACTGCGGAAGCTGACAACGGTGAAGAAGCAATAAACATTGCGTGCAAGCTCAAACCTGATGTCATTATGATAGACCTTAATATGAATGGTCTTTCAGGCGTGGACACAATTAAATCTATTCGTAGGAAAGGAATCAACTCTTATGTGCTGGTATTATCCGTTTCAGATGACCGAAACGATGTTTACGCAGCCATTGACGCTGGCGCCAATGGCTATTTACTTAAAGACAGCGATTTAGATTCGCTGTTAAGTAGTATTCGCCATGCAGCCCGTGGACAAACTGTATTTAGTGAAAAAATATATCAACATCTGGCTAACCGCCATAAACACGTTGATCCTTTATCTGAATTGACCAAACGTGAGTTAGATGTATTAAAAGAAGTTTCCAGTGGCATGACCAATAAGGAAGTTGCTGATGTACTCTTTATTTCTGAAGAAACAGTAAAAGTACATATCAGAAACTTGTTAAAAAAACTGAACGTACGTTCCCGTTTAGCAGCAACAATTATGTATCTGCAACATAGGAAAAATGGGATAGCTTAATATTTTTATCTGAGCCGCTCTCTTAGGTTTATAACCGGGGACCGGCTCTTGCGGTTAATTGTGCAACAAAATAGCCTCCACAAGACAAACTGCGCCCTTCTTTCTCAGATAATAAAAATCAGGATACCGTCTAGATAAAACTGGCATTTTCCAGCATTATGTTTAGGTATTTAGACTTTTTAGGGATCTCTTATATTATGTCGGATAAACCTTCTCAATCTATTTTTACTCTCTACGGGATAAAAAACTGCGACACCATAAAAAAAGCCCGTCATTGGCTGGAAGAACAGAAAATCGCTTACCTGTTTCATGATTATCGTGTAGATGGATTAAATGAAGTACTTTTACAATCGTTTATTGACAAACTTGGCTGGGAATCACTGATTAATACCCGTGGCACAACCTGGCGTAAACTGACTGACCAACAGAGAGCAACAATCAATAATGCTGATGCAGCAAAAGTATTAATGTTAGAACAGCCCGCTATTATCAAGCGTCCATTATTAGTTTCTGCTAAAGGTAACTGTCTGTTAGGTTATAAAGCAGATGAATATCAGCAATTTTTTGCTGAGGTGCTCTAAGATGACTTGTCCTGTAATTGAACTTGCACAACAACTCATCAGGCAACCATCTGTCAGTCCAGACGATAAAGGTTGTCAGGATATTATGATCACCCGTCTGCAAGCGATTGGCTTCACCGTTGAACAGATGCCTTTCGGCGATACAAGCAATTTCTGGGCTTATCGTGGTACTGGTTCAACGCTGGCCTTTGCAGGACACACCGATGTTGTTCCTGCGGGTGACGAATCTCAATGGGAACATCCACCTTTTGAGCCGACCATTCGTAATGGCATGCTATATGGCCGGGGTGCAGCGGATATGAAAGGTTCGCTGGCCGCCATGGTTGTCGCCGCCGAACGCTTTGTTACCAGTCACCCTAATCACAATGGTCGCCTGGCTTTTCTTATTACCTCAGACGAAGAAGCGAAAGCCACCGATGGTACAGTTAAAGTGGTTGAAGCATTGATGTCCCGCAATGAACAACTAGATTATTGTCTGATTGGTGAACCCTCTAGCCAATATCACCTCGGTGATATGGTGAAAAATGGCCGTCGGGGTTCCCTTACAGCCAATTTGACTGTCCATGGCATTCAGGGCCATGTTGCTTATCCACATTTAGCTGATAACCCGATTCACCGGGCTCTCCCTGCCTTACAAGAATTGGTCAGTACACACTGGGATGAAGGAAATGAATTTTTCCCAGCGACCAGTATGCAAATTGCCAATATTCATGCCGGAACAGGCAGCCATAACGTGATCCCTGGGAGTTTACAGGTTCAATTCAACTTCCGCTTCAGTACAGAACTCACCGATAGCCAAATCCGTGAACGGGTTGAAACCATCCTGAAAAACCACGACCTGGATTACACCATTGAGTGGATATTACCAGGAGAGCCTTTCCTGACCGCCAAAGGCGAGTTAGTCAATGCAGTCGTACAAGCAATAGACCATTACTGTGGCTATAAACCTGAACTATCCACCAGCGGCGGTACATCAGACGGGCGGTTTATTGCCAAGATGGGCGCTCAGGTTGTCGAATTGGGGCCATTAAACGCAACAATTCATAAAGTTAATGAGTCTGTCAGTGCCGCAGATCTGCAACAACTTAGCCGGATTTACCAGCGTGTTATGGAGCAGCTAATCCAGTGACAACAGAAAATATGTTAACCGGCCTGACTACCGATCATCTGGTTTCGCTCTCTGACAACCATCAGTTACAACCAGAAGCAGCAAAAGCTTTTTTATCCATGCAGCAGGCCGCAGCAAGCGCAGGATTTAATTTGCAACCTGCCAGCACTTTCCGCGATTTCCAGCGCCAACAGACTATCTGGAATGGCAAATTCCGGGGCAAACGCCCTGTATTGGATGAAAATAGCCAACCAATGGATATTACCCAGTTAACCGAAGGTGAACTCTGTAAGGCTATTCTTCGCTGGTCTGCCTTGCCCGGTGCCAGCCGTCATCATTGGGGAACAGAGCTGGATATTTATGACCCAACCATGCTGCCAGAAAACCAAAAATTACAACTGGAACCCTGGGAATATGAAAAAGACGGTTACTTTGAACCATTAACTCACTGGTTAACAGAGAATATGGCCCATTTTGGCTTTTATCGCCCTTTTGTCGGTAACAGTGGTATCGCTTATGAGCCATGGCATATCAGCTACCGGCCACTATCTGAACAATTGGAGAAATTGCTAACTGAACAGATTTTACTGGATGTCTGGCAACAGCATGATATCGCAGGGATCGACTGGTTATCTGTTAATCTACCTTATCTATTTGAAAACTACCTCCGTATTCCACAGGAGACAACCCGATGCAATGGTTAGCTGATTACTGGTGGATTATTTTAGTTTTACTGGTTGGCGTTCTTCTCAATGCCATTAAAGAGTTACGCCGTTTGGATGTCAAAAAATTTCTGGATAATAAACCGGAACTCCCCCCTCATAGAAATCTTAATGACAAATGGGATGATGAAGACGATTGGCCTCAGAAAAAACAGTAGTCCACTCTTGCCAGTACATAGCAAGTTTTTTGTCGAGGTTTACCAACGCCTGCGTGGTTTCTTGCCGCCAACGTAATGTTAATGCCTTATACCCGCTTAACTTTAACTCAGTGACACACTGTTCAATACTCATTTCCCGCTGGAGATGATTTCTCAGTGCTATCAGCGGCAAATCACAATTCAGTAACAATCGTTGTAAAGCTGGCAATGAAGCAGACAATGGCCGGTGAGCAAATGCAAAACCTGCAAGCTCCTGCCAGTCATTTTGATTGAGACATTGATCAGCTTGATAATCAACAGGCAAGCGGAATCCAATCTGTGATCCCAGCCAATGTGCATCACGAGCCAACTGTTTTTGTGCCTGAACACAAAGTGCAATCCCTTGTTGACTCAGTGGAAAAATTGCCATTGCGGTATAACAACCGCTACTGGCTTCCTGATGGGTACCCATCCGTACCAGTTGGAAACCACACTTTTGCCATAACGCCCAAAGCTCAGCGGTATAACCAAAGCTAACAGAAATAAAATCCATTCCCTGCGCTTCTGCCCTTTCTCGTTGAAATGCAATCATTCCCTGAGCAATACCCTGTCTGCGACGATTAACCTGCACTGCAACTCTGCTAATTCGCAGGGATTTTAGAATCGCCGCCTGGGGTAAACCACTATGGGCAGCTAACGATTGAGCAACCAAATTTCCTCTTGGACGACGCCTTCCCGCCCATACTTCATGTGCCAGTTCAGACGATAATCCACCTTCTTCAACCATCCACAAAGCACCGATCAAGGCATTATTTCCAAGAGCCGCAACAAATTGCATACCTTTAGCATCAAGTAAACGCCGCAAATCCAAAGGTGACGTTTTGTAGTGAGCGCTGGTTAATATGCCGTAAAACTGTTTCAGCAATTCAGACTGTTTAATCCATTGTTGCTGATGATAGACATGATAACGGATCGCCTTATCAGAATCGTTGACAGGAATTGCATCCTTAAACAATAAAGCGTTTTCCAACCAGTTTTCCAGTGGATCATTTTCAGCCCAACGTACAGGTGCTGTCAGGCTCAGAATATGACTATCAGGAATCCCAACACAAAATTTAAGTAAAAATCCGCGCCCTGTACCTTCATATCCCTGCACGGTTGTGGTCAACAATATTCGGGGAAAATAACTGATCAACTCAGCTAACTGAGGCATTGGAATAGCAGCGGCTTCGTCGATAAGCAACCAATCAATATCCGATACGCTATTTTGTCTACAATATTTCAGCAAATTATCTACTGCCCAGAATTGACCCTTTTCCCCTGAATAGCACCTGATAACTTCGGTTGTTGCTTTTGCCGGTGCTGTCAACCAGCAATTTCCTTGCCATTGCTGCATTAACATACCTGCAAGCGTCGATTTCCCTCGCCCTCTAGAAGCAGTAATTACCCATACCCCCTGATTTGCCTGCAAAAATTGCGCCAAAATGGCATTCTGGCTGTCCGTTGGTTTGCCATCAGGCAATTGCCATTCTCTATATTGCGGAAATTTAGGGATGTAAAAGGGATCATTTTGCTGCCATAACAACACTTGAGGATCGCTAACAATTTGCCGTTGAATATGCTGAATAAAGTTCGGAGTTGGAATAACACCTGATTGTTCATTCCAGCGAATACTGTCACGGTCTGGTTGATAATCCCATTGATACCAAGATGGAACCATCATCACCAACCAGCTCCCTGCCTTCAACGTACCAGCTAGTATCGCTAGTGCTTCCGCATTAAAACCTTCAGTAGCATCAAACACTCCGTGCAGATATTCCTGCCCCAATAATCCAGCTGCTTTTTCAGGCAACACAGCGTTCTCTTTACGATAAGAGATCCATAACCAATCACCGGTAAATCTCTGCTGTAACTCATTAGCCTGTTGGTAGCACCAATTATGATCTCCACTCAGCACCAGCAAACGACGTAATCCTTGCTGCTGCATTCCCACCTGGATCGTACTTAATTCTGGAAACATAACTATTACGATTTACCAATCAGCAATGACAAAATCCCCGCAGCAATCAGCGGCCCGACTGGAACACCTTTAAACATGGCAACACCCAGCACTGTTCCCACTAGCAAACCAGCGACAGTCGATGGTTGATTAGACATCAGGGAAACACCGCGACTACCCAGCCATGAGACTAAGATACCTATCACTATTGCCAACAACGATTTCCAATTCATAAATGAGTTGAGGACCGCTTGTACAGTGATTTTTCCACTGGCAATAGGCGCCATCACTCCCACAGTCAAAATAAGCACACCAATAGTCAGCCCATATTTTTCTACCCACGGGAAGAACTGATTCAATGGCGTTATGCGAATAACTAGCAGGAACAACATTGCAAGAGTGACGGTCATGTTGTGGCTGATGATACCCAGTGCTGCCAGCACCAACAGTACGAGTAATGTAGGATCGATATGGCTCATAGACGTTAATACCCTGCTACCTAAACTCGATTAGGCCAGGGCGATTTTTCCTTGTATTACATTACAAAACGAATTTTTACTTACTAATATTAGTAAATGCTTCTAAATAATTAACTGATCAATGTTACACAACCATCAACGACAATATCCTGTAGCATTATAAGATTTACCATTCGGAAGATAAAAAGAGTACGATATGCGAAATTTCATCAACATTTGCAATCTTACCGAGAGTAATCCCTAACTTATATCATATCGCTCAGGATACCCGGTAATCGTATTTTTTTTCATCATCTGTTTTCCACCTGAATGCTGCATATGAGTATCCGTCGAATCAGACGACACGCCATTATAGCTACTTTTCCTGAAAGCAACAGTTGCTGAGAACAAACAATTTCTACCCTTGTCGGATCGTTAATATCGAGTTTTATATATTCATATAGCATCAATAATTTCAAAATGATCCGTAAACTTGTATTATGACCAAATAAAGCATTAATAGGCACTGCACCCATTTTCAGCAATACAAAAAATGCAATATAAAATTCAGCCATATTGGACAATTGTATTATTACAGAATAATCTTTTTTATACCTGCGAAAATCAAATTCACAGTTAACGAGGAAGATTGTTGTTCAATATGTCAGTTAAAGGCTTGCCAAGCTAATAATCTTTAGTAGCTCACGAATTATTCTCACTTACTTTATCCTCTATAAGGAATATTTCTACCCCCTATTTTGTGAGCAGCCTCTAAATAAGCATATTTTTAACAAGTCATACTTAGCCTAAACACTCAAAATACGAATTTAATTAACCAATACATTGCAAAATGAATTCATACTGCTAATTGCGAATAGTGAATATCGCCTGACCATTAATCTAACCGGAGGTAAATTATGTCATGCTTTCCTACCGGATATTGGGAAAAATATCCGAATACAGCCACAGTAATCACAACATATACTTGCAATGCCGCTTGCAAAGAGTGTTGTTTTGAATGTAATCCCTCTGTGAAAGCACGCCTAAGCCTGGATGAAATTAAACAATTTATTACACATTCAAAAGCTAATTTTCCAGGGTTAAAGTTAGTCGTTTTTAGTGGAGGAGAATGTTTCCTGCTAGGCAAAGATCTCATGGAAGCTATCCGTTTTACCTCGAAACATGGCTTATTAACCCGTTGCGTGACTAATGGTTACTGGGGAAAGAATCGGGCAAAAGCGCAAAAAATCGCCCAAGATTTAACAGATGCGGGTATCACAGAGATAAACATCAGCACCGGGAAAGATCACAGCGAATGGGTACCAATTGACAGCGTAGTTGCAGCCGCGGAAGCGTTGGCCGGGCAAAACATTACGACACTGATTACAGTGGAACAGGACACCGCAGATTCCGCCATTGCAACACAAATTACCCAAAATCCAATCATCAAGCGTCTCAAAGAACAAAACAAGATTAGCTTACAGCGAAACACCTGGATGCCATTCTATGATACTAGTGAAGAACGGAAAAACGTGCCAAACCGGGATGAACAACTGACAAAAGGGTGTGATCAGGTCTTTGAAAATATCGTGCTGACACCACATGGTGAAATTTCCGCCTGCTGTGGTCTGACATTAGAGCATATCCCGGAAATGAAACTTGGTCGGTTACAAGGGGGTGATTTAGCCCAACTTTTCAAAGGTCAAGAAGAAGACTTTATGAAAGTCTGGTTACGGACAGAGGGGCCATATAAGATTCTAAAAAAATATCGCCCGCAAGATAGCAACATTAATCTGGAAAAAATCGTTCATCCCTGCCAAGCCTGTGCCTACCTGCATAAAGACCAAGGGACACGCCAGAATTTATTAGATAATTACCACGGTGAAATTATTCCAGTAATCAAAAAATTTAATGCTAAGGAAAGATTGGATCTTCTGATATATCAATCAGCAGCAGAAAACGCCGTTGATTCAATATAAGGAGTGAATAATGAAACGACGTACATTTATTGGGGTAGCAGCGGGAGCAGCTATTAACAGCATCATTCCAACCATTAACGCCCAAGCTGACAGTAAACGCCTCTTCGGTGTGCCACGTTCATTACTCTCTCCAGGAGGAAAAGAAGAAAATAAGTTAAGACTGTCAATGTCAAATGCCAAACTCCCGGTTGAAGTTTGGGAAGAAATTATTACCTATAACCGCTTTTGGGAAACCATCAAACAACAGCCTGAATTAGCATTAGAATATAGAGAATCACCGGAAAAAGTTCTGAATGAATTTGGTATAGATAAAGATATTGTTAGCCCCAGCTCCGCTGAGGAATTACTGCTATTTATCACTTATGATAAGGAGTTAATGGATGCGGTAAAAACTAACAACTATGAGGAATTATTTTCCCGGCTAAAGGTTTATGGCTTAAACGAAAGGAAATCAAGCCTGAGAAATCGAATTAATCATTATCTTAGTCAAGATGCCGATCTTATCGCACATTTTAAAGAACATATTACATCAGATAAGTTCGAAGAGTCAGATAAATCAACCTTTCTCAGGTTAAAAGAAATCCTGGAACCTTTAAACAACGAAGACAATACCAGCCTAGCGATAGGAGCAAGTGTCGTTGCCACTATTAACATCGTCGCTGTCGTTACTACCTCCACAACTGTGAATGTCTCGACAACCAGTGTGATGGCATACGTCTTGACCGTAACAAATATCGCGGGAAAACATGCAGTAAATAACCAGCCCCCAATTAATTATAATGATATTTCCGCCAGCGCAGCCTCCATTCATCTTGCCAGAATCTACAACAACCCAAAAATGGTCGATACGCTGGTCAAAGAAACCATCCAGAGGGAAATTACCGCTTGCCTGTTTGCCGCACAAAAATGTGGTTATATTAACCTTCCAGCGAACCGAGCAGAACGCAAAGAAGTCATTGACCTTTTTACCGAATTGTCTTTAAAAATGATAACAGCATGAACAATACTACAGGATTGAATCCAAACCTTAACATTACTACTAACAAATATCGCCATAATAAGGACTTTTCGACTATAAAATTTTTATTAGATGAGGTAGTAATCAAGGAAAGAAAATATTTTCTTATCCTTTAGGAATATTTTCACCACCTATTTTGTGAGCAGGTTCCAAATAAACACACTTTATAACAAGATATATTTAGCCTAAACACCCAAAATATAAATTTAATCAACTAACCTATTGCAAAATGGAGCCATCCAGCTAATAGTTAGTGGCGTCTAACCTTTAATCGAACGGAGGGTGAGTTATTCTATGTTTTCTCACCAGGCATGAGAATAATATCCAGATATTGTTACAGCAATCACAACATATACTGACAATGAGTATCGTTGGTAAGAAACTTTAGCTAGATAATTACTTTATGAAATTGTATCTATGATGAAGAACTTAATAAGAAAAGGTTAAATTTCGTCTTATAACACTCAGTAAAAAAAGAATTCCGTTAACTTATAAAGGAACGAATGATGAAAAGACGTACATTTATTGGCGTAGCCGCCGGAGCAGCCATTGGCAGTGTCATACCCACCGTTAACGCCAGTACTGACAGCACTCGTCTCTTTGGCGTGCCACGTTCATTACTTTCTCCGGGAGAAGTTGAAGAAAATAAGTTAAGACTGTCAATGTCAAACGCAAAACTCCCGGTAGAAGTTTGGGAAGAGATCATCACCTATAACCGATTTTGGGAAACCATAAAACAACAACCTGCTTTGGCATTAGAATATAGAGAATCACCCGAAAAAGTATTGGATGAATTCGGTATAGACAAAGATATTGTTAGCCCCGGCTCCGCTGAGGAATTACTGTTGTTTATCACTTATGATAAAGATTTAATGAATTCAGTAAAAACCAACGATTATGAAACGCTCTTTTCCCGACTCAAAACCTATGGTTTAAATGAAAAAGGCTCAAGTCTGAGAAGCCGAATCAATTACCACCTCAATCAAGACGCCAGCCTTGTTGCACATTTTAAAGAGCATATCGAATCCTATCAGCTGCAAGATACAGGCAGCCCTCCTCTTATCCGGTTAAAGGAAATTCTGGAACCCTTAAACAGCGAAGACGATACCAGCATTGAGATTGCCCGCCTGGTCGTCGGAGCAAATGTGGTTGCTGCGGTTAACGTGGCTGTCGGCACCAGAGTCGTCGCGGCGGTAAATGCAGCAGCAGCGGTTAACGTAGCAGCCTATTTAAGTCTGGCAGTACAAACAGCCGTTACTGTATGTATGGCAAATTATCTACCCAAAATTGACCATAGCGACCTCTCAACTGGCACCGCTTCTCTTCATCTTGCCAGACTCTATAACAATCAAGAAATGGTTGACACACTGGTGAAAGAAGCTATCCGGAGGGAAATTACAGCTTGCCTGTTTGCAGCACAAAAGTGTGGTTATATCAATCTGCCGGAAACTCGCGAAGGGCGTAAAGAAGTGATTCATCTTTTTACCGAATTATCTTTAGGAATGGCAGCAGCATGAGTAATATCGTGGGATTAAATCCAGACTTCAAAGTCATATTAATGAACGTCGCCATGTTCGTCCTTATTGCTTTGGTTTTTCTGCCAGTGCCATACTGGCTCAATAGCAGCAATCCCAATAAATTGGTGGCAGGCATTACAACCACTCTCTTTGTCATCATCACCTTGTTTGTGGGCTATCAACTGTTATCAAATAAGGCAGTGGTCAAGGAAGGAAAATTATTGATGAAGTCCGGAGTATATTCACACGAATGGACTATTTCCTCATTGCGCCGGGAAGAAGGAACTTCCCTGGACGACTTTCATCGCAGTAATGGTATACATATTATCCATTATTCATCTGGATACTATCAAAAGAAACGAAACAAATATTTTATTCTGCGTACCAGCAAACGTCCCCTGATATGTTTTAGTGCAGAAGGCAATATTGGGTTATGCATGGATGAATCTATTTTCGAAAAAATAAAGAGCGAGTTGCAAAATAAAATATATACCCAATAGATTTCAATTTGCAGCGCGGCGGCAAGGGAGCGAATCCCCGGGAGCATAGCGAACTATGTGACCGGGGTGAGTGAGTGCCGCCAACAAAGCAGCAGCTTGAAAGATGAAGGGTATAGAGTGGAGTAGCAGGATAATGGTATATAGCGAGAATTATTGGCCGTTGAACTATACACAGCTCCGTTTAGCCATTGCTAATACTGTAGCTGACGATAAGTCTGTCTTCAATGTCGGCGAATTCATCAGTTTCAGTGACTGTATTAGTCTGGAAAGACTAGAACAGGCCATTATGACTATTCACAGTTTTAATGATGGTTTTTCTTTACGTTACCGTCTTTCTGAACAAAACATTTTTCAAGATCGAGGATCTGCACCGATTGAAATCATACGGATAGAACAGTCAGATTCAATGATAGAACAAGCGGCTAAAACTGATTTTAAAAAGAGAGCAACTGAACCACTGGACATCGAAAATGGCGTTACAATCAGACATTATCTTTATTTTAATGATATTGGATGCTATTTTTGGGGGATCGTTGCTCATCATATTGCTACAGATTATTGGGGAATTGGACAATTAATTCATAATGTTTTATCCTGCTATGAAGAAACCCGATCCCCCTCAATATTAGAATCTGTTTTTACCTATCACGCTTACCTTAATGATGCTAAATATAAGGCAAGCGTATATTATACCAACGACAAAAACTATTGGGATAATTATCTTAACCAACTTCCTATATTAGAAGATTATGCACGTAAACGTTTATTTCCTTCAAAAGCGATTAAAGTTAGCCGACCACTCACCGCCAATAACGGTAGTTTCACTTTTAATGATAAATTGATGATGATATTGGCTTTATGCTTACAAATGACCAAACAGGGCCGTTCATCAACAAGTATTATCAATTTACCTTTCTCCAATAGACGAGGCAAAGGAGAATACCGTTATTATCGCCCGGCTATGAACACTTTGCCTCTTATGGTTTCTTTATCTCCAGGGGCAACGATAAAACAAATCCTTGTGGAAATGCAATCTCAGATCAGCCTGCATAGCAAACATAGTCGTATTGATATAAATGATTTAAACGATGGTGCGATAAGCCGAGCGGATCAATTAACTTCTGCGCCCTATGTTAACCTGTTACATGAGCTTGAACATAGTTTCATGAAAAATAACCGTGCTACTCGCGGCTGTATGATTTCCGGTGCGGTAAATAATTATGGCATTAATATCCGATTCTCCTTTGACGGGAAACCGGCATTAGTTGAACTGGATGCAGGGAGCCACCTGTATAGTGTTTTTACCGCACATGCTTTGATTGATGAATATTTACGTATCTATAACACGATGACAGGAAATATTAATGAAACTATCGAAACATATTGGAAAAAATATAAAGCAATAGAAACAGATGACAATGTTACATCAGGCACATGTACTACAGAGAATATTGCCGTCAATCACCCTATCAAAGAGAATATTATTTCCAAAATAGCGAAAATAGACGCGGCATCACCAGATAAAAAAGCAGTAATTTGTGGAAATCAGCCCATAATAAACGCTGCACATGACCTTAATTACCATGAGCTTTACTGTAAGATATTAAATCTCAGTCAACTGCTATTATCTTATCCGATGCAAAACCAAAGGGTAGCAGTACTATTACCAAGGGGAATGGAGTCCTTATTGTCCATATTAGCAATCCATGCTGCGGGTTTATGTTTTGTCCCAATCAACATGACATTCGGACGAGAAGAAATTAGCAGTATATTACAAGGGCTGAATATCTCTTTATTAATAACTGCACATAATTACCATGAGAAAGTGAACGGTATTAATAATGCACATATTTTCTTTATTGAGGATATAGATACTCTCCCTGCCAGAACATCTCTGGGACATAACATAAAACGCCCTGCGACCAAAGAGGACGAAGCCTACATCTTTTTTACATCAGGAACCACTGGCGTACCAAAAGCGGTACCGATAACTTTCAAGGGACTTTATGCTTATTTGGCCACAATAACAGATAAGTATGGCATTAAACAGGATGATGTTATTCTTAATTTCAGTACCCCAGTTTTCGATGCTTATATTGAAGAGGTATTCGGATGTTTTTATCGGGGAGCCACCCTGACAATTGCCAACGATCAAATGATTGTTGAGCTTAATACGCTATTTTCATTTTGCCATGCTCAATCGGTCACTATAGTTAATTTTCCTACGAATTATTGGCACCAAATTGTCTTTTTCCTGCATGCAGCCATTAAAGAGCTATCGCCTTCGATCCGAATGGCAATTATCGGTGGCGATTTAGCAATGGATAAAGCTATCCACCATTGGTTAGAAAAAGTAGGCTGCGGAATCTCCCTAATTAACTCTTATGGTCCAACAGAATGTTGCGTTGTAGCTAGCTGCCACAAAATAGATGATGAATTTCACCCCGGAAATATCATTGGTAAAGCATTGGCAAATACCTCTATCGTCATTCGGGAATATGGAACTGATAAAATCATCAACGGTAGCAGTGGAGAAATATGCATCCGTGGCGATTCTATATGTACTGGATATATCAACGATGACGAATCAACTTCACGTAAATTCTTACAACTGAACGATGGGAAAATCTATTATCTGACCGGAGATCGTGGGTTTTACGATGCCCAGGGAAATTTAAATTTCATTGGCCGATTGGATAAAGAGCAAAAAATTGATGGTAAACGTGTTGATCTGGAAGAAATGCACAAATTACTTACAGCAGCTTTTGATATTGATGAAATTCATTTAACGGTAAAAGAAAATGAAACTGGGTACCAATATATTAATATATTTATACCTGATGGAGCATGTTCGATAGCTCGCCACGAAATAGTCTCCTTCCTGCGCGGATGTTATCCAAAATTGCAGGTACCTTTTATTGTTGAATTGAACTCATCTGATCAATCTGTTCCAAAGCCAGATCTAAATAAAAGAAGTAATATGTCACAAATTGAAGGAGAAAAACGTGAAATATTTTTTACATTATGGCAAGAAGTCTTTGGCGACAGCGATAAAATAGTTAATGAGGATACCGATTTCTTTGACGCAGGCGGTACTTCGCTTAAGGCATTGTTGCTAATTAATAAGATCCAACAACGTTTTGATTGCACTATCCGTCTGGAAGATTTCTATCAGTCTCCCAGATTAGGTTATTTGTTGCAATCTGTTCTTCAGCAAGGACAGACGCCAGTTTTAACCAATAAAAATAGCGCTAGCCTGACAGAACAGCACGACCAGTATTATTGGATAATTGACACTATCTCTAACCGTTCAGGGGCACATAATATACCGTTATATTATCATCTTGCCGGTAATATCGATTTAAAGAAACTACATTTTGCTTTGTTGTATACCATGCAATGTTTCCCTGCCCTCTGCCAGAAAGTAACAATGGCAGAAGGGCAACTCTCTTTGTCCTTTTTACCTATTACCGAAGAAAATTTACCCTTCGAATATATCGACCTGACTCATACTACAGGTATCAATATTGAGATTTCATTACGCAAGATCTTAAATGATATGGCCTTCAAACCAATGTCATTGCAGGAAAATCCACCGGTATGTTTTAAACTACTAAAAGTAGCGGAAAATGAACATTACCTTTTGTTAAATTTCCACCATGCATTTTGTGATGGAATGTCAATTGCTCATGTGTTGCAAAAGTTATCCTCAATTTATGCAGATAATACCCCGAACATAGAAGCCGTTACAGAAACGGAAGTTGCTGTAATTAATCCACGTATGTCAGATGAAGCATTAAATTTTTGGACCGAAAAACTGTTCAATGTACTTTCTATCACCGGACAGCATAATTCTGTACCGACGGCTAATCTTCGGGTTCGTGGCCGACGTTACTCGATGACATTGTCCCCTCAATTAGTTGCTACATTGTCCTCCGCACAGAAAAAACATGCAGTTACCCTGGAACATGTTGTGATTGGGGCATTTTTGATGACCATCAAATTATTACTCAATAAAGACGAGCCAATAGTAGGCATCCCTTGTGCCAACCGTGTTCCTCCAGTGCCATTCGATGGTGTCGGCAGCTTCGCAACAACCTTGCTACTGCCCTATGCTACCGCCGAAACCTCACTAATTAACGTATCCAAGTATGTCCGTGATTTCCTGATAGATGCGAATGCGCATTCCAATATTTCGCTGGCGTACTTGAAACAACATCTTCACCACTACCACGGTATGCAGCTACCAGAAGTCGCTTATTATTTCTCTTCTCAAATAGGATTTTCCACCAGTTTGCATCTTGGTGAAACCCGTTGCACAAAGGAAAAAGTCAAGGGGCTTAAACCTAAAGGAGATATCGCGCTTGAGTTGGTAAACACACCGGCTGGGCCGGGCCTGGAATGGCTCTACGACGATGATATTTTCTCTGAAAATATTATTAGCGACATGGGACTTTTTTTGATTGATTTATTGGATTGCATGGGCGCTCAGCATCACCTGACGACATGAAACTATAGCAAATACTAAGACGGATACCGATTGTGCTGATCAAAAAAAAGAAATGGGCAATTATCACTATCGTTATGATCATTTTTATCGCCATGGTTTATTACACATTCAACCGGAAAGAAACGCCTGCTGTGATGGCAGAGCAAATCATCACAGGAATGTTAGGGGATGTTATCACTACGGTAGGTGCTGCCGGTGTTATACAACCGACTAGCCAGGTTAACGTTGGTAGTCAAATCTCTGGCCAGTTAATCAAGTTATATGTTGAAGTCGGGGATATCGTCGAAGCAGGTAAGCTGGTTGCCAGCATTGATGATACTTTTTATCGTACTAAAGTTGAGGCAAGCCGCGCGAGATTGGAAAAATTGCGGGCCATATTGAAGGAAGAACAATACACCTACCAGCTCCTGGCCATCACCGAAAAACGCCAAAGACAGCTTAGTCTACACTCTGCAACCAGCCAACAATTACTGGATGAGGCGACTTTCGGCGTAAAGAAAAGTCTGGCAAGAATTGAAAACCTTAAGGCAGATATCAGACAAAATGAACATATTTTACATAGCGAAGAAGTCAGCCTCAGTTATACCCAAATCTATGCACCTATTGCCGGTGTAGTGACCGCAATTCATGTTGATCCAGGACAAACCCTAAATGTTAATCAACAGACACCCGTTCTCATGCAAATTGCCGATCTCAAGAATATGACCGTTTATGCAAAAGTTTCTGAGGCAGATATTAACCAAATCGTGACCGGGCAAAAAGCTTCCTTCAAGATCTACAGTACAAATCAGCATATATGGCACGGTAATGTTAAGAAGATCATGTATAAACCCGACCTAATTAATAATGCAGTTTATTATACGGTGCTGTTTGATGTAGCTAATGACAATTTCCTGCTAAAACCCAGCATGAGTGCTGATGTCACTATTGTGACACACGAAAGCATTGGCGCGGTGACCATACCCAATGACGTACTGAATAACAAACGGCATCAACCTGTAAATGATAGTCTAATCGCCTATTTTTTACGTGAGATGAAAGATGGAAATATCGTAATAAGGAAATTGATTGTCGGTCATAACGATGGAATACGCTCAGTTGTTGTCAGCGGATTGCAGAATAATGAACAGATCGTTGTACTTTCCAAACCAGATAATTTTGGTGGTAAAGATGATAATCCTAAATAATATCTGCAAGATCTACGGCAATGAGAACAAAAAGCATTTTGTGCTGAAAGATATTTGTTTAACAATCGATCCACATGACTACGTTGCTATTCTTGGTCGCTCTGGCTCAGGGAAAAGTACCTTATTGAATATAATCGGGCTTTTGGATACCGCCAGTACGGGAAAATATCTTATTAATGACCTGGAAATGACTCAGCAAAAGACTCACTCATTGGCGCTTTTGCGGCGGAAATATTTTGGTTTTGTCTTTCAGAATTACAACCTGCTTGATCATTACCGGATTGATGAAAATATCTTAATGCCGATGTACTACTTAAAAAGGGATTTCAATGACGACAGAAAATATTTCAATTACTTAATAGAGCGCCTCCAACTTAACCATTTATTAGATAAATACCCGCGTCATCTTTCTGGAGGAGAACAGCAGCGCGTTGCTGTAGCTCGTGCATTAATCAATCATCCCAAGTTTATTATTGCCGATGAACCTACCGGCGCATTAGATACCGCTAATGCCACCAATCTGATGCAGCTTTTTACTGAATTACATGATAATGGATGTGGCATCATTCTCGTGACACATGATCAAGCTGTTGCCGGATACGCAAAGCGCAAGTTGTACCTGAATAACGGTTATTTGGTGATGTAATGGGCACAATGAAAACAACCCTAAAGCTTAACATTTATTCTACTGTTATCCTGTTTAACCTCAAAATGGCAGTACGTTCTCTTGCAGCACATAAGACACGGGTCTTCTTGACTTTGCTATGCATTGCTATCGGAGTAGCTTCAATTGTAATTATGCAGACAATTGGGATCGCAACCAAAGATCACATTGTCAAGGCTGTCTCCTCAATGGGGAGTAATATCATCTCAGTAAAATACAAGGGACAGGAAAATGGTGCTTTCGATTCTCATAATCATTATCTGACCCAAAAGGATATTACGTCACTTTCAGGTAATTCACATATCAGCCACAGCACCCTTTTTTCCACCGCTTCAGGAACAATAGTTTCACCACAAGGTACTACCAATGCTCAATTGATCGGTGCTAATGCGGATATAGCGATTATCCGTAATCTGGTCATTGAACACGGGCGTTTTTATACACCAAAAGAAGACGATACTCTGGCAAACGTCGTCGTTTTAGGGGCTTCCCTGGCCGAACGACTATTTTCCCATAAAGAAGCTGCATTTGAGCAGAGTATCAAAATTAACGACATCTCTATGCGGGTTATCGGCATCCTGGCACAGAAAGGTGAAGGTATGGATGCAGGAGTTGATGACACTGTATTTCTACCAAGAAATAGCTATCTGGTGAGACTATTCGGCAATACACCTCCTAATGGTATTGTGTTGAAAGCCAAAGACGCTTCTCATGTCGAACCGGTTAAGCGCGCTGTTGAGGAACGGTTATCACAGTTTAAACGTCAGCAAAGCTATGAGATACGTAATACCACGGAATTGTTGAAAACTTTAGATGAAACTCAGTCAAAAATTAACCTTTTCCTGCTATCAATATCATCAGTAACGCTCTTTGTTGCAGGAGTTAGTGTTATGAATACTATTTTGATCAGTGTCAGAGAGCGCAGAAGAGAGATTGGTATACGACTTGCCGTAGGAGCAAGTTATTCCGATATTTTTTATCAATTTCTTACCGAAGCATTTTTGATTTCATTATTGGGAGCGCTATTAGGATTATTATTTTCATTTATCGGTTTCAGGGTCTTATCGCTATTTGATATTGCCGTTGGCTTCTCATTTTATTCATTTTTATTGGCTTCCCTCTCGGCATGTTTCATTACGGTGGTGTTTGGCGTATATCCATCACATCGTGCAGCAGCATCCGCGCCGATCGAAGGGATTAGGGAATTGTAGCCTGTTTTATTCAATGTAACTTTGGAGACACGATGAAAAATCAACTTTTATATGAAATTTTACTTCGGGAAATCAGAGCTCTTCACCCAGAGGTAGAAACCATTCCAGAAGATGAGAATCTTTTTGATATTGGTTTCGATTCGATAAAAATGTTGATGCTGGTTGATCGGCTAAAATATGCCGGTTATCCAGTCAACTTTGCGGATTTAGTCCGGTGGCCGACAATAAATGACTGGATTAATCTGATCGCAAAAGATTAACTGAGCTACCTGTCGTTTCATGATGAGTGCTGGATAAGCCATGTAGCAAGATCGGTAATCACCTGCCCTGGGATCTGGCTTGGTTGTAGATAATCCTCACCACTGGTGCATCCTGTTGTAGGTAATAAAATATGATTCAACCCGGTATAAAGTTTGAACTCCGCATCTTTATTGCCTTGCTGTGCAGTCTTCCACATTGTGAAGTCGATATCATACGGAACCTGAAAATCCTGATCTCCTTGAGCCAGGAATAAAGGTATTGAGGGCAAATTTTTTAAGCAAGTAAATGCATGGTAATCCTCAAGCTGTTTGAGATAACTCTCCGGTACTGCCAGCAAGTTCGCAAGAGACGTCGTATCTTTCTCTTTCCCACTGGATAATTGGGATAAAATCACCTGGAGTAAATTACGAAAGGACGTCGCCAGCATTGCAATGCCCGCAACATTTAGACCTGATTTTTGCCGTAAATTGTTTGCAATTAATGGGCTGACATACCCACCAAAACTGTGCCCAACAAGGAATACCGGCACATTGTGGAATTCAGTATGCTCCATCAAACCAGTTAAAATATTGCATGCGTCATCAACAATTTCTGCATTAAGATCAATGGTCTCTGGATCGGTATTTCCCCGCCAATAGCGGTAATAGCGTTTGTCAAACCGTGCGCTGGCGATACCGTATCGGCTTAACTCATGTGCCAACATACGAAACAGTGGATTAGGACCAATATCATAATCCATTGAATGCGGACCAGAACCAGCAAGCAATAATACCAGTGCTTTGGCATTATGTGGTGATGGCAGACATACCAAACCGTCAGGAATCGCTTCAAGGCCAAACTCCCTTAGCGTTTTTTCCGTGAAGATGCCTGGTTTTTCATACACATCGGGTATCGGGCATGGAGCCAGCGTAAGCACATCAATCTGCTGATCTTTAAGCCCAATATAAAGGTTAAATTTTCCATTGAGGGTATTTAGCCGTAGATGGCAAGCGTTTTGTTGCTGGAAAATAATATTGATATCTGAGTTATACAAACTATCTGCCAGTACCGTTAATGTCGCATCATCAGCCGCTATACGCAACGGCTCACTCATCAACTCCCTAACCGTTTCCCACTGCTCGTCAAGCAAAGCAGTTATCAATACTGCTATTTCCTCATCCAACACGGTAATTAATCTCTTAACAAGCATGCCATTTCTCAAATAATGGTGATTTGCTTTTTTATATCAATTTTTGCTCAATCATCCCAGTCTTTGGTGTTTTTGATATGAAAAGTCCGATATAAGGTTATGCAGATTAAATTTAGTAATCGTGATAACAGTTATCAGACCCCGGTGGAACGAACTCTAGCCTCAAAGTTTTGACTATCTTCTCCCGATTTTCTGTAGAAATGGACAAGTTCTTCATGCATTTATCAAAATAAGACTGATTGTTATTCAACATTTGAATAGCAAAATTGTAAGCTCTGTCAATCGTAATCCCATATGCAGAACGCGCTTTATCCCAAGCTTCAGCGGGAATACATCCCCATTCGGACTGTATCATGCCCAGATCTATACCCTATGGATTTCAAGATGTATCGCGACGGCAAGGGAGCGAATCCCCGGGATCATAGATAACTATGTGACCGGGGTGAGTGAGCGCAGCCAACAAAGAGGCAACTTGAAAGATAACGGGTATATAAGGTCTTTACTCTGTGAAGCCTTATCAAGGCTACGATCAGCATTAGCTAGGAGCTTGGCTGCAAATAGATCTACTTTACCAAGCGTTGGTACACCAAGAATACGTGCGCCAAACGAGAGATCCAGACGGGATTCACTAACAAATTCTAGTCTAAAGTCAGGTGATTCTTGTCGTCATTGGCAATCGCATAGCAATATACGATTGCTTGAGTCTTACATTGCCTCTGACAAGTGTTTAACATATCGGTATTCCCTACCGCCACAAACACATTATTAAGCTAAAGCTAAAAATATCCCTCATGCAATACAACTACTTTCCAGAGATCATGCAAACTCCCTCCGCCGTTGAACAGTAACAATATGGTCAGCTTTAGCGAGAAGGTCAGCATTGCATGAAACAACAATCCACAGACCGGGCCAGCGCTCAGGTAAGGTGGACCATAAGTGACGAGCCGTAGCCGCATCTAATGATGAATCACAGTTATCAACGACATAAACATCAGCAGGACGGCATAGCATCCGAGCCAATGCCAAACGCTGACGCTGACCACCAGATAGTTGCCGGGCACTACCAGAATTAATTATAGTATCAAGCCCTTCTGGCAACTCATATGAGCCGGGGGTCAAACCTACCGCCTCCAAAGCCTGCACCATGACATCATCATCAATATCCGTATCACCCAATGCGAGATTTTGTCTCACTGTTCCACCAAAAAAACCGGCTTTCTGTCTGGCATATCCAATACGTGGATTCCGCCACCAGTTTTCATTCCCCAGAACCTCTCTGTTATTCCAAAGCACACTGCCGGAACTGGACTTTTCCAGACCGATCAAATAACGCAAAAAGGTGGTTTTACCCGCGCCCATCTCACCAACGATTCCAACAACCTGATTAGTTGTCGCCTCAAATGAAACAGGAAGCTGAGTATTTGAATACGCAAGATGATTAACACTAAGCTTATGAAGGACCTCACCTTGTTCATATTCTTTTGTTTCTTTTTTATCTGCCAATAGCTGTTTAATGCGCTCATAACACACATCAGCATTTTTATAATTAGCAATAGACCGGCCAAAGAAAAATATCTGTTCACTGATCCAACCGATATAAGTCAAAAATAACGCCAAGTTACCCACGGTAAAACTGCCATCAACGATTCGTTTACTCACTATCAATAAAACAGCTGACGTTCCGATTATGACAATATTTTTAAACAGGCTAGAAAGAAGGTCAGTAAATACCTGATGTTTGGCTTGAATAGCCCGTCGACTAACAAATTTTTGCGACAACCTCTCAATCTGCCCTTCAATTTTGTTGCTAAGGCGCAGATCACGTATACCCGTTAAAACATCAGTAATCTGACCAGCTATATCTCCCTGCGATTGACGTTTACTCTCTTGTAAATTACCTACTTTGCGTTTAAGTATCGCGCCAACCCAGAGACCTACAATCATCGGCATAAGAGCCAGCGTGGTTATTGGATCAGTGTTGATAAGCACAACTAATGCGATAATTAAAAGTAATGCCCGGTAGATAAAATCAGAGGTCCAGCTCAAGAATTCCGCAATTTCATCACTGTCATCACGAATGCGATTCAAAATATCGCCTTGTGAAAAAACGTGCCTCTGATTGTTAGAACAATGGCTCACTCCGCGCAAAACCCTCTCTTTCAAATAAGCACTTACTTTAAATATCAACGTAAAGTCCAAGCTTAATCCCATGAAGAGAACTAGCGATCGCAAAACCATTACAGCAATCGCAGAGGCAAGCAACCACCAAACTACAGGGTTAGTCGGTTCATTTATTGCACTATCTAGTAGTTTGCTGATTAAGTAACCAACTAACAGAGGAAAACCGTGCATAAGTGTCCATACAAACATTGTGATGAAATAGATAGGAGCAAATCTTTTCACCAAATCAATCAATGCCGATAACATCTTAGGTTTAGTTGATACACTGGATATAGTCATACAATAAGTCCATGATTGCTGGTTAACATTGCGATTTCTGTTTCTGGAATTCGCTGTTTAATCCGCCCATCATCAATAATGATGATTTTATCCACGGCTGAAAGTGTATGAAGACGATGTGCAACCATCACTACGGTGCGATTGTGGCTTAATTTCTCAAGTAATTTCAGCCAGCTCTCTTCTGTCTGGGGATCGAGTTGAGATGTTCCTTCATCAATAATCACCAACGAGCAATGCCGTAACATCACTCTAGCACCCGCTATCATTTGAATTTCCCCTTCTGACAATATCAAGCCGTTAGCCCCGACCGGTGTATCAAGACCATCAGGTAATGCTTTGGCCCATTCAAGTGCATCTAATTCTTGCAGAACATCCCAAATCTGATCGTCAGATATTTCATTACTGAATAGCGTTAAATTTTCCCGCAGCGTTGCGGAAAATAAATGGGAACGCTGACTAAGGACGGCAACCTTTTTCGCAAACTCTTCAGGTTTGATTGTTGAAACATCAATATTTCCAATTGTCACCCTTCCCGAATCAGGTTGTGCAAAGCCACACATTAAATTAAGAATGGTGCTTTTTCCCGCTCCCGTTCTACCGATAATGCCAATTTTACTCCCCGGAGCGACGTAAAAATTAACGCCATGCAAAACCTGTGCATCTTCCCCACCGTAACTGAAATCAACATTATCGAAATGGATAGAAAGAGGGCCATCAGGCAATAAATTATCCGCTGATTTATCTGAAGCCCCTTCATTTAAAGTTTTAGCCGCAAGTGATAAAGCAGCAAATAACTTCTGTAGCAGCTCTATTTCTGATGACATGTCTTCCACAGGTTCCCGAAGTTTGTCAACATAGAGATAAACCATTGTTAATGTCCCGATGCTTATACTGTCCTGACCAAGTAACTGAAGCCCGAAGCCAAAACCGATACCGAAACATAATGCAAAAAAGAGCTGAGTAATTGGCCAGAAAGCCCTACCACCGATATAAGCACTGCGTTCGATTTTGAGCAATGTTGACAGCATCTTACGAAATGCAACAGCAGGCCAATGAGCCTGTGACAATGGTTGTAAATCATCCATTGCATGCAGTGAATCACCGATAAAACCAAAAATCCTCGCTTTCTCAGTTCGCGCAATTAGCCAGCGACGAACAGCAAGTCTGGTCAATTGAACCAGTACATATGCCACCAATATAATAACCACAGCCATGGCAATACCCGCCTGAGGCATGACATTGAATATAATGATCAATGTGCCAAGTGCCAGTGCTGAATTACCAATGGCCTTGAAGCCAGCTTTAGAAATCGTTTTCCCTATAATGTCGGCGTTTCCTTCGACACTTTCCAACAGCTCTCCCTGCGATCTTCTCTCTATTTCCAATACGGGTAAAACCGCCATCACATGATGAAAGAGTTTATATCTAATAGTATCTGCGATACCCCAACCGGCCTTGGTGCTCATGTAACTGGTGACCAGACTACCGATGACACCAATTGAGGCGATGAAAAGATAAATTATTGCCAACATAATAAGCTGATCAGCGGTGGTTCCTGACGTCGCCCTATCGACGTAATTCCTTATAATATAGGGACCACCCAGATCGCATAATAATGTGAAGGTTAAGGCCAGAAAAGCACACATAACCGTTCCCTTAAACGGTATGGCACTACGTAACAGTATCTGCCATGCGGTTAAATTCTTTGACATAATGTTTTCCATCTTTGGGTTATATCACCTCAGTGAAATTAGGGATGTTATTCACAACATCAATGTATAGGTATGCAGCCAACGCTGCGATTATTAATAACAAACTGTTCACAATAGCAACATCTTGTTTGCATTTAGAAAAATGCAATTATCGCAAAATATTCACGCTTATCATCATATGATTGAAATCTTTATAAACGCTATCACAAGAAAATAGCCAGAAAATAAAATTTATATCTCATTTTATATTGTCAATACCTTTTAAGGGTTACTCCATATCCCAAGGGGGCGGCAAGTATATTGTCAATAGATAACATATTCCAGACAATGCGTCATAAGCGAATAAAAAACCAACAGAAAACCCAATAAATTATCATGACGCTCACAAATATATAACAAAAACATAAATGTATTTCTGGTTAATTTTGATTGTCCTCTGTATTTTCTATAACTTTAACCATTCATTATTAATAAAATGACAAATTACCCTTATTGAATTAATATTCAATTAATTCAAATAAGCTAATTCAATATAAGTTAATTTATATCAGCTATTAATCCCATCCGATAATATTAATTACCAAAAACAAAGTGGAAAATTATAACCAGCATCACTTTATACTAATAAAAAGGGCCTTTCGGCCCAGGTAATCGTTTGCGTACTTAGTCTAAAATAACACCAATACGGTGTGCTACCTCTTCATACGCTTCAATCAGGCCACCAAGGCTTTGGCGGAAACGGTCTTTATCCATTTTATCCAACGTCTCTTTATCCCATAAACGACTTCCATCCGGAGAGAACTCATCCCCCAGAACCACCTGCCCTTTAAACAAACCAAACTCAAGTTTAAAGTCGACTAAAATCAAACCCGCATCATCAAACAATTTGCTCAAGACTTCATTAGCCTTGTAGCTCAGTTTTTTCATTTCAGCCAAGTGTTCTTTACTGACCCAACCAAAAGTTTCGCAATAGGATTCATTCACCATTGGATCGTGCATAGCATCATTTTTGAGAAACAGATCGAAAAGAGGTGGATTCAATACCAAACCTTCTTCAATGCCGAGGCGTCTGACTAACGAACCGGCAGCCCGGTTACGGATAACACATTCAACTGGCACCATATCCAGCTTTTTGACCAACACTTCCGTGTCTGATAATAGGCGTTCCATTTGCGTTGGAATACCCGCTTCTTCCAGTTTGCTCATGATGAAATGGTTGAATTTATTATTCACCATCCCTTTGCGGTCAAATTGTTCAATACGTTCACCATCCAATGCTGATGTATCATTACGGAACTCCAACACTAGCAAATCAGGATCATCAGTGGTGTACACCGTTTTTGCCTTTCCACGATACAGCTCAGCTTTTTTTTGCATCTTATTACACTCCAAAATATCACTACGAAAAATAATTGTCCGAAATAGCTATAAATAGTAAAGGGGCTTTACGCCCCTTTACTTACATTTATAACTATAATCCTGCCGTCTGGCTGAAAGCTGCTGTCAACACTGCAACCAACTCATCATTTTGTACCTGAGTCAACGGCTTACCTTTATCGCTAATAAACTGTAAGCTGCTTCGGTTATTCAAATCACCAACTTGTAATTTATAATCACCTTCGCTAATGGAAGGCTCATTAACACCCATTGATTTCCAATCAGATGTACTAAGACCTTTATAGTTCACAGTGACAGAACCCGTAGAACGGCTGCCGCTACCTACTTTCATACCCACTTTTTCCAGCGCTGCCGGTAGCCGGTCCCAAACGATATTATATGGTGCCCGAACAATTATCTGTGGCAACCCAGAAGTATCACCGCCACTCTGTACATCCAATGGCCCGAAATTGCGCGCCGTAGTGTTATCACTAATACGTTCACGTTGCTGGTTCACGCCTTCAATCAGTTGATTAAGCATCAGTGCATTATAACGCTGGATTTCAATAGGATCAGTTATCTGTTGACCAGCTTGTCTCAATCCTTCGTTAACAACTGATAATTCAATCTGATAGCTCTGGAGTGCAATACTGATACGGTGACGAGTTTGATATGGAACATTTTCATCTGCACGTTGCCATTCAATCCAATCCGTTGTCAGTGTTTGATTGGCATCATCACGCTGGCTAACTTTGTAACCTTTTTTCAGCAGAAAATGATTAATCTGCGACCACAGATTGCTGTTCTCAGGGGTATTTTCAAGTAGCAACTTACTGCTTTTTGCACTGTTTTCAGTACGGGAGCCACTCAACAAGGTCAATGCCTGAGATGGCGGGCGAATATCAAGTTCTTTCCCAACCAGTCCCTTAGATATCGTTGGTGGAATATCATATTCACCATTCTGTAATGGCAATATCATACCCGCAGGAATATTCAGTGCTTTCAGAGGAGGCGTATCGAGATACGCCTCATTACCATTGACCTCACGCTTATAACTTTGGTCGCTGGAACACGCTGCCAGTAACATTGCCAATGACATACCAGCAACCTTTATGACCTTTGATTTTTGCAACAATATTGCCATTAAAATTCCCTAAATTTTACAGTAATCCGGCCGTTCTCAATGCCTTTTCGACTGAAACTTTTCCTGCATCTGTCAATGGCGTCATCGGCAGACGCATAGTGTCATCAGCAATCAGACCTAATTTGTGACATCCCCACTTAACCGGAATTGGGTTAGGTTCAACAAATAGCTGACAGTGTAAATCCATCAGGCGGTTATTCAGCTTACGCGCTTCTGTAAACTGACCACTCAATGCCAATTCACAAAGCCTGGCAATTTCAGGAGCTGCAATATTTGCAGTAACAGAAATTACTCCCTTGCCTCCAAGCTGGATAAAATCCAACCCACTTGCGTCATCACCGCTCAATAAGATGAAACTATCATCATTAACCAACTCTTGGATTTGACTAACGCGATTTAAGTTCCCTGTAGCTTCTTTAATTGCGACAATATTTTTGATCTTCGCCAAACGAGCTACAGTTGATGGCAGTAAATCACATCCCGTACGAGAAGGCACATTATACAGAATTTGCGGCAAATCAGTATTTTCAGCGATAGTTTTAAAATGCTGGTATAAACCTTCTTGTGAAGGCTTATTATAATAAGGTGTTACCGTCAGGCAACCAACAACACCACTATTTTCAAAACGCTTCGTCAGGGATATCGCTTCAGCAGTCGCATTTGCACCTGTTCCAGCAATTACTGGAATACGTCCGTCAGCCAGTTCTATGGTTGTCAAAACAACATCACCGTGTTCATCGTGACTCAATGTGGCCGATTCTCCAGTTGTTCCTACCGAAACAATCGCCGATGTGCCACTGGCAACATGGTAATCGACTAACTTTTTCAAACTAGCCTTATCAACATGACCATTCGCATCCATTGGTGTCACCAATGCAACAATACTGCCTGTGAATTCAAAGCTCCCACTAGACATTACATAACCCCCTATACAAACAAGAGTTCCATGGTACTTTCTAGTCATACAGAAGGAAACTATTTAACGCCGGATTTCAATGAATTTTGTTAATACCAGAGAACCTTTGTTAAAGAGAAGTGATAATCGAAGTAATTTGTTGAAATTCAAAGATGGGGAATAGTTGGGGAATGAGAGCAATCGAACAACTTTGATACAATTGACCTTGGCAGTATAGGCTTTTTGTGTTTACCTTAAATAAACTACAGCAGAGAAGGAAAAGTGACTTTGCCACAATCAGAACAACATTTTTTAGTTATAACCGCTTTAGGTGCTGACCGCCCTGGCATCGTCAACACGATTACTCGTCTTGTGAGTGAATGTGGTTGTAACATTGAAGACAGCCGCTTAGCGATGTTTGGTGAGGAGTTCACCTTCATTATGCTGCTTTCCGGTAGTTGGAATGCAATCACCATGATTGAATCAACGCTGCCACAAAAAGGGGCCGAACTCGATCTTCTTATCGTAATGAAGCGTACAAAGTGTGATATTCATACAACATTTCCTTCCACGGTTTTCGTCAAGGTTGATGTTGATGATTCACCCGGTATTGTTGAACAGTTTACCAATTTGTTTACCACCCAGGATTTTAATATTGCTGAACTGGTATCAAAAACACAACCGCGAGAAGGTGATATCCCCGCCCGATTACAAATCCAAATTACTGCTCACAGCCTGTTAGATGATGACGGCATAATTATTAAGCAAGCGTTTAATAAGCTATGTACAGATCTAGATGCACAAGGCAGTATTAGTATTCTTGAACCACTTTAGTAGAAAGATTAAACGGAGAATACGTGATGAACCCATTGAAAGCCGGTGATAAGGCCCCCCTGTTTAGCCTTCCTGACCAAGATGGAGAAACAATCAATTTGTCTGATTTCGAAGGTCAGCGTGTTTTAGTTTATTTTTATCCTAAAGCAATGACTCCCGGCTGTACTGTCCAAGCTTGTGGTCTACGCGATGAAATGGATACATTAAAGGAATCTGGTGTTGAAGTGCTGGGTATTAGCACTGATAACCCAAGTAAACTGTCGCGCTTTGTGGAGAAAGAAATGCTGAACTTCACATTACTGTCTGACGAAGATCATCAAGTCGCTGAACAGTTTGGTGTCTGGGGCAAAAAACAGTTTATGGGGAAAACCTATGATGGTATTCACCGTATCAGTTTCCTGATTGATACCACAGGTAATATTGAACACGTTTTTGATAAATTTAAAACCAGTGATCACCACCAAATTGTGGCGGATTATCTGAAACAACATTCTTAAGAAAATGGCAAGAATTCAATCATATTTATCTAACAGATAAATATATTCGAGGCAGGTACGGGAGGATTCCCCCCGTACTTCCCTAATGGTAGGTAATTGGCATCAATCAATGAGAATAAATATAAAGACAATTTTCAACATCGAAAGAAAGTCTACTCTTTCATCTCACCATCTTCTGTTATAACTATCTCTTCCGGCCATGCATGAATAACCGCTTTAATCAGTGTCGCCAATGGAATAGCAAAGAATATGCCCCAAAATCCCCATAAGCCACCAAAAGTAATTACAGAAAGAATAATAACCAGAGGGTGTAGATTTACTGCTTCAGAGAATAAAATCGGTACCAATAAATTACCATCCAGTCCCTGAACAATCAGATAAGCAATAATCAATGTCCAGAAATCTGTCCCTATCCCCCACTGAAACAAAGCAACCAATACGACTGGAATTGTGACAATCAACGCTCCAACATACGGAATTAATACTGACAACCCGACCAGAACAGAAAGCAGTAATGAATACTCCAATCCAAGAAATGCAAATACAGCGTAAGTACAGATACCGACAATGACCATCTCAGTGACTTTACCTCGGATATAGTTAGTGATTTGCTGATTCATCTCACGCCATACCTGCCCGGCCAAAATGCGGTTACGCGGCAGAACTCGTTGTAACGCTTGCAGCATCTGATTTTTATCTTTCAGCAAGAAGAATGCCATCAACGGTACAAGTATCAGATAGATAGCCAGTGTCAGTAAACCAATCAATGAAGCTACTGAAAACTTCACCACGGACTCTCCGGCAGTTGAAATCTTACTACGCAAATTCTCCGCCATCATATCAATGATGCCGGCATCAACTAAAGCCGGATAACGTGTCGGTAATGTCTGAGCATATTCGTTAAACCGGTTAAGCATATTAGGTATATCTGACAATAGATTAAGCCCCTGTTGCCACGCAGTGGGCGCCACAATCAGAATGACCAGAGCACTGATCCCGGAAAAAATAATCAGCACAATACAAACAGCAACTGTCCGTGAACATCCCAATTTTTCAAGCATAGAAGTTGGCCATTCCAACAAATAGGCAAGAACAATCGCTACCAATAATGGCGCTAAAATGCCATGCAAAAAATAAATAATACAAAACCCAACCACAAGAATGACAAATAGCGCAATAACTTGTGGATCAGTAAACCGACGGCGATACCACTGTATAATCATGTCCAGCATTGACCAGGCTCCTTAATAGCAGTATTCAGAATTTCTATTTTTCTTAAAAATTGTACTAATTGGTTAATTTTAAGGTACCCTTATTCATCATACACGCATTATCTTAAACGATGGCCAAATGAGATCATTTTTGTTTTATGAAAATAATGTCTAATAAATCTTTGGCAGCAATACTCGTCAGTACACTATTGCTAGCAAGTTCCCCTGTGCTCAGTGCCTCTATTGAAGATTCGTTACCAGATATAGGTACTACAGCAGGTTCAATCCTGAGTATTAATCAGGAACTGGCAATGGGAGATTTTTACGCCCGCCAGATGCGGGCTAGCGCCCCACTAATTTATGACCCATTATTGACTCAATATATCAATACTCTTGGGCAAAAATTGGTAGCCCATGCAGATTCAGTTAAAACACCTTTTCATTTCTATCTGGTCGATAACCCAAAAATCAACGCTTATGCTTTCTTCGGCGGTAACATCGTCCTCCATGCTGCACTTTTCCGTTATAGCCGCGATGAAAGTGAACTTGCATCCGTTATAGCTCACGAAATTTCTCATGTCACACAACGCCATCTGGCTCGAATGATGGAAGATCAGCAGCGTACAGCGCCGCTGGCTTGGGCAGGTACATTGGGCGCCATCCTCTTGCTCATGGCTAACCCACAAGCGGGAATGGCAGCACTCAGCGGTACTATTGCTGGTGTACAGCAAGGGATGATCAGCTTTACCCAATCCAATGAACAAGAAGCTGACCGGATTGGTATGCAGACGCTCCGCAAAGCCGGTTTTGATCCTCAAGGTATGCCAGATTTTATGCAGTTTCTTGCAGATCAGACCCGCTACAGCTCTAAACCACCAGAAATGTTGCTAACTCACCCATTACCTGACAGCCGTCTTGCTGATGCCCGTAACCGAGCTAACCAGTATCCGGCAAAACATGTTCCACAATCTCAAGATTTTCTATTCGCTAAAGTCCGTATTATGGGAATGTACACTACGGAGCAACGTAGCTACCTGGAGCAAGTTTTAGAAAATTATCGTAAAGGTACAGCTAAAGAACAACTTGCCGCAGCTTATGGCAAAGCCATCTTGCTTTCTCAAGATAAAAAATATGCTGAAGCCCGGGCTATTCTAGAACCATTACTAGTAAAACAACCAGATAATATCTGGTTTATCGATGTGATGACCGATATCGATATTGAGCAAAACCGGACTGCTCAAGCTATCACTCGGTTACAAAATGCCTTACAGAAACAAAAAGATAATTTGGTATTACAGATTAATTTGGCAAATGCGCTTATTCGCGCAAAACAATATCAACAAGCTGAAAAACTGCTTTACCGTTATACGTTCAATAATCCCGAAGATCCAAATGGTTGGCGCCTGATGGCTGAAACCGCCGCCCAACAAGGCAAACGCTATGAAGAATTATCAGCTTACGCCGAAGAAATGGCGCTTCGTGGTCAATTTGACAACGCGATTAAATACCTTAGTAACGCCAGCTCACTGGTAAAATTAGGTAGTTACGATCAGGCACGTTATGATGCCCGTATCGATCAGTTACGTCAGCTACAACAGCGTTACAGTCAATACAAACGTTAAGGAACTCTCATGCAACAGGTGACCATTTATCACAACCCACGCTGTTCCAAAAGCCGTGAAACTTTGGCTCTTATTGAAGAACAGGGAATTAACCCACAGATTATTCTCTATCTAGAGACACCGCCAACTGTGGAGCAATTATCTGCTTTGTTAGAACAGCTTGGTTTTAATGATGCGCGCCAGTTGATGCGGACTAAAGAAGATTTATACAAAGAATTAAATCTGGCTGATGAACAACTCACTCAGAATGATTTGCTGAAAATAGTGGTGGCAAATCCTAAACTGATTGAACGACCTATTGTTGTTTGTGGTGATAAAGCCAAACTAGGGCGCCCGCCGGAACAAGTAAAAGAAATTCTCGGCTAATCGGATAAATGTGATGATGGTGAAATCACCATCATCTTTAAAGGTGCAAGATATCCTTCACAAACGGAATCGTCAGCTTGCGCTGAGCAACTATCGAAGCATGATCTAACTGGTTCAATGTCATAAACAGAGTTCGCATTTCTCTGTCCAGCCTTTTCAGTAAAAAACGCCCCACATCTTCCGGCAATTCAAAACCGCGTAACTTTGCCCGCAGTTGCAAAGCTTGTAATTTCTCATCGTCGGAAAGCGGTTGTAACTTATAAATTTGCCCCCAATCCAAACGGGAAGCCAAATCAGGTAGCATAAGATCAATTTGGCGAGGCGGACGATCCCCACTGATCAGCAGACAAGTACGACCAATCTCCAGAATACGATTATAAAGATTAAAAATCGCCATTTCCCATTCTTCATCACCCGCAATACATTCAATATTATCGATACAAACCAGTGATAAATGTTCCATGCCATCAAGTACTTCTGGGATAAAATAAGCACGTTTATCCAGAGGAACATAGCCCACAGCTTCATCTTTTAAGGACAATTCAGCACACGCGGCATGCAATAAGTGACTTCGTCCCCCACTCTCACGGGACCAGAAATAAATATAGCTGCCATGCTGCTGACTAATGGCCAATTTGATTGCAGCTAACAGGGTAGCGTTCTCCCCCGGAAAAAAACTGGCAAAAGTTTCGTCATCGGGAAGATATAAAGGTAATGAAAGCTGCGACGGTGTGTTCAGAAGCGCCTCAAACAGAGCTGGTAACAAACGCAAATAAGTTTATCACAGAAAATAGTTGTAAATGAACTGTATAGGTAAATAATAAAAAAACTATTTTTAAGATTCAACAAGTTAAATCCGTTTCAGAAGCAGAACCTTCTAATAAAACACAGCATTTCACTATAAATAGCTCATATACAGAACAATCTACAAGCGTCTGTGAAATATCTCGAATGCTAAGAATGACAGAAAACAGGGACGGTTTAAATTTTGAGCTTGATACTATTTCAAATAAAAAACCAGATAACAGGTTGTCTAGTTCCTGGAAAATCAGTGTAGTCGCTCTTTACTGATGACAAAGAGACGATGATAGTGGCAATCCTTATCATAACCCCAGCAATAATCAGCCCATGTTATATAGAAGTCATCCCATGATGAAATCAAATTTAATAGACGCTCCTCTCTGGTACCATCAGAAACGTATACATAATATCCATCAACGTTGACAGCCCAAGCGATCATACGTTCCCAAAACCTGCGCCCATCCGATGTTCGATCGCTGTCAGACACAATAATAGAGTAATTCTCAAGGAAGAATCTGAAAAACTCTTGTGGCAAGCTTCTCACTGCCCCATCATGTTGAGGAAGAACTGTGCGCCATACCAGTATTTGTGTGCATGTTTTTTTAAATGGAACAACATGTTCCATAAATTCCAGTTTCACAGCGTAGACCGTCTCAGGCATATCTGCGTCAGTCACTAACCTATACTGATTGCCAGAAATAGATGCCAGTAAGCGATAACCGTATGGTGTAACAAATCCAGGCAAAGAAAAATCCCTCACTCCACGCTCAATAAAAGCCTGAGTATGCGCTACATTTTTCTCCGTCATGTTAAGCTTAATATTGAAATCTGCTTGTGGGATAAGTGCTGGCATTTTCTCTTCTACTGTATCATTACTCATCGTCTCCTCCAGTGGTTGTCGGAGCTTCTGGCAAGAAGGCCAAAAATCTTAATTCGGCATCGTTGTATAATTACGGTTGTCTAACGCGCAGTGTATTAGCAAAATGATGAATGATCAACGTTCGTTTGACGAGAAAACAAACAGCTCACCTTTATTCAATGAAACCAGAAATCTCTCTATAACACCCTGTATAACTTGACACTATTATTCTATCTGCATACAGATGAAGATCACATTTCACTCCCATCTGTCAACATATTCTTATCAAGATGCGAACAAAATCTCAGCAAGTTTAACATAAGTTGCTAGTCTTATAAAAAGTGAGAGTGCTTCCATTGGCTACTATCCCATTAATTAGAAACGACATAATAACTAGAGGCTAGGTCATGAAAAAAATCCTATTGTGTTGTGCTGCCGGAATGTCCACCAGCATGTTGGTACAACGTATGCAGGCAGAAGTGACAAAACGAGCATTGAACATTGAAATCAAGGCCGTACCCACCGTTGAGTTAGAACATCTAATAACCGATGCCGACGTGGTTTTACTTGGTCCGCAGGTAAGATACCAACTGGCCCATTTCTCCGCTATCGCCAAACCACTTGGCAAGCCAATAGACGTTATTGACATGATGGATTACGGTGCTCTTCGTGGTGACAAAGTTCTCGATAAAGCATTAAGCCTATTGGAATAATCAATTTCATCATCCCGACGGAGTGCCCTATGAGCCTCTATACTTCTTTTATGCACGTCGTAGAAAGTCATATTGCTCCACTTGCCGGTCGAATCGGCAGCCAACGGCATATTATTGCGATACGTGACGGCTTTATCTCAGCTATGCCGTTTTTGATCATCGGCAGTATTATGTTAATTGTGGCAAACCCTCCATTCGATTCACAGACTTCATCATCATTCGGTCAGGTTTGGTTATCCTTTACCAGAACCCACTGGGGAACTATCACCATGCCTTACTTTATGACGATGGGACTAATGAGCGTATTCGTTTCGGTCGGCACGGCTTACAGCTTGGCTAAATCCTACGGCATGGACGGATTAACTTCTGCTTTACTATCACTAATGGCATTTCTGCTAGCGGCAGCACCACAGGTAGAAAACAAAATAGCACTCGACTTTCTCGGTGGCTCAGGCGTATTTACTTCGTTGATTTGCGCTGTCTGGTCCGTTGAACTGACGCGTTTATTAAAGAAATATAACATCACTATCCATATGCCAGCACAAGTGCCACCAGCGATTGCCCGCTCTTTTGAACTTCTATACCCAGTTATAGGTATACTGTTGACGGTTTATCCTGTCAGTCTGCTATTGCAAAGTGAATTCAACCTGCTCATTCCTGCCGCTATAATGCAAGTGTTTCAACCTCTCATTTCCGTTGGTGATACTCTGCCTGCCATTATGCTAACACTGCTGATTGCTAATCTGCTGTGGTTTGCCGGCATTCACGGCGCTAACATTGTCGTTGGCCTGCTAAGTCCTATCTTTATGGCAAATATCGCCACCAATGCGGCATTAATGGCTCAAGGAGTTGCTGCAACACAAATTCTCACCGATCCTTACTGGGCATTTTATGTGTGTATCGGTGGCTCCGGTTCTACGCTAGTTCTGGCTATTCTTTATCTGCGTAGTCGTTCTATACACTTACGTACTATCGGAAAGTTGAGTGTGGTTCCTGCCATATTCAATATTAACGAGCCGCTGTTATTTGGTTCACCGATTGTTATGAATCCAAGCTTATTGATTCCACTACTGATTGTGCCGTTGGTTAATGCCGTATTGTCCTACAGCGCTCTGCATCTCGATTTGGTACAAAAAATGGTCGCCATTTCCCCCTGGACTACACCTGCTCCACTTGGCGCACTGATTTCTACCGCCTGGGATTACCGTGCGGCAGTACTAGTTATCGTGCTAATAACAATCGATCTGTTTATCTGGTATCCCTTCTTCAAAATTTATGAAAAGCAACTCGCCAATGAAGAAGCTAAACAACAAGAAAGCACGGAATCCATTGAAGTAAAAACTCGATCTCAACCATAATCGGAGGATTCACACATGGATTTGGAACAAACTATCGTAGAACTGCTGGTTCATGCCGGGAGCGCACGCAGCCATGCGCTGATGGCATTACAACATGCCAGAAACGGTGACTTTCAAGCTTCACAAACACTGATGGCTGAATCCCAACAGGCAATCAAGGAGGCGCATGCTATTCAAACTACTCTAATCGGATTGGATGAAGGCTGCAGTAAATTGCCTGTCAATCTCATCACCATCCATGCGCAAGATCATTTAATGAACGCGATGGTTATTCAGGATCTTGCCGGCGATATGATTGAACTCTACCGCCGGATGCCATCACAGGAGGAAAAAATATGAAACAAATCAAAATAGCCGTTATCGGTGGCGGTAGCAGCTACACACCTGAGTTAGTAGAAGGACTCATTCAACGCAACAAAAGCATTCCACTCTCTGAACTGGCATTAGTTGACATTGATGGTGGAAAACAGAAAGTAGAAATTATCGCTGCACTTACCCGTCGTATGCTAGCCCATCATGGCCTGGAACACGTTATCGTCAGCGTACATTTCACACCGGATAATGCAATTCGTGGCGCCAGTTTTATTTTGACTCAATTGCGTGTCGGCCAGCTTCCGGCACGTGCTATGGATGAACGTCTAGGGCTGAAATATGGCTTAATCGGTCAGGAAACGACAGGCGTAGGTGGATTTGCCAAGGCGCTGCGTACCATCCCCGTTTTGCTGGATATCGCCCGTAAAGTTGAACAACTTGCGCCAGATGCATGGATTGTTAACTTCACTAATCCGGCGGGGATCGTCACCGAAGCGGTTTCCCGTTACAGCAAAGCAAAAATTATCGGTCTGTGTAATGTCCCGATCACCATGCACCATATGATTGCCAATATGCTGCAACACCCTTATCAAGATGTACAATTACGTTTTGCAGGGCTTAATCATATGGTTTGGGTACACCAGGTACTGGTTTCAGGGCGGGATGAAACGCATCGGGTACTTGATATGTTATGCAACGGTGTGGCATTAACCATGAATAACATTAAAGAATCCCCCTGGCCCCCACCATTACTCAGAGCATTAGGCGCAATCCCCTGCCCTTATCATCGCTACTTCTATCAGACCCGCAGCATGTTGCAGGAAGAACGCGAAGTCGCCGCCAAACAAGGCACACGGGCAGAACAAGTCATGAAAGTAGAACAGGAGCTGTTTGAACTGTATGCCGATCCAAACCTTGCTCACAAACCAGAACAGCTCAATTTCCGCGGTGGCTCATTCTATTCTGAAGTTGCACTGGATCTGATGTGCGCTATTCACAACAATCTTGGCAGCCAACTGGTGGTTAATACCCCTAACCACGGTGCTATCCGCGGCCTGCCGGACGATGCCGTCATTGAAACCAACTGTATCATTAATGCAGAGGGTGCCCACCCGCTGACATTTGGCCGCCTGCCTGACAGTATGTACTCTCTGACCCAACAGATAAAAACCTTCGAGCGTTTGACGATTGAAGCAGCAGTTCATGGCGATCGCAACGCGGCACTGCGGGCATTGATCACCAACCCACTGGTTGCCGATGTAGATATTGCTTCACCGCTTTTGGATGACGTATTGGCGATAAATCGTGATTATCTGCCGCAATTTTAATGAATAATTTGTACCTGGTTGAATAACCTGAAACCAGAACGAGCATAAAATTAAAGAGATATCAGTTATTAGTAACTAAAGGACTAATACTGATATCCTTTAATCGTAACTGACCTTGTAACCTCTTTTTTTGCGGCGTAACACGCATTTATTTCTCCTGCTAAGTTTGAACAGGAAAGTCTGCATTATAATACTGCTATGAAATCAATTGATTGAAGAATACTGAAAATATAAAGTTTCAACATATTGAAACTTTGGGAAAATCTATGCCTTTTAAAATAGAAAACCTCGGTTATGGCGAAGCGCATATCTCAGACTTTGAGGTGTCTAGCATGGAATACACCTTGATTATAATGGAAATTATCTCAAAGGGAGATTCTTCTGTCGTTTTGCCTGAAAATTACAGACTCGACCGGGGCAGTTGCTTTGAAGTTTCATTTGATGCAAAAAACAATTTAGATAATAACACGCTATTTGAGAGGTACCCTACAAATAACCATCATCAGATGATAGGAATTATGTCCGAAGTTGAAAGGTTGATTAATGAGCACTATAATGCGACTAGCCCTAGTGGATACATTTTGCTAGCCACAGATGAGCGACTAAACAGGGTCTATAAACGATATATTAATCGATTTGTGACACAAAGCGGCTTTACCATGACAGACAAGTTAGATCCAAACGGGAGGGGCTATGTCATACATACATAACGAACAAGCTGAAAAAGCAAGCCTTGAATTCGAGAAAGCTGTAGCTAAAAAGGCTGAACGTATGAGAGCTGCTTACAACGCCCTAAAGAAATCCGAACAAGAGGGTACTGTCCGGTATCTCAGTGAAAAGCAGAACTGGTACGTAGTCCGATAAACATTTAGAAAGGAGCCTTTCGCTCCTTTTTTCCTCTATTAACGAATGTGCCGTAGGTAGGTTTACGTCTATAAGTTATTACTTTAACAAGTATATTATACTAAGTATTTCTTGGAAGCATTTATAAAGATAATAGATTCAATAATCCATTTATAGAGGTATAGAAATGTGTACTCAAGCAATTCATCCCCGCCCTCCCTGATTAAAACCATTCAACGCAGGGAAATGAATCGAACTTATTACTTCAATGACTTATCGCGCTTAACAGATTCAATTGAAGACTCAATATATTGTTCTTCAGGACGAATAATACTAATCAAGCGGAAAATCAGACTCATACCAATACCCACAATAGTTGCCAGCGCCATACCTTTAAGTTCAGCAACGCCAATATTTATTTTCGCGCCACTGACACCAATAATAAGAATAACGGAGGTCAGAATTAGATTCTGTGCTTTATTGTAATCCACTTTGGAATCAATCAACACCCGAATACCTGATGCTCCGATAACCCCATAAAGCAACAGTGAGACGCCGCCCATTACCGGAACCGGCACGGCCTGAATTGCTGCCGCCAGTTTACGACGCAGGAGAGCAGAATCGCCAGGATTGCGGCACCACCAATAACCCAAGTGCTGTAAACCTTGGTAATTGCCATGACACCAATATTCTCACCATAAGTCGTATTAGGCGTTGAACCAAAGAAACCGGAAATCACGGTTGAAAAGCCATTTGCGAACATAGAACGATGCAAACCAGGCTCTTTCAACAAATCTTTCTTCACAATATTAGCGGTTACAACCAAATGACCAACATGTTCTGCTATAACAACCAGTGCCGCAGGCAAAATCGTCATAATGGCAAACCATTCAAACCGTGGTGTGTAGAAAGTAGGCAATGCAAACCACGGGGCTTCACGTACCGGTGTCAGGTCAACTTCCCCCAACAAAAATGCCAGTGCATAACCCACCAATACCCCAATCAGAATCGGGATGATAGCCAGGAATCCACGGAACATAACCGAACCAAGAATGGTTACTGCCAGCGTGGTCAGAGAGATTATCAACGTTGTTGTATTAACATCAGCACCTTCCGCTGAACGCAAACCCGCCATATCAGCCGCAACACCAGCAAGCTCCAAGCCGATAACGGCAACAATGGCACCCATTGCCGCAGGTGGAAACAGCATATTAATCCAACTTCGCCCTGCCACTTTCACAATCAACGAAACCAGACAAAACAGCACGCCGCATACAATAAAACCACCCAGAGCCAATTCATATCCCAGTGGCAACAACAATAAAACCGGCGAAATAAAGGCGAAACTAGATCCCAAATACGCCGGAATTTTTCCCCTACAGATAATCAAATACAATAATGTACCGATACCGTTAAATAGCAAAATCGTCGCTGGGTTGACTTTAAACAGAATCGGCACCAATACCGTCGCACCAAACATAGCAAAAAGATGTTGGAAGCTCAGCGGAATGGTCTGTAAAAATGGAGGCCGTTCATCTACCCCAATAGTGCGACGGGTCATTTATTTATCCTCTTAATGCGTCACGAGCCAAAAAAAAGCCGACTCAAAAGTCGGCTATCTAACTTATTATTTCGTACCAAATATTTTATCGCCTGCATCCCCCAAGCCGGGAACAATATATCCCTGTTCATTGAGCCTCTCATCAATAGAAGCGGTATACAGTTCTACATCCGGGTGAGCTTTTTCTAGCGCTGCAATACCTTCAGGTGCTGCAACCAGAACCAAAACTTTAATCGACTGGCAACCTGCTTTTTTCAGTAAATCGATAGTTGCAATCATGGAACCACCGGTTGCCAACATTGGGTCAACCACCAGAGCCATGCGTTCATCAATATTGGAAGCAAGTTTTTGAAAATAAGGGACGGGTTCTAATGTTTCTTCATTGCGGTAAACACCTACGACACTTATCCGGGCACTCGGGACATTCTCTAATACCCCATCCATCATCCCCAACCCCGCACGCAGAATAGGCACAACTGTTATTTTTTTACCTTTAATCTGTTCAACTGCTACCGGGCCACACCAGCCATCAATAGTGACTTTCTCCGTTTCTAAATCAGCAGTTGCTTCATAAGTCAAAAGGCTTCCAACTTCTGCGGCCAGTTCACGAAAGCGTTTAGTGCTGATATCATTCGCTCGCATCAGGCCGAGTTTATGTTTAACAAGAGGGTGTTTCACCTCAACGATCTTCATGGACCTCTCCTACTGTATGTCATGTCACCGGCAGACAAAAAAACCGCGAGATTATACCCTCTTTTACCCATAACACCACTATCAATCTGTTGATTTTAATCAAGCACAAACCCTTTGTTACTTTTTTCTCTAATAATTGAGATCCTGAACAAGGGTCTCGCAAACGTTTGCTTAGACTGATAGAATTGCTAATGCTCTATCATTAATTTATCAAATGCAACCGCCTTGGGGACTTCGCAGTGACCAACAAAACCTCTCTTAGCTATAAAGATGCCGGTGTAGATATTGACGCTGGTAATGCCTTGGTAGACCGTATTAAAGGTGTTGTAAAACAGACCCGTCGTCCAGAAGTCATGGGGGGGTTAGGTGGGTTTGGTGCTTTATGTGCATTACCACAAAAATACCGCGAACCCATTCTAGTTTCCGGTACCGACGGTGTTGGTACTAAATTGCGTCTGGCAATGGATCTCAAACGCCATGACACTATCGGCATTGATTTAGTTGCAATGTGCGTTAATGACCTGGTTGTCCAGGGCGCAGAACCTCTATTTTTCCTTGATTATTATGCAACTGGGAAACTGGATGTTGATACAGCATCCAGTGTTATCACCGGTATCGCAGAAGGTTGTAAATTATCAGGCTGCGCTCTGGTGGGCGGTGAAACCGCAGAGATGCCTGGGATGTATCATGGTGAAGACTATGATGTTGCTGGCTTCTGTGTTGGTGTCGTTGAAAAATCAGAAATCATTGACGGCAGCAAAGTTCAGGCGGGTGATGCCCTGATCGCCCTGGCCGCCAGTGGTCCACACTCAAACGGCTATTCTCTGGTACGCAAAATTCTGTCAGTCAGCAATACAAATCCAGAAGTAACGGAGCTTGAAGGCAAACCACTGGCAGATCACCTACTTGCCCCAACAAAAATTTATGTTAAATCCGTTTTATCCTTGATTGAAAAAGTTGACGTTCACGCTATTGCTCACCTAACGGGTGGCGGTTTCTGGGAAAATATTCCGCGTGTCCTGCCTGAAAATACCCAGGCACAGATTAATGAATCCAGCTGGCAATGGCCGGCAATATTTGACTGGCTGCAACAGACTGGTAATGTCAGTCGTCATGAAATGTATCGTACATTCAACTGCGGTGTCGGGATGGTGATTGCATTACCACAAACAGTAGCAGAACATGCGGTTGAATTGCTCAATACGGCTGGTGAAAAAGCCTGGCAAATCGGCTCCATTGCTGCACTGAAAGAAGGTGAACAACAGGTTGTTATTAAATGAAAAACATCGTTGTATTAATCTCTGGCAACGGCAGCAATCTCCAGGCGGTGATTGATGCCTGTCAACTGAATAAAATCAGTGGGCGGATTTGTGCCGTATTCAGTAATAAAGCAGGCGCTTACGGCTTGTTGCGAGCTAAACAAGCAGATATCCCAGCCCATGTCGTCAGCCCCAAAAACTATGCAGATCGTCAAGCCTATGATGAAGCATTGAAACACGCCATTGATCAGTATCAGCCAGATTTAGTCGTTCTCGCGGGTTATATGCGCATTTTGACACCTGAGTTCGTTCAACACTATCTTGGTCGCTTACTGAATATCCATCCTTCCTTGTTGCCCAAATACCCCGGCCTGCATACTCACCGCAAGGCGATGGAAAATGGTGATACCGAGCACGGGACTTCGGTCCATTTTGTGACAGAAGAGCTGGATGGCGGCCCAGTGATCCTGCAAGCCAAGGTTCCTGTTTTTGCAGATGATCAGGAAGAGGACGTTATTAAACGGGTTCAGACTCAGGAACACAATATCTATCCATTAGTCATCAACTGGTTTGTCGAAGGACGCCTGAGTATGATCAATGGCAAAGCGTATCTGGATGGAAATTCTCTTCCCCCACAAGGTTACGCCGCAGAATAATCTATTTATTAACCGCTAATTACAGTGCTGTGGTAAGATACCCAGCACTGCGAACTATATTAACAATACCCTTTTATTAAAAACACCGAGGTGTCAAATGTCTGGTGGCTCTCATACTCCACCTGTCAGGTTACGTCCACTTGAGCGGGAAGATTTGCCTTTCGTCCATCAATTAGATAACAACGCCAGCGTGATGCGTTACTGGTTCGAAGAACCTTATGAAGCTTTTGTTGAACTGTGCGATCTCTATGACAAACATATTCACGACCAAAGCGAACGCCGGTTTATTATCGAAAGTTCTGATTCTAAAGTTGGGTTGGTCGAGTTAGTCGAAATCGACTATATCCATCGTCGGTCAGAATTTCAGATAATTATCGCGCCAGCTTATCAGGGCCAGGGGCATGCGACTAAAGCGGCAAAATTAGCAATGGAATACGCATTTTCCGTGCTTAATCTGTACAAACTCTACCTAATTGTTGATAAAGAAAATTCCAAGGCCATTTATATCTATAATAAGCTAGGTTTCTGTATTGAAGGCGAATTAATAGATGAATTCTTTATTAATGGCTGTTATCGCACAGCGATTCGCATGTGTATTTTCCAACACCAATATTTTGCATCTAAGGAGGGTGAAAAAGCCTGAACCAGCGGTTAGGCGCAAGATTTTAGCAACTGGCAAGCGAGTAAATTTCAATACTTTTACCTGAACACCGGAGTAACAATGTCCCAAGACAGGCTCTATACCGAGAAAGAACTTAGTTGGTTATCATTCAACGAACGTGTGCTTCAGGAAGCGGCGGATAAGAGCAATCCATTAATTGAAAGGATGCGGTTCCTGGGTATTTACTCTAATAATCTAGATGAATTCTACAAAGTCCGGTTTGCTGATGTGAAACGACGAATCCTGATTAATGAAGAACGGGGATCAGCGACTAGCGCCCGGCACGTACTGAAAAAGATTCAAACCAAAGTGGCCAAAACCGATCAAGAATTCGATGTGCTCTATAACGAGTTATTGCTGGAAATGGCCCGCAATCAAATCTTCCTGATCAATGAACGGCAGATTTCACCTAATCAGCAAATCTGGTTGAGGCAATATTTCCGTCAACATCTGCGACCACATATCACGCCCATCTTGATTAACCCGGAAACTAATCTGGTTGAATTCCTAAAAGATGATTACACCTATCTGGCGATCGAGATTATACATGGTCAAAATACTCAATATGCATTGCTAGAACTACCATCAGATAAAGTTCCCCGTTTTGTTAATTTGCCGCCCGAAATGCCACGACGACGCAAGTCAATGATTTTATTAGATAATATTCTACGTTACTGTCTTGATGAAATTTTCAAAGGATTCTTCGATTATGATTCACTAAACGCCTATTCAATGAAAATGACTCGCGATTCTGAATATGATTTGGCAACAGAAATGGAATCTAGCTTGCTTGAATTGATGTCATCCACATTGAAACAACGACTGACTGCGGAACCGGTAAGATTCGTTTATCAGCGAGAAATGCCAGATGAAATGGTGGAATTACTGCGTAAAAAACTTGGTCTATCGAATGATGACTCTGTAATTGCTGGTGGGCGCTATCACAATTTTAAAGATTTTATTAAATTTCCCAATGAGGGGAATAAAAACTTACTAAATAAACCACTGCCGAGATTACGTCACATCTGGTTTGATAATTTCCGCAATGGTTTTGATGCTATCCGTGAACAGGATGTTCTACTCTATTATCCCTATCATACCTTTGAACATGTATTAGAATTACTGCGCCAAGCTTCTTTCGATCCGAGTGTACTTTCCATCAAAATCAATATTTATCGGGTCGCAAAAGATTCTCGCATTATTGATTCAATGATTCATGCTGCTCATAACGGTAAAAAGGTCACCGTTGTTGTTGAATTACAAGCACGGTTTGATGAAGAGGCTAATATTCACTGGGCCAAACGGCTGACCGAAGCGGGAGTACATGTTATCTTCTCCGCACCAGGACTAAAAATTCACGCAAAACTATTTTTTATTTCCCGTATCGAAGGCGAAGAAATTATTCGTTATGCCCATATCGGTACCGGTAACTTTAATGAAAAAACAGCTCGTCTTTATACAGACTATTCCCTGCTGACAGCAAATCCGAAAATCACCAACGAAGTACGCCGAGTATTCAATTTTATTGAAAACCCCTATCGTCCGGTTAAATTTGAAAACCTGATGGTTTCACCACAGAATTCTCGTGCCATGCTCAACCAACTTATTTCACAAGAAATAGAAAATGCCAGAGCAGATAAACCTGCGGGTATCACATTAAAAATCAATAATCTTGTTGATAAAGAGCTGGTAGACCGTCTGTACGACGCTTCCGAAGCGGGTGTAAAAATACGCCTGCTGATACGCGGTATGTGTTCGCTAGTACCAAATCAGCCGGGATTTAGCGAAAACATTCAGATTACCAGCATTGTTGACCGTTTCCTTGAACATGATCGAGTTTATGTATTTACCAATAACGGAGATGAAAAAGTCTTTCTCTCCTCTGCCGACTGGATGACCCGTAATATCGACTACAGGATTGAAGTTGCTGTCTGTCTGCTCGATCCACAATTGAAACAACGCGTATTGGATATTCTCGAATTGCAATTTAATGATACGGTGAAAGCCCGTTATGTCGATAAAGAATTGAGCAACAGTTATGTGCCACGAGGCAATAAACGGAAGATCCGCGCACAAATGGCTATTTATGACTACATAAAATCCCTCGAACAACCAGGACCAAGAGCTTAATTTATGCCGCTAACCCACGATAAGCCCACGCCCAGACCAATGGAAATTGCAGCAATCGATTTAGGTTCAAACAGTTTCCATATGGTCATTGCACGAATTGTTAACGGTGCCTTGCAGATTCTTGGCCGCTTAAAACAACGTGTCTACCTTGCTTACGGCCTTAACCATAAAAATGAATTAAGTGAAGAAGCAATGGAACGCGGCCTGGCTTGCCTTGCGCTGTTTGCTGAACGGTTACAAGGTTTTCCGGCTGACAACGTTTGTCTGGTAGGGACCCACAGCTTACGTGAAGCCAGTAACGCAAAAGAGTTTATCAAACGGGCAAAAGAAGTTATCCCCTACCCGATTGAAATTATTTCCGGCCATGAAGAAGCCCGTTTGATCTATATGGGAGTGGAGCATACTCAACCAGAACAAGATCGAAAACTGGTGATTGATATTGGTGGTGGTTCCACAGAATTAGTGATCGGTGAAAATTTTGACCCCTTATTGGTAGAAAGTCGCCGAATGGGATGTATCAATTTTGCTCACCAATTTTTTCCTGATGAAGAAATCAGTGCAGAAAGATTCCGCAGAGCACGGCTTGAAGCAGCTCAAAAACTGGAAAACCTCTCATGGCAGTACCGTATGACAGGCTGGAATTCGGCACTTGGAGCATCCGGGACAATTAAAGCGGTTTATGAAGTACTAGTTGCAATGGGAGAAAAAGACGGATTAATCACACCAGAACGACTAGAGATGCTAGTCAAAGAAGTTCTTAAATTCAAAAAGCTTAAGACCCTCAGTCTGCCCGAATTATCTGATGATCGTAAACAGGTTTTTGTTCCCGGTCTGGCCATCTTATGTGGTGTATTCGATGCCCTGCATATAAAAGAATTACGGCTATCAGATGGCGCTCTGCGCGAAGGTGTTTTATATGAAATGGAAGGTCGCTTTCGCCATCAAGATATTCGCCGGAGAACCGCAAAAAGCCTGGCTGAACACTACAATATCGACAGAGAGCAGGCAAAGCGTGTACTTGATACGACAGAAGTGCTTTACAAACAGTGGGCAATCCAGAATTCAAAACTAGTGCAACCTCAACTTGAGGCTATTTTACATTGGGCAGCAATGTTACATGAAGTTGGGTTAAACATTAACTTAAGCGGATTACAGCGGCATTCTGCTTACATTCTCCAACATACTAATTTACCCGGCTTTAATCAGGAACAACAATTGCTGCTGGCGACACTGGTTCGCTATCATCGCAAAACAATAAAACTGGATGATTTACCAAAATTCAATTTATTCAAGAAAAAACAATATTTGCCATTAATTCAAATCCTGCGCCTGGCCACTTTACTTAACAATCAGCGCCAATCCACAACAACCCCTAAATCACTCAGACTGGCGACTGATGATAGTCATTGGACACTCTATCTACCTCACAATTATTTATCAGAAAATACCCTGATGCAGCTTGATTTAGAAAAAGAGCAGGACTACTGGCACAATGTTACTGGCTGGCAACTAGAAATAGAAGAAGAATCAGCATAGTGGTCTAAATCTATGAACAAAAAGAAACAATCTCAAATTACCAAACTAGTTTTACTTATCAGTTTCCTAATTTTATTCGGTCGTTTTATTTATTCGCCTATTGCAGCATTGGATCATCATCAGAAAAATAAACAGACTGTAACAGAGAAAATTGCATAAAAAGATCTTCGACAGCATCAGCTATCACATCCTTTTTTTGTAGTAAATCTAGTGAAAGACCGATCTTACCCAAAAAATCACCTAAATCATGGCATTTTTCAGGGGCTACATATTCTTCACAAAATGACTTCTGTGTAATATCAGGAATAAATTTTTTAATGAAATGATAACTCAATCCAGAATCAAGGTGCGTATGTAACTCTACTTTTTTCAGTAAATTAGGATTAAAACTCATCTTTTACCCTCTATATCATTAAAATTATGATAACAATGTAAATAATTTATTCTTAAAGACACCATCCTTAATTTTAGTCACCACAGTCATATTATGAGGATTATTGAGAAGATGAGTTGAATCAATAACTAAATGTCCATATGAACGCGTACTTTGATATTCAACATAACCATACACTTCTAATCTATCCTCTATCATTTCATTGGGATATAAAGCAACAGCCATGGTTATAGGGTCAGACAGGTCAAATCCTTTTCTATTAGTTCTTCCCACATTGAATTCAATCAATGTCTTATTACATCTCACTGCAAACCGACCAAGATCACTTAAAGAGTTTAATTTATCTATATCAACATCATTGATAAAAGCGTTCTCCATACCTAGCTCCCACCCACAGAATATAAGAGGTATTCCAGAATTTAATACTATATGTGCGGCTTCAGCATCTACATAAATATTGAACTCAGCTAATGGTGTAATATTCCCAGCTTTCAATCCAGCTCCACCCATAATATAAATTACTTTGACAAACTTATGCAAATCTGGCTCTTTTAAGACCGCCATTGCTATATTCGTTAATGGTCCCAAAGTGATTATTTCTATCTCACCAGGAAATTTTTTCACGATATCAATAATTGCATCTACTGCATGTTTATCTTCTGCTATTAACGGAGATTCTGGTAAATTCATATCACCCATACCATCTTTTCCATGAATATGATATGAAGTATAGAGTTCTCTAAATAATGGTTTACTCATTCCTTCATATACCGGAGGAATATACATCTCCGCTTTTTCAATACTGACTAACACATTTTTCTTACACTGAGAGACAGTACAATTCCCTGCAACAACAGTGATACCTTCAATAAAAACTGAAGGCTCCTGTAACGCCATCAACAATGCAACGGCATCATCAGAAGCAGTATCTGTATCAATAATTAAATGTCTCATAATATCCTCCTCTTTATAATGTCCCTTACATTAGACTATAAGCTCCTCTAAAAAAAGTCACATGACCTTTTTCTAGAATAAAGAAGCAAGATGCACAGAGATATACAGCGAATATGTGATCTATTTCACAACGCATCATCAACAAATAAAATGACGAAAAAACAACCTATTAACATAAACAATTAAAGTTGTTCATTAGATTTATCTCTTTCAAACCATACTTAATCATCAGCTAAAGAGTGTATCTATTTCTACCCTTCTACTTCACCTATGTTTTATAATTGACCTAAATCTTTATCAAAAAATAAATCTATGTTCTAATAATTGCGAAAAAATTAAAGCGACAAAATCATCATTTACATAATTTTTGGAGCCGTCTCGAAAAAAATGACAAAAAACACCTTAATTTACCTTAAAAAGCACTTCCTTGACATAATTTCCACATTTCCTCCATTTTTTAGTCTATCCTCACTGGCTAAACTAATAACACACGATTAAATTGATAATGCAGCCGTACATAAATCAAGTAATACCTTGAGTTTTGAGAGAATGTCGAAGAAATGAATAAAAATAATAAACGCCGCCTTTTCCGTGCAATATTAGCCACCATTACGGTAGCTACTACTATATTTATCTGGCACCAATTTAAAACATCTTCTGCCCCTCAAAGGGAAAATACCCAATCCAATGTATCTGATCAATCCACTGTCTCAAGGCGCCCTCTTTTACCTCCCGTTCAGGCTGCCACGGCAAAAAAACAGGCAGTGCCCCGTTTTCTGACTGGACTGGGCACCATTCACGCTGCGAATACAGTCACCGTGACCAGCCGGGTAGAAGGTCAGCTTATGGCACTACACTTTCAAGAAGGTCAACAAATTAAACAAGGTGATTTACTGGCAGAAATTGATCCACGTCCTTTTCAGGTTCAATTAGCACAAGCTGAAGGCCAACTTGCCAAAGATCAAGCCGTACTGGTTAATGCTCGTCAGGATCTGAATCGCTATCAGAAGCTGGCAAACACTAGACTAATTTCCCAACAAGAAATGGATAATCAACGTGCACTTGTCCGCCAACATGAAGCCAGCCTGAAAGTTGATCAAGCAATCATTGATAATGCAAAACTTCAGCTCACCTACAGCCGTATTACTGCACCAATTTCTGGTCGAGTGGGTCTGAAACAGATCGATGTGGGAAATTTTATCTCCAGTGGCAACAATTCCCCTATTGTGGTTATTACACAAACTGATCCAGTCAATGCGCTCTTTTCACTACCGGAAAACGATATCAACGCGGTTTTACAGGCTCAAAAAAGGAATCATGACGTTGTTGTCCACGCATGGGATCGCAGTAACCAACAACAACTTGCCGAAGGAAAACTGTTAAGTATCGATAATCAAATCGATACCGCTACCGGCACGATTAAGCTCAAAGCCCGTTTTTCCAATCAGGATGAAATTCTGTTCCCTAATCAGTTCGTTAATATTCATATCAAAGTCGATACATTGGAAAACGTAGTTGTGATCCCAAATGCCGCGCTGCAAATGGGTCATGAAGGGAATTTTGTTTGGATACTGGATAAAGATAACAAAGTTAGCAAGCATTTGGTCACGGTCAAATTACAGGATGCCCAACGCGTTGTTATCAGCTCTGGCCTGACAGAAGGTGACAAAGTGGTTACTGATGGTATCGACCGCCTGACAGACGGCGATAAGGTAGATATCGTTACTCCGATGGTAAATAAAACTAAAACTCAACCACATAATAACAAGGCGGAGAATTCCTGATGCAGGTAAACGCCCAGATACCGGGAGGCGGGCCATCTCGCCTGTTTATCCTGCGTCCCGTCGCTACCACATTGTTTATGGTAGCAATCCTACTGGCAGGAATTATCGGCTATCGCATGTTGCCCGTGTCCGCTTTACCGGAAGTGGACTATCCCACAATTCAGGTAGTCACACTCTACCCTGGCGCAAGCCCTGATGTGATGACCTCTGCGGTAACAGCGCCATTGGAACGCCAACTCGGACAGATGTCCGGCCTTAAACAAATGGCATCCCAAAGCTCCGGTGGCGCTTCAGTTATCACATTACAATTTCAACTGACATTACCATTGGATGTAGCCGAACAGGAAGTACAGGCTGCCATTAACGCTGCCAGCAATTTATTACCCAATGACCTGCCCTATCCCCCTATTTACAACAAGGTTAACCCCGCTGATCCCCCAATTTTAACGCTGGCAGTAACCTCCGATGCCATGCCGATGACTCAGATTCAGGATATGGTGGAAACCCGCGTCGCACAGAAAATTTCACAGGTAAATGGTGTTGGATTGGTGACGCTTGCCGGCGGGCAGCGCCCGGCAGTCAGAGTGAAACTGAATGCTCAAGCTGTCGCTGCTCAGGGATTAGATAGCGAAACTATCCGTACCGCCATCAACAGTGCCAATGTTAACTCAGCTAAAGGTAGTCTTGACGGACCAACCCGTTCTGTCACGCTTTCAGCCAATGATCAGATGAAATCCGTTGATGATTATCGCAAACTGATCGTTGCCTATAAAAATGGTGCGCCAGTACGATTACAAGATGTAGCAACTATTGAGCAAGGGGCCGAAAATATCAAGCTAGGCGCATGGGCAAATGGTAAACCGGCAATTGTGATTAATGTTCAGCGCCAGCCGGGTGTCAACGTAATTGAAACTACAGATAACATTCGTCAGATGCTACCGGAACTCATTAGCAGTTTGCCAAAATCTGTCAATATAAAAATTCTGACTGACCGCACGACAACTATTCGTGCTTCAATAAAAGATGTTCAGTTTGAGCTGTTACTGTCAATTGTGCTAGTTGTTATGGTGATTTATCTGTTTTTACGTAACAGCATCGCAACACTTATTCCAAGTATCGCAGTTCCCCTTTCATTGGTCGGCACATTCGCAGTAATGTATTTCTGTGGCTTCTCTATTAATAACCTGACACTCATGGCCCTCACCATTGCCACCGGGTTTGTGGTGGATGACGCCATTGTGGTGATCGAGAATATCTCCCGCTATATAGAACAAGGCGAGAAACCGATGGCCGCAGCATTGAAAGGTGCCGGTGAAATTGGTTTCACCATTATCTCCCTAACTTTCTCTTTGATCGCAGTGTTGATCCCGTTATTTTTCATGGGCGACATCGTTGGCCGCCTTTTCCGTGAGTTTGCCATTACTCTAGCCATTGCAATTCTGATTTCTGCCGTTGTCTCACTGACATTAACACCCATGATGTGCGCCAGAATGCTCAAATCGGAATCACAGGTAAAGCACAATCGCTTTGAACAGGCCAGTGAACACTTTTTCAAACGGATAATTGCTGGTTATGCCGTATGGCTGAAAAAAGCACTAAACCACCCATGGATCACACTTGGTATCGCCCTAAGCACATTGGTGTTAACAGCTCTACTCTATGTCATTATTCCAAAAGGCTTTTTCCCATTGCAAGATAACGGGCTGATTCAGGGAACATTGGAAGCGCCACAATCAGTATCCTTTGCTGCAATGGCAGATAAACAGCGACAGGTTTCATCCTTATTGTTGCAAGATCCCGCAGTAGAAAATGTCACTACATTTGTTGGCGTTGACGGTAGTAACCCAACGCTAAATAATGGGCGGCTGCAAATTACACTGAAACCACTCAACCAACGTAACGACAGAATTGCTGAAATTATTCCGCGTTTACAGGAAAAAATTGCTTCCATACCAGACGTAAAGCTCTATCTGCAACCCATGCAAGATCTGACGATTGATACTCAGGTCACACGTAACCAATATCAATTCACATTGCAAGCAACTTCCCTGGATGAATTGAGTATCTGGGTACCGAAATTATTGACTGAACTGAAACAGAGATCAGAACTGGTTGATATCAACAGTGACTGGCAAGCGCAAGGGCTGATCGCCTATGTCAAAGTGGACAGAGACATTGCTAGTCGGTTAGGTATCTCAATGGCGGCTATCGATAACGCCCTCTACAATGCATTCGGTCAGCGACTGATTTCAACAATTTATACTCAAGCAAATCAGTATCGAGTCGTACTAGAACATGATGTGAAATCGACTCCGGGACTGGCTGCATTTGATAACATCCGTCTCAACGGAATTGATGGTAATACCGTACCACTCAGTGCTATCGCTACTGTTGAACAAAGATTTGGCCCGTTAGCAATTAACCATCTGGCACAATTCCCCGCAGCAACATTTTCTTTCAACGTCTCGGGAAATGCTTCTCTTGAGCAGTCGGTCAATGCTGTTCACAATGCAGCGCAATTAATTGAAATGCCCAAAGATATGACAATTAAATTCCAAGGAACAACGCTGGCATTTGAAAGCGCACTCGGCAATACATTATGGCTGATCACTGCCGCTGTTATCGCCATGTATATTGTGCTGGGAATACTGTACGAAAGTTTTATTCATCCGGTAACAATTCTCTCCACCCTGCCAACAGCGGGAGTTGGTGCACTGCTGGCACTGATGATGACAGGTCAAGAACTGGATGTTATTGCAATCATCGGCATTATCCTGCTAATAGGTATTGTGAAGAAAAACGCTATCATGATGATCGATTTTGCTCTGGCAGCTGAACGCGAACAGGGGTTATCCCCTTATGAAGCGATTTATCAGGCTTGTTTGTTGCGTTTCCGTCCGATTCTGATGACCACAATGGCCGCATTGTTTGGTGCTTTACCATTGATGCTCAGCGCCGGTGTAGGTGCCGAATTACGCCGCCCATTGGGAATTTGTATGGTTGGCGGACTGATTATGAGCCAAATCCTGACGCTGTTTACAACTCCGGTTGTCTATTTACTGTTTGACAGACTGGCGCACTATCGCCGCTATCGCAAACCCGGCGAGCCGGATAATTCATCTATTGATAATCAGGAGCTACGGTGAAGTTTTTTGCTTTATTTATCCAGCGCCCTGTTGCCACAACGCTGCTCAGTTTAGCTATAACCCTATGCGGGTTATTAGGATTTACCCTGTTGCCAGTTTCCCCTTTGCCGCAAGTGGATTTCCCGGTAATCACCGTTTATGCCTCATTGCCAGGAGCATCACCGGAAACAATGGCATCATCTATTGCTACTCCGCTGGAACGGGCTTTGGGACGAATTGCCGGTGTCAATGAGATGACGTCCAGTAGTTCACTTGGTAATACAAATATCACGCTTGAATTTGACTTGAGCCGTGATATTAATAGCGCCGCACGGGATGTACAGGCAGCCTTGAATGCCGCTCAAAATATGTTACCTTCCGGTATGCACAGTAAACCACGTTACTACAAAGCAAACCCGTCCGATGCCCCCATTATGATCCTGACACTGACTTCTGATACCTATAATCAGGGGCAACTTTACGATTTAGCGTCTACTCAACTCGCACAGAAAATTGCACAAGTCGAAGGAGTCAGTGAAGTTTCTGTTGGAGGAAGTTCTCTACCCGCATTGAGAATTGAATTGAATCCTAACGCTCTGTTTAATCAAGGGATTTCTCTAGATACCGTACGCAAAGCTATCAGCAACGCAAATGTTCGCCGCCCACAAGGATATGTGGATTCAGATCAGCAACGCTGGCAGATCCAAACCAACGATGAGCTGAAAACCGCTGAAAATTATCGACCGATAATCGTCCACTACAAAAACGGCTCACCAGTGCGGCTACAAGATGTAGCGAATATAAAAGACTCGGTTCAGAATGTCAGAGCAGCCGGTATGTCTGGCGGTGAACCGGCTATTTTGCTTATCATTCGCCGTGAAGCTGGCGCAAATATTATCGCCACGGTAAACCGTATCCGAGAACAATTACCTGCATTACGTGAATCCATCCCCGCCTCTATTCAACTTAAAGTTGCTCAGGATCGCACACCAACTATTCGCGCTTCATTAGCAGAGGTGGAGCGTGCGCTGGTAATTGCTATCGGACTGGTGATTCTGGTGGTATTCCTGTTCCTGCGTTCTGGCCGAGCAACATTGATCCCAGCGATTGCCGTACCTGTTTCACTCATTGGAACCTTTACCGCCATGTATTTGTGCGGTTTTAGTCTTAATAACCTTTCCCTGATGGCACTGACGATTGCAACAGGATTCGTCGTAGATGATGCTATTGTGGTATTGGAAAATATTTCCCGCCACCTTGAAGCAGGCATTAAACCTATGCAAGCAGCGCTGCGAGGTGTTCAAGAAGTGGGCTTTACCGTCCTTTCCATGAGTATTTCGCTGGTCGCAGTCTTTATCCCTCTTCTGCTAATGGATGGGTTGGTTGGTCGGCTATTCCGTGAATTTGCTATTACTCTAACGACAGCAATCGGTATCTCGTTGTTGGTCTCTTTAACATTGACCCCAATGATGTGTGCTCATTTGCTTAAACCCCAACGCACCAAAGAGCAGGAAAAAATCCGCGGGTTTGGCAAAGTTCTGCTGAAAATTCAGCAAGGTTATGGCCGCTCCCTAATATGGGTTCTTAATCATAGTCGCTGGGTGCTGTTAATTCTGGCTGGCACCATTGCCCTAAACGTCTGGCTCTATATCAATATTCCAAAAACTTTTTTCCCCGAACAGGATACTGGCCGGTTGTTAGGATTCGTCCGGGCAGATCAAAGTATCTCTTTCCAGTCTATGCGTGAAAAAATGAAAAATTTTATGCAGATAATCAATGCCGATCCTGCGGTAGATAGCGTTACCGGTTTTACCGGCGGCTGGCAGGTAAACAGTGGTTTTATGTTTATCTCTTTGAAGCCGCTAAAAGAGCGCTCAGACAACGCTGAACAAGTTATCTCACGCCTGAGAATCAAACTTGCTAATGAGCCGGGGGCAAGGCTGTTTTTAATTCCAGTACAAGACATCAGAGCCGGTGGTCGCCAAAGTAATGCAAGCTACCAGTTTACATTACTGGCAGATGACCTCAATGATCTACGTAAATGGGAACCCGTTATCCGTAAGGCATTAGGACAATTGCCTCAACTGGCCGATGTGAATTCAGATAAAGAAGATAAGGGAGCTGAAATGGCAATAACCTATGACCGCGATACCATGTCACGACTGGGAATTAATGTCAGTGAAGCAAATAGTTTACTAAATAACGCTTTTGGTCAGCGACAAATATCTACTATTTATCAGCCACTTAATCAGTATAAAGTTGTAATGGAAGTTGCACCGGAATATACACAAGATGTCAGTGCATTGGAAAAAATGTTTATGATTAACAATAAAGGAGAGGCAATTCCACTTTCCTATTTTGCTCACTGGCAGCCCGCTAATGCGCCGCTAAGTGTGAATCATCAGGGGCTTTCCGCTGCCTCTACCATTTCCTTTAACGTACTAGAAGGTTATACCCTCTCCGATGCTATCAATGCTATTGAAAGGACCATCACTGAACTTGGTGTGCCTCCAACTGTTCGCGGCACTTTTGCAGGCACGGCTCAAATTTTTCAAGAAACAGTGAAATCACAGTTATTCCTGATTCTGGCTGCGATTATCACCGTTTATCTGGTGTTAGGAATATTGTATGAAAGTTATATCCACCCACTGACCATTCTCTCTACTTTACCTTCTGCCGGTATTGGTGCTTTGTTGGCATTGGAACTATTTAACACGCCATTCAGCCTGATAGCCTTAATAGGCATCATGTTGTTGATTGGTATCGTGAAAAAAAATGCCATTATTATGGTGGATTTTGCCATTGAAGCCCAACGTAACGGCAATATCTGTGCCCGTGATGCTATATTCCAGGCTAGCCTGTTACGTTTCCGCCCAATTCTGATGACTACACTTGCAGCCTTGTTTGGTGCCCTGCCATTGGTTTTGAGTAATAGCGATGGCGCGGAGTTGCGCCAACCATTAGGAATTACCATTGTTGGTGGTCTGGTCATGAGTCAAATTTTGACATTATATACCACACCGGTGGTCTATCTCTGTTTTGATCGATTAAGAGAGAAATGGCAACACCGGCGTGCCACCAGACAAATTGCGGGGCAATCATGAAACTCGGTATCAGTGGCAAACTATTTATGGCTATCTTTGCCACTTGTATGCTGGTACTTATTACCATGCACTGGGGTGTCAGGAGCAGTTTTCAGCATGGTTTTATTGGTTATATAAAACAAAACATCCAGTTACGCACTTCTATGCTGGCTGAAGCACTAGCTGAACAATATCAACAATATGGTAGCTGGAAATTCTTAAAGAAGAATAACCGGATCATTTTTCAAATCATCCGTTCTATTGAACAAACCAGTGAAAGCCGCCAGGGTCCACCGCCCCGCGGCTGGCGAACTCAGTTTTGGGTCGTGGATAGTGATATGAAACTACTGGTCGGTCACGAAGGTGAAATTCCATCAGATACCTATCGCGAACCAATTAACTATAATAATCAGATAGTCGGATGGGTCATTGTCAGTACATCTGACAAAATTACCCGCCAGGCTGATATCAGTTTTGATCGCCAGCAACAACTGACAAGTTGGATAATTGCAGGCTTATCTACCTTACTGGCAATCATAGCTACATTATTGTTGTCCCGTGGCATGCTGAAACCCGTTAAACGCTTGGTTGAAGGGACGCATAAACTAGCAGCAGGCGATTTTAGTGTCCGAGTGACATCATCAGGTAAAGATGAAATCGGTCAGCTTGCCTACAATTTTAATCAGCTCGCCAGTACACTGGAAAAAAATGAGCAAATGCGCCGTGATTATATGGCAGATATTTCCCATGAACTTCGCACACCTCTTTCTATATTGCGAGGTGAACTAGAAGCTTTACAGGACGGTGTTCGTAAACCAACCCCTGAAACACTCAATTCGTTATTGGCAGAGATCACCACATTGACCAAACTAGTTGATGATTTGCATCAACTATCTCTATCAGATCGCGGAGCGCTGGCATATCGGAAAGAATTTATCAATATCAGTGGGTTACTTCAAGCTGCTATAGCATCTTACCGAGACCGTTTCATTAATAAGCAAATCCAGATGGATGTTAAGCTGCCTGAAATTGTCATGATATTTGCTGACCCAAGCAGATTAACTCAACTATTTCATAATTTACTGGAAAATAGCCTTCGCTATACCGCTAACAGTGGAAAACTGATTATTGAAAGTAACTCTGATGATAACCACTTTATACTGAGCTGGCAGGACAGCGAGCCAGGGCTGTTACCAGAACAATGTCAGCGAGTCTTTGAACGATTCTACCGCAGTGAATCTTCTCGAAACCGCGCCAGTGGTGGGTCAGGGCTCGGGTTGGCTATTTGCTATAACATCGTTGAAGCACATAATGGTACGATACGTGCTGAACCCTCACCTTTAGGTGGCCTAAGAATTAGCGTAGAATTACCGCTAATTAAATCCCCTGACTGCGAAATACCATGAATGCAGAATTTGAACATTATACTGTTTTAATTGTTGAAGATGAGCCAAAACTCGGTCAATTACTGGTTGATTATCTAAACGCGGCTGGTTACAAGACTCAGTGGCTACTGCGTGGTAATGAAGTCGTTCCTCACGTACAGCAACACAATCCAGATATTATTTTGCTGGATCTGATGCTTCCAGGTTGTGATGGTTTATCTGTCTGTCGTGAAATCCGCCGTTTTTCTGATGTACCTATTATTATGGTCACCGCTAAAACCGAAGAAATTGACCGATTGCTGGGGTTGGAAATCGGGGCAGATGATTATATCTGTAAACCTTACAGCCCACGTGAAATTGTTGCACGAGTGAAAACTATTCTCCGCCGCTGTTACCGACCACAGGATATTGTCAAACAAAGTGACCTGCAAATTGATGAAGCCTGCTTTCAGGCAAGTTACCGCGACAAAATACTGGATCTAACTCCCGTTGAATTCCGGTTACTAAAAACAATGGCAATCCGCCCTGGACAGGTGTTTTCCCGCGATCAATTACTGAATAATTTGTATGACGATCACCGCATCGTTACGGACCGCACTATCGATAGCCATATTAAAAACCTGCGCCGTAAATTGGAACAATTAGACAGCAGTAAAACATTCATCCGTTCCATTTATGGGCTTGGTTACCGCTGGGAGGCCGATATATGCCGTTTGTTATAACTGTCACATTTTAATTGAATTAAGTTTCTCTCAACCTCTCACCGTTCAGAAATTCAGCTATATTAAAAATACTCATCTTTAATTGGAGGAATTATCTATGGCTATAGGTCACTATGATCTCAAAAGGACAAAAAACAAGCAGTATTACTTCAACTTAAAAACATCGAACGGTGAAGTTATCCTCACCAGTGAAATGTACACTACAAAGGCAGCAGCGAATAAAGGGATTCGTTCTATTCAGGCGAATTCTCCTGAAGAAAAGAACTTCGAAATCAGGGAAAACAAAGCTAGTAAATCTTATTTCGTGCTGAAAGCGAGAAACTATCAAGTTATCGGATTCAGCGAGTTGTACGATGATGAAATTGCTGCCAAAAAAGGCATTCAGTCGGCGGTTAAAAACGGCTCCAGTGTGAATGTTCGTGATCTAACAAAATCAGAGTAATACTTTTTCATAATAAACCGCACCTTATCAGTTGAAATTAATATTCAACTGATAAGGTGCATCTTCATCTTTTAATTGCTTTAGTTGCCAGGAATGTCGGCATAAAATGATCGACAACAAAGCGAGGATTGGGTTGCTCATCTTCATAAAAACCTTCGATAGAAAATCCAGTGTTAATCTGACCTCCAATGAGATCTGAAAGAGAATGCCCAAAAACAATGGCTTCCCCTTTTATTTTCTTCTCTTCCAATTGAGCTTGTTCAAGTGATACCAAATCAGAATAAGGCAGCTTATAGCGTGGTTTAATTAACCCTTGCACCATATAGGAGGGATCACGGTCACCAATAAAAAGTACCGGGTTATAAAAACTGGCCAATAACACACCACCTTTTTTCAATACCCGATAGCACTCTTTCCATACAGGAAGAACATCCGGTATATAGAGATTAGAAATAGGATGAAAAATCAAGTCAAAAGAACCATATCAAAGATACTCAAATCTCTCATATCACCTTGTATTATCGCAAGATTAAGCCCATCACGTTCTGCAACCATATAATCCTGGACAAGTTGTTTCTCTGAAAGATCAAACACCGTCACATTTGCGCCTGCCGCCGCCAAAATTGGCGCTTGCTGTCCCCCAGCAGAAGCCAAACAGAGAATATCTTTGTTTTTGATATCACCGAGCCAACCCTCAGGTAATGCACGGGGCGTCAGATGAATCTGCCATTTTCCGTTTCTGGCATCATCAATTAACTTACTGCTAACAGGACAGGACCATTCATGTGAGCTTCAGCTTGTTTATCCCATGCCGCCTGATTATGCACGAGGATACTAATTTGGGAATTATGTTCCTCCATTTAAATTCTGTTCCTCCATTTATTTGTACTCATTGATACAGTTTCGATTGGCGATATAGTACACAATATTTTTTATTTTAACACTTCAGTATAAAAATCCATCTCAATCTATTTACTTAATAAATTTGTATCCCCAACAGATTAAGCGTTAAAATCCTTGGTCTTATCCTCACTTTTTGTAGTGAAAACTGACCTGAATTCAGACCGAGAATTTTTTAAACATGTTTACTCCAGAATTACTTTCTCCTGCCGGCTCATTGAAAAATATGCGTTATGCCTTTGCCTATGGCGCAGACGCCGTATATGCAGGCCAACCACGTTATAGCCTGCGTGTTCGTAATAATGAATTTAATCACGAAAATCTGGCACTGGGCATTAAGGAAGCTCATGAACTTGGCAAACGCTTTTACGTTGTGGTCAATATTGCTCCGCACAATGCCAAACTGAAAACCTTTATCCGTGATCTGAAACCCGTTGTTGAAATGGGACCTGATGCTTTGATTATGTCTGATCCCGGGCTCATTATGATGGTTCGTGAAGCTTTCCCAGAAATAGAAATTCACCTTTCCGTTCAAGCTAATGCAGTCAATTGGGCAACAGTAAAATTCTGGCAACAAATGGGACTAACCAGAGTCATTCTTTCCCGTGAACTTTCGCTGGATGAAATTAACGAGATTCGCCAACATGTTCCTGATATGGAGCTGGAAGTTTTCGTACATGGTGCACTGTGTATGGCCTATTCCGGTCGCTGCCTGCTATCCGGTTATATTAATAAGCGTGATCCAAATCAGGGAACATGTACTAATGCATGCCGCTGGGAATACAACGTTCAGGAAGGCAAAGAAGACGATATCGGTAATATTGTGCATATACATGAGCCTATACCGGCAAAAAATATCGAGCCAACATTGGGAAAAGGTGCACCAACAGATAAAGTATTTACGTTCGAAGAGATGAAGCGTCCAGGGGAATATATGTCTGCTTTTGAGGATGAACATGGTACTTACATCATGAACTCTAAGGACTTACGCGCAATTGAACACGTTGAACGATTAACTAAAATGGGAGTTCACTCGCTAAAAATCGAAGGACGCACAAAATCTTTCTATTACTGCGCCCGTACAGCACAAGTTTACCGCAGGGCTATTGATGATGCTGTTGCAGGAAAACCTTTTAATCCAACCTTGCTAACCACCCTGGAAGGGCTTGCTCACCGTGGATATACCGAAGGATTTCTGCGCCGTCATACTCATGATGCCTATCAAACTTATGAATATGGCTATTCGATATCCGATACACAGCAATTTGTTGGTGAGTTTACCGGTGAACGAGTCAACGGATTAGCTGAGGTTGCAGTCAAAAATAAATTTATGGTCGGAGATAGCCTCGAATTAATGACGCTATCAGGCAATATCCAGTTCACACTGGAAGCAATGCAGGATAAAAAAGGTCAGTCAATGGAAGTTGCCCCTGGTGATGGGTATATTGTCTATTTACCAATTCCTAAACAAATTGATATTAATTACGCCTTATTAATCCGTAATCTAAATGGTATTAATTCTCAATCTCCTCACATGAGCCGAGATTCAGACAAATAATCATCAATATACCCTCCTTATGATGGTATATTTCTTTTTTTAGAAACAGATCACATCAATACTATTTTATTTACCGTAGTATTGTTGACGAAAAATAAAAAACTAAAAAAGTATTACAGTAAGACTAGGAACCACCTCCTTGGCCGGCTCAATCTCCCTTGAGCTGGCCTTTTCTTTTTTCCCCGGAATAATAAAATCAACAAGTTGCAGAATTCATTTACATGATTAATTAAATAGATTAGTTTAACTATTAAATTAATAAATCTTTGTATTAATATGTTCCTTATACCTTATACATTAATAAGAAAATATTTATAGTTACTGAAATATAACACTATCTAAAGAAATGTAATTAAAATTTTTCACTATTCAATAATGCAGAAAATCCATCATATTTAGGATAAATATTATGCAATTTGATAAAATTGATCGAGTGAAAATTATGAAATAGGATAATTACAGTTTACTTATTGTTAAAACTATTAGTTCAACATTTACCTGACTATTCTGGTTATCAACTCTCATGTCAGGGTTCTGATTTACAGACAACGAGAATCCATGAATTAGCTAGCTGACTATCATTACCCTATCCCGATTAGTTTGACACAGAATTTTTACTGTCTTATATATCTACAACTCGAACAGGGAAAAATGGTTATAATCAATTAATAAAACACCAATGAGCAGTAAGTACTATCCCGCACTCCAAGAGGATAAAATTAATATTTACCTTAACCCTACAATAAAAAATTGACTATAAAATCAAAGGTCAACAAAAACACACTCCCACACCGGCTTCAAAATGAGAAATATCACCTGATAAGAACATTCAGGAAAAGTTAGCCAAATGAGTAATGACAGCAAGTATTCAACCTTACTATTAGAATCAATAGCCTCTATCAGCAGGACATGATTTTATGGAATGCTGTTCGCAAAATAACCTGTGACAAGGAAATTATTTTAGGCGAATAAAATAAAACTCAATATCAACATTTGCAATAAAAAAACGGTGAGAAATTTTCTATCTGTGACAAAATCAAACTACACTTATGCATTTATCAATCAATTAATTTATTGAAAAATATAGAATACAGTTAAAAATTTAGAACAATAATTATTTGCCATTATGGCTATTTTTAAAAAAGAACAAATAACCATATAAACTGTCCCATACAGAATCATATAGCATTAAAAACATTGAGATTCCAGATGATTATTTATCATATATAATGATGCCAAATAACAAATAAGTTACCAAAATAAAAATTTGATTTGATTTATATAAGAAAGAAATATCAGCTATATTTATATCAATATTAAAAAAATAACGACTAACCCTACAGAATTCATTAAAATAAAATCAAGATATATTGCATTTCATCATAAAGCGCATATAATCAATAGAACTTATTACAATATCAATTGGACTATAAAATGGCTAGTTCATCTATAAAAAAAGAAGATAGTATAAAGGTGGCTCTTATTGATTGGTTAATAGAACGAGACGAATTAAATGATGATGCAGTATTAATCAATGAACTCCCTATTGCAAACTTCAGCAGACGCGTTGATCTCGCAGTGGCAAATGGTAAACTCCATGCATATGAAATTAAAAGCGACTCTGACAGTCTAGCCAGACTCGAAGGACAAATATCCACATACAGACTCTATTTTGATAAAGTTACATTAGTTTGTGCGCCAAAATTTACTGAAAAAGCCTTATCGATTCTACCCAATGATATTGAAATATTAGAAATCAGGAAAAACAATAGTGGAATAATTAACACTTTTATAAAAAAGAGACGTGGACGTACATGCAAAATTTCCGAAGATAGGCTTATTTTTTCTTTTGTCAACAAAAAAGAAATAGTTAAATTTATAAGAAAAAATGGTTATACATGCCATCCCTCTGAGATGAGAGAGAATTTATATAATTTAACAAAAAACATCTCAACTGAGAAGAAAAGGGATTTTACAATAAATTATTTAAAAATAAAATATAAACTTTCTTTTAAAAACTTCATAAACAATAAAAATTCCAATTCAACTTCTTCTGAAAATATTTCATTATTGAGTAATAATAAGATCAAAAGGAATCTTAATAAATCTAAAAAAGATGAAGAACTTAAACATATTGATATTTCAGCTTATCAAAAACCTATAAATACCTATGCTATAAATATAGCAAAAAACTTATCATTTATAGGTATTAAATCTCATGTTCCTGTTTATATTATTCCACGAAAGAAAATTGCCTCTTAAAGAGGCAATTCTAAAAAATAATGGCAATATATTACCATTCAACAGAATTACATTCATCTGTATCATCATCATTGATATGAGACAATACACCATCTTCTATAAACCTAATCATTCTTTCTATATGTAAATTTACTCGTACCGAAATCCATTTAGATGGCGACTTAAAGCGATTCACATTACCTTCTCTAACAGATCTAATGATTTCTGTCCCCCAAACCTCCAATGAATCATCCCATCCCTCATCTGTAATGATGTCTTTTGCTGCTAATTGATATATACCCGTTATCTTTCAAGTTGCCTCTTTGTTGGCGGCACTCACTCACCCCGGTCACAGAGTTATCTATGCTCCCGGGGATTCGCTCTCTTGCCGTCGCGATCCATCTTGAAATCCATTGGGTATAGCTCATCTCTCTGATTACTACCAGCTCGACGCTCAAAACGCCAAACTCCTGGTGTAGGATAATCTATTCGTGCAACGAACCTCACGTAACTTCCTGGATAAAATTCTCCATGAATACTTGCTGAATCACCATATAAAGCAACTTTTTCACCACCTATTGCAAGATAATTCTGCCACTCCAACATACTAATAGCCCCACTTTCTTTACCATATTCAGCAAACGTACGTGGAAAACTGGTACCAGAGCTAACGACCTCTATTCCAGAATCAACATCTCTAAGCATATTGATTCCTCTAATAGTTGCATCTAAACATATATCTTGACGAGAGCTATCTATTTGCCCTACATCCAATATAAATAATACATTACTTATATCATCAACTACTGATGCTGCCGTTGTCGCAGCCAGTAAATCATGCGACTTTAGCGGGTTAATTTTAACTACAAACCTACCAAAAGAAGATTCCAATTTTTCAAGCTGCTTGACATAATCCCGTTGACCCAAATCCTTATATAAAATCGCTGCTGGAATAATTTTATTATATTTTTCCTTCTGGTTTTTTAAAAAATTGATCCAATTACTAAAATGTTTATCAGATAAATGCAATGAATCTGAATCGATACACTTCAAAACTGGATCATTTGAGATTTCTATAATTGATTCGTTATTAAAAGAATCAAACCATTTATCAATAGCTGAATCAGCATCCTGTCCACCTTTAAGCTTTGTCAGAGACACAACTGGTAAAAACTTACTTTTTGTTGACTCACCGATATTACTAACACCTTCTAACTCAGACTGTCTGGTTCTTATAGATGGAAAATACCTATAGTCCGAAAATTTTTTCATTCTAGACTCCTTTTGGATATCGAATATTGATATTAAAAATCACCAAATCACATTATCCTCAAGAAAATTGAGGCATTAACTTAATAGGATTAAGATAATAAATAATTATTAATCTGTGGAAAATAATTCCTTCCTTTTATAATTCATGAAATATTATATTAAATTTCAATCAATTAATAAGACATGAGAAAAACCAAATTATTGCACCTTTATCCCGTTTATCAGGTAGAAAACATCTTAAACACAGCCATGCTTAACAAACTAATAATAACTTCTATCGCATTAAATACCCTAAACCTCTCAATCTCATAGAATATACATTGTTGTCATCTCGAGAAAAAATCAATAAAAGAAAATTAACTTAAAGGAAAAAATTTCTGATCTTTTATCGCATTATTTTTTCAACTTTACTATGTTTTTATACCTATAAATTATTTCTTGCGATAAGAATCACAAACATAGCAATTCTTACCCAATACAAAAATAATCGCATAGTTGAATTAATAACGATAAATTTAAAAACCCATTAATAGATAAATTAATATCATATAAAAACCAAATTAATTAATAGAAAAAATCATAATTAATATAAATTTTTAAAAGAAAATACTCCAACACATAAATACTTTAGACCTTTAACCACTAAATATCACTTGAAAACATGGTAATACCTCTCTCATCTCTTATATTAAATCACTACTTTTCAGGTAATAAATTTCACGCTTAACCCCCACCTGAAGCGATCCACTCCCCCTTCCCCTTGAATACAACTTGTTATTTTCAAAAGGATAAATGACAATCAATAACATCTTTCAAGAGCTGGAGTAAATCATGACTGATATCACTAAGTTGTTAGGCAAAGATGCAGACAGTTTATTGCAACATCGTTGTAGTACCATTCCGAGTGAAAATCTTTATCTGCCAGGTTCCGATTTTGTTGACCGAGTAATGATCGACAATAACCGGCCAAATACGGTTTTGCGTTCCATGCAGACACTGTTGAACCATGGTCGTCTCGCAGGCACTGGCTATTTATCTATTTTACCCGTGGATCAAGGCGTAGAACATTCTGCTGCCGCTTCTTTTGCAGCTAATCCACTCTATTTTGATCCGAAGAATATCGTTGAACTGGCTATTGAAGCAGGTTGTAACTGTGTGGCCTCTACTTATGGCGTGTTATCCTCAGTTTCCCGCCGTTATGCCCATAAGATCCCGTTTTTGGTTAAACTGAACCATAATGAAACATTGAGTTATCCTGCTCAATATGATCAGACTTTATATGCCAGTGTTGAACAGGCGTTTGAGATGGGTGCCGTAGCTGTTGGTGCAACGATTTACTTTGGCTCTGTCGAATCACGACGTCAAATTGAGGAAATTTCAGCAGCTTTTGAACGGGCACATGAACTAGGAATGGTAACCGTCCTGTGGGCCTACCTGCGTAATTCTGCTTTCAAAAAAGAGGGGGTAGATTATCACGCTAGTGCAGATTTAACAGGCCAAGCTAACCATCTGGCAGCGACTATCGGCGCCGATATCGTTAAACAGAAGATGGCTGAAAATAACGGGGGCTATACTGCTATTGGGTTTGGTCATACAGATAAACGTGTTTATGCTAATTTGACTACCGATCATCCGATCGATCTAGTGCGTTATCAGATAGCTAACTGCTACATGGGTCGTGCTGGCCTTATTAATTCAGGTGGGGCATCTGGTGATAATGATCTGAGTGATTCAATTCGTACCGCAGTAATCAATAAACGCGCGGGCGGTATGGGATTAATTCTCGGTCGTAAGGCTTTCAAAAAGTCTATGAAAGATGGCATTGAACTAATTAATGCCGTCCAAGATGTTTATCTGGATAATCAAGTCACAATAGCTTAATACAGCTTGTCGTAGATAATGGTGATAATGAACAAGATGATCAAAGCGCTATAAATTCTGAGCCAGACGTCTTACTCGTTATCACCTTCAATAGTTACTCTCACCACCACTGATGAAAATGATGTACCGGCCCAATTCCCTTTCCTACTTCAAGGGAATCTGCACGCTCTAACGCAGCCTGGAGATAAGATTTGGCTACAGGAAGCGTCGTCTGCCAATCTGAATAACGTGGGCGCAAAGCAGCTAATGCAGCGGAAAGAGTACACCCTGTACCATGAGTGTGACGTGTGTTGATTCTGGGAGCAGTGAAACGCCATTCTCCATTACTAGTAAATAACCAGTCAGGACTTTCACAGTCTATAAGGTGACCGCCTTTAAGTAGAACCGCTTCACATCCCAACGATAACAATTCACGCCCTTGCTTTTGCATCTCTGTTTCAGTTTTTGCAACTGAACATTTCAGCATAGTTGCGGCCTCTGGCAAGTTTGGCGTAATCAACGAAACCTTAGGTAATAATTGCTCAACAACTAAGGAAACTGCTTCCGGTACCAGAAGCGGATCTCCACTTTTCGCAACCATTACCGTATCCAATACAATATAAGGGATTGAATAACGACTTATTGCATCTGCAACCACTGCAACATTAGCCGCATTAGATAACATGCCTATTTTGGCGCTATCGATTCTGATATCTGACAGCACAGACTCCAGTTGTGCAGCAACGAAAGCGGGATCTATGTTATAGACAGACTGCACACCACAAGTATTTTGTGCAACAAGAGCTGTCATTACTGTTGTGCCATAGGCCCCAAGCGCGGAGAAAGTTTTCAGATCAGCCTGAATGCCAGCACCACAACTAGGATCAGTTCCAGCAATTGTCAGCGTATTGATTCTCAATATAATTACCCCTTCCAACCAGCAAAAGATAAAGCAGGTATCAGGAAGAAGACACCATGACTTCCCTACACTGGCATTATCCAGATCAGGTATTACGGGTTCATCTCAGCTCAGTTAAAAGCGCCCCGAGTCAAAACAAAAACACCCTATCAGATAACTAACAGGGTGATATCAGTATGTCATTGTTGCCAATAAACAATAAATCAGACAACAAAATTTACTCTGTCAATCAAAAACGATCGACGAAAAGAAGTTATGCTGTGGTGACATTTGCCGCAGAAGGACCTTTCTGGCCATCCTGAATTTCAAACTCAACTTTTTGACCTTCCGCCAGGGTCTTAAAACCATCGCTCTGAATAGCGCTAAAATGTACAAACACATCTTTGCTACCATCAGCTGGAGTAATAAAACCAAAACCTTTAGATTCGTTGAACCACTTTACAGTACCAGTGATTTTTGCCATTTTAAGAATTTCCTTTGGATCACTTAATTCTAATTCGCCATTTTGGCGCAACATAAAAACCAGAGCGAGTTGCTGTTATTAACAGAACCGTATAACAGAACCGTACCTCGTTTACCCGAACGATTTATCACATATTCTTAATATGATGGCAAGCCATTTTTTATCAGCTATAGAGCTAACGCACATATTTAAAATTCTTAACAACAATTATTGTTTAACATAACTGCAAAAATTTGAAAATCCAAGGTTATCCTAATTAGATTACAGTTTATCCACTCAACAAAACCGCAGATAACATAAATAATTTTAATTTATTTTGCCGATCTTATTATTAGAATTTTTATATCTATGCTATGTCTATCTGCGCCAATCTCCCCCTTTTGAGTGAAAAAAAATCAACACATTTTCAATATCCATCGGCTAAAATATGAGTATCAAATATAGCCATTTAATACATATAACATCTTAATATTTATTTTTCGTTTAACTTTTATTAAGAATAGCAAGAGTAGAATTCCTGAATTTAGATGTTTGTCATATTTTATATAACTCGAAGGAATCCCCCCAATTTATGTCGTCGGGGGATTGGAGCAATAAATAATGAAGTTTGATTTGACCACAGCTTATACCCTATCAGTAACCCTTTTAGTCTCATCCGGGGCAGTGCTTGCAACCACAGCAGATACCGCCAGTAAATCATCAACGACGACGACAGCCAACACATCAACTGGTTATAGCAATCACTCAGATAGCTTGTGGGAAACATTCAACAATAATGTTGCCCTCACCTGGGATGCGCCCAACAATGAATTTTATCTTCCAGCAATTACCTGGCATAACAGATATACCTACGATAAAGAGAAGACCGATAAATATAATGAACGTCCCTGGGGTTTCGGTTATGGTAAATACCGCTATGACAGAGACAATGATTGGCATTCCCTCTACGCAATGGCTTTTATGGATTCTCATAACCGCCTGGAGCCCATTATTGGCTATGGATTTCAGAAAATGTGGATACCGGGTGATTTAGATGGCTTCCGGCTGGGTGTTGGTTTTACTCTGAGTGTTACAGCTCGTCACGATTATTACTATGTCCCTATTCCACTCCCATTACCACTGTTCTCTGTAGAATATGATCGACTATCATTTCAAGGAACATACATTCCGGGCACATATAATAACGGCAACGTATTCTTCGCTTGGTTACGCTGGCAATGGTAACGTCAAAACACCAGACTATTATATCAGTCTGGTGTTTGATAGTGACAATCCGGGTATTACATTATCCTTGGTTCATTGTTTTCAATTTATCCCGATGGGAACGAGATATCAGGAATCCAATCCATAAAACACTAATCCAGAATGGCATCAGAATGACTGAAATACGGATACTTTCTGTCATCAAAATAATGACAAGAATAAAGGCAAGGAAAACCAAACACAGATAATTACTGAATGGGTACCAGAATGCTTTAAACGATGGTTCTACACCCTCTTTAACTTTCTGTGCCCGAAATTTTAAATGAGCCATACAAATCATGACCCAGTTAATAACCAGCGTTGTTACTACCAATGCCATCAGCAACTCAAGGGCTTTGCCTGGCATCACATAGTTAATTAATACACCAATTGAGGTTACTAACGCAGATATCACGATAGCCCTAATCGGAACTCCATTCCTATTAATTTTCGTTAAAATCTTAGGAGCATTACCTTGCTTTGCTAAACCATACAGCATACGGCTGTTACAATATACGCCGCTGTTATAAACAGACAATGCAGCAGTCAAAACAACAATATTCAGAATATTCGCCACCCAGAAACTATCCAGGTTATGAAAAATCATTACAAATGGACTTTCACCTTCAACAACATAACTCCACGGATAAAGCGACAGTAGCACAGTCAGAGAACCAATATAGAAAATCAGTATTCTATATACCACCTGGTTAGTTGCTTTAGGAATGCTAATTCGTGGGTTCTCTGCCTCAGCAGCTGTAACGCCAACCAATTCCAGTCCACCAAAAGAGAACATAAGCACAGCCATTGCCATAATAAGACCAGAAGCCCCATTAGGCATAAAACCACCATATTGCCAAAGATTAGTGATACTGGCCTGTGGACCTCCATTACCACTGACTAATAGATAAGCGCCAAAAATAATCATACAGATAATTGCAGCAACTTTAATAATTGCAAACCAAAATTCTGTTTCACCATATAATCGAACATTAATTAAATTTACGCTATTGATTAAAACAAAAAATACCATCGCAGATACCCAAGTCGGAATATCAGGCCACCAGTAATGAATATACATTCCCACAGCCGTTAATTCTGCCATTCCGACCAGAGTAAACATTACCCAGTAATTCCACCCCGATAAGAAACCGGGAAAATCTCCCCAATATTTATATGCAAAATGACTAAACGATCCAGCTACTGGTTCTTCAACAACCATCTCTCCCAGCTGACGCATAATCAAAAATGCGATAAAACCTGCAATCGAGTATCCTAAAAGTACGGAGGGACCTGCCATTTTTATGGTTTGTGCAATACCGAGAAACAACCCAGTCCCGACAGCTCCCCCTAAGGCAATAAGCTGAATATGTCGGTTTTTTAAACCGCGTTTAAGTGTTGATTGCTGCGATTGTCCTGCCATTTTGTCCTCTTGCTGCAACTTTTATTTTGTTATGAGTGGGAAAACAACCGATTCCCATTTATCCCCTTCATCCTCCAAGTTGCTGCTTTGTTGACTGCGTTCACTTGCCGCCGCGCTGCAATTTGAAATCTATTGGGTATATCTGCTTTGCTCAAAGCAGACAAAATACTAGCCTTAAAAGGTGGATACTGAACATATATGTTAGCACAGATACAGCAAGGGAGAATGACTGATGAGTATCAACAACTAATCAGAAAGGAAGATATCGGGTCACAAAACATATACCTGAATCAAACTTTTCACCCTGATCACAGTAACGATCCAAAGCCAACAAGTACAAGAACAGACATATTCCAAGTAATACTAAAATTGCAATGGTTTTTTTTATGTCCAATTCTATTTCCTTAAGCTTAATCAGCACTCAATACATAAAGAATAAATTCAAGAAATTATATTTTACAGTAATGAAAATAAGAAAAATATCCATCCGGTGCTTCTGTTGTGGAGAAATCACACTGACACCGTACCCTGCCAGTAAATACGCCAAAACGAATTAAACAAGTACTGAATTATAGGGATTCTATTCACTAAAACAAAAAAATCAATTGTCACATTTAGTTACAATCTCACCCACTATGCCAACGCTTTGTCATATTTAAAAAAAGTTGTGTATACTTCTTTTCACTTTCAACCAGAACGAAATTGTTAATGCCACAGGATAATCACTTAGCACTTGTATACGCTCTCAGCAAATGGATTGAGAATCACCTTGGCCGGGTAATCCATCTGGAGGAACTGGCAGCTTACTCTGGCTATTCGCTTTGGCATATGCAGAAGATATTCAAGGAAATTACTGGAATTTCTCTTGGCAAATATATCCGCCAACGACGTCTGGCTGGTGCTGTTCACCTTCTAAGAAACAGCTCTTTGTCTATTTTCGATATCGCCCTGGATTTTGGCTTTGGTTCACAGTCTCATTTTACTTACATGTTCCGCAAAGAGTATGGCATAACACCTTATGATTTCCGGCAGAACCCAGATATTGAGCTTGAGGTAAAACTACCTCTTCACTTCGCCAATAGCTGTTCATGACACTATCATCAGGAAAAGAAACGCCTTTAAGCGGGAATTACAAATTACACAACAAAGCAGCGGTACCTAATCAGGCTTTCAGGAGAGAGAAATGTCAATAAAATTGATCGCCATTGATCTTGATGGCACTTTACTGAACGAAAGTCATCAGATCACTCCCCCAGTCAAGCAAGCTATTCATTATGCCAGAAAACAAGGAATTCATATTGTTCTGGCTTCTGGTCGGCCTTTTATTGGCATCCAGCGATACTTACAGGAATTAGAGCTGAACGAAACTAGCAGTTACTGCATCAGTAACAATGGTAGTGTTGTCCATCAGGCAAATGATGGTGAACATTTGCTAGAAAATTTATTGGATTTTGAAGACTATCTGTTTTTTGAATCACTCTCCCGTGAAATTGGCGTTCATCTTCATGCTTTAGAATTTAATAAAATATATACTGCCAACCGTGATATCAGTCCATATACCGTCAGAGAAGCTTTCCTCACCGACACGCCTCTAATTTATTGTCCTGTTAATGAAATGGACAACGAGATGCATTTCACTAAATTAATGATGATAGATCATCCAAACATCCTCAGTGATGCTATTAATTTCATTCCAGTAGACGCTTATGAACACTATACGTTGATGCAGAGCAGTCCCTATTTTCTAGAAATTCTCAGCAAAGAAGTCAACAAAGGCACTGCTATCAAAGCCATCGCTGATCATCTGGGTATCACCAGAGATAAAATTATGTGTATCGGTGATCACAATAATGACTTAGCTATGATCGAATTCGCCGGTGTTGGTGTTGCAATGGGGAATGCCGAACAAAGTGTTAAAGATATCGCTCAATTTATTACCGCAACAAATGAACAAGATGGAGTAGCAATAGCGATAAATAAGTTCCTATAAAGTAGCTTATTTTATAAAACAAAAAAATTTACTGATAATTATTTAATCTTAAATTATATAACTAAACGGAAAAATTTCGTTTAGTTATTCTAATTTGTTACCATGCTTGTTTCATTTTTACTCTGCTATTGGGCAAAGCAATAAGATCCCGAAGCCTGAATGCATCCTCTGACTGAATAATAAGCAGGTTAGATTTTCAGAAATATATGAGGTTGGGGCTTCATCAAGAATGCCCCACCTCATTACTGCTTCTATCTCAATAGGCAGTTATTCTTCACCTAATTCTCTGTCACGTTGAACCAAATAAATCAATACCAGAATGATAGTTACAAAGAAACGGAAAGCGCTGGATACACCATTCCATTGTTTAGACATCCACATCCCAAACCATTCACCTCCAATTGACATAAATGCCACCTGCCAAGTCAGAAAACCCAAAGTCAGGCCAGCTATCGCAATAGCTTTCTTCTTATTAAAGACAGCAGCATTAGATTTTAAATTCGCCAGTAAGAGAATACCACCGATCCAACACAGTACCGCGGTAAGCGTTTCTAGAAAAATAATTCCAATATAACCAATATGATGTAATACAGGTGAATTGATTGCTCGATAAGTAATGGCAGTATCAGGGAAAACAGCATCCATCATGAATACATGCTGTACAAATGCGAAATTAGTACCATAATCTGTAATGTTGCCAAAAGCGACCAATGTAGCAAACAAGGCAATTGCACAGACAGTCAGAGCTTTAGATAAGCGAATAATCATTTGTTGAGTCCTTAAAGAATAAGAATAACTTAAGCACTACCAAGATCACAAAGCCTACAAACTATCATATAACTTAACAATCATCACCTTATTATCACATATTCAATCGTATGATTATCTTTAGGATATTTCTATCCAATTTGGGATTTATATTTTTCTGTTCATACCATCATCAAATCAGTTATTATCTATTTAATATTTATTTACCTGACTATTCTTTATGGATGATTCTCTGTTTAATGCAATAAAAAGCTATTTCAGGCAAAAACTGAGTAGAATAGATTATATTATCAGCTTTATTACAGCGGCGGTTATTCTCGGAGCGCTGATTTTCTTCTCTGGTTATCTGGCAGAAAACAATTATGCCTCCTATATGCAATATGAATTATCAATATGGTTGTACATGATTTCGATTGGCTTATGGGCGATGTGCTCCTTCGCCACTGTTTACTATTTGATCATGAAAACAGCTTTCAGGTTTAATAGTACGGGGTTATATGGCTGGCCAATATCTATTTTTATTTATCTATGCAGTGTCTTACCAAACTATCTTTCTGACAGAATAATCATGTATTCACCACTTATCAGCCTTGTCGGAATTATTCTTGCGTTTACTCTCCCTGCAAGAAAAAACAATGATAAAAGGTAATCTTGATCCTATATATCATGAATTTTATTTAATTTTACCTATTGGTAATAGTCGTTATAAAATAAGCGACTATTACTTAGATAAAGAAAACTTATCATCTTATTACTACTGAATATCTGACCATTTAGCAATATCCTATTTTTACCCTTGTTGAAATAATTAACTATTAAAAATAACGAAAGAGATCTGGATTCAATACAGCGGGAACTGATAATTCTCGATTAAGAATCGTCGGGGTAAACAGTGATAACAGATTAAAATAAAGTAAAGATGAGTTCGAAGAATAAACCATGAAAATTTATAATACTGATTATCAGAAAAACCATGCCACAAAAGCCACTTTTATAAAGTTACTTCTGTGACATGATCTTACTCTGATATCAAAACTATCTTTTATACTTCTCAACCAACGCCAAAGCTATTGACTCAGTTTGTGCATCAGGATTACCACTGATGTCATCTGGCCTAAAATGCATCTGGAATGCACTGATTGTTTTACGAGTATCTTCATCAAGTACACCCGTTTGTGGAATGGTATAGCCATATTTTTCTAATGTTTTCTGTATTAACTCAACAGAAACCTTTGCATTCCATTTTCTACCGGCCATGTATTTTTCAACAGTCGCATCATCAGGCCATGCACCAATACCTTGTTCGGCCAACCTCTTCCAAGGAAAAAGTCTACCTGGGTCATACTTTCTCAGCGGAGCAATATCACTGTGACCGATGACATTTTTCGGTTCAATGTCATAACGCTGGATAATATCTTTTGCCAAACGCGTTAATAGATCGAGCTGCTGCTCATTAAATGGATACCATTCTTTCTCAAGCAACCTTTCCGTGAATCCTTTATTGACAATTTCAATTCCAATAGAGGTATCATTCAAGTCTTTCCGGCCATTCCATGCACTAACACCCGCATGCCATGCCCTTTTATCTTCAGGAACCAACTGCAAAATGACAGGTTTCCCTCTCACATAATTCGGTAATGATGGAATCAAATAATGAGCACTGACACCACCTTGAGTTAATATACGTAAAGAATCTTCGTCATTGACAGCGGTATAGTGAAATACCAAAAACCTTATCCGGTCATTCTGACTTTGTGAAGGAAAGGAGCTATCAACTTTATAAGTGCCCCTATCTTCCAGATGACGCTGACTAGAACACCCGGCTAATAGCATGAATAAGCCAACTAATATGATCTTCTTCATAATCTCCCTGTTCCACCTATTAATTGAAAACAAGATAATAACACAAAGAAATCAAATGAATACAAAATAAAATTTATGTTTTATATGGTTTTTTTTATAAGCTATGGATTTTGTTCTTGATGTGGCACATCAAGGAAAATGCCTTATTCCCATAGGCAAATGGGAATAAGGCACACAAATGAAAAGTTAAACGCGAAAGGTAATCGCTTCTACATCATTAAATATCGTTAACCATACCTTTTGCTCTGGTCTTTCACTTATGGTCAGCCATTTGAGTCGAACGGGCACGACTTGCAGTTTCTTCCCAAATACCAACTTCAACCTTTTGCTGAATTTCAGGATACTGATTGATATCAAACGTCGGTAGCTTCCCAGCACGTCTCTGCTGGTTATAGTCTCTTGCAAGTTTAAATGCGACACCGGAAAGCAGCAAAATAGCGGTCAGATTAGTGATTGCCATCAATGCCATAGATAAATCAGCCATTTTCCAAACCAAAGGCACTTCAGCCAACGCACCAAACATCACCATACCTAATGCCGCTAGACGGAGGATTATCAAACCCGCTGTGTGATTACGTTCAAGGAAGACAATATTACTTTCCGCATAAGCATAATTCGCAATGATTGATGTGAAAGCGAAAAAGAAGATAGCTAAAGCGATAAATTCAGACCCCCAATCGCCTACTGCTGAAGATAATGCCCGCTGAGTCAGCTCTATTCCACTTATTCCTGAAATATTGCCATCAAGCACACCCGATGAAAGGATGATGACAGCGGTAGCACTACAGATAACGATAGTATCCATAAAAACGCCCAGCATTTGTACATACCCTTGGGATGCTGGATGAGGAGGATACGGAGAAGCTGATGCTGCCGCATTAGGCGCTGACCCCATTCCGGCTTCATTTGAAAACAACCCACGCTGAACACCCTGCGTCATCGCCTGCGCAACACCATAACCAACAGTTCCTGCAACAGCTTCCTGTAAGCCAAACGCACATTTGAAGATCAATGCAAAGACTTCTGGCATGCGTTCAAAGTTATGACCGACGACCCAAAACGCCAAGATAAGATAAGCGGTCGCCATAAAAGGAACAACCAACTCCGCAACTCTGGCAATCGAACGCAAACCACCCAAAATAATGATCCCGCTCAAGATAACCAATCCAATACCTACATATAATGGGCTAAAATCAAAGGCAAAAACCGCAGCCTGAACAATTGAGTTTGCCTGAACAGCATTAAATACCAGACCAAAAGCAATAATAAGGAATATGGAGAACAGAATGCCCAACCAGCGTACCCCAAGCCCTTTTTCCATATAATAGGCCGGGCCACCGCGGTAATTCCCCTTATCGTCTTTTGTCTTGTACAGCTGAGCAAGTGTGCTCTCTATAAAAGAGGTCGCCATCCCAATCAGAGCAACAACCCACATCCAGAAAATGGCGCCAGGCCCACCAGCTGTTAAAGCGATCGCCACACCAGTAAGGTTACCTGTACCTACTCGCGCAGCTAAACTGGTACATAGGGCCTGAAATGACGAAATACCTGCACTGTCAGATTTTTTACTATTTTTCAATACCGAAAACATATGCCCAAAATGGCGGATCTGTATAAAACCTGAACGTATAGTGAAGTAAGCACCAGCCCCAAGAAGAAGATAAATCAACACGGAGCCCCAAAGGATGTTGTTAAAAAAGTTAATCAGTTCCGTCAAGATATTTTTCCCCTTATAATTAGCAAACCCAGTCTGACCATAAAATCGTATCCGGCAGAATTCATTGCGCTTAATATGCCTTTATAATTAACAAGTAATACAATGCTGTATGAAAAGAACACAGAGATACTGGTCAGAAAAACGCTATGAATGTAACACAAGTTTGAAATTGATGTGTAATGTTTACTGATCTTTTTACATTATCCATCAGATTAAATGAATGTTTGATGTACTACTCTTGACCGCCAGTTAATAGATTACGTTATTCAATCAACTATTGTCCGTCAGTAACATCTATACATTACATTAGTCATTAGCGATGCCTCTTGTCGATGGTTCTCAATAAGCTACATATATGAAACTCATTTATGAAACTGATTGCTCTGCTCCATACAATAAAAGGAGTTGTACTAATGAATCGCTTTTAATTAAATCAACAAGCAATCAATATCAAGAAAAAAAATTCAGAAATAAGATATTGTGATTAATTTTGTGAGCAGATTATCAGCTTTAAGAAAAAAATCGTAATTAATTATAAAAAATTTCACATAACGAGATTCATCATATAAGACACTAAAAAAATCAAAAAGATAACTCACCACTCCTTATCAGATCACAACGAAATGTCAATGCCATAATGTTAACGTAGGAAATATCATCTCAATGAATACTCCTCTTTATCTGACTATAATTAATACATCCTCGCTTGTTTTGCTACTTTCTGAGCACCTCTAATATATCCAATATCTCCCCTATAGTATTTCCTGTAAGATTATTATCCAATATTCCCACAAGCATATTAAAATCAAATTACAATAGAATTGACATAACAAGATATTTATTATAAAGAATACTCTCTGTTCTCTGGTTGGTCCTCAGAAATAAATAATATTTATCTGACAATTTTCCGGTTGTATAAGTAAAAATTTGATTTCCTGCCAGATAGATGGAATACTTTATCAAGTTTGTGAAGAATTCTCCTGATGAACAATAGAAGTTGAATGAAACCAGATATATTGCAAACTAAAACCATTACAATAATATCATTATCCTGGGCTTTCCCAAAGCTGAGTCACCAGCATAATTGTACTTTATAAATACAGGCACGAAGTTCAACAACTCACCATACCAAGATAACCTAATCAAAATCATAGCTGCCATCTACTGCAACAATTGTTTTACCTTTAAACATTAAAATTTTCCCAAGCTAATATTTACACGACTAATTGCAGGCTTCTTAGCCTATGAAAACACACACTTAACTCAATCATACATAACCATGATCAATATTTTACTCACACTTGCATAACAGAACAAATTAATTACAATAAAATATAATTTACAATTGAAATTATATTTGTAAAAAAATATGAAAAAACTTCTCTTATATGCAACATAAGACTGGATCTTTTATTATCTACTGCTAATATTTTCATTTGTTATCTTTTACAAAAAAAATATGTCTATGAAGTTAATATTGCTTAAATATCTCACTTTTATTCTGAATACATAATTTAAACAATATACGTTGAGGTTATGAATGATGTTAAGAAGAAAAAGGAAGAATCCCACTGATAACAATTTACCTATAAGAGTCTATCGTGGGAGATCTAAATATGAATATCACCCTCCATCGGGAGGTTCAATATCCATTTGCTGTTTAAGTTCACCATTATCTGTCGTTTGGGAGGAATATGAAAAAATCCTTAATAAGGAAAATATAACCAAATAATAAAATTTCAAATATTATACAATAAGTATTATATTTATAGTTATAAAAACAGCGGGAGAACACACTCCCGTTAGCGGTTTCGACCTAATCTCACCCATAAAAAAGATTTTTAAAAGCTATTAAATTAATTATTCAGTTATAAATTCCGTTCCCTGTCTATTGCTCATCGGAAAATCTGAAATAAAAATGACTATTCCAACTATAGCAAAGGAATACCTTACTGATGACAATCTAATCAAGTCTGTGCAAATTGGAAATAATTCACAAAAAATTATTAAAGTAGATAGAGTTCTACCACCAAGACTGCTCTAGACAGCTCGTTAATCAGTAAACGAGATATCTATGAAGTTTGGGGTCAACAGTTTTTTTCCAGTCCATATGAAGTTATACACACAGCTACAGTACCATTCCAGCATAAACCGGAACATACCGTAGCAAAGGTTATAAAGAAGAGGAAAAAATAATAGGTGAAAAAATGACTAACCGCAATTTACGAAATTTTGCAAGTTACTGGATCAAAGTCGCCGCCTTAAAAATATACTCTTTGAAAAGCAGCGCTAGCGCCGCAGCAACAATAGACCATTGAAGACGGTCAAATTTACCTTCAAGTTTGTCAAAACGTTTGTCAACAGATTCGAAGCGCTTATCAACAGACTCGAAGCGTTTATCAATAGATTCGAATCGTTGGTGAATAACCTCAAATTGTTTGTTAACAGACTCAAATTGCTTGTTAACAGACTCAAATTGCTTGTTAACAGACTCAAATTGCTTGTTAACAGACTCGAACCGCTGGTCAATATCAGATCTAAGTGACGCAAAGGAGGACTCACTCTCGCGGCGCAAATTATCAACACTTTCCTGAGTCGCAAGATGTTGCATATTCTGCCCTCGATGCAAAAGAGCGTTCAGAACATCACTTGTACTAAATTCTATTTTTTTATCATTTGAATCACTCATCTTACCCTCCGTATCGGACAGAACAAATATTAACCTTAGTATACACCCTGCCATACGTGAGTTGCAAAATTTGAAACGTTCATCCTCCACAGAAGGATTAACTACCGTGGAGGTGTCTGACAATTTCAGATTACATATGCTGGATAATAGCGTCACCAAATTCGCTACATTTCAACAGCTTAGCCTCTTCCATCAGGCGCTCAAAATCATAAGTCACGGTCTTCGCGGCAATCGCGCCTTCCATACCTTTAACAATCAGATCTGCGGCTTCTGTCCAACCCATATGGCGTAACATCATTTCAGCGGAAAGAATAACTGAACCTGGGTTCACTTTATCCTGGCCAGCATATTTAGGTGCAGTACCATGAGTGGCTTCAAACAGAGCACATTCATCACCAATATTTGCGCCCGGAGCGATACCAATACCACCTACCTGAGCAGCCAGCGCATCAGAAATATAGTCACCATTTAGGTTCATACAAGCGATAACGTCATATTCAGCAGGGCGCAGCAGAATCTGTTGCAGGAAAGCATCTGCAATCACATCTTTGACAATGATCTCTTTACCATTTTTCGGGTTGCTAATTTTCACCCAAGGGCCGCCATCAAGCAATTCACCACCGAACTCTTCACGAGCTAACTGATAACCCCAGTCTTTAAAAGCGCCTTCGGTGAATTTCATAATGTTGCCTTTATGAACCAGAGTCACAGATTCACGGTCATTATCAATTGCGTATTCAATAGCAGCACGGACTAGACGTTTAGTGCCTTCTTCAGAGCATGGTTTCACACCAATACCACATTGTTGTGGGAAACGGATTTTACTCACCCCCATTTCGTCTTGCAGGAATTTAATTACTTTATCCGCTTCAGCAGAACCCGCTTTCCATTCAATACCTGCGTAAATATCTTCAGCGTTTTCACGGAAGATCACCATATCCGTCAACTCAGGCTGTTTAACCGGGCTTGGCGTTCCCTGGTAGTAACGAACCGGGCGAAGACAAACATACAGATCTAATTGTTGACGCAATGCCACATTCAAGGAGCGGATACCACCACCAACCGGCGTCGTCAGAGGGCCTTTGATGGCAACGCGGTATTCACGGATCAGATCCAGAGTTTCATCCGGCAACCAAACATCTTTGCCATAGATATGAGTAGATTTTTCACCCGTGTAGATTTCCATCCAAGAAATTTTACGCTCACCCTGATAGGCTTTCTGAACCGCTGCATCGACAACTTTCAGCATTGCAGGGGTAACATCGACACCAATCCCATCCCCTTCAATATAAGGGATGACCGGGTTATTCGGAACAACCAGTTTACCTTTAGCGTCGACTGTTATTTTTTTACCTTCCGCCGGAATAACTACTTTGCTTTCCATTAACCTCTCCTTTCAAGTAAGCGTAATACCTTGTTAATTTTTTGTAAGGGACGTGTCAATACTACTTGAATATTCTGCGAACGCCAATCAATAGCAGACTAATGTATAATATCCCTCCCTTTTTGCTCAGTGACCTATGATGACAAATTTCCCTGTTAAAAAACACAAACTTAACCGATTCAGCCAAAGAAAAATATCAAATTCTGTCAAAAAACTAACAGGACCTCGCCGAGTGTTGATATTTAACAAACCTTACGACGTTTTACCCCAGTTCACTGATGAAATGGGCAGAACCACGCTGAAAGACTTTATCCCGTTTCCTGATGTTTATGCCGCCGGACGTCTGGATCGTGACAGTGAAGGATTATTGATTTTAACTAATGACGGTAAACTTCAAGCACAACTGACCCAACCGGGTAAAAAAACTGCCAAAGTTTATTATGTTCAAGTTGAAGGGATTCCAGATGAAGAATCACTCGATAAACTACGTAAGGGCATCATCCTAAAAGATGGGCTTACTCTGCCCGCAGGTGCTGAGTTAGTTCATGAACCAACCTGGCTCTGGGTTCGTCATCCCCCAATTCGCGAACGTAAAAGTATTCCGGTAAGCTGGTTAAAAATCACACTTCATGAAGGCCGAAACCGTCAAGTGCGCAGAATGACAGCCCATATTGGTTTTCCTACACTTCGACTGATTCGTTTTAGTATGGGAACCTTACAATTAGGCGAAATTAAACCCGGTGAATGGAAGGAGATCAATTTTGTTTAGCCCTCATGTTACAGTTGCCTGTATTGTCCATGCTCAGAATAAATTCCTGGTAGTTGAAGAGACAATTAATGGCAAAGCATTATGGAATCAACCGGCTGGTCATCTTGAAGCCGATGAAACACTATTACAGGCAGCAGAACGTGAATTATGGGAAGAAGCCGGTATCCGGGCTACGCCACAAGCGTTGCTGAAAATTCATCAGTGGGTTGCACCAGACAACACACCATTTATCCGTTTTCTATTTCTGGTTGAAATGGAGCAACAAATAGCCACCAATCCACAAGACAATGATATTGACTGCTGCCACTGGGTTACGGCAGAACAAATACTAAACAGCACCTGTCTTCGTTCTCCACTTGTTGCAGAAAGTATCCTCTGTTATCTGCAAAATAAAAAACACCCTCTTACGATACTGGATAATTATGCCGCGTCGTTCAATTAGCAGTAAAACAGTCATGCGCTTGATGCACCCTCGCTTGCAACGTGTTAAAGTACGGCGCTTGTTTTTTTCTCCAGTGAGATTCCCATGTCAGATAACAGCCAGAAAAAAGTCATTGTCGGCATGTCCGGCGGTGTAGATTCTTCCGTTTCCGCACACTTATTACAACAGCAAGGTTATCAAGTGTCTGGCTTGTTCATGAAGAATTGGGAAGAGGACGATAATGAAGAATACTGTTCAGCCGCGACAGATCTGGCTGATGCCCAATCTGTTTGTGACAAACTGGGCATTGAACTTCATACCGTCAATTTTGCTGCCGAATATTGGGATAATGTTTTCGAACATTTCCTTTCTGAATATAAAGCAGGCAGAACCCCTAATCCAGATATTCTATGCAACAAAGAAATTAAATTTAAAGCATTTCTGGAATTCGCCGCTGAAGATTTAGGGGCAGATTACATCGCTACAGGTCATTATGTTCGTCGCAAGGATATTAACGGAAAAAGCCAGTTACTACGTGGGCTCGACAATAATAAAGATCAGAGCTACTTCTTATATACCTTGAGCCACCAGCAAATTGCTCAAAGTCTGTTTCCTATCGGTGAATTAGAAAAACCGGAAGTTCGCCGTATTGCTGAAAAAATCGGTTTGGTGACAGCAAAGAAAAAAGATTCCACAGGTATCTGCTTTATTGGTGAACGCAAATTCCGTGATTTCCTCGGCCGTTACTTACCCGCCAAACCTGGCCCGATTGTTACTGTGGATGGTGAAATCCTCGGTAAACATCAAGGGCTGATGTACCATACACTCGGCCAACGTAAAGGTTTGGGAATCGGTGGTACAAAGGACGGCAACGAAGAGCCGTGGTACGTAATAGATAAAGATATTCAAAATAACATGCTGATCGTCGCTCAGGGGCATGAACATCCTCGCCTGATGTCTACCGGCCTTATTGCCCAACAGCTTCATTGGGTAGACAGACAACCATTGACTGAAGAAATCCATTGCATGGCCAAAACACGCTATCGTCAGCAGGATATTCCTTGCACTGTCACACCAATAAACGAAGATAAAATAGAAGTACGTTTTGCTAACCCCGTCACCGCAGTTACACCCGGCCAATCAGCGGTCTTTTATCAGGGTGAAATCTGTCTTGGCGGTAGCGTGATTGAACAACGTTTGCAGGAGTAATTGTGGCAAAGAATTATTACAATATTACACTAGCACTGGCAGGAATTTGCCAGTCAAGTCGTCTGGTACAACAACTTGCCCATGAAAACCAGTGTGATACCGATGCTGTTGCAACTATGGTGAATAGCATCCTGAACACTAACCCGGCATCTGTTTTAGATGTATTTGGCAATCATGAACACAATCTGCGTATCGGGCTGGACGCAATGCTGGGGATATTTAATGGCGGTAATAACGGTAATAGTAATAATAGTGTTTCCGCCGATCTTACCCGCTATATGTTAAGTCTTATGGCACTGGAACGCCGTCTGAATAAACATCAGGAAGCTTCCGATGAGCTTGGTAACCGTATTAATCTGTTAGAACGTCAGCAGGCATATTTTAAGCCAATGTCAGAAGGTATGTTCAACGCATTGGCGGGTATTTACGTCGATGTCGTCAGCCCACTTGGCCCACGTATCCAAGTGACGGGTTCCCCTGACGTTCTGCGCAATCCACTTGTACAGGCGAAAGTCCGGGCTATTCTGCTAGCTGGAGTCCGTTGCGCCGTCTTATGGCAGCAGGTTGGCGGCGGTCGCCTGCAATTAATGTTTTCTCGTCAACGCCTGGTACAACAGGCGAAAGATATTCTTGCTCATTGTTAAATAAAACCCAGGAGTTGCTACCAATGGAATTATCCTCACTGACTGCTATTTCTCCAATTGACGGCCGCTACAGCGACAAAGTCAGCGCATTACGTGCCATTTTTAGTGAGTTTGGCCTACTAAAATTCCGCGTGCAGGTTGAAGTACGTTGGCTGCAAGAACTGGCAGAATGTGCTGAAATTAAAGAAGTCCCTGCTTTTGATGCAGACGCAAACGCTTACCTGGATGAAATTATCGAAAATTTCAATGAACAGGATGCAATGCGTATCAAAACTATCGAACGCACCACCAACCACGATGTCAAAGCAGTGGAATATTTTCTGAAAGAAAAAATTGCACATATTCCTGCACTACATAAAGTCTCCGAATTTATTCACTTTGCTTGTACTTCTGAGGATATCAACAACCTGTCTTATGCGCTGATGCTGCAAACAGCCCGTGAAGAAGTCCTTTTACCGCAATGGCGTCAGATAATTGATACTATCAAAAAAATGGCGGGTGAATATCGAGACTTACCTCTGTTATCTCGTACTCACGGCCAACCGGCTACACCTTCCACTGTTGGTAAAGAGTTTGCAAACGTCGCTTACCGGATGGAACGCCAGTATCGCCAACTGGAACAAATCGAAATATTAGGCAAAATCAATGGTGCAGTAGGTAATTATAATGCCCATATAGCTGCTTACCCACAAGTTGACTGGCATCAGTTCAGTGAAACTTTTGTGACTTCACTTGGCATCAAATGGAATCCATACACGACTCAAATCGAACCTCATGATTATATTGCTGAATTGTTCGATTCCATCGCCCGTTTCAACACGATTCTAATCGATTTCGACCGTGACACTTGGGGCTACATCGCTCTTAACCATTTCAAACAGAAAACAGTTGCTGGTGAAATCGGTTCTTCCACTATGCCACACAAAGTCAACCCAATTGACTTTGAAAACTCCGAAGGTAATCTGGGGCTGGCAAATGCGGTATTGGGTCATCTGGCCAGTAAATTACCCGTTTCCCGCTGGCAGCGTGATCTGACAGATTCAACCGTCTTGCGTAACCTTGGTGTTGGTCTGGGATACGCTCTGATCGCTTATCAAGCTACGATGAAAGGCTTAAATAAGCTGGAAGTCAATGAACAACACCTGTTAGATGAGTTGGATCAGAATTGGGAAGTGCTTGCTGAACCCATCCAGACAGTTATGCGTCGCTATGGTATCGAAAAGCCTTATGAGAAACTCAAAGAACTTACCCGCGGTAAACGTGTCAATGCTGAAGGGATGAAGACCTTTATCGATGGACTGGATTTACCCGAAGAAGAGAAAACACGTCTGAAAGCAATGACACCGGCAAATTATATTGGCCGTGCAATTACTCTGGTTGATGAATTGAAGTAATCGATCTTCCACAGGCGGATAAAACATCCGTCTGTTACTACCCTTATATAAACCAATCCCAAACACACATCAAAGTTATATTCTATATTTCCACTTGACGTCTTGCTGTTACATATCCATGTATCTAACATGTTTGGTGAGTCTATTGTATTGAATTTTTTGCTAGCAGTTTTGTCTATATAACAGTCTTAATGACCTGTTATCATATACTGCTTGTTGGAGTTTAGAAGGAATATTCCATGCGGATATTGATTGTTGAAGACAATATGTTACTACGCCACCATTTAACGGTACAACTTCGTGACACGGGTCATCTGGTTGATGCTGCCGCAAATGCTAAAGAAGCTGATTACTATCTGGCAGAGAGCGAACCCGATATCGCTATTGTTGACCTTGGTTTGCCCGGAGAAGACGGTTTGAGTCTGATCCGTCGCTGGCGCCAGAAAGATGAGAAACTCCCTATTCTTGTTCTGACCGCTCGTGAAAGCTGGCAGGAAAAAGTCACCGTTCTTGATGCCGGGGCGGATGACTATGTCACCAAGCCATTTCATCTTGAGGAAATCATTGCCCGTATGCAGGCACTCCTGCGCCGTAATAATGGGCTGGTTTCCCAAATTATTGAATTTCCCCCGTTCAGGATTGATCTGTCACGCAAGGAATTAACAATTTATGGTGAAAGTCTCAAACTGACGGCTTTTGAATATAAAATTGTTGAAATATTGATGTGTAATAGCGACAAAATTGTCACTAAAGAGTCATTAATGCGTCAATTATATTCCGATGCTGAACTGCGCGAAGGCCATTCCATTGATGTTTTAATCGGGCGGTTAAGAAAGAAAATACAAGATATTTGGCCTTATGAAGCTATCGTGACTGTTCGCAGCCAAGGCTATCGCTTTGATGTATAAAATTTTAATGTGTAAAAAAGTGCTTAAACGTAAAAAGCAACCTTTTTCACTCCGTACCCGGTTTTTAATGGCGACTGCCGCAGTCATTCTGGCTCTGACAATGTCTTATGGTATTGTTGCTATTGTCGGTTACCTGGTCAGTTTCGACAAAACCGCTTATACATTATTACGTAGTCAGAGTAACTTGTTTTTCAGCCTTGCTCAGTGGAACAACAATAAGCTGGATATTTCAGTACCACCCAATTTCACCCTAAATAACCCGTCATTGGTTCTAATTTATAACAACAAAGGCACTATCCTTTGGCGTCAACGCCATATCCCAAAAGTAGAAAGATCTATCCCGAGTGAATGGTTGAAGGAAGATGGTTTATATGAACTGGATACTGACCTGAAAAGCAGTCGAGACTTATTAAAAGACTCGACCAATATGCAGGGGCAATTAGGCAAACTTAATGCTCTCGACGAAAATGAAGATAACGAGCTAACCCATTCCGTTTCCGTTAATAGATATAATGCGACAACACATCTGCCAGAATTGACTATCGTAGTGATTGATACCATTCCACAGGACTTACAGAAAACAGTTCTGGTGTGGGAATGGTTCGGCTATGTATTGATTGCCAACCTTATTCTGGTTATTCCATTAATCTGGCTAGCAGCTCACTGGAGTTTACGGCCAATCAAATCGCTTATTCATCAGGTCAGCTCGTTAGAAAAAGGTGAGCGAGAAAAATTGGATGAGAATCCACCGGCTGAGCTGCGGGGATTGGTTCGTAACCTCAATGTTCTGCTCAATAATGAACGCAACCGCTATACAAAATACCGCACAACACTGGCTGATCTGACACACAGCCTGAAAACACCGCTAGCTGTTTTACAATCAACTCTCCGTTCTTTACGCAGCAGTAAGCAGATGACCATTGAACAGGCGGAACCTATCATGCTTGAACAAATAGGCCGTATTTCTCAGCAGATAGGCTACTATTTGCACCGTGCCAGTATGCGCGGTGATAATAGTATCATTATGCGGGAAGTTTCTTCTGTTCCGGCTTTACTGGATAGTTTGTGCAGCGCTTTAACCAAAGTCTATCAACGCAAAGGAGTCAGTCTCACGTTAGATGTATCGCCGGAAATCACCTGGCTTGGTGAAAAAAATGACTTTATGGAAGTCATGGGCAATGTCCTGGAAAATGCCTGTAAGTATTGCCTTGAATTTGTCGAGGTCTCCGCAACTATGGATCATGATTCGGTAATGATCATTGTTGATGACGATGGACCTGGTGTTCCTATTAATAAACGGGAAATGATTTTCCAGCGGGGACAACGTGTCGATACCTTACAACCGGGTCAGGGGCTTGGATTATCCATTGCTTCTGAAATCATCGAACAATATAAAGGAGATATCAGTATCAGTGACAGTCCGCTTGGCGGCGCCAGAATTTGCGTTATATTCCGTTGCCAGCAAATTAATGATGACGATTAGCCAAATATGCCTGTGTAGTCTGATACTCAATTTAACTATTTCGTTATAATATCCTAAAACTCACCTCAACTCAGGATGTCACTATGGACTATCAGTTGAATCTGGACTGGCAGGCGTTTTTACAAAATCATTGGCAAAAACGGCCTCTGCTGATTAAACAAGGTCTTCGTCAATTCATTGATCCCCTTACTCCCGATGAACTGGCTGGCTTGGCTATGGAAAATGAAGTTGACTGCCGCTTGGTCAGCCAGAAAAATGGCCGTTGGGATGTTTCCCATGGTCCATTCGAAAGTTACGATCATTTAGGTGAAAAAGATTGGTCATTACTGGTACAGGCGGTTAACCACTGGCATCATCCCTCCTCTGCATTAATGCAACCATTCCGTGTGCTATCTGACTGGCGCATGGACGATCTGATGGTCTCTTTCTCTGTTCCTGGCGGGGGTGTTGGCCCACATCTTGACCAATACGATGTATTTATCATCCAGGGAATGGGACGCCGTCGCTGGCGCATTGGGGAGAAAGTGCCAATGAAACAACACTGCCCTCATCCTGATCTGCTACAAGTCGATTCATTTGATGCCATCATCGATGAAGAGATGGAGCCAGGCGATATTCTCTATATTCCACCCGGATTTCCACATGAAGGCTACACCATTGAAGATTCACTGAATTACTCAGTTGGTTTTCGTGCACCTAATACCCGTGAGCTATTCAGTAGTTTTGCTGATTACCTACTAGCTAATGATTTAGGAGGCTATCGCTACAGTGATCCCAATCTGACTTTACGCGACAACCCGGCATTGGTGCAAAAAGATGAGCTATCCGCACTACACTCAATGATGAGTGAATTATTGACACAACCCGAAACTTTCCAACAATGGTTTGGTGAATTTATCTCTCAGTCACGGCATGAGCTTGATATTGCCCCACCAGAACCACCTTATGAAAGCGATGAAATTTATGAATTAATGAAACAAGGCGAAAATTTCCATCGTCTTAATGGATTACGGGTTATAAGAATCGGTGACCAATGCTTTGTTAACGGCGAATTAATAGATACACCTCATATTAATGCTACTGACGTTCTTTGCCACCACTATGAAATTAATGCCGAAATGCTTGGTGAAGCGATAGATGATGTTCGTTTTATCAGCCTGCTCACTGCATTAATAAACAGTGGTTACTGGTACTTTAATGATTAATAAGGTGAATCTAAACAGAGTCGTCCAAAAGTCCATTAATTCTGTTTAACTTCTAACTCGACTATTAATCTACTGCCTTTTAATCATAACTTCCGATTAAAAGGCAGTTACCACAAGTTGCATTAATTATTGTTATATACCCTTCATCTTTCAAGCTGCTGCTTTGTTGGCTGCGTTCACTTGCCGCCACGCTGCAATTTGAAATCTATTGGGTATAGCTAATGCTGCAAAACACCTGAATTTTTCCCAATTTTTTTAGACAACAGAGCAGTCAATTCAGCAATACGCATGACAACACTTACAGCCTGTTCCATTCCTTCCAGCGAAACAAATTCATGTTTACCATGATAATTATATCCCCCCATAAATATATTCGGGCAAGGCAAACCACGAAATGACAATTGTGCTCCATTAGTACCACCACGAATAGGCTTAATGATGGGTTCAATATCACAATCCAGCATTGCCTGTTTTGCAATATTAATAACATGCGGATATTTGATAACTTCATCGTGCATATTGTAATAATTGTCATCGATAGCTAGTTCGATATAACAATCAGGATGTAACCCCTTACCTGCTTTTTCAGCAACTTTGATCATCTTCTTTTTACGTTCTTCGAAATTATCTCGATCAAAATCACGAATGATATAATGCATTTCAGCACGCTCTGCCGTACCTTTAATTCGTTGCAGATGATAAAAACCTTCATATCCGTCCGTGTGTTCCGGCGTTTCTCCTGATGGTAATTCCTGATGAATGCGGATCGCCAGCGACAAAGCATTAATCATGACCCCTTTGGCATTACCAAAATGAATATTATTGCCAACAATCTTGACTGTTACTACCGCCGCATTAAAGTTTTCAAATGCCAATTCACCCACACCACCACCATCAACGGTATACGCCCACTCAGCATCAAATGAATCAATATCAAAATAACGTGCTCCCTTACCTATCTCTTCGTCCGGTGTAAACGCTATGCGAATATCACCATGTAAAATATTGCTATTCTTCAGACGAACCATTGCGGTAATGATTTCTGCAATACCCGCTTTATCATCGGCACCAAGCAGTGTTCTACCATCTGTGGTAATAAGCGTTTTTCCTAACATACTATGCAATACAGGAAACATAACTGGCGATAACACTTCATCACCGCATCCTAAAGCGATGTCACCACCCCGGTAATTTTCCAACATTTGTGGGTTCACATTTTTTCCAGAAAAATCTGGCGAAGTATCAAGATGAGCAATAAAACCGATAACCGGTACAGGCCACGATGTATTAGCCGGTAATGTTGCCATCACACAGCCATGCTCACTTTGTACCACATTAGAGAAACCTAGCTCTATTAGCTCCTGCTTCAATGCCTTGGCAAGTTTAAGCTGACCATTACTGCTAGGAATGGTTTTCGCTGACAGTTTTGACTGAGTATCAAAAGAAATGTATTTAAAAAAACGCTCTAATAATCTGTCCATTGTTCTCTTCCCCCCGGGACTTTAGCTATCCATTATGAGGAAGAGAAACACAATAATTATTGCGTCAAATCAGCTTTAAATTCTTTTATCTTATCAATTAACCTTTGGACATACTCATCCACTATTTTACTGGCTGGTCCATAGTGCTTTTCATCAAACAGGCTTTCTACCTGACTCGGTTCCAGATTCAATTCCACCGTATGTGCGCCTGATAGTTTAGCTTCATGCACAAATCCAGCCGCAGGATAAACATGCCCGGAGGTGCCGATCGCAATGAAAATATCTGCCTGAGCCAGTGCAGAATAGATCTCTTCCATACCAAAAGGCATTTCACCAAACCAAACAATATGTGGACGCAACGGTGATGGGAACTGACAGCAATGGCAGCGCTCATCTGTAGCCAGTGCACCTGTCCATTCAAACACTTGCCCAGATTGGCAGCAACGGATCTTGAGTAACTCACCGTGCATATGTACCGTGCGGCAACTACCTGCCCGTTCATGAAGATTATCGATATTCTGAGTAATCAACAGAAAATGGTCACCAAGTTCATGCTCCAGCGCTGCCAAAGCATAATGCGCTGTGTTCGGCTTTATATCCGATTGTTGGAGCTGACGCCGCCGGGCATTATAAAACGCCTGTACCAAGTTTGGATCTTTCTGAAAACCTTCAGGTGTAGCAACATCTTCCACCCGATGTTCTTCCCACAACCCATCAGAAGAACGGAAAGTCCGAATGCCCGATTCAGCTGAAATACCCGCACCAGTCAATACCACTACGTAAGGTTTTTTCATATCAAGTGCCAATCGATTATCCCTATAGAAAATTCGGCTACGAAACCGCTGATGCCTCAAACGCTTTACCTTACGAAATCGACAAAGCCGACGACGAACACGCATACTGATTTCCTTTAAGATTTCTCAATAATGCTTAGGTTTCTGTTTCCTTCACACCATAGCGCTTTTGGTTAGCGGATGCCAATAATAGGTTTATTATTTCCCACTTAAAATCCGTGCCGGATCAAGCTTGCTTGCCCGTCTTGCCGGATACCAACTTGCCAGCAAACTCAAAATCAGCGCAGTTGCTAAAACGTACAAAACATCCATGCTATGTAACTCTGATGGTAAGAAATCAATGAAGTAAACATCACCGGAAAGGAATTGATGGCCGATCAGCTTTTCCAGTCCATGGATAAGTGAAGTCAGATTAAGTGATGCTAATATTCCAACTACAGCACCTGCGATACTGCCAGTCATCCCCGCCAGTAACCCATACCAGAGAAAAACCGCTCTGATTTGTCCGTCTTTTGCTCCCAGTGTTCGCAAAATAGCGATATCTCTGCTTTTATCTTTTACCGCCATAACCAAGGTAGAAACGATATTGAAACACGCCACACCAATCACCAGAATCATTGCCAGATACATAATGCTGCGTACCATCTGAATATCCTGATACATATAGCCGTAATTCCTTATCCAGCTACTGATATAGACATATTCCTGTGATGCTTCTCCAGCAGCCCTTACCCGCCGATCAGCGGCAAACACATCATCAACCTTGATAGCAATTCCGGTGATCCCTTGGCTATAATCCAGATATTGTTGCGCATCGGCTAAAGGAATCAGAGCCAGACTATGATCAAGTAAGCCACTCAGTTGAAAAATCCCGCTGACCTGTAAACGAATCCGTTTTGGTTGCAACAACTTCATTTCTGGATCGCTGTTTGGGATCATAACCGTCAGCCAATCGCCCTGTTTAACCTTCAAAGCATTAGCAACCCCTTGCCCAAGAATGATCTGTTGATGGCCCGCCTGAAAGTGTTGCCATACATTATTCTGCACAAACGTTGGTAATGAGCTAACCTGAGCCTCTGTGACTAAATCAACGCCTCTTACCTGAACAGCATGTAGACTAGCACCTTTTTCCATCAATCCAGTGAAAGTAATATAAGGTGAAGCAGCAACCACGCCAGTTGTGTTTTTCACCCGTTCTAATGCAGATTGCCACTGTTCAAAAGGCTGATTCACCGCATAGATTTCACCATGAGGAACAACTGAAAGTATCCGGCTCCTCAGTTCCCGTTCAAAACCATTCATGGCACTCAAGCCAATAATCAGGACTGCAACACCAAGCATAATTCCCAAAGTAGAAATCACTGAAATCAAGGAGACCATTCCACCACGACGGCGTCCCCGGCTGAATCGAAGAGCAGTAACTAAAGAAAGAGGCAAATTTGCCATTACAATGCTCCCGTCAGGGTCAATTCATCTTGCAAATAACCGTCACGCATCTCCACCTGACGATCCAATTTGCTGGCAAGTTTCAAATCATGGGTAACCACCAAAAACCCAGTTCCCTGCTGCCGGTTAAGTTTACCCAGTAACTCAAAAATGCTATCTGCATTACGTAAATCAAGGTTGCCAGTGGGCTCATCAGCCAAAACTAAAGAAGGTTCATTAACTAATGCTCTGGCAATCGCCACACGCTGACGTTCACCACCCGATAATTCTGATTGGCGGTGATGAGCCCGCTTCTCCAGACCAACAGCAGCCAACATTTCCAACGCTTTCTTCTGTGCTTGATTCCGGTTTTTACCGCCAATCAGCAGCGGCATAGCCACATTTTCTATCGCGTTAAAATCTGGCAACAGATGATGAAACTGATAAATAAAGCCTAATTCATGATTGCGCAATTCTGCTCTGGCTCTGGAAGACATTTTATTCAGAGACTTCCCTTTAAACAAAACGTCACCGGAAGTCGGTGTATCCAATCCACCAAGCAAATGCAGTAACGTACTCTTACCTGACCCTGAACTCCCTACAATCGCCATCATTTCGCCCTGATTGATAGCAAAAGTGACATTTTTCAGTACTTCGGTCAGTACTTGCCCTTCCTGATATTTTTTACACAGATTATTACACAACAATAATGGTTGATTATTCATAACGCAAAGCCTCAGCAGGTTGGGTGGCAGCGGCACGCCAGGAAGGATATAACGTAGATAATAGGGCAATAACCATCGCTGAAATTGCAATTGTAGCGACTTGTAATGGCTCAATAGCAACAGGTAACTCAACACCTGAAGTCAACAAGCCAATAAGTGGCATTAAGTTATTAAGCTGGCTCGAAAGTAGAACACCAAGCCCAGTTCCCAATAATGTACCGATAATCCCGGCACCCGCTCCTTGGATCATAAAAATCGCCATGACCTGACGGCGTGTCAGTCCCTGTGTTTGCAAAATTGCCACTTCACCCTGTTTTTCCATCACCAGTAAACCAAGTGAAGTAATGATATTGAATGCAGCCACAGCAATAATCAGGCTCAACAGCAATCCCATCATGTTTTTTTCCATTCTTACAGCCTGGAAAAATTCACCTTTACGTTCACGCCAATCTTTCCACAACAACCCTTCAGGCATAGTTTGCAAGCTCAAGCTATCCACCGCCAGCGGTTCTTTGAGATAGAGACGCCAGCCAGTAATATTACCCTGCGGGTAACGCATCAAGCGGGCAGCATCTTGTTGATTAACCAGAATTTGTGTGCCGTCTACTTCACTGTTAGAAGCAAAAGTACCCACAATCATAAACAAACGTTGACTCGGAATACGCCCCATTGGTGTCAATTGGCTTGCACCTGGCACCATCAGGCGAACTCGGTCGCCGCGTTTTACCCCAAGCTCCTCCGCCAACTTTTCTCCCAAAATAACATTATAACTGCCGGGTTCAAGTTGATAGCGAACAGTGTTAACCAGGTATTCAGTCAGTGGTTCATACTCATCTGAAGTAATACCCAACATCACGCCCACACCGACATTACGGGCGCTTTGCAATACAACGTCGCCCATCACCAATGGTGTAATCCTGTTGACTTGCTCTAAGTTCGAAAGTTCACTAGCAGAATGCCTTACGGGATCTAGAGAACCACTTGCCGACGTCACAACAGCCTGCGGCATCAAGCCAAGAATACTGGTTTCCAATGAACGCTCAAAACCATTCATCACTGACAATACAGTGATTAATGCAGCAACACCGAGAGTAATACCGATTGCTGACAGCCATGAAACAAACCGGCCAAATTTGTCAGCCGCACGGCCACGCATATACCGCAAACCTATAAATAATGAGACAGACTGAAACATGAAATCTATTACGCCCCTGTTGCCAAAGCAAAGTGTTCGGGGATAATAAAGGGTAGCTATACTTTATGGAACCACCAACGCCCAGATCTGTGGTTTTTTTTATTTTTTCTCAACCTGCCAGCGTGTTTATTTTAAGGCCATTATGGGTCAAAAAATCTGTTGGGAATGGGCTGAATCATAGAGAACACATTAACGCTTATGTCCTCAAAATACCGTTATGAACTTCCTGAACGCCGCGGTGATAGCCGCCAGTTAGGTCAGCTCACTGGTGCAGCCTATGCTGTAGAGTGTGCTGAAATTGTCGAACGCCATCAAGGTCCTGTCGTACTGATAACCAAGGATATGCAAAACGCTTTACGTCTGCATGATGAAGTCCATCAGTTTACCGACTGTCCTATCAATATACTTTCTGACTGGGAAACACTGCCCTATGACAGTTTTTCTCCTCATCAGGAAATTATTTCTAACCGCCTGTCTACACTTTATCGTCTGCCAACAGTAACCAAGGGTGTTTTAATCCTGCCGGTAAATACCTTAATGCAGCGGGTTTGCCCACATGAATATCTTCACGGGCATGCATTGGTTATGCATAAAGGACAAAAGCTCTCACAGAATAAACTCCGTGCTGAACTGGAACAGGCGGGCTATCGCAGCGTTGAGCAGGTTCTCGAACATGGTGAATTTGCCACCCGAGGCGCATTGCTTGACCTTTTTCCAATGGGAAGCGAGCATCCTTATCGTATCGATTTTTTCGATGATGACATTGATAGCCTGAGAATTTTTGATGTTGACAGTCAGCGCACGCTAACTGAGGTCAAGCAAATCAACTTATTACCTGCTCATGAATTTCCAACAGATAAAGAAACTATTGAACTGTTCCGCAGCCAGTGGCGGGAACGTTTCGAAGTCCGTCGTGATAGTGAGCACATTTATCAGCAAGTTAGTAAAGGCACGTTACCCGCCGGGATAGAATATTGGCAACCGCTGTTTTTCAAACAACCCTTGCCCTCGTTGTTTGATTATCTACCAGATAATACCTTGATTATCATCAGCCAAGAAGTCAACAGCTCTGCTGAACGCTTCTGGCAAGATGTTCAACAGCGTTTTGTGAACCGTAAAGTTGATCCAATGCGACCGCTTTTACCACCGGAAGAGCTCTGGCTTCCAGCTGATAGGTTATTCTCTGAACTGAAAAACTGGCCTCGTATTCAACTCAAAACGGAAGAGCTTAGTAAAAAAGCCAGCCACACAAATCTCGATTATCAACGACTACCTGATCTATCTATCGTCGCACAAAATAAAGCACCGCTGGATAAACTTCGCTGTTTCCTTGAGCAATTCAATGGCCGTGTTATTTTCTCCGTTGAGAGCGAAGGCCGCAAAGAAACATTGCAAGAATTGTTGTCACGAATAAAGATTAAACCAATAAAAATCAGCAAACTAGATGAAGCTCAGGAACCGGGTCACTTTTTAATGATTGGTGCTGCTGAACATGGTTTTATCGATAACAAGAATGAACTTACCCTGATCTGTGAAAGCGACATGCTTGGGGAGCGTGTTGTCCGCCGCACTCAGGATACTCGCCGCACTATTAATACCGATACCCTGATTCGTAACCTGGCAGAATTACGCCCCAGTCAACCCGTCGTCCATCTGGAACATGGTGTTGGTCGTTATCAGGGGTTAACCACTCTCGAAGCGGGTAGCATCAAAACAGAATACTTGATATTGAGCTATGCTGGTGATGACAAGCTCTATGTACCCGTGTCTTCACTGCATCTGATTAGTCGCTACGCAGGTGGTGCAGATGAAAATGCCCCGTTACATAAATTGGGTGGAGAGACATGGAGCAAAGCCCGCCAGAAAGCAGCTGAAAAAGTACGTGATGTCGCCGCCGAACTGCTCGATATTTATGCTCACCGTGCCGTAAAACCAGGATTTGCATTTAAACATGATCAGGAACAATACCAATTATTCTGCCAAAGCTTCCCATTTGAAACTACGCCAGATCAAGAACAGACTATCAACGCCGTTCTAAATGATATGCGTCAGCCAGTGGCAATGGATCGCCTAATTTGCGGTGATGTGGGATTTGGTAAAACTGAAGTTGCTATGCGCTCCGCATTTCTGGCCGTCCATAATGATAAACAAGTGGCTGTACTGGTTCCGACAACGCTTCTGGCCCAGCAACATTTTGACAATTTCCGTGACCGTTTTGCTAATTGGCCTATACGTATTGAGATGATATCCCGCTTTCGCAGCGCAAAAGAGCAACAGCAAGTGGTTGAAATGGCAGCCGCTGGTAAAGTAGATATTATCATCGGTACTCATAAATTGCTGCAAAGTAACCTACGCTGGAAAGATCTTGGTTTGTTAATTGTCGATGAGGAGCACCGGTTTGGTGTACGTCACAAAGAGCAGATTAAAGCCATGCGTGCGGACGTCGACATTCTGACACTTACCGCAACCCCCATTCCGCGAACGCTCAATATGGCAATGAGTAGCATGCGGGATCTATCAATCATTTCAACACCTCCCGCTCGCCGTCTGGCAGTCAAAACATTCGTCCGTGAATATGACAGCCTGGTCGTTCGAGAGGCAATACTGCGTGAAATCTTGCGCGGTGGTCAAGTTTACTATCTTTACAATGATGTTGAGAATATTGAGAAAGCCAAACTACGTCTTGAAGAGTTGGTACCAGAAGCACGGATCGCCATTGGCCATGGGCAGATGCGTGAACGAGATTTAGAACGGGTGATGACCGATTTCCATCATCAACGATTTAATGTTCTGATCTGTACTACGATTATTGAGACTGGCATTGATATTCCAAGTGCCAATACTATCATTATTGAACGTGCTGACCATTTCGGCCTTGCTCAATTGCATCAACTGCGTGGACGTGTTGGACGTTCTCATCATCAGGCTTACGCTTATCTTTTGACTCCACATCCGAAAGCAATGACAACCGATGCCCATAAACGTCTGGAAGCAATCGCTTCGCTTGAGGATTTAGGTGCAGGTTTTGCACTAGCCACTCATGACCTTGAAATCCGTGGAGCCGGGGAACTACTTGGTGAAGAACAAAGCGGCCAGATGACAACCATTGGCTTCACACTCTATATGGAACTATTGGAAAGCGCTGTCGATTCACTAAAAGCGGGTCGTGAACCTTCACTTGAAGATTTAACAAATAGCCAGACTGATGTTGAATTACGCATGCCTGTCTTGTTACCTGATGATTATATTCCTGATGTTAATATGCGCTTGTCTTTCTACAAACGGATTGCCAGTGCCAGAGACAAACCAGAATTGGCAGAATTAAAAGTTGAATTGATAGACCGATTTGGCACATTGCCTGATTCAGGACGCCATTTATTACAATCAGCCACAATTCGCCTGTCAGCTCAGAAATTAGGTATTAAGCGAATAGAAGCCCATGAGAAAGGAGGATTCATCGAGTTTAGTGAGAAAAATAAAGTTGATCCAACTTATCTGATTAATCTATTACAAAAACAGCCTGAAATTTATCGACTGGATGGCCCAACAAAACTGAAATTCATTACTGACCTGAACGAAAGGACATCGCGTCTGGAATTTATCCAGCAGTTACTAAGTACTTTTGAACAGCATCAGTGCAACTCCTAAGTCATTTTTCACTTCCCTGTCCGTGATTGATTATCAATCTGTGGGGAAGTGTTGCAATTCGCCTTGCGAAACTAAACTATACCCAATAGATTTCAAATTACAGCACGGCGGTAAGTGAAAGCAGCCAACAAAGCAGCAACTTGAAAGATAACGGGTATAGTCATGTTCGTAATAGCGACCCGTATTATCAATCCTATTTAACAATAGGCCACTTTAATTTGCATTACTCTATCCTGTTATAATCATTATTTTTACTTATGCATAAGCAACATTGTATAACCCAAGATAATAACTAGAAAAAAGAAGTTCCTTAACCTCATTATTTAAGCGCAATTTTAATAAAATACCGATATAAGACCGTTCAACAATTTCATCCCACAGACATCAATTCAGCTTAAGTTGCCATTCGATTAAAGTGATCGTACCAGTTATTTAATATGCTAATAATATTGCGAAACTGTGCCCTATTGTAACAATCAATCAAATATATTGAGTAATTATAAAAATCATATTCAAACATATTGTTTATTAAAAAATAAATTATTATATATTCCTAAATATTATATTATCTTTTAATTGCATTATCTTACACTTCGTCTATACCAATTAGTTAAACCGCTATTTATCTATTAAGAAAAAATAATAGATATTTATAACAAATATGAGAAATAGTCATTATGCAAAGTGTTACTGATAATAATATTACTTCCGATAATATTTCCTCTAAAAATATCTCAATGCAAATTCTGCATGAATTATTGCAATACCGCCGACACCTAACCGATTCAGGAAGAGATTTAGCTCAAGAAGAAGAGAGCATTAAGAGTGTACAGTTACCCCGAATTGAATATTTTATCAGAAATAAAGAACCTATAGAATTTATTTTACCCGCGTTCCCAACCAAATCGCCAAACAAAAATAAAGTACTTGGTACCGCTCCCGATATGGCAGAACGCTTATCTTTGAGTTTTCTTAATTCTCTATGCCAGCGTATCCAGCTTTATTATCCTCCTGGCGCACGCATTATCATTTGTTCAGACGGACATGTTTTCGGTGATCTAATTCATGTCAAAGACGAAGTTATCAGCCAATATCATGAAGATATTAAACAATTACTCCATGAAATGGGCGCTATAAACTTAGGTACATTTAATCTCAACGATGATAAGGGACTCTGCGAGCATAGCGATAATTTTAACTTACAGAGAGATATGCTAGTAAAACATTACGCCCGATCTGAAGAATCCATCAAAGATGAATTGTTACAAAATAATGATGGATTGCAATTGTATCGTGCAGTCACCCGCTTTTTATATGAAGACAGCTTATTACCTGGTTATACCGGATCAAACAATGCCCTGCAAAAAGATGCCAAACAAAGAGCTATCGGTGTTATTCAACGAAGCTGGGCATGGGGAAGTTTATTAGATACCCATTTCCCAAAAGCCATACGTCTGTCTATTCATCCTCAACCAGCAGACAGTATTAAATTCGGTATTCATATGATGCCAACTAGGGATGACTGGTTAACCCCTTGGCATGGTGTCGCAGCCAATGTAAATGGGCAATTTATACTTATGAAACACAAAGAAGTTCAGATGATGGGCGGGAAATTAGTCAATATTCATGGAAAACCCAGCCACTATGTAATTTAAAGGAAAAAGATGATGACAGAATTAAATAAATTTCAGACAGAAGAGATCATACCTTTTGGTCTAAAAATCACACCACAATATTCCGATCAACATATTGATACGCTATCAGTGGAACAACTGAGAGAACTGACTAAAAAACACAATCTGCTTATATTACGTGGTTTCAAATCTAACTTATCCGATCACGAAAAATACGAAGAATATGCCCGTAGTTGGGGAGAAATAATGATGTGGCCATTTGGTGCCATCTTAGATGTCCGTGAACACCAAGATGCTACCGACCATGTCTTTGATAACACCTATATGCCACTTCACTGGGATGGCATGTATAAACCGACAATTCCCGAATTTATTATGTTCCATTGTGCCCACGCACCTGAAAGTGACCAAGGAGGTAGGACAACCTTTGTCAATACCCGTCGTGTTATTGCTAATGCTACCCAGCAGCAATTAGAACAATGGAAAAATATATCTGTTACTTATCGTATTAATAAAGTCACTCATTATGGTGGAGAAGTTCATTCTCCTCTATTAGAAGAACACCCGGACGGAAACGGATTCGTTATTAGATATAATGAACCAGCAATAGATGGTGAAAAATTCCTTAATAAACATGCTATTGAATACCATAATATCAGCGCCGATCAGGTAGACGAATTCCAGCAAGATTTTATAAATATACTGTACGACAAGCGCCACTTATACGCTCATGCCTGGCAAAAAGGTGATCTCGTGATTGTGGATAATTTCTCTCTATTGCATGGACGTGAAGGTTTTACTTCCAAATCAGAACGGCATTTACAGAGAATCCACATTCAATCTGATCCGGTCTTTAATAATCAGGCGTTAAGATCATAATATTCTTATACAGACGAAAAACTGGAAAAATTATTACTTTGACTCCCAACTCCCATTGTAGTACGCTGACCCTTTATGTCTGCAATATAATACCAGCTAAAATAAATTTACCGGGAGTCAATAATGATCCGCCCTTTTAACACACAGGATATGGATTCTATTCTGCACATCTGGCTATCAGCATCATTGATTGCCCACAAATTCATTGATGCTGATTTCTGGAAAAGCAAAGTAGATGATATGCGCGATATTTATCTTCCATTATCAGAAAATTATGTGTATGAAAAGCAAGGTTCTGTAATAGGTTTTTTCAGCCTATATGAAAATTGTATTGCTGCGATCTTTGTTGCACCATTAGAGCAAGGAAAAGGTATCGGTAAACAACTTATCAACTTTGCAAAAAATCTACGGAATAAACTGGAATTAGAGGTTTATTGCCAAAATACAAACTCCATCAATTTCTATCTTAACTGTGGTTTCGCGGAAAAAGAAAAAATAATAGATAAAAATACAGGTTACCCTGCGCTATTAATGGAATATATTAGAACCTGACCTTTTCAATCAGACCCCTTATTCTAATCTTAGAAAATAAAAAATTCATTTCCCAATAGATTATAAATTTATTTATAAATCACACTCAGTAATAATCAATATAGATAGCCCAATCGCTCTCTATGGACTGAGAAATAATAGTAATTTTAAATACCAAGTTATAGTTATACTAAGGAGGCGATTAACAATAAAGAGGAAAATAACAATGTCTATATCTCTTGAATATTTTAGATCTGCAAAGTTTGACGGAAATCTATATCTAAAATGTCATGGTAAAATAGGTAAAGATACAGAAACAAAACATACATTAACCAATTTAACCACAAAAGAAATATATGAACATTATAGTGAAAACAATCAACTCTCCTGTTTCACTTCGCTTAAACCCGCAAATTATATAATAGAAACCACTATCATTAAAGATGGTAAAACTATTAAAAACCTACCACCAAAAAACATAGAAATAAAAGAATCAGACTTGCTATTTGATATAGAAAAAGAAATAGATGAAATAAATAAAAATGCAAGTAATGATATTAACATTAACCCTATCCCTCCGGAACAAACCACATTTGAATATAGAACTATCTCTCTAAAAGGAAACAATTACATTCCAAATGACAATTTAAAATACAAGCTTGAAATCATGTTTTCTCCTGATGGATTAAAAAGACTTGAAATCGAAAGAAATAATTTATTACCTGTTTTTAATTCACTTAAACACACAATAGAGATAGAACCTGTTTTTAATCAAGAAGATTTAGATAAGAAAACCTGGAAAACTCAAGAATTCAGTAAATTAGCTCACCTTTACAAAATAGACTCTAATATTAATCATTCTGATTTAGTCAAGTTAACCAATGAACTGGAAAAACTAGATTATGTCGAATTTTGCTCCCTTACTCCTATTTTGAAAGATCTACCGCCACCGCCTTTACTTCTGTCCAAAGAAGAAGTAGTAATTCCTGAATCTGATATTCATATCACTACACCTGATTTTTCACATCTACAGGGATATTTAGACGAACACAATGGCATGAATATCAGAAACGCCTGGGCTGAAGGTTATAAAGGTCAAGGTATCACTATACACCACCTTGATTTTGGTGTTTACAGAAACCATGAAGATTTAGTTGGTAATATTACGGTTATCAACAGCCGTCCAGAAACACAAGATTGTAATCACGGCACAGCATCCACCGGCTGTATTGCCGCAAAGGATAATAAATTCGGTGTAACTGGTATTGCTCACGAATGTCAATTCCGTTTTTATGACGTCGATGATTTTGATAAAATAATATATAGCTTTTCACCAGGAGATATTATTAGTTTAGATGTTCAAATTTCAGTAAATTATAGATATTATCCTTTTACCTACATCAAATCTTATTGGCAAAAAATAAAAAGTTGTGCTGATGCTGGGGCAATCATTATTTTCGCCTCTGGTAATAGCGGTCTTAATTTAGCCTATGACTTCACATTCCCTAACTATGGCGATCCTGGCGGTATTATGATCGGTGCCTGTACATCAATTAATGGACACAGGTTAGGCTTTTCCAATCATAATCTCCATACTAGTTTAAATTCCTGGGGTGAGAATGTTACAACAACTGGATATTCGGACTTACAAAAACTACCAGGAAATAATAGGAACTATACTCATAGTTATAATGGGACATCCAGTGCAACACCTTTAGTTTCAGGTGCATTAGCACTCATTCAGTCTTATGCAAAGTCAAAATATCATAAATATCTTAATTGCTATCAAATAGCGACATTGGTTAAAAACAGTGGTTTTACAATAGGAGAAATACAGGGAATTGGTTCGCGTCCGAATGTCGCAAATGCTTTCAAACTAATGGATCGTCTATTTTCTTAATTAAGTAAACTATTTCAAGTAAAAAAGTCATACCTTATAAAGGCTACCAGCTAATCGCTGGTAGCCTTATCAACTGAATAATTAATGCAATTTTAATCGTGGACGAATTACGCGGTTAATTCCACCAACCAACATCATCAAACCAGTTTTAATATAACCATGTAAAGCTACCTGATGCATACGATATAAAGAAATATAGACCGCTCGCGCCACACGCCCTTCTATCATCATTGAGCCACGCATCAGATTGCCCATCAGACTGCCAACCGTACTGAATTTAGATAATGAAACCAAAGAACCATGATCTTTATAAACATACTCTTTTAACGGCTTGTCATTCAGCAACGCAATAATATTGCTATGACAGCGGCTGGCCATTTGGTGAGCCGCCTGTGCTCTTGGTGGAACAAAACCACCTTCTTTCTTCGAGCATGATGCACAATCGCCAATTGCAAAAATATGGTCATCAAGTGTCGTTTGCAACGTTGGCTTCACCACCAGTTGATTAATCCGGTTAGTTTCAAGATCAGCAATATCTTTCATAAAATCCGGTGCCTTGATGCCAGCAGCCCACACCATTAGATCAGCTTTAATCAGCTCACCCTCTTTGGTATTCAACCCATACTCATCAGCACTGGTCACCATAGTTTTAGTCAATACGTGAACGCCAAGTTTTGTCAGCTCTTGGTGTGCCGCAGCGGAAATGCGGGTTGGCAATGCCGGCAAAATACGCTCTCCAGCTTCTACTAACGTAACGTTTAGCGCTTCTGAACTAAGCCCCTCAAAACCATAACTATTAAGTTGTTTTACTGCATTATGCAATTCCGCAGACAACTCAACGCCTGTCGCACCACCACCAACAATTGCAATATTAACCTTATCTTGCTGATTACCGCTTGCAGAATACTTGAGAAACAGATTCAACATTTCATTATGGAAACGGTGAGCCTGTTGTGGGTTATCCAGGAAGATACAGTTATCTTTCACACCCTGCGTACCAAAATCATTAGATTTACTGCCCAGGGCCATAACCAGAATGTCATAACTCAATTCACGCTCAGGAACCAGTATCTCGTTATATTCATCCCGGATCTCAGCCAAAGAGATCTTTTTGGTATCACGGTGAATATCGGTCAAAGTCCCTAATTGGAAATTGAAATAGTGGTTACGGGCATGAGCCAGATAACTCAACGCATCAACACCATCGTCCAGTGATCCTGTCGCGACTTCATGTAATAACGGCTTCCACAAATGGCTTTGGTTACGATCCACCAGCACAATTTCTGCTTTCTTTTTGCGTCCCAGCTTATGCCCCAGACTGGTTGCCAGTTCCAAGCCACCAGCCCCTCCACCAATGATCACAATTCTCTTCTTTGGTGTTGTCATGACTACTCCACTAAAATGTAAACAAAATGTTATTTAAGGGCATTACTTCAATGACCTTAAATAACATTTATTTTTATATAAATAACTGATGTGATAGTTACAGAATATCACGACTGGTTAGTTGGTCATACCAAAATTGAGTGACAACAAATTCTTTTGAATAAATAAACATCAATCACAAATATTGTCAATTTATTTTCAGTTGGTTCGGTTCATCTCTCATTTATCTCATTTTCCTATTTACATAGAAAATAAAATACGATTTAGAAAAAAGCCCTAAAAAACCTGACATTGGAGAAATTATAGGGATGGGGCTTCTAGGATAGAGGCTCTCTACCCTAGCATTAGCCAACTGTCTCGTTTTGATAAGCAAATGAAGATTTGAAATATTTTTATCACTACTGCACACAACCCTGCCATTTCTCATGTAAAGCCGTTAATGCTTTGTTAGCCCGCTGCCAGCGTTTTGAATCTTTTAGCTCATTCAAACTAAATTGACCTCCCCGATGATACAATTCTGATACTTTCTCTGCTTTGGTCTGCAGCAAGTTATCAAGCACACTGACCGCCCCATCACGGTTATTACACACCAGGATCATGTCACAGCCGGCATTCAACGCAGCCTGCCCGCGTTCAGCATAACTGCCCATAATCGCCGCACCTTCCATAGAGAGATCATCCGAAAATATCACACCATTAAAGCCCAATTGCCGACGCAACACTGATTTCAACCAATATGATGATCCGCTGGCGGGATATTTATCTACCTGAGAATAGATCACATGAGCCGGCATAATCGCATCCAACAAATTGCGCTGGATAAAATCACGGAAAATAGACATGTCATGACGACAAATGAGTTCCAGAGGGCGATCATCTTGAGGCGTCTCTTTATGAGAATCGGCACAAACAGCACCATGTCCCGGAAAGTGTTTACCCGTCGATTTCATGCCAGCAGAATGCATACCTTTAATAAAGTGCTCTGCCATAATCATGGCCTGTTCAGGGTTTTCATGGAATGAACGTTCACCAATAGCCACACATTGATGGCCTAAGTCCAGAACGGGTGCAAAACTGATGTCGATATCCATTGCAATCATTTCAGATGCCATTAGCCAACCCGCTTCTTGCGCCAATTTCATACCATCAAAATTATTACTCAATCCAGCAAAAGACTGGGCCGCTGGTAAACGGGTGAAACCTTCACGGAAACGCTGAACTCTGCCACCTTCCTGATCTACGGCAATGACAAGACGATGACGAGAAGCCTTACGAATCTGAAGTACTAATTCACGTAATTGCTCAACATCATGAAAATTGCGGGTAAACAGAATTAAACCGCCCACTAATGGATGTTGTAAAATTTCCTTTTCTTCACTATCCAATTCATAACTGACAACATCTAACATTACCGGACCCATAACATTCCTCACTTGTAAATGTACTGTAATCAATGCAGCGTAAGAGATTAAAACGCCAGACCAAAAGAGAGACGCAACTGTTGTGCTAATTCTAAAAATTGTCTATTACGGCTCTGTTTCCAACGCACTTCAAACCACATTAGAATCATGTAATCAACCCAAGGTTGCCAACATTTAATCTGATGTTCCAATAACGTTCGATCCAGATATCCTGATGGTTGACCACAATAATAGTTCAAGAACATCTGTTGCTGCGATTCATCCCAATGATTAGTCCGAAACAATGCCGCTAATGCAAACCCAATATCTGTATCCGCTGCATATTCCCAGTCAATGAGTTTCAGCCCCTGATGCGTATTGATTAAATTACCGCAATGAACATCCATATGAACCGGTGACAATTTCAGTATTGAAGGCATTGGAGAGGAAATAAAACGTTTATGCAGCCGTAACCAGCCCGGAGTAAGACGAGTTTTATCAATTTGCAACCACTGGCTTTCTAATTGATGCCGTAGTTGAAGCGGATAACCGAACAGCGGCTGATGATGCAAAGTGACCAATAGTGCCGCCAATTTTTGCAAAAAATCAGGCTGAGAAAACTCATCTTGTCCAATAACATGGCCCGGCAACCATTCTAATAACAACCAGTGGCGATCCATGGCAATCACTTGCGGAGCAATTTCTGTCTGGCTGAGATGGAGCAAAATAGCATGCTCACGCTGACGATTAACACCGAGTTGACTCCCTTGCTGCCACTGCCTACGACCAACAATATGATATTCACCATGAGTCGCGTAATGGCTTTCATTTGTCAGACCGCTTAGCGGTCTTATCTTCCAATCGCTTGCTATTGTATGAGGCCATTGTCTACACACTGCCTCCAACAAACGATCATCATTACTTAACGTCACTGAACCCTGACCAGAGAATTTCACCAGTCTGTACCAACATCAGTTGCATGACGATGTCACGTTTATCACTGTTACCTGAAACGATAGAATAGAGAACATAATCCGCATTCAAGTAGCGAGCCAGGCCAATCGCTTTGCTGCGCAATCCCAAGCTATCTTCTTCAGTTAAACCCAGAGATTGACGAGCACTCTGCACCTGATTTTGGGAAACTAATTCAAAAACATTTTTGCTACTAATGACTTGACGCAAAGCATCTGTTGCTTGCATGGCTTGCAACACACCATTGGTATTGTTCTTTACCGTATCAATTAACAGTAACTTCCCGTTTCCCAGCCCATGAGTCTTAACCATTTGTTCTACTAATGGTTGCACACTACCTTCCCAGTCAATTATACGCATTTTAGGTGGCTCTGGAACCTTATCAGGTGGTGATATCGGTTCTGATGGCGGCACCGGTATAACCGGAGTTGGAGGCTCAGGCTGCTGTGGTGGCAAGGACGGACAACCAGCTAACAACATGACCGATAGTGCTACAAAAATAATTCTTTTCATCAACCTATTCCAATTACAGAGTTTAAAAAAGCAGATAAGTCCCTGCTGTGACACCAGCAATTGATTATCAGTTCAACTCAGTAACAAAGTCGGAGCATTTATTTAAAAAATCAAGATATCCGGAGTGATCCTAGAGTCAGTATTCCCTCCGAATATCTGCCTATATAAAGCCTAACGTTTACTTCGCCAGTAGTGGCCCTAAATGACGACCACCAACCAGATGCATGTGGATATGATATACTTCCTGCCCCGAATGGCGGTTACAGTTCATAATTAAACGATATCCATCTTCCGCAATACCTTCTTGTTCAGCAATTTTTGCGGCAACCGTCATTATTCGCCCCAGCGCTAATTCATGCTCTGGCTTCACATCGTTTACCGTTGGGATCAAAACGTTTGGAACAATGAGAATATGAGTCGGTGCCTGCGGAGAAATATCACGGAATGCAGTTACCAAGTCGTCCTGATAAATAATATCGGAAGGTATTTCACGACGAATAATTTTACTGAAAATAGTTTCTTCTGCCATCACATTTTCCTTTTATCCAAATAATACAGAGAGATATGAATGCTTATAAACCACAAATTCAAGCTAATAAATCAGTTTTTGTATACTTCAACATGAAATAGATCACAGAAATTCTGTGTGGTAACTTTAGCCATTTCTTCAATACTTACGCCTTTGAGTACAGCCATATATTCCGCTACATCACGCACGTATGCAGGCTGATTTTCTTTGCCACGATGTGGCACTGGTGCAAGATAAGGGGAATCAGTTTCAATCAGAATACGATCCAACGGTACATATCTTGCCGCTTCACGAATTTGCTCTGCATTACGGAAAGTCACAATACCAGAGAATGAAATATAGAAGCCTAAATCCAGTAATTCTCTGGCGGTATCTTTATCTTCGGTAAAACAATGTAAAACACCACCACATTCTTGTGCCTGCTCTTCACGCAATACCCTCAAAGTGTCATCACGAGCACTGCGGGTATGAACGATAACAGGCTTATTAAGTCTGCGGCTAATACGGATATGTTCACGAAATGAAGTTCGCTGTAGTTCAGCGTTATCCTGTTGATAATAGTAATCCAGCCCAGTTTCACCCAGAGCAACAACTTCATTGCCGGCAGCTAAATGTGCCAACTCATCAAAATCATAGCCTTCATCTAAATTAAGTGGATGAATACCACAGGAAAAAACGATATTTTCCCGCTCACCAATTAAAGTTTTCATTTGCCGGAAACCGGATAGCGTCGTCGCTACTGCCAGCATAAATTTTACCTCCCGATCTGCCGCTTTTGCGACAACGTCATCTACATTTTTATGTAGCTTTTCATAATCAAGGCAATCGAGATGACAATGTGAATCAACTAACAACATATTAAACTCGTATACAAAAAAATTTCAGGGTTATGAATTAAACTGTTTTTCCCAATTAAGCAATTGCTCTGTCAGTAACAGTTCCCAATTTACGCCCACTACTGAAAGTAGCTGATGACGACAATATGTCCAGTCATTAACGCCTTGTAGTAAAACAGTTGTAGTATGCATGGAACTCAATTGATAAATCAGCGTTTGTTGATCCTGATTGATGCAATAATTTTGGGCATGCTGCTGCCACTTGACCGCATCAAGTAACAAGCTGATGAGCCAGTGAAGACGTTGCGGCGCATTTTCGTGATTTAATTGGGGTAAAAATGACAAAGCATCACGTTTATCCAACGCCTGTTCAATAGCCTGACAAAACTGCCTCCGCACCTGCCATTGCTCCGGTTGCAGTAATTGCTCTGCCGCAATAGGAGCCCCTTGAGACAGTTTCAAAGCCGTCATTGCATCGTTCGAAGAAATTGAGGGTAACTGTTTTTGCAACCAATAAAGACTGCTCTCCGCCCTTGGTACAGGTAGAAAATAATAAAAACAGCGGCTACGCAAAGTTGCCAGAAGGCTGGCTGGCTGCCGGCACTCCAACAGAAAATAAGTATATTCCGGCGGTTCTTCCAATGTTTTCAATAATGCATTGGCCGCCGCGTCTGTCAAACCTTCTGCCGAAGGTAACCAAACAATTTTTACCCCACCTTGCTGGGAACGACGATAGAGCGTTTCCGTAACCTGGCGTACCACCTCAACACCGATACTGGTTTTACCCTTTTCCGGTGACAAAATATGCCAATCTGGATGGGTTTCTGCCATCATCAGACGGCAACTATGACACTCTCCACAGCTTTTCATTGCCTGTTTATTCTGACACATCAACCAGCGGCTTAATCCGTATATCAATACATCAGCCCCTGATCCTGCATTAGCATGAAGCAATAAAGCATGATGTCCATGTCCCTGTTGATGAGATTCCACCAACTGACGATATGACTGACTAAGCCATGGATACCAGTTCATCAGCAACTTTCCTGCTGTTTCAACCATTGCTTAAGTACCTGGCAAATATCTGCTTGTACCCGCCCTATTGGTTGGGAAGCATCAACTGTCACAATACTCTTATCCTGTGCCGCAAACTCCAAATAACAACTACGAGTGCGATCAAAGAAATCCATCGATTCCTTTTCAATTCTGTCTAATTCCCCACGCTGACAGGCACGTAACAAACCAACTTTAGGAGGAAGATCAAGATAAATAGTCAGATCAGGGCGAAAACTACCAAGGACAGCATCACGCAGCGAAGTCATCAAGTTTTTATCAATACCGCGCCCTCCTCCTTGATAAGCCTGAGAAGAGAGATCATGACGATCACCAACAACCCATGAACCACGAGCTAAAGCAGGTTTAATCACATTTTCAACCAACTGAACTCTGGCTGCATATAACATCAACACCTCTGCTTTATCAGTCAGAAGTTCACCTTCAATACCTTGCTTAATCAACTCACGCAGTCTTTCTGCCAACGGTGTTCCTCCCGGTTCACGGGTAAAAACTAAATCCTGAATACCGTGCTGCTTCAATATTTCAACGACCGTTTCCATCGCTGAGGTTTTTCCGGCACCTTCCAGCCCTTCAATAACAATAAATTTGCTGTTCATTTGCCTTGTCTTAATCCCTGACGGTAAATATTCACCGCCCTGTTATGTGCAGCCAGATTGGTCGTAAAAGTATGACCACCTTTACCATCCGCCACAAAATAGAGAAATTCAGTTTCTGCCGGATGCGCGGCGGCTTTTATTGAAGCCAGACCGGGCATGGCAATCGGTGTTGGTGGCAAGCCATTAATCATATAAGTATTGTATGGCGTCAATGTGGTTAAATCTTTACGAAAAATAGTGCCTCTATATTTTTCACCTAAACCGTAGATCACCGTCGGATCAGTTTGTAGCCGCATATTTATCCGTAAGCGATTAATAAATACAGAAGCAACTTTTGTCCGTTCTGCTTCAACACTTGTCTCTTTCTCAATGATCGACGCCATAATCAACATCTCATAAGCATTTTTATAAGGTAGATCTTTAGCACGTCCTTTCCATTCCTCTTCGAGCGTCATTTTCATCTGTCGGTATGCCCGCTTCAGTAACGCTATATCGCTTGTACCCGCCGTGTAGAGATAAGTATCAGGATAGAGCCATCCTTCTAAGGTATCAGTATCCTTGATACCCATAATCTTAGCTAATTCCTGAGCATTTTTATCATCCAGTTCATGCTTAATATACTCAGATTGTTGTAGTATTTTCCACCAATCAGACAAACGGCTGCCTTCAACAAAACGGACCGTGAATTGTGCCTCTTTACCACTGGAGAATAATTGCAACATTTCCCGCAAAGTCATTTCTCGTGTCAACTGGTAAGTTCCCGATTTAAACTCGGCGAGTTTTGGCTCCAGCCTTAATAACCAAGGGAAAATATGGCTGTCTTTAATCAGACTATCCTGAACCAGTAATGTTTCCAAACTATTGCGGCCAATGCCGGCTGGCAGTGTAAATATCAAATCTTGTTTGATTGCCAGTGTTTGATCTGCAAATTTTTCAACTTTTTTATAGCCAGCATAGAACAATATTACTGCCACAATGACAATCAGAACCAATAGGGTAAAAAGACGTTTTTTCCGTTTCATCGATTAATCACTTAAACACAGAATGAATTACAACTTCAAACATTCAGGAAGCAAATATTCATACAGCTCCCTTGACTGATATTTCCATGCAGGCCGATTTTCATGCGCCTGAATTTCGCTGACAGGTATCACCGGCATTAACGAATTACAGACTATCACCTCGTCTGCACAGGCCAATGTCTCAGGATAATGGTTTATACAGGAAAGGTAATAGTCACTTTCTGATAGTAACTGCATTATTCTTTCCCGCATCACGCCTTCAACGCCACAGCTCTGCAAGTCAGGAGTATACACATCTTTCCCTTTGCGCCAGAAAATGTTTGCAGTACAACACTCGACCAATAAACCATTTGTATCAAGTACCAAAGCTTCTTCGGCATTTAATTTTTCGATAAATGATTTAATCAATACTTGTTCCAATCGGTTAAGATGTTTAATTCCAGCAAGATAGGGGTTTATCCCCATAGGTATTGGACTCAGTACTAAAGAAAGCCCTTTTTCACGCTGCCTCAGATAATGTTCGGGGTAAGGATTGAGAGACAAGATCTGATTTGGTTGTGTAAGTCCTTGAACGCTGTAACCACGCCCCCCAGCTCCACGAGAGAGGATAATCTTGAGTACGCCTTGTTCAGAAGTGGAAACAATCTGCTTCATATGGCTTTCAAGCTGTTGCCAATTAGGTTGCGGAAGAAATAACTTTTCAACACCTTTTTGTAATCTTTTAATATGCAATGGCAACAAAGCGACTTGTCCTTGCTCTATTTTTGCTGTTGTGAAACAACCATCACCGAATTGAATTGAACGATCATTCACAGGTAAGTAGTCACACCGCTCTCCATTAATCCAATGCATATGATTTTGTTCTTAATTACTCAAAAAAGGCATTTCAACCAACTTAACAAGAAGCGGTATCATAGTATATAGCTGATATGAGTGCAAAAATGCCCGCAGAAACTGTTATAAAAAAGCCCCAATAATGATCAACTATTGGAGCTTTTTATTCTGTCGCCTTAAAGTATTTACAAAATCATACTAACGAGGCTCTCAACAGCATGTATTTGTAACATCAAGCTTTGCTTGTTATAAGGTTTATATCTTACGGAAAATCAGTGAACCGTTCGTACCACCAAAGCCGAAAGAGTTACATAATGCATATTCCATACCTTCTACCTTACGGGATTCGTTAGGAACAAAATCCAGACGGCAATTCTCATCCTGGTTTTCCAGGTTGATAGTTGGCGGAACAATCTGATCACGCAGTGCCAAAATTGTGAAAATAGATTCCACAGCACCAGCTGCGCCCAGTAAATGACCCGTCATTGATTTAGTTGAACTGACTAAAACATCAGTGCCTTCACCAAATACTGCTTCAACTGCATGAGCTTCCGCTAAGTCGCCGGCGGGCGTTGAAGTGCCGTGTGCATTGATATATCCCACTTGTTCAGTGGTGATACCAGCATCTTTTAGCGCATTTTCCATCGCCAGCGCAGCACCAGCACCATTTTCTGGTGGTGATGTCATATGGTAGGCATCACTACTCATGCCAAAGCCAACGATTTCTGCATAAATTTTCGCGCCGCGTTTCTTCGCGTGCTCGTACTCTTCCAGTACCAGGATACCTGCACCATCCCCCAGAACAAAACCATCACGGCCTTTATCCCACGGGCGGCTTGCACTCTGAGGAGCATCATTCCGGGTAGACAAAGCACGGGCAGCACCAAATCCACCAACACCCAGAGGGGTACTGGCTTTTTCTGCACCACCTGCCAACATAATATCAGCATCATTGTAAGCAATAATACGAGCTGCATGACCGATATTATGTACACCTGACGTACACGCTGTCGCGATAGAAATACTTGGACCACGTAAACCGTAAATAATACTCAGGTGACCTGCTACCATATTTACAATTGTGGAAGGTACAAAGAATGGACTGATCTTACGGGGACCATTAGCCACCAATGCTCCATGATTTTCCTCAATAAGACCCAAACCACCAATACCAGAACCAATAGCAGCACCAAAACGACTAGCATTGGCTTCTGTTACTTCGATTCCAGAATCTTCAACGGCTTGCATACCTGCTGCAATACCATATTGAATGAAATCATCCATCTTTCGTGCATCTTTGCGCGAAATATTAAAATCTTCATGATTAAAATCTTTAACCAGGCCAGCAAATTTAGTTGCATGGTGACTGGTGTCAAAATGATCAATCAGGCTGATGCCACTCTGTCCGGCACAAACAGCTTTCCAAGAAGATTCAGCTGTAATACCGACAGGAGATAACATGCCTAGTCCGGTCACCACTACTCGACGCTTAGACACGCTTATCCTCCAGGGAGGGAAATAGAATTTAGGACAGAAACATAGGCGGTCGAGTGACCGCCTAGGTGTGTTCACTTATTTGCTTTCGTTCTGGACGTAATCAATAGCTGCCTGAACTGTAGTGATTTTTTCTGCTTCTTCGTCTGGAATCTCAATATCAAACTCTTCTTCCAGAGCCATTACCAGTTCAACTGTGTCAAGAGAATCAGCGCCCAAGTCATCAACAAAAGAAGCTGAATTGACAACTTCTTCCTCTTTAACACCAAGTTGTTCAACGATGATTTTTTTAACGCGTTCTTCAATAGTGCTCATGCTATTAAATTTCCTATCAAAATTCGCTTTCGCGATGGTTTTCGTAGTTTATAAAATACAGGAAAAGATGCAACCAAATCCCGGCTGGTCGAACCACAATCTTGCTCTATTTTGCGTTATTTAACACAAAAAATGCAACTGGTTCGCCCATTTTTTAGCTCATATACATGCCGCCATTGACATGTATTGTTTCACCTGTGATGTAGGCCGCTTCATCAGAAGCTAAGAAAGCCACAGCACTGGCAACTTCTTTCACATCCCCAAACCGCTTAACTGGTATGTCCTTCACAAAACTTTCCAGCTGCTCATCTGGCAATGCTCTGAGCATATCGGTTTCGATAAACCCTGGCGCGACAACGTTGACCGTGATACCACGGGAAGTAACTTCGCGAGCCAATGTTTTACTGAAACCAATAAGCCCGGCTTTCGCCGCCGCATAACTCGCTTGACCAGGGTTACCTATTGATCCAACAACAGAACCGATAGAAATGATACGGCCGTAACGTTTTTTTATCATAGAACGCATTGCCGCTTTTGACATGCGGAAAACGGAAGAAAGATTAGTGTCAATAACATTTTGCCACTCATCATCTCTTATACGCATCACCAAGTTATCACAAGTAATACCTGCATTATTGACTAATATATCAATTTCACCAAACTCTGTACGAGTGGTAGACATAACCTGTTCAATAGATTCCGGATCAGTAACATTCAGTACAAGCCCCTTACCTTTTTCACCAAGGTAAGCACTGATGACCTCAGCACCTTTTTCACTCGTTGCTGTACCAATAACACAGGCTCCACGCTCAGCTAATAACTCAGCAACTGCACGTCCGATTCCACGGCTAGCGCCTGTTACCAGTGCAATTTTTCCATCTAATCTCATGTTATCCTCAATTATTTTCCAATGTGGTTGCTAATGAAATTGCGTCATTAACCGCTGCTGCGCTTAAAGTATCGACAATTCGTTTAGTTAAACCTGTCAAAACCTTACCTGGCCCTATTTCTAATAGCTGTCCGACACTCTGTCCAGCAATAAATTCAACTGTTTCTGTCCAACGGACAGGATTATAGAGTTGTCGTACCAGTGCATCACGGATAGCTTCAGCAGATTGTTCTATTTTCACATCAACATTGTTTACCACTGGGAACTGAGGATGACTGAATTCAATTCCTTCCAAAACAACTGCCAACTTATCTGCGGCTGGTTTCATCAGTGCACAATGGGACGGCGCACTAACTGCCAAAGGCAGCGCACGTTTTGCGCCTGCGGCTTTGCATGCAACGCCAGCACGTTCTACAGCCTCTTTCTCACCCGCAATAACAACCTGACCAGGTGAATTAAAGTTAACAGGGGAAACAATTTGCCCCTGAGCTGCTTCTTTACAGGCTCTGTCAATAGACTCATTATCCAAGCCAATAATTGCATACATTGCACCAGTGCCTTCAGGTACAGCTTCTTGCATCAATTTGCCACGCAGTTCAACAAGTTTAATCGCTTGTTTGAAATCAATGACACCTGCGCAAACCAGTGCAGAATATTCACCCAGGCTATGTCCTGCCATCAGTGCTGGTGCTTTTCCACCTTTTTCCTGCCAAATCCGCCAAATAGCAACTGAAGCTGCCAGTAACGCGGGTTGGGTTTGCCATGTTTTATTCAGTTCTTCTGCTGGCCCCTGTTGAACCAGTGCCCAAAGATCATATCCCAGCACACCAGATGCTTCAGCAAAAGTGTGTTCCACAACCGGGAACTCTGCGGCCAAATCGGCCAACATACCAAGGGATTGAGAACCTTGGCCAGGAAATACCATTGCAAATTCAGACATGTTCATTTTCCTGTCAAATTAAAAACGTATCAGTGCTGAGCCCCAAGTAAGACCACCACCAAAAGCTTCAAGCAAAATTAACTGACCACGTTTAATCCGGCCATCACGCACCGCCTCATCAAATGCAATAGGTACCGATGCCGCGGAAGTATTACCATGACGATCCAACGTCACCACCACTTTATCCATAGTCATGTGTAACTTTTTAGCTGTTGCTACGATAATACGCAAATTAGCCTGATGAGGTACCAGCCAATCCAGCGCACTATGTGATAAATTATTAGCTTCTAATGTTTCATCAACCAAATTAGCCAATTCACGGACTGCAATTTTAAATACTTCATTACCAATCATACTGGCATACGCGGGTTCTTTCCGATTCTGGCGATCCTGATAAGGCAACACTAACAATTCACCATAGCTACCGTTTGCATGAAGGTGAGTTGAAAGAATCCCTGGCTCATCAGAGGCACCGACTACCATCGCACCCGCTCCATCACCAAACAGGATAAGGGTTCCGCGATCTTCTGGATTAAGCGTTCTGGTAATAGAATCAGAGCCGATAACCAACGCATGTTTTGCAGCACCGGTTTTAATGAACTTATCAGCAATACTCAGTGCATAAGCGAAACCAGAACAAGCCGCAGAAATATCAAAAGCAGCTGAATTTTGGGTACCCAACATGTGCTGAATTTGGCACGCAGAACTTGGGAAAGCATGACTGGATGAAGCCGTCGCCACAATGATTAAATCAATCTGATTTTTATCAATGCCAGACATTTCAATCGCTTTTTCCGCAGCCCTAAAACCCATAATTGCAACAGTTTCATCATCAGTAGCAATACGGCGTTCACGAACACCTGTACGGGTAACAATCCATTCGTCAGAGGTATCCACCATTTTTTCTAAATCAGCATTAGTGCGCACTTGCGCAGGCAGATAACTACCTGTACCTAAAATTTTTGTATACATGTATGTTCAGTCACTCTTGGGTAATGCTGTTTCCAGGCGTGCAGCAATTCTATCAGGAACCTGCCTTTCAACGGCCTGAACAGCCTGTTCGATTGCGGCTTTAAACGCAAGTTCATTAGCCGCCCCATGGCTTTTGATTACTATTCCATATAATCCTAACAGACATGCGCCATTATATTGGTCAGGGTTCAGGTGACCGAAGCGTTTTGTCATCCGTTTTTGCAACCACTTCTTGACTATTTTCAACAACCAGGAGAATCTTCTCTTTTGCCCATCCGATGATTTAAGCAGGGACAAAATAACTCTGATTGCCCCTTCTAGCGTTTTCAACGTTACGTTACCTGCGAAGCCGTCACACACCAACACATCAGTTTTGCCTGTTAACAATTGATCGCCTTCTAGATAACCAATGTAATTCATTGTTGAAATGTTTTTTAAAATAGTGGCGGCTTCGCGGATATTATCAAGCCCTTTACTCTCTTCTGTACCAATATTTAGTAATGCTACCCGAGGATTAACTATACCGACGACTTCCTCTGCCATCACTGAACCCATAATGGCGAATTGCACCAACATACGGCTATCGCAATTAACATTGGCACCCAGATCCAGTACCACAGTTTTTTGCTGTTTCAAGTTTGGCAATACTGTCATCAAAGCAGGTCTTTCGATGCCATCAATAGATTTTAGCATCAATTTGGACAACCCCATCAATACTCCAGTATTTCCTGCACTGACACACGCCCTCGCTTCACCAGATTTGACTAAATCCAGGGCAACTCGCATTGATGTTCCGCGGCTGGCTCGAATTGCCTGCGACGGTTTAGCATCATTAGCCACAACCCGTTCAGCAGGTACCACTTGTAAGCGACTGAGCAGCTCAGCATCGATATTTACAAGCAAAGGGGAAATGATATCGGGGAGTCCGACCAACAATAATTTAAGTTTAGGATTAGATGCCAGCGCCTGCAATGCAGCAGGCACTGTAACGCGAGGACCAAAGTCCCCGCTCATGGCATCTAACGCTAAAGTCAGATTAGTCAAGGTATCAACTTGCTAATGACTAGCGGAGATTATTTGTTGATGACCTTGCGGCCACGGTAGTAACCATCAGCAGTCACATGGTGACGCAGGTGAGTTTCACCAGAAGTTTTGTCTACAGATAATAATGGTGCAGTCAGTGCATCATGAGAACGACGCATACCACGTTTAGAACGAGTTGGTTTATTCTGTTGTACGGCCATTGACCTTACTCCTTAAGTACTTTTCTTTAAGCTGGCTAATACGGCAAATGGGTTTGGTTTTTCAGCCTCTGGAGGTAATTCACCAAATACCATGTCCGCGTCGGACACTTCACAGTGTTCAGAATCATGTACCGGAACCACCGGCAGAGAAAGAATTATTTCATCTTCAATCATCGCCAGCAAATCTATTTCGCCAAATTCGTCAACGTCAATTGGCTCATACTCTTCCGGTAATGCTTCAGCCTGTTCATCATTGACGACCGGGCTAAAACAATATGTTATGTGAACGTGATGGCTGAAATTACCGCCACAACGCTGGCACTGAAGCGTGACATCCACATCGGAATGCCCCCGCACAACTGCCAGACGTTGATTATCTATCTGAAACGATAAAACGCTGTCTACATCATTGTCCACGCTAACCACAGATTCCGCGATACGCAAAACTTGCTCAGGTGAATAACTACCTGTGTAGTCTAATCGTTTCTGAGCTGCGCGAAGCGCATCAATGGTCAGGGGTAATTTTACCTTTTGCATAAGGCGCGCATATTATCTTTGTAATGAGATATAGTCAAAGAAAAAGGCCACACATCTGCACCTTTCCGCCAAATATTCGCTTATTAAGCAGTACTTAGTTTAAAATGCCTTCAATTATTTCGCCATGTATTTTAGAAAAATTATGACACACATCATTTTAGCTTCCACATCAGTTTACCGCCGCATGTTAATGGAAAAACTCCGTCTGCCCTTTATATGCGCGGCTCCAGAGGCTAATGAAACACCTTAAGTTAATGAAAACGCTGAGCAACTCGTTATACGTCTGGCACAAGCTAAGGCACAGTCATTACAAGCAAAATATTCTCAACATTTAATTATTGGTTCTGATCAAGTTTGTGTTATTAACAACAAGATTACTGGCAAACCACATAGTTTCGAAAATGCCTTTAAACAATTACAGCAAGCGAGTGGTCATTGCGTCACCTTTTATACCGGTATTTCTCTCTAGTTAATAGTAAAACGGGGGAAATAGATACCCGTTGTGAATTATTCAATGTTCATTTCAGGGAGCTGACTAATGATGAAATCTGGGCTTATTTGAAAGCAGAAGAACCTCTTAATTGTGCCGGAAGCTTTAAAAGCGAAGGATTAGGAATCACTTTATTTGAACGGCTTGAAGGGAAAGATCCGAATACGCTGATCGGCTTACCATTAATTACATTGACGGAATTATTAATCCGTCAGGGGATAAACCCACTGACGGCTACACGTTAATTACGTACAGTATCTTGACGCAAGATTTTTATGCAATCGTGTAATTGTCCATCCATCGGTGCTTCAAGACGCAATGTCTCCCCTGTCGATGGATGGGTAAATTTCAACGCACTAGCATGTAAAAATAAGCGATTAAGGCCCGTATCTGATAGCTGCGAATCAAAAGCCTTATCGCCATAACGATCATCAAAAGCAATCGGATGACCGGCATATTGAGCATGAACACGAATTTGATGAGTCCGGCCCGTTACTGGGCTGGCTCTCACTAGCGTTGCATTGGTAAAGCGTTCTTCTACTTTAAAGCGTGTTTCAGAAGGTTTACCTTCGCCATTCACCTTCACAATCCGTTCACCACTTTGCAAGATATTTTTCAGCAATGGTGCTTGGACAACCTTGCAATGTGATTGCCATTGTCCCCGCACCAAAGCCAAATAATCTTTCTGCATCTGTTTGAGCCGTAATTGCTCATGCAAGGCCCGTAAAGCTGAGCGTTTTTTCGCAATTAATAAAATTCCAGACGTATCACGATCCAAACGGTGCACTAGTTCAAGGAATTTTGCCTCTGGACGTAGAACCCGCAACCCTTCAATAACGCCAAAACTTAAACCACTGCCTCCATGCACAGCGGTACCTGAAGGCTTATTAATCACCAGAATATAGTCATCTTCATATAAGATACAATCATCCAGTGCCGCGACTTTATGCAGTTTAGCTGAAACCGATACCTCTTGCCGTTCTGCGACCCGAACAGGTGGAATTCTAACCACATCTCCCGCAGACAATTTATACTCAGGTTTTACCCTGCCTTTATTTACCCGGACTTCACCTTTACGCACAATCCGATAAATCATGCTTTTAGGAACACCCTTCAAACGCGCTAATAAAAAGTTATCAACGCGTTGTCCAGCCTCATCGTCATCTATAGTGACAAATTGTACAATTTGATTATTCGTTTTCATGACAGCGATTCTAATTATCACTCAAGCGGAGTGCTACTCATTTTTAAATATGAGTAAAAATCACACATACTTTCCGCCTGTGACCTTTCCTTGTTTAAGACAAAGACCAAATATTAACTATTTATCCATATTTCATCAGAAAAAGCTCTTAAAGGCATAAAGTCACCTTGCTATCACCCCAACAGCAATGGAATAATGCGCAGGCACCGTCAGTTTTTTTAATTCTGAATGGCGAAGTTAAATGTTTGTCCTTTATTTGATTGCACAAAAACGCAGCAATGGCGTAAGACGTACTGGGGAATCAAATAATTAGCGGGCTACGGGTAGCAGCTTACTGGGATTGGACCAAATCCGCTTCATTTATATTTGCAGATTATTCCTGGAAAAGAGCGCTGTTTTTTAAGTGAAAATTCAGGCTCACCGAAAATATGCGTCTCTATACAAACGACAACCGGGAGGTTGGCGGATTTGTAAAAGACACGAGACCATCGGTTACTAGTAGCTCATCTATATTTGCCCGTAGCTCTATAACTAATGTAAAAATAATGAGTAAGTTACAATGAAAAGAATGCTAATCAACGCAACTCAACAAGAAGAGTTGCGTGTTGCTCTGGTTGACGGGCAACGCCTTTATGATTTGGATATAGAAAGCCCAGGACATGAGCAAAAAAAAGCAAATATCTACAAAGGTAAAATCACCCGAATTGAACCTAGTCTGGAAGCCGCTTTTGTTGATTATGGTGCTGAAAGGCATGGTTTCCTTCCTATCAAAGAAATAGCCCGCGAATACTTTCCTAATAACTACCATCCCCACGGTCGTCCTAATATCAAAGATGTTTTGAGGGAAGGCCAGGAAGTTATTGTTCAAGTCGATAAAGAAGAGCGTGGTAACAAAGGCGCAGCATTAACCACTTTTATCAGTTTGGCTGGTAGTTATCTGGTATTAATGCCAAACAATCCCCGCGCTGGCGGTATTTCCCGCCGTATTGAAGGTGATGATCGTACAGAACTGAAAGAAGCCCTGGCATCTTTAGAAGTGCCAGAAGGAATGGGGCTGATTGTCCGCACCGCGGGCGTCGGTAAATCCGCAGAAGCGCTACAATGGGATTTATCATTTCGTCTCAAGCACTGGGAAGCCATCAAAAAAGCCGCCGAAAGCCGCTCTGCTCCGTTCTTAATCCATCAGGAAAGCAATGTTATTGTCCGTGCTTTCCGTGACTATCTGCGACCAGATATTGGTGAAATATTAATCGACAATCCTAAAATTCTCGATCTGGCGCGTCAACACATCACCGCACTTGGCCGCCCGGATTTCACCAGCAAAATTAAGCTGTACAGTGGTGAAGTTCCTCTGTTTAGCCATTATCAGATCGAATCACAGATTGAATCTGCGTTTCAACGTGAAGTTCGCCTGCCATCAGGTGGCGCTGTAGTTATCGACACCACAGAAGCATTAACAGCGATTGATATTAACTCTTCCCGTGCAACACGCGGGGGCGATATTGAAGAGACAGCTTTTAACACTAACCTTGAAGCAGCAGATGAGATTGCTCGTCAGTTACGCCTGCGTGACCTCGGTGGCCTGATTGTTATCGACTTTATCGATATGACACCAGTACGCCATCAACGCGAAGTAGAAAACCGTCTACGTGATGCTGTCCGTCAGGATCGTGCCCGTATTCAAATTGGTCGTATTTCCCGCTTTGGCTTGCTGGAGATGTCCCGTCAGCGTTTAAGTCCGTCGCTGGGTGAATCCAGTCATCACGTTTGTCCGCGTTGTAGCGGCACCGGTACTATTCGTGATAACGAATCTCTATCATTGTCCATCTTACGTCTGATTGAAGAAGAAGCACTGAAAGAGAACACGCATCAAGTACATGCTATTGTGCCGGTACAAATTGCGTCATACCTGTTAAACGAAAAACGCCAGGCGGTCAGTGCAATCGAACGCCGTCAGGGAGATGTTGGCGTAGTGATCGTTCCTAACGATCAAATGCAAACCCCACACTTCTCTGTTCTGCGCGTGCGTAAAGGTGAAGAAGTTTCTACCTTAAGTTATCTGTTGCCTCAGTTGCATGAAACTGGCGCAGTAAATCCTCAAGAAGATATCCAGCCTGAACGTAAACGTCCTGAGCAACCTGCTATCTCTGCTTTTGCCTTACCAACTGATGCACCAGCACAACAACCATCAAATAAAGCAAAAGAGAAAAAGCCTAACCACCCTGCTCAGATTAAAACCGAACAACCTGGTCTCTTAAAGCGTTTCTTAACTGCCTTGAAAAAAATGTTCAGCGCAGAAGAAGAAGAAACAGTACAGAAAAAAGACAATAAATCATCAGGTCATGATAACCGCCGTCCTTCTGAGCGACGTAACCAGCGCCGTCAGCATTCACGTAAAGATCGTGATGAAAGTAACCTGCGTGATGAACAACGTAATAACCGTGATCGTGATGAACAACGGAAAAATCGTAATACTCAGCAGAAAAATAGCATTCAGGATAACAACACCATAGATATCGCTGCTCGTGAAACTCAGCAACAGCAACGTCGTGAGCAACGAGCAGAGCGTCAGCGCCGTCGTCAGGAAGAAAAGCATCAGCAGCAGCTTGAAACGAATAAACCAGAAGTCGCTGAAAATGAAGTTGAAGAATGCTTGCCGGTTATCCCGCGCCGTCAGCGCCGTCAGCTTGAGCAAAAAATCCGTATTACAGATGAAGTGAAAGAAACTACAGCTGTCATCACTTCCCTGCCAGCACCTGTTGTCACGGAAGAACAATTACCAGCACCAATTGAAATACGGACTGAAACAGCTCAACCACAACAACCGACGGAAAATAAAGAGCAACAAGACAATGTTATGCCGCGTCGCTCTCGTCGCTCTCCTCGCCATCTTCGTGTGAGTGGTCAGCGCCGCCGCCGTTACCGTGATGAGAGAAATCTGCCTCAATCACCGGTACCATTATCTATGGCTGTTGCATCACCAGAAATGGCTTCTGGGAAAGTTTGGGTTCGCTATCCGGTGGTTCCTATTTCCAGCGAAACTCCTGAAGAAATCTCTGTAGCTGAACAACAAGTCGTTGAGCAACAGAATGAGGCCCTGCCAATAATAGTGACAGAAACAGCACCTGCAATGATAGTTGCGACAGAACCTGAACAAATCACCACTGACTTACCTAGAGTAGAAGTACCAGAAGATTATCAGGATGAAATCAAACCAAAAGCAGCCATTGCAGAAAAAAATGACGCTGTCTTGCAGCAAAATAAATCATTACAGCAAGAACTATCAGTTATTGAACCTGTTGCAATAACACCGGTAACTACTGAACTCGAACAACACCCTCAGATAAAAGAAATTGTCGTTCCTAAAGAAATTTCGGAAGTGGCTATTGTTAAAGAGAGTGAAGCTGAAACAATTAAACAACCTGTTGCTATAGTTAAAAGTCATTACGCTTACGCGCCAATGACCAAAGCACCAGCCCCAGAGATGATTGAACAACTTGTTATTATCAGTGAATGGCAACGACCTTTTTCCCATTTCGAAGGGAAAGGGGGAGCTGGAGGCCATTCAGCGACTAACTCAGCCACTTCTCCGATGGCTAAGCCGCAATCTTTTGAATAACAACATTATTTAATATTAGCAAAATGGCTCTTTTCCGGGAGCCATTTTTTTGCCGCTCTCCCCACAAAATACTTATCATTAATTTCATTCCATCTACAATAAGGTTTAAATTAAACGATTATCATCCTATTGATGAATCACCTTTTAATCTGGAGAACACTCTTAATGAAACCATGGCTTATTTTTGGTGCAGGTAGTGGGATTGGACGCCACTTAGTCACTATCGCGTTGCAACAAAAACGCCCCGATCCGCAATTCTCAACAGGCTTGCGAACTTAGTAAATTAGGTGTCAGGGTGATGCCTGTGATGCAGGAAATGTTGAGAAAACAGTGCAGAATGCAGGCTCAAAAGCAATTGTGTTTTCTACTATTGGTGGAGTTGATTCAGATCTCCTGGGTAATATGACTATCATTGATGCTATTGAAAAAGCAGGAATAATACGTATGTTACTCGTCACATCAATAGGTTGTGGAGAAAGCTGGAAAACCCTGTCACCCAGAGCCAAATCATTATTTGGTCAGTCTGTCAGACGTAAATCAATGGCAGAAAGCTACCTTCAGACCAGTTCTCTAAATTATACAATTATTCGCCCAGGTGAATTAACAGATAAACCGGGAACAGGCCATTGCCAACGATATCAAAATGACATTCATGGTGTGGTCAGTCGCAAAGATGTTGCACATGAATTGGCAGTAATAGCAGAAGAAGAATTTTCATATCAGCAGATTTATGCCTTGGTTGATCCAGAACTTAAGCCTGATTGGGCTATTGCATAATCGAATAACCACGCATTAATGCGTGGTTATCTGATGATATTTACTTAAGCTCACCTACTGTCTTAAGCTTTTTGGACAATTCACGGCGCTCTTTGGAGAGATCCGCATTTTTAATGATGTAATCATCTATACGGTCTTCATAGTCACTACGCATATTCATAATAATGTTCTGGATATCCTCAATTGACATACCCGGCTTGATGTATTCACTAAGGTTATCAAGCAATAAAACACGTTTCTGATTGTCACGTATTTTCTTTTCATTGTCTGCGATTTCGCGCTGTAACTTATTCTTACGACGAAACATACGCACAAACTCCAACACATTCTGAAATGACGGCTTATTTACGTTGTCCATTTTCCTACCTTTATTCAACCTAAACATACAGATTATAATCTGATTACACAATACAGGTTAAAGCCATTAATAGACAAGCCAGTTTCTATTCTTTATTGATTTTAATTGGTTACAGAAGCCTGTTAGCCCCTGGCTTTTTGCTGAAAATTTCATCACATTGATTGTTCGAAAAAAACGGCCTGATACAAATGAATAACAAACAGTCAATCTGTCACTGATAAAAACCCAAGATTTTTTTCCCTTCCCTTACCACGACAAGATCAAAATATGATGATCGCTACAACTGTTTAAAACCCAAATTATAAATCTATTGGAAGAAAGACTTTTATATTTACAAGTAACAATTAATTTCGTCCATATTTCATGAAAATGAAAAAATCAAATGAAGAACTATAAAGCTCATTCTCCATTCTTTCAGAAATTATAATCATTTAATAAATCATCAAAAATCCAATAGAATAAAAATTAATTTCATGAAGTATCATTATTAAAACCTTAAATAAGAGATAAATATCCTCAACAGCATCCTATATAGTTTTAATATGATCATACCCTGAGACTTTATATAACAAAGCCATTTAAAAAAACAATTCAGATAAAAATTATATCAACCATAAATAAATATTAGTTTATTAGTTTATTAGTTTATTAGTTTATTAGTTTATTAGTTTATTAGTTTATTAGTTTATTAGTTTATTAGTTTATTAGTTTATTAGTTTATTAGTTTATTAGTTTATTAGTTTATTAGTTTATTAGTTTATTATTTAAATATATCTCTGAAATGACTATATTTGTGATATTCATCTTAATAATAAAATAAAAAATCCCTTATTACTGAAACAGTATTAAAATTGACGAAAAACATGACGAAGATTAGATTAGGCTAAATGATGAAAAAAATTCCTTTTGATTTAGATGGTTATGAAATTTCCTTTGGTCATGCACGTAGAACTAAGATTCCAATTATAAAAATAACCCATCCCAAAAATGGCATTTCCATTAGGCCATTCTACAGTGTCAATAGAGAAAATTTGCTTGAAAGGATTCAGTACGAGACGGGTTTAAGCAACCAATATATTGAATCCATTAATAAGTATTTTCAGGAACTGAATTATCCTTAATAAAAACAAATATAACAGAAGGTTATATCCTTCTATTTTAGTGCCTTGGAAATTACCAAGGTACTGCATATCCGGTTTATTCTGTTTAATAGTTTATTTACTGATGAATCTATATTTGTAATTAGTTGGTAAAAGAGACAACCTGATATAATACAGTAGGTAATAATCCCTCCCAATATTTCTATCGCTTATATCTTTATTAACGCTTACTGAAACAATTGGCATTTTTCTTTTATTTTTTCTGTTATATAGTAAAAGAAAACAGAAAATGCCAAGCATGTACCTGCAACTATCGCATACTGATATCGATTTTCTAATGTTGACATCAAGGTAAAATAAACTAATCCCATAACTGAAAATACACACACCGCACCAATTATCCCTTGAGTTATATGCATCACGATTCTCATCAATACACTTATTATCGTCATCATCATTTATCCAGTCCTGCGGAGAATTCATTAAATATCTCATTAAATAAACCACGATCTTCTTCATACGCCTCTAATGCTCTGACATATGACTCCATTTTACTCTCAACCAAAAAATAGAGTAAATCCAAGTTACCTTCTCGCCTTAATAACATATATAAGTTCGGGTTTGTTTGAGCTAACTCCCTAGAAGTATAGATCGCCCTGGATACCGACGCCCCAAGCCCCAAAACTGTAGTAAATACTAGAGAACCACCCAATTTCGCAAACCATTTTGTGCCGAAAAAAGCACCGAGCTGTCCGTTAAAGATGACATATTTTGCAACAATACCTCCAAATATTTTCCCAACTTTCGTTTCGATTAATCGTTGTTTTTGCTCTTCACTCAGTTTACCTAAGTAATCCTCAAAAATAATCTGAATCACCCTTTCAAGATTATTAAGCGTAATTGCTTCTGATTTTATTAATCCAACAAAACGATATTTGTCATTTTCATTATCCCATCGATGGTCAGTATCAAGATAATCATAACCGAGGTGATAAAAATCCACCGGGATATCCAATACTCCCTCAGAAAACCCAGTAAGCCAGCTACTGTCATCGTTAATAGTCGAAACCATTTTTTCAGCAATTTCTTTAGCTCCGTCCATTAAAAAATCCTTTCATCCCAAATGCTATACGCACCCGTTGAACACGCCACGTTATTCCAAGTAATATTAGTATATACCATCGAAATAATTTCCTGTGGCATCATATGATTACTGGTTAATGAATGTGGGTGGTCTGATTTTAAACTAACAATATACGCTTGCCCAAGACGAATTGTATAGTAAAGCTCAAGTCCACCATTTTCGCTGGTACGGTAAGACTCAAGAAAACACTCTAACCTTTCGTTATCATCCAAGCTTTTCGCTAATAAAGGAGAAGCTTTATCAATAGGTTTAGTGATAATTACCGGCTGATGTGAAACATTTTGTTTGCGAGTCATAAGATGTTGCAGACTATAGACGAAGATCTGATCCTCGTGCCCATTTTGCGCTTTGATACCTATTGAGTCTCTTCTGCCACAACCCGCAGAAATTAACCCTTGGTTTTGACCTTTAACCGTTAAATAAATTAAATTTGACATATTCACTTCATTTATCTTTTCAATACTTCAATGCATGTTGCAGTAGGCAGATCAATATTGTCAAGGATAAATGGTCTAAAAACATACAATCATTTATTACAAGCCCCAAAAACGTTAATAACTGACATCCCATCGTGGCGCAGAAAATAGGAAGATATGGATATGATATTGCAATCGCATGGATTCTCTAAGATAGTAAGCAATAATTACTCATATTTCTGGAAAAAATATTATTCCCTTCTCTAAAAAAACAGAAGAAACAAATAATTAACATGATTGGACATTGAACAACAGTGAAAAACAGCAGCGAACAACCCACTTTCTACATTCATGACTATGAAACTTTCGGTAAACATCCCGCATTAGACAGACCTGCTCAGTTTGCCGGTGTCCGCACTGATATGGATTTCAATATTATTGAAGAGCCGTTAGTTATTTACTGTTCACCTGCCGATGATTATCTCCCTCAACCAGAAGCGGTCATGATTACCGGCATTACACCTCAGATTGCATTGGAAAAAGGTGTCAACGAAGCGGAATTTGCCCGACAAATTCATAATGTATTCAGTGTGCCTAACAGTTGTATCCTCGGTTATAACAATATCCGGTTTGATGATGAAGTCAGCCGGAATATTTTTTACCGCAATTTTTATGACCCATACGCTTATAGCTGGCAAAAAGGTAATTCCCGTTGGGATTTACTTGATGTATTGCGTGCCTGTTATGCCCTGCGCCCCGAAGGTATTATCTGGCCCGAAAATGACGATGGTCTGCCCAGCTTTAAACTGGAGCACCTGACCAAGGCAAATGGTATTGAGCATTCACATGCTCACGATGCTATGTCCGATGTTTACGCCACAATTGCAATGGCAAAATTGCTTAAAGCGGCACAACCGCGGATGTTCAATTATTTCTTTCAGCTAAGAAATAAACAGAAAATCAGCAATCTCATCGATATCCCACAAATGAAACCACTGGTTCATGTTTCCGGGATGTTTGGCGCTGCCCGTAGCAATACCAGTTTGGTAGCTCCTCTTGCATGGCATCCGATAAACCAAAATGCCGTTATCATGTGCGATCTGGCTGGAGATATTTCACCATTGCTGGAACTGGATGCAGATGCTTTACGTGAACGTTTGTATACCCGCCATGATGAATTGCTGCCAGATCAGCCACCAGTCCCTGTTAAGCTGGTCCATATTAATAAGTGCCCGATAATCGCACCTGATAATACCTTACGAACAGAAGACGCTGAACGTCTTGGGTTAGATCGTGATTATTGTGAGAAAAATCTGGCTATCCTACGCAATAATCCACAAATCAGAGAAAAAGTTGTCGAACTGTTTGTTCAGGCTGAATCTTTCCCTGAATCAGATAATGTTGACGCTAAGCTGTATGACGGTTTCTTTAGTAATGCAGATAAAGCAGCAATGAATATTATCCGTGAAACACTACCGCAGAATTTACCTGCTTTAGACCTGACTTTCCAGGACCCGCGCATTAAAACGCTATTATTCCGCTATCGTGCCAAAAATTACCCTTCTACTCTGACTTATGATGAACAACAGAGCTGGCTACGCCATCGTCAAGATGCATTAACCCAAGATAAGCTTAGTGAATATATCTTTATCATTGAACAGCTCTTTATTGAATACCAAAGCAATGAAGAAAAATGCCGCCAACTTAAGGCCCTGATGGAATATGCAGTGAAACTGGCTGGATAATCATAGAACGGCGAGTCATATATGCTCGCCTTCTTCCTAAATGGGGTAATGCTTACAGACTCACATCTTCTTAGTACTGCCATGATGTTGAGAATACTGGCATTAAGATTCTTCCCCCCAATTTTTCAGCTTAGACGTTTTCCCAACTCCTGGATTGAGAGTATTAGTAGGATCAGTCATCCGATAGAAATTCTTCAGCTGAGGCTTAGCTTGATATTGATGGCCCACATTATGTTCTGCGGGATATTCTGCACCACGCTGATCAAGGAGCTCTATCATTCTTTCTTTTAGTGCATGTATATCCACGCCCTTTTTTACAATGTAATCATGATGGAATACATGGCACATAAAATGCCCGCAATAAAGTTTATGCACTAATACATCATCAACTTCTGGCGGTAACTGCTCAAACCATTTTCGATCATTACGACGCAGAGCGATATCAAGCGAGAGGATATTTTCCACTTCGTTACTGTGTACAGCTTGATAACGGATCGCTGCGCCGGCAGCGGAAAAACGATGCAGGAATGCTTTAGCTCCTTCTTCCGGCGTACAGGCAAAGAATGCCCCCTCTGCTTGGCTGAAATAACTCTTTAGCCAATTTCTAGCTTCCTCAACCCCATCACCTGACATCTTTAATATCAAATGGTGCTCAAAGCGATTTCGATATTCTTTCAAACGCCTAGGTAAGTGGGAAGGAAATAAACGACCCAATCCTTGCATCATGCGATCGATAAGATGGGAAGGTAAAAATGGAACCTTATTGAGAATAGCGTCCATTCGCCCTTTCAACGTAAAATAGGTCGGCATTTTATCAGTACCAAGCTTATCAATCATGATAAAAGCATCTTTACCGTAAATTTCTGCGATATCGAAAATATCCCGATGCATATATTCACCCGCCACCGGCAAATTACGGAAATTGGCTAATATATGGCGACGCAATTCTGTCAACACGTCAGTGTGGTTGGTACCGATATAAAATACCTGAGACAAAGATTCTGCTGGAAAAGTATCAAGTCGGACAGCAAACACGACCAACTTACCTGCACAACCCGACGCTTCGAACAAACGACGTTCATCAGAGTTGAAACGAGATGGTGTATCGGCATCTACGTCACGCACACGTTGGGCATACTCATAATCAGATGCTTTACGCTGACCTTGTTCTATATCTTGGTCACTATAACGCTGTTCTTCCAAACAAGAGAGGATCTCTTCCGGTGTTTCTCCCAAGTAGATACCCAGATGATTAATCAATTCTGGCTTACCGTTCTTGTTCACTCGCCCATATAACGCCATTTCAGTGTAGGCGGGACCACGATGAACCAGAGAACCGCCTGAATTATTACAGATACCACCAATCACAGATGCACCAATGCAAGAAGAACCGATGACCGAATGAGGTTCACGTCCCAGCGGTTTTAACGCACGTTCGAGTTGCCACAATGTGCTGCCCGGCAGTGCTACTACCTGGTTACACTGTTTCAGGATTTGGATCTTATTCATGCGCAGCGTGCTGATGATCACTATGTCGCGGTCGTAATCCTTACCGCTCGGAGTAGAACCTTCGGTCACACCGGTATTAGCCGCCTGCATCAAGATGATCTTATCCGCTTCAACACAGGCTTTAAACACACACCACTGTTCTATCAGAGATCCGGGAAATATTACAGCCAAGGCATCGCCTTGACCCGAGCGAAAACCTTTACGGTAGCGTTCAGTTTTATGGGGAGCAGTCAGGATATGAGACTTACCAACAATATTAGTCAGTGTAGTAATGAATTGCTGATTTTGAGAGGTCTTTGCATCATTCATAGACTCTTCCTTAATAGTATAATTACCTCTCAGAGCATAGATTGTTTTTCTCTATTTACCGCCGGAATTTTTCTTATCTGCAAGCTACCTCGCTGTTTTCTTTCCTAAGATCCTTCTTCTGCATTATTACGACAAACTGGAAACATGATAAAAAAACGGCACCATTGGTACCGTTTTCTTTTTCAAACCGGATACTAAATCATTTCAGAACACTGAGGCATCGGCTGACGGAAACGACGGGTCAGGAATACCATATAAACCAGACCAATTGCTCCCCAGGTTAAACCCAACTCCATAGAGCTTTGTTCCAAGTTCATCCACAACACCCCAACAGTGCAGGCACCAATCACAGGCAATACCAGGAAGTTGATTGTATCTTTCAATGTACGGTTACGACGTTCACGGATATAGAACTGAGAAATAACCGATAAGTTTACAAAGGTGAACGCTATCAGCGCACCAAAGTTAATCAGAGCCGTTGCAGTCACCAAATCAAAGGTAATAGCAGACAGTGCTACGATACCTACCAACAATACGTTGATTGCCGGAGTCCGCCATTTTGGATGAACATAGCCAAATATTTTCTCAGGAAATACGCCATCGCGCCCCATGACATAGAGCAAACGCGAAACACCTGCGTGGGATGCCATACCAGAGGCCAAAACAGTGACACAAGAGAACACCAGAATAATGGACTGGAATAAAGTCCCCGCTACATACAGCATAATTTCTGGCTGAGATTCATCCGGATTCTTGAACCGGGAGATATCAGGAAAATAGAGCTGTAAGAAATAAGAAACTATAATAAAGATAACGCCACCGATTAATGCTGTCAGGAAGATCGCTTTCGGGATCACTTTGCCTGCATTCGGCGTCTCTTCGGACAACGAACTGATGCCATCAAACCCAAGGAATGAAAAACACAAAATCGTTGCCCCAGTAATCATCGGGATTAAATGGGCATCTTCAGAGGCAAAAGGTCTTACACTCCATAAAGTTCCCGCGCCTTCCCCATTGTATACGCCGTGGATCAACAAACCCACAAATACCACCATTATTGCAACCTGAACAATAACAATGCCGGTGTTGAGATTAGCAACAACGTTGATACCACGCAGGTTAAAGGCTGTCATCAATAATGCCAAACCCACAACGAATATCCATGGCTCTACACCAGGAAAGATGGCCTGAAGATAAATTTTCGCCAACAAGATGTTAATCATCGGCATGAACAGATAGTCCAGTAGCGACGACCAACCCACCATAAAGCCAACATGTGGGCTTATGGATTTTTGTGCATAAGTATATGCAGACCCAGCAGATGGGAAGCGTTTTACTAATTTCCCATAGCTTAAGGCAGTAAACAAAATTGCGATCAAAGCAATAGCATAAGATGTCGCTACATGACCGTCAGTCAAACCAGAAACAATGCCGAAAGTATCAAAGATGGTCATCGGTTGCAGATAAGCAAGACCCATCATCACCACCTGAACTAAGGTCAGTGTTTTTCTGAGTTGAACACGATTGTTCGCACCAGTTTGGTTGGTGCCAATTGAGATTGCAGTATTATGCGACATGAGCGAAACCTCCCATAACTCCGATTCGTGTTTTATCACTACTTAATCGACAGTTACTGGGAAGACTTCGCTTCTGCCTATAGGCAGAATAGACAGTGGAGTTAGAGGCTGGATTATACATAGAGCGCAATGCTCCATAGTCATCGATGCAGCAGCATGCGCCGATTGGCACAAGTGCGATAGAGAATAATTGCTCCATATTAGCGTTCCTCATTACGGCAACCGATTCTCGTTCTAGTTGCACGTGGGCCAATTATCTATCCGGCTCAGAGTCCGGCCTCTTGGTATATACCCTTCATCTTTCAAGCTGCTACTTTGTTGGCTGCTTTCACTTACCCCAGTCACATCGTTATCTATGCTCCTGGGGAGGCGTTCACTTGCCGCCGCGCTGCAAATTGAAATCTATTGGGTATAGTAAAAAATAAGTCAAAGCAAAAAAAATAACCGACACATATAAACGCATCAGTTATTTTCCAGTGGGCGAATTCTGCACTTGAAGACCTAAAATAGCAATACTCGCCACACTAAAAGTTCATTATTTTTTACCACACATATTGATTACGCTATGGAATTTAACCATGTCATATACATTCTTTTGACATGTGCTAAGTTTTAGCACAACACAAAACGAATTACCACCCAGTTTTTAGGGTTAAGCAAATAACAAAACCCCCAGCCAAAAACAGGCAAGGGGGTTAACACACATTTAATAAGAATTATTTATCAGAAGTCGTAGGTGATACCAATGTTATAACGACGCCCATCCAGTTGCGCTTCGTAATTTTTTTCAGTAACGCGTTTATCAAACACGTTGTACACTCCACCTAACACGCGTAAATCTTTAGTCAGATTATAGCTGGCTCCGATATCCACAAAGGCATAGGACGGTGTTCCTTCTTTCATTTTTTCACGACGACCTAAAGAATCTGAAGTTTCGCCACGGAAGTTTACCCGGGTCCAAGTTTGCATTTCCGGTAAAGCCTGCCAGTTCAGCGTTGCATTCGCCATATGTTTAGGCATTTTGTTCAAAGGCTTCCCTTTGTTTGTCCCACTTTTCTGTTCTGAATCGGTATAAGTATAGTTCGCAGACAATGACCAGTTTTCAACGATATCCCAGTTCATCGTCACTTCGACACCACGTATGTTCGCTTTATGTACGTTTATACGTTTACTAACAAAGTTATATATATGAGGGTCCGAACCAACAGAGCACATATCACAATCTGAAATTTCTGTAATTTTATCCTTAAATTCAGTATTAAATATGGTCAGCCCAGCATTAAAATTATCCTGATTATTCCAAATAACACCGATCTCTTCACTAACACTTTTCTCAGGCTTCAAATCTGAATTACCGAGAATAACGGCATTACCACTCTCTCCACCTGTTGCCTGCCCCCAATTCGACGAAATATGACGTAGATCCGGAGAACGATAACCCGTAGATATACCACCTTTTATCGTCCACTGCTCATCCGTATGCCATACACCATACAAACGTGGTGTCCAATGATTACCAAAATTCTCGTCTTTATCCATACGGATACCGCCAGTCAGGGCAAAATCATTGGTCATTTGCCACTCATTTTCAGCAAATAATGCCCAACTCCAGCGAGTCAATTTATTTAGATTATTAGCAGAAGCTAATGTATTATCACCGCCATGCAAGTTTTCATAACGATATTGCCCTCCAACACTCAGAGTATGATCACCTAACTGGAAAACAGTTTGATTGTTAAATACCGTATCCTGGTACTTCATATCACGCCCTGGATTTCGTGAGTCATCATGTTGGATATATGAAGCCATGGTACCGAAATCATAAATACCATTGTGCGTAATAGAATAGTTATTTCGCTTGTAACGGCTTCTACTATCTTTACAAAATTCCTTCTTTTTCTTACCACAACCAAATAATTTAGTTGTTTTACCCGCAGTAGAATCACGATCCTGCTCATAACGACCCGCTTCAAAATCAAAAGTATTCTGATCATCAGGTGTCAGAGAAAGCGTTGCTGAACCGTTACGCATTTCTTGCTCTTTAAAACCACCAACAAATTTATCTTCGTTACGGTGAGAATACAGGCCATTAACTTTCAGGCCCAGCAAGCCATCAATGACCGGCCCTGCTGCATAAACACTACTCTGATAACTATTACCCGAATTTTTACTCTCAGTTAACGTCGTATCAGCCCGAAAACTCGTTATCCACTCTTTCTGAACTTTACGGGTGATTACATTAATAACGCCCCCCATAGCATCAGAACCATAAAGGGAAGACATCGGCCCACGTACCACTTCGATCCGCTCAATCGCCGCCAACGGCGGCAACCACCCTTGCTCAATACCAGCGTTATCACTGTTTGGCCGCGTACTGCGGGTATCAACACGCTTCCCATCAATCAAAATCATGGTGTATTTAGACGACATACCACGAATACTGATATCACTGCTGCTACCACCATCTGTCACAACGACACCTGGCACATCTTTCAGTGCATCAGTCACATCACGATAAGCTTTAGTTTCTAATTGTTCACGGCTCACCACAGAAACAGACGCTGGTGCATCTTCAATCTTCTGTTGGAAGCCTGATGCTGTAGTCACAATAATTGTGTCATTACTACTACTGGCTGCAAAAACAGAGCCAGATGAGATTGTAGCAATAACCCCTAACGCGATTTTTCTTTTATTAAAAATACCCATTCCCGATTCTCCAAGAAATATATACCCGTTATCTTTCAAGTGGCCTCTTTGTTGGCTGCACTCACTCACCCCGGTCACATAGTTCTCTATGCTCCCGGGGATTCGCTCCCTTGCCGTCGCGATACATCTTGAAATCCATTGGGTATAAGTATGATTTATTCATTTATAAAAATGGATAATCAACATATGCTCAAACAGCAGGGATAAAACATTCATCCCTGTGTGGTTTTATTATTTTTTTATTCGACTTTCTTACATATTATTACTATAAAATATAAACCAATACTCTCTATTAATTCAAACAACTTATCTTATTCAATTATTTTATTACCCACTCTTTGTAGTAATAAAGAGTGGGCATGGGTATTATTCAGACAAAAACGACAGCCTTTAAACGTACTTTATTACGAGCGGAAAAACCTATTCCTCACGTACCACCGTGTACACTCCCGTTTCTATGCACTATCCATGCCCATGATTTATCGAAAATATGTCCTGTAACAAGCTTATTAGAATAGGTTCTAACTGGTCAGATTTGAAACCAACCCATCAATTAATACCTGTGGAACGCCCTGAGAACAGCGTTCAATCCTGCCTCTGACACCATAAACCTGTGCTAAGCTATCCGGCGTAATAACCTGTTCAGGAATTCCTTCGGCAATTAAATTACCTTTTTGCAACATTAATATATAATTACCATGCCGCAAAGCGATATTAATATCATGCACGACCACTACAGTAATAATATTACGGCGGCGTGTTTCTTGTGCAACCAATTCCATTACGTGATATTGATAATTTAAATCCAATGCACTAAGTGGTTCATCTAATAATAATAATGTCGGCTTACGAATTAGCGATTGTGCTAATCCGACTAACTGTTTTTGACCACCAGATAACTGATCTAAATAACATAATGCCAGATGTTCAATCCCCAACTGACCTAATAAAGACATCACTTCTTCTTCACTGGTTCCAGAATGATGTCCACTGGATGTACGTTGAGCAACAATAATCGATTCCAACACATGTAAATGAACGCCAGCAGGCAAACTTTGTGGCAAATAAACCACATTTTCTGCCCTCTTCGCAAAATTCATTTTCATCAAATCCTGACCATCAAGCCAGAGCTGCCCACTGGCGCGATTTAAGCCAGCCAGCGAACGCAGGAGTGTTGATTTACCACTGCCATTTGGTCCCAACAGTACTGTAATTTTCCCGCGAGGTAATGGAGCGACATTTAGATTTTCAATTACCGGATGTTTCGGATAGCCAGCAGAAAAATTGCTGATAGTTAACCCCTGCTTCATACATTCCCCCTGTAACGCAAAATTATGCTAAGGAAGAATGGAACCCCAACCAATGCAGTAACAATCCCAACCGGAATAATGACACCTGGGATCAAGTTCTTCGAGACAATCGACGTCAAAGACAGCACTAATGCACCAATCAGTGCACTGGCAGGCAAATAGAAGCGGTGATCTTCACCAAATATCATACGAGCAATATGGGGCGCAATTAAACCGATAAAGGCAATTGGTCCGACAAATGCAACGGCTAAGGCGGAAAGAATACTGATACGCAATAATGTACCCAAGCGCAGGCGACGAACATCAATACCAAAACTGATGGCCCGATCTTCACCCAAACGCAACGCTGTCAATTTCCAAACATTCATCATTGAAATCGGAAAAATAACTGCAAATACCAGCAACATAACACCCAGTTTTATCCAAGTTGCTCTGGCAAGGCTACCCATTGTCCAGAGTACCAGCCCCTGAAGGGTATCTTCAGTTGCGATAAACTGCATCATGGAAACCAATGCGTCAAAAGTAAAGTATATCGCAATACCAAACAACACCACGCCAGAGGAAGTGGCAGCCCGTGTCCAACGAGTAATGCCATCCAGCACCAACGCTGCCAACAAAGCAAAAATAAAGGCATTCGCAGAAATAAACCATTGGTCAGGCACACCAGGAATACCAATACCTGACACGATAGCCAACGCAGCACCAAATGCAGCCGCCTGAGAAACCCCTAAAGTGAAAGGGCTTGCCAATGGATTATTCAGAATCGTCTGCATTTCAGCGCCAGCCAGCCCAAGAGACAGGCCAATCACTACCGCCATCAGAGCGTATGGCAAACGGATATCCCAGACAATCACCCGTGTACCCGCATCTACACTATCCGGAGACACTAAAGTCTGCCAGAGAGACTGCAAAGATAAACCTGATGGCCCTATAGTAAAATCTAATACCACGGAAGCGCCGATAACCAAGAAGATGGACACCATCATCACGATACGGCGGCGTAAAATATATTGGTAATGGGCTTTTACACCGCTGCTATTTGATTGTTGTTTCACCGTTGGCATAGGCTCGGTAGTGACACTCATTATTTCTGTTACCTGTCTTACTGATTACTTCTCACTGATCCAATAAACACCTGATGGTTCAACTGCCAAGAATTTACTGTGTAATTCATTCAGTGTTTTTTGTGGATCTAAATCTGCAAATTGTTCAGGATAGAACCACTTAGCAAATACCTGCGCGACTATTACGTTATATGGAGAATTATAATAATTATGCCAAATAGCATAGTCTCTACCCTCTTTAACCGCAGTCAAAGAGCTGATACCTTTGCGAACAGTTATTTTTTTCAGGCTAGCTTTTGCCAGCTCAGGTGTAGCTTGCGCGCCCAGTTTTACACCAGGTTCATTACTGTCTGACGCTTTTGCACCACTGGCAATGTAAATATAAGGATCAGTTGCAATAATCTTTTCGAGATTCATATTACCAAGTGCGCCTGGTAGCACAGCTTTAGCAATGTTTTTACCGCCCGCCAGATCGATAAAATTACCCATATTACCATTACCGGCAGTAGCACAGCAGTCTTCAAAAGCACCCGCTCTTAGGTCAATAAATACAGCTGGCTTTTTCTCTTCCGGGATCTTATTGGTGATTTCCGTTACTAGTTTTATATTCTTCTCGTAGAAATCAGCATATTCTGTTGCTTGTTTTTCACGGTGCAATACTTTACCCAGCATACGAATGCTTGGCAGCGTATTTTTTAGTGGATCGGTGCGGAAGTCAACAAACACGACTGGAACGCCTGCTTTTTCAAGCTGAGCAACCAATTCACTGTTCTTACCCGGACCATGACCAGACAAGCCAAAAATAGCAATATCTGGATTGAGAGTTAATACTTTTTCAGAACTAACACTGTCAGCACTGGTATCACCAATCAAAGGAACTTTGTCAATCTCAGGGAATTTAGCTTTATAGATGGCGTAGGATTGTGGGTCCAGTTTGCGAAAATCACCTTGCCAACCCGCGATACGAGCCAGTGGTTTATCCCCTTCAAGTAAAGCGACAGCGTGGAACAAACGACCTTCACCCAACAAAATACGGTTTACATTCTCAGGAACGTCAACAGTACGGCCAACTACATCGGTAACCGTTTCAGCCCATGATGCGAAGCTTGCCATTACTGCCGAACCCGCTAACAGGCTGATACTGATACTCTTTGCAATAGATCGAGATACAAATTTCACTTTGTTAGCCTCTTTCATATTAATAATAATGGCGCTAACAATAAAGCAAACGAGAATACTTATCAATGTGATTTACAGAGATTTTGGAAATAACATGACTAAGTTATACGACTAACTGCATGAAAAATAAAAAAACGTCTATTTAGTTACAAAAATGAGCGTTTTCTGCTGATTTCCTGTCAATAGTTATTTAACCATAATAGAACAAAACGTTAAGATAATAATAAATTGATCGTGAATCGCATTGAAATACTGCAAAATCAGGCCGGTTTATGTCTTTCCAAAGACCCTACCAGCCTGTTAATTATTATTCAGCGTGATCAAATTCATTTATTGGGGATATCAGGAAATTCCATCTCGCTATATTTAATAAAACGGGTTTTCTTTGCTAATTTATAACCAAACCAAATCAATAGGAATAATGGAATACCAACATAAGTTGCGGTTACACCATACCAGTCAACTTTGTCTTGCAGAAACGCCTGATAATTCTGTCCTAATGTAATGGTCAGACAGAGAATAAACGCAAAGATCGGGCCAACCGGGAAAAACCCTGAACGATAAGGTAACTTATTTAGATCCAATCCCTGAGCTACATAACCACGGCGGAAACGATAATGACTGATAGCAATCCCTAACCATGCAATAAAACCTGTCATCCCAGAGGTATTCAACAACCACAGATACACTGTCTGATTACCGTACATTGAACTGAGGAAACACAAAGCAGCAACAACCGTTGTTGCATACAAAGCATTGCGCGGCACACCACCTTGAGATAATTTACCAAAAATCTTTGGTGCTTTGCCCTCTTTTGCCAATGTGAACAGCATACGAGTTGAGGCATACATCCCTGAATTACCCGCAGACAATACCGCAGTCAAAATAACGGCATTCATCACAGCCGCCGCTGATAATAAACCGGCATTTTCAAATACCAACGTAAACGGACTAACGCTAATATCCCCGACATCATTACGTAGCAAATTTGGATCAGTATAAGGAATGATCAGGCTAATAATCAGAATAGCAAAAATATAGAACAACAGAATACGCCAGAACACTTTACGTACCGCACGAGGAACATTCTTCGCGGGGTCTTTGGACTCACCCGCCGTAATGCCAATAAGTTCGACTCCCTGGAAAGAAAATCCAACTATCATTGCTACACCAATCATAGCAGAGAAACCACCGGCAAAAGGGGCATCACCAATAGTCCAGTTATGCCATCCAGCACCTTCTGTACCTTTCATAATACCGGTTATCATCAATATTCCGACCACAATAAAGACAATAATCGTGGTAACTTTAATCAAAGAAAACCAGTATTCAGCTTCACCAAAACCTTTCACTGAAATAAAATTCAGTAGAAAAACCAATGCAAGAAACAACGCACTCCAAACCCAACCTGGCACATCCGGCAACCAATAACCCATAACCAACTGAGCAGCCACCAAATCCACCGCGATAGCCACCGCCCAGTTGTACCAATAGTTCCAACCAAGGGCGAAACCAAATCCTTCTTCAACATATTTGGAGCCATAAGTTGAAAAAGAACCAGAAACAGGCATATAAGCAGCCAGCTCTCCCAGACTGGTCATCAGGAAGTAGATCATCAGGCCAATCAACGCATAGGAAAGTAATGCTCCACCAGGCCCGACCTGTGAAACCGTCACACCTGAAGCCACGAATAGCCCCGTGCCTATTGATCCACCAATAGCAATCATTGCCAAATGCCGCGCTTTTAATTCACGGCGTAAATGTTGCGCTATTGGCTTCCGGGGAATACTTTGTTGTTGAGACATTATGTTCCTGTTATCTGAGAATAAACCTGGTGGCGGATTGTAACAAATCCTCGCTATCAAAATAGCAAGGAAACACAATTATAAGATACCTTCATAATTCAGAAAAAATTATAAGTAATATAACTAATTCTTAACTAACGTTTAAATAAAAAATAAAATTCACTGGCAATAACTAAGCAGTTTTTGCAGTGCATTAGACATATGCTTTTGCCGATGACAAATCAGGTACAACATCCTGAAAAGCTTCAATTCTGGCACCTTCAATTCTAGCAAAATGCGATTTTCCAATTGTTCTGCAACGACTCGTCTGGATAAACAACTAATTCCCATGCCAAATTTAACAGCATGTTTTATCGCTTCAGAATTCCCCAATTCCATCAAAATTTTGAACCCAGGTAAACGGGCAAATAACAGATGATCCAATACCTCTCTGGTACCCGATCCCCTTTCTCTTAATATCCACGATGCATTAGCTAAATCATCCAATTTCAGCACCTGTTTAGCTAACGGGTTTTCAGGAGCAGAGAAAATAACCAACTCATCCTCCATCCAGAGATTAGTTATCAATTCAGGGCTGTGACAAGAACCCTCTATCAAACCAAGGTCAACGCGGAATTCCAGCACAGAATTGATGACATCTTGAGTATTACTGATGTTTAACTCCAAGGGTGTATCAGGAAAATCCCGACGATAATTTGCCAGCATTTCCGGCAACATATAATTACCAATGGTACTACTGGCGGCAATACGTAATGCACCCAGCTCTTGTTTAAATAACTGCTGAATTTCCCCTGCCTGTTCCAGTAATGCCAAAGCCTTGGGATAAAGTAAACGACCGTGCTCATTAGTTACCAGTCGTTTTCCTACCCTGTCAAAAAGCTGCACGCCAAGCTGGTTTTCCAGATCCGTTAGTGAAGCACTCACCGCAGATTGAGAAAGCGATAATTGCAGAGAGGCTTGTGTCGTTGAACCGCTTTTCAATACCTCAGTGAAAACTTCCAATTGTCTCAGTGTAATATGCATATTGCCTCACAAAATATAATATCAGCCAAATAGATTGTTTTAATTTTATACAGAAATAAACAACTTAACAAAAATCCTCTCTTCATTACCAGTTTTTTAGATTATATATAATAATTTTATCAATTTTAATGATAAATCTGTCTGCTATATACTTATGTTTAAAATATATAAGCAAAGTGAACAATATCTATGTCTAACATTCAAGCTAAAGAACTTAGTAAACAAAAATCTATTCCCAGAATAAAATTAATACCTGGGCTAATAGTGGCGGCAATACTTACCGCAATTTCAATCTATGCTGGAAATATTCCATGGTTTATTAATATGGGGCTGGGCGCACTGACACTGGCGATTCTGGCAGGAATTATTATCGGTAACACCGTTTATCCTTTACTTAAACCTTATTGTGATGAAGGTATTCATTTTTCCAAACATTATCTCCTACGAGCAGGCATTATTCTTTATGGGTTCCGTCTGACATTTCAGCAAATTGCTGACGTAGGTGCTACCGGTCTTTTAACTGACGCAATTATGTTGTCTTCAACTTTCTTTATTGCAATCTGGCTAGGAAAATCCCTCTTTGGATTAGACCAACAAACCTCAATATTAATTGGTGCCGGTAGCAGTATCTGCGGTGCAGCGGCTATTATGGCAACAGAGCCTGTGGTAAATGCTCCTGCCAGTAAAGTTGCTGTTGCTGTATCAACAGTTGTTATCTTTGGTACCATCGCTATTTTCATTTATCCATGGTTTTATCAACTCAACGAACATTATCAGTGGTTCTCATTCACACAAGAAGCTTTCGGTATCTTTACTGGCTCCACCATTCATGAAGTTGCTCAGGTTGTTGCTGTTGGACATGCTATTAGCGATCAAACGGAGAATGCCGCCGTTATCAGTAAGATGATTAGAGTTATGATGTTGGCGCCATTTCTGTTGTTATTATCCAGTTATATCAGCAATGCCCCTACTAAAAATAGCAAAAACAGTCAAGAGAGAACCCAAATTACTATCCCTTGGTTTGCTGTAATTTTCATTGCAATAGCTGGTTTCAACTCTTTTAATTTGTTACCTACAGTAATAGTTAATTATCTGATCAATATCGATACAATTATGCTCGCTATGGCCATGGTTGCATTAGGTTTAACTACTCATGTAAGTGCTATTCGTCAAGCTGGATTTAAGCCTATCTTGTTAGCTTTGATTTTGTTTGTATGGCTGGTGATCGGTGGATTTCTGATAAATCTAGGCGTCCAATATATACTTGGTTGATCGAAACATTCGCACTGAAGAACCTCATCAGTATATAACCTTTCCATTCTTAAGGTTCATTGACCGTCCGAACAATGACATAATGGGATAATAGTAGGTAAGGAGAAGATATGAAATTTGTTGGAGCACATGTCAGCGCTGCCGGTGGAGCCGATCAGGCCGTTATTCGAGCACACGAATTACAAGCTACCGCCTTTGCTCTGTTCACAAAAAATCAGCGGCAATGGAATGCACCACCGTTGACCACTGATGTCATCGATAAATTTAAAGAAAATTGTGAACGCTATGGGTATGGCAGCCGGCAAATTCTTCCTCACGATAGTTATCTGATTAATCTGGGCCACCCAGAAACTGATGCATTGGAGAAATCCCGGCTAGCATTCATTGATGAAATGCAACGTTGTGAACAACTAGGTATTGATCTACTGAATTTTCATCCAGGCAGTCATCTTAATAAAATAGATGTGGATAAGTGTCTGGCGCGAATTGCAGAATCTATCAATCTCGCTCTCAATAAAACCCAAGGGGTTACTGCGGTTATCGAAAATACAGCAGGTCAAGGGACAAACCTGGGTTTCAAATTTGAACATCTGGCCGCAATTATTAACGGAGTTGAAGACAAAAGCAGAGTTGGTGTCTGTATTGATACTTGTCACGCCTTTGCCGCTGGCTACGATTTACGTACAGAGAATGCTTGTAAACAGACTTTTCAGGAATTTGAAAAAATTGTTGGCTTTCAGTATCTGTGCGGAATGCATTTAAATGATGCCAAAAGTGAATTTGCCAGCCGTGTTGACCGACATCATAGCCTTGGAGAAGGTAATATTGGTAAAACACCTTTCAGTTACATTATGAAAGATGCCCGTTTTGATGAAATTCCTCTGATCCTTGAAACGATTAACCCAGATATTTGGCTGCAAGAAATTGCCTGGTTGAAATCACAACAAAATTAACTATTCATTAAATTAAACATCATTTAACTGGTGTCAGCTCAATTCTAGCCATCATTGCGGCTAATTCAGAGCGATTGCTGATCCCCACATTAGGCTGGCTGACTGCCAGCGCAGATACAGCCGTCGCCAATCGCAATGTGTGCTCACTGGATTCCCGCATCAGCAAACCATAAACCAGACCACCGACCATTGAATCACCAGCGCCAACAGTGCTGACAACTTTACAATGCGGTGGTTTTGCCAGCCATGCTCCAGATGCATTAACCCACAATGCGCCCTGCTCCCCCAGGGATATCACCACATGAGCAATTCCCTGATCCCTGAGCTGATGTGCAGCAATGATGACATCGGACACGTCAGGCAACTGGCGACCAGCCCATATCTCAAGCTCATAAAGATTCGGTTTAACTAACCAAGGAGAGGCTTGTAACCCCGCCACCAATGCCTCACGGCTGCTGTCGAAAATAATGCAAGGACAAATCTGACATAAACGGGCCATCCAGTCTGTAAAAGATTCAGCAGAAACTCCCGAAGGTAAGCTACCACTAACAACAACCATATCAAATTGTCCAAGCCATGAAAGTGAATCATTAAAAAATTTAAACCATTCTCCTTCACTGACACAAAAACCAGAGAAATTGAAATCCGTCACTTCACTGTTTCTTTCTGTCAATTTGACATTAATTCGTGTTCTACCCGGTACTAAATGGAAACGATTCGTCATACCGTTTTCACTGAAAAATTGCTGAAATCCTTCCTGATTTTCCTTACCTAGAAAACCACTGACAGTAACGTCAATACCCAAATCACGCAAAACCTTAGCAACATTATTGCCTTTACCCGCAGCATGTAATCCGACTGTTTGCACACGATTAATTGTCCCTTTGGCAATTTCCGGGCACAATCCAACCAAATCATAAGCAGGGTTTAAGGTAATAGTGGCAACTCTACGGCTCATTTTGCCCGGTGTCTCCTTTAGTAGATAATTATTATGACTATTGAATTTTCAGTTCTATTTATACCACTAAAATTGAATCGTTTCAGTTAAATTCCATATTTTCTTGCTCATTGTCTTAAGCTAATTTACAAGTCAGAATAATATCTAAACTCTTTTTTCTTAAAAAGAGATGTTAACTTATTGAAACTTAAATGAAGGAATATATTAAATGTCCGTAATTGTGGGTGTTGGCGTTGTTATTGTAAATGAGTATGGCCAAGTATTACTTGGAAAACGCAACAGTAAACATGCTCCATACTGGTCAATCTTTGGTGGTCATGTTGATGCCGGAGAAACTTTTGAACAATGCGCAATCCGTGAAATTAAAGAAGAAACGGGTCTGACAATACAATCACCAAAAGTCTACGGCATTTGTAATAATCTTCAGACTTATCAACGGGAAGGGAAACATACTATTTCAGTGTGTTTGCTCGCGAAACACCCAGGTGGCGAACCAAAATTAATGGAACCAGAAAAATGCGAACAACTTATGTGGTGCGATCCTGATAATCTTCCTGAACCTCATTTTGAAGCCAGCTGGAATGCAATAAAAATGTGGCAAGAGAATAAATTTTACCTTATTGAATGAACTAACCTATATTATTAGTTTAATTTCAAATAATACTTTATGACGTCTATTTACACTCTATACTCAAAAATGTATCTTTAAGCTAGTACAAAGACACTATACCCAGCAGGAGTTAATATGTCCATTGAGACAGCTCAGAGTTTAAAGCGCCCTTCTATACTCGGTGGTACCATGATAATTGCCGGAACCACGGTTGGGGCAGGGATGTTCTCCATTCCCGTGGTGACTTCCGGTGTTTGGTTTACTGGCTCAATTATTCTACTGGTTTACACATGGACGTGTATGTATTTTTCCAGCTTAATGATTCTGGAAGCCAACCTGAACTATCCATCAGGAGCGAGTTTTCATACTATTGCTAAAGATTTACTCGGCAAAAAATGGAATACAATAAACGGTATCTCTATTACATTTGTTCTCTATACACTGACCTACGCCTACATTTCAGCAGGCAGCTCAATCATTGCCCACAATTTTAAAAATATTGTTCCAATATCACAGGCAAATGCTGGCTTGATTTTTGCCTTTATCGTCGCGTTTATTGTCTGGTTATCAACTAAAGCTGTCGATCGTCTGAGCACAATTTTAATCGGTGGTATGGTTATTACCTTTTTTATGTCTATTGGTGGTATGTTTACAGAAGTTAAATCTGTAATCCTATTCAATCAAGGCGATGCCATACCAAACGATATGACAGAAAAATATATGCCTTACGCTTTAGCTGCTCTGCCCTACTTACTTATTTCATTCGGATATCACGGTAACATCCCAAGTTTAGTAAAATATTATAATAAAGATATCAAAGCCGTTATTCGCAGTCTGTTATTTGGTGCGTTAATTGCATTAGTTATTTATATCCTGTGGCAATATGTCATTCAAGGAAATATTCCCCGCGAAGCATTCAAACAGGTTATTGCTGATGGTGGGAATATCGGCGATTTACTAAAACAAATGGATAATACAATAAATAGCACAACAGTCACCCAGTTTCTTACTGCATTTTCTTATATGGCCTTGGCCAGCTCATTTCTTGGTGTCTCTTTAGGGCTATTTGATTACATGGCCGATCTCTTCAGCTTCAAAGATAACAACACTGGCCGGTTAAAATCTGCATTAGTCACATTTATTCCACCTACAGCCTTAGCTTTGCCATTCCCGAATGGTTTTCTGTATGCTATTGGTTTTGCCGGACTGGCCGCAACCATCTGGGCAGTTATTGTTCCGGCCCTTATGGCACGAGCCAGTCGCCAACGTTTCCCTGTAGCCAGTTACCGAGCACCAGGAGGGAACTTTCTGATTGGGTTCGTCATTTTGTTTGGTTTGATAAATGCTATAGCTCATATTTTGGCCTCTCTTGATTTATTACCTGTGTATCGTTGATATATAAATCATTCTTACTACAAACCCCAATGTAAAAAAACACTGGGGTTTTTTAATCCCCCACTTGCCTAATGCCTTGACTGCGAGTAATTTTGTCGCGATTATTCTCTCGCAGTTTTATGGAAGGTTACATATGGCTAAAGCCAACGAAATTAAACGCGGTAGTGCCGTCAGTTATAATAGTAAATTACTGCTGGTCAAAGATATTGATATTCAAGCACCAAGCGCCCGGGGGGCCAGTACATTATATAAAATGCGATTTACGGATATCCGTACCGGTCAAAAAGTGGAAGAACGTTTCAAGGGCGATGATATCCTTGATACGATCAGCCTAACTCGTCGTAGCGTTAGCTTTTCCTATATTGACGGCGATGAATATGTTTTCATGGATGATGAAGATTTCACACCTTACCACTTTAAAAAGGAACAAATCGAAGAAGAGTTGTTATTTATTCCTGAAGGTGGTCTGCCCGGTATGCAAGTTCTGACAATAGAAGGACAAGTTATTGCCCTTGAACTGCCCCAGACTGTCGATATGATTATTGAAGAAACGGCTCCTGGAATCAAAGGAGCTTCAGCAAGTGCACGGACAAAACCGGCTAAAATGAGTACCGGGCTCACCGTACAAGTACCTGAATATATCAATAGTGGGGAAAAAATACGTATTCATATTGCAGAACGTCGCTATATGGGACGTTGCGATTAACAACATTAGCTAATTCTGAGTTACCCTATATAAAACAGGGTAACTCAATTTTGCCTTTTTCATCAATTAAATCAGTTTCCTGCTTTCTCTAAGCATTTGAGCATAATTTCAATTCTCAAATAATATACAATATAAATCTGTCACTAATTCATTTGCGCAATAACAGATAAAATCCCCACTCTTCTTCAATTAAATATTGAAGAAATAACATTTAAAATTTTTCATAACATCAATTATAGAAAATTGTAACAACTCCAACTTTTTCTTTTCCTTTTACCCACTTAATTTCGGTTATACCAATTTGGTGGGGTAAATAAAAATAAACATCACGTTGGAGATCAAGTTTTCGTCGCTGAGTAATTTTATGCCCCTTCCGCCAACAAGTGGTATCAGCCCAGTTATCATGCCAATCAAAACGACACGGTGATTCAACAATTGCACCTGAGAAACGAATAACCCCTGAGCTTGATATTACATCTGACCCGCTACTGACAAGGCTAGGAATCATCAGAAAAAAACAACCAATCATAACTCGGAACATAGGCATAAAACCCTCGCCATTAAGACAGCATTATTTGCTTCAATTCCCAAAAGCAAAATCAATCTGGAAATCGGAAAAATTTATGAGGCCATGTCATTGGTAACGGCTATTTTCGGTGTTTATTTATGATTTTTAGCTTTTAACGCTGATTAAAATATTTATATCTTCCGATATGTGAATTCTCAGGACTAATTTTCAATAAATTAAAAATATATAATTTAAAATATCATCCAATACGACTCGATAAGAACCTATAGAATTGGACTGGAAAACTTATCAGAACAAGTAAGTGAAAATGGTAACCGGAAAGGAAAAAGCACAAAAATAGATAAAAAAATCATCAGACTAACTTATGATAAGAACTAGATTCATGACATTATTACCCAATATTTGCTATATTAGCCCACATATTGTGAGCTTAGTTACCACTGAATTTTACTTTTAACAAATAGGTATCCCATGACACGCAGTCACCCGTTTGCCATATTTACACTGAACCTGTTGGGGATCGCTTTATTTCTCTCCTGGTATTTGCCAGAACACCATGGTTTTTGGTTCAACATTGATTCCGCAATCTTTTACTTCTTTAACGAAAAATTAATGCCTGGTTCAAAATTCACAGAATTTGTAGCATTTGTGAATATCAGAGCTTTTGATGTAATCTCGCTTTTCTGTATGGGATTACTTTATTACAGTGCATTCCGTAAGCAGAATTACCACGGAAAGCGCAGGTTATTCATGATTGGCTTAGTTATGCTAATAAGCGCAGTTACGCTTAATCAAATCGGTCATCAACTCCCTGTCATTCGCCCAAGCCCAACAATAACATTTGATCATATCAATCGTATTAGTGAAATGACCAAGCTAGTGACAAAAGATGCATCTGGCAATAGTTTTCCAGGCGATCATGGATTAATGCTACTGATCTTTAGCTGTTTTATTCTGCGCTATATCTCAGGTAAAGCGTTCACTATTGCATTACTTATCGTAGTCATATTTGCGCTACCCCGTATTATGGCGGGAGCTCATTGGTTTACTGATATTGCAGTCGGTTCTTTATCTCTGGTTCTGATTGGAGCAAGTTGGTTATTACTAACACCATTGAGTGACATAATGGTTGACTGGCTGGATAAACATCTACCACAAATTGGTCGCCCGGTTTAAAACCTTTCTCATTAAGCTCCTTTTTACTGAATAATATTGGGAAGGTATTCGACCTTCCCAATTGCTCACAAGATCCACATAAATAACATAAAATAACAACATTCCTATTCTCTCGTACTCAGTAATCTAATTTTTTGTAAATTATGCTACTAAATACTCGCCTTTTCCTGATTGTTTCTGTAACCTCAGTTTGAATGACATTTATTGTGAATATCGTTATAAAACGTGGCATCCAGCGCGTTTTTACACTAAGCGCGTTGTTTACTTATTGTTTTTTCTAACACCAGGCTTCGAAGCGTTTGATATTTTTCAATAATAGCGACCAATTAAGGTAAGGATAGCAAGGGAAAACAAGAATAATGGTCAAGTCTCAACCGGCACTGAGATACATTACGCGGCTGATACCCGCGCTGTTCGTGGTAATGACTTTATCCGCGTGCAGCTCACCAGATTCTTCAAAGTTTCGTAATGCACAAACTGACACGCATGCAGTAAATGGTAAGAATGGTTTCTTACTGCAAGCGTCTCAGGATGAATTCGAAGCACTGGTTCGCAATCTGGATATAAAATCTAAAATTCTTAGTCAATACAATGGCTGGAAAGGTGTTGCCTATCGACTTGGTGGCAATACTAAACGCGGTATAGATTGCTCTGCCTTTGTTCAACGTACTTTCCGTGACCAGTTTGGTATGGAGTTGCCACGTTCAACTTCTGAACAGCAAAACATTGGTAAAAAAATCGACCGCTCAAAATTACGTCCTGGTGATTTGGTCCTGTTTAAGACTGGCGCGCGTACAAGGCATATTGGCATCTATGTTGGCAATGACCAATTTGTTCATGCCTCTACCAGTAATGGTGTAATTGTTTCCAGATTAAACAGCGCATACTGGAGTAAACGTTATTATGATGGTCGCCGGGTCATCAGTAGTAGCACAATGCCTAACGGTTAAAAACAATTTTTCCCTTGCCATACAAAAAGCACAAAAGCGCTTCCACTAAAGGAAGCGCCTCTCTTCTTTTTACAGTCAGAATGGATAAAGCGCCGTCATTTTTTCGGCAATTGCCGCACCAAGAGTCTTCAAACGGCACATAACTGCACTTTCATCTTCACTATCAACAAACAAGCATGCCTGACCTTCCCATTCAATCACAGTGCTTTCAATTTGCATATCAGCAAGTGATTGCTGTAATTTTTGCATAACATTCCACGCAGCCTCATCTTCATGGCTGAGTAGTTTCAACCCCATCAGGCTACTTTTTACATTCACTTCATCAACCGGGAGTGGTTCAACTTTGATACCCACAAAGCCGGGTGACCATCTGTAACTTTGCGGTAGTCGATGTACCACCGAAAGCTGAATATTATTCACGAATCATTCCTACCTGAAAGAACATAATTAAAGTTAAAGTTAGCGACTATCTTCAGGTGTTCTACTCGCCAAAACCGAATAACCCCTCCCGAAAGGTAAACAAAAGGTTAAATTTGTGTTTATATTATTACATTAAATTCAAACTTCACCTTAGAAAAAGTGCGATCAATCTCGCATTTTGCATATATTTATACTTTTTTTGAAGAAAACTCAACTTATTTTTATGCAAAAAAATAACTTCATGTTTAATGATTATTTACATATTTTATTTTTTCAACTCAACGCCTTAACATAAAAATCGAACAAGCACGATAAAAATAAATAGATAACAATGTGTTCTATAAGGGAAAACTAATCATAACCTAATAATAACATGCTTCAATATTTTTCATTTAACAAAAATACAACATCAAAATCATAATTTTCATCAATGTATTGACAATTACTCATTATCACAAACTGATAGTTCGGAATTTCCTTACATTGAGAGATTAAACCTTCAGCCCAACCAACAAAAACAAGATATAAGAAGCGATAGAATTGAGACAATACACCTTTACCGCTCTGGAAATAAACAGGTTTAATCATAAGAAAGCCAGTCACTCAATTCCAAAATATCCCCAGATATTAAGGAACCAACCCAATAATTCTCTTAATAACATTATCTTTTTTAATGATAATTTTAGTGATGCAAAAAATGCTTTTAATATCACACAGCTAACACTATTTCATTATCTAATGTTAAATTTTCGAATAACACAATACAACCAACCCATTGATATAACTATGAAATTTAACAAAAAATCAAATAAAGCCCCATGTCATCAATCAAGAATATATCAGTGGAGACAGATATACATATTGGAATAAAATTATTAAGGAAAAGGCTGCACATGAAGCAGCCTTATATTTTTATTTACAACCTTTTCTTGCATATGTAATAAGTAACGTAGCTGAAATAACACATAAAGCCATAGAACCAACCATTGGCCAAGCGTTACACGCAGGTACCATAGCAATCAGTGAACCAATTAAGGCACTAATACCAAAACGGATAGTACCCGCCAATGAAGATACTGTTCCTGCCATATGCGGATAATCATCTAAAATCACCGCCATTGCATTGGATGTAATCATAGAAATCCCACAAACATACGCTGCAACACCAATTACCAGAGACATGAAACCCAAATTCAGCGCAGTAGACAGTAATAGCCAAATCCCCATCATAAACTGTATACTTAAGCCGAAATACATCATTTTCAGCGCACCAAAGCGCCGAACATAACGACTATTTATCATCGTCATCACAAACAGAAATATGATATTCAGCGCAAAGTAATAACCAAAGTTCTGCGGCGATACGCCATTTAATTCAATATAAACAAATGGCCCCGCACTGAGAAAAGAGAACATTCCCGCAAACGAAAAACCGCTGGCAAGCATGTAGCAAAACACACGACTCTGGCGGAATAACATAATAAACTGACTTATGGTTGTGCGAAGATGAAACTTTTGTCTTTTTTCTTTCGGCAAAGTCTCTTTTATAAAGAAAGCAACAAGAAATGCAGCAATAACAGAAGTCACCGCAATGCTCCAGAAAATAGCATGCCATGTGAACCAAATCATCATCATTCCCCCAAGAATCGGGGCAATTAATGGCGCAATAGTCATCACCAATACCACAAAAGACATGCTACGTGAGAATTCATCTTTCGTGAACACATCCCGCATCAAAGCATTAATAACAACACTCGCAGCAGCAGCGGAAAACCCATGTAAAAAGCGCAGATAAATAAAATCATCGATATTTTGAGCCATTGCGCACGCGGCCGAAGCCAGAGCAAACACAATAACCCCACCCAGAATGACCGGTTTACGCCCCAAACTGTCAGCCATCGGACCATATGCTATCTGGCCGATAGCAAAACCGAGAATATAACTGCTTAGTGTCATTTGAACCCGCCCGCTATCCACACCGAAATCCCTGGCAACGGTCGGAAAACTGGGTAAGTACATGTCAATAGCAAGAGGCATTAACATAGAAAGCAGCCCAAGGATCAAAATCAACCCCAAATAGGATGAGCGTTGTTGTTGCACGCGTATGACTCCAATAATTTAAAATGATTAACTAAAACTAAACTTTAGGAACAGTGATACTGGCAATTTCTTGCTCAGTTAACGGTCGGTATTCCCCAGGTTCCAGGGCAGAATCTAAGATAATTTCACCGATTCGTTCACGATGAAGTTCTATCACCCGGTTCTCTACGGCTGCAAACATACGTTTTACCTGATGGTAACGTCCTTCACTGATAGTCAAACGTACCAATTGAGGCGCCAGAATTTCCAGTTGAGCAGATTTTGTCAGCGTTTTTTCACCATTAAGTTGAACACCAGCAAGAAACTTATCTGCCGTTCCTTCTGCAACTGGATATTCAAGTGTTACCAAATAGGTTTTTTCACAATGGTGTTTGGGGGAAGTGATGCGATGAGACCATTGACCATCATTAGTCAACAAGACCAGACCCGTGGTATCCATATCCAACCGGCCAGCAGTGTGTAATTTATTTGCTGCCGGCTCATCAATAAAATAGAGGACCGTCGGGTTCACAGGATCATCCGTGGAGCAGACATACCCTGATGGTTTATTCAACATAAAATAACGCGGCCCTTGCTGCTGTTCCAGTAACGAACCATCAAACATGATTTGTTGTTCTGGAGTTATTTTATAAGCTCCGGTTTTTATAATCTCATCATCAACGGTTATACGCCCCGCGCGCAACTCGCGTCCCACGTCATTCCGGCTGATACCAAGCTGTTGTGACAAAAATTTATCCAATCGCATGGATGAAGACACCTGTATTAAATTAATTCAAAAATGAATATGGCCCTACTATCTTGGCACTACAACGCAGAGCCGCCAAAAAAAGAAGATGTGAGGTAAATTTAAAAGATTTTCAGGCTAATCATAACTATGTTTACTATAAACAACAATTATCTATTTGTTATAACTGATTATAGTTTCAATCAGATAATTATCTTACCTCACTTCTACTCACAGTAAACTCATCGGAAAAATGTTACCCTTTTGCGCGTGTTTTTCTGTTACAGAGCAAATATGACATTTACTTTACGTCCCTATCAGCAAGAAGCTGTGGATGCCACTATTAATCATTTCCGGCACCATCATGAACCCGCTGTCATAGTACTACCAACCGGAGCGGGTAAAAGCCTGGTTATTGCTGAACTGGCAAAATTGGCCCGAGGGAGAGTATTAGTACTGGCTCATGTGAAAGAATTGGTTGCACAGAACCACGGCAAATATTGCGCTTATGGGTTACAAGCAGATATTTTTTCCGCCGGATTACAACAGAAACAAAGTTCAGGAAAAGTCGTATTTGGCAGCGTGCAATCTGTCGCCCGTAATCTTGAACATTTCGATAATCAATTCTCCTTACTGATAATTGATGAGTGCCATCGTATCAGTGACGATGAAAACAGCCAGTACCAGCAAATTATTCATCACCTTTGGCAAAATAATCCACAACTACGTATTCTTGGATTAACCGCGACACCTTACAGACTGGCTATTGGTTGGATATATCAATATCACTATCATGGTATGATCCGTGGTGATGAAAATAGTTTTTTCCGTGATTGCATATACGAATTGCCCCTGCGTTATATGATTAAACATGGTTTTCTGGTACCTCCACAGCGGCTGGATATGCCTGTCATGCAATATGATTTCAGCCAAATCCGCTCCAGTCAGCAAGGTATTTTTAATGAAACTGATTTAAATCGCGAAATCAAACGGCAAAAACGCATCACACCTCATATTATCAGACAAATTATTGAATATTCAGTTGACCGTAAAGGGATTATGCTTTTTGCTGCAACTGTCGAACATGCCAAAGAGATTCTTCAATTACTCCCTTCTGGCCAAGCTGCCTTAGTCAGTGCCGATACATTAACCGCCGATCGCGATTTGTTTATCGAAGCCTTTAAAGCTCAACAATTGCGTTACATGGTTAACGTTGCCGTATTGACCACCGGGTTTGATGCACCTCATGTCGATTTGATAGCAATCCTGCGCCCTACTGAATCCGTCAGCCTATATCAACAGATTATTGGCCGTGGTCTCAGGTTATTTCCAGGTAAAAAAGATTGCCTTATTCTTGATTACGCAGGGAATCCCCACGATCTCTACACACCGGAAGTCGGTAACCATAAACCAAATAAACAAAGCCAGCCAGTTCAAGTATTCTGCCCTGTCTGCAACTTTGCCAATATGTTCTGGGGAAAATGCGCCTCCAATGGTGAAGTCATTGAGCATTTTGGACGCCGCTGTCAAGGCTGGGAAGCGGATCAACATGGCAAACGCCACCAATGCAACTTCCGTTTTCGCTTTAAACTGTGTCCTCATTGTAGCGCTGAAAATGATATTGCGGCACGGCGTTGTCATAGTTGCCAAGAGATACTGGTCGATCCCGATGACATGCTGAAAGCAGCATTAAAACTCAAAGATGCACTGGTACTACGTTGTGGTGGTATGCAACTCATCCCTGGAACTGACAGCAAAGGAGAATGGCTGAAAATCATCTATTACGATGAAGATGGTGCCAATGTTTCCGAGCGTTTTCGGCTTACAACCTCTGCCCAACGACTGACCTTTCAGCACCAATTTCTCCGACAGCATCAGTGTGCTCCGGCTGTCCCTTTTAACTGGAAAACAGCCTCAGAAGTTGTTCAGAAGCAACCTTTATTACGCCACCCAGACTTCGTTATTGCCCGTAAAAAAGGCCAATTCTGGCAGATCCGTGAAAAGATCTTTGACTATCAAGGACGTTTCCGACAAGCAGATGAATTGTATTAATATGTTCAAATGGACGTATTCCATTTGCTGTAACTGCCATTTTTCGCTAGAATGCCGCCCGTTTAACACTACGTTAAGCCAAATCTCGAACCTGCTGCTGGGTCGCCTGTAGCAGGATTTATTTTCCTCTTATGTGAGAAAGAGAAAAAATAATGTTTACTATTAATGCAGAAGTACGTAAAGAACAGGGTAAGGGTGCGAGCCGCCGCCTGCGCAGAGCTAACAAGTTCCCAGCTATCGTATACGGTGGCAACCAGGAGCCTGTTTCTATTGAATTGGATCACGACCAAGTTATCAATATGGAACAAAAAGCAGAATTCTATAGCGAAATTCTGACCTTAGTTATTGATGGTAAAGAAACTAAAGTGAAAGTGCAGGCTGTACAGCGCCATCCGTTTAAACCAAAACTGGCGCACATTGACTTCCTGCGTGCTTAATTAGCCACAGTCGAGCTTTTCGGGACGCCGAGTAAATAACGCCGCATTTGCGGCGTTATTTATTTATGGTATCAGTGCCCCCCACTACGACGCTGTAATTGGTCACGTAAATTGGGTGGAGTCCCTTTAATTGTTAAAGTATCCGTCACCGGGTCCCAAAAAATTCTTTCACCAAATAACATTGCATCAAAATTAATCGTCAATCCGCCGCCACTGCCAGCAAATTTAGTCAACTGGCGCAATGTACTACGATCTGCGGGAAAACTCTCTTCCAGTTCATATCCCTGCTCTTGAGAAAATTGCTGGAAACTCTGTTCTCCAAATGTTGGCAATTCCTGAGACAATTCCTCAATCTCAATTTCTTCTCCCGCCTGCAATTGCTCATTGCAATAACCGTATACCTGTTGGCGATATGCCTGACGCTCATTTTTATCAAGCTGCCCAGATTCACAATAATCATCAATTGCCTGTAATAAGCCTTTATTCTGCACCTTAGCATTCATACCTTCACTGGCAGCAAGGAAGTCCATAAAAAAATCTGAGACTTTACGCCCTACCCGTCCCTTCAGGAAAGTTAAATAACGATTTGATTCAGGATTGGTTTCCCACTCAGTCAAATCTACACGTGCAACAATATCAGCATGAGGAATATCTAGATAATGAGTGGTATTCAAATCCAGATTATCGTTAACAGACATACTATTACAGCTATTAAGCACAGCAATCAATAAATACTCTACCGCCAAATAGCGATACTGACAGAATAGGACCGTTCCACCCTCAGCAAACGGATATTTTGCTAATTCATCCCTTAAACGTGCCGTTGCTGCACGGCTGAATCCAAGAAAATCCTCATCACCCTTACGCTGATGTCGGAGAGCTTCTGCCAATTCACTCTCTTCATTAAATAAGCCATAAGCTTTACTTTTTGCACTGTATACACGGTGTAATTCAGCCATCATATCTTCCACCACTTGATCGGTGGCGAGCAGAGAATCACGCAGCACGACATCTAGCATCTGTTCATCACGCTTGATTAGTTGATGCAAGGCAATCTGGTCTATTTGCAGACTCATTCTTTCCACTCCTTTCGCTGCTTACTTCATTCGCTTTTAACGGCGTATTCAAACACTGATAACAAACTGCCGCAATAAAAAAACCGGAAAAAAATAGCGTTTCACCCTGCACTCTTCACTACTATTCACCGATAAATACCAAAAAACTGCCAAAAACCCCCTAATTATTGCAACATAATATTAGCCATGAATTAATTTGCTATAAAAGAGCAGAAAATCACTCACCTATACGGTAAGATAGTGTGCTTTGTTAGTTCAGGAAGTTTAAATTTATGCCACAGTCATCCCGTTACAGTGACGAGCACGTTGAACGTTTATTAACAGAATTAGTCAGTGTTCTGGAAAAAAACCATACGCCGACAGACCTTTCTCTAATGGTACTGGGCAATATGGTAACAAATTTAATCAATACGAGTGTGTCCCCTGCACAGCGCAGACATATAGCTGACTCGTTTGCATACGCGCTTAAATCTTCAGTAAACGAAGATAAAGCCCATTAATTTTTAACTAAAGACCAAAACGTAAACAAAATATGGTGACTAGCCGTCAGCGTTATCGTGAAAAAGTTTCCCAGATGATTAGCTGGGGGCATTGGTTTGCCTTGTTTAATATCCTGCTCAGCCTTGGATTAGGCAGCCGGTACCTGTTTATTTCCGACTGGCCGGGCTCACTTTTCGGCCGAGTCTATGCTTTGGTCAGTTGGCTTGGGCACTTTAGTTTTATTGTTTTCGCCGCTTATCTGTTAATTCTGTTTCCACTGACATTTATTGTCATGTCACAGCGCCTGCTAAGATTTCTTTCGGCTATTTTCGCTACAGCCGGGCTGACGCTGTTGATATTCGACAGCGCCGTATACAACCGTTTCCACCTTCACCTTACACCTTTAGTTTGGGATCTGGTGATCAACCCTGATCAGGGGGAACTGGCACGGGAATGGCAACTGATGTTTATCTGTATTCCAGTCATTTTTCTGGTACAGATGTTATTTGGCACCTGGAGTTGGCAGAAACTACGTAGCCTAAATCGGCAACGGGTTGGTAAGCCATTAACGGCGGTTTTCATATCTGCCTTTTTGGCTTCCCATCTGATGTATATCTGGTCTGACGCTAATTTTTACCGCCCGATAACCATGCAGCGCTCTAACCTACCGCTCTCTTATCCAATGACAGCGCGTAAATTTCTTGAGAAACATGGCCTGCTGGATCAGAAAGAATATCAGCATCGCCTTATACAACAGGGTGATCCCGCTGCTTTGGCCGTTAACTACCCACTTAATAATCTGATTTATCAGGATCAGGGAAGCGGATACAACCTATTGATACTCGTTGTTGACGGGCTGGATAATAAAGATATTACAAAAAATATGCCCGCTCTTTCCCATTTCAGAGAAACCAGCATTCAATTCAATCAGCATTTCAGTACTGGTATTCAAAATGATACAGCCTTGTTCGGGTTATTTTATGGCATTTCTTCCGGCTACCTAGATGGAATACTTGCTGGGCGTAAATCATCAGCACTGTTCAATGCACTGACTCATCAAGGATACCAATTTGGGTTATTCTCCTCAGAAGGGTTTAAAACTCCGCTTTATCGTCAGGCACTGCTTTCCGACTATTCATTACCCACCGCGGTCAACCAAAGCAACCAACTTACGGTAGAACAATGGCAACAATGGCTGAATTTACCCAATACCAGCACCCCATGGTTTTCTTTACTGAAGATAAATGGATTAGATAAAGCTGCCGAGCCAGCTGACAAATCAGCACTGGATAACCAAATTAACACTGTATTAGAGACACTGAAAAACAAAAATGCCCTGAATAACACGGTAATTATCATTACCGCCGACCATAGCGAAATCGCAGCTATCCATCCACCTAAGTGGATAAATAATGATAGATTCAATCGTGTGCAAATGCATGTCCCTCTGCTTATTCATTGGCCAGACACACCACCACAGACAATCGATAAACTGACTAGCCATCAGGACATCATGACAACATTAATGCAACGCTTGTTGCATGTTAGCAATTCTCCTGATGATTATTCTCAAGGCGAAGACCTGTTTGCAGCACAACGTAACAATCCATGGATTATTACTGGTGATAATGGTTCTCTAATTATTACAACCAGTGAAAATACTTTATTTCTGGATAAGAACGGTAACTATTACCTGTATGACCTTGAAGGCAACGAAGTCAAAGATGCTAAACCCAATCTGGCACAGCTGTTACAGATACTAACAGAGGTTAAACATTTCATAGCTAATTAAATGCTTAAAAATCAATCAGTCACAAAATTCAGTACTTGCTTTTAGGCAAAAAATCAGTACTATAATACGAATTATCGGCATGTAGCGCAGCTTGGTAGCGCACCGTCATGGGGTGTCGGGGGTCGGAGGTTCAAATCCTCTCATGCCGACCAAATTTCCCTAGAAAAACCAACCAATTGCGGTTGGTTTTTTTATGGGTGAAATTTGCCTGGGGCAAAATTAGGGAAAAACTGGGGAAAAACCCCGCTTCCGCATCTGGCATTTATAGCCCTCACTTCGGCATCTCAGGCCACTCAACATCCGGCGCTTGATTCACATCTACACGAGTCAGCAATACTCTGTATTTTCTCCACTCAAGCAGAGCTTCTTTCTCTGAGTCTGTAGCGACTTCTAAGTCAACCGAGTCTTGCAATAGAGACAGTGTTTCATTTGCTTGTTGTAACAGTGCTACTTGCTGTTGCTTTGCTTCGTTGATCTGATGCGCTTTGAGTAAGTCTTTATCAACTACCCACTCTTTACCATCCCACGTATCAAAATCAGTAGGTGGCTTATTGAATGTAAGTGTATCGGGTAGTTCGCCAATTTCAGTTATCTCACGTTTTTGACGGGTTTGTGTGTCG
>NZ_PUJW01000004.1 GCF_011189575.1 Photorhabdus cinerea
CGACACACAAACCCGTCAAAAACGTGAGATAACTGAAATTGGCGAACTACCCGATACACTTACATTCAATAAGCCACCTACTGATTTTGATACGTGGGATGGTAAAGAGTGGGTAGTTGATAAAGACCTTCTGAAGTCTCATCAGATTAACGAAGCAAAGCAACAGCAAGCAGCACTGTTACAGCAAGCAAATGAAACACTGTCTCTATTGCAAGACTCGGTTGACTTAGAAGTCGCTACAGACTCAGAGAAAGAAGCTCTGCTTGAGTGGAGAAAATACAGAGTATTGCTGACTCGTGTAGATGTGAACCAGGCTCCTGATGTTGAATGGCCGGAAGTGCCGAAGTGATAGTAGGGCCAAGCGGCCCTTATTGTTCACAGCAATAGCAGCTTACTTTCCCATTGCTCAATAATTTCTCTCTTCTCTTTCAGATAGTCATAGCGATCATAGTGCTTTGTTGAAACACCGGGTTTCTTGTGATTCTGCAACTTATCCCTCATCTCAGAACTGATTCCCATTGCTCCCCTTTAGATAGTGTAAAATTAACTGCTACACTTCATATGGAGTGCTTTTTTTTGTTTGTACATATGTGTGTGCATTTTGTTTTAATTGAATAAATTACCATTATAACATATTGTTTTTTAATGTTAAAAATTAATGTTATTTACTTTAAGGTGGAATAATGATAAAGGTGCTGTTTTTTGCTCAGATACGTGAGCTGGTAGGTACTGATTCACTGGATTTAGATAATAGTTACACAACCGTTGATAGTTTGAGAAATACATTAATATCGAAAGGTGAACGTTGGGCTTTGGCGCTGGAAGATGGAAAACTGCTGTCAGCTGTAAACCAATCTTTTGTTCATGGCGGACATCTATTACAGGATGGTGATGAAGTGGCTTTTTTCCCACCAGTGACTGGAGGGTGATTAGTGGAAAACACCCGTATTTTTGTTGGCTTGGAAAATTTCAGTGTAGGGGAGGAGTACGAGTGGCTTTCTCAATGTGATGAAGATGGTGCTATTGTCACTTTCACGGGTAAAGTTCGTAATCATAATTTGGGGGATAGTGTGAATGGATTGAGGCTGGAACACTATCCCGGCATGACGGAAAAAGTGCTACAGAGTATTATCATTGAAGCACGCAGCCGTTGGCCATTGCAGCGAATCAGCATTATCCATCGGGTAGGTGAGCTCTATCCGGGGGATGAAATTGTGTTTGTTGGTGTCACGAGTGCGCATCGTAACATGGCTTTTGACTCTGCTGAATTTATTATGGATTACCTAAAGACAAAGGCACCTTTCTGGAAAAAAGAGTTCTTGCCTGATGGTGAACGTTGGGTTGAATCCCGTGAGGATGATCTGGCGGCGGCGAGACGCTGGTGACGTTGATTATGAAGCTATTTCCTATTTTTGCGAAACGCTTCGAAAACTGATTTAGGTACACCAAACGGCTATACAAGTAATTATTGGATGGTTAATTGTTTTGATTATATTCTGTGATAATGTATAAAACTTGAATGGGTTGTTGATATTAAACAGCCTGAATCTTTAAACATTGTCAATAAGGGTAAGCGTTATGGATCGATATCCACGCTCAAACGGTTCGATAATCCAACAGGCGGGAACCGGACTGCAAGCTTATATGGCCCAGGTTTATGGTTGGATGACTTGTGGTCTGTTGTTAACGGCGTTTGTGGCTTGGTATGCGTCACAAAGTGAGGCTGTTGTTGCATATATTTTCTCAAACTCAGTCGTTTTCTATGGATTGATTATTGCTCAGTTGGGATTGGTTTTTGTCCTCTCTGGCATGATTAACCGCATGGGTGCTTCATTAGCCACTGGGTTGTTTATGCTCTATTCAGCTCTGACTGGGCTAACGCTTTCCAGTATTTTTAAAATATATACTGGTGGCTCCATTGCGACTACTTTTGTCGTGACGGCGGGGATGTTTGGTGCATTGAGTTTTTACGGTTATACCACTAAACGTAGCCTGAGTGGCCTTGGTAGCTTCTTATTTATGGGATTGATCGGCATCATTCTGGCTTCTTTGGTTAACTTCTGGTTAAAGAGTGAAATGTTGATGTGGGCTGTAACCTACATTGGAGTAGTTATTTTTGCTGGTTTGACTGCTTATGACACTCAGAAGCTGAAAGAAATGGGTGAAGATCTGGATGTGAATGATAAAGAGAATTTGCGTAAATTCTCTATTGTTGGTGCATTGACTCTGTATCTGGACTTCATCAACATGTTCTTGATGTTGTTGCGTATTTTTGGCGATCGCCGCTAAATTTACTAATCTGTTTCTGATAAAGCCCTGCATAGTCAAAATGCAGGGCCGTTTTTATCAAGCAATTTTCCGTCGAAATAACCAATAGGCAAGGTTGCCAGTTGTGGCCGTGATCGCCAAAAGAGGCCACAGGCTTCTCCAGATAACAGTAAAATCCGCGTCTTTGAGATAAATCTGCTTGGTTATGTCATTAAAATGCCAGATAGGATTAACCCAGGTGAGATTTTGTAACCATCCCGGCATATTTTCAACCGGGGAGATATAACCGGAGATTAAGATGGCAGGCATAATAAAGACAAATACACCAATAAAGGCTTGTTGCTGAGTGTAGCAAAGGGAAGATATTAAGAGGCCAAAGCCCACCAGCGATAAACTGTATATCAGCATCGCGCAGTAAAACAGCGGTAGTGAGCCAGAAAATGGGATTTGATAGCAGAAGATACCAATAGCCAAAACTAAAGTTGCCTGAAAAGTGGCGACAACCACAGCTGGAACGGCTTTACCAATGAAAATTTGCCAGGTGGTCATTGGTGAAACTAGTAGCTGATCCAATGTTCCCTGTTCCCTTTCACGAGCAATTGACAGTGCAGTGACAGTTAATATCCCGACTGTAGTAATCAGTGCAACTAAAGACGGTACGACGAACCATTTATAATCAAGATTTGGGTTATACCAGTTGCGGACCACTAATTCGCTATTATTGGTTTTTGGTATATTGCCTGCGAGTTCTTGTTGATAGTTCAGGATAATTTCCTGGATATAGCCAGCAGCAATTTGAGCACTGTTTGAGTTACGTCCATCCAGCAATACCTGGAGGGAAACTGGGTCATGGCTGGCAATCTTAGAACTGAAATCTTGGGGGAAACGTACCACTAACAAAGCTTTCTGGCGATCGATTACTGGCTGTATTTCTTGTGAGTTAGTCAGCAATATCACGTCAGGAAATGCTTTTGATTTTGCCAGCCGCTGAGTAAGTTCAATAGAGGCTTTGCCTTTGTCTTCATCAAAAATAGCAATGGTAGCATTGGTCACATCAAGCGTTGCAGATAGAGGGAATAAGATCATCTGAAAGATAACCGGCATAACCAATATAGCTCGTGTCTGAGGATCTCTGAGCAAGGACTGTAATTCTTTAATAATCAGTGTGTAAAGACGATAAAACATAACAGCTCCTTTCTAGTCCAAACGACGCCGGGTTTTCCATGCAGTCAGGCCAATAAACAAAACAGCGGAGGCAATCAGTAGTAACAGGTTTATCATTAACACTGCGCTGATATTTCCCGCCAAAAAAAGAGTATGCAGGCTGCTGACAAAATAACGAGCAGGGATGAAATAGGTCACTATCTGAATAAATGCAGGCATGCTGTTTATTTCGAAAATAAAGCCGGAAAGCATAATTGCAGGTAGAAAGGCGACATTTAACGCGATCATTGCTGCATTAAATTGATTACGTGTAACGGTAGAGATCAGTAGCCCTATACCAAGGGCGGTGGCCAGATAGAGGCTGGTAATCGCAGACAATATCCACAGTGAGCCTCGGTATGGTACACCCAGTATGAATACTGACACTAGCATACAGAGTACCATGGCGAGAGATCCCAGCACTTGATAAGGCAAGAGTTTGGAAAGCAGTAGTTCGGTGCGGGTAATTTGTGTGGAAAGCAGGGCTTCCATCGTGCCGCGTTCCCATTCCCGAGCAACAACTAATGACGTCAGGATTGCACCAATGACGGTGATGATAATAGTTATTGCCCCGGGAATAATGAAATGCTGGCTGATTGTTGCTGGATTGAACCAATAACGGACTTGCATATCAATCAATGGAGTAACAGAGTTTCCGTGATCTTGTCTCTTTTGTTGCAGCCAAATCTGCCATATTCCTTTGGCATAACTTTGTACAAAACTTGCTGTATTGGGTTCACTGCCGTCAGTAATGACCTGGATCTGTGCTTTACCATCAGGGCGGGCAAGTTGAGCATCGAAATTCACAGGAATAACAATCAGCCCGCGTATTTCCCCTGATTGCATCATATTAATTAATTGCTGACGATTATCGCTGATTTTGGGTTCAATATATGGTGAACCAGCAAAAGCATGTATCAGCTCACGGGCATCTTCACTTTGCTGTTCCACTAAAATACCAATACGGACTGTACTGGAGTCGAGATTAATACCGTATCCGAAGATAAACAGTAGAATCAGCGGAATGACAATAGAAATTAACCCGCTGGTGGGATCGCGTAAGATCTGTTTGGTCTCTTTTACACAAAGGGCTTTCAGTCGCCACCAAGAGAAGTGGACCGCTTTCTTTGGAGCATGCTGATTTAGGCTCATTGCGGCTCCTCATCATAGTTAATGACCAGATCAATAAATGCTTGCTCCATTGATGGGTCAGGATTTTCGTCAGTAGCAACCTGCTGTTTCAGATCATCCGGCGTTCCGGCGGCAATCAGTTTACCGCGGAATATTAGCCCTATCCGGTCACAATATTCTGCTTCGTCCATAAAATGAGTGGTAACCATGACAGTAACGCCTTTATCTACCATACCGTTGATATGCAACCAAAATTCACGTCGTATTTGCGGATCAACACCAGAAGTTGGTTCATCCAGAAACAAAATATCTGGTTCATGCATGAGTGCGCAGGAAAGAGCAAGACGTTGTTTATACCCTAGTGGCAATTCGTCGGTCGTTTGATGTAAAACCGATTTGAGATTGAAAGCGTTGACCATACCATCAATTTTTTCTTTTTGTTTGCGCCCACGTAGACCATAAATGCCTGAAAAGAATTTCAGGTTTTGTTCAACGGTCAGGTTGCCGTATAGTGAAAATTTCTGTGCCATGTAACCCAGATGTTGACGAGCTTTCCCAGAACTGATTTTCAGATCCATTCCTAATACCAGCGCTTTACCTCCAGTCGGTACCATGAGTCCACACATTATTTTAAACGTAGTGGATTTACCCGCGCCGTTTGGGCCAAGCAGGCCAAAGATTTCTCCGCGTTTTACCTGAAAATCAACATGGTCGGTAGCAGCAAAATCACCAAATTTCTTAGTTAAATCCTGTGCTTCAATCACTGTTTCTGTAGGGTTGACGTTAATTTGTGGCATAATTTCTGCCAGTTCTGAGCGACGGGTAGGACCACCACCGAGTAAGTCTATAAAAGCATCTTCAAAGCGGGGTGCAGCTTTAACTATTTCAGCATCAGGTAGTTCAAGTTGGTTAAGCAGCTCTTGCGGGGAAGCATCAGGTCTAATAATAAGACGTACATATTTGCCTTGAATCACGCCATCTGTCACTAGTGGTAGGGTGAGGGCGTGTTGCAGCGTTTTTCTGCGGGAACCCTGTTTTGCGCCAAGTAGGAAAGAACGCCCGGACATCTTTTGAGTGAGTTGCTGCGGTTGCCCGCTGTAAAGCAACTTTCCTTGATTGAGTAACAGGACATCGCGGCATCGTTCAGCTTCGTCCAGATAGGAAGTGCTCCATAAGATCAGCATGCCATCATCTGCCAATGCGTGAACCATCTGCCAAAGTTCGCGGCGGGCTATCGGATCGACTCCAACTCCGGGTTCGTCCAGTAACAGAACTTTGGGTTTGCCAAGTAGGGTACAGGCGAGTCCCAGTTTTTGCTTCATACCTCCGGAAAGCTTCCCGGCCAGTCGCCCGGTAAAACGTGTAAGGTCTGTGAAAGTGAGCAATTGCTCGTAGGTTTCTTTACGTTCGTTACCCAGTACGCCGCGTAGGTCCGCGTATAGGTTCAGGTTTTCTAATACGGTCAGATCTTCGTACAAGCCAAATTTCTGTGGCATATAGCCCAATTCAAATCGCACTTGTACGCCATTTTTAATCGGATCAAGCCCCATGATTTCAATAGAACCGCTATCTGGCTTTAGTAAGCCTGCTAACATACGTATCAGCGTGGTTTTTCCGGCGCCATCCGGTCCCACAAGTCCGGTGACAGAGCCACCGTAAATCTCTGCGGTCAGGCTGGATACCGCAGGATTATTTAGGCCAGGAAAAGTTTTTTCTACTTTTTCCAGCCTTATCGTGTATTCAGAGCTGCTCATGACAGCTCCTTATTGGTCTGAATCAGGAAAATGCAGGGTAATTGGCATACCTTGACGTAGAGCATCATCTGGGTCGGTAACAATAATGCGTAACCGATAGACCAGATCGGTGCGCAGATCGGGTGTCTCGACATTCTTTGGCGTAAATTCAGCTGTTGGCGAAATAAAACCAATTTTACCGTGATAAGGTTTATCTTTGCGGCTGTCAGTGTAGAGTAAGATTTCACGCCCTGGGGTTGCCTGGCCAAGGTGGCTTTCACTGATATAAGCTCTTACCCAAACCGGATTAGTTAAAGAAAGTGTAAATACGGTATTGCCTGCTGCCAGCATAGTGCCCGGCTCAATTGCACGGGTCAGAATGGTACCGGGCGAGGGGGAGGTCAGGTGAGTATCTTGTAAGTCCAATTTAGCCTGAGCAACAGCGGCTTCGGCTTGAGCAAGTTGGCCCTTGGCTTCTGCAATTTCTTCTTTACGATAGCCGGCTTGAAACTGGTTCAGTTTATCTTTTGCTGCTTGCAAAGCTGCCAGTGCTTGATTGCGGTTAGTCTTGGCATCTTCGAGTTCGTTGGCTGAAATAACTTTGCTTTGCCATAAACCTTGCTGACGTTTGAGGAAATTATCAGCGAAACGCCAGGCGGCTTCACGTTGTGCAACTTCCGAGCGCACTTGTGCAATTTCTTCTGTGCGATAGCCATATTCCATCATAGCCAGATGTGCTTTAGCACTATCGCGCGTGGCTTTTGCTTTATTCAGTGCGTTAATGAATGGTGTATTATCCAATTGACCAATCACCTGATTCGCCGTGATCGTATCGCCTTCATCAACTTGCAGGCTGGCGAGTTTTCCATTAACCCGGAAGCTAAGATTGACCGTGCGTATATCTACATTACCGTAGAGTGTTAACGTATGGTCATTTTTACTCTGATAATAGTAACTTCCTAAAATAGCGCCAAGAATGACAGCGACTACCAATATTATTAGTGTTAGTTTCTTGCGGTACATGATATGCCTTATTGTTCTAATTGTATGAATTGTATTTTTTAAGTCCGTTTAATAATAAATCGATATGTTGGATGAGGATTTGATCAATCAATTTGTACTCGTCTGGTCCGATATTATTCCAGCTTGTCTGGCGTAATAAGGTTTCCCGTGCCATTCGGAAAGAGAGAATTTCACCCATCAGAGCGTGTGTATGGAGCATAGTAGAAAGCTGATGTTCATCAGCACCGATATAGTTGGCAATCAGCTTATTTAATCTATTGTGGAGAGGAGCCAGTGCCTGCTCATGGATTAAGGTATAGGCATCGGTTGGCGCTAGCTGTTCTCTGGCCATTATCAAGCTGATGTTGATACTCTCTTTTTCAATCATCAGACGATTAATTCCAAGAAATCCTTCATGAATTAGCCTTAGTATATTTTCTGGTGAATAAGGAGTTGGTGATGAAAAAAAATCATCAATTTCTTTAAAAAGATCAGTAAATTCAGTCTTTATTGTGTCAGTAATATATTGGGCTACCGCCTGATAAAGTCCCTCTTTAGAGCCAAAATAATAAGCTATAGAGGAAATGTTTTGTTGAGCACGGAGTGCTATTTCCCTGGTCGTTGCTCCAGCCAGTCCGGATTTACCGAAAATCTCAAGCGCTGCTTTAAGTAGCTGTTGTTTGGCTTGTTCGCCTCTGGAGGTTTGAGTGTTGTTGACTGACATGGATATGGGTCCTGTTGCAAATAATCAAAAGACTTAAACAAAATATCAATCATATGGTTAACCTTATACTTATAGTAAATCAATGTAAATTACAGAAAAATGTCACGGATCATGAAAACTACCGGCTGAATACCTGTAGTTTTAGTTGCATCATCAGAAAATATATCTGATATAATAATCCAGATATGGCGCATTGCAGTTTGTGTTATTTTCTTTGTGGTGTTTACCGCGTCTGATTTTCTTCCCATAAAACTGCCCCTGAATGTAGTTCAGGAATGGTGAAGTCTGGAGTATTTCTTATTTATGAGTTTTGAATCACTCGGCTTAAGTGCTGATATTTTGTGTGCCATTGAAGAGCAAGGTTATTCAGCACCAACGCCAATCCAACAGCAGGCAATTCCTGTCGTATTAGCCGGTAAAGATTTATTAGCCAGTGCTCAGACAGGCACGGGTAAAACCGCAGGTTTTACATTGCCGATGTTGCAATTGCTGAATAGTTCCCCTGTTCAGACGAAAGGGCGTCGGCCAATCAGAGCATTAATCCTGACACCAACTCGAGAGTTGGCGGCTCAGGTTGGTGAAAATGTACGTGATTACAGCAAATATCTTAGACTGCGCTCTCTGGTTGTCTTTGGGGGGGTTAGTATTAATCCTCAGATGATGAAATTGCGTGGTGGTGTGGATATTTTGGTCGCAACGCCGGGGCGTTTACTGGATCTTGAACACCAGAATGCGGTCGATTTATCGCGGGTGGAAATTTTGGTATTGGATGAAGCCGATCGCATGCTGGACATGGGTTTTATTCATGATATCCGCCGGGTACTGAATAAGTTACCACCGAAACGGCAAAACCTACTGTTTTCTGCCACCTTCTCTGACGAGATCAAAAGCTTAGCTAGTAAATTATTGCATAATCCTGTCAGTGTCGAAGTTGCCCGCCGTAACTCTGCTTCTGAACAGATTGAGCAATTTGTCCACTTTGTAGATAAAAAGCGGAAAGGTGAATTGCTCTCTTTCCTGATTGGCAGTCGTAACTGGCAGCAGGTTTTGGTCTTTACTCGTACCAAACACGGAGCGAACCGTTTGGCAGAGCAGTTGAATAAGGATGGTGTAACGGCTTCAGCTATTCACGGTAACAAAAGCCAGGGGGCAAGAACCCGTGCTCTGGCTGATTTTAAAGAGGGTCGGATCAGGGTGCTGGTAGCGACAGATATCGCTGCCCGTGGTCTGGATATTGATCAACTGCCTTATGTGGTGAACTTTGAATTACCTAATGTATCTGAGGATTATGTCCACCGAATTGGTCGTACTGGGCGAGCAGATGCTACAGGTCAGGCACTTTCTCTGGTATGTGTTGATGAGCACAAATTGCTGAAAGATATTGAACGTCTGTTGAAACGGGAGATTCCCCGTATGGCAATCCCCGGATATGAGCCAGATCCAACCATCAAAGCTGAACCTATTCAGAATGGCCGTCAGGGACGTGGCGATAACCGTCAGAAAAATAGTCATCGCCGTTCTGGGGCACCTTCGCGTCAGCGTAGCAACAATCATGTGGATCGATCAAATAAAGCGTCTAACATCAGAGGTTAATTAATGCGGGTTTTACTGGCTCCGATGGAAGGTGTGCTGGACTCTTTAGTCAGGGAACTTCTGAGTGAAATCAATGAGTATGATTTGTGCATTACAGAATTCTTGCGGGTCGTTGATAGCCTGTTGCCAGTAAAATCTTTTTATAAGCTTTGTCCTGAATTGCGTAACCAAAGCCGGACATTATCTGGCACTTTGGTACGGGTTCAACTCTTGGGCCAATATCCGCAATGGCTAGCAGAAAACGCGGCCCGAGCAGTTGAATTAGGGGCCTATGGCGTCGATTTGAATTGTGGTTGTCCGTCGAAAACGGTCAATGGTAGTGGTGGTGGAGCGACGTTGTTGAAAGATCCGGAACTGATTTATCAGGGGGCAAAAGCAATGCGTGAAGCTGTACCTTCTCATTTGCCTGTGACGGTCAAAGTTCGTCTGGGTTGGGATAGTGGTGATCGGCGATTTGAAATTGCTGATGCAGTGCAGCAAGCGGGTGCAACGGAAATTACTATTCATGGACGGACCAAAGAGGATGGTTACAAAGCGGAACGTATTGACTGGCAAGCGATCGGTGAAATTCGTCAGCGTCTTTCTATCCCGGTTATTGCCAATGGTGAGATTTGGGATTGGCAAAGTGCGCAGAATTGTATGGGTATTACAGGCTGTGATGCTGTCATGATCGGACGGGGAGCGCTTAATGTTCCCAATTTGAGCAGGGTGGTGAAATATAACGAGCCTAAAATGCACTGGCAAGAAGTTGTTCAGTTATTACAAAAATATGTTCGGTTGGAAAAGCAAGGTGATACTGGGCAATACCATGTTGCTCGTATTAAGCAGTGGCTCGGTTATTTACGAAAAGAATATGAAGAGGCTACAGTACTCTTTGAGGAAATAAGGAAACTGAAAACGTCTGCTGATATAGCACATGCGATTTCTTTAGTGTGATTGCTGATTAAGAACAAATTATTGTAATGGAACCTTTAATAAGGTTCCATCTTTTACTTAATCAGCGGAAGAGGTAACACAATAAATTTATTTGGTGTCGTCGTTACCTTGGGCTATGAATGAGAAAAGCTTATTAACTCTGCGAGAAAGGCCATCGTTAATCATAACAATGTCATAATCAACAGGTGGATCAGAAAGATCATTAACTGCGACTAAGCTCATACCATACTGTTCGGTATAGGCATTAATATGTTGAAATACGAGTTGTTCAACTAAGCCTAGAGAAGGTCTTGAATTGGGTTCAGTAAAAGGTAAATCAGGGGTAAGGTGGGTATAGTTTTTGTCCTTCACACTAGAGATAAAACCGTTAACTATTAAAAATGATATTGGATAGAGAGCTTTAATTTCTTCTAACCCTTTTATGTGCCAGGCCAGGGTAACGATATCCTTACGATTATGTATCCTTAGAAAATCACTTTTATAACTCGGTATTAATGTTCCGTTAAAAACAGATTCAGCATAGGATGCGAAAATATCGTTACCGGTGGACGGGCAGGCAGAAGCGCAAACATGAATACGAATATTATTATTTCCTTTCTCGATGTACCGCCTTTTTAAATACAGGCCAATAGTAGAGGCTAATACACCACCTAAACTGTGCCCTGTAAGAGTAATATTTTGTACCCCTTCTGCCAGAGCAATTTTATCAACTGCATCAATCAATGATTCTCCATAGCCAGGTGTGTTATTACTTTTTATTTGATTAATAACGTAGTCTAAGGCGATGTGGGTTCCTTTCGAAATTTTAGCATCTTTAGGGGCTTTGGGATCCCAAATTGACCAGTTTTCAGTGGTACCTACATTAAAGTTCTCATCACACCAGTTAACATCAGACCATGATCCTCGAATAACGATTCGATAGTCATTTGGAGTTTCGAGGTTTTTCACAATGAATAAAACGTGATCATCTTTTTTATCTATAACACTTTTTTTCTTATTAACATCAACATTACCAACACGAAAAACAGCAGGCCCCCAAACGATGGAGAACTTATTTGCTGTTATCTTACTACTTTCTAATGATTTTTTAATATTTTCTGAAACGATAGCGGGTTCTGATTTGTAAGTTAATATACTTCCTGAACTGCTAATAAAGCTTAATGCGAGATTTATTTTTTGGTCTTTAATAGAAATAGTCATTTTTACTTCCAACTTTTTTATATGATAAATGTTAATTTAATGTTTCGGTTTGAATATCAACAACCAAATTTTTGTTTTAAATTAAAGCTAAAAATAAAATTAAAGTTTGTAATAACCTTTAATTTAGCTACATATGAGTATATGATAATTTAATGTTAATTTATTTAACAAAATAAATTATCTATTATGAGCTTTAAAGTAAGCGATAAAAATTAAGCTATGTTTTTGTGAAATTATATTAGTTCTTAGTAATGATAAGATGGAGAAAGTTGCTGTGATATTATCCATGGAAAATAATTTAAATTGGTATCTACAAAAGCGAGTGATAATAAATTGGCGTGATTTTAGTGATATGTAGGAAGAAATAATTGACTTACTCTATTCAAATGTAATTTATTAGCATGAATGGAACCTATAGTATAGGCTCCATTTATGCTAAATCAAAGCTATACCCGTTATCTTTCAAGTTGCCTCTTTGTTGGCTGCACTCACTCACCCCGGTCACATAGTTTGCTATGCTCCCGGGGATTCGCTCCCTTGCCGTCGCGATCCATCTTGAAATCCATTGGGTATATGCACAATAAGATGACATTATGCAATACTGATTTTACCTTTGGTTAGAAACTTGAAGAGTTCAGAAATACTTTCGGATAGGCTATCATTAACCACAACAATATCGTAATCAGTCGGTATATTTGAACTATCATCAATGGTAATGAAACTCATGCCATACTCTTTGGTATAGGCATAAACATGTTGATTCCCGATATTAATGAGTAGATCGTCAAACGACATTATAGGTGATATTGGAATATCTGAATGAATAGGGAAATCTGGGAAGATTTGAGTGTAATTTTTACCGAGAACAAAAAAAATAAGAGTATTAATTGTGCCAGTTAATATTGGATAAATAGTCTTAATTTTCTCCAATCCATTTATATGCCAGGCCAGGGGAACGACATCTATGCTATTATGAATTCTCAGAAAATCACTGTTATAACCAACCGTTGATATTTCATTAAGAACAGATTCAGTGTAGGAAGCAAAAACATCGTTACCGGCAGTGGGGCCTGCAAAGGCACAAACATTAATACGAATATTATTGTTTCCTTTATCGAGGTACTGTCTTTTTAGATATAAACCAATGGTAGAAGCCAGCACGCCTCCCAAACTGTGTCCTGTAATGGTAATATTTTGTATCCCTTCTTTCAGGGCAATTTTATCAATTGCATCATTGAGCGATTCTCCATAACCTGGAGGGTTGTTGCTTTTCATTTGATTAATAATGTAATCCAATGCCATGTTCGTTCCATAAGCAATCTTTGCATTTTTAGGTGATTTTGAATCCCATAGCGCCCAGTCTATAGTTTTACAGACAATAATATCTTCATTAAGCCAGTTAATATCAGACCATGATCCCCGAATGACAACGCGGTAGTCATTTGGGTCATAGCGATTTTGCACAATGAACAAAACATGATCGTCCTTTTTGTCTATAACACTTTTTTTCTTATCAATATCAACACTGTCAACACGAAACACAGCAGGTCCCCAAACGATAGAGAATTTATTCGCGGTAGCCTTACTACTTTCCAATGATTTTTGAATATTTTCCGAGACGATGCCCGGTTCTGGTTTGTAAGTTTTTATACCTCCAGAGTTAATAATAAGGCTTAGCGCGAGATTTACCTTTTGGTCTTCATAAGAGATAGTCATTTTTACTCCCTATTTTTTATGTGAAAAATGTTAATCCGATGCTTAGGTTTAAACATCAAAAGTTAATGTTTTTAGTCTTCTATTCAGATAAAAAGTAGAATTAAACTTAAAGTTAATAATAACTTTTGAATATGTCAAATAAATGCATGGAAATTTCTGATGTTGTTTTATTTGATAAATTATTTATTATGAAATTAAAAGCGAATAACAAGAATTATATTTTTAATGATTAGGTAAAAATATTATTGCAATTTTACAATGTTATATTGATTTATAAAGAATAGTAATGTGGGGAAATAGTATTGATACTATTTTTAAATAATAATGAATGATTAATGTTATTATAGATGTCTAAATAAATAATAATAAATTAGTGTTATTTGTAGAAAAATAATTTTATTATTATATTTAAATGAATGCTATCATATTTAATGGAGCTTTTATTAAAAGCTCCATTTTTCTGGGATAAAAAATAAAACCAATATAAATCAGATTATGCAATATTAGTGTTATTTTCTGGAATAGGTATAAGTAAGAAATAGGCGACAATATCTTGAGATAAATTACTGTTAATAACAACAATATCATCAATAGGTGGTTGAGTACCGTCATTGACTTCAACTAAATTCATATCATATTGATTTGCATATGCTGTAATATGTTGAAAAATGACTTGCTTATTTAGATTTAATTCTAAAATAGGTGCTGTAAAAGGTAAATTTGGAGTGAGTTTTGTATAACCTTTATCTTTTACAAGAAGAACAATCTTTTTAAATTTATTAATTAATTCTTCATCTAGTTTAATTAATGGTTCATAGATGGTTGGAATTGTTTCTAATCCATCCAGATTCCAGATCAAGGAAATGACATCTTTACGATTATAGATCCTTAAGAAATTGCTCTTATAGCTCGTTACTGACGAACTGTTAAAGACATATTTAATATAAGATGCAAAAACATCATTACCGGTATTTGGATTAGCAAAAGAGCAAACATGAATACGAATATTATTTTTTCGCTTATTAAGATATAACCGTTTTAAGTATAATCCGAGAGTAGAAGCTAGAATGCCTCCTAAACTGTGCCCTGTAATGGTGATATTGTGCACTCCTTTTTCCAGGGCAATTTTATCAATTGCATCAATGAGTGATTCGCCGTGACCGGGAGTATTATTACTTTTCACTTGGTTAATAATATAGTCTAATGCTATATGCGTTCCATAAGAGATCTTAGCATCTTTAAATTCTTCAGGAATATTGGGGTCCCAAAGTGACCAGTTTACAGTTTCGTGTACAGCAAAGTTTTCAACTTGCCAATTAATGTCAGACCATGACCCTCGGATAACGATTCGATAGTCATATGGGAATCTGCGGTTTTTCACAATGAATAAAACGTGGTCGTCTTTATTATCCTTAGAGCTTTCGCCATTATTAATACGAAAGACAGCAGGCCCCCAAACGATAGAGAATCTATTAGCCGTAACCAGACTCTTTTCCAATGATTCTTTAATATTTTCTGCAACGAGAGTTGGTTCTGGTTTTTCGGTTATTATACTTCCTGAGCCACTGATAAAGCTTAGCGCAAGATTTATTTTTTGATCTTTAAGGTAAATAGCCATTTTTACTCTCCATCTTTATAATATAAATGCTGATATTGTGTTTTAGTTAAGACATTAATATTCAACTCTTTTATAATTTACTGTACCTAGGTATTTTATCTGTTGTTCTTTGTAGTAAAGGAAGCTTCAAGGCAGTGCTCAAGTAAAAGCTGTTGAATACACTTGAATGCAACTTTCCTTACATACTATGTATAAGCTTAATATTATTTTTAAATAAAATATAGAGTTGAATTTTAAGTTAATGATAATAATATTTAAATATACTTGTTTAATTATTTCATGTAACTTTATTTGATAAAAAACAACATTAATTAAGGAGTTAAGAAATTGAATAATAACGATATGGAAATTATTGAGTAAGATGCTATTTGATTATAAAAAAGGCATATCAGAATGTTTGTATTAAATAATGGTTATATTATTTCCAAAGTCAATGCTTACAGTTTATCCTGGGACTACTTTATTTGTTGTAGGGCATAGGGTGAATATGCCCTTTGGTGGTTAATCATTTCTCCAGTGGTAGGGCATTATCTGCTCCCCATTCAGCCCATGAGCCATCATATAAGTAACTATCTTTCTTGCCGATTATATCTAAACCTAGTACCAAAACAGCGGCTGTCATACCTGAGCCACAACTAGCGATAACAGGTTTATTTAAGTCAACGTCTTGTTTACGGAAAATATCTGTAATTTCAGCTGATGATTTAAAGTGACCATTCTCTACTAGCATAGTCCACGGAACGTTTTTACTACCAGGAATATGGCCCATTCTTAGTCCAGGGCGTGGCTCTGGTGCTTTAGCCTGAAAACGGTCCGTTGCTCTGGCATCCACGATTTGAATTTGTGGATCATTTAACGAAGCCAGAATTTGTTGCAGTGATTTCACTTTGTTGGCATCGAAACTGGTATTAAAGGTTTGAGGACTGCGTGTCACTTCACCTAATTCTGTTGTAAATCCTGCTTGTTGCCAACCTTGTAAACCTCCATTAAGAATACGGACGTTGTGGCTGCCGAATACTTTGAAGGTCCACCATGCGCGAGGGGCAGAGAACATATTGCCTTGGTCGTAAACCACGACTAGATGATTTTCGCTAATGCCCATTGCTCCAACAGTCTGACTGAACGTTTGCGGATCTGGCAGCATATGAGGTAATCCGTTTTGATGATTTGCAATTTTATCCAAATCAAAAAATTGGGCACCGGGAATGTGTGTATCTAGCCAGAGCTTATGACAATCAATTTGTTGAGGTGGTGGAGGTGCCGTTGTATCAAGGGTGACGAGATTTTCATCATCAAGATGATCTTTCAGCCATTGTGCACTGACAAAGTATGAATTATTCATGGGCGCTCTCACTTTATATAAAAGATAAAATCGTGTCGTGGTCCGTTATCATTGCTGTACCGGCGCTGTGGTTGCCTCTTGTTGTTGACTGGTTGGTGGTTCCATTGGTGTGGTTGAGCGGGTGTACATATTAAGGCCCGCTAAGAATACGCCGCCGATTGAACCGAATGCAAAGATAGCGATGAACATGATAAGTAATTTTTTCATTATTGTTCTCTGGTGCCATAGAAAATAGGAAGTATATAGGGTTCTGAATAGCTGACAAGGCAATAACCAACTTACTTTTTGGATTATGAATGATGCTTTGAATAGCTAAGTAGATGCAGTTAAATTAATGTCATTGTCATATACTATGGGTGTGTTTAACTTGCCTCTTATTGACATGAAATTGGCGTTAAATTATTTACTTAGCCTTGTAGGCTCGATATTGAGCTGATTTCATTTCTGCTCTGTGGGAAAATAGTGTTTCGGTTTGATGACAGCAGAGTTCAATGGCACTTTCTAGTTCAATAAAAAATCAAATAAGCCAGTGGTATAAGGCGTTACCTCAGCACATTAATGGCTTTATTCCCCGAGCTGCACAGAGGCAGATGATTGCCGAAGTTGCAAAAACGCTTGCCGATCAAGAAGGGCGTCATTTAGTTATTGAAGCGCCAACCGGAATCGGTAAAACCCTTTCTTATTTGATCCCTGGCATTGCTGTGAGTAGATCAGAAAGTAAGCCATTGGTCGTTAGTACCGCTAATGTTGCTTTACAGGATCAGATTTACAGCAAAGATCTTCCTTTGCTGCGCAAAATCATTCCCGATCTGAAATTTACTGGGGCCTTTGGGCGTGGTCGTTATATTTGCCCGCGTAATCTCGAAGCCATCTGTGCAAACAACAGTGGACAGATAGATTTAATATTTTTGGTTGAGGGCAAAACAGAACTTGCTAATAGTGAAGAGAGAGAACTGTGTCGCAGGTTGCACAGTGACTATACAACTTTTGCTTGGGATGGGTTGCGTGATCACCACAAACTGGCTTTGTCTGATACTTTATGGTCGAAAGTTAGCACAGATAAAGCAAACTGCCTTGGACGTAATTGTCAATATTATCATCGCTGCCCATTTTTTATTGCTCGCCGTGAAATCGAAAATGTGGATGTGGTGGTTGCTAACCATGCGTTGGTGATGGCAGCGCTGGAGAGTGAATCGGTGCTACCCGACGCCAAGAATTTGTTATTAGTACTTGATGAAGGCCATCATATACCAGATGTTGCCCGGGATTCACTGGAAGTTGAAGGGGAAATTACACTGTTTCAACTTAATGGTCAGTTAGATACTTTTATCCGCCATGTTGAGCAATATCTGGTGCAATTCCATCCTGCAAAGCCTCCACGTCTGGCTAACGCTGGCCGCCTTAATGAACATAGTGAAAAACTACGGGAATGTTTTAAAGAGCTTGCTACTGTGACTCAGGCACTCTTACCCGAGAAAAGCAAGATAGATGAGTATTTGTTTGAGATGGGTAAGTTACCGGATAACTTGCTACTTTGCTGTCAGCAATTGTTCAAATTGACCGATGGTTTACGTGGGTTGGCAGAAGCGATACTGAATGATTTGACTGAACAGACAGCTAAACAGGATATTGGCAGATTGCATCGGGCTATTTTGCATACTAGTCGCACGCTTGGATATTTTGAAAATATGACTAAATTATGGCGGTTGGCCTCATTGGAAGAGTCATCTAGTGCACCGGTATCGAAATGGTTGAGACGCCGCTATGAAAAAAATCAGTCACACCTCTATTTTTATTGCGCAGGTATCAGAGTGAGTGAACAGCTCCATCAGTTGCTTTGGCGTAATATTCCTCATGTGGTTGTGACATCAGCAACACTTCGTTCCCTGAACAGTTTTTCCCGTATTCAGGAATTAACTGGGTTAACTGAAAAAGCGGGTGACCGTTTTGTCACGTTATCATCACCTTTTAATCATGTACGGCAGGGAAAGCTGGTTATTCCCAAAATGTCGCTGGAGCCGACAATTGACAATGAAACTGCTCACTTGGAAGAGATGGCGCGTTATTTCAGGACCCAATTGTTGAGTCGGAAACATAAAGGGATGCTGATTTTGTTCAGCAGTCAGAGGGCTATGGATACTTTTCTCACTTATGTGACGGATTTACGTTTGATGTTACTTGTTCAGGGGGATCAGCCGCGTTATCGGTTAGTTGAAACACATTGTCAGCGTATAAATGGAGGACAATGTAGTGTGTTGGTTGGGTTGCAATCTTTTGCTGAAGGTCTGGATTTAAAGGGTGATTATCTGTCTCAGGTTCACATTCATAAAATCGCATTTCCTCCAGTTAACAATCCGGTAATTATTACTGAAGGTGAATGGTTGAAATCGCTTAAACGTTACCCCTTTGAGGTTCAAAGTTTGCCAAGTGCTTCTTTCAGCCTTATTCAGCAGGTAGGAAGGCTTATTCGTAGCCATGAATGTTATGGTGATGTGGTTATTTATGACCGGCGTTTGCTGAGCAAAAAATATGGATTGAGGTTGTTAAATGCTCTGCCGGTTTTCCCTATTGAGCAACCGGAAATTCTTTCAGAAAATGAAATCAGACAAATAGAAAGGATAAATAACTTACATGAAAATTTGTAATTTATTTATCCTTTATGAATAAAATCGGCAGAAGGCGTTGTTTATCCTACTTTTTTTAGAAAGCAGGTTTTCAATACCAAGCCTTTGATTTTGTCTGCGTTACATTCGATTTCATCTTCACGATGGTTTAAGCGGATATTTTTAATCACAGTACCGCGTTTTAAAGTCGCAGATGTACCTTTGACTTTCAGGTCCTTGATGACTTGAACAGAATCACCATCATTGAGCACAGTACCATTACTGTCTTTTACTTCGGTATCCATTTTATTATTTCCTCAAGTTATTTATGAAATAAAGCGTAGATTATAGACAATTTATGCTTATTTTTAAAGGATATGACGAAATTTGTCTGCATGACAGGAATTTTATGATGTTCTTCAATGCTGGAGCCTTCGGTGGTGGAAGGCTGATATAAACAGGACCACGGTGTTAGCATAGTCCTGTAAGTAACGCAGAGCTCTTATAATGGCTCTTTATATTTTATTGCTCAATGTTTGCTTCAATAAACCATAAGAATTTGTCGAGGTCCCGAGAGGCCGCGGTAAGTATATCCGCAGTATTTTCGTCTTCGACTTCGTCAATAGTTGTGCGGATATCATTAGCAACAACGGCGTAACGGTCAGCCAGTGCTTTCAGATGATCTTGCACGTTATGGATATCTATCGGGTAGATTTTCAGTAAAGTATGTTTATTCACGGCTTGTACAGTTCCAAGCGTTATTCCACCCAGTTGCACAACTCTTTCTGCGAAAGTATCCATATGTTCAGTAATAGTAACATGGAAATTATCTAGCATTTCGTGGATAGAAATGAAGTTTCTGCCACGCATATTCCAATGTGCTTGTTTGGTGAGCAGGGAAAGATCAATAAAATGGATCACCATATGATTCAGAATTTCAATTGTTTCCTGCTTAATATCATCGTCAACATCATTACGAGTATAAAGTAGTGTGGATGGTTGTGTTTTAATTAATTTGGCTGTATCCATAATAGTTTTCCCTTAGTATTAATAATGAGATTCTCATTTATTGAAATTAATATAACTCGATATTAATCTTGAATCATATAGCTTATTCCTATTAAATCAATAGCCCATTCTTATAAAGAATTTTAGGTAAAAATTAGAATTAACATATTAACAATGAAGTTATGTGATTATATATCAATAGAATAATTAAAAAAACAGGATGATTATTTATAAAAATGTGTAAGACTAATTCAGGGGTGATTATTTATAAATAACCGGAGAATTATCCTATTAATTACTCCGGTTGCCGTTTTATTTCAATTAAATAGAATTATTAATCGACTTCTACTATTTTAGGCTTACCTTTAATGGTTGATGTAGAACCGATAGAGGCGAAAATAATGCAAAATAGGGCCAGCCATTGAGTTGTCGTTAGATGTTCATTGAGGAACGTAATACCAGATAAAGCGCCGAGGGCGGGTTCAAGACTCATCAAGGTACCAAATGTTTGTGCGGGTAAACGGGTTAGAGCAATCATTTCTAATGTGTATGGGAATGCAGTAGACAGAATAGCGATTGCCAGTGCCAGAGGCATAATTGACATATCAAATAACAGTTCTGGACCCGTTTGTATTAGTCCCACAGGGAAAAATATTAAGGCAGCGATAAATGAACCGACAGAAACTGTTGCTGCTCCGTAACCTGCCCCCGCGCGTTGGCCGAAAATAATATATAGTGCCCAACAAACACCAGCACTGAGTGCATAAATAATCCCCACGGGATCTAATCCATTAATATTATTGCCAATCGGTAACAGGAAAGCCAAACCAGCGATAACCAGCGCAACCCAGAGAAAATCTATTGGCCGGCGTGATGAGAACATAGCTACGGCTAATGGACCGGTAAACTCAAGAGCAACGGCAATACCTAAAGGAATCGTCGTCAGTGCCATATAAAACGTATAGTTCATTGCTCCGAGCGCAATGCCATAGGTAAATAGTGGCATAATTGAATCTCGGCGGAAACGCAGACGCCAAGGTTTAAAAATAAGAAATAGAATGATAGTTCCAAGACCCAGTCGTAAAGCAGTAACGCCGGGTGCGCCGATGACTGGAAACAGCATTTTGGCAAGAGAAGCACCGCTCTGAATTGACGTCATGGCAAGTAATAATAGGATTACCGGTATTAACGGAAAAGCACTCTTTTGGAGCTTGGAAGAAGACATCCGGACAAAACCTCAATGAAAATCAAGTGATCTGGTTGGTAATTTTCTCAGTGAAAGGCAGATAACTCAATAGGTTTGAGAAATATAATTTTAAGTAAATACTGTCCATTCATTAGATTATATTATATAAAATAGTAAAATTATTTTTCAGTATTGGGGGATCATTCTCTAAAAAATCAAATAGCATTATGAAATGTTGTTAACTCATTGATGACTGATAATTAATTCCTTTATTATTTTGATTTTACTGGAATTAATTTTCTAATTTATATTATCTCTATACATAAATGAGTTGTATAATAGTTATGTCAATGTATAATTATATTTTTTACAGTAAATATAAAGTAACAGGGACTTAGATAATGAAAAGTATTGCCGTTTATTGTGGTTCAAGCCTCGGTATATCTGAAATATATAAAGAAAATGCCATTATCTTTGCGAAAGAACTAGTTAAGCGTGAAATTACTTTAATTTATGGTGGGGCCAGTGTAGGCATTATGGGAACTGTTGCTGATACTGTGCTGAAAGAGGGCGGTAAAGTTATTGGTGTTATACCAACATTGTTGGAAAAGCGTGAAATATCACATAAGAACCTAACGGAATTATACATTGTCGAGACTATGCATCAGCGTAAAAGTAAGATGATTGAATTAGCTGATGCTTTTGTTGCTTTACCTGGTGGCTTTGGTACGTTAGAAGAGTTCAGCGAAGTATTTACCTGGAGCCAGATTGGGTTGCACACTAAGCCCTGTGGTATCCTGAATATTAATAATTTTTATGATCCGTTGGTTTCTATGATTAATAGAATGGCCGATGAAAAATTTTTGCATGAAAAATATCGGCATATGGCAATAATCGAACAAGATCCTGTCACCTTACTTAATCGTTTTAACACCTACAAAGCGCCATCTGTAAAAACTTATTAATGATCATTTTATAATAAAAATGCCGCCCACTTTTATGAAAAAGGGAGTTATTTAGAAGGTAGCAGAATAACGGAAATTAATCTTTGATTGAAATGGGAAATGTTACATATTTAAATAAACCATTCCTGTTGAGGAAATATTAATTTGAATATTTTCTACAGGAATGGTTGTTAATATAGATTATTAAATATTAGCTTACAATAGTATATTCTACTATTGGGTTATTACCAACGTCTGCTGTATAGGACAGATGTAAATCATCACCTTCATAATCTGTTGATATTGAATAGCTGCTGCTTCCAATCAGAGGATTATTCCATGTAATATAAATGCTATAGATTTCGCCTTTGCTATCTACAAATACATAAGTACAGCGTCCTGAAACACCACTAATGATACTATTTGAGTCGCTTCTCCAAATAGCTTTTCCAGGAGTACTATCATTGTTTCTATTAATTACTTGGGGAGGAAGAGTTGTCCACTCACCTTGATCTAAGCGAATAGAATCTTGGATAAGTTTGAGTTTATATTCTGATTTATTAGTTACTTTTGCAATAACACTGATTGGTGCTTTTAATGAAATTGCTTCGATTTCTGACATGGTATTACCTCTTGTGATTAATTCTAAAAATATGTTTAAAAAATACCAAGATTTAAATTTAACCTATTTGATTAGATAAATATCTTGAGTGGAACCGACCCATTAGAATTCCGTTTCATAATTTTCCCTTAAAGTTAATTTATTTGTATTTGGAACTTCTTATTCACTGCTGTAACCATTTGCATTATAGTTAGTGATAATTCTTATCTATTTTAAATGCTAAAAAGACAAACTATCTATTAACTATACAAATAAAAACTTTTCTTAATTTCGGTGTTTTTTAAAGATACCTTTTATTTGAGATGAATGTCAATTTTTTTACCCTTTAAGTTTTATTATAAAATAATAAGAGATTAATTATATTTTTATACTTAAAAACATAAATATAGATGATAAAATATATCTATGTTTTTAATAATTTATATACAAAGTGATTGTAATGGAAAACAAAATTGGGTTGCCAGGTTTATGGTTAATTAATAATTATTTTATTATTTATCGAACATGAATTTGCAATTTTATTGATGAAATGTTAATGCGTTGTGATGTTGAATGAGTATAACTTGGTAACAAACTGTATTTATTTGACACAACGATAATCATATACACTAATTTGATAATTCCTGGTTATTGCTTATAGGTTTATTTACTTATTGATTAAGAGAAAATTATATAATGACCCAAGATTATATTCACTGATGGTATTATTACATGTTTGATAAAAATTCCAGAAAAAGGGAATTGCTGTAAACGCAATATCATCAATGCTTAATATTGGGAGAATGAATGATATTTAGCTATTTATTTTACTTATTGTTTTAATTAAGGATTGCGTTTTACGTTAAATTGAAATCACATTATGGTATGGTTTTATAATTTACAATATCAATAAGCAAGGAACTTCTCGCTATTCTGTTAAAAGTGAAAATTAAAGTTTTTCATCATTACTGGATTATTCTATTGATGAAATTTTGGGGCAGTAATTCTGTTTCAGAATTAAGTTATATGTCAGCGGGAAGAGGGTAGTAAATTGTATTAAAATGTAATTTCATACCTTTTTTGTCGACAGGGAAATTTCGGTTTAATTATAGACGACTGTTTTAATAATGTGTACGCTGTGTCCATGCAAATGAACATAAACCCCCAAGATATCCGTCAGCACATTCTAGAAATCGCTCAACAAATTATTGGGTGTAAAGGTTTTGTAGCGGTTGGAATCAATAAAATTTTGAAAGTGTCAAGGTTGTTAAAAGGCTCGTTTTGTTATTATTTTGCGTCAAAAAAGGTATTTGGCGCTGCTATGCTTGAAGATTACTTTACGCATTATCTAGAAAAGGTGAATACATCATAGCGCGCAAGGAGTGGACTGCTAAGGAAAATCTAATGCAGTATTGGTAGGGGGGGAGCCTTTGGGAGACGGTGCTGTATGTGGGCAAAGTGTCTGGCAGTTAAGTATGGCGCTGAAGTGAGCTGGATCAGGGCTGGTATGAAATGAGCCGCCAGCTTGAGTACAAGCAGCGCTGGCGAGGTGGTCAGGTGATAGCGGCCCTCACCCGCCTGAGTCACAAAGTGAGAAGGTGGGAGTAGTGGATGTCAAGAAGGTGGGTTGGATTGTACTGCTGAAGAAATCTTTCCATTGGCTGAAACCTTATTCCAGATTTGGTTGGGAGCCAGTCTGATGGCTAAGATCAGGGAGAGTAGCGCACCGTTACAGAATGCTTTGGTGACTACGAAGCGATTGCTGGATGCATAAAAGATAAAAACACTGTTGGAGATATCACTATTCATCAGTGTTTTTTTATACCTAAGAGTTAGATGACTAGTCTACTTTTAGGATATTTCGATGATATTGACGTTATGTTGAAGGAGAATATGAATGTTTCAAACGCAACAAATAAATCGCCGTATCGTACTAGCTTCACGTCCGCATGGTGCTCCCTCATCCTCTAATTTTCGTCAGGAACAGCAACCTATTCCTGAAATTAGGGAGGGGGAACTTTTATTGCGTAGTGTTTTTCTTTCGCTGGACCCTTACATGCGCGGTCGTATGAATAATAAAGCCTCTTATGCTCCACGGGCAGAACTTGATGATGTCATGGTTGGTTCAACGATAAGCCGGGTAGTGTCTTCAAATCATCCGGGATATCAGATTGGTGATTGGGTATTGGCGGATGGCGGTTGGCAGGATTATGCCATTTCCGATGGTAGTAATCTTACCAATTTAGGGCAATCTCCTTCTCACCCGTCCTATACATTAGGCGTGCTGGGTATGCCTGGCTTTACTGCTTATACGGGGCTATTAGATATTGGTCAACCTAAAGCAGGTGAAACATTAGTTGTTGCGGCTGCAACGGGTCCGGTAGGGGCAACAGTTGGTCAAATCGGTAAGCTCAAAGGCTGTTACGTCGTTGGTGTCGCAGGTGGTACAGAAAAATGCCGCTATGCTATTGATGTGTTAGGGTTTGATGCTTGCCTTGACCACCATGATCCAGACTTTGCTGACCAATTGAATAGTGCTTGTCCTAAAGGTATCGATATTTATTTTGAAAACGTGGGTGGCAAAGTGTTTAACGCAGTTTTGCCGCTGCTAAATACCTTTGCTCGCGTTCCGATTTGTGGGATGGTGTCTCTCTACAACGCGACCCGTGTTCCGAAAGGGCCAGATCGTTCGCCTTTGTTAATGGGGCAATTGTTACAGAAGCGAATTCGAATGGAGGGGTTCATTATTTCTGATCATTATGCTCGGCGTTTTGATGAGTTCTGGCGTGATATGTCCGCTTGGCTCGCTGAGGGGCAGATAAAATACCGTGAAGAGATAGTGACAGGTTTGGAAAATGCTCCAGAGGCGTTTATTGGTCTGTTACAAGGCCATAATTTCGGCAAATTAGTTGTCCGTGTTGGCCCTGATAATTAAATCCTGCGAGGAGAATTAAAGGGGATATCACGCCGGATATTAGCTATCGTATCTTGCAAGCAAGTCTTTGAGCTGGAAGAATGCCTCGAGTTGCCCGGGGCTTCTCTACAATAAAATAAGAAATTGAATTCTCCGTGTAATATCTGGCTGTGTTATCCCCTAAAAATTTATAAATGAGCAGATATCGAAAATAATCTTGATAAACTGCCTATAAGATATAGAAATTATTTTGACCAACGAATTAACAGAAAACATCAGCAACCATTATATATTCAGTCTAAAAATGATCTTTACCAGATTGTGATAAGTGATAGTCATAATTTTAATGATTGGTTATATCTGCGTAGTGCATTATGGCCTTTGGCATCAGAAAAAGAGCATTACGAAGAAATGAACTTGATTTTAGATTCTGATAATCAAGTCGCTTTTATGATCCAATCTGGTACAGATGATTGTTGCGGTTTTGCAGAGGCTTCACTGCGCTTTGAATATGTAAATGGATGTCATTCTTCACCCGTAGCTTATCTTGAAGGGATCTATATTACCCCGGAATTCAGGAGGAAAGGTTTGGCAACCCAACTTGTTACACGTATTAATAGTTGGGCTAATGATCATGGATGTACTGAAATGGCATCTGATACCGATATAAATAATGAAGAATCACAGAGTCTTCATTTATCACTTGGATTTATGGAAACAGAGCGGGTGGTTTTTTTCAGAAAATCAATTAAATAGGTATAAATGAAGGGGGTAAAAGTTTGGTTATTAAGTTAGTAGGAATACTGATTTGTACTGCGCTGTGTGGTATGTGTATTGTTTTCTTACATTCACAACATAACCCTATATTGCGCCTTTGTTAGCTCAAAGAATGCTCAAAACTTCCCGCGACCTCTTACTCTTGTTGTGGCATAATGCGCCGCTATCGATTTTTCCGATTTCCCTTTTGTTTCTAATTTAAGAGCGAATGCTGTGTTAAGTACAAACAACATCACCATGCAATTTGGCAGTAAACCCCTGTTTGAAAACATTTCTGTCAAATTTGGTAACGGTAACCGTTATGGTCTGATTGGCGCTAATGGTTCTGGTAAATCCACTTTTATGAAAATTCTTGGTGGCGATCTGGCACCAACTGCCGGCAATGTCAGCATGGACCCCAATGAGCGTATTGGTAAACTGCGTCAGGATCAATTTGCCTTTGAAGAGTTCACTGTACTGGATACAGTGATTATGGGGCACACGGAATTGTGGCAAGTGAAACAGGAACGTGACCGTATCTATGCGATGGCAGAAATGAGTGAAGAAGATGGCTATCGTGTTGCAGATTTGGAAGTAGCCTATGGTGAGATGGATGGTTATAGTGCCGAAGCGCGTGCCGGGGAGTTGCTGCTGGGTGTTGGTATCCCGGTGGAGCAGCATTATGGCTTGATGAGTGAAGTGGCTCCAGGCTGGAAATTGCGTGTATTGCTGGCTCAGGCACTGTTTTCTAATCCTGATGTTCTGTTATTAGATGAGCCAACTAACAACCTGGATATTGATACTATTCGTTGGTTGGAGCAGGTGCTGAATGATCGAGACAGCACCATGATCATTATTTCCCATGATCGTCACTTCCTAAATACAGTCTGTACTCACATGGCAGATCTTGATTACGGTGAATTACGTCTATTCCCCGGTAATTATGATGAATATATGGTTGCCGCAACTCAGGCGCGTGAACGTTTGATGGCTGATAATGCGAAGAAGAAAGCACAAATTGCGGAGTTGCAGTCTTTTGTCAGCCGCTTCAGTGCTAATGCTTCCAAATCAAAACAAGCGACTTCCCGTGCCCGTCAGATTGATAAAATTCAATTGGAAGAAGTTAAAGCATCTAGCCGTCAAAATCCGTATATCCGTTTTGAACAGGATAAGAAATTATTCCGTAATGCTCTCGAACTGGAAAGTTTGACTAAAGGTTATGACAATGGCCCTCTGTTTAAAAATCTCAGCCTTTTGTTAGAAGTTGGCGAGAAAATGGCAGTTATTGGTGCTAACGGCATAGGTAAAACGACTTTCCTGAAAAGTCTGGTTGGTGAAACAGAACTAAACAGTGGCACGGTTAAATGGTCTGAAAATAGCAGCATTGGTTACTATGCTCAGGATCATGCCTGCGATTTTGATTGCGACCTGACGGTTTTTGACTGGATGGGCCAGTGGAAGAAAGAAGGTGATGATGAACAATCCGTTCGCAGTGTACTGGGGCGTTTATTGTTCGGTCAGGATGATATTAAGAAGAAAGTTAAAGTATTATCTGGTGGTGAAAAGGGTCGGATGTTATTTGGCAAGCTGATGATGCAACAGCCAAATATTCTGGTAATGGATGAACCAACAAACCACCTGGATATGGAATCCATTGAATCCCTGAACCTTGCTCTTGAATTGTATAAAGGTACTTTGATATTTGTTTCTCATGATCGGGAGTTTGTTAGCTCATTAGCAAGCCGTATTCTGGAAATCAAATCTGATAAAGTCGTTGATTTTAAAGGTACTTATGATGAGTATCTGAGCAGTCAGGGAATTATTGGGTAATATCCTTGTAGAATAGCGTGCCGCGGTTCAGATAATCGGGGCACGTTATTTCCATCTACGGGTGGATTAACAACTACACACTTCGCAATTTGGATCTTTAAGTAATTTAATATTGCGAAATTGCATCGTCATGGCATCAAACAGTAAAACCTTTCCGCTGTTTATCTTACCGTATCCGGTAAGTAGTTTGATGGCTTCCATGGCCTGCAATGTACCGATGGTACCTACCAGTGGTGCCATAACCCCCATTTCTACACAAGTTAAATTGTTTTCACCAAACAGCCTGCTCAGGCAACGGTAGCAAGGGGAATCCGGCTGATAAGTAAATGTTGTCAGTTGTCCTTCCATGCGGATCGCTGCCCCAGAAATCAGTGGCATTTTCTTTGCTAGACACAGGCAGTTTAGTTGCTCGCGGATTGTCACATTATCAGTGCAATCCAATACCACGTCATTCTGACCGATAAGTTCCTCCAGCGCTTGATCTTCTAGTAATGCATTAACAGTTTTGATTGTGACGTGTGGGTTTATTGCTTGAAGAGTTATTTGTGCTGAGTGTACTTTGGCCATCCCAATACGCTCGTCTCGATGCAGGATCTGCCGTTGTAGGTTTGAGAGAGAAACAGTATCAAAATCCAGCAGTGTTATTGTTCCCACACCTGCGGCTGTCAAATACTGGGATGCTGCGCAACCTAAGCCACCAGCACCGACTATCAGTATCTTCGAAGATTTCAGTTTTTCTTGGCCGTCAAAATCGAACCCTCGCAGCACAATCTGACGGTTATAGCGTAGGGTTTCTTCGTCTGTCAGTTCAATGGCCATTATTCGTTTTTTAGTAAGTGATTGAACAATTCGATTTCGACATTTTCGCCAGCTTCTACCCGTCCACGTTCGCGTTCCAGAACAATAAAGCAGTTACCCAAACTGAATGAACTGAATATATGAGAGCCTTGATGCCCTGTAGTACGGACTTCCAATTCCCCTTGTTCATTCACTGAAGCAATACCGCGTTGGAAATCTGTTCTTCCCGGTGTCTTTTTCAAGGGTGTAGTGACCTTAGCACGGATACGCATTGGGGGGTGCCATGCGGTAAAACCAGACAGGCGGGCGATTAAAGGTTGAACCAACTGGTAGAAGGTGAGGACGGCTGAAACCGGGTTGCCGGGCAAACCACAGAACCAGGAGTTTTTTAGTTTGCCGAAAGCAAAAGGTTTGCCCGGTTTTATTGCCAGTTTCCAGAAACTGATTTCTCCCAATTCATCCAGAATTTGTTTGGTGTAGTCTGCTTCACCTACAGAAACGCCGCCACTGCTGGTAACTAAATCAGCTCCTTGATCCGCTATTTCAAAAGTATTGCGCAGTGCTTCGGGGGTATCTGCAATAACACCTAAATCAATTATGTCGCAATCCAGTTTTTCCAGCATTAAGCGAATGGCAAAACGATTGGTATCATAAATTTGGCCCTCTTTAAGCGGTTGACCGATAGCTTGCAATTCATCACCGGTGGAGAAAATAGCAACTTTCAATTTGCGGACCACTTCAACTTTGGCAATTCCCAAAGATGCAATCAGTGGCAATTGAACGGTGGATAATTTACTGCCTGCCGGTAGTACCACCGCACCTTTAGTCATATCTTCGCCTGCCAAACGGATATTCTGGCCTGGTTTGGCTGGTTGAGTGAAAATGATACCGTCAGCCGCAATTTCTGTGTGTTCCTGCATAATGACAGTATCAGCACCTGTAGGAATAGGCGCTCCAGTCATGATTCGGATACAGGTTGTCGCTGGCCATTCTCCTTGAAAGGGGGTGCCTGCCAAGGCTTTTCCTGCCAAAGGTAGTGGCTTATTACCGTTTAAATCGGTATAGCGTACTGCATAACCATCCATTGCTGAGTTAGCAAAAGGTGGAACATTAATAGGAGAAATAATATCTGTAGCAGTAATGCGTCCTGCTGATTGGCTAAGGCTGACGGTTTCTGTGTCAGTCAGTGGTGTCGTTTGCGCCAGAAGTTTTTCCAGCGCTTGTTCCAAAGAGATCAATTCAGAGGTATGACAGTGATCCATAATGATACTCCCAGATAGCATTTTGTAATTGCATCATTATGGCAGAGATCATCGTATGTGTTAGCGATATTTAACTTTGGTGAGGTTTCATTTGCTCCATAAGCGCGGCGATATTGGTATTGGTTACCCAAAACGCCGCAACATGTGACAAATACATAAAATATTGCGATTAACCTGATATCTTGGAGTTTGCTGTTGTAATAGTCAGGTTAAAAAGCCGGTGGAGTCTATAAAGTTTGGCCGCATTCAACTTTTATGATCTGTCCTGTCATTGCTTCTGCTTTTAATAACATCAAGGTGACTTCTGCAACATCTTCTGGTGTTGCGATTCGTTCTAAAGGCAAATGGGTACAGAGCATCTGCATTTTTTCCTCTTTTCCTTTCCACCATCTTGTTTCGACGGCTCCAGGTGCCACGCAGTTAACCCTTACCGATGGAGCAAGTGCCCGAGCTAGGGATCTTGTTAGTCCGTGAACCGCTGATTTGGAAACTGCATAGGGAATAGAAGAACCAAGGCCAGTTTCGCCAGCGATACTCCCGACATTCACGATAGCACTCCCTGTCCTTGCTTTAAGATAGGGGGCTGCATACCGGCAGCAATGAAATGTGCCTTTCACATTAACATCGACAATGGCATCCCAAATATCATCAGAGATAGCCTCAAGATCTTCAAATTGAAGTTGCCTTGTTATCCCTGCGTTATTAACTAGATAGTCAATTCCATTAAATTTTTCCACGACAGTGTTTATCATGGCTTTTACTGCTGATTCGTCGGCAACATCCGCTTTTATTGCTATGGCTTGTCCCCCGTCCCTAATAATAGATTCGGTTGTTTCCAACGCCTCAAGTTCACTTTGTGAATAGATCACTGCTACAGCCGCACCTTGTTTTGCTAGCATAATACTGATAGCTCGTCCGATGCCAGTTCCACCGCCAGTAATAATTGCTGTCTTACCTTGGAATTCTTTATGCATAAAAATCTCCTCAATAATTTAGTACGTAGTTTGACGAATCATACCTCTCCTATAGACAGGCTTGCCAGTATCATTATGGAACTATTAGATAGAGGTCTAGTTAATATTACGTTGTAAAGGCTCGATGTGATTTTATGTGGGTTCAATTTAACAAGAGGTGAATTTATAGTGCAGAACCTGAGAAATAATATATTTTGCTATTTCCAGTACTGTAATTCATGGCTTACTTGTTCTTTAATTATAGGCAGAAATAATTTACGTTCTTTGATTGGAATTTTGTTGGCTAAAAGTGTCAATTATATTTGATTTTTGTTATAATTTTATAAAAATAAATTAAAAAATAATGCCTTTCGTCACTATGAGCAATACAACATCTTCCCAACTTAGCCACAACTCTCAGGCTTTCCATATCGCAATGAGTGGGTTTTTAGCACTGGTTGTCGCTATGGGGATCGGGCGCTTTACCTTCACGCCTCAAGTTCCTTTAATGATTGCAGAATCTCAATTGAGCCTGACCGGGGCGGGTATCGTCGCGGCTTTTAACTATTTGGGTTACCTAGCGGGTTCCTATGACGCGATGCGGGCGCACCGATTTATTGAATACCGACTCTGGACAGGATTATGGGGAGCGGTGACCATTACGTTGTTTTCTGCGCTGTTAGATGGTCCGGTATTACACAGTATCGCTCGTTTTTTTATCGGCTGGGCTAGTGGCTGGACATTGGTACTGGCGGCGGCATGGGTCAATGAGCAGCTAGCCGGATTAAACCGTCCTGCGTTGGGGGCTGCTGTATTTGCAGGACCCGGAGTGGGGATATTTATCAGTGGTATCCTTGCGGTAGGTATTCAAGCATGGCAATTGAACGCTGCCGAAGCATGGATACTGTATGGCATTTTAGCGCTGATTCTTAGTGTTTATATTAGTCGGCATTTCCCTCGTCGCGGTGAACTACACCGTTCGCAGACGGAGGTGAAAAAACTGATTTTGACACCTGCAATTAAGCGATTGATATGGAGCTACAGTTTAGCGGGATTTGGTTATATTTTACCTGCCACTTTTCTTTCACAAATGGCAAGTGAGCGCTTCTCCGGCAGCTTGTTTGCCCAGTTTGTCTGGCCGATATTTGGTGCCGCTGCGGTAATCGGCATTGGTTTTGCTATTTTGACTCGTCATATGCTGACAACCCAAATCCGGCTGGCGATCACCTTATGGATTCAGGCGGTAGGTATTCTTATGTCTGAGATTGTGCCGGGAATCGGTGGTCTGGCATTAGGATCTTTGCTGGTTGGTGGTGGTTTTATGTGCGTGGTGCAAATGGGGTTTCAGTATGGACGTGAATTAGCGCCAGAACATAGCCGTTATATGGCCGGATTATTAACCACCGGATACGCTATCGGGCAGCTTGTTGGGCCAATGTTGTCAGCGGTTTCTACTGCGATAACCGGAAAATTGGAACCAGCGTTGTATGTCGCATTAATTGCCTTGGTCATTGCTGGGTTATTGGTTTGTAACAAGAATAAACAGACCAGTGAAGAGCGTGTGTAAAAAATTCATACGATGATGAAAAGCAATCACTGGATAATCACCACGTGCTCATTTACAGTGTATGAAATAGTTACCAATGCGTTGTGATTACCTTGTTGTGGTACCCATGATTCAAACATCAATTTTACTACCCGCCAGATGATGGAAAGTAATATCTTTGGAGAAAATAATGTCATCCCTAAGTAAAGAAGCTGAGCTTGTGCATTCGGCGCTGGAAGCTCGTGGTCTTGAAACTCCTCTGCGTGGTCAGGTGTTGGCACCGGAAGTACGTAAGGTGCGGATTGAGGAGCATATGACGGAAATTATGAAACTGTTGAATCTTGATCTAAGTGATGACAGTTTGGCGGAAACTCCCAGCCGTATTGCAAAAATGTATGTTGACGAAGTTTTTTCAGGGCTGGATTACAGTAATTTCCCGAAAATCACACTGATAGAAAACAAAATGAAAGTGGATGAAATGGTGACCGTGCGTGATATCACGTTGACCAGTACCTGCGAACACCATTTTGTGACTATTGATGGTAAGGCTACTGTTGCCTATATTCCAAAGGATAAAGTCATTGGATTGTCTAAAATTAACCGCATTGTGCAGTTTTTCTCGCAGCGCCCGCAGGTACAAGAACGCCTGACACAACAGATTCTGATTGCATTACAAACACTGCTTGGTACCAATAATGTCGCAGTATCTATTGATGCGGTCCATTACTGTGTGAAGGCGCGAGGCATCCGTGATGCAACCAGTACCACGACAACAACGTCCCTGGGCGGTCTGTTTAAATCCAGTCAGAATACCCGTCAGGAGTTTTTACGCACGACTCGCCATTTGTGATTTCTATATAATAATAGGGATATCAGAATGACTCGCCAGAGAATTGATACATTGGATAGTATTCGTGGTCTGGCGATTCTGGGGATATTGTTACTCAATATCTCTGGTTTTGCTTTGCCATCTGCTGCTTATCTGAACCCGGAATATAATGGCTCGGCTTCTTCATCTGATTTGCTTATTTGGTCTGTGCTCAGCATTTTTGCTCAGGGAAAATTCCTGTGTATGTTTGCCTTCTTATTTGGTGCAACATTGGAGTTACTACTGCCAAGGGGCAAAATCTGGAATTATCCTCGATTGTTCATACTCGCCCTGCTAGGGGGGGTACATGGCATTTTGCTGTGGGATGGTGATATCTTGCTCCCTTACAGTTTGGCGGGTTTTTTCAGTTTTTATCTGATTAGCCAAAATAACGCCAGCAACAGATTGTTTATGAAAGGCGCTATTTTTTATTTGGTTGGATTAGTGCTGTTATTTATTCTTGGGTTTTTATCGAGAGGCGAATCTAATAATAATGGCTGGCAACCGACGGAATTCCATGTGCTATACGAAACATTCTGGAAAACAAGTGGTGGCTGGCTGGCAATAGAAGAACGTTTCAATCAAGTCATATCGATGATGATCATGATGTTTGCTCAGTATGGCTGGCAGCTTATCGGCATTATGTTATGCGGGGCGGGATTAGTGCGTAATGGCTGGCTAAAAGGTGAGTTCTCAGTGAACCATTATCGAAACGTAGCGTTATTGCTGATACCACTTAGCGTCGCCATTCAGATACTTTCTGTGGTAATCCAATATGTTCATGACTGGGATTACTTTTGGTCAGGTATTGTCGGCTATATTCTTTCCGAGTTGGTAATACCTTTCCAGGCATTGGGTTATATGGCTCTAATATATGGCTTTTGGCCGGTGATTTCAGGTTGGCGAATTAATTATTGGCTCAGGCAGGTTGGACGAATGGCTATGAGTAATTATTTACTGCAAACCTTAGTCTGCACAACGCTGTTTTATCATTTTGGGTTGTTTGGCCAATTTAGCCGCTTGGAGTTACTTGCATTTATTCCTCTCATCTGGGCGGTGAATATTCTTTTTTCATGCTGGTGGTTACGCCGTCACCAACAAGGACCGTTAGAACGGTGCTGGCGTGATGTTACGGCTGCATTGGTCCGGCGCTCTTAGGCTGGGCTTGGTCCATTTCGTGTAACTCTTCCGGGGCTATTGCCGGATAACCCGTTATGCCTTCCGGTACTTTGTGCGGAGCAGGGATTGGGATCAAAGGGCCTAGGAAGCGAGGCTCACGTTTCAGAATATAAAGATCAGTCAAGGCACCAAGACGAGCAATTATTTCGCGTAACCGAACGGTGATCATATTTTTGGGTGTAGAAACCGCATAGCACTGAGCGGCAATTCCCATATGTATAGCGATAAACAGAGCCCGTTCGCAATGGAATCGTTGAGTGATAATGGTAAAATCATTGGTATCAAAAACCTTACGGGTTCTGACGATTGAATCAAGTGTTCTGAAACCAGCAAAATCCAAAACGATGTTTGCAGCAGGAATACCCGCTCTTACCAAATCCCTACGCATGGTTACCGGTTCGTTATAACTTTGCTGGGCATTGTCGCCACTTAGCAACAGATATTTGATTTTGTCACTGTTATAAGCATTCACTGCTCCCTGAATACGGTACATATAATACTGATTGGGTGCGCCAGAGAGGTAATATTTAGAAGTACCAAGCACCATACCTACTTCACGTTTAGGAAGTTGTTTGAGGTCATCAAAGATATAGGGAGCTGTTTTCCAACTAATCCAGCGGTCTAGTGCAATGGCTGTCAATATCAGCATCCCTGTGATGAATAACAGATTAATTATCAGGCGCTTCCACATGCTTTTGCCTTTATATACATCAATGACTGAATTCAATAAAGGCTACTGTACCTGAAATGCCTAAGCAAGTTTTCTCTGTAAGAAAAAAGCCTGACAGCAAGACTGACTGGCTTTTTTAGGTCTTTTTAATGCTAAAAATCAGAATGAAGTGCGTTTATACACGCGATATTCAGGTTTCCAGAAGTTGCGCTCAATAGCTTCATCCAGCGCACCATCTGACGTAACAGTTGCAACACCTTGTATTTGTGCTTCTTTTGCAACTTGTTTAGCAATTTTGCGTGAAACTGCCTGAATATCATCAATTAGTGGTAGTAATGGGCCTTTACCCTCTTGAGCCAACGGTGAACAATCAGCCAGTGTCCGACTTGCCGCCATCAACATACCATCAGTGACGAGTTTGGCTCCTGATGCAATGGCGCCTAGGCCAATTCCAGGGAAGATGTAGGAGTTGTTACACTGAGCGATTGGATACTCCTGACCTTTGTATTTTACCGGCTGGAATGGGCTTCCTGTTGCAACTAAGGCGGTACCATCGGTCCAGCTGATAATATCTTCGGGGCGGGCTTCAACACGGGAGGTAGGGTTGGATAATGGCATTACGATTGGACGTTCGCAGTGTTTGTGCATCTCACGGATGATCTCTTCTGTAAACAGGCCAGCCTGACCTGAAACACCAATCAAGACAGTCGGTTTGGCGTTACGAACAACGTCGAGTAGAGAGATTGTATTGCTATTCACATCCCATGCAATCAGTGAGTCGCTTTTTTGTACCAGTTTGTTCTGAAAATCCAACAGATTTGGCAGCTTATCTGTCAGTAAACCAAAACGGTCAACCATGAAAATACGAGCGCGAGCCTGTCCTTCACTTAAACCTTCAGATTTCATCTGAGCAACGATCTGTTCTGCGATACCACAACCGGCGGAACCTGCTCCCAAGAAAGTGACAGTTTGATCTTTCAATTGACGACCCGCAGCGCGGCTGGCTGCAATCAGGCTACCCAGAGTAACAGCAGCCGTTCCCTGAATATCATCATTAAAGCAGCAAATCTCATGGCGATAGCGGTTGAGTAGCGGCATGGCATTTTTTTGCGCAAAATCTTCAAATTGCAACAATACGTTTGGCCAGCGGCGTTTAACGGCCTGAATAAATTCATCGACGAATTCATCATATTCTTGACCAGTAATACGTGGATGGCGCCAGCCCATATATAACGGGTCATTCAGGCGCTGTGGGTTATTAGTTCCCACATCCAGTACCACTGGCAGCGTATAGGCTGGGCTAATGCCACCACAGGCGGTATACAGGGAAAGCTTACCGATAGGAATACCCATCCCGCCAATACCTTGGTCACCCAGGCCAAGAATGCGTTCGCCATCGGTAACAACGATAACTTTTACATTTTGTTTGGTCGCGTTTTGCAGCATGTCATCAATATGTGCTTTGTTTGGGTATGAGATGAACAAGCCTCGGGCGCGGCGATAAATATCGGAAAAGTGTTCACAAGCCTCACCTACAGTTGGGGTATAGATGATTGGCATCATTTCGTTCAAATGTGCATCCAGCAGGCGGTAGAACAGAGTTTCGTTAGTGTCCTGAATATTTCGCAGATAAATGTGTTTGTCTGCATCATTTTCGAAATCAAGGTACTGTCGATAGGCACGTTCAGCTTGTTCTTCGATGGTTTCGACGGCTTCAGGTAATAAACCATGCAGGTTAAAGTTGCTACGTTCTTCTTCAGTAAAGGCACTGCCTTTATTCAGCAGGGGGAATTCCAACAGGATTGGGCCAGCATAGGGAATATATAATGGACGTTTACTTTCGTGTTCCAGTTCCATGAATCTTACTCTTTGAACTAAATGGATAACAAGGTCAATTATAGATCCTAAGAGATAGGAAAAATATGTACAGTAAATGTTACTTAATTAGAGGTATTATGGGTAAAAATGAGAGACAACATCCAGATTTGGCTAATAAAATATTACGTTAACTGTGTTCATCGAGGAAAACCCTCTATCTGATATATAGAGGGAAAATTGAATTTTTCATCGAACTTAGAAGGTGTAGTGCTCAAATTTACTACAACCCAAAGTAGCAAGTATGGATTGAGTCGCGCTTCGTTGGGATAAGTGACTGTGTTTTCCCTCAATGAGTACCGCTCTTTCGATAGCCAAATAGTCACCACCAGACATATTCATCAAAATCAGTGCTGCTTGTAGTGGGGGTAAGCTTGGGTTAAATGCAGCATTTTCTGCGTAACGGCCAGAATAGATTTTTCCGTCTTTTCCCAAAAGTGCTATACCACTGTATGAATTGCTGTATGGGGCATGGCTCTGGTTTGCTGCATCTAGTGCAGTCAGCACCAGCTTATCGGTGGTTTCTAATTTATAGCCATGATTAACCGGGTCCATTAACAGAGTGGTAATACCCAGATCGTTTGGACCAAATGGATCGGGTAAATAGTCACCTAATGTTGAAGGTGCCTGCTTTGGCAGATGGACCTCTAGTTGTGTGCCACTATTAAGTTCGTTCATAAACTGACGACAGTGACCGCATGGAGAGTAATTCACGGTAATGGATGTCAGTTTTTTCTCGCCCCGTAACCAGGCGTGGGTGATAGCACATTGTTCAGCATGAATTGTTTGCTGTAACGGCACGCCGGTAAATTCCATATTGGCACCAAAGTAGAGGTTTCCGCTTTCTCCATGGGCAATTGCGCCGACATTAAAATGTGATATCGGCGTGAGGGAACATGCTGCTGCTAGTGGCAACAGGGCAATAGCCAATGTGTTATCGTCAAAGCTACAGGCTTTCTTGATGGATTTTACTTGTTCAGCGGTAAGCATAGCAGGAAAGTTGTCGTATCCTGCATAGGGTAAAAGTGCATCCTGTAGTTTAGATGGCAACTGTGCCCAGATAGAGTGAAAACGAACTTGCATAGAATGATCTCCAAATTAAGTTGAGATCATTCTAGGCTGTCTGGTTAGGTTTTTAATGTGATTAACATCATATAGATGGTGAAATTTTTGTAATTAAAGCCAGTAATTGAGAGATCTACATCAAATTTTTTTAACTATAACTAGCCAAATAAGTATAGCAGCACTGGGAACACAAAAGGGGCCGTCAGTGAAGTAATGATACCGCAGGTCATCAGTGCTAATGAGCTATATGCGCCTTCAATAAAATTAACTTCCGCACAACGGGCGGTACCTAAAGCATGTGATGCTGTTCCCATTGCTAAACCGCGGGATGCTTTGGTTTTTACCTGCAAAATATCAAATAGGTTATGACCAAATACGGCGCCAAGAATACCGACAAAAATGACACAAGCGGCGCTAATTGCAGGAATACCGCCGATAGCATCGGCTACTGCCATTGCGATAGGCGTAGTGACTGATTTAGGAAGTATAGAGGCTGCCATTTCAGGCGTGGCGCCGGTCCACAGTGCAATGGCAGTACCTGTCACCATAGCAACAATACTGCCGATAAAACAGATACTGATAATGGATTTCCATTGGGCCCGGATCTGATGCAACTGTTCATATAAAGGAAATGCCAGCGCAACCACGGCGGGCTGGAGCAGATCATTTAAAATCCGGCTACCTGCGAAATAGTGATCATAGGGGGTATTGGTTATTAACAATATCGGAATAAGCACCGCGATAGAAACCAATAAAGGATTGAGAATAGGAACTTTGAGCCGTAGTGAAAGTTTTCTTGCGATGTAGAATACAATCAATGTCAGTGGTAGTGACCACCAAATATGACTTAACATTTTTATTTCTCTTGTTTTTGTTGTTCAATCTTCATTTCTGATACGGAGCCAATAACCGGACGTTCACGGTGAATATAATGGGAACTGTAAGCAACGATAATCATAACAACGGCGGTGCTGATCAAGCATGAAAGGACAATTGGTAGCATCTGTTGGTTGATCTGGTCGTAATAATTCATAATGCCCACACCGATAGGCAGAAACAGTAGAGTCATATTTTTCAGTAACAGACTACAACCGGGTTTTGCCCAGTGAGCAGGGATAAGCTGAAAAGCGAGTAAAACGAACAATATCAACATACCGATAATACTGCCAGGGATAGCGATGGGTAGCAGGGCAGAGACGGCATTACCTGCCAGCAGACACAGATAAATCAGTACAAATGCTCGCAGGTACTGCCAACCTATAATCAGTACTTCACGAAACGACATAACAAAATTCCTAATTCCAGTGAGGCATTCATCATACAATTAACGCTGAAAATGTGCCATAAATCACATTTAAAAAAAGCGGGGACCATTGCTGATCCCCGCTAAGATATATCAATTAAGATGAATTTATTGCTATTTCACTTGCATACCGGGTTGTGCACCGCTGTCAGGGCTGAGTAAGAAAATATCTTTTCCGCCGGGGCCAGCAGCCATTACCATACCTTCAGAAACACCAAAGCGCATTTTACGCGGAGCCAGGTTAGCCACCATGACGGTCAAACGGCCTTCCAGCACTTTTGGATCGGGATAACTGGAGCGGATACCGGAAAACACCTGACGAGTTTCACCACCCAGATCCAGATTCAGTTTCAGTAACTTATCTGAACCTTCTACGAAATCAGCTTGTTTGATAAGAGCGATTCGCATATCAACTTTAGCAAAATCATCAAAGGTGATCGTGTCTTGAATGGGATCATCTGCCAATGGGCCACTGACTTTCTGTGGTGTGTTAATGTTTTCCTTAGATACAGCAACCATAGCATTCACTTTGTCCATATCCATACGGTTGAACAGTGCCTTAAAGGCGGCAACCTGATGATCCAGCAGAGGTTGTTCAATGCCATTCCAGGTTAATTCTGTGTTCAGGAACGCTTCGGCACGTTCTGCCAGACTTGGCAAAACCGGTTTCAGGAAAGTCATTAGAACGCGGAACAGGTTGATTCCCATTGAGCAGATAGCTTGGAGATCCGCATCACGACCTTCTTCTTTTGCGACAACCCATGGAGCTTGTTCATCCACATAACGGTTTGCCAAATCAGCCAGAGCCATGATTTCACGGATTGCTTTACTGAATTCGCGGTTATTAAACTCTTCTTCAATGACTTTTGCGCCATCAATAAACTTTTGGTAAAGCGCTGGATCAGCTAATTTATCCGCTAACTTGCCACTAAACCGTTTATTAATGAAGCCTGCATTACGGGATGCTAGGTTAACAACTTTATTAACGATATCGCTGTTAACACGCTGAACAAAATCTTCCAGATTCAGGTCGATATCATCGATACGTGAAGAGAGCTTGGCTGCATAGTAATAACGCAGGCAGTCGGCATCCAGATGATCCAAATAAGTGCTGGCCTTAATAAAAGTACCGCGGGATTTGGACATTTTTGCACCATTGACGGTGACATAGCCGTGAACAAATAGATTTGTTGGCTTACGGTAACCACTGCCTTCCAGCATGGCAGGCCAGAACAGGCTGTGGAAATAGACAATATCTTTACCGATAAAGTGATAAAGATCAGCGGTGGAATCTTTTGCCCAGAAATCATCAAAGCTCAGATTTCCGCGTTTGTCACATAAATTTTGGAAGGAGCCCATATAGCCAATCGGAGCATCCAGCCAAACATAGAAATATTTGCCCGGTGCATCAGGAACTTCAAAACCAAAATAAGGGGCATCACGGGTGATATCCCACTGTTGTAAACCGGACTCAAACCATTCTTGCATTTTGTTAGCAACTTGCTCCTGTAATGCGCCGGAACGGGTCCATGCTTGTAGCATGTTACTGAATGCAGGCAGATCGAAGAAAAAGTGTTCTGTTTCACGCATTTCTGGTGTCGCACCAGAGACAGCCGAACGTGGGTTGATCAGCTCAGTAGGACTGTAAGTAGAACCGCAAACTTCACAGTTATCGCCGTATTGATCTTCTGCTTTGCATTTCGGGCAGTTGCCTTTTACAAAGCGATCCGGTAGGAACATACCTTTCTCAGGATCATATAACTGAGAAATAGTACGATTCTTAATATGACCGTTCTTTTTCAGCTCCAGATAAATTTTAGTTGATAACTCTTGGTTCTCTTTGCTGTGCGTGGAGTGATAGTTATCATAGCTAACTGAAAAGCCAGTAAAATCCTGATGATGTTCTTGGTTCACGGCTGCGATCATCTCTTCAGGAGCAATATCCATTTGCTGAGCTTTCAGCATGACTGGTGTTCCATGAGCATCATCGGCGCAGATAAAGTGAACCTCTTTGCCGCGCATTCGCTGAAAACGGACCCAAATATCTGCCTGGATATGTTCCAGCATGTGACCGAGATGGATTGGACCGTTAGCATATGGTAACGCACACGTCACCAATAATTTTTTTGCGACTTGAGACATAATAAGGATCTAACTTCCATAAGTGAAAAAGGGAATTCGATGTTACCTGATCAAAAAAATTGTCGCTAGGGTAACGCTTAATCTTAGCGAGTTTTATTGAATAAAAATCGAATCAGTGAGCTGGAAATGAGTTTTTGTGCCTGATCTTATCCGAACTCGTTTGGTTCTGTTATGATGAAAAAATGGTTTTTAGGTAATAGCGATAATCAAAGGAGCCGGGATGAACTTACAATCCCCCGAGCAGACCAATCCTGACCTGCTGAAATCTCAGGTAACAAAAATACTTGCTGCCTTTACACATCTGACATTGGAACACGATCTGACAACTCTAAAAGCACTGCATCACTGCACGATGCTTGATGGTGTTCTACATATTGAATTGATCATGCCGTTTGTTTGGCAGCGTGGCTTTGAAGCGTTGAAACAGGCAACAACCCAAAAATTGCAGGTGATAACGGGCGCAAAATCTGTTGCGTGGAAACTGAACCATGATATCAGCACATTACGTCGTGCTAACGATCTGCCGGGAATTAATGGTGTCCGTAATATTTTAGCGGTCAGCTCAGGCAAAGGTGGTGTAGGTAAATCTAGTACAGCCGTAAATCTGGCATTGGCGCTGGCTCAGGAAGGGGCAAAAGTCGGTATCTTAGATGCAGATATCTATGGTCCTTCTGTTCCGAGTATGTTGGGAACCACTAAAGAGCGCCCAACTTCTCCTGATGGGCAACATATGGCACCTATCATGACTCACGGTCTTGCCACTAATTCCATTGGTTATCTGGTGACAGATGACAATGCGATGGTATGGCGTGGCCCGATGGCCAGTAAGGCATTGATGCAGATGTTGCAGGATACATTATGGCCGGATCTTGATTATCTGGTTATTGATATGCCTCCCGGAACCGGTGATATTCAGCTTACTTTGTCACAAAATATCCCGGTAACTGGGGCAATAGTGATAACAACGCCGCAAGATATTGCATTAATTGATGCGATGAAAGGTATCGTGATGTTCCAAAAAGTGAAGGTTCCTGTATTAGGCATTGTTGAAAACATGAGTGCGCATATTTGCAGTAACTGTGGTCACTTGGAGCCTATTTTTGGTACTGGAGGCGCGGAAAAATTAGCCGCTAAATATGACTGCAAATTGCTGGGACAAATCCCCCTGCATATTTCGTTACGCGAAGATCTAGACCGTGGTCAGCCAACCGTTATCAGTGATCCTGATAGTGAATTCACGGATATTTACCGTGAAATTGCAGCCAATATTTCTGCACAGATGTACTGGCAGGGAGAGAAGATACCGACGGAGATTTCATTCCGCGCGGTTTGATAGTTGTATTTGCCTGATGGCAACGGGTGATTGATCTTTTCATTGCCCGTTTTTTGTGTGACTGAGATAAGAATTCCTTTCAAATTGTACTTGTTGCATAGTTTTTATGCGAAACGCTTCGAAAAAATGAGACTTAATCTTGTTTACACTGGAACAGATACAATTAACTCCCTATAATCTCGCCCGACTCAGCACTCATAGGTGCTTTGTTCCCCATTTTTTCTAGAATCAGGTTATCTCTATTATGGCTGACGAAGCACACCAGTGCACAATTGTAGGAATTTCCGGTGCATCTGCCTCAGGTAAAAGTCTCATTGCTAATACACTTTACCGTGAATTACGCGCTCAGGTTGGTGATCACAATATCGGTATTATACCAGAAGATTGCTACTATAAAGACCAAAGCGATCTATCAATGGAGGAGCGTTATAAGACCAATTATGACCATCCAAGTTCAATGGATCACAATCTGCTCTTTTCTCACCTGCAAGCTTTGAAAGCCGGTAAATCAATTGAATTACCACAGTACGATTATGTTGCTCATACCCGCAAACCAGAAGCGGTTCATTTTGCACCAAAAAGAGTTATTATTCTGGAAGGTATTCTGTTACTGACAGATAAACGCTTGCGCCAGGAGATGGACTTCTCTATTTTCATTGATACGCCATTGGATATTTGTCTTATGCGCCGGATTAAACGGGATGTTCATGAACGGGGACGCTCTTTGGATTCTGTTATTGAGCAATATCATAAAACTGTGCGTCCAATGTTTCTGCAATTTATTGAGCCATCAAAACAATATGCAGATATTATTGTGCCGCGCGGGGGTAAAAACCGGGTAGCGATTGATGTATTGAAAGCCAAAATTGGTCAGTTCTGCGAATAATAAAGCTTTGCTTGTCAGGCGTTGATGAGCATCATCGTATTTGAGAGGAAAAATAATGCGACTCTGTGATCGCGACATTATTAAATGGCTTGATGAAGGTAAACTGGTCATTTCTCCACGTCCGCCGATTGAACGAATTAATGGGGCAACGGCTGATGTTCGCCTTGGAAATCAGTTTCGTGTTTTCCGTGGTCATACTGCCGCATATATTGATTTGAGTGGCCCAAAAGATGAAGTCAGTGCTGCTCTTGATCGCGTGATGAGCGATGAAATTATTCTGTCTGATAATGAGGTTTTTTTCCTTCATCCTGGGGAGTTGGCACTGGCTGTCACTTTGGAATCCGTTACGTTGCCTGATGATTTGGTGGGGTGGCTTGATGGGCGTTCTTCTCTTGCTCGTCTTGGATTAATGGTACATGTGACAGCACATCGGATTGATCCGGGCTGGCATGGTCAGATTGTTCTCGAATTCTATAACTCTGGTAAGTTGCCTCTGGCATTACGTCCGGGTATGGTGATCGGGGCTTTGAGTTTTGAACCGTTGTCTGGCTCGGCTGATCGTCCATATAACCGTCGTCAGGATGCGAAATATAAAAACCAGCAAGGCGCGGTAGGTAGCCGTATTGATGAAGATTAATACCTGGAATGGTTACTGAGTTACATACACCGCTTTGACATCAGCTGAGGAAGTCATGAAGAGATTACTAACGACACTGGTTATTTTGCTGGTCGTGATTATTGCCGGTTTGGCGGTATTAGTCATGTTAGTAAATCCGAATGACTTTCGTGTTTATATGATTAAACAAGTGCAGAAGAAGAGTGGTTATCATCTCGTCATGCAAGATAGTATGCGCTGGCATGTCTGGCCAAAACTCAGCATCATTACCGGACGTATGTCATTGACCGCACCAAATGCGGTGCAGCCAACGGTTACGGCAGAAAATATGCGTTTGGATGTTGAGTTGTGGCCACTTCTTTCGCATCAGCTTGCGGTTAAAGAGGTCATGCTGAAAGGGGCGGTGTTGCAATTAACCCCGGAGAGCAAGTCTCAGAAAAAAGAGAATGAGCCCGTTGCACCGAAAGGAAATAGAGTAAATCCTGTAGGTAAAGGTGAGCGCTGGAAGCTTGATATTGACAGAATTAAGGTCGCTGATAGTTTGCTTATCTGGCAGGATAGTGATCATTCTCAATTAAATGTCCGTGATATAAATCTGCTGATGGAGCGGGACGACCAAAACCGTATCAGCGTGGAGTTGAGCAGTAAGGTCAGTAAAAATCAGCAAGAACTTGCTTTTAATCTTAATGCAGACGTAGATATTTCTGATTATCCTCATCGTGTTGCCGGTAATATTGATTCTTTTGATTATCAGCTTCAAGGGGTTGGTATACCCACGGGGGGCATCAGTGGTTCAGGGAAAGTTAATGCGGTTTACCAGGAAGAAACCACTGGGGAGCCACAAACAATCTCTTTACAGGCGCTTAATTTCACTGCCAATGAGAGTGAGTTGTATGGCAGTATAAAGGCAATATTGGCAGCATATCCTGATTATCAGATAAATTTATCATCCAAAAAGCTGAACTTGGATAATTTGGTGGGATGGGATCGGCTTCCTAAAGATGATTCGGAAATTAAACGCTATTATCGGGTAGAAAATAGCTTAGCCAAACCTGTGATCGCAGTTTCAAGCCCTGCGCAGCCTGATTATAGTGCTAAATTTCTGAATGATTTTAATGCTAATGTTACCATTAAAGCGGACAAATTTATTTATCGGGGAATGGAGATCGATAACCTGATATTTAAAGCGGTCAGTAATAGGGGGCTTGCTGAAATTTTTGCCTTGAGGGGGAAATTATTTGGTGGTCATTTCTCTATTCCAGCTACTCTGGATGCAACAGGTGATCAGCTTAGATTACATACAAAGCCTTTACTGCAAAATATAGAATTGGAACCCGTACTAAAAGCATTTTCTTTACCACTGGTATTTAGTGGTAAATTCAATCTGAACGGGGATCTTTCTGGTAAAGGATACGACGATTATGCTATTTCACATGTTTGGCAGGGTGATCTTAATTTCAGTTTAGTTGATGCCAAAATGCATGGGTTGAATATTCCACAATTAATCCAGCAATCTGTTGCCCGTATAACGAATAAAGTGAATATTCCGGATAATATGGGTAGCTTTACTAGCGCTAAAAAGCTTGATGTTAAAGCTGTGCTTAACCAGGGTGATATAAAAATCAATCAGCTTTATGCGGTATCCGATTTGTTGAATATTAACGGTCAGGGTAAAGCTAATTTACTTAAACAAAATGTTGATGTCGCCTTAAAAGTACAGATAACTCAAGAGTGGGGCACGGATAATGAGCTGGTTCGCCGTCTGAGAAAGCTGAAAGTACCATTACGGATTTACGGTAATTGGGATAATTTGCAATACCATCTTGATATTGAACAATTACTACGTAATGAGTTGGAAAATAAAGCAAAACGGGCAATTTCCGATTGGGTTGAACGTAATAATAATTAGCCCATGCTTGATTTAGTGTATCGTTAGGAAGCTGAGTATTGAGTGGTTTTTATATATGACAGTTAACTACTCAGCTTAGTTGGATGCCTAAATAATATTCTTATGGTTACCTGAAGAGCCAATTTGAACATAAAGGGGAGTTGCCAGTTTACATTTTAATAATTGCTAACATCTCTTCATTGTCTTTATCCATACCGACTTCAACGAAACCAAAGCTGGCATAAAAGTTTTTCGCTACAGCATTATTCGGGTTGTAACAGATTTCGATTTCTTCCAGTCCATGTGTTTGTTTAATTTCGTTAAGGGCTAGCTGCATTGCTTTGCGTCCAATGCCTTTGTTTTGATGATGTTTATCTACCATAAAACGCCAAATCGATATTCTTCTGTCTGTTTCAGGTACCCACATGAAAAATCCAACAGGTTTGCCGTTTAAGCAAATTGCGCGTGTTTAATATGATGGGTTGAATTTTGATTCAACCAGTGACCATGTATTATCTGCAACATATTCATACTGGTCTTTGGTTACAGTTAAGTCACAGACATCTTCATAATTGTCTTTATCCACATCTGTAAGGGCTATATTCACGTAATATCCTTTTGAATGAATTAATAATATTATCGATTGGCAGTTTATATGAAGTCTATTGAATTGCAAAGCCATAGGACTGTGTTTTTCACGCCTACAATTGTAGGTCGCTTAATACCAAGTATTTGAGCAAGTTCTTATGAGATGAACTATTAACCGTATCTGCATATGGTATTGATAACAAAAGCTAAAAATGACCCGGTACAGTTTAAACTGACCGGGTTTTATTTTGTTTCAGAAGAAAAACTCAGTGATGGGAAATACGCTTAGTGAATAATAGCACTGAATTATTCTTTATTTTCTTCCTCTGAAACGAGCGGCGTAATTTTTACCTTATTGATCCGGTGACTGGTAACTTCCAGTGGTTCAAACAAGTAATTACCAATTTGAAATTGTTCACCTTGTTGTGGAATATGTTGTGAATGCTCCATTAATAAACCTGCCAGGGTTTGATATTCGCGCTTTTCATCCAGTTGCAAAGGAACATAAAGGATCAAATCATCCAGAGGCATATAACCATTGGCAATCCAGCAACCATTTTCAGTTGTTTGTATATCATGCCGGGCATCAGTTTCTTCACCATCTACGGGCAAATTACCTGCGATAGTTTCCATGACGTCTGTCAGAGTAACCACACCTTCCACAGAACCAAATTCGTCAACGACAAACGCAAAATGAGTTTGTGCCCGGCGGAACTGTTCTAACGCCTGAAGGAGTGAAAGATGCTCTGGGAAAATCAAAGGTTGTTTTATCAGCGACTGTAAATCAAAAGGCTGTTGGTTAAGTTGTTGGTTGAGCAAATCAATAACATGGACAACACCTAATGGTTCATCACTGGTATTTTCATCTGTGACGACAATGCGTGTGTGAGGACTTTTACTCAGTATTTGCGTCAGGTTTTCTGCTGGGGCATTAATATCAAGATACTCCACATCGTGACGGGAGGTCATGATACTGTTGACGTTACGTTGAGCCATGCCTAGCACTCGGGCAATCATCTGGCGCTCTTGTGGATCAAACACTTCTTGATTGTCAGAAATCAGATTGGATGTGTGATTATCCAATTCTGCATTTTCATGTTTACCGCTAAGGATACGTAAAACGGCTTCTGCGGTTCTTTCACGTAGTGAGCGGGAAGCAGTAAGAAATCTGCGGCGGTTAAACTGAGCGAACTGGTTTAGGGATTCAATCATAATTGAGAAGCCGATAGCGGCATACAAGTAACCTTTTGGTATGTGATAACCAAATCCTTCTGCTACCAGACTGAAGCCAATCATCAGTAAGAAACTTAGACAGAGAATCACGATTGTCGGATGGGCATTGACGAAGGTTGTTAGCGGCTTGCTTGCCAGTATCATCAGGAACATCGCAATGGTTACTGCCGCGATCATGACACCGATATTATCCACCATACCGACAGCGGTAATCACTGAATCCAGTGAAAATACGGCATCGAGGACAATTATTTGAACGACAACCGTCCAAAATTTAGAAGTTTTGTGTTGTTGTCCTGAGTGAGCATCTTTTCCTTCCAGCCGTTCATTCAACTCCATAGTTGCTTTGAATAGCAGGAAGAGGCCGCCTACTAACATAATCAGGTCACGGGCACTGAATGGATGTTCCCAAAGCGTAATTAATGGATTAGTTAGCGTTATCAGCCAAGAGAGACTAAAAAGTAGTACGACACGCATCAGTAGTGCACAGGTTAGCCCTGTAATACGTGCTTTATCTCTTTGTTTTTCAGGAAGTTTATCTGCCAGGATGGCAATAAAAACTAAGTTGTCGATTCCGAGGACAATTTCTAGAACGATAAGAGTAGCCAGTCCGGCCCATATCGTTGGATCAGCGATCCATTCCATACAGTTTATTTTACCTTATTAATATGACGGCTTATGCCGAACTATGAATAATGGGCATTGACTCATAAAATTTCAATAGTTGATTTTTCATCTGAGGAAGTTTTTTTTGAAAAATGAGGTATGGCAGTATCGATTGCACCAATGAACTATCCACTAAGCCTAATCCTGAGTTAACATGTGATCACATTAACAAATTGTCCAGCAATAATCATTATTGGTGGGCAGTATTATCATCAGACAGGAGTTATTCATGTCCAAGCAGCAGATTGGTGTTGTTGGTATGGCAGTGATGGGGCGTAACCTGGCACTGAATATTGAGAGCCGTGGTTATTCCGTATCTATATTTAACCGTTCCAGTGATAAAACTGACGAAGTCATTGCCGAGAATCCAGGGAAAAAATTAGTTCCAAATTACACTATCGAAGAATTTGTCGATTCACTGGAAAAACCGCGTCGTATTCTGCTAATGGTTAAGGCTGGTGAAGCAACGGATAAAACTATTGCCTCACTGACACCACATCTGGATAAAGGTGACATTTTGATTGATGGTGGTAATACTTATTTTCAGGATACTATCCGCCGTAACCGGGAACTTTCTGCTCAGGGCTTTAATTTTATCGGTACTGGGGTTTCCGGGGGCGAAGAGGGGGCATTGAAAGGCCCTTCTATCATGCCTGGTGGTCAGAAAGATGCGTATGAGCTAGTTGCTCCAATTTTGCAAGAGATTGCGGCTAAGGCTGAAGGTGAGCCTTGTGTCGCGTATATTGGTCCGGATGGCGCCGGTCATTATGTGAAAATGGTCCACAATGGGATTGAATACGGTGATATGCAGCTCATTGCTGAAGCCTATTCTTTATTGAAATATTCTCTGAACCTGAGCAATGAAGAGCTATCTGAGATTTTCATCGACTGGAATAACGGTGAATTGAGTAGTTATTTGATTGAAATCACAGCTGACATTTTCCGTAAGGAGGATGAAGACGGTCAATATTTGGTTGATGTGATCTTGGATGAAGCGGCAAATAAAGGTACGGGTAAATGGACCAGCCAGAGTTCTCTTGACCTGGGTGTTCCAGTTACTTTGATCACGGAATCTGTATTTGCACGTTATATTTCTTCTCTGAAAGATCAGCGTGTCGCGGCTGCGAAAATTCTGAGTGGGCCGGTAGCACAACCATTCAAGGGTGATAAGGCTGAATTTATTGAGAAAGTACGCCGTGCGCTTTATCTGGGTAAAATAGTCTCTTATGCTCAAGGTTTCCAGCAGTTGAAAACGGCATCCGATGAATATCAGTGGGCATTGAACTATGGAGAGATCGCTGGGATTTTCCGGGCAGGTTGTATTATTCGCGCTCAGTTCTTGCAAAAAATTACTGATGCATATAGTGAAAATACTGATATTGCTAACCTGTTGCTGGCACCTTATTTCAAGAAAATTGCTGATGAGTATCAGCAGGCACTGCGTGATGTTGTGTCTTATGGTGTGCAGAATGGTATCCCGACTCCTACTTTTTCCGCTGCTATTTCTTACTACGATAGCTACCGTTCAGCTGTATTACCAGCAAACCTGATTCAGGCACAGCGTGACTACTTTGGCGCTCATACTTACAAACGTACTGATAAAGAAGGTGTCTTTCATACTGAATGGATGGAGTGAATTCGGTTATCACATTTAAAATGAGGTAATGAGCTAAGGAGAGTGAAGCGTTCGTCAGGGATGATATAGCATTGCCCTCTGTGATAATCCAGAAACACACTGTTGCGGTTATAATCAATATTTACCGCAACGGTGTGGCTTAAATTTGAATATGATCAACCAGAAAGAGACAGTAGATCATTGTCTTATCACATTAAGCAATGGGATTGGTATTGATGATATGAAAATCAAAACGATTCTTTCCTACATGGACCAGTTTCAGATTTCTTGGGAAATTGAGACCTTCATCAATAGTTGCGATACCATGTACATCATAAGAAAAATAGAATGATCCGTTACCAATATATTCTCCGGTGTTGACATTTCTTACGTAAATTGAAGTTACTAACTTTTCCTGTACCAGGAGTTCATCTACGACAACATAATCTTCACCTGTCGTAGTATTAACTTCAATTTTATCTTGTCCTTCTCCATTATATATTTTAGTGGTTAGAGAGAATTTTATATCTGAATGAGTATCATCAATTACTCTTAGAGCAATCAGTCTGGTATCTTTCTGAATGACTCTAAATTTAGATAACCCTCTAATTTCTTTATCAATATCTGGATTGTCGACTACCCATTCATAATATCTATTCTCTGGATCGTTATAGTGACGCCATGCCTGAACTTTTGATAATTTTCCAATTTTTACTGAAAGGAATTTATCGTTAAGATGAGAAGGAAGCGATATAATTTTATCTAGCTCTTGGTAATCGTGTGATTTACCTTGATAGTTTTTTCCTTCGAAGAAGGTTACACCTGTAATTAATTTTTTCACCATTATTCTCTACTCCTCAAAGTTGATTCTAGTAATATATAATTTACCAAAAAAACAATATAATAATTATTAAGTTACTTTGTGATACTTTCTTGAAAGCATACCTGGTCATATTAGAGTTATAGTATTTACTTGTTTATAATTTTTATGCGAATTAGTTAGTGCTTTTTGATGTAATATTTGTCACTGGTAATGCATTCATTCCTTATCTTTAGATGTTAAATTCCGATTTAAGAAGAATAATATTAAACTAAGTAATATTAAAAATAGCACAAAAATGTATAAAGTAAAGTCAGTAGAAAAACACATGAATAATGTCTTTTTAATCATGTTAATATAATGCAATACACTGTTTGGAATGTGAAGATTTGATTATTTTTTTAATTTATCTTTCGTGTTATCATTTGATTATGAATGTTTTTCATGTTTGGTATTTTTAGAATGAATTGTAAAATTATTACTTGTTGATAATGTTGGGAAAATTCTATGTGAAAAATGTTTAGTAATTAAATGATTGAATTTATATATAATTTATGAAATTAATAATTAGAGAAATATCTATCTGAATGAAGGCCGGCCATGATAATTATTTTAATATGGCTTAATTTGATGTCTTATTTTAAGGTGTTAAAAATTTATATGATAATTCATGAAAAAAGTCATTTATAGCAAAGAATGACTTATTGTTAAAAACCTAGTCTTCCGTAAAAGAACATCAATTTTATAAAATATTCACAATCTCTTATTTCCTTACATTGTGATAAATAAAAAATTATTTTTAGCATCGGAAAATTTCAAGAATAATAGAATACACCGTTGCGGTTCTTGATGCTATTCCGCAACGGTGCAGCTTAAATTTTCAGAACGTAGCCTGTCTGAAAAAGATAGTTAATTGAAAACGATAGTTAATTATCGTTAAATTACGCCCAGATTAGTGAGAAAACTCAGTACTAATAATATGAATGTCAAAGCGATTATTACCTGCATTGACTATTCTCAGATTTTTAGGGAAATTAGCCTTCTCATCAATAGTAACAACACCATTTGAATCACGATAAAAATAGAATGATCCGTTATTAATATATACTCCAGTTTGGGTATTTCTTATTGCAATAGCGGTGACTAATTCTGTATTAAATGGGAGTATGCCAACAAGTGCATAATCATCATCAGTTGTCGTTTCAACCGGACCTACGCAATGGGTATTCGTGTACATGGAAAATTTGATACCTGAATTAGTATCATCAATAACTCTTAATGCAACCAGGCATGTATCTTTTGATGCCACTTTAAACTTAGATAATCCTCTAATTTCTCTATCAATATCTGGGTGATCAAATTCCCATTCACGATAGCGTTGACCTGGCTCCCAATCACTAAGGTGACGCCATGCATAAACTTTTGATAGAGTTCCGATTCTTACTGAACGAAATCTATCATTGAGATCGTAGGGAAGTGGAATAATGCTATCGTTTTCTGGATAATGATGTGCTTCTCCCAGAAAGTATTTTCTATCGAAGAAAGTTGCACCTGTAACTAGCTTATTTGTCATATTTTTCTGTTCCTTAAATTTTATTTTAAAAAAGTATAATCTTTCTTTCTGAAAGCGGTTTTAGAATACAGTGATTATGGGAATTTTGTATTAATAAAATATAACGAGCAGATGTATTAAATTATTTGCAATATAACATTAATATAATTGATAAATCATTTCTGATCGATATTTAAAATAAAATCGCTGAGATTTACGTAATTGAGAATTATTATCAAAAAACACTTTTCTTCTGGTGGGAAAATTATTCCTAAATGTAATTGATTCTTTTGAATATATGGCTAAATATTGAATAATTAGATATTTGTAGCATTTGATAACTAGATCTATGAATTTTACGTTTATATAACGTGTTGGTAATAGTATCTTTACCTCATGATATAAATTTACAGGGAAGCAGGATAGTTAACATTTTGAATGAATATATTTAAGATAATATCTTAAATAGCCTATTTTTATAGGCTGTTTAATTAGTTTTTGATTAATTGAATTAGATGATCATCTATTTACTTCAAGTTAGAAATGGAATTAATTTATGATGTTTTTGCTCCCTGTCTATGACTACTTTAATTTTCTTTAATAATGTTTATTCTACCCGACGAAAATTCACCAGTTCAGGTTGTGCGATTCGGAGATAATCTTTGGTGTTGAGAATCACTGAACATTCAAGGCTCCCAGCATTGAAAGCCAGTTCATCAAAACGTTCAAACAGTAAAGGGTCAGCAACCAGTTTCAGATCTGGATGGAAACTGAACGGTGGAATAGCACCGAATACACATTGCGTCAGTTCAGAAACTTCTTTAGGGCTTGCCAGTGATGCGCGAGAACCCCCAATCTGTTTTGCTAGTAAAGAGAGGTCAGCTTGTTGATCTGCAGGAAGAACAGCGAGCACATATTGACGAAATCCTTCTCCTTTGACATGACAAACCAGTCCTTTTGCTCCTTGTCCAAGTTGTGTGCCACGGATTTTTGCAATTTCTTCAGAACGCCCTGCGGTTGGATGTTCAATTACTCGATAACAGGCATGATTCTCATTCAGTAATGTAGTTAGATTGCTAAATATTTCGTTAGAGGACAAAATAAACTCCTAAGTAATAATGTAATGAATTGATCTATGAGTTTTCATAATTATTGTGTTAATTATATTTTCATCCAGACATATTACCAAATAAAAATATTATAAGATATGTATCCGAATGGATATTATATGAACTTACTGAAATACATATTTATAGTTTTTTGAGATATATGACTCAAATAGAGCTATTATTTATATTTACCTCAAGAAAACTATTTATAGTTCTATGAGATGATTTCTGAGTCTTGTGTTTTTTTATATATACCTTATGGATTTCAAGATGCATCACGACGGCAAGGGAGCGAATCCCCGGGAGCATAGATAACTCTGTGACCGGGGTGAGTGAGTGCAGCCAACAAAGAGGCAACTTGAAAAATAACGGGTATATTTCCATATCAGAACTATTTAATAGTAAGGAATTGTCAATGATGACGACTAAATTTTTTATGCCATTAGTCAATATGATTGGAGTTGGCTGTCTGGTTGAAGCGGTAAATTCGATGAAAGATTATGGTTACAAGCGAGCATTAATTGTGACTGATCGTATTTTAAATGAACTTGGAATGGTGGCAAAAGTTCAATCTTTGCTGGCTGATGTGGGTATCGAAAGTGTGATTTACGATGGTACAAACCCGAATCCGACAACGGTTAACGTTTCTGAAGGTCTGGCTATATTGCATCAAAATAATAGCGATTGCGTTATTTCATTAGGTGGTGGTTCACCGCATGATTGTGCAAAAGCCATTGTATTACTAGCAGCCAATGGTGGAGATATCCGGGATTATGTAGGTATTGATCGCTCATCTAAACCACATTTGCCGTTAATTGCCATCAATACTACTGCGGGTACCGCGTCAGAAATGACACGTTTCTCTGTCATTACTGATGTTGAGCACCATATTAAAATGGTTATCGCTGATAAAAATATAACACCTGTTTTGTCGGTGAATGATCCAGAATTGATGGTGGGAATGCCGAAAAGTTTAACTGCCGCGACGGGAATGGATGCAATGACCCATGCGGTTGAAGCTTATCTCTCTAAAGAGTCCAATCCAATAACGGACGCTTGTGCACTGAAAGCGATCTCCATGATTAGCCACTCCTTACGTCAAGCAGTAGCGAATGGGAGTAACATAGAAGCTCGTGAAAACATGGCCTATGCACAATTTTTGGCGGGTATGGCATTTAATAGTGCACTGCTGGGATATGTTCATGCCATGTCTCACCAGTTGGGCGGTTCCTATGATTTGCCACACGGTGTGTGTAATGCGGTTCTGTTGCCGCATGTTCAGGAATTTAATGCCAAAGTATCTGCTGGTCGTTTGAAGGATATTGCTGCGGCAATGGGGGTAGATGTAAGAACCATGGATGATCAGCAAGGGGCGGCAGCGTGTATTGATGAAATTCGTAAACTGTCAAAAGATATTGGCATTCCGGCTGGTTTGGCTGAACTGAATGTCAAATTGGAAGACCTGCCAATGTTGGCAACTAATGCCTTGAAAGATATATGTTGTTTGACTAACCCAGCTCAGGCTACCCACGAAGAAATCGTTGCAATTTTCAAAGCTGCCATGTGATCTGTAAATCCTCACCTCATAGGGCATAATTATCTACACATTGTCAAACTGACCCAGAATATTTGTGGCTAACTGGGTCAGTTTCTCTGCTGTCCTACAACTTTGCTCATCAATGAGCCGTACAATTGCTTTTCATCTCTGTAATAACATGTCTTGGTGGCATATTTTCTTAAAAATAATTATAGCTACACATGGGTAAAAAAAGTCAGGGTACATGCTAATTACCATGTGGAGATAAGCGGGCATTATTACTCAGTACCCTGCGCCTTTCTGGGAATTTAATCACTTGTGATTTAGTGGTGGAAGCAAGTCACCTGACTTCTGGTTCATCTTTCCCTTAACCGGCGAATGATACAACTGAGATCCAAATCTTGGTCTTGCAGCAGAACTATTAAGTGATACATCAGGTCAGCCGCTTCATTCGTAAGTTCTTCTCTGTTATTAACTGTAGCTGCCAGAGCAGTTTCTACGCCTTCTTCACCGACTTTTTGAGCAATTCGTTTAGTACCGCTGGCATATAACTTTGCTGTGTATGAGCTGTTTGGGTCGGCTGTTTTACGGCTAGCCAGCAATTTTTCAAGTTGAAAGAGAAAACCCGATTCAGTTTGTGCCGGAGCGAAGCAACTATTTGTACCAGAATGGCAGGTAGGGCCGATCGGATCAGCGAGTGCCAATAGAGTATCATTGTCACAATCCGGATAAATCTTAACTAAGTTAAGAAAATGTCCAGAGCTTTCACCTTTGGTCCACAAACGTTGTTTGCTACGGGAAAAGAAAGTGATTTTGCCCGAGCTAATAGTGATATTAAGCGCCTCTTTATTCATATATCCCATCATTAGGACATCCCCGGATACAGCATGTTGCACGATAACTGGCATCATATAGGAGACTTTTTCCCAATCCAGTTTTTCGATTTGTTGTGTGGTTAGCAAGTTCTTATCTCCACGCCTTGTTGTGAAAGGTACTGTTTTAATTCACTAATATTAATAATGTGTTTATGGAATACAGATGCGGCTAGTGCACCATCGACATTTGCTTGTTTAAAGGCGTCAAGGAAGTGTTCTGGTGCTCCTGCTCCGCCAGAGGCAATGAGAGGAACATGACAGACGTCGCGTACCTGTTTTAGCTGAGCCAGATCGTAGCCATTGCGTACACCATCTTGATTCATCATATTTAACACGATTTCACCTGCGCCACGGTGTTGTGCTTCTTTTACCCAATCAAGAGTTTGCCATTGAGTGGCTGTTGTACGTTTCTCATCACCAGTGAATTGATAAACCCGATAGTCGCCAGTAATTTCATCAAACCAGGTATCAACCCCGACGACTACGCATTGAACACCGTAGCGATCTGCCAGGCGGGTAATCAAGGTTGGGTCAGTAAGTGCAGGAGAGTTGATGGAGATTTTATCTGCACCAAATGAGAGGATTTGTCCTGCATCTTCAACAGTTTTAATGCCACCAGCAACGCAGAAAGGAATGTCAATCACTTCTGCGATTCTGGATACCCAACTTTTATCTACCACTCGTCCATCAGATGAGGCGGTGATATCGTAGAAAACTAATTCATCAGCGCCTTCTGTTGCATAGCGCTGAGCGAGTGGAACAATATCGCCGATGATTTCGTGATGACGAAATTGAACACCTTTAACCACTTGTCCATCACGGACATCAAGACAAGGAATTATGCGTTTTGCCAGCATTGGATTGCCTCCGTCAGGGTAAATTTCCCATCAAGTAATGCACGGCCAATAATAACCCCGGCTACACCGCTGATAGGTAGAGAAGCGATATCATTTAATGCTCCAATACCTCCGGAAGCCTGAAATGCAATTTGTGGATAGCGTTGGCAAATTTCCCGATATAATTCAATGTTTGAGCCGTTCAGCGTGCCATCGCGGGAGATATCGGTGCAGAGTACATGTTTCAATCCAAAAGGTAGATATTGTTCAATCACTTGTTCCAGTGTGGCTGCTGAATTTTCTTGCCAGCCATTGATAGCGACTTGCTTCATACCTGTATCATCGATGCGGACATCCAGCGCCAGCACAATGGCCTCTGAACCATAATGTTGAAACCATTGGGTAACCAATGCGGGCTGTTTTATGGCGGTAGAACCGATAACAACCCGTTTAGCGCCGGTATCAAGTAGTGCTTTTATATCTTCTTCTGTACGGATGCCGCCACCGACCTGAACAGGGATGGAAACAGCTGAAAGTAACTTATTGAGTAGAGGAATTTGACGGGCTGACGGCTCTTTAGCACCAGTCAGATCGACCAGATGGAGTAATTTTGCTCCCTGCTGTTCATATTGTTGAAAATAGGACAAAGGATCATGTCCATAATCTCGCTGTTGACAATAATCTCCCTGATGTAACCGTACTACCTTGCCATCAATCAAATCTAATGCCGGTATAATCATTGCGCTTACATCTCCAAAAAGTTCTTTAATAGCTTGGCTCCAGCTGTGCCGGAACGTTCAGGGTGGAATTGCACACCAAAGAAATTGTCTTTGGCGATTGCGCTGCTGAAAGTATTGCCGTATTCAGTTTGAGCAATTGTGTGTGCATTGACTGGAATCGCGTAACTATGAATAAAGTAAAAATAGGCATAGTCTACAATGCCCCGAAATAGCGGATGTCCCGCTTTTGGCAGTACCTGATTCCAGCCCATATGTGGTAACGGAAGCTGATTGGTAGCCATTTTTTTGACGGGTGAATCAATAAGTCCAAGCATCGTTACATTATTGCTTTCTTCGCTGGTAGTCGCGAATAACTGCATTCCGAGGCAAATACCTAACACAGGCTGGTTCAGTACTTTAATCAACGGTATAAGTTCCCGTTGTTTCAATTGATCCATTGCTGCACTGGCAGTACCAACGCCGGGTAAAAGTAATTTATCGGCTGTCAGGATCGTTGCTGTTTCTCGGCTGATTTCTGGTGCATAACCTAATCTGCGGATGGCATAAGCCACAGATGACAAGTTGGCGCAGCCAGTATCAAGAATGACGACTTTCATCACAAAACCCCTTTGGAACTTGGCAGTGTATCGCCTTCTATCCGAATCGCCTGACGCAGTGTCCGACCAAAGACTTTAAACAGGCTTTCTGCTCTGTGGTGATCATTATTGCCTTTTGTCTTTAGGTGCAGTGTGCAGTCCATTGTATAAGAGAGTGAGCGGAAGAAGTGCTCGATCATTTCGGTACTCAGATCACCGACTCGTTGATATTTGAATTCAGCTTGATATTCAAGATGTGGGCGACCGGAGATATCGAGAGCGCAGTGAGCAAGGCATTCATCCATGGGTAATACAAAACCAAAACGGGAGATGCCTCGTTTATTTCCCAGAGCCAGTTTTAACGCTTTTCCGAGAGCTAGTCCGGTGTCCTCAACGGAGTGGTGATCATCAATACAGAGATCGCCTTTAACCTGAATATTCATGCGGAAACCGCCATGGGTTGCAATTTGATCCAGCATATGATCAAAAAATCCGACGCCAGTATTGATTTTGCTGCCACCTTCACGATCTAACCAAACTTCAATGTTGATGGATGTTTCTTTGGTGACACGTTGAATGTGAGCATGGCGATCTTGACAAGTCAGTTGGGCGCTTATGGCTGACCAACTAAGGTTTTCTGGATGATAGCGCAATCCTTGAATACCCATATTTTTAGCCAGTTGCAGATCGGTTTCCCGATCACCAATAACATAACTGTTAGCCGTATCCATCAAACCCACTGTCAGATATTTTTCTGCCAGTTTTGTTTTTGGCTTACGACAATTGCAGTTATCTGCGGGTTTGTGAGGGCAGATTAAAACTTCATCGAAATTGATCCCCTGAGAGTTAAAAATTTGCATCATCAGGTTGTGCGGTGGTTCAAACTCCTCTAATGGAAAACTTTCTGTACCAAGGCCATCCTGATTGGTGATCATAATCAGCTTGAAACCTGATTTTTGCAGGGCAAGCAATGCGGGAATAACGTTAGTTTCCAGTGCTAGTTTGTCCAGGCTATCAACTTGAAAGTCTGCTGGTGGTTCAGTAATCAGCGTGCCATCTCGGTCAATAAAAAGTAGTTTCTGGTTCATCAGCTTTCTATTTCCTTTGGTTATTTGTTTTTAGTGGAAAGGGCGCTAATGGCTTCAACCACCTGTTCACACTCTTTACGAGTGCCTATAGTGATCCGCAGGCAACCATCCAAACCGGACTGTTTGCGCTGGTCACGCAGGATAATCCCCTGATGCCATAATGTTCTGAAAACTGTTTCAGCATCATAGAATTTCACTAGTATGTAGTTGGTTTCACTGGGAAATACCTTTTCAACGATTGCTAATTTATTCAGGGCATACTGCAAGTAGTCGCGGTTCTCCTTTATTTCAACAACCCGTTTTTGCATAACTGCGATACCTTCTGCTGTTAGGGCTTGTGCTGCAATATTCGCAACGGGAGTAGAAAGTGGGTAAGGCGCAATGACTTTTAATAACAGGGCGATAATATCCACAGAGGCGAGAGTAAATCCACAGCGCAAACCAGCCAAAGCAAAAGCTTTCGAGAGGGTTCGCAAAATAACTAAATTCGGATAGTTTTTTAGCCAGCTTGCGATACTATTCTCCGGGCAGAATTCAATATATGCCTCATCAATTGCGACGATTGCGCGGTTGGCGGCCAGTTCCAGAATTTTACGCAGTGAAACAGGATTAATTGGGTTCCCTGTTGGGTTATTAGGGCTACAGATGTAGATTAGTTTTACTCGGTCGAGGTTATTTTCGATCGCTTCGATATCCAGTTGCCAATTTTCCTGAGTGGCAATTTTCTTTTGTTCGACACCAAAAGCTTCAGCGCTGACACTGTACATACCATAAGTCGGAGGGCAGAACAGAACAGCATCTTGCCCCGGTTCACAAAATACGCGGATCAGCAGTTCAATGGATTCATCGGCACCACGACAGGCAAGTACTTGCTCAGGTTGTAAACCAGCATAGGTAGCATAACGGTGGATGAGGGATACCGGCTGGCAGTCAGGATAGCGGTTTAGTGTCCGCTTGGTGAACTGGAAATCAGGTGGCAGTGGGTATTCGTTGGCATTCAACCAAACATCTCCGCTGCCTCCAAGGCGACGGGCGGACATATAAGGTATTAATTTGCGGACATTTTCCCGTGCTAACAGATTGATATCAAAAATATTATCCATGTTCACTCCTTATCTGCAATATTCAGTGCAGCCACACGTAAAGTTACTGCGTTTTTGTGAGCGGTGAGTTGTTCTGCCTGCGCCAGTGTTTCGATGGTCTGAGATAGATTTAATAGCCCTTGCGGAGTCAGTTGCTGAATAGTCATACGTTTCAGAAAATCAGCCAGACCAAGGCTGGAATAAGTTGAGGTGTAGCCATAGGTTGGCAAGACGTGGTTAGTTCCTGAGGCGTAATCTCCCGCAGATTCCGGCGACCAGTCACCGAGGAAAACAGAACCCGCATTGGTGATTTTTTCAACCAGTTGTTCTGGCTGACGAGTCTGAATAATCAGGTGCTCAGGGCCATAGCAGTTGCTGATTTCTACACACTGTTGCAGGCTTTCTGTCACGATAATACGGCTATGTTCTAGCGCCTTAGCCGCTATCAGATTGCGGGAAAGCTGGGGCAGTTGTTTCTTGATTTCCTTTATAACTTCTTTGGCTAACTTTTCATCAGGAGTTACCAATATGACTTGTGAATCTGGGCCATGTTCTGCTTGTGAAAGTAAATCAGCGGCAGCAAATACTGGGTTTGCGTCCTCATCAGCAATAATAAGCACTTCCGATGGGCCTGCGGGCATATCAATGGCGGCGCCATCTATTCGTTGGCTAATTTGCCTTTTAGCTTCAGTGACATAAGCATTACCTGGGCCAAAAATTTTGTCTATTTTAGGGACGGACTTTGTTCCGAACGCCATAGCTGCAATGGCCTGAGCACCGCCAATCTGGAATATTTCTGTAATCCCACATAATTTTGCAGCATAGAGAATTTCATCTGCAATAGGAGGTGGAGAACAAAGCACAACTTTACGGCAGCCTGCTATTTTGGCAGGTGTTCCAAGCATCAAAACTGTAGAGGGTAATGGTGCTGAACCTCCGGGTATATACAACCCGACAGAATCGATAGGCCGTGTTACTTGCTGACAACGCACCCCTGGCTGAGTTTCTACTTCAATCTTTACAGGTTTCTGAACTTCGTGAAAGACGCGGATATTGTTCATTGCTTGCTGCATCGCCTGTTTAATGTCGTTATTGAGGCGGTTATCTGCGGCTGCTATTTCTTCTGGTGAGATACGGATATTTTCAATAACAGTTTTGTCGAAACGTAGACTAAGTTCTCGCAGAGTGTGATCGCCACGTTTTTTTACTGCATCCAGAATCTGTTCCACTGTGTGGGAAATTTCTTCAGAAGCGACAACCGCCGGGCGTGCCAGTAAAGCTTGTTGCTGTTTACCATTATATTCCTGCCAACGAATGGGGGTCTTGAAACGAGTAATCATCTTTGTTTACTCCATCATTTTTTCAATTGGCAGAACCAAAATGGAACTTGCGCCAAGGGATTTAAGTTTCTCCATTGTTTCCCAGAACAGCGTTTCACTGCTTACCATGTGCATGGCAATGCGGTTCTGATCACCAGCCAGCGGTAGAATAGTTGGATGTTCTGCTCCGGGTAGCAGAGAAATCACTTCTTCGAGTTTCTCACTGGGTGCGTGCAACATAATGTATTTGGATTCACGGGCTTGAATTACCCCTTGAATGCGGGTCATCAGTTTATCAATCAATTGCTGTTTCTCGGCGGGCATTTTGCCATCACGTTGAATAAGGCAGGCTTTTGAACGATAGATAACTTCCACTTCTCTCAGACCATTTGCTTCCAGTGTTGCACCCGTTGAAACGAGATCGCAGATGGCATCTGCTAATCCGGCACGAGGCGCAACTTCGACTGAGCCGTTTAGCAGACAAGATTTAAAGCGGATTTTTTTCTGATCGAGGTAACGTTTTAACAGGTGAGGATAAGAGGTGGCGATACGGGTGTTTTGTAGGCATTCGGCACCGGTATAGTTGTAATCCAGTGGAGTAGCCAATGAAAGACGACAAGTGCCGAAATCGAGACGGCGTAAGGTGAAATATTGTGGATCTTCTCCCTGAGCACGACGATTTAATAACTCTTCTTCCAGTACATTTTCACCAATAATGCCCAAATCAACGACGCCGTCCATAACCAACCCTGGAATATCGTCATCGCGTACCCGTAGGATATCGATTGGCATATTTTCTGAGAATGCAATCAGCCGCTGTTGTTGCAGATTGATTTTAATACCACAGCGAGACAACAACTCACGGGAATCTTCGCTTAACCGGCCAGATTTTTGCATCGCTATACGTAAACGTGATTTATCTAACATTTTTATCCCCACTTAAAATTGGAAACATAAAAAAACCCTCGGAAGAACTCTTCCGAGGGTTTTGTATCGCATTCATGCCACCGGAAGAACCGCTAAACGTCTTCCAGTACACAACAGCCTGAAAGACTAATCAGGATGATGATGGTGATGATGGTTGAACTGAATGCGGATCATAATGGCTTCTCTTTTTCTATTAATTTTATTAATTGTATATTTCTATTGGTTACTGTTTGCTGCCGGTTGCTTTGTGGTTGACCAACAGTGGTTCAATTTTTTGCTTGCTATTCAACCTATACGATTTGGCAGGTTAAAAGCAACCTATTTTTTAACAAGAAATTTATATTTTAATAATGTCTTGTTTTTACTTGAGATATTGTTTTTAATGAGAAAAATACAGGGTTAATAATAACAGTGGCTTAATGTTTAAATTGTTTGCATAATCAACGCAATATCAGACATAGAAGGAGTGGTGATGAAAAAAGTTTCCATTATCGGTCTGGGTTGGTTGGGGATGCCATTAGCCAAGGCATTGAGCTGTAACGGTATGCAGGTTGTTGGTAGTAAAGCGACGCCGGATGGCGTAGAAGCAGCACGTATGTGTGGGATTGAATGTTATCTATTACAACTGGAACCTCAGATTAACTGTGCTTCTGATGACCTGGAACAACTGATGACAGCCGATGTGTTGATTATTACTTTACCGGCAAGTCGTACCGCGGGTGGCAGTTATAACTATGTCAAGGCGGTTCAGTTAGTTGTTGATACCGCCCTGTCATACTCGGTGCCGAGGATTATTTTCACCAGTTCCACTTCTGTTTATGGGGTTATGGCCGGTGAACTCAATGAAGATGCTCCTTTTCGCCCTGAAACACCATCAGCTCAGGCATTGGTTGAATTGGAAAACTGGTTGCATAAATTACCAAATATTTCCGTTGATATTCTGCGTTTGGCGGGGCTGGTGGGAAGTGGCCGTCATGCCGGGCGTTTTTTGGCGGGGAAGAAAGAAGTAAAAGGTGGTGATCAGCCGGTAAATCTGGTTCATCAGGATGATGTTATTTCAGCCATTAATTTGTTACTTCAAAGGTCCAAAGGCGGTCATATTTATAATTTATGTGCGCCTGTTCATCCAACCAAAGCGGAATTTTATCCTAAAGTCAGTGGTCAGCTTGATTTAATTCCACCTGAATTTGCCAGGGAAGAAACTCAGGTGGAGAGTAAGATTGTTGATGGTAGTCGTATTTGTAGGGAGTTAGGATTTAAATATCAATATCCAGACCCCGGATGGATGCCAATGAGTTGATTTTTATCAGCTTAATTCAATCATGACAATTTCTCTGAACGCTGGTCTTTCTGTCATCAGATGATACCAGCGTTCAATATTTGGCAAAGATGGACGTTTGATACGGACATTAAGCCAAGGGTAGATCATGGGTCCTAATGCAATATCTGCCATACCAAATTTATCGCCGGAAAAGTATTCTTGTTCTGCTAAGGCGTTATCTGCTATTTCCATCAGTTTTTCAATTTCAGTTAGTGTTTGTTCTATTTGCTTTTGATCCCGTTCTGCTTCAGGCGTGCGAATAAGACCTATCAGTAGCTGTCTGATATGAGGAAATAAATGTGAACCGACCCAATCCATCCATTTTTCTACATTTGCTCTCTCTTGTAAGTTTTGCGGATAGAGAACATTTTCACCAAATTTTGCTGCAAGATAACGGACAATCGCGTTAGATTCCCACAAGATAAAATCACCTTCTTGTAAACAGGGAATTTGTTTATTCGGGTTCATTTTCAGATATTGCGGATCATCCAGTTTGCCAAATTTACCGCCAATATCTATCTGGTTATACGGCACATTAAGTTCTTTCAGGCACCAAAGTACTTTTTTTACATTAGAAGAGTTTTTACGGCCCCAAACGGTCAGCATTGGTTTCTCCTTGAATTGGGATATTAGGAAGTTATTTATTGCTATCTACCATTTCTCATCAGCTTAAATTAAAACCAATGATAAGAACAACCTTTACACTGTTAAGTTGGTTTCTTATCGTACAACATCATATATTAATAGAAATTTGACATTGTTATTGCAAGTAAAAGGGAGGAACGTTAATGAAGAAAAATCTGACTATGACGATGAAATGTGTTACTGCGGCGCTGACAGTGATATTAGTAGCAAGTACTCACGTTTATGCATCGGATGAACCGGTTGTTCCTTCGGTGGACGCCAAAGCTTATGTGTTGATGGATTACGATAGCGGTAAAATTCTGGCCTCAGCTAATCCTGATGAACGGCTTGATCCAGCGAGTCTGACAAAAATTATGACCAGCTATGTGGTTGGTCAGGCGATAAAAGCAGGAAAAATCACGCCAGAAGACGTGGTTACTGTGGGAAAGGATGCCTGGGCAACGGGTAATCCGGTATTGAAAGGTTCTTCTCTGATGTTTCTTAAGCCTGGTGATCGGGTAAAAGTGATCGACCTGAATCGTGGCATTGTTATTCAGTCGGGTAATGACGCCAGTATTGCTTTAGCTGATTATGTGGCAGGTAGTCAGGATGTGTTTGTCAGCCTGATGAATAATTATGCAAAAGCACTTGGATTGACTAATACCCATTTTCAAACAGTTCATGGATTGGATGCTGAAGGGCAATTCAGTACTGCTCGTGATATGGCGGTATTAAGCCAGGCAATGATCCGTGATGTTCCTGACGAGTACGTTCTTCATAAAGAGAAAGAGTTCACTTTTAATAAAATCCAACAGCCTAATCGTAATCGATTGCTATGGAATAAAAATATAAATGTGGATGGTGTGAAAACAGGATATACCAGTGGTGCGGGCCATAATCTGGTTGCTTCAGCGACGGAGGGACCAATGAGGCTGATTTCTGTTGTACTGGGGGCACCAAGTGATCGGGTTCGTTTCGCAGAGAGCGAAAAGTTACTTTCATGGGGATTCCGTTTTTATGAAACGGTGACACCAATTAAAGTCAGTGAGCCATTTGTTTCAGAAAAGGTCTGGTATGGTGATCGTTCAGATGTTGCTCTTGGGGTGGAAAAAGATGCGGCAATCACCATTCCCCGAGGTCAACTGAAAAACTTGAAGGCCAGTTACACGTTGAATCAGACGCTATTAGAAGCACCTTTGGCTAAAAATCAGGTTGTGGGTGTGATTAATTTTCAATTAGGGGATAAAGTTATTGAACAACAGCCATTGGTCGTTAAAGAAACGGTTGAAGAAGGCGGTTTTTTCAGTCGTATCTGGGATTTTATCGTCATGAAAGTTGGCAGTTGGTTTAATGCAATTTTTGGTTGATTTAACGTAATTTTATGTGGAAAGGTAAGATTCCTGGTTTGGAGCGCGGCATTTTTGCCGTGCTCGCTCCGCAAAGACTACCTTCACAAAACTACAACGACAATCAGCAAAAACCATGTCATGATTGTCATTGAGGATTTGCAGGTGAAAAAACTGTCAAAGTTAGCTACGGGTACGGTTGATCAACCCGGACGCAGCGACAGGGCGAAATCAGGTTTAAACTGTTCGATACTGGAGCAGGGCTGGTATGAAATGCGCCGTCATTAGAAATGATCTGTTGCATAGCCTGAAGTTGGATTTTTAATGCGTTGGCTTTCTTCTGACATTTAATCACCTATTATTATATACCCTTCATCTTTCAAGTTGCTGCTTTGTTGGCTGCTTTCACTTACCCCAGTCACATCGTTATCTATGCTCCAGGGGATGCGTTCACTTGCCGACGCGCTGCAACCTGAAATCTATTGGGTATAAAGAGTGATGAGTGGGAGAAAGTAGATATTTTTTGAACATTAAAAATAGGAGTAAGTGTTATTGATATCTGTCAAGGAAATGAGTTTAATTTGATTTTAACATTTTATAGGTAATGTTTAATTAGGAATTGATTTAATTATTACAATATATTGTTGTTAAGTTATTAAATGTGTAATAAATGAATGTGTTTAGGCTGATTTTTGTTTTTTTATTTATGATATTGAATTCGAAAAAATTCTGTCAAAACAGGCAGAACCCTGATATTGCAGCTCTGCCTGGAAAGAGTGGTGTCTGATAGAGGTTGTCTTTTAGCTTTGAATAAACGTCAGCCTCATTCTACCAAGGAAATGCTACGCCAAATTTATATTGTAACAATACTGTATTCGGTGTAGATATTTAGCAGTTTATAGATTTATCTTAAGAAGCCAACAGTGTTGCGTTGTAGATATAATTGTATCCACCAGGAGAGACTACTGATGAAGAAGTTATATTTACACGTTTGTTGCTACTGCAAGCGTTCAGAAGAAGCTGATACAGCGCTGCACCTCTGTAGTCCTGAGCATTCCACCATAAGAGGTAGTTAAATTTGCCGTTAGGGAATTGCATAGTAACAGTAATCTGCAATTGGTTTTGATCAGGTGCAGCTTGAACTGAACTTACTGTACCGACTGCGAAATAGTAATTAGGAGCCTGAGTAGTTTCGGTTTTAGTTTCTGTTGCTACTTCGTTGTTTGAAGAAGGATGTGCATAGTTCATTGTATTAATCCTATAATTTAATGTAGTTGAAAAAATAAATTTTTATTACTTAAAGATGCGAAGCAATAAGTTGTCCGCCGAAGAAATATAAGATAATTGGTAATTGTAATCTATATTAAAAGTTTATCTGTGTTATATAATTATTGATGCTGTTAAAATGTTGTCAATAATATATTTCCTCTAAATGGTTAGATATGTGATAATAAATGCATGGCGGTGATTAAAAAATAACGTTGATATTTGTTGCTGATTATCTGAATGGGGAAATTAATAATTAATTCCCATGAGCGTTATTATTTCAGGGCATTATTGTTAATAAATTATAGAGTTGAATGTCGTATAGGGGTTGGAGTGCACTCGTAGTACGTGAGAAATTATTTTCTTTTTTCTTCTTCATTTCTATTTCTTAGAGGATATTTTGTTCAAATATTAGTAAATTAGGTACTTATATAATTATAAATTTGGTGATTAATAGTTATGGTACGTTACATAGATAATAATATCAAATAAAACAACTTGATTCTTTAATAGATCATTAAAGTTATTCTTTCATTGTGAAATATTAACGATGTATAAAATGGGAATATTATTTCATCTTATTTTTGAAAATTGAATTGATAGTATGTGTTATGTTATAGACAATTTTGGATGAATAATTATCTTTTGATGAAAATTAATTCCCAGGTGGTATATGAGGGGGATATTGATTAAATATATAGTTAGGTAAATTAATTTATAAATTTCCTTTTGTTATTTTTATAGGTTTCTATTTTTAAATAACATTGAATAGAATATTGACGGGCAGAACGTTGAGATTATGTTCTGCCCTAAATCTGGTAGGATACATCTTTATGACAATCAGCTTTATTCTACCAGAAAAATGTTGCGCCTAATTCCTGTTTACAACCGTACTGTATTTTACGACCAATCAAATCGCTTAAAATCAGATTAAGTTTTTATTAGGAATCTATTATTTGGCACAGACATTTAACAACGGATGATTATTTTACATAGATAATTCTACGTAATTGATATAATCACGATCGAGAGGTCCTACTTTTCCTACGGTTCCTATTTTTACATCTTTCTTAGCACAAAGAGCTTCCATCAGAATCTTATAAATAGCCATGCCTCTATTGTCCATAAGATTCCATTTTAAAAGCATCTCTTCAGAGCCGCCATCAAGCAGTAATACAGTCACCATGACTTGCATGACATTATCAGGCATAACTTTCATGCTAATGACTTTACAGCTACGTAAGAGCATATCATTCATCATATCTTTATCTTTTACTAAAGAAGGGTGCATATCGTTAATCATCATAATAAACTCCATAATATATTTTAATTTATTGATAAATAAGCTTATATTCTCTCAAGAAAAGAACGGAAAACCACTAGCTTGAGAAATATAAGATGGTTGGTACTTCTACTATAAAAGCAATCTGCATAAGAAATATTTTTTGCACTAAAAATATAGGACAGTTGGCATTTTTAATTGGCATATAACATTTTGTCTGACACATATAACTATAGGTGCCATTTGGATGTTGTCAATTAAATTTAAGAAAATAATTTAATTAATTGATAAATATAATTATATTTCCCAAAAAGAAAATAAACTGTAAATGTGAAGTAGTTGTAATTTATTACATTTTTTATAATTAGATGGAATTAAGGTATTTTTGATAATATATTTATATTGGAATGATTAGTGTGATAATTAAAATGAAATTGCATTTTTAACTGTGTAAAATAATATTTTTTATTTTCTTAAAATTTATATAATTATCAATATGAATGAGTTGTTATGTATCTTTTCTTATAAAAAAGACCTTTCTATGATAATTGTTTTTCTATTCTTTAAATAACTTATTAGAATATAAAATAGAGTTGTTAGTGATTATTTTAATATAAGCATCAACTATGTCGGAGAGATATGCATATTAATTAATGTTGTTAATAACAGAAATGTTCATTTAACACATCAGGAATATATATCTGAGAATAAGAATAATATTAATCAGGAAGTGTAAATACTTTGTGGGATCATGCGGGGGTAAGCTGTGAAGCGGTTCCATGTAATTATGCGGTTGCTGCCCGCTGAAGAGAGCAGCAACCAGGAATTGATTATGCAAATAGTGAGTAAAGAACAGCAGAGATAGCAACTAAGCCCATGAAGGCAACAAAAGTATTGCTTAGTTTGCCGCTATATTTGCGCATAGCAGGAACTTTACGGATTGCATACATTGGCATGATGAACAGCAGCATTGCGATAATTGGACCGCCCAATCTTTCGATCATTTCCAGGATACTTGGGTTCAGAGTTGCGACTATCCAAGTAGTGACTAACATGAAAATGGATGTGATGCGATTCAGTTTATTCGGTTCAATGGTTTTACCTTGGTCACGTAGTGTCTTAACCACCATACCGTTAAAGCCTTCACGAGCACCCAGATAATGCCCAAGGAAAGATTTGGTAATCGCTATGAATGCAATGAACGGAGCAATGTAGGCAATCACCGGTGTATTAAAGTGATTAGCCAAATAAGACAGAATAGAGATGTTTTGTGCTTTAGCTTCTGCCAGGTTTTCTGGAGACAGACTCAGTACGCAACTGAATACGAAGAACATGACGGTCACAACCATCATGATGTGAGCATACGATAGAATGCGGGAACATTTTTTCTCTGCATTTTCGCCGTACTCTTCACGTTTTGCCACAGCAAATGCAGAGATGATTGGCGAGTGGTTAAAGGAGAATACCATTACTGGGATCGCCAGCCACAGAGTAATCAATAGCCCATGGCCTGCACCTGTTGCAGAAATAGTGATGTTTTCGAAGATTGCGGTGTTCCAGTTAGGGATCAGATAAAACGCCAGTAACATCAGAACCGCAACAAATGGGAATACCAGTACGCTCATCGCCTTAACGATAGCTTGTTCGCCGAAACGAACGATGGCCATTACACCAACAATTAGGATCAGAGCTAATAGGGCACGAGGCGGAGATGGCAAATGTAATTGGTGAACAATAAAGCTATCTACGGTGTTGGTAATAGCAACACTGTAAACCAGTAGTATCGGGTAGATGGCGAAGAAGTAGAGCAGGGTGATGAGTTTACCTGCCAGGCTGCCAAAGTGCTCTTCTACTACTTCAGTAATATCTTCACCTGGATTTTTACCGGACAAAACGAAACGGCACATCCCACGGTGAGCAAAGAATGTCATTGGGAAAGCCAGTAGTGCCATCACCAGCAGAGGTAGCAAGCCACCAATACCTGCGTTGATTGGTAAGAACAGTACACCGGCACCAATCGCAGTACCATATAAACCAAGCATCCATACTGTATCTGATTTACGCCAGGTTTTATAATCGCTTGGGCTGACAGCCTTGGATGCGATCGTACCTGTTTGAGTCATATCCATAATTATCTCCGAGAATAACGCGGTAAATTAAAAAAATAAAATTACAGTACCGCAAGCATTCAGTAAATGCATGTGGTTTAACTCTTTCTGTATAAATAATAAATTCTTTAAATATCTCTGGTTTTTATTTAAACGTTTTTATTACCACATTAACATATTGGTCGAAAATTAGACTTTAAATTAGCAAGCCAAAATTTTCGCTTTACTTTCTTTTTTGAAAGAAAGTCTGGAAATTTTAATTCCAGATTTTTGATAGCAGCAAGATAGCGATTTTTAGTGAATAGTACCGTGATCATAGTCTCAAATGCCAGATAAATCCCGTAAAGTCATTATGTTACGATATTTAGTGTAATTGTTGCCTAAATATTGCAATTTTAATAAGGTCAAATTATAACCTGAATTGAACCATTACTCAACTCTCATTATTCTCTTATGTTTTTGTTATTTCATTGTCTTTTGTTTACATATTAATGAATGGAAATGAAAAATAGAAGTTAGAGTTAATAAATTGATAAATATCAATTTGTTACTGGATATAAAAATATTTACATCTTATGCTATATTTGTATCTTTGTGAAAAATATATATAAAGCCAGAATAATAGATTGGTAGCGTCAATGATATGAGTGAGATATGAGCTATGTATTCTTCGATCAAATATTAATAATTCCTGCCGTTGTATATCTATTTACATAGTGGTTTAGTGTAGTTTTCTTGACTGATGAGAAGCTTTGAATTGGATTTTAAGAATAGATAAATGTTAAATATGGTCCAGAATATTATTCTATTGTTTAACTAGTGTTCATTTTTGAGGGTAAAATTAACCAATGACTTCTGATAAAAAGATCTTGATTGAAGTAGAGTTTACTCGTCTGGAATAATTAATTTGCATCTGTGTTGCTGATTAAAAATACAATTATGCGTCAATATTAGCATGTTAGTGAGCTCAAGTTGGTAGTATGCATTAATTTTTTATCCAGCCTTTACGGATAGGAAAAGCGCAGCAGCGTTGATACAGATTATTCAATATTTTTTGTAAATTTTCACCAAATAAGAACCATATCATTTGTGTGAAAGCGCATGCCATCAGACTGACGAGAAATGCTCCAACCATATCCATCGGCCAGTGGACACCTAAATAGACTCTGGACCATGCGACAGCCAACGCGATTGCCATCATACACAAGCTTGGCCAAGCCCTATACCAGAGTAGAAAAGATAGAGCGAACGTGAAGACAGCTGTGCCGTGATTACTTGGGAATGAGGTTGTTGGAGCGTGAAGAAGAAAGTTATAACCAAAGCCTTCTGCGAAAGGGCGGTCGTGAGGGCAGAATAAACCAATACAGAATGAGGTTAGCATAGCAAAACAAAAAGAAATGGTGGTTTTACTGACGATAACCCGGTGATGGGGAAGGGCACGTTCTGAACCCCATAACCAAAAACCTGCCAATATCAGAGGAAAAATTAGAGCCAGATATTTCGCAATGAAAATCGCCATTGCAATCATCAAAGGTGATGATTCAGGCGTGGCATTGAAAAAAGTAAATAGATTATGGTTTATTTGCTCTAACAAATCGGGCCTCACATACAGTCAGTTACTTGTGTACATAACGACAATTGGGCGTAAAAGATTAAAGTTGGAAGAAGTATGAGTAAAGAATAATTGTCATAATTATTTGGTATTATTTATTTTTTGTTTATATTTACACCGGAAAAATGTTGGGTGGTGATAGTAAAAAAAACGGACAATATATTGATATATATAGAAATATATCCAAATTGGCTGCATAATATTACTGATGCTTAAGAGTTTGGATCATCTGAGAAATGGGTTATGCGTTTGCGAAAGTCAGATTCTTCAGGCAATAAAAAAACCCGATAGTCTTAAACCAAAATGGATGAACTATCGGGTTCCTCAATATGGGGATATCAAAGAAAAGCAGTGGCATTAACTCAGACTACGATTTGGCAAGAAAGTTCTTCGTGATAAGAAAAAAATACAGATTTTTTTCAGTTTGATGAAAATAACATTTTTTGTGCAAATCAGACGAGGCCGAGTCAGCTGTTATCAATAATCAATGGCTGTTTTTACAGCGACAAAGTAAAGTGTGAAGTTCGATTATTGTAACAAATGGTGCTCTTTTACGTATGCTTCGAAATCTGTGCAGCCACCAATATGTTTTTCATCAACGAAAATCTGTGGGACAGTTTCTACTGGTTTACCAACAGTTTTTTCTAGATCAGCCTTAGTGATACCTTCTGCGTGAATATCAACATAATTGAAATCAAAATCATCACGTTGTTCTTTCAGTCTTTCAGCTAGCTCTTGCGCGCGGACACAATACGGGCAGCCAGGACGGCCGAAAATCACAGTAAACATATAAACTCCTTTTGGTTATATAAAAAGAATCTTAATTGATGTGTTGCTCATGTTCATTGATAGCTACTATGCCTGCATAGATCTGTAAAAAAAAGCAGGAATTGCCTTTTGTTTTAATTAATCATACCGATTTTAGCAATAGATTTACGGTAGTATAATACCGCATTAAAATTGTCAGTGAGAATGTAATGAAGAATGCGACCGGGTAGTATGAGTTCGTTGGCAGATATGTCAAAACAGGTTATCCTGCTGGAGATCATTGGCATTGACTGGTTGTTCCTGGCATATTTGACTATGAATGATATTGTCCTTAACAGATCTACTAATGACTCCAGAAGCGCATATTGTTATGATTTTTGCAGGTGTTGGTTGTCTGATTCCTGCTGCGGTCAATATCATTTGACGCGCAGTGTATGGCCTCTTTTTTCTGGGAATCGATCCTAAAAAAAGAGAGTAAAAATAAGTCGAAAGGTATCGATAACGGTAAAGAAAAATAATTTATCAGTTATTGGTGATAGCGCGATAAAGAATTATTTCGTAAGCTATAGCGCTTTTTCATTTTCCGTTGTATGGGGTTGTTAGATGGGTTCACTTGTCATTCCTGACTTACCAGTGTTGCGTGAGTGGTTGGATCAGCTCAAAATTTCCTACTTTGAGTGTGATTCGTGCCAGGCATTGCATCTACCTCATATGCAGAATATTGATGGTTTATTCGATGCTAAAATTGATTTGCTCGATAACGTCATCTTGTTCTCTGCTTTGGCTGAGGTTAAGCCAACAGCAATTATTCCTCTGATGGCTAACCTAAGCCAGATCAACGCAAGTTCGCTGACTATTAAGGCTTTTCTTGATATTCAGGATGAAAACTTACCGAAATTGGTAGTATGCCAGTCTTTCTTGGTTTCAGCCGGACTCACCTTTTCCCAGTTTTCTCATTTCTTACAACAAAGCGAAGAGCAAATTGCGGGTGTGGTTTTTGAAATTCACAGTAATAATCTGTTGTATGTTAGTCGTGATATCGAAGTTGAAGGTGACATTGAAGAGGACGAAGAGTCACAGGTTTCGGCTAAAGAACCCACTTTTACTCTGCACTAATATTCCAAACGCGGTTATTCAATAATGCAATGTGCACAGTATTCTTCGGGGCATTGTCACTCCTGTCAGTGGCTTGAGAAAACCTATTCTCAGCAGTTAGAAGATAAACAGCAGAATTTAAAACAATTATTGGCCCAAACTACCGTTGGTCAATGGTTGTCTCCGATTGCCAGTGAACAAAGTACCTTTCGCAATAAAGCTAAAATGGTCGTCAGTGGCAGCGTAGAGCGTCCATTGCTGGGAATGTTACATCGTGATGGTATCGCAGTTGATCTGTGCAACTGCCCCCTTTATCCACCGTATTTTCAGCGTGTATTCGATGTTGTTAAATCTTTCATTGCCAGTGCTGGGTTGACGCCGTATAACGTTGCCCGTAAACGGGGTGAACTGAAATATCTGTTGCTGACAGAAAGCCGTAATAGTGGTGAAATGATGCTGCGTTTTGTACTGCGTTCTGAAACAAAAATTGTTCAATTGGAACGTGCTTTGCCCCAATTGAGAGCGCAGTTGCCACAGCTTACGGTTATCTCTGCTAATATTCAGCCAATCCATATGGCGATTTTGGAAGGTGAAAAGGAGATCCTTTTTACTGAGGAAAAAGTACTAAAAGAAGAATTTAATGGTATTCCTCTTTACATTCGGCCACATAGTTTTTTCCAGACTAACCCAAAAATTGCTTCTGAATTATATGCGACAGCAGGGCGTTGGGTCCGTGAGCTAAAAATTAACAGCATGTGGGATCTGTTTTGTGGCGTTGGTGGCTTTGGGCTTCATTGTGCAGATAAAAACACCCGTTTAACTGGAATAGAAATCAGTCCTGAAGCGATTGATTGTGCTCGTGATTCGGCCAAAACACTGGGTTTGGAAAATATCGAGTTTCAGGCTTTGGATTCAACACATTTTGCGGTAGCAAAAGATCAGATTCCGGAGCTGGTTCTGGTAAATCCACCTCGTCGGGGAATTGGTAAAGAGCTATGTGATTATCTCAGCAAAATGGCACCTGGCTATATTCTTTATTCAAGCTGCAATGCTCAGACGATGGCGAAAGATATCGCTGCGTTAGCTAATTATCGTGTAGAAAAGATACAGTTGTTTGATATGTTCCCTCATACTGAGCACTATGAAGTTTTAACGTTATTGGTATTAAATCGTTGCTGATTTTGTATTGTGAAGAAAGGGATGAGGCGGTAGAAATGCTCCATCCCGTGATAGCCAAACATTTAATTTCGGTGCTCAAAAGCCAGTGCACGGCGCTCAATCATCCTCATTAGTAAGGTCAAGATACCGTTAACACACAGGTAAATCACACCAGCGGCAACAAAAGCCATTGCATCATAATTACGGCCAAACAAAAGCTGGCTGTATCCCATTACTTCCAATAAAGTAATTGTGCTGGCAAGAGAAGTACTTTTGAAAATTAATACGACTTCGTTGGAATAGGAAGACAACGCTCGTTTGAAGGCATATGGCAGCAGGATCTGCATAGATTGTGCTTTAGACATTCCCAACGCTTGGCAGGAGTGCCACTGACCGGCAGGGATTGCTTTTACTGCACCGTAAAATAGCTGAGTAGAATAGGCTGCACTGTTAAGCGCTAGCGTTACCATTGCACAGAACCAAGGTTCAGACAGCAGCTGCCAAAATAACGGATACGCTTTTATGGATGGAAATTGCCCTGGGCCGTAATAAACCAGAAAGAATTGCACTAGCAAAGGAGTGCCGGTAAATAGAGTAATGTAGATTTTTACCAGTTGTGTCAGTACTGGCAATTTCATGGTCAGAACCATAGTGAACAGCACGGATAGAGTGAAAGCGACAAAAAGAGCTGCAATAGTTAAACTCAGGCTGATTTGCAGCCCTGGTAAAATTTGTTGAATATATTCAAGCATCAGGAAGCACTCCGATCAAAGCGAGTGGTATGCATCTCAATTTTCTTCAGAATCAATTGACTGATCAGGGTGATAGCCAGATAGATAAGCGCCACAATCATATACCAGGTAAAGGGTTCTTGAGTACGTGTTGCAATACTTTTGGTTTGCAACATCAGATCATTGACGCTGATAAGCGATACCAACGCAGTATCTTTCAGCAAAACTAACCACTGATTGCTAAGCCCGGGTAGAGCATGTCGCCACATTTGGGGCATTATCAGGCGGAAAAATATTTCAGCGCGACCAAGACCCAATGCGAGACCGGCTTCCCATTGGCCGATAGGAATTGCTTTTATCGCACCTCTCAGTGTCTGGGATGCATAAGCTGAATAGAGCAGGGAAAGTGCAATAACACCACAGAGGAATGGGCTGACATAAAAATCTTGAATATCTATCTGAATTCTGGGATGCCAGAAAATAAGATAGACATCAAAGCCATCAGCCAACATCATCAGGAATTGTGATGCACCGAAGTAGACGAACAGCACAACCAAAATTTCCGGTAATCCTCTGAACAGCGTAACCCAGCAGGTGCCAAGCATGGCAAAGGGTTTCCAGCGAGCTGATTCCCAGGCAGCAAAGATCATTGCCAGAATCAGACCAAGCACTAATGCAGAAATGGCAAGGCCGACGGTGATACCGGCGGCGCTGACTAAAGATTGAAATTCATTAGATTGAAATTCATTCATTGAGATTCAGTTATTATTCAAACCATTTTTTATAGATGATGTCATAAGTGCCATCTTGTTTGATGTCAGTTAATGCTTTGTTCAGCTTATCCTGTAGCTCTTTGTTACCTTTGCGAACCGCAAAGCCTAAGCCGATGCCAAAGTAATTTGGATCAGTGACTTTATTACCCACTGTACCTAAGTTTTCATTCTTTTTCAGCCACTCGTTTACAACGGCAGTGTCACCAAAGACAGCATCTAGGCGACCGCTTTTCAGATCCAGAATGGCATTCTGATAGCTGTCATAGGGAACGGTTTTAATTTCTTGCCGTTGTTCCATCAAGTATTTCTGGTGAGTTGTACCGTTCTGGATACCCACTTGTTTTCCTTTCAAGTCCGCGATACTGGAAATTTTGCCTTTAACTGCAATGAATGTCGCTGAGTTGTCGTAGTAAGTATCAGTAAAATCAACCTGCTTTTGACGCTCAGGTGTGATGTCTATACCTGCCGCTAAAGCATCAAAACGACGAAATTTCAGGCTTGGAATTAGACTATCAAATGATTGGTTAGTGAAAGTGCATGCCGCATTAATTTTCGTACAGAGGGCATTTGCCAGATCTATGTCAAAACCTTGTATTTTGTTGTTTGCATCAATGAACTCAAACGGGGGATAAGTCGCTTCCGTAGCAAAACGAATGGTCTCTTTTTCCGTGGCGGTTGCAGATAAAGTCACTGTACCGAAGAGGGTGGCAAAAAGTAATTTTTTCATCGCTATATCCTATTAATAGTTAGTGTGACAGATAATTAGCAAAGGCTTTGGTTTGTGGTTGAGTAAAATGACGGGTATCACCTTGTTCTATAATGCGGCCATTTTCCATATATACGACACGGTTTGCGGCTTTACGGGCAATTTCCACTTCGTGAGTAACGATAATCTGTGTGATACCTGTTTCGGACAGTTCATGAATAATGTTCACAACCTGTGCTGTAATTTCCGGATCTAGTGCGGCAGTGGGTTCATCAAATAACAAAACCTGGGGTTCCATCATCAATGCTCGGGCAATAGCGACCCGTTGTTGTTGCCCTCCGGATAAATGTTGTGGGAAGCGGTCAGCAAAATCATTTAAGCGCAAGCGGGAAAGTATCTTATCTGCTTTTGCCCGCGCCTGTTGTTTGGATAAACCGAGCACACGGCAAGGCGCTTCGATTAGATTATTCATAACAGTCAGGTGTGGCCACAAGTTATATTGCTGAAAAACCATACCTACATTCTGACGTAGAGAACGAATCTCTTTTGGTCCCGGTGGTTGTTCAAAGTCGAATTGATGATTAGCGATATTCAATTGACCGGAACGCGGTATTTCCAGCAAGTTTAATACTCGCAATAAGGTGCTTTTACCCGCGCCACTCGGTCCCAGCAAAACCACGGTTTCCCCTGAAGAACACTCAAGATTAACGTCAAACAGTGCTTGATGCGCACCGTAATAGCAATCAATGCTTTTTAATTGAATACTCATGCTTTATTTCTGAATAGTCAGTGATTTAGTGTGATGCTAAACCCGTTGGCATAATTATGCAATATTTTATACAGATAATATGACTAATTGATATTTCAATTACATATCTGATTAACTGGTTCTATTCGCTATTGACACTATTCTTTAACAAGAGCTTATTTATGCTGATTTCATACTGAGGAGATTGAGTAAGACGCCAATTGATAAGCAATTAAGATGAATAATTATTGCTTCCTACCGATGGCGATCAAGTCCCCAAATCGTAATTTATGACATCAAATATTATTGTGGCTGAAATTCTGGTTAAGTAAAGAATGCTATCAGTAAAGGAGCCAGTAAGCTCAATACAAAACCGTGAACAATAGCTGCTGGAACGATACTAACACCACCACACCGTTGTAATACTGGTAGGGTGAAATCCATAGAAGTCGCGCCACTTAATCCTACTGCGCTTGAGCGGTATCGATTGACCAAGGCTGGAATTAGCATAATCGCTGCCAGTTCACGTGCCAGGTCGTTAAAGAATGCGGCACTGCCGATTACTGGTCCATAAGCATCAGAAAGCAAGATACCAGAGAGGGAATACCAGCCATAACCGGAAGCAAGTGCTAAACCTGTTTTCACTGGCAGTCCAAGGATAAATGCTGCAATTGCACCACCAGCAAGCGCACTGATCGCGACAATAATCGCAATAATCATACCTCGGCGGTTCAGCAATATTTGTTTCAGGTTCATACCGCTGTTACGTAATTGAATACCTACCAGTAACAGCAAAATAACCAGAGCAATTTCACTGGCACGACTGGCGAAATGCAGCCACGACCAGCCGGTTAGTCCAAGTAGGAAACCTAAAATCAGAACGCCACATAATTTCAGTGATTCAAAAACCATATGTAAACGGGCAGGGGGCTTTTCCTGTTTGTGCGGACCGGCAATCCATGGATCTCGTTTTTCAAGAAGGAATAATGCCAGCATATTGGCGGCAAAAATACACAAGAAGAATACAGTTGCATACTGAAAAATAGAGAAGAGGTTACGGCCTAAATCTTCTAGCAAAGCAAGGCTTACCCCCATTAAAAACAAAATAACGTATACCATTGCATTGAGGAGGCGATGAACAGCATTTAGCAGTGTTTGATTATTCGAACGGAAAAAATAACCAAGCGTTAACGGTAAAAGAATGATCAACAGCCCAGAATACATAATTAACATCCTTATAAAACAGTTAACGTCTTTTTATCCAAGTTTAGTGCGAAAATTAACCTGAAAAACCACAAAAATAAATATAACAATTTTTTTACACTAAGAGAATAGTCAGGGTAGAGAGAAGCAGGTTGTTGCTCAAAGAATTTTTTATTCTTAATGTTGGTGTGTTATTAATAACTTTCAGTGGGTATAAAACTCAAACGGAGTTGCATCTATCTGGGATGAGTGGAAATTTCTGTTTTTCGTGGTATTGCAGGAAACATTGTTTTTTGCCATTCCTTTTGTCCAATGATTAAAGTGATGATATTTAAATGAATTTTATTCTTTCGAAACGTCGATGGATGGTGTTGTTAGTTATTGTGGCAGTTATTGCATTGGTTTTGGCGTATTTTCTGCATAGGCCAGAAACGGTTAAATATCAGACTGTATCCGTCATTAAAGGCGATTTGCAAAAAAATGTATTAGCAACAGGTAAACTGGATGCGGTCAGAAAAGTGGATGTTGGAGCACAAGTTAGCGGACAGTTGCAGAACTTGTATGTTGAAGAGGGAGATAAGGTGACAAAAGGCCAGTTACTGGCGTTGATCGATCCCAAACCTGCCCAAAACCAAGTGAAAGAAGTTGAAGCGACGATCAAAGAACTAAATGCTAATTTGATGGAGGCCAAGGCGCAGTTGAAACTGGCACAGTTGACATTACAGCGTCAGAACAACTTGGCAAAAGTGCAGGCGGTATCTCATCAGGAATTGGACCAAGCTAAAACAGATGTTGAAGTGAAAAGAGCGAAGGTAGAAACGTTGCTGGCGCAAATAAGTAAAAATCAAGCCAGCCTTGATACTGCCCAAACTAATTTGCAATACACTCGTATTACTGCCCCGATGGATGGCATTGTTGTCAATATCAAAACACTTCAAGGGCAAACGGTAATCGCGGCACAGGAAGCGCCTACTATTCTGACACTAGCTGATCTGGGAACGATGTTGGTAAAAGCGGAAGTATCAGAGGCAGATGTGATTTACCTGAAACCGGGTCAGAAAGCCTCATTTACTGTATTAGGCGCACCAGATAAAAATTTTCCAGGAGTGTTGAAAGATGTTTTGCCGACGCCAGAAAAGATTAATGATGCAATTTTCTTTTATGCCCGCTTTGAAGTGGCTAATCCTGAGCAACTTTTGCGTTTGCAAATGACTGCTCAAGTGAAAATTCAGCTGGATTCCTATCATGGCATTTTAATGATCCCGCTTTCTGCTTTGGGTAGGCAAATTACATCAACCCGTTATGAAGTGGATGTTTTGAATGGGGGTAAAGAAGAGAAAAAGGAAGTAAACATTGGTGTACGCAATGATGTAGATGTACAGATTTTATCCGGCCTGAAAGAAAATGAGCAGGTGATTACTGGCCGCGGTGAAGCAGGGGATGAGTAATGAATGCGTTACTTGAGCTAAAAGGCATAGCACGCAGCTATCCTGCTGGCGAGGAACAGGTAAAAGTACTTGATAATGTTACTTTATCTATTTATGCCGGTGAGATGGTGGCAATTATCGGCGCTTCGGGATCAGGTAAATCGACACTGATGAATATTCTTGGTTGCCTTGATAAACCCAGTTATGGCGAATACCGGGTAGCAGGACAGAATATTGCTGAACTGAATAATGATGAACTAGCGGCACTGAGACGGGAACATTTTGGATTCATTTTTCAGCGCTATCATTTGCTGACCCATTTAACCGCAGAACAGAATGTAGAGATTCCTGCCGTTTATGCGGGAGCGGTTAAAACAGAGCGTAGGCAGAGAGCGATAGCATTGCTTAGTCGTCTAGGGCTAGAAGAGAGAATCAACTATCGGCCAGGGCAGCTCTCTGGGGGACAGCAGCAGAGAGTCAGTATTGCCAGAGCATTAATGAATGGTGGTCAGGTTATTTTAGCTGATGAGCCAACAGGGGCGTTGGATAGCCATTCCGGTGAAGAGGTGATGGCAATTCTCAAACAACTGTGTGAACAGGGGCATACCGTCATTATTGTCACTCATGATCCGAAAATTGCGGCTCAGGCACAGAGGGTTATTGAGATAAAAGATGGTCTTATTATGAGCGACTCTGGTCCGCAGCTGTGTAAAAAAGTAACTGAGGTCCCGTCAGTAACATCAAAAATATCATCAATCCGCCAAATCTTTGGGCGGTTTAACGAGGCTTTATTGATGGCATGGCGGGCGATGGTTGCTAACAAGATGCGAACTTTGTTGACCATGTTGGGGATTATTATTGGTATCGCATCTGTGGTGACTATTTTGGTCATCGGAGATGCGGCCAAGGCATTGGTGTTATCCGATATTAAAGAGATTGCAACGAATACCATTAGTGTTTATCCGGGAGAAGATTTTGGTAGTGACGATCCGGTCAGTAAGCAAGCGCTGAAAATAGCAGATGTCGACGCTATTAAAGTGCAGCCCTATATTTTGGCGGTTTCACCTGTGATTGAGGGGGGAATGCGTCTGCGTAAAGGAAACATTGATGTTGCGGCGAGAGTATCGGGGATTGGTGATGAATATTTTCAGGTTTATGCTCTGCGTTTTGCTCAGGGAATGAGTTTCACATCGGATATGGTACGCCGTCAGGGACAAGTTGTGGTTATTGATAAAAATACCCAGCGTAAGTTATTTCCTCACCAAAAAAATGTGATTGGAGAAGTCATCTTGATGGGTAATATGCCCGCTACTATTGTAGGGGTGATAGCTGAAAGAAAATCTGCATTTGGCGGTGATAGTTCATTACATGTCTGGTTGCCTTACAGCACAATGACCAGTCGCTTGATGAACCGCAATTACCTGGATTCTATTACCGTGAGAATAAAGGATGGTCATAACTCCAAAGATGCGGAACAGAAGATTGTTCAATTGCTGACTCTACGCCATGGAAAAAAGGATATTTTCACCTACAACACGGATATGCTGATAAAAACAGTGGAAAAAACCACCCGCACCTTACAACTATTCTTGACAATGGTGGCAGTAATTTCACTGATCGTTGGCGGGATTGGTGTTATGAATATTATGTTGGTTTCGGTGACAGAACGCACGAGAGAGATCGGTATCCGTATGGCAGTAGGGGCCAGGACCAGTGATGTCATGCAGCAATTTCTGATAGAAGCTATTTTGGTTTGTCTGGTTGGCGGTGTTTTAGGAATTGCACTTTCCTATACGATTGCATTTATTGCTCAATTAGCGCTACCTGGTTGGCGTTTTGTCTTCCAGCCCATTGCCTTACTTAGTGCTTTCGCCTGTTCTACCGCGATTGGGGTGATATTTGGGTTTCTGCCCGCCCGTAATGCTGCTCGCCTTGATCCAATAGAAGCTCTGGCAAGAGAATAAGTGAAAAAATGTTACGCCGCAGGCAATTGTCTGCGGCGTGTAAGGTAATACCTGGTTATAACTCATAGGCTAAGTTATTTATAGCCTTTGGGTTCGTTTTCAAGGGGAACAATAATGCTGGCATGATTTCCCTTTGGGCCTTGGTGAACGCTGAAATTCACCTTCTGGCCTGCTTTCAGCGTCCTGTAACCGTCCATCTGAATGGTTGAGTAATGAGCGAAGATATCTTCTCCGCCGCTTGCAGGACAAATAAACCCAAAGCCCTTAGCATTATTGAACCACTTAACAGTACCTGTCTCCATACTTCGACATCCCTCGTTTAATAATTTCGGTTGAGATGAGTCATTAATATAACAGTCGTAAACAATCACATGTAAACAGTTACATTATCTGTGTTTGTTCACAAAACATACTGTAGTAAAAATCAAATTCTCGTCAAGCACAGAACAAATGTCTGGTTGTTTTGAATGACTAAAGTTTGATATAGATAACGATATGAGTTTCGTTCATTCACTTTTATACCGAATTTTCATAGGGGAATAGTCTGTGGTAAAAGGAGTTAACCAGATAATGATAAGATAAATGGGAACATAATTTATTTGCTGGCAGTGGCTGGTATTAGAGATTAATCCTGTTGGGAAAATAATGAACGATTATCATAATAGTTTGAAAAGTAAGGAATCAGTTAAGGATGAACGACAGCAAAAATTGCAGCCGCCGTCAATGTATCAGGCCATTCTTAACAATGATGATTACACTCCGATGGAGTTTGTAGTTGACGTATTACGAAAGTTCTTTTCTTATGATATTGAACGGGCAACGCAATTAATGTTGGATGTCCATTATCAGGGAAAGGCTGTTTGTGGGGTTTATACTGCTGAGGTGGCAGAAACGAAAGCGGCTCAAGTAAATATGTATGCCAGGGAGCATCAGCATCCATTACTTTGTACGCTGGAAAAAATCTAACCAGTCATACTGATTTTAGGGGGAGGTGCTTATGCTCAACCAAGAGCTTGAACTTAGTCTTAATATTGCTTTTGCTAAAGCGCGGGATAACAGACATGAGTTTATGACCGTGGAGCACCTGTTGCTGGCGTTGTTAAGCAATTCATCAGCGCGTGAAGCATTGGAAGCTTGCAAGGTCGATCTGGTTCAATTGCGCCAGGAACTGGAGAATTTCATTTCACAAACCACACCATTATTGCCTGAAAATGATGAACGGGAGACTCAGCCAACATTGAGTTTTCAGCGTGTTCTTCAACGTGCGGTATTTCATGTTCAGTCTTCTGGGCGTTCCGAAGTGTCCGGTGCCAATGTACTTGTGGCTATTTTCAGCGAGCAGGAGTCTCAGGCGGCTTATTTGCTGCGTAAACATGATGTAAGTCGCTTGGATGTGGTTAATTTCATTTCTCATGGGGCTCAGAAAGAAGACACTGAATCGGATCATCAAGGAACAGGTGCGCAGGCTGCGGAAGAACCGCCGGCAGGTGAAGATCGTCTGGAGAATTTTACCGCTAATCTTAATCAACTCGCTCAGAAAGGGCAGATTGATCCATTGATTGGTCGCCAGGACGAGTTAGAGAGAACGATTCAGGTATTGTGCCGTCGCCGGAAAAATAACCCATTGTTGGTGGGTGAATCGGGGGTTGGTAAGACAGCTATTGCTGAAGGGTTAGCATGGCGGATTGTGCAAAAAGATGTGCCGGAAGTGATGGCGGATTGTACGATTTATTCACTGGATATAGGTTCATTGCTGGCAGGGACTAAATATCGTGGTGATTTTGAGAAGCGCTTCAAATCTCTGTTAAAAACCCTTGAGCAGGATAGAAAAAGTATTCTATTCATAGATGAAATCCATACCATTATTGGTGCGGGTGCGGCGTCAGGGGGGCAAGTAGATGCGGCCAATCTGATTAAGCCACTGTTATCCAGCGGTCGAATCAGGGTGATTGGTTCCACGACCTATCATGAGTTCAGTAATATTTTTGAAAAAGATCGGGCGCTGGCTCGTCGTTTTCAGAAGATTGATATTGTGGAGCCTTCACCAGAAGAGACAGTACAGATTATTAAAGGGTTGCGGACCAAATATGAGGCGCACCATGATGTGCGTTATACCACGAAAGCTATTCGTGCTGCGGTTGATTTGTCAGTGAAATACATTACTGACCGTCACTTACCGGATAAAGCCATAGATGTTATTGATGAGGCAGGAGCGCGTACTCGTTTGGTGCCGGTCAGCCGTCGTAAGAAAACGATCAATGTGTCGGATATTGAATCTGTTGTCGCGCGTATTGCTCGTATTCCTGAGAAAACCGTTTCTGCCAGTGATAAGGATGTTCTGAAGACGCTGGATGATCGGTTGAAAATGTTGGTGTTTGGTCAGGACACCGCGATTGCGGCATTGACTGAAGCCATTAAAATGAGTCGTGCAGGATTAGGGCAGGATAATAAACCAGTAGGTTCTTTTCTACTTGCAGGCCCGACAGGTGTTGGTAAAACAGAGGTCACCGTCCAACTTGCCAGGGTGCTGAATATTAAATTATTGCGCTTTGATATGTCGGAATATATGGAGCGTCATACCGTAAGCCGTCTGATTGGTGCACCACCGGGATATGTTGGTTTTGATCAGGGCGGATTATTGACAGATGCTGTGATTAAACATCCTCATTCAGTATTGTTGCTCGATGAGATTGAAAAAGCGCATCCCGATGTATTCAATCTGTTATTACAGGTCATGGATAACGGTACCCTGACCGATAACAACGGCCGTAAAGCGGATTTCCGCAATGTTATTTTAGTCATGACAACGAACGCTGGTGTACGTGAAACTCAGCGCACATCCATTGGATTTAAGCAGCAGGATAACAGTTCTGATGCAATGGAAGAGATCAAGAAGGTATTTACGCCAGAATTCCGTAACCGCCTTGATGGCATCATCTGGTTTAATACGCTTTCTATTGAGGTTATTCAGCAGGTAGTAGATAAATTTATTGTTGCACTGCAAGCACAATTGGATGAAAAAGGCGTTTCACTGGAGGTCAGTGCAGATGCCCGTCAATGGTTGTGTGATAAAGGATATGATAAAGCGATGGGAGCTCGTCCAATGGCTCGGGTTATTCAGGATAGTTTGAAGAAACCGCTGGCAAATGAATTGCTGTTTGGCTCATTAGTGCACGGCGGTTCGGTTAGTATTGGTCTGGATAAGGCAAAACGAGTGCTGACTTATGATTTCAGTAATGCTTATAAGCAGAAACCAGAAGATGTAGTGCACTGATATAGGATTGCACCACAGGCAAATATAAAACTGCTATTGCCTGTGGTGTAATACCTAAAAACGGTAATGAATCAGCGGCTACGGAAGACGATACGGCCTTTGCTCAGGTCATATGGGGTCAGCTCAACTGTAACCTTGTCGCCTGTCAGGATGCGGATGTAATTTTTACGCATTTTACCTGAAATGTGAGCAGTGACTACGTGCCCGTTTTCTAATTCAACGCGGAACATAGTGTTTGGTAGCGTGTCTAGCACTGTACCTTGCATTTCAATATTGTCTTCTTTGGCCATCTAATCCTCTAAGTTTAACAACCATCGTTTTTAACGGGCAAGATAATGCCGAAAAACCCTCATTATGTAAAGGAATGTTGTATTTTAAACCGCTATTTTGCAAACGGTTCACCACGATATTCCCGCCATAATCAACATAAGTGGCTAAAATATTGATTATAAATCCAGCACTTGTTGCAACCAGCAGCCTGGTTTTAATGGTCGATTTCTAAATTGATAAAGATACTGAATGAAATTTTCCCTAGAGATTTCTTTCGCTCCCAATGACGCGGTGTGATGATTCAGAACCTGGCAATCAATTAGTTCACCATCGTGTCGCAGGAAATGGTGATAGAAAGCAATAAGCGCGCATTTGGATGCATTCTCCATTTTGCTGAACATAGACTCACCGCAAAATAGTGTACCAACGCTGACACCGTACAGGCCACCAACAAGTCGCTCACCGTGCCAGACTTCTACTGAATGTGCCTGTCCTGTCTGATGTAATGCCTGATAACCTTGCCTAACATCCCTGCCTATCCAGGTTCCTTCCTGCCGTTGCGCGCAGGAGTAGATCACCTGCTCAAAAGCATGATTTACCGTAATACGGTATGGGTGATTTCGCAGAAACCGACGTAATGTCCGGCCAGTATGTAATTCTCCCGGAATGATTACCGCACGTGGATCAGGAGACCACCAAAGCGGCACTTCACTTGGTAAAAACCAAGGGAAAATTCCTTCATGGTAAGCCGCATTCAATCGTCCAGCAGATAAATCTCCGCCTACTGCTAGCAGGCCATTGGGTTCCGTCAATGCCTCTTTCGGCAGAGGAAAATCATATGAATGATCCAGTTGAATTATTGGCATTGTGTGTTACAGCTCCGACTCAGAACCAATACGATATTGTCGCTGATAAAACTGATAATAGTGGCCTTGTTGAGCCAATAACTCATCATGCTGTCCTTGTTCAACAATTGCGCCTCCGTCCATAACGTAAATACGGTTCATATGGTTAAGCCCGTACAGACGGTGAGTAACAATAATCAATGTCTTATGCTGACAGTGTTGGTGCAGCAGGGACAGAATTTGCTGTTCAGTGTCTGCATCAAGCCCTTCAGTGGGTTCATCTAATAGCATCAGTGGTGCTGAGTGCAATAACGCTCTGGCAATTCCCAGACGGCGTTGTTCACCGCCTGATAACTGACGACCGCCTTCGCCCATCCAGCAGTTCAGCCCTTCATCTGTTTCCAGCAAATTGCTTAAACCTACCTGTTTCAGCACAGTTTCCAATTCATTATCGGTTGCATTGGGTTTTGCCAGTAATAAATTTTCACGTAAAGTATGGCTGAATACATGAACGCGTTGTGAAACGACTGACATCATACTGCGCAGAGTGGGTTCGTCATAAATAGAAACAGGATGCTGGTTCAGACAGATAGTACCTGCATCACTATTCCATGCGCGTGTTAGTAACTGTAACAAAGTCGATTTACCACAACCTGTCTTTCCTAACAGAGCGATGTGCTCTCCTGCTTGCAAGGAGAGAGAAATGTTTTTCAAGACCGGTAATGCCTGACCGGGATAAGTGAAACTAAGATTCTCAATGTCAATACTGACCTGCTCTGAGCTTTTTGGCCCTGATGAGGGGAAAATGATTTCCGGTTGTTGTTGCATCAATTGGGAAACGCGGGTTGCCGAGGTAATAACTTGTCCCAGATGCTGGAATGCGGCAGTGACAGGACCCAGGGCTTCAAAAGCTGCAAGAGAGCAGAAAACAAACAACGCAATCAATGCTCCTGGCTGGTGGTTATCACCGACACTATTAGCTGCCATCCATAGGATCAACGTGACAGTCATCCCGGTAGCAAAAATCATGATTGCTTGTGACAAGCCTGTTAGATTAGCTTGCTGTTGCTGACGCTTTAACCAACGGGACTCAATATCCGCCATCGACTTGCGGAAGCGGTCAAGAGCACCGAATACCATTAATTCGGCTTGTCCCTGTAATGCCGCAGTGAGTTGAGTACGGTACTGACCACGCAGAATAGTTAAATCGCGGCCAATGGGTTTACCTGCGTTATAGAATACAAAGGGTAACAGGAGCAGCAGAGCCAGCATAATACCGCCGAGAGTATAAGCCAGCGTGAGATCCAGAAAACCAAGGCCGAAAGTCAGTATGATGATAATGACAAAGGCGGCAAATATCGGTGAAATGACCCGTAAATAGAGATGATCCAGTGTTTCAACATCAGCAACCAACCGATTTAGTAATTCACCTTGGCGAAAACGGGCAATGCCTCCCGGAGAAAGGGGTAAAATTTTCTGAAATGCAAATACTCGCAAATGAGCCAGTACACGGAATGTTGCATCATGGCTGACCAACCGTTCAGCATAACGCCCGGCAGTACGCAGAATGGCAGAGCCACGGACACCCGCAGCCGGTAGCATATAGTTGAATGTATAGATTCCGGTAAAACCTGCCAATGCTGTGCCTGCAAGGAACCAACCAGAGAGCGTCAGCAAGCCTATGCTGGCGAGTATAGTCACCGTAGCTAATACCATTCCCAGACTGATAAGAAACCAATGGCGGCGATAGAGCGCCAGAAATGGAAGCAATACCTGCATAATTAAAGCTCCTTATTCCGATGGGATAACAGACGGGTGAATACTTCCCCTGATTGACTTAGCGTCTGGTAATCTCCTTGTTCAATGATTAATCCCTTTTCCATGACCCAGATCTGATCATATTCCAGCGTTTCTTCCAGTTGGTGAGTCACTAATAGAGTTGTCTGATGATGAGATGCTTGATTCAGTGTTTCCATCACCCGTTGCTCACTACGAGCATCCAGACTAGCGGCAGGCTCATCCAGTAATAATAACTGGCAAGGTTTTAATAAGGCACGGGCGACAGCGATACGCTGAGCCTGACCAACGGACAACCGTGCTGCATTATCACCGATAATGGTATTCAGCCCATTAGGAAAATCATTAACAAATTCGGTGACATATGCCCGTTCCATAACCTGATCGATTTGTTGTTGATTAGCATCAGGCTGGTTAAGCCGAATATTATCAAGCAAAGTCTGTTCAGGTAGATGTGGGTTTTGCCCAACCCAACTCAGTTGATCTCGCCATTTTTGTGGCTCTAATTCTCGCAGTTCGGTGCCATTGATTTGGACTGAGCCACGATAGGGTAAAAACCCTAACAATAAATTCAAGAGGGAGCTTTTGCCCGCACCGCTTTGGCCAACTAATGCAACTCGTTGATTTTTCTCTATAGTAAAATTTAACGGGCCGGCGAGCAGACTGCCATTATGAGCCAGAATTTCCAGATTATTAGCGATTATCGTCACTGAATTTTGGGTGGTTAGCGTTTTACCGCCACCGGAGGGGGCTTGCTCACCATCACTGCTTAACAACGTCACTAATGATTCGGCTGCTCCAATGGCTTGTGCTTTAGCGTGATAATAAGTACCAAGATCACGTAGTGGCTGGAAAAACTCTGGCGCGAGGATCAACACTAAAAAACCCGCAAATAGAGTGATTCCCATACCGTAACTGCCAAAATTAAGTTCACCAAGATAGGAAAAACCAAAATAGACAGCGACGACGGCAATGGAAATAGCCGTGAAGAATTCCAGCACAGCGGAAGAGAGAAACGCCATCCGCAGAACTTCCATTGTTCTGCGGCGGAAGTTATCAGTGGATTCGCTGATCTGTTGTATTTCTGCTTTACCACGATAAAACAGGCGCAGTGTTTCCAATCCGCGCAGACGATCAAGGAAATTACCACTCAACCGCCCTAAAGCAACAAAATTGCGTCGGTTAGCATCCGCTGCACCTAAACCCACCAATGCCATAAACAGAGGAATAAGTGGGGCGGTCGCGAACAAAATCAGCCCGGCAGCCCAATTAATCGGAAATAAGGTAATCAGGATAAGAATAGGGATCATCACGGCAAGATACATCTGAGGCAGATAGCGGGAGTAATAATCTTGCATATCTTCAATCTGCTCAAGAATAATGGTTGCCCAGCTACCTGCTGGTTTGCCTTTAACCCATACCGGGCCAAGTTGTTCAAGCTTATCTAATACCATAGCGCGGATTTTCTGGCGCACGATTTTGCCACAAATAAAACCAATTCGTTCCCGGATAGCACTGATTATTGCCCGTAGAGCAAAAGTCGCTGCCAACATCAGAAATTTATCTGTGATGTGTTCGCGGGGAATATTATCCATGATTAAAGCTTGCAGGATTGAGGCCAGTAACCAAGCTTGGGTGATGATCAACAATCCACTGATTAAGCCAAATAGCATGGACAGGCGGAGCCAGCGCTGGGCTGGAGCACTTTGCTGCTTTAGCCAGCGAATCAATTCATACTGTCTTGTTTTATCCATAGGAAAAACTTCTGATTTAGCGGGTGATGATAACGATGTACTAAAGAGGCTGGACTGGTGTCAGCACCCTGCCGATATGTTACATGTTAAAAGGCGCTACCGAAATAGCACCTTGAAAGAAAAAGAATTTATTTAGATTTAGTTGCCAGCTCATCCAGGAAACGTTCTGCATCAAGGGCAGCCATACAACCCGTACCGGCAGATGTAATTGCCTGACGATAGGTGTGGTCCATCACATCACCGGCGGCAAATACACCGGGAATTGAGGTTTGAGTGGCGTTACCCTGTAAACCAGATTGCACTTGAATGTAACCATTATCCAGTTCTAATTGGCCTTCAAAGATAGCTGTGTTGGGAGTATGCCCGATAGCAATGAATGTACCGGTAACGGCTAATTCTTCTGTTGTGTCGCTTTTGGTATCGCGCAGGCGAACACCGGTAACACCCATATCATCACCAAGAACTTCATCCAGAGTACGATCGGTGTGCAAGACGATATTGCCGTTTTTTACTTTATCCATCAGACGGCTAATCAAGATCTTTTCTGAGCGGAATGTATCCCGGCGATGAATTAGATGAACTTCTGATGCAATATTAGCCAGGTATAAGGCTTCTTCTACAGCGGTATTACCGCCGCCGACAACGGCAACTTTCTGGTTACGATAAAAGAAACCATCGCAGGTTGCGCAGGCTGAAATACCGCGGCCTTTAAATGCGTCTTCAGAAGGCAGACCAAGATAACGTGCAGAAGCACCTGTTGCGATAATCAATGCGTCACAGGTATATTCTTGTTCATCACCATAAAGGCGGAAAGGTCGGTTTTGCAAATCAACTTTTTGAATATGGTCAAAAATGATTTCGGTCTGGAATTTTTCGGCATGCTGGTGCATACGTTCCATTAACCCAGGGCCGGTCAGACCTTCAGGATCACCTGGCCAGTTCTCGACTTCAGTGGTGGTAGTCAACTGGCCGCCTTTTTCTATTCCGGTAATAAGAGCTGGATTTAAGTTTGCCCGGGCAGCATAAACCGCGGCCGTATAACCGGCCGGGCCGGAGCCAAGAATAATGAGTTTGTGGTGGGCGGTGCTCATGAATACCTCATTTCCATTTATCACATCATATATCGGGCGATTGTAGGAGAAATAGGAGGGTAAAAAAAGCTAAAATACTCATGTTACTAACGATTTTACCGATAGATATTAACTAATAATGATTTTAACCTGAGAAAAGTGTTCTTTTAATGCGGTTTGAATTTGATTTGCTTCTTTTTAATCAATGGTAGGCTATTGAAACGATTAACTGAAAATTTGTTCCACAGGTTGTTCTGATTTTTGTTCATTTACTTTGACAATCGGCTGTGCATTTGCGAAAACATCACTGTAAGAGATAATTATCCACTTCGCTAAATTCGTTTCTATAAAAATCGACAAATTGACATGCGGATAATCCTCGGTATAGCACTAAAAAAATGGCCTGTGAGCTACATGACTGTGATAGGGCGGGCTTTAATTTAGGACATCTTTTCCAACTCAAACTCAAGAGAGATAGGGGAAAATGTTATGGGTGTAGGAAAATAAAGAGAGATCATTAAGATGATAGATAATAAAAAGCGTCCGGGAAAAGATCTTGATCGTATAGATCGTAATATACTCAATGAGTTGCAGAAAGATGGTAGAATTTCTAACGTAGAACTGTCTAAACGGGTAGGGTTGTCACCAACACCTTGTTTGGAGCGTGTACGTCGCTTGGAACGTCAGGGATTTATTACTGGCTACACCGCGTTGCTAAATCCTCATTATTTGGATGCATCATTGTTGGTATTTGTTGAAATTACCTTGAACCGTGGTGCTCCAGATGTTTTTGAACAATTCAATGCTGCTGTGCAGAAATTGGAAGAGATTCAGGAGTGTCATTTAGTTTCCGGTGATTTCGATTACTTATTGAAAACCCGTGTACCGGACATGTCAGCGTATCGTAAGTTACTGGGCGAAACTTTGCTACGTCTGCCAGGTGTTAATGACACCCGCACATATGTTGTGATGGAAGAAGTGAAGCAGAGTAACCGTTTGGTCATTAAGACTCGCTGAGATCTTGCCAAAAATGTACAGATGCAAAACTGGAAGAACTTAGGTACACTCCTGTTTATGCATACAGTTTCAACGCTGAGCTATCTCGGCGTTGTTCCGTTAAATCAACAGGAAACCTGGAGAGCCTTTCTTGAGCCAGGAATATACAGAAGATAAAAATATTAAGTTGAAGAGACTGAGTAGTGGGCGCAGGTTGTTAGAAGCTGTGCTGCTTGTCATTGTTATCCTTGTGGCTTATCTGATGGTCGCACTTATCAGTTTTAACCCTTCTGATCCCAGTTGGTCTCAGACTGCATGGCATGAGCCGGTTCATAATTTGGGGGGAGGTGTTGGTGCATGGCTGGCTGATACTCTGTTTTCTGCATTTGGTATTTTGTCTTACACCATTCCTCCATTGATGATATTGGGTTGTTGGACTGCTTTCATACAACATGATGACCGAGAATATGTCGATTTCTTTGTGCTTGCTCTGCGTGTAATTGGGGCATTGGCAATCGTTCTGACTTCATGTGGATTAGCGGCATTGAATGTTGATGATCTTCATTATTTTGCCTCTGGTGGCATTATTGGCAGCCTGTTTAGTAGTGCTATGTTGCCTTGGTTTAATGAGCTGGGCGCGACACTGGTATTACTGTGTATTTGGGCAATTGGATTTACGCTATTTACCGGCTGGTCGTGGTTGACTATTGCGGAAAAAACCGGGGCTGTTATTCTGGGGACAATAGGATTTGTGACCAACCGTAGCCGTAATGAACAAGAATATACGTCATCATATAGTGAAACCGCTATTGAGCAGGACAGCTCTGTTTATGGCAAAACAGAACCAGAATTTAAAGTGGCTGATATCGATCATGATGATGTGTTGTTTACTGCACCTTCAGCCACGGAATTAGCAAAAGCTGAATTAAATGAACCGGAATCAGAGAAAGCGGAAATTGAACAAAAGCCGCAACTTGATATTCCAGCCGTTAATATGGCTGACATTGATGCTGAACCTAAAATTCAGGTCAATGCATCCGATATTGCTGTAGAGTCCCGGTCATTAACAGAAGAATATGAAAAAAATGATGACGAACCGATTCGTTACATATTTGAAATTCCTTTTGAGCATAATTTTCAACCCGCATCTGAACGGGCTGTTGACGTGGTTCCGACATTTGAGCCGGTTGAAAACAAGCAAAACCATATTGAAAACAGACAAAGCAGTAGTGACACATTCACTTTTATGTCGGAAACCGAGCCAAAAGAGGTTGCAGTAGCGGCGACATCGGCAGCGGTTATTACAGGCAATTCTCAGGTTAAGCAGGGGATCGGGCCAGAGTTGCCTCGTCCTAATCCTGTCCGTATTCCAACCCGTCGTGAACTATATGGCATCAAAGTGCCTTCACAGCGTCTTGCAGAGCAGCAACAGCGTGAAGAAGAGACCAGACAGCAGGTAGATGAATGGGATAATGCTGAGTCTGATAAGCAGCAAGAAGAGTTATTGCGTCAACAGTTTCTTGAACAGCAGAGCGAACGTTATCGCATGCCTGCGGGTACAGAGGAAGATGTTCCAATTGAATCTCAAATAATGCTGAACCCGTTTGAACCAAAAAATCAGCCTTCAGTGGAAGAGAAGGTTCAGACAGAAATTGTTAAACGGGCAGTTGAGCCGCAGCAGCGTGAGCGTTATCAGGAACAGAACTATCAGGGGGAAAAAGAGAACGCTGTTCTGGAAAGTTTGTCTAACTTTGATAATTTCTCACCAATTGAAGATTTAGTGAAAAAAGAGTCGGCAGAGCCGTTATTTATGTCTTCTGTTCAATCAGAGCCAGAAAATAAATCCGAACTATCCACAGAAATTACTTTTATGCCAGCGCCAGAGCACACTGTTGTGCAGCAACCGCAGCAACCGCAGCAACCGCAGCAACCGCAGCAACCGCAGCAACCGCAGCAACCGCAGCAACCGCAGCAACCGCAGCAACCGCAGCAACCGCAGCAGGATAGCTTGTTCCATCCATTTTTGATCCGTAATGATCAGCCGTTGCCAAAGCCAACGACGCCAATGCCTTCACTCGATCTATTAGCCAGCCCTTTGGCAGAAGAGGAGCCGGTTGATATGTTTGCCCTTGAGCAAACGGCTCGTTTAATTGAAGTGCGTCTGAGTGACTATCGGGTTAAAGCTGATGTGGTGGGTTTCTCGCCAGGCCCAGTGATCACTCGGTTTGAATTGGATCTGGCTCCGGGTGTTAAAGCATCACGTATTTCCAACTTATCAAGAGATCTTGCGCGTTCTTTATCTGCGGTAGCGGTACGTATTGTTGAAGTAATTCCGGGTAAACCTTATGTTGGTTTAGAATTGCCGAATAAAAAACGCCAGACAGTCTATTTGCGTGAAGTATTAGATTGCGAAAAATTCCGTGACAACCCATCACCACTGACAATTGTATTAGGTAAAGATATTGGTGGTCAGCCGGTTGTAGCTGATTTAGGTAAAATGCCGCATTTGCTGGTGGCGGGTACAACCGGTTCGGGTAAATCTGTTGGTGTCAACGCCATGATCCTCAGTATCCTCTATAAAGCAAAACCGGAAGATGTTCGCTTTATCATGATTGACCCGAAAATGCTGGAATTGTCAGTTTATGAAGGTATTCCACATCTGTTGACTGAAGTTGTTACCGACATGAAAGATGCAGCTAATGCACTACGCTGGTGTGTTGGTGAGATGGAACGCCGTTATAAACTGATGTCTGCATTAGGTGTACGTAACTTGGCAGGTTATAACGAAAAGGTTAAACAAGCTGAAGAGATGGGACGTCCAATTCCAGATCCATTCTGGAAACCGGGTGACAGTATGGATGCCACTCATCCTGTGCTAAAAAAAGAGCCGTATATCGTTGTCATGGTAGATGAATTTGCTGACTTGATGATGACGGTTGGCAAAAAAGTGGAAGAGCTAATTGCACGCTTGGCGCAGAAAGCGCGTGCTGCCGGTATTCATTTAGTGCTGGCAACACAACGCCCATCTGTCGATATTATTACCGGTCTGATTAAAGCAAATATACCAACCCGTATCGCCTTTACGGTATCCAGCAAAATTGATTCTCGCACGATCCTTGATCAGGGGGGGGCTGAATCTCTGTTGGGCATGGGAGACATGCTTTATCTGGCGCCAAACTCTTCTATTCCGGTGCGTGTTCACGGTGCATTTGTACGGGATCAAGAAGTTCATGAAGTGGTAAATGATTGGAAAGCCCGTGGCCGTCCAGAATATATTGATAACATTCTTAGTGGCGGTGATGATGCTGAAGGTAGTCTGGGTTTGGATAGCGGTGAAGAGTTAGATGCACTGTTCGATCAGGCGGTTGAATTCGTTATTGAAAAACGGCGGGTTTCTATTTCTGGTGTACAGCGTCAGTTCCGTATTGGTTATAACCGTGCTGCGCGGATTGTCGAACAGATGGAGGCACAGCAGATTGTCAGTGCTCCTGGCCATAATGGCAATCGCGAAGTATTGGCACCGCCGCCGCATGAGCGCTGATAGTTAATTTTGAATGTATACCTAATAGATTTCAAGATGCATCGCGACGGCAAAGGAGCGAATCCCCGGGAGCATAGATAACTATGTGACCGGGGTGAGTGAGTGCAGCCAACAAAGAGGCAACTTGAAAGATAACAGGTATAGAAAGCTCCGATAATAAATACACCGGGTAATAATGCTGAGTAAAGGTATCTCTTACATGAAAAAGTTGATGTTGATGGGTTGTTTGATAGCTGGCATGAGTGTCACTTCTGTATGGGCAAATGCTAGTCGGAATTTACAGGAACGTTTGGGCAAAGTAAGTAGTTTTCATGCCAGTTTTACTCAGACAGTAACCAGTAATGATGGTGCAACCATTCAGGAAGGTGAAGGGCAATTGTGGGTTAAACGCCCAAACCTGTTTAACTGGCATATGACATCACCTGATGAAAGCGTTTTGATATCGGATGGCGAAACGTTGTGGTTCTATAATCCATTTGTTGAACAGGTAACCGCCACTTGGTTGAAAGATGCAACAGGAAACACCCCATTTATGCTGATTACCCGTAACGATGCTAAAGAGTGGTCTCAATATAAAATCATTCAAAAAGGAGATGATTTTAAACTGACGCCGAATAATGCAAATGGCAACCTGAAACGCTTCTTTATTACGGTGACGACGGATGGCATTATCCAGAAATTCTCAGCTATTGAGCAGGATGGACAAAAAAGTGCTTATCAGTTAAAAGGGCTGCAAAACACCTATGTGGACGCAGCAAAATTCAGTTTTACTCTACCGAAAGGCGTCACGTTGGATGATCAGCGCCAGTGAGGTTTAAGTGAGCAATCTGTCCCTCGATTTTTCACAAAATGAATTCCAGCCACTGGCCGCGCGTATGCGGCCAGTCACATTAGAACAATATATCGGTCAGCAGCATTTACTGGCTGAGGGGAAACCACTGCCAAGGGCTATCCGGGCGGGACAATTGCACTCCATGATTTTATGGGGGCCACCGGGAACCGGGAAAACGACATTAGCTGAAATTATTGGGCATTATGCACAGGCTGATATTGAACGGATATCTGCGGTCACTTCTGGCATTAAAGAAATACGTGAATCGCTTGAAAAAGCACGTCAGAACCGTAATGCAGGACGGAGAACTATTCTGTTTGTTGATGAAGTGCATCGTTTTAATAAAAGCCAACAGGATGCTTTTCTGCCACATATTGAAGATGGCACGGTCACCTTTATCGGTGCTACGACAGAAAACCCCTCTTTTGAACTGAATTCCGCATTACTTTCACGGGCGCGTGTTTATTTGCTTAAGTCGTTGACCGTGGAAGAAGTTGAACAGGTCCTTAATCAGGCCATGAATGATAAAGATAACGGTTATCATGGTCAGAATATCGTTTTACCTGAAAATACCCGTCACATGATTGCGGAATTGGTTGCTGGTGATGCCCGTCGTTCACTGAACCTTCTGGAGATGATGGCGGATATGGCAGAAACCAATACTCAGGGGCAAAGGGTTTTGACACCTGAACTATTAAACGAAGTTGGTGGAGAGCGCAGTGCGCGTTTTGATAATAAAGGCGATCGTTATTACGATTTGATTTCAGCGCTGCATAAATCTGTACGTGGTTCTGCACCTGACGCTGCGCTTTACTGGTATGCCCGGATTATTACCGCCGGTGGTGATCCATTGTATGTTGCACGTCGTTTATTAGCGATTGCTTCTGAAGATGTTGGCAACGCTGATCCCAGAGCAATGCAGGTTGCTATTGCTGCATGGGATTGTTTTACTCGTGTTGGGCCAGCAGAAGGTGAAAGGGCAATTGCTCAAGCGATTGTTTATCTTGCCTGTGCACCGAAAAGTAATGCTGTTTACACCGCGTTTAAAGCAGCGATGGCCGATGCAAGGGAAAAGCCTGACTACGATGTTCCCGCACATTTGCGTAATGCACCGACAAAACTGATGCAAGATATGGGGCTTGGTGAGGAATATCGCTATGCTCATAACGAACCTAATGCTTATGCGGCTGGTGAAGTTTATTTTCCCTCTGAAATGCAGGAAACCCGCTATTATCATCCGTCAAATAGGGGCTTAGAGGGAAAGATAGGTGAAAAACTGGTCTGGCTTGCAGAGCAGGATCAAAATAGCCCGATAAAACGCTATCGCTAACGTTATTGTTGCGGTAAGGTTGACAGGTAAAAATATCTTATGGCCCATTAACTTGTGGGCCTGTTCATATCATCTATCTTAATAACGACAAGTACAGGACTAGCATGCTCGATCCAAACATACTGCGTAATGAGCTAGACGCAGTCGCCGAAAAACTGGCTCGCAGGGGTTATACCCTTGACGTGGATACGCTGCGCAAACAAGAAGAGCGCCGCAAAGTTTTACAAGTTGAAACTGAAACCCTGCAAGCAGAACGTAATTCTCGATCGAAAGCTATTGGTGCAGCGAAAGCCCGTGGTGAAGATATTGATCCATTACGTCAGGAAGTGAACCAGTTAGGTGAAAAGTTGGATACAGCGAAATCCGAACTGGAAAAACTTCAGACTGAAATCCGCGATCTGGCTTTAAGTATCCCTAACATGCCAGATGACTCTGTACCGGTAGGTAAAGATGAGAATGATAATCTGGAAGTGAGCCGCTGGGGTGAGCCACGTAAATATGATTTTGAAATCAAAGATCATGTTTCATTAGGTGAGCTGGCAAATGGGTTGGATTTTGCTGCCGCGGTTAAACTGACCGGTTCGCGCTTTGTGGTGATGAAAGGGCAGATTGCTCGTCTACATCGTGCCTTGGCTCAATTTATGCTGAATCTTCACACAGAACAGCACGGCTATTTGGAAACTTACGTTCCTTATCTGGTTAACCATGAAACCTTATATGGTACGGGCCAGTTGCCAAAATTTGGTGAAGACCTTTTCCATACTAAGCCGCTGGAAGAAGAAACAGAAAGTTATTACGCGTTGATCCCAACCGCTGAAGTTCCGGTAACAAACTTGGTCCGTGGTGAAATTCTGGATGAAAGCGAATTACCATTGAAAATGACCGCTCATACCCCTTGCTTCCGTTCAGAAGCGGGTTCTTATGGTCGTGATACTCGTGGTCTGATTCGTATGCATCAGTTTGATAAAGTTGAGTTGGTTCAGATTGTTCACCCTGAAGAATCAATGAATGTCCTTGAAGAACTGACAGGCCACGCAGAGAAAGTATTGCAATTACTGAATCTGCCCTATCGCAAAGTTTTACTATGTACTGGCGATATGGGTTTTAGCGCATGTAAAACTTATGATCTGGAAGTATGGTTACCGGCTCAAAACGCTTATCGTGAAATCTCTTCCTGTTCTAACATGTGGGATTTCCAGGCTCGCCGTATGCAAGCGCGTTTCCGTGGTAAAGAAGATAAAAAGACTCAATTGCTTCATACCCTCAATGGTTCTGGTTTGGCTGTTGGCCGTACCTTGGTTGCTATTATGGAAAACTATCAGCAAGCCGATGGTCGTATTGAAATTCCAAAAGTCTTATGTCCATATATGGGTGGTTTGGAATATATTGGTTGATTATTGTATTAATGAAAAGCGCCGAATCGGCGCTTTTTGCTATCTATTTTATTAATTACAAATTTACTGAAAATAAAATTACTGGATTCAGTAAATACTAAATGTATTTTTTAGCTAACTAAAGTCGATGATTTCTCCTTACCAATAAAAATGCTACGGTAAGATGAGTAATAACTAGCTAAAAGAATAGGCATAGAGATTAAAAGCCCTAAACCGAAAGGAATTATGGAGATTATGAATATTACCCCAATGGTAATAAAGAATAAGAAACCGGGTAATAAATTCTTTTTCACGGCTTCCAGGCTCATTGATACGGCAGCACCAAATTTCAAATTATGGATAACGATGAGCGCTGGTGCAAACCAAGCTAAAGCGCTGGCAACGAGGCCGAAGACAAACAAAATAAGGAGAGCAAGAAATAATGGCGACAGGTCATTTTGGTAAATGTTAACGGGAGGTTCACCATATTGGCTGGCTAACAATATATTGGTTAATATACCACCGCTGATGATAAAAGTTGCGATAAATCCGAGGAGCATAATACCAAATGATAAAGCCCCAACGGCAATTAGCGACGCAAAATTTTTCTGAAATCCGCTAAATAACAATCCTAATTCGAATTCTCCAGTAGTTCTCTGTTTTTCACATAGAGCCATAACTCCACCAATAAATACTGGACCTAAGATTCCCGAAAGTATCCCAAGAAAAGGAATAAACTGTAAACCAGATATAACGGCAAAATAGATAATGGTAAGTAGTATCCACATACCCCATTTGCTTTTAACCAGTTCCCATGATTGACCAATCCATTTTGTACCTTCTCCGCTACGGAGGGACTGACCACCTGGAATAAATACCTCGTTATTGTTAGATATAGAGCTAGAATTAAAATTGAGGTTTTGATTATCCATTAATTTTTCCAATTTAATTGTTGACTTATATTAAATAATTTGTTTTTGTCTGCATCTCAAAAGCTATAGCTAGCTTGAGAAAGCCGGCGAATATAATATATTAATTTTATTAATCGACAAGTATTAAATAGACATAATTAAGGAGAAATTATTGATGTATTTTTAATCGGTAAGTTACTTGTGTTGTTAACTTTATCAAAGCGATTCATAATCACATGAATCACTAAGCTATTTACGTAATATATTGCAGTTTCTCTCATGTGACTTAATTGATATTTATATTTCAATGTTGATTTTTAATCATAGACTATTTGATTTTTTTATGAAAAAGTTTTTTCCTGTGGTTGAAAAAAATTATTAAAGTCGGGCACTGTGGAAAAAATAGATTGTCTGATTAACCTATCATTATCCTAATTTATCCTTTTTTACTGGGGTATATAAGGGTTAACAAAACCTATTTTTTTCTTATTTCTTACTTTCCGAGAGTTTTCTTATTTTTTGATTAAACATTGATGATCTCATTTTTTTCTGTGGTCACCCATTGGCGTTGATGATGATATTGTTCAGTTACTATTGGCCTAAATATCATTGGAAAAAGGCTAAAAGCAAGTCCGAATCTCCTGATTGAAAATGGGCAAACATACTGTAAATACTATGGTAATCTCTCTGGTAACCGGAGTGTTCAGAATCGCTTTTGTGAAAATAATATTGGGTTTGTTTTCTTACTATATTTCGATTGGAAAATGAACCATTGCGAAGGTAATGTTGATTTTGGTTATGTGTTTTTATGCTTATACCATGAAATAAAAAGATTCAGGGTTCCTCCCCAAAAAACACCATCAAGAAGACCACTTACCAAGCCGAATAGCAAATTATAATGTAATGAATGTAGCAACATTGGAGAAAGACTTAATAAAGCCGTCATAATAAATTTACTTATAAAAGTAATCATTATCACTATCAATGTCAAAGGTGTACCAGGACGAATAATTAAGGTACTGTCAGGTTTTTCTCTTAATCGTGGCTGTGATCTCCATAGTATCCAACCAATAGTAATGCCGAAAACCAGACCTATTCCCATCATAATGAGTGATAAATCTGAGAAGTATGTTTCTGTGAGAACACTATGTGTTCCCCAGACTAAAAATACGGTAGGCAGCAAGAAAATATGCTCTATACGCATTTCACGATCTGAGAGAGCTTTAATGCCTCTCATGACAAGAAACACAAGCAAAATCCAGACCCATATAGGCGAGTCTTTTATAATAGTAACGTATTGTGACATGTTATTACCTCGCTAGTCTTTTCGTATGGAAAATTTATCATTCAGGTGGTTTGGCTTTTTTTCTATAATAATTTCTCATTATTTATGGTAAGTGTTTAGATACAAGTATGGTGAGAACCAATAATGCTTAAAGATAGTAAACGGTAATGTATCTTTAATACTAGAATGTAACCTATGATTCCATTTATTACAAAAGCAAAATTTTAGAAGAGCGGTTAGTTGCTATAGTTGGCATTTTCCCACTACAGGAAAATACACTATGGCCTATAAACAACTGACCGAAAGAAAGATACCCGATTTTCAGCTTAAAAAAGCGGGTTTTTCACAACGTTTCATTGTCTCATCATTAATTATCCTTATAAAAAGTTGTATTTATAGTTAAACCCATCTATGTGATAAAAGCTTTAATCTCTCTGTATTAAAGCTTTTAAATGTTCATAGCAGATTAGGTAAATGTAAAATGGATGGAAGGATAGTATTGTCGAAAATGTATTTAAAACCCTTAACTGGCGGATAGCTGAATTAATGACAGATAAAAAGGCATTTACGATCATTAAAAAAGGGACATGCAAGTAAGAAGAGAACCATATTCCTATACTGCTATTTTTATTATTTTTTTAATTAAATATTCATTTAAACAAATGGTTTTCGTCAAACAATTGTTGTGAACCTAATGGCTGTTTTTATTAAATTGACACTCAGGTTTTCTCGTTTTTTCTTTTCTTTAAATTTTTAGGTTTAAAATAAAAAAGCAACAGATATATAATGGTATTAAAATCAAAGCCTATTTCTTTAATGGGTCTTAATGTTTTTAAACTTATCTATTCTTTTTTTCTGTTAATCTGGTTAATATAAGGCTTCCTTGCCTTATTTAATGGACGTAGGAACTGTTATTAATTTCTGAAATTTTTAATAGGCAGTGGGTGTATTTTTTTAGGCAATTAAAGAAGATGGTTTCTCCTTACTGATAAAAATACTACGGTAAGAGGAATAATAGCTAGCTAAAAGTATTGGCATAGAGACTAGAAAACCTAAACCAAAAGTCATTATCGAGATTATGAAAATGATTATAGAGGTGGTAAAGAATAAGAAACCGGGCAATAAATTCTTTTTCACAGCCTCCAGACTCATTGATATGGCGGAGCCAAATTTTAAGTTATGGATAACGATTAATGCGGGTGCAAACCAGGTAAATGCGGCAGCTACGAGATAGAAAATCAGCAGAACAAATACGCAGAGAAGTAATACAGGGAGATCGATTTGGAGTATCTCGGCTGAAGCATTTTGCCCGGCAAGCATGATATTAATTATTGCACTACCGCCGATGATAAACATTGCAATAACGCCAAGCAGTATAATACCAAACAATAAAGCACCGATGCTAAGCAGAGATACAAAGTTTTTCTGAAACCCGCTGAATAACAGCCCTAGTTCAAATTCTCCGGTAGTTCTCTGTTTTTCGCCCACGGCAATAATGCCACCGATAAATACTGGATTAAGAATTCCAACAAATATCTGGAGAAAAGGAATAAACTGTAAGGCGGTTATAATAGCAAGGAAAATAATGCTGAGCAGTATCCACATACCCCATTTACTTTTGACAAGTTCCCACGCCTGACCAATCCATTTCAAACCTTCTGTGCTATTGACGGATTGGCCGCCAGGAATAAATATATCCTGGTTATCGTCGGGTATCGTGTTGGGATTCAAATTTAGGTTTTGGTTGTCCATATATTTTTCCAATTTATTTGTTGATTCATAATATGAAATAGTTTTTTCCTGTCTTCGTTTCGAAGATGCAGTCAGCTTGAGAGAGCTAGTAATATATTATATTAATTCTTTTAATCAACAAGTATTAAATAGAAGTAATAAACCAAAAATATGGTGAATGACTATGGAATATATTAATAAGTGTTTCTAATTGCATTAAGTTGTAAATAATCGTAACAAAGTGTTTCAATGTAATTTAATAGCTGAGTTTAATTGAAATATATCCCTGAAATCATAAATTTTAATTCTATTTGGGCTTTTTTTATGTAGAATGAAGACTCGTGTTAATGGTAATTCATTGGTATTTTAACACTAAGAAGGAGTGTATATGTCAGACTTAATTTATTTAACTTTAAAGGGCCATAAACAGGGGTTAATATCGGCAGGTTGTTCGTCTATAGATTCAATTGGAAATAAAGGTCAGTTGGAGCATATAGACCAGATACTGGTATATAGTCTTTCTCACTCTCTAACCAGAGAGCTGAATGTCAATCATCATCCTATAACATTTAAGAAGCCTATTGATAAGTCGTCACCGCTTTTGGGGGTAGCGATTTCAGAGAATGAAGTATTGGATGCTATCTTTGATGGTTATAGAACGAATCAAGCCGGGATTCTGGAGTTGTATTACACCATAAAAGTGATTGGGGCGACGATCGTTGATTTAGCTATTTATCATCCTCATTCGATAACACATGCTGGTTCTCAGCCGCAAGAAACGATCTCTTTACGTTATAAGAGCATCACATGGACTCATCATATAGCAGGGACTAGTGCTTATAGTATTTGGGATGAGCGCATTTATTAATTTATTTGCCGGTAAAATAGTTTTGTTTTACCGGCAAAATTACCATTTGTTTTTTCTATAATGTCTGCTGTGTGCAATCATGAATGTAATAGTGCACGAAAAAGATAGAGCAAAAGAAGTGTATAGCATAAAGTCATTATCTGATACGGATACACCCAAAAATGGAATCTGGCCAGTATGAAAAACATGTAAATGAAAAATGTTAGACGCCATCATAAGTAGTACAGATGAGTAGTTAATATAAACATCATAGGGGGTTAAAAGTTTTTTAAAAGCAATGTATAGAGGGTAAAGCGCAAGTAAAGAAAAAATAATATATAAATAGTCTACCATTTTCTTCTTACCTCAATACGATCTATATTGTCTATTACATTTATTTAATAATAACTTTTCTTGCTATTATATAAGGAACACAACTTAAATAACCTAAAGCTAAAGAGTAATAATGTAAAAAATCGTTATCAATGGTATTTATATTCAAAAAAGGTATTGAATCAAAATTAAAAACATAGAAATGAAATGCTGAGAAAATCAATGGTAATATTATTGCGTAAAGATGAGGATAAAAATCAGGTGACATTAACAATCTTTTTATACAAAAATAAACAGGGAATAGTAGAATTAAAGACAGTGAAACATAAACCGAATTCATCTGTAGTTCCTCGCTTGACCATATATAGTATTTAAATCACCAGCAATTTCTAAAATTATATCTTCTGTACTCATCATCTTAATTCCTTGGTGTTTTAATCCCCAAAGCAGATCAGCATTTATATACCGATATAATCTTTGACTATCTGGCTCGAGTTTATAGCCAAGTAATCCATTCAGGGACATACCAACATCAACTGATGTATACACTACATCCGCATCACGCTTATCCATCCCAAAAACTTTTTCTCCAACCCCTTCATAGATAAATTTAACCGGCCCAGTATAACTTTCACGATAAAGAATATAATGCTCACTTTCAACAACGTTATTAAGACCATGTGCCATTAATAGCGCTCCAGGTGCGGCTCCAATGCCTGTATCAGTAAGCAAAAAACCACCAATGAATTGTATAGTCCCAGATACAAATCCAATCCATGCAATAATCAAATTGACTACTTCATCTTTTCTGCTTTTAGTATTCTCACCTGGCGCTTTTTTCTTTACAACGATGGCTTGCTTTACACTCTTTTGAGAAAGCATGGCATCCTGTTTTTCTAACGATCGCATTTCTTCATCCAATGAAGCTATTGCTTCAGAGATTGAAAGCTCTCCAGTATTTATCTTTGCGGTGATATCTTCAGAATAAGCAATAACTTCATGGATAAAATGGTCTTTAGCCAGGCTCCATTTCATATATTTGTTGGCAACTCTATCCATAAGCACCATCAACTCGTTTTGTTTATCCATCTGAATTTTCAGAAGTTTCCTTTCTTCATTGGTACTATTATCAAAGTACCCTCTGGCCCAAGGGTTCCTTTCGTAGAATTCATCTAAAGTATCCATAACAAACAACCTGTTTCTTTGAAGCTTAACTTAATATAGTGCAGTGTACTGAAAATATACAATGTAAATCATAAGTCAATATTTATTTTTGCCTATAAGGATATTTTCTTAAGTGTGTTTTAGACGCAGGAGCAGTTAGCTTGGAAATATAAGTACCAGTTCTTCGGTTATTTCCTGAATGCATTTTTGTCTTTCGGAGAAATTAGGCTTGAATTGATAGATGTTCTCTTTTTTATTTTAATCTTGAAAACCGGACTAATCCGATTTTCAGTTTTACTGTACTTCACATTTCATTTCAGGAGTGGGGGTTAAGAAATTCAATACACAACCTTATGCCCATAACTTTCCAAAATACCTTTAACTCTGTCCATTGTCTCTTTTGCTGGCGGTTTCACACCTTCCAGCTTATATTCCTCACCCATGGTAATCCATTTATGTTTACCCAGTTCGTGATAAGGCAGAAGCTCGATTTTTTCAATATTTTTCATATCTCTGGTAAATTCACCCAGCCTATGAGCGGATTCATCATCATCAGACCAGCCTGGAACGACAACGTAACGAATCCAAGTTTTTTGATTACGTTTAGCCAGATAGCGGGCAAATTCCAAAGTGCGGTGATTTGAAACACCGACCAACTGTTGGTGAATTTCATCATTAATCTGTTTTAAATCAAGCATGACAAGATCAGTCGCGTCCATCAGCTCGTCAATAACCGGATCATAGCGACGAACAAATCCATTGGTATCAAGACAGGTATGAATACCTTCGGCACGACAGGCTCTGAACCAATCACGCACAAATTCAGCTTGCAGAATGGCTTCACCCCCTGATGCAGTAACGCCACCCCCTGATGCATTCATAAAATGACGATAGGTTATCGCTTCTTTTATTAATTCTTCGACAGTAACGTTTTTGCCACCGTGGGTATCCCATGTATCGCGGTTATGGCAATAGAGGCAGCGCATCAGACAGCCCTGAAAGAAGACGATAAACCGGATACCGGGACCATCAACGGTGCCACAGGATTCAAAAGAGTGGATACGGCCAAGTACGGACATAACAGGATGGCTCCAAAACTGATTGAAAGGCCCAAATTAGGGCCTTTTTGATAACAGATTATTACATAGACTGAGTGAAAGTGCGGGTGATCACATCTTGTTGTTGTTCTTTAGTTAATGAATTGAAACGCATAGCATAGCCAGATACCCGGATGGTGAGCTGAGGATATTTCTCAGGGTCTTCCATGGCCTCGAGTAACATGTCACGGTTCATCACGTTAACGTTGAGATGCTGACCACCTTCAATGTCTGTTTCGTGGTGGAAGTAACCATCCAGTAAACCAGCCAGGTTAGTTTTACGTGTTTCATCATCTTTGCCTAACGCGTTCGGTACGATAGAGAAAGTATAAGAAATACCGTCTTTCGCATAGGCGAATGGCAGTTTAGCCACAGAGGTCAGAGAAGCGACTGCACCTTTTTGATCTCGACCATGCATTGGGTTTGCGCCCGGTCCAAATGGTGCACCAGCGCGACGTCCATCAGGAGTGTTACCGGTTTTCTTACCATAGACCACGTTAGAGGTGATAGTCAGAACAGATTGAGTAGGAACCGAGTTACGATAAGTATTCAGCTTCTGGATTTTCTTCATGAAGCGCTCAACCAGATCACAGGCGATATCATCGACGCGTGAGTCGTTGTTACCAAATTGTGGATATTCACCGTCAATATTGAAGTCAGCGGCTAAACCGTCTTCGTCACGGATCGGCGTGACTTTGGCATATTTGATAGCAGACAGCGAGTCAGCGGCGACAGACAGACCAGCAATGCCACATGCCATAGTACGATGAACGTCACGGTCATGCAGGGCCATCAGTGCAGCTTCGTAGCTGTATTTGTCATGCATATAGTGAATGATGTTCAATGCTGTAACATACTGTTTTGCCAACCAGTCCATGAAATGGTCCATGCGGGCCATAACTTTGTCATAGTCCAGCACTTCATCTTTCATTGGCTCTTCTTTTGGGCCGACCTGCATTTTCAGCTTTTCATCTACGCCGCCATTAATGGCGTACAGCATGGTTTTAGCCAAATTTGCACGGGCGCCGAAGAATTGCATCTGTTTGCCAATAATCATCGGGCTGACACAGCAAGCGATAGCGTAATCATCGTTGTTGAAGTCAGGGCGCATCAGGTCGTCGTTCTCATATTGTAAAGATGAGGTGTCGATGGAAACTTTTGCTGCGAATTTTTTGAAATTTACTGGCAGTTTCTCAGACCACAGGATGGTCATGTTGGGTTCTGGTGACGGACCCATGGTGTACAGGGTATTCAGGAAGCGGAAGCTGTTTTTAGTGACCAGCGTGCGGCCATCCAGCCCCATACCCGCCAAGGATTCTGTTGCCCAGATTGGGTCACCGGAGAACAGTTCGTCATATTCAGGTGTCCGCAGGAAACGCACCATACGTAGCTTCATGACCAGATGGTCGATCAATTCCTGTGCTTCGATTTCTGTCAATTTACCTGCTTGCAGGTCACGTTCGATGTAGATATCCAGAAAGCTGGAAACGCGCCCGAAAGACATTGCTGCACCATTTTGAGATTTAACCGCTGCCAGATAAGCGAAATAAGTCCACTGTATCGCTTCCTTGGCATCAGTGGCAGGGCCAGAAATATCATAGCCGTATTTAGCTGCCATTTCTTTAATCTGGCCCAGAGCACGATGCTGTTCAGCAATCTCTTCACGCAGCTGGATGGTCATCTCCAGATCTTCACCGCGTTCCAGTTTTTCCTGCAATGAATTGAATTGGGCTAATTTATCATCACGTAAGAAATTGATGCCGTATATTGCAACACGGCGGTAGTCACCAATAATGCGCCCGCGGCCATAGGCATCAGGCAGACCGGTTAGCACGCCAGATTTTCGGCATTTTAGAATATCGGGTGTGTAAACGTCGAAAACACCCTGATTATGCGTTTTGCGGTATTCAGTGAAAATTTGTTTTAAGTTAGGATCGAGTTCACGGCCATAAACTCTACATGATCCTTCTACCATTTTTATACCGCCAAAGGGGATCAGGGCGCGTTTTAGTGGTGCTTCAGTTTGCAGGCCAACGATGGTTTCCAGATCTTTTTCAATGTAACCCGCATCATGGGAAGTAATAGTAGCCGCGATATCAGTATCAAAATCAACTGGTGCATGAGTACGGTTTTCGATTTTGATACCTTCCATGACTTTTTCCCACAAAGCATCGGTTGCTTTGGTAGAGCTTGCGAGGAAAGATTCATCACCCTCATATGGTGTATAGTTTTTCTGGATGAAATCACGAACATTGACTTCGTTTTGCCAGTCACCCTGATTAAAACCTTGCCATGCTACAGAGAATTTTTCATTTAACTCAGTCATGATACGTCTACCTTATTTAATAATCGAACTTTTGAAAAATCAGGCGAGGGAGCTAATTAATATTTTTGCTCGCTACGCAGATAAATTAACCAGTAAGTCAAACCCACTAAAACTGCGCCACCGATAATGTTACCAATAGTGACTGGAATTAAATTGTTAGTAATAAAGTGTGAAATAGTGAGTTGAGAAAATTGTTCAGGTGTTGCTCCCACATTGATCCAGAATTCAGTGGGTGCGAAATTCTTAATAACAATACCAAGCGGGATTAAAAACATGTTAGCAATACTGTGCTCAAAACCGCTGGCAACAAACATGCCTACGGGTAAAATCATGGCAAATATTTTGTCCATTAAACTACGTCCGGCATAACTCATCCAAACGGCGAGACAAACCATCAAGTTGGCAAGAATGCCTAAAAACACGGCTTCAATAAAAGTGTGGTGTACTTTATGGTCAGCTGTTTGCAGTACATTCAGGCCCCATAATCCGTTAGCAACACGATATTGACCAGCAAACCAGATAATAGCGACAAAAAATAACGCGCCAATTAAATTACCAAAATAAACGTTAATCCAGTTTTTAAACATTTGGCACCAGGTTATACGTCCGGTTGCTTTGGAAATAATCGTCAGCACGGTGGAAGTAAATAAATCTGCGCCACAAACCACAACTAACATTAATCCAAGTGAGAAACAGATTCCGCCGACTAATTTAGCTAACCCATAAGGGACAGATTCAGTTCCTGTGGTAGCGGTAATGTAGAAAACAAAGGCAATAGAAATAAAAAAGCCGGCAGTTATTGCTGATATATAGGTGGTTACAGGATGTTTAGTGGTTTTATAAACACCAACATCATCAGCGAATTTTGCTATTACCGCAGGCGATAATAAATTAAAAGGGGTGTCAGCTTTCATACTAACATTCTCTTTATGATTAATTAGTTATGGTACGTAACGATAATAACAAAGGCATGAGGATGTAAACTTGATATAGATCATAATCCTCAGAGAGTGAACGTTGTTTTGGGGAGCTAATTGGCTAAAATTTCATTTAATTTATTGATTTTAATAAAATAAAAAAATTTTAAAAATTATTATATTTTTTTATTTAACCACTAGAGGGAAGTTTGGTAAGTAAAATTACAGGTTAAATTGTTATTTATTTGTTATTTTAAATAAATTGAATTTAACCTGCATTTTACCTTTAATAAAAAATTGTCTTTTCTACAATTTTATTTTGCGTTCCAGAAATCACGTTTTGCTTTTTGCAGTTTCTTATAAGCAGCTAATAAAGCTTGATGAGCGGGTAGTGATTTTAAATCTACATCGACTGACCACAAGCCGTAAAAACAATTTTCACCAGAAATAGCCGCTGAAGCAGCTTCAACAGCATCTTGTCCGTACATTTTTACAAATGCCTGGTAATATTGTGCAGGCTCTTTGTCTGCTTCCTGCGCAAGTAAAAGCAGTGTTTGCAGACAGCGATAATAGTTAGCTCGCTCGGTAGTGAAGACTGAGGCGTTAAAATCCTGAGTCCATTCTACCCAAATCAGAGCTTGTTCCAAATCACCGCCAGCTAATGCCAACATGGATTTCAGTTCACCAATACGTAAATTGCTCCAGCCATTATCTTTACCAACCGCAATGCCAAGCAGTTCACGAACACGGGTAAAATCATCCAGACCTTCTTCATCTAATTGCTCAAGCAGTGCCAGATATTCGTCAGACTGCCATTGACTATCCGGTAGCGCTAATAAAGTTTCCCGCAGATGAGTTCCCATGGTGTTATTAGCGATATGTAAATCTTCCACAGGATAAATATCAGACATACCTGGAACCAAAATACGGCAGGCATAAACACCGAGGTGTTCGTAGTCAGCAATATAAACTTCAGCATCCAGTTGCTTGAAAATAGCCATTAAAGTAGCAAACTCTTCTTCTGTCGTGCCGCTGAAACTCCAGTCAGCGAACTCATAATCAGCATCTTGTTTGAATAAATTCCAGCTGATCAAACCACTTGAATCAATAAAATGCGTTTCCAGATTGGTATGTTCTGCAACTTCTTCATTATCAAAAGTCGGCGCATTGAACACATCCAGATCTTTCAGACTGCGACCTTGCAACAGCTCGGTAACAGTACGTTCCAGTGCTACACCAAAATCAGGGTGAGCACCAAATGAAGCGAAACAAGTCCCATTATTAGGATTAAACAGAACCACGCAAATCACCGGGAATTGCCCACTCAGAGAGGCGTCATAACAATAGAGCGGGAAACCTTCATCCTGTAATGTGTTGACTGCTGCAACCACGCCCGGATAACGATTCATGATTTCCTGTGGAATTTCTGGCAGGCTGATGCCTTCTGCAATAATCCGGTTTTTGACATAGCGCTCAAAAACTTCGGATAACCCCTGAACTCTGGCTTCATTAACCGTGTTACCTGCTGACATACCATTGGAAACATAAAGATTGCCAATAATATTCATGGGAATATAGACCGTATGCTGATCAGATTGACGGGTAAATGGCAGTGAACAGATACCACGCTCTTCATTACCTGATTGCAAATCGACTAATTGACTTGCACATAAATCATTTTCAGGGTCGTAAAATTTACGTAACCGGGTATCCAAAATACCGGCGGGTAAGGAATCATCTTCGGGTAAAGCAAACCATTTTTCATTGGGATAGTGGACAAAATCACCGTTAGCGATAGCGTGTCCTAAATAGAAATCAGCAAAAAAATAGTTGGTTGACAAACGTTCAAAATATTCCCCTAAAGCAGAAGCTAAAGCGGCTTTTTTACTTGCACCTTTACCGTTGGTAAAACATAAAGGGCAATCGCGGTCACGGATATGCACTGACCAGACATTAGGAACCGGGTTCAGCCAAGAGGCTTCTTCGATATTAAAACCAAGATGTTGTAGTTTTTGCTGAAAGCTATTGATTGAATCTTCCAGTGCAGCATCTTTGCCGGGAATAAAGGTTTGCATCATGGTATTCACTTATGAATGCTCGTTACGGGGCGCTCATCATACGAGTTTTTTTTCGGTAGCTAAAGTCTGGTATGCATCACAGATTTATTGATATCATTATTCATAATCAGATGGGATATTTTTTATTAAGGAAATCAGTATGAAAAAGATGAAACACACAGCTTTAGCCAGTTTATTAGCATTAATTAGCAGTTCTGCTATTGCTTTGCCAAATATTACACTTTTGGCCACCGGAGGAACGATTGCAGGTGGGGGCGAATCTGCAACTGAATCCAACTATGTTGCGGGAAAAGTGGGTATTGATGTATTAGTCAACGCTGTCCCTGATATCAAAGATATCGCTAACCTGAAAGGTGAGCAGGTGGTGAGCATTGGTTCGCAGGATATGAATGATCAGGTATGGTTGACTCTGGCGAAAAAAATCAATGCTGATTGTGACAAGACCGATGGTTTTGTTATCACACACGGCACAGACACGATGGAAGAAACTGCTTACTTCCTCGATCTAACGACTCAATGCCAGAAACCGATAGTCATGGTTGGGGCAATGCGTCCGTCTACAGCGATGGGTGCTGATGGCCCGTTAAATCTGTATAACGCGGTAGTGGTTGCAGGGGACAAAGCATCGGCCAAACGTGGTGTGTTGATGGCAATGAATGATGCGGTTATCAGCGGGCGTACCGTGGTGAAAATGAGCACTACTGAAGTTCAGGCATTCCAGCCGATTAATGCTGGTGCTGAAGGTTTTATCCATAACGGCAAAGTTAATTATTACGCTGAAGCTAAACCGAGAGCGGACAAGGCTATTTTTGATGTCAGCAAACTGGATAAGCTGCCAAAAGTAGGCATTGTTTATAACTATGCGAATGCTTCTGATCTGCCAGCGAAAGCACTGTTGAGTGATGGTTATCAAGGGATCATCAGCGCCGGGGTTGGCAACGGTAATATGTACAAAACGGTTTTCGATACTTTGGCCCAGGCCGCGAAAGATGGGGTTGTGGTTGTGAGAGCAAGTCGTGTACCAGTAGGTTATGTGACTCAGAATGCGGAAGTGGATGATAGCAAATATGGTTTTGTGGCATCTGAACGTTTGAATCCGCAGAAAGCCAGAGTGCTTTTACAATTAGCGCTGACTAAAACCCATGATCCAGCAAAAATTCACGAGATGTTTGTTAAATATTAATTCCTAATTCAAAAATAGTAAAAGGGCGTATTCAGTGCGCCCTGAACAATTGTTTGACAACGGTTGTGCTGGCTTCGGAGACTAGGGTTTCGAAGCCCTTTATGCACTATGTACATTAAAGCATGCAGATTAAAGTACGCTAATTAAAACCAAAAGTTGAAAGTAGCATTTTGCTCAAGAAGTGACTAATATAATTATTTGTACGGAAATTTGCCGGATAATTTTAGTCGAGGTCTATTATGGCTGTTTCTACCGCGCGTTTTGAGGCGCGCATGAGTTCTGATCTACACGCTCTGATTAAACGTGCCGCTGAAATTCAGGGCCGTACTATGACTGATTTTGTTGTGTCTGCTGCGCAAGATGCCGCACAGCGCGCGATTGAACAGTCAGAAGTACTCCGTTTGTCTCTGGTTGATCAGGAATATTTTGCGCAGGCGTTACTGAATTCACCGGAACCTACTCCGGCGCTTAAACGTGCGTTTGCACGTCGCCGCGAGCTATTACGATCAAAATGAGTGCTACGATGTTTGATGTTATGCAACTTAACGAAAGACACGATCGTAATTCGTTTTATAGTGGTTCAGAATCGCTAGATCGCTATTTTCAAAAACAAGTTGGTCAGGATGTGAGGCGTCGCGTAGCGGCTTGTTTTGTTGCTCTTTATGATCATCAAGTGGTGGGGTATTACACTCTGGCTGCTGCCAGTATCCGGTTGACTGACCTCCCGACGACCATTATTAAGAAAATGCCTCGATATCCAACAGTGCCGGCAGTTCGGATGGGGAGATTGGCTGTTGATCATATATTCAGAAATCAGGGACTCGGCGGAGCATTGTTAGCTGATGCGCTTGAGAGGACTATTCGTTCCGAAATTGCGTCTTATGCACTGCTTGTTGATGCAAAAGACGATAATGCAGCGCAATTTTACCAGTATCACGGTTTTCTTGCCTTATCCGATTTGCCATTCACATTATTTTTGCCGCTGATGACTGTAAATAAAAAGAGAAAAAAATAAGAAGTCCACTTGTTGCTGTATGAACCAAGTTTATTGGCTATTTTTGCAATAGTTTTGATCAACGCCTGAATAACCATTGCAGCAATGAAATGGGAATGATACAACCGATATATCAGATTCTTAATTGTTATCAATCATTGTTATTTCGTCAGATTAAGGTGAGGTAAATGAATCAGGTATATAATTTCAGTTCGGGTCCCGCTATGTTGCCGGTTGAAGTGTTGCGCAGAGCAGAACAGGAACTGTGCAACTGGCAGGGCATTGGGACTTCGATTATGGAGATTAGTCACCGTGGGAAGGAGTTTATCGCGGTGGCAAAAGAAGCAGAAAATGATCTGCGAGATTTATTGTCAGTGCCTGAAAACTATAAAGTACTGTTTTGCCATGGTGGCGCTCGCGGGCAATTCGCCGCTATCCCAATGAATTTGTTGGGGGGTAATGTTAGAGCTGATTATATTGATGGTGGTTATTGGGCTGCATGTGCCATTAAAGAAGCAAAAAAATACTGCACGCCAAATGTGATTAATATTAAAACTGAAATTAATGGCTTGAAAAGCATTAAGCCAATGAGCGAATGGGTATTGAATAATGATGCAGCATATGTTCATTATTGCCCAAATGAGACCATTGATGGGATCGAAATTCATCAAGAACCAGATTTTGATGATAACAAAGTTGTTATTGCTGATTACTCTTCCTCAATACTTTCCAAACCACTGGATGTCAGCCGTTACGGTATGATTTATGCGGGAGCGCAGAAAAATATTGGTCCTGCGGGTCTTACGCTGGTTATTGTTCGTGAAGATTTATTAGGTAAAGCCCGTCAAGAAACCCCGTCTATTCTTGATTATGCTGTTCTGGCAGAGAATGATTCCATGTTCAACACGCCGCCAACTTTTGCCTGGTATCTCTCTGGTCTGGTCTTTAAGTGGCTGAAAGAGCAGGGTGGATTACAAGAGATGGCAAAACGTAATCAGGCTAAAGCTGAACTGCTTTATAGTGCCATTGATAACAGTGATTTCTATCGTAACCAGATTGCCCCTGAAAATCGTTCTCTGATGAATGTACCGTTCCAAATGGCAGATGCTTCATTAGATAGCAAGTTCCTGGCAGAAGCGGAAGCACAAGGATTGCAGGCACTGAAAGGGCACCGTATTTCCGGCGGTATGCGTGCTTCTATTTATAATGCTATGCCGATAGAAGGTGTTCGGGCTTTGGTCGATTTTATGGCTGATTTTGAGCGCCGTAACGGTTGATTTGTCAACTTTAACCGGGAACATGTGTTCCCGGAATATTCAGTACTAGCAAATATTTCCTTAAACATATAACTGATTCACTTAATAATTAGAACAATTTAATCAATAACCGGAGATCTTGTTGTTTATGCAATCCCTGACGCTACAACCTATTTCCTCCATTAATGGAACCGTTAACCTGCCAGGGTCAAAAAGTGTTTCCAACCGCGCATTATTACTGGCGGCTTTTGCCGAAGGCACAACTTGTCTGACTAATTTGCTGGATAGTGATGATATCCGCCATATGCTCAATGCATTGACTGAGCTAGGTATTAGTTATCGTTTGTCTGATGATCGTACCCGTTGTGAAGTTGACGGTATGGGTGGATTGATTACAGGTAAAGGGCCGGTAGAGCTGTTTCTTGGTAATGCTGGGACGGCAATGCGTCCACTGGCTGCCGCATTATGCCTTGGCAAGAATAACATCATTCTTACCGGTGAACCTCGGATGAAAGAGCGCCCAATTGGTCATCTTGTGGATGCTTTGCGTCAAGGTGGAGCAGAAATTGATTATCTGGAACAAGAAAATTATCCCCCGTTACACCTTAAAGGCGGTTTTATCGGCGGTAAAGTCACCGTAGATGGTGGTGTTTCCAGCCAGTTTCTCACTGCATTACTGATGACCGCGCCATTGGCAGAAAATGATTGTGAAATTCATATTCAGGGTGAATTGGTTTCTAAGCCTTATATTGATATCACCCTGGCATTAATGAAAAGCTTTGGTATTACCGTCGGGCACGATCAATATCAGGTTTTTCATATTAAAGGTCAGCAAAAATACCGCTCTCCGGGTCATTATTTGGTTGAAGGTGATGCCTCTTCTGCATCCTATTTTCTGGCGGCAGCAGCAATTAAAGGCGGTATTGTGCGCGTGACCGGGATTGGTAAAAACAGCCTTCAGGGAGATACCAAATTTGCCAATGTATTGGAAAAAATGGGCGCGAAAATTCGCTGGGGTGATGACTTTATTGAATGTGAACGGGGCACATTGACTGGCATTGATATGGATATGAATGAAATCCCCGATGCGGCGATGACAATCGCAACGACCGCATTGTTTGCGGACGGGGAAACAGTGATTCGCAATATATACAACTGGCGGGTAAAAGAGACTGACCGGCTTCATGCAATGGCAACTGAATTACGTAAAGTTGGTGCTGAGGTAGAAGAGGGGCGAGATTACATCCGAATCACACCACCACAAAGAATATTACTGGCTGAAATTGGCACCTATAACGATCACCGGATGGCGATGTGCTTCTCATTGGTGGCTCTGTCTGATACACCGGTTACTATTCTCGATCCAGGTTGTACAGCAAAAACTTTCCCTGATTATTTCAATCAATTGGAGAGATTGAGTCAGCATAAGTCATAATCATCGATGATTATGGCCCAATAAAGCACAATTCTTTGATCGAAACTAAGAATGTGCTTATTCCGATCACCCTCTGAGTGCGTATAATAAGCTACAGATATTGATTGTTTTATTGAGTAAGATTCAGCATTCGGCGAAGAGTGAATTTGCCATGCTAAAGGAGAACAATAATGGTGGCGATAGCCCCAGTGATAACTGTTGATGGGCCAAGTGGTGCCGGTAAAGGAACTTTATGTCAGGCATTGGCAGAAGCTTTAGGCTGGCAATTGCTTGATTCCGGTGCTATTTATCGGGTACTGGCGCTGGCAGCAATTCATCATCAGGTGGATATTCGGTCCGAAGATGCATTAGTTCCTCTGGCTGCTAATCTTGATGTACGCTTTGTCCCGGAAAAAGGGAAGCTCAGTGTGATACTCGAAGGCGAAGATGTCAGTAATGAAATCCGTACTGAAACGGTCGGAAATACTGCTTCGCAGGCAGCCGCTTTCCCACGGGTTCGTGAAGCGTTATTACGGCGTCAGCGTGCTTTTCGGGGTGCGCCGGGTTTGATTGCTGATGGTCGTGATATGGGAACCGTTGTATTTTCTGATGCGCCAGTGAAAATATTTCTTGATGCAAGTGCAGAAGAACGTGCGCGCAGACGTATGCTACAGTTGCAGGAAAAGGGCTTTAGTGTTAACTTTGAATGTCTTTTGTCCGAGATACAGGAGCGTGATTATCGTGACCGCAATCGGGCAGTTGCACCATTAGCGCCCGCAGAAGACGCATTAATACTGGATTCAACCAGTATGTCTATCGAAGAAGTTATCGATAAAGCGCTAAATTATGCGAAAAAAATTCTTTTATTACCTGAGCGATTTTAAGTTTTTAGCTTATAATTGATGGTGATGTACTAAAAATTAGGTATGTGGGTTAATAAAATTTTTCTACATACCGGGCAACCTTGTAACAGGGAATTGTGGCAAGGCATGTAAAACAACCCCATTCGGCTGGAGGCTAAGTGGACGTTAAATTAAAACTCTTGAAGACCATTAACATGACAGAATCTTTTGCTCAACTCTTTGAAGAATCCCTGCAATCTATCGAAACTCGTCCGGGCGCTATTGTTCGCGGCGTAGTTGTTGCTATCGATAAAGACGTTGTACTGGTTGACGCAGGTCTGAAATCAGAATCTGCTATTCCTGTAGAACAGTTTAAAAATGCTCAGGGTGAGCTGGAAATCCAGGTTGGTGATGAAATTGATGTTGCACTGGATGCTGTAGAAGATGGTTTCGGTGAAACTGTACTGTCCCGTGAGAAAGCAAAACGCCATGAAGCATGGTTGATGCTGGAAAGAGCTTACGAAGACGCAGAAACAGTTACCGGTATTATCAACGGCAAAGTGAAGGGCGGCTTTACAGTCGAACTGAACGGTATCCGTGCATTCCTGCCTGGTTCTCTGGTTGATGTTCGTCCAGTTCGTGATACTACTCACCTGGAAGGTAAAGAGCTTGAGTTTAAAGTCATCAAGCTGGATCAGAAACGCAACAACGTAGTTGTTTCCCGTCGTGCTGTTATCGAATCTGAAAACAGTGCAGAACGTGATCAACTGCTGGAAAACCTGCAAGAAGGTATGGAAGTTAAAGGTATCGTTAAGAACCTGACTGACTACGGTGCATTCGTTGATCTGGGCGGCGTTGATGGCTTGCTGCACATTACCGATATGGCTTGGAAACGTGTTAAACATCCAAGTGAAATCGTCAATGTGGGTGATGAAATCACAGTTAAAGTACTGAAATTCGACCGTGAGCGTACCCGTGTATCTCTGGGCCTGAAACAACTGGGCGAAGATCCTTGGGTAGCTATCGCTAAACGTTACCCAGAAAGTACTAAACTGACTGGCCGCGTAACTAACCTGACTGATTACGGCTGCTTTGTAGAAATCGAAGAGGGCGTTGAAGGTCTGGTGCACGTTTCAGAAATGGATTGGACCAACAAAAACATCCACCCATCCAAAGTTGTTAACGTTGGTGACGTTGTGGAAGTTATGGTTCTGGATATCGATGAAGAACGTCGTCGTATCTCCCTGGGTCTGAAACAGTGTAAAGCTAACCCATGGCAGCTGTTTGCTGAAACTCACAACAAAAATGACCGCGTTGAAGGTAAAATCAAGTCTATCACTGACTTCGGTATCTTCATTGGTCTGGATGGCGGCATCGACGGCTTGGTTCACCTGTCTGACATCTCTTGGAACGTTACCGGTGAAGAAGCAGTTCGTGAATACAAAAAAGGCGATGAAATTGCCGCTGTTGTTCTGCAAGTTGACGCAGAGCGTGAGCGTATCTCTCTGGGCATCAAACAACTGGCGGAAGATCCATTCAATAACTACCTGTCTGTAAACAAGAAAGGTGCTATTGTTACTGGTAAAGTCACCGCAGTTGATGCTAAAGGTGCTACAGTAGAACTGGCTGACGGCGTTGAAGGTTATCTGCGCGCATCAGAAGCTTCTCGTGACCGTGTTGAAGATGCAACTCTGGTTCTGAACATTGGCGATGCAGTTGAAGCTAAATATACTGGTGTTGATCGCAAAAACCGCGTAATCAACCTGTCTGTTCGCGCTAAAGACGAAGCTGACGAAAAAGACGCTATCGCTTCTGTGAACAAACAAGAAGACGCAAACTTTGCTAACAATGCAATGGCTGAAGCTTTCAAAGCAGCTAAAGGCGAATAATTTAAGTTATAACGATGGATAACACATTAGTGTGTTATCCAAACGGTAGTTTAGGGAGGTACTAATGACCAAGTCTGAATTAATTGAAAGGCTTGCTGGCCAGCAATCTCATATTTCGGCCAAGACCGTTGAAGATGCAGTGAAAGAAATGCTCGATCATATGGCTGAAACTTTGGCAGATGGTGAGCGGATAGAAGTGCGCGGATTCGGCAGTTTTTCTCTTCACTACCGTGCTCCGCGTGTAGGTCGTAACCCTAAAACGGGCGATAAAGTGGAATTGGAAGGTAAATATGTTCCTCATTTTAAACCCGGTAAAGAGTTGCGTGATCGCGTAAATATCTACGATTAAGTTTGAAGATAACAAGTTATTTCTTATTTTAATTTTAAACGGCACCTTTGGGTGCTGTTTTTATATTGAAAAACCCTACCTCAGAATCTTGTCAATTTGACATTTTTTCCCAAAAAATCATTTGATATGTAAAACCAATATCGTCATTAATTTCAAATTTATTTGTGATGTTTTCATTTGTTAAAAAACTGAATTAAAATTGTTATGAAATATGATGTATTATAAACATCAATCAACCTAATTTCTATAAATTTCGGAATATTCCTATATATTCTTAAGTTAAATTCATTGCATCATTGATCACTTATTAGTCCATAAATGATGAAAACATGATGATGATTTCAGTGAGATCCACTCGTCATGTTGTAAATCAATGGAGAAGTGAATAGATGGCAATAGGATATTATCTGCTGATTGGTGATAAAACGACCTGTGGTGGTCAGATTATCTCCGGTGATCACACCATGACGTTTGATGGGCGAGCAACTGCTCGTGAAGGGGATAAGGTTACCTGTGGTAAACATCCCGGTACTTACCTGATTGTTGGTGGTATCTCAGATATGTTTGACATGGGGCGCAAGCTGGCTGGCACACTGGATAGTGTCAGTACTTGTCCCTGTAAGGCTCGGTTTATTAACTCAATTATGGACAGCTACTAGAAACAATCTCAGCCGGTTAATCACAGCGTAACGCCAGCTAACATGGCGGCGCAGAATTTCTCGTCACCGGTGGAGAAAACGGCGGGCGTACAGTCTGCTCCGGTTCCTCCTGTGGCGAAAGCACCACCGCCGATACCGGTATTTACAAAATCCTGCTTGCGGGGTAAAGGTTGCACCGATGCTGGAACTGAGACTGAGCCGGCAAATAACTTTGGCAGGATGGCGATATATCAGGTTTCGTCATCTTCCGCTCCTGTCACGGTTCCAAAGTCTGAACAGCCGCTACAGAGTAACAAACACCCACCTAAACTGGATAAACCGCAGGACAAAAAGGTACCGTGGTATAAGCGGTGGCTTAGTAGCAGCAAAGATAAGGCGGAAGCCGCCGCTACCGCTTATGTGATGTTTAATACCCCCCGGAATCAACCGGGAGTGGTAACTGGTCGAGGGCAAAAAGTTGAAGGCAATTGGTTAAGTCTTGCAGGACAAGATATGGGTGCACCGATCCCTAGCCAGATAGCGGATAGGTTACGAGGGAGGAGATTTAATAACTTTGATGATTTCAGAAGGGCATTTTGGAAAGAGGTTGGTAATGATTCTAAGTTGTCTAAGCAATTTGACCCAAGTAATTTGTCAACAATGAAAAATGGTCGGGCACCATATGCCAGGAAGACAGAACAAGTAGGCAAACGAGTAAAAATAGAGCTTCATCACATACAGCAAATATCAAAAGAAGGTGATGTATACAATCTCGACAATATCAATGCAATAACGCCTAAGCAACATATTGAAATTCATAAAAATGGTAAATGAATATGAAAAAGATATCTGATTATACAGAAAAAGAGTTCCTTGATTTTGTTATAGGCATTTATGCCGATACATATTCTACAGAGAAAGAACATATGGCTGCTGTCATGGAGTTTGAGCGTCTATCGGAACACCCTATTGGGTCTGATCTTTTATATTACCCAGAGTATGGGAAAAGTGGTCCTAGTGCCATAGTGCATGAAATCAAAGAATGGCGAGCCAAAAACGGAAAACCGGGCTTTAAAGAATAACCAGCCTAAACTATGGTATCGATCAGGTTCTAGCAATACTGGTGTGGGAGATAAAGGCGGAGTGTCCTATGATCCTGTTTCAACTTAAAATCCGGATACCCTTTTAATTATGCCTAAGGATCTCCACGAAATTTCGTTTGATTAAAAACGTTATTCGACCCTCAGGCATAGCATTTCCTGATCTAAGAAAATCTCAGATTAAATAATGTTATTGAATATGAAAAGAAATATAGCCCAAGTATAATCAAAGTGACACCGCTGGCATAATTGATAAATTTGATAACGCGGTGACTGAGCATTTTCCTGGAGAAAAATATAATGGTATTAATGAATGCGACCCAAAAAATAACACCAATAATTGTTCCCGATGCACCGATAGCTAAACCGTATTTGTCTGATGTAATATTGTTGAGTTGTGCACTTACAGATAACCAAAAGATAATATTGTACGGATTTAATAACGTTAACAATACACCATCAAAAAACTGTCTATGATAGGGACTGGAGATGATATTGATATTTTCTTCATTTTTCCTATTTATAAAGCTGATAATACCAAACCAAATTACCATTAATGCACCTAAAAAACCAAAAATAGGCATAAAAATAGTATTGGAAAACAATTGTAATATACCAAATCCTAAAAGTAATAAATAAATTATATCAGCGAAACAAGCACCTAAACCAAAAATCACGGCGTGAAGACAACTGATATTCAAGTGCCTGCGCATAATTTCTATATTTATAGGACCAACGGGAGCCGCAGCTCCCAGACCTAAAATAAAAAATGTCCCTAATGTACTCATTACAGCGATCATATAGTTAATTCCATAACATGAGATGTTTATTTAGTGATAATCCTATAAAGCTTTGCAATGATATTCTACACCCATCAGAAAAACTGCGAATTGCATGAGGTTTCCGGGTATTTATTATTATTAAATCTCCTTGTTCTGGTTTTATGAGAATGGACGGTGGGAGAGAACCCCGCCAATTATATTCTGGATTATCTTCAATCAACTCGGTGATAGGAATAGCAGGGACATCCCACAGCTCTAACTCTCCTCCATTTGTCGGTGTTTTTATGTATATATTCACAGAGAATTGACCTAGTAAATTGACGGATTGTTGTTGAAGGCCATCAAAATGAGGTTGTTTTTCAACCATGAAAGAACGTTCGGGCCTTCTCATAACCCTGGCAATCCCAGCATGCATCTTTTTACCTTCAAAGTTTGCGATACTGGCACCCGCGGACCACACTTCATCCAACTCTAAACGGAATTTGTCGAAAGGGGCTAGCATTGGGGCACAGAAATTTCTGACGTCTCTTATTGCTGATAATGCGTTATCAAAATATTTTTTATAACTATCGCTATCTTTGGATTTGCCAAAAGTTGTGTTGTAAGAGACACCAATTCTGTCAACACCATAATCGACTAAAACAATTTCATCTCCTTTTTTCAAGTCGTGAGGGTGACATTCCAGATTTTTATGGGAGAGAAAAAAATCAGAGAGCTTGTTTGCAAGATGACTATCTACATACTGTTTTATATGAATTGCTAACACTTCATTATTAAATAACTTAGTAAGATCATGTTCTCGTAAAGAATCTGATACAATTATTTCATTGTTCATAAAAACCACCTTGTTATATTTAACATGATTTTATATGATTTTTCCACATAGAACACGCTGGAAAATATTTTTAATATTCTATCTTAAAGAATAATATTTAATCAATGTAATTTTGATTGTGAAAATTAAATGTAAGTTTTAATTGATTTTAATAACTTAATATAATGTCTGGGAATAATGATTTCAAAAAGAAATAAATTTAATATTCAATAGTGATTGTAAATAGATGATGTAATTTCTTTCGTGAATCATTTATGGCTTAGATCGTGCACTTTTATCTGTAATTAAGTTTGCGATATATTCTATTTAATACCCATGTCGAGTATCAACAAAAAATAGGGGGAATAAGCAGTAGTATTATGCCAGCGTCAGTAAAAAAACAATCATATAATTAACTTAAATTCCAGGTAAAAAAATATTTTGCGAAGCTGTTCGCATTGGTTTGTGAAATTATTCCTAGCTCAAAATTAATCTGCGAAGGTGTTTGATAATTCTTTAGGTGCTTATGGCTGCTTGGGAAGAAATAAGGAATACTCTGTTGCGAAAATAAAAGGGTAAGGATGAATAAGGATGTGGCTTTCAGTTTTGATAAACAGGATAACGATAAACTGGAAGCAACCGATTCCGGTAATCAGCGTTAATCAGGCAGCGATAGCAATTATTATCGGTATTATACCCCTGCTTTTTTTGCCTGAATTACCCCAGAAATGGCAGATTATTGCATTTTTGTTATTGGCTCTATTCTGTTTATTTTTGCCATTTTGTCTTTGCCGGATGATCTCAATTTCATTGCTGGCATTTCTGCTAGGGTGCTGGCAGGGAAATCATCTGCTTGAACAAATAATCTATCTTAGTGAGAGAGGACATATATCGCAGGCTATTATTGAAAGCTTGTCATTGGGTGATGAGGAAAAAAACAAAGTTCTTCTTCGCCTGATTAAAACAGAAGATAAAATTATTTTTCCGCCGCTGTATGTCTCTGCTTATTGGGATTTTTCCCCTGACACTTTGTGTGCTGGTCAAAAATGGCAGTTAAACATGAAATTACGACCCGTTCATAGTCAGTTAAATCAAGGTGGTTATGATAGTCAGCGTAGAGCATTAGCTATTCGTCAACCTCTGACAGGGAAAGTGCTCCATGCTGAATTAATTGATGAAAAATGTAATTTACGCCAGCGATTGGTCAGTAATATTGCGCCGACTATCCGTGAGTTGAAACATAGTGGCATTGCAATGGCATTAGCCTTTGGTGAACGTCAATGGTTGAGCAAGGAGAATAATTTATTATTACAGCAAACAGGCACGGCGCATCTTATGGCGATTTCAGGGTTACATATTACTGTTGCCAGCATGTTTGGTTGGTGGATGGCAAGATTATTGCAACTCTTTTTTCCCATCCATTGGATAGGGCACAGATTCCCACTGATCTCTGGCTGGATAGTTGCAATGATTTATGTATGGCTATCGGGTTGGGGTATTCCGGCTATTCGCGCCTTACTGGGTTTGACACTTTGGCTTTATTTACGTTATAGAAATATTCTGTGTTTCCCTTGGCAATGGGCATTGTGGACTGCTGCAATTATTCTGTTATTTGATCCTCTGACCGTGCTTTCTGACAGCTTTTGGCTCTCTTTCTTTGCCGTAATGGCGCTAATGTTCTGGTTTCGCTGGGCGCCGTTGGTTGAACCATTTCGTTATGGTTGGAAATGGTTGTGGCTGCGTGGGTTATATATGCAAATGGGCATGATGTTGATGCTTATTCCCCTCCAACTATTATTGTTTCATGGCGTTAATTTTTCCGCTCTATTTGCTAATTTCTGGGCAGTGCCAATCATCTCTTTTATTACCGTTCCGTTGATCATGCTGGCATTAATCAGCGCTTTTTGTCCTTTTATTCACGCCTTACTATGGCAATTGGTCGATTATTCTGTGACCTTTTCTTTGATCCCTTTGCCAGTTTTGCAACAGTCATGGAGTGAAACGGGCAGTTTTCCCACCTTGATCACGTTTATTGGCTGGTTTGTCGTTATTATCTGGCGATTCGCTTGGTGGCAATCATATAAATTACTGATTGGCATTTCTTTAGGTATCATGCTCTGTTATTTGAGGCGCAATGAAGAATATCTGTGGCGATTTTCTATGCTGGATGTTGGGCATGGGCTTGCTGTTATCATTGAGAAAGATGGCAAGGCGTTGATTTTTGATACCGGTAATCGCTGGGAAACGGGCAGTGCGGCTGAGAGAGTGATCATCCCTTATTTGCGCTGGCACAGATTAACACTGGAGCAAATTATTATTAGTCATAATCATCTGGACCATACAGGTGGGTTGGAATTCTTACAACGGAAATACCCTGATATTGCGGTCAGAAGTCCTTTAACTGACAATAAACACCTCCCCTGTATACGAGGTGAACAGTGGCAATGGCAAGGATTGAACTTCCGGGTATTATGGCCGCCAGAAAGGGTAGTGAATGCGGGTAATAATGAATCCTGTGTTATTCGTGTAGAAGATGGTAAACATAGCGTGTTGCTGACTGGGGATCTGGAAAAACAGGGGGAATATAAGCTACTGGGAATAGAAAAAGATAATTTAAGATCGACAATATTGCAGATTCCACATCATGGTAGTAATACCTCATCTACCGCCGCCTTTATTCACACGGTTGCTCCACAATATGCATTTGCCTCTGTCGCACGTTATAGCCCATGGCGGCTCCCGTCGATTAAGGTACAGCGATGTTATCGCAAAGCCGGGGTGGAATGGCATAGTACCGCAGTATCCGGGCAGATAACCGGTTGTTTTTATAGCGATCACGTTGAGGTTATCGGATACAGGCAACAAATTATGTCACGCTGGTATCATCAGTGGTTTGGTATTCGAGGCGATCATGAGTAGAATAACCCGCTATTTCTTTTGGTGTTGGTAACTCAATAATGAATGATAAAGACCTTTCTACCTGGCAGACGTTTCGCCGACTATGGCCAATCATTTCTCCGTTTAGGATTGGGCTGATAGTTGCTGCGGTTGCACTAATTATTAATGCTGCTGGTGATACATTAATGCTTTCATTGCTTAAGCCTTTACTTGATGAAGGTTTCGGCAAAGCAAGCAGTGATGTACTGAAATGGATGCCGCTGATCGTGATTGCTTTGATGGTTATGCGTGGGCTATCCGGGTTTGTATCAAGTTATTGTATCTCTTGGGTCTCCGGTAAAGTGGTGATGCAGATGCGCCGTCGTCTGTTTGGTCATATGATGGGGATGCCGGTATCATTTTTTGATCAGCAATCCACCGGCACTCTGCTTTCCCGTATTACTTACGATTCTGAGCAGGTTGCTTCTTCCTCTTCTAGTGCATTAATTACCGTAGTCAGGGAAGGGGCATCAATTATCGGCCTGTTTATTTTGATGTTCTACTATAGCTGGCAGTTATCTCTGATCCTGATTGTGATTGCGCCGGTAGTATCATGGGTTATTCGCTCGGTATCAAAGCGGTTTCGCAATATCAGTAAAAATATGCAGAACAGCATGGGCCAAGTGACTGCCAGTGCTGAACAGATGCTGAAAGGGCACAAAGAAGTGTTGATTTTCGGCGGGCAAAAAGTAGAAACGGAACGCTTTAATAAAGTCAGCAACAATATGCGTCAGCAAGGCATGAAGATGGTTTCTGCTTCATCGATTTCTGATCCCATTATTCAGCTTATTGCTTCATTTGCTTTGGCTTTCGTCCTGTATGCAGCAAGTTTCCCGGAGATTATGGATACACTGACCGCGGGTAAAATTACCGTGGTATTCTCATCAATGATTGCGTTGATGCGTCCGTTAAAATCTTTGACTAATGTTAACGCGCAATTCCAGCGTGGCATGGCGGCCTGTCAGACTCTGTTTGCTATTCTGGATATGGAACAGGAAAAAGATGAAGGCAAATTGGAGCTTAAAAAAGCGGACGGTAATATTGAATTCCGTAATGTAACTTTTTGCTACCCGACTAAGGAACAACCAGCATTACAAAACATTTCTATGCATATTCCGGCTGGAAAAATTGTCGCTTTAGTTGGGCGTTCAGGCTCGGGTAAATCCACAATAGCGAATTTGCTGACCCGTTTTTATGATGTCAATGAAGGCAGTATTCTGCTTGATGACCATGATTTACGGGAATATACGCTTTCTTCTTTGCGCGGACAGGTTGCTCTGGTATCGCAGAATGTGCATTTGTTTAATGACACGGTAGCGAACAATATTGCTTATGCCAGTGAAAACCAATATAGCCGTGAAGAGATTGAGAGGGCGGCTGAGATGGCTTATGCAATGGATTTTATCAGGAAGCTGGATAACGGCTTGGATACCATGATCGGTGAAAATGGTGTATTGCTTTCTGGTGGTCAGCGTCAACGTATTGCTATCGCACGTGCCTTATTGCGTGATTCTCCGGTTCTTATTCTTGATGAGGCAACTTCGGCACTGGATACTGAATCCGAGCGGGCAATTCAGGCGGCACTGGATGAATTGCAGAAGAATAGAACTTCATTGGTGATTGCACATCGTCTGTCAACCATTGAGAAAGCCGATGAAATTCTGGTTATTGAAGATGGGCATATTGTTGAACGAGGTAATCATCTCTCTCTGCTGGAGAAAAATGGCGTTTACTCACAATTACATCGGATGCAATTTGGGCAATGATTGAACGCATATGGTCAGGCCGCTCATGGCTTTATTTGCTGTTGTTACCTTTTTCAGCCCTTTATGGGCTGATAAGTGGATTACGGCGGTTGAGTTATAAAATTGGACTGAGTAAGTCTTGGAAAGCGCCTGTACCTGTTGTGGTCGTGGGTAATTTGACTGCCGGAGGTAATGGTAAAACTCCGGTAGTTATCTGGCTGGTGGAACAGCTACAGAAAAAAGGCCATCGGGTTGGTGTTGTTTCTCGCGGTTATGGTGGTAAAGCAGAAAATTACCCTTTGCTGGTGACTGAAAATATCACAACGATTCAAGCAGGTGATGAACCCGTACTGATTCATCGTCGTACCGGTTCACCTGTGGCGGTTGCTCCAAGGCGGGTTGAAGCAGTAAAAGCATTATTGGCAAGTACACCATTGGATATCATCGTTACTGACGATGGTTTACAGCACTATGCTTTGCAACGGGATTTTGAAATTGTTGTTATCGATGGTGTACGCCGTTTTGGTAATGGTTGGTGGCTGCCGGCGGGTCCGATGCGTGAATTATCCGGGCGATTGAATACGGTTAATGCCATTATTATAAATGGTGGTACGCCTCAGTCAGGCGAATTATCCATGACATTAGCTGGTGGGTTGGCGGTGAATATGGTTAGTGGTGAAAAGCGAATGGTGGACCTTATACCTGACGTTGTCGCTATGGCCGGAATTGGGCATCCACCACGGTTTTTTGCTACTCTGCAACAGTTAGGTGCTGACTTACAAAAAGAGTGTGCGTTTGCCGATCATCAAATGTACACCAAAGATCAATTGAACCATCTGGCTGATGCAAACCAGAATTTACTAATGACGGAAAAAGATGCAGTTAAGTGTTTTAATTTTGCTCAGTCCAATTGGTGGTATTTACCGGTAGATGCTCAATTACCGCAGGAAAAGGGGCAAGTGATGTTGGATAGCATCTGTTCACTATTGCCCGTGAGTAAATTGTTCGTCAGTAAAAAAACTGAGTAAATTTCAAAAATATGCAGTGACTGCTCTGCTGGCTGGGCTTTTTACGACAACCTCATTCTGATAAGAATTTCTAATGTTTTTTCTGGGTTATTCTTTGTCAATATATACAATTTTAATAGTTGTTCCCAGATTTATTTGATTTTTTGCTATTGTTGAATGATATTAAAATTATCCATTGTGGCGGAGTGGCTGAACAACCGTTTTGTGTAGTTGACTCAGATTGTATGGTTGATTCAGGCAGCTGCAATGTTGGCGGGATACTTGTTTGTATCCAATTACTCAAGCAAATGCACTACTCAAGTTAAGGGTATTTTAAGTATTGAAGTGGAGATGGAGCTTTATTCGAAAACTTAATAAAGGGTAGTAAACATCAAAAACAATAGATTGAATTATTGTGAGATGAACAGAAGGGAAAGTTATCATGACATTACAATTACAAATGGGCAGAGTGAAATGGTTTGATGAGAATAAAGGATATGGTGTTATTTCTCCACAGGATGGTGGGCAAGACATATTTGTCAGTAGAAAAGCGATTGCCAATACAAAAAATAAATCACTTACAGAAGGGCAGAATGTAGAGTTTTCAATTATTCGCAATGGTTATAGTTTAACCGCAGCAGATGTGATTGCATTCTAGTTCTCTATCCTATGGCGTTATTTTATTGTTATTCTTTAATAAAGAAGGAGCTTGAGCCATGTTTCGGATAAAGGCAATAGCTCTTTTTGAAGGTACTTTCGGTGAGTCCGGAGAGAGAACGAAGTGTGTCATTATTCACATATCACGTTTGCGCTCCGGTTTCTCGCTGCATGTGGTTTGTGTTCACGATTTGTTAACTAGCGGTTTGCACCCAATGCCTCTCCTGAGATAGTTCTAAATCTTCAACAACTTACCCTATTTGAATTCTTGTGGATAATATTGGGAAAAGGATCGAAAGATCAAATAACAAGAGTTAACGATGATACCGGGCTTATGTTATTCTGAGCCGTATTGAATCAAGGCTCCATAATTGGAGGATGTATGGATCACCGTTTACTCGAAATTATTGCCTGCCCTGTATGTAACGGAAAACTCAGCTACGATAAAGAGAATTTCGAACTTATCTGTAAGTTAGATCGACTTGCGTTTCCTGTGCGAGATGGCATTCCTGTCCTGTTAGATCACGAAGCTCGTGAATTACCTCTGGATGAGGAAAGATAAAGTATGTTCACAGTTATTATTCCTGCCCGCTTTGCTTCGACCCGCTTACCTGGAAAGCCATTAGCCGATATTCACGGCAAGCCAATGATTGTTCGTGTTATGGAGCGGGCTATACGCTCCGGTGCTAAACGCGTTATTGTGGCAACGGATAACCACGACGTTGTTTCAGCGGTTGTTGCAGCGGGGGGAGAGGCTTGCCTGACCAGCGCGAATCATCATTCTGGTACTGAACGGTTAGCGGAGGTTATCGACAAATATCAGTTCGCAGATGATGAAATTATCGTTAACGTTCAGGGTGACGAGCCGTTAATTCCTGAAGAGATTATTAAGCAGGTCGCAGAGAATTTGGCAGGTTGCAAAGCGGGAATGGCAACTCTGGCCGTCCAGATTGATAATGCAGAAGAAGCTTTTAACCCTAATGCCGTGAAAGTGGTGATGGATAAACAGGGTTATGCACTCTATTTCTCCAGGGCGACGATCCCGTGGGAGCGTGATCGTTTTATTCAATCGCGAGAAACGATTGGCGAGAATTTCCTGCGTCATATAGGTATTTATGCCTATCGTGCGGGTTTTATCCGTCATTATGTACAATGGGAGCCAAGTCCGTTAGAACAGATTGAAATGCTGGAACAACTGCGGGTACTTTGGTACGGCGAAAAAATTCATGTGGGAACAGCACTGAAAGCACCGGGAGCGGGGGTTGATACTCCAGAAGATTTAGCCGCAGTCAGAAAGGCATTGACTGAAATCTGATTACTGGTTTGAACCTATCCCAATAGATTTCAATTTGCAGTGCGGCGGCAAGTGAATGCAGTCAACAAAGAGGCAATTTGAAAGATAACGGGTATATTCTTTGATTAACGAAAGCGCGGCATTAATTAATTGCGCTTTCGTTTCTCCCCGTTTTTCAGGAAATGGTTTACGGATCAGGTGGTGAATTTACCGACTGAGAATTATCTGATTTTTTGGGAGGCTCTGAATCTCTCGATGGTTTAATACGTTGCCAGATAGTGCCTAACGTTTCATACCATGCCCGTTCTGAATGAGACAGATAATAAGCAGATGGTAGGTATTTTTCCCAGGGATGTAACGGTGAAGTGATCGCTAACTGATTTGCTGGGCCGGGAATGGGATTTAGCCCTTGTTGTTGAAAGAAAGTGATTGCCCGCTGCATATGATTGGCGGAGGTAACTAGAATAAAAGAGTGCTGACCAATTAATTTTTCAACTTCATTGGCTTCCTGTTCAGTATCCATGGGTTCTGTTAGTGCAATCGTATCCTCGGCGGGTACGCCGAGTGATTGTGCTACCATAGCGGCGACTTCCGCGCTGCTTTTAGAATTCGTTCCTTTACCTCCGGTAAAAACCATTTTAGAACCGGGATTGAGGTGATATAAACGGATACCTTCTGTTACCCGTGGCAAACTGTTGCTGAGTAAGTTTGAACTGGGTGCCCAATTTGGGTTATAAGTGAAGCCACCACCAAGAACCACGATATAATCAACCGGTGGATTGATGTCACTGGGTTCAGATTGATAACCTTTTGCATAAATTGATTCTAGTGGTAACAGCAGCTTATCGGCAATGGGTTGCAGGCTTAGCAGAAGCAGCGCGAGCCAACTAAATGTGAGAACGGTTTTTCCTGTTTTTTGCCAACGGGTAAACCACAACAGTAATAAGGCAACAAGTGAAATCAGTAATATTAACGGCAGAGGCATTAACATTGCCCCCAAGTACTTTTTGAATAAAAATAGCATTTATTTGCCTTAATTTGGTTGAATTGTAACCATATGGCCCACGGTTTGTAGTCAAAAGTGGTTATGTCAATGAATGCTGTGCCAAAATAGCAGCTAGCATAATGAAATCTCAACAGATAAATCAGATTTATTCCATTAGTGAGGCAGTTTTTCATGCGGGATCGCAATTTCGATGATATTGCAGACAAATTCTCTCGTAATATTTACGGCACAACCAAAGGTAAAATCAGGCAAGCCGTTGTCTGGCAGGATATCAGCGAATTACTGGCTCAATTACCTCAACGTCCATTGCGTATTTTAGATGCAGGTGGCGGTGAGGGTAATATGGCATGCCAATTAGCTGAATTAGGTCATCAAGTGATACTTTGTGATTTATCAGAAGAGATGATCCAACGAGCAAGGTTGGCCGCAGAAGAAAAAGGGGTCAGCCAAAATATGCGATTTATACAAAGCCCGGTACAGGAAATTAGCCAATATATAGCGCAGCCGGTAGATTTGATATTATTCCATGCGGTATTGGAATGGATTACCGAACAGAAATATGTAATAGAAGTGTTAACGAATATCATTAATCCTGGCGGTGCTTTGTCTTTAATGTTTTACAATGCTAATGGCTTGGTAATGCGTAATGCTATTTTAGGTAATTTTCATTTAGCGACGCCCAATATGCAACGTCGCAGAAAACGTTCATTGTCTCCGCAAAACCCATTGGCACCTGAGCAGGTATATCAATGGCTTGTTGAATTAAATTTGGCGATTATCGGTAAAACGGGTGTACGGGTTTTTCACGATTATTTACAGAGTCGTCAATTACAGAATGAGAACTTTCCGGCATTGTTGGAATTAGAACAGCGTTATTGCCGACAGGAACCTTATATCAGTCTGGGGCGCTACATTCATGTCATGGCCCGCAAGCCAGCTTTAAAGGAAGAATTATGAGTGAATATTCCCAGACTGTCCCGGAGTTGGTGTCCTGGGCCAGGAAAAATGATTTTTCCATTTCATTGCCGGCGGAAAGATTAGCTTTTCTGATGGCAATTTCGGTGCTGAATAGCGAACGCCTTGACGGAGAGATGAGCGAAGGGGAACTGGTTGATGCCTTTCGTGAAGTTTGCAAAGGATTTGAACAGACCACAGAATCGGTCGCGGTGCGGGCTAACAATGCTATCAATGATATGGTGCGGCAGAAACTTCTCAACCGTTTTACCAGTGAATTGGCCGATGGTAATGCAATCTATCGCTTAACACCGCTTGGTATCGGTATCAGTGATTACTACATCCGTCAGCGGGAATTTTCTACCTTACGTCTTTCGATGCAACTTTCGATTGTAGCAAGTGAGTTGCATCGGGCGGCAGAGGCGGCAGAAGAAGGGGGAGATGAATTCCACTGGCACCGAAATGTTTTTGCGCCGTTGAAATATTCGGTTGCAGAAATCTTCGATAGTATTGACATGTCTCAGCGTGTGATGGATGAGCAACAAAACTCGGTTAAAGAAGATATTGCGGCGTTATTGAACCAAGATTGGCAGGCGGCGATTGCCAATTGTGAACAACTATTATCGGAAACATCAGGTACGTTGCGGGAGCTTCAGGACACACTGGAAGCAGCTGGAGATAAACTTCAGGCCAATTTACTGCGTATTCAGGATGCGAATATGGGCAGTGGTGGATCAGAACTGGTTGATAAACTGGTATTTGATCTGCAAAGCAAACTGGATCGTATTATCAATTGGGGTCAGCAGGCGATCGATTTATGGATCGGTTATGATCGCCACGTTCATAAATTTATCCGTACTGCGATTGATATGGATAAAAACCGTATTTTCTCTCAGCGCTTACGTCAATCAGTTCAACACTATTTTGATAACCCGTGGACCCTCACTGTGGCTAACGCGGAGCGTTTGCTGGATATGCGGGATGAAGAATTAACGTTATCTAATGAAGAAGTTACCGGTGAACTGCCGTTAGAACTGGAATATGAAGAATTCAGTGAAATAAACGAACAACTGGCAGAAATGATTGAAAAAGCCCTGTTGATATATCAGCAGGAGCAACGCCCACTGGATTTAGGCGCGGTATTAAGGGATTACCTTGCTCAGCATCCGCTTCCTCGTCACTTTGATGTGGCGCGTATTTTGGTGGATCAAGCTGTACGGTTAGGTGTGGCAGAAGCGGATTTCTCTGGGTTGCCAGCGGAATGGTTAGCGATTAATGATTACGGAGCCAAGGTGCAGGCACATGTCATCGACACATATTGAACAATTTATGCCGGTTAAACTGGCACAGGCGTTAGCCAATTCACTTTTCCCGGAACTGGACAGCCAGCTTCGCGCGGGTCGTCATATTGGGATGGATGATCTTGATAATCACGCTTTTCTGATGGATTTTCAGGAGCAATTGGAAGAGTTTTACGCCCGCTATAATGTGGAGTTGATCCGTGCACCAGAAGGTTTCTTCTATCTGCGGCCCCGTTCAACGACACTGATCCCCCGCTCGGTATTATCAGAGCTGGATATGATGGTGGGAAAAATCCTCTGTTATCTCTATCTCAGCCCGGAACGTCTGGCTAATCAGGGGATTTTTACTTCTCAGGAGCTGTATGAAGAGCTGATCTCGCTGGCGGATGAGGGCAAACTGATGAAGTTTGTCAACCAGCGATCCTCCGGTTCCGACTTGGATAAACAGAAATTGCAGGAAAAAGTGCGTACTGCGCTTAATCGCCTGCGTCGTTTGGGAATGGTCTATTTCCTGCCAAATGACAATAGCAAATTTACCATCACTGAGGCGGTATTCCGTTTCGGTGCTGATGTACGCAGTGGCGACGATCCTCGTGAAGTACAGCTGAGGATGATCCGTGATGGTGAAGCAATGCCGGTTGAAGGCGGCTTGTCGCTTGATGACAGTGAAAATGATGAAACACCGAATAGCTCAGCAGAGGGTGCGGGAGATGAACAACCATGATTGAACGCGGTAAATTTCGTTCACTGACGCTGGTTAACTGGAATGGTTTTTTTGCCAGAACTTTTGATCTTGATGAATTAGTGACAACCTTATCAGGCGGTAATGGTGCGGGTAAATCCACCACGATGGCGGCTTTTGTCACTGCTCTGATCCCTGATTTAACCTTGTTGCATTTCCGTAACACCACCGAAGCCGGTGCCACTTCCGGTTCCCGCGATAAGGGATTACATGGCAAGTTGCGTGCCGGGGTCTGTTATTCAACGCTGGATGTGATTAATTCCCGTCATCAGAGGGTGGTGGTTGGCGTGAGGCTGCAACAGGTGGCGGGTCGTGATCGCAAAGTTGATATCAAACCGTTTATGATCCAGGGGTTGCCAACCGCTATCCAGCCTACGCAGTTGCTGACAGAAAATGTGGGTGAAAGACAGGCGCGTGTATTGCCGCTTAATGAACTAAAAGATCGCCTTGATGAGATGGAAGGCGTGCAGTTCAAGCAATTTAACTCCATCACTGATTATCATGCGCTGATGTTTGATTTGGGCGTGATTCCCAAACGCCTGCGTTCAGCGGGTGATCGCAGTAAATTCTATCGCCTGATCGAAGCTTCTCTGTACGGGGGGATTTCCAGTGCCATTACCCGTTCCCTGCGTGATTACCTGTTGCCGGAAAACAGCGGTGTTCGGAAGGCATTTCAGGATATGGAAGCGGCATTACGTGAAAATCGTATAACGCTGGAAGCTATCCGGGTTACGCAATCTGATCGCGATCTGTTTAAGCACTTGATCACAGAAGCAACGGCTTACGTGTCAGCTGACTATATGCGCCATGCCAATGAGCGCCGCACCCATCTGGATCAAGCGCTGGCATTACGTGGTGAACTGTTTGGCAGCCATAGACAATTGGCAACTGAGCAATATCGCCATATCGAAATGGCACGGGAACTGGCTGAACAGAATGGTGCCTCCTCCGATTTAGAAACGGATTATCAGGCTGCCAGTGATCATCTGAATCTGGTGCAAACCGCCATGCGCCAACAGGAAAAGATTGATCGTTATCAGGTAGATCTGGAAGAACTTTCCTATCGTCTGGAAGAGCAGACAGAAGTTGTTGAAGAAGCAGGGGAGCTTCAGGCTGAATATGAAGCCAGAGCGGAAGCGGCGGAACAGGAAGTGGATGAGCTGAAAAGCCAGTTGGCGGATTATCAGCAGGCTCTGGATGTTCAACAAACCCGCGCTATTCAGTATCAACAGGCGTTACAAGCGCTGGAACGTGCTCGTGAACTTTGCCAGCTACCGGATCTTGCCGCCGATAATGCAGAAAAATGGCTGGAAACTTTTCAGGCTAAAGAGCAGCAGGCGACAGAAGCCCTGTTGGTGCTGGAACAGAAATTAAGTGTGGCAGATGCGGCTCATAACCAGTTCGAACAGGCGTATCAACTGGTTAAAAGCATGGTTGGTGAAATCGGTCGCAGTGAAGCATGGCTGAGCGCCCGGGAATTGCTGCGTGATTGGCCATCACAGCGACATCTGGCAGATCGCGTTCAGCCGTTACGCATGCAGTTGGCTGAACTGGAGCAACGCCTGAACAACCAACAAAATGCGGAACGTTTACTAAGCGAATTTTGTAAACGTCAGGGACAGCAATATCAGGCTGAAGATCTGGAAGGATTACAAAATGAACTTGAAGCCCGGCAGGAAGCGTTAAGTCTAAGCGTTAATGAAAGCGGTGAACGCCGCATGGAGATGCGACAGTCGCTTGAACAACTGAAACAGAAAATTCAGTCATTGACTGCTCGTGCCCCGGTCTGGCTGGCTGCGCAAGATACCCTGAACCAACTGTGTGAACAGAGTGGTGAAACGCTGGCGAGTAGTAATGACCTAACGGAATATATGCAGCAGTTGCTTGAACGTGAGCGTGAAGCAACGGTAGAGCGTGATGAAGTTGCTGCCCAGAAACGTGAGTTGGAAAAGCAAATCGAGCGCCTCAGTCAGCCAAGTGGTGCGGAAGACAGCCGGATGATTGCGTTGGCAGAACGTTTCGGCGGGGTTTTGCTGTCAGAAATTTATGACGATATCACCATTGATGATGCGCCGTATTTCTCAGCCCTGTATGGGCCGGCGCGCCACGGCATTGTGGTGCCCGATCTTTCTCTGGTTCGGCCACAGCTTGAAACGCTGGAAGATTGCCCGGAAGATCTCTACTTAATTGAAGGTGATCCACAATCCTTTGATGACAGCGTATTTAATGCCGAAGAGCTGACCAATGCGGTATTGGTCAAATCCTCTGATCGTCAATGGCGTTACTCTCGTCATCCTGAATTGCCATTGTTTGGCCGCGCTGCCAGAGAAAACCGTTTAGAAGCTTTGAATCTGGAGCGCGATACCTTGGCGGAGCGTTATGCCACGCTCTCGTTTGATGTACAGAAAATTCAGCGTGCTCACCAGACGTTTAGCCAGTTTGTGGGTAAACATCTGTCTGTCGCATTTGATACCGATCCGGAAGCCAAAATCCGTGAATTAAGGCAGCGCCACACAGAACTGGAACGTGAACTATCCCGGTTTGAAGAGCAGACTCAACAGCAGCGCCAGCAATATACTCAGGCTAAAGAAAGCCTGACGACATTAAATCGCCTGATCCCCCAAGTCACATTATTGTTGGATGAAACCTTGATCGATCGCGTAGAAGAAATACGCGAAGAGCTGGACGAAGCGCAGGAAGCGGCTCGTTTCCTGCAACAACATGGTTCGGCGTTAATGAAGTTGGAACCGATGGTTGCGGTTTTGCAAAGTGATCCACAGCAGCATGAGCAATTGCAACGGGACTCTGAAACCGCTAAACAGAGCCAGCATCAGGCTAAACAACAGGCATTTTTGCTGGTGGAAGTGGTGCAGCGTCGTGCGCATTTTAGCTACAGTGATTCTGCCGGTATGCTCAACGAAAATGCGGATCTGAATGACAAACTGCGTCAGCGTCTGGGACATGCAGAATCGGACCGCAGCCGCGCCCGTGAACAGCTACGTCAACAGCAAGCGCAGTATTCTCAATTTAACCAGGTGCTGGCATCCCTGAAAAGCTCTTATGAAACCAAACAGGACATGTTGAAAGAGCTGGAGCAGGAGATGAAAGATATTGGTGTTCAAGCGGATACGAATGCTGAAATGCGCGCCCGCGAGCGCCGTGATCGACTCCATGAAGCGCTCAGCACTAACCGTTCCAGAGTCAACCAGCTTGAGAAGCAGATCGCTTTTTGTGAAGCTGAGATGGAAAGCTTGCAGAAAAAACTGCGTAAACTGGAACGCGATTACCATCAAATTCGCGAGCATGTAGTTTCTGCCAAGGCGGGTTGGTGTGCGGTAATGCGCATGGTGAAAGACAATGGTGTTGAGCGTCGCCTGCATCGTCGTGAACTGGCGTATATGGAGGGTGGCGCGTTACGTTCAATGTCAGATAAGGCATTGGGTGCGTTGCGTCTGGCGGTATCCGATAACGAACATCTACGTGATGCGCTACGTTTATCAGAAGATCCCAAACGGCCTGAACGCAAGATTCAGTTTTTTATTGCGGTTTATCAACATCTGCGTGAACGTATTCGTCAGGATATTATCCGCACTGACGATCCGGTTGATGCCATTGAACAGATGGAAATCGAGCTGGCTCGTTTGACGGAAGAACTGACTGCCCGCGAGCAGAAATTAGCGATTAGCTCGAAGAGTGTGGCGAATATTATTCGCAAAACTATTCAGCGTGAGCAGAACCGAATCCGCATGCTTAACCAAGGATTACAAGCCGTCTCCTTCGGTCAGGTTCGCGGTGTGCGGTTAAATGTCAATGTGCGTGAAAGCCACGCGTTATTGCTGGATGTGCTTTCTGAACAGCAGGAGCAACATCAGGATCTATTTAACAGCCAGCGATTAACCTTCTCGGAAGCAATGGCAAAACTTTATCAGCGCCTGAATCCACAAGTGGATATCGGTCAACGTTTGCCGCAAACCGTGGGTGAAGAACTACTGGATTATCGCAACTATCTGGAACTGGACGTTGAAGTTAACCGTGGATCTGACGGTTGGCTGAAAGCGGAGAGTGGGGCGCTGTCTACTGGTGAAGCGATTGGTACCGGCATGTCGATTTTGGTGATGGTAGTACAGAGTTGGGAAGAAGAATCCCGCCGTTTGCGTGGTAAAGATATTTCCCCTTGCCGATTGCTATTCCTTGATGAAGCGGCGCGTTTGGATGCTAAATCTATCGCTACTTTGTTTGAATTATGTGAACGCCTGCAAATGCAGTTGATTATTGCCGCCCCGGAAAATATCAGCCCTGAAAAAGGGACCACTTATAAACTGGTTCGTAAAGTATTTAAAAACCACGAACATGTGCATGTGGTAGGACTGCGAGGATTTGGTCAGGATACTCCGGCGACTCAATTGATTTCAGATGCTACTGCTTAATCAGACAGATGGTTTACGGTAATTGTAAGTAGGGAAAATAAAGAGATTGCGCCACGGATGGCGCAACAGATTATTGATTTTCATCCAGCACCCTGTTTTAATTCAGCTCCGTTCACCAGACGGAGCTTGCTGCTATGTTAAGGTGCTGGCGTAAACAGGGGAGTTAGACGAGTTAAATCTATTTCCTGTTTAACTTGTGCCAAGCTATACGCTTCCTGGAGTCTCAGCCACATTTCCGGCGTACTGCCGATCACGCTGGCTAAACGAACCGCCATTCCTGGCGTTACTGCCGCGCTACCTTCAACAACACGCCCAATAGTTGACGGTGAGACATCCAGCGCACGCGCAAGCGCTCTAAGACTAATATTTAAGTGCTCCATCTCGTCAGAGATATAGCGCCCCGGATGGGGTGGCATACGTTTAGTCATTAATGATAGTCCTCGTAGTTCAGTATATAAACATCACCATCGTTAAATTCGAAAGTTAACCTCCAGTTACCCGATACGCTTACCGCCCAAATACCTTTTCGATCTCCTGTAAGTGGGTGGAGTTGAAAACTCGGTAAACTCAAATCATTCAGGCAGCTTGCTAAATCTAATGCGTTTAACAGCAGGTCTAGCCTGTTAGCATGGTGGGCAACAATTCCCGCCGTGGTTCCCTTCTCGTAATACTTTCGTAACCCTTTATGCTTCCAACTTTTAATCATTGTTTGCGTCCTGTTGCGTTACGAGAGACAGCATAACACGTGTCGAGCATTGCGCGACAACATTTTTTTGATAAAATAATATCAGATTATTGACAAAGTGCTGTTTTTTTATCCGGTACTTTGTTTTAGTTCAGTTCCGTTCATTAAACGGGGCTTGCCACTATGTTAAGAACACCCCCTCTCCAGACTTTCCCGCCAGAAACGCACTCGCTTGACGAGCTGGTTCCTAAAAATCATTTGGTCCGTCAAGTCGATGCCGCCATTGATTTCGAATTTATTTATCCGCGAATTAGTCTCCCCATTGTATTGCCACAATAATAACGCCTTGGTGGGGGATTAAACCGGGTTAATGAGGAAAATGGATGGCGGAATAGATATTTAGCTTGAAAAATTGTACCGTTATTTTTTGCTTATTAGATTCGGTATTATTAATACGAGAAATGTAGTGGTCTAATAAACCCCAAAAAATCAATCAATTTAAAACCACTTTAATCGTCGTATAATTGTGGTGCCAATCACGGCATAGCGGTGTCAGTGGGCAAGCACACGGCACCATTTCAAAAAAACATTAAGGAGGAGCCTATGGCGAAACTTATTTCTGGGGGTACCTCACAATGCAAACAAAGGAGACTTCTCTTTCAAAGTTTGACTATCCAAATTTAGATCAAGAAATTACGGCAATCTTTGAAGATGATTCATTACCGACGCATTCACCTGGTAATGGGGACTTAAAACGCTGGCAGAGGAAAGAATGGCCATCGGCTATAAATTTCTCCACTGGTGACGGTCGATATAATGCTCCAGATGATACTTTTGGTGTTTGCTACATGGCAGACAAGGCCGTTTCAGCGCTTGCTGAAAGTTTTGGGCGCCTGATACATAAAGATGGGCGGAAATTCGTTGAGGAGTCTGTTATTGAAAACTCACGAATGTGTCTGATTCGCCCACTCCGGCCACTCGTTTTTGTCGATGTGGGGAAACTTCTGGGAATGCTGCACATTACGTTAGACGTCTCAGTCGGAGATGACTACACCGTGACACAGAGAGTAATTGCGTGCCTCTACAAGCTCGCCAGAGATAAGTTTGACGGTGTTTGTTACTTATCGAGGCATTTTCCTTCCACTGATTTTTGCTATGCAGTCTGGGAATCGGATGAAGAAAGGTTTGAAGATGTAGGAATGAAGAATCTTGCGGAATACTACGATTCAGAATACATGTCATCGAACTGGAAATACTCCAGCATCACTGCTGAAGAACTGCTCGAAGACGTGCTTCGATTCAAGGTTGTCCCGCTTTAAGTTTGTGCCAGGCGTGTCCTTTTCGAAAGGACACGCTTTTAACTGGCGATCTGTTCGCCCATCTGTTTCGCTGCACGAAGCATTTTTGAAACATCATCAATGCTGCTATCTTCTTTCATGATCTCGATAGGGGTTTTCCCTTTACCGTTATTGTTGCTTAAGGGCGTAGTCAAAAACGATATTCTGGAAACAGGCCCGATATCATTGCTCATTGCTTTCATGACGTCTTCAAAGTGAGGTAACAGCCCTCCCTCTTTGAACTGAAAGAGCGGGAAGACATGATCGCCGTTCTTCTTGAAAGCGAGCAGCTTATTTCCCTTCACTCGCAAATTAACGGCCTGACGCGTGATACCGAGAATATCAGCAACATCCACTGTTTTAATCACGCCACCCATGTGCTCAATTTTCTTATAAAAATTGGACAGGTTCTCTGCGCGACGCTTTAGTTTGCGGAGTTCGCGATCGGGAGTCCTGGCACTCTTTTCAAGCACGGTTGAGTACAGCAGCCCAAAAAGTTCGCTGTCCGGAAGAACGAGAGCATCGCTGGCCTTCGCCTTTTCAGCAAACTCAGGCATCAACGAGCCGAGTATTATGTCAAAGCGTTTTTGCAATAACACCTGTAGCTCATTCAAATTACGTTGCTTGGTTGTGGTGTTCATAAAACCTCCTATCTCTTGACTATTATTTTATTCTCTCAATAAGAAGCGGTCAAGTAACATAGTGCAAATCAAAGGTGATTTGCAATCAGATAAAGCCATCAACTTTTACATATGGCGGATAGGGATCGTGCGAATAAAGAGATTGCGCCACGGATAGCGCAATAGATGTTTAGCTTGATGTTGTACTACTTTTCTGTACAATGTTTGTATTATATTTATACTACAGTGAAAAGGGCATATTATGCGTAATACAACATATAGTGCGGCAAGAGCTAATCTTGCTTCTATCATGGATCAAGTTGTTCAGGACTGTACACCGACATTGATCACCAGACAAAATGGCGGTGATTGCGTCATTATTTCGAGTGTGGAATATGCAAGCCTTGAAGAAACAGCCTATTTGCTACGTTCACCGGCTAATGCTAAACATTTACTTAAATCATTAGAGCAGGTAAATAGTGGAAATTTGCAGGAAAGGCTGCTAGATGAATAAGCTCTTTACTGACGAGTCTTGGCAGGGTTATCTTTACTGGCAACAGAATGATAAGAAGCTCGTTAAGCGGATTAATGAGCTTCTTAAAGATATAGAAAGAACACCATTCTGTGGTATTGGTAAACCTGAGCCATTGAAACATAATCTTACAGGTTATTGGTCACGTCGTATTACCGATGAGCATAGGTTGATCTATAAAGTGGAAGGTGATCGATTGATTATTCTTTCTTGTCGATATCATTATTAGTGTGGATAGTGCCTCATATTTCTCGTCTGAAATTATTTGTAAATTTTTAGGAGTAAATAAGACGTCAGCCTAATTTCTTTCACATATTACTATTTATTTTACGGTAGTCATATGAATAGGAAAAAAAGCGCCACGGAGGGCGCAATAATTATTCGATATTCGAAACCGAGTATTTTTAGTTTATGTCAGCGGCCAATTCAAGAACACCACGCTATCATTGTAATGACTATTGGTACCATTTTCAGCGCTGATAATAGCTGTTCCCGGTTTGCCATCAAATATATTATCGAAATAACGCAGCTTGCATGGTTTGCCATTTCCTTCAATCTCAATACAAATTTTCTCTGTACCTGATGTGTAGGCTTTAGTTGCCATGAGATTATTTTGCCCTTTACCGGTTACTGTATCTACCAGAAGATCGTCAATATATACTTTTACAGTTTGTGGCGTATTTGTATTAGTGTAGCCTGTCAGGCCGAATCGAATACTTTGAGGTAACTGGAAACAATGTTTACCCGTGTCATTAGTACCACATGTTCCATGACAGACTTTACTATTGCCTCCACTATTTTCTCGGTGACTGCCTAATAAATCGGTATCGACCGATACAGCCGCTTGAATATTTTTGAAGATTAACCCTCTCCAACCCTGATTATCGCTGGAGATGATGATTGGCCCGGCATCAAGTGCATTAATTCATTTATAGAAGGTCTTGTTGATTCAATATTGATATTCTCGGTGTTGAATTCTAAAGTAGAGCTGTTATATTTTTTTCCATTTTTATCACCTTGTATACAAGTTTTAAATATCCTATAACTATAAATATTGCTGAGTAATTAAATGGCAATAAGATAGATGTTTTATAAGAGTTAAGTTGGTGTTTTTTGTAGTGCTATATTAATTTATACTTTATTATAGATGGTGATTTATATTCATGATTTTTCCTTTTGTTTATTGTTTACATCTAAAAGTTTATTTGGTTATTATTTAAATAACTTTTTGTGGAGCAAAATGATTATTGATGTTGATTTCTTCGGTTGTTCAATTTTAAGTATGACAAAGCGAGGATAATTAATAGGGTTGTTTTTATTGATTGGGATAAGTGGGTTTGTTCTATTTCTATGTTTATAGTTATTGCTAATAAATTAATATGATTATCAGTGAAATAAATTAAAATAATTATTGTAGTAATGAGGGGGGTTCTTAAATCCTGCTATTTACACTTTTCTTCCTGAATTAAGTTATATCGTTAAGAAAAATAGGTATAATAAATTGTACTAGCTAGAGTTTTAGCTAATACAATTCACTGTTTCACATATCTAGCTATTTTTCTTTCCGGCTTTCATATTATCAGGAAGTATGGGCCTTTTATCTCGAGTAAATATAATTTGGTGTTTGAATTCACCGCCATTCCTCCTTTTATTCAAATATTCTTGCATAGGATTCTCACTAAGGTGAGCATCCCCTATAGAGACAACAAATGTATGATTTTCTTTTTCAGCGGCATGTTTTGCAATTTTCTCTGCTAACGTTGGATTGATATATTCATCGCGCCATGTACCCGAAGTAAAACCAATCATTTCCAGAGCGATTTTATCTAATTCCCTATTACTTCCGGCTTTTGCCAGAATTTCAAAAAATTCATCATGTAATTGACTAAATTCGGGACGGAAAAAATGACGAATAGTGGTCTCATGTAATTTATAAAATGAAGAAGTTTCTTCTGGCGTTAACTTCTCACGTGTTGATTTATCCGACAATTCAAACATCTCTTTCATAGCGTTAGATAATTCTGAATCCTCCCATCCAACAATTTCAGCCCGCCTATTTTTATTCGTAAACAGTCCTGGTTTTGCCATAAATTCTTTTGGTATATACTCCGGATTATTTTCATTTATCTGTTCATCTGTTGCCTCAATATAAAGTTGAAGCGTTCCAGCATCAAAGCTACTATTAACATCAGGTATATTTTTTGCGTATTGAAATGGTGGTTTATTATGGCCATCACCAGCAATAATAATTTTAGGCTGTTTATTTGAGAATATTTCTTTTATTCTTTCTGTAGTAAGTTCCACCTCTGTGTCGTTTTCATAAGTAAACCATTTGCTATGCGCAGTGGCAGGTGTCACCGAATTAGAATGCCTCCCTAATTCTAATGAGTTGCTGTCATGATGAGTTGCATTCTTTGACTGCAATGGCAGTCTTTTTTGCTTTTCTTTCTCTTCATATTCATGTCTCATATTATCACCTGTTAGGTTGAGGTAAGAGATATACTTATACTTAGTGACTATCTCTAATGCAATAATTTTATCCTGCATTATAATGAGAAATATTTTAAATGTGTGATTTAACTTTTTGTATTTATTAATAAAATTAAAAATCGGATTCGACTAATAAATGCAATTTTTCAGAAGAACAATCGCTCTAACAACAGAAAAAGTGCCGGTTTTTTATCCGGCACTCTGTTTTAATTCAGCTCAGTTCACCAGACGGAGCTTGCCACCATCTTGTCAGAGATATAGCGCCCCAGATGGAGTGGCATACGTTTAGTCATTATTGATAGTGGCATTTACCCAAGTATTTTTAGTTTATGTCAGCGGCCAATTCAAGAACACCACGCTATCATTGTAATGACTATTGGTACCATTTTCAGCACCGATAATAGCTGTTCCCAATATCTTATCAAAATAACGAAGCTTGTATGGTTTGCCATTTCCTTCAATCTCAATACAGACTTTGCCTGTACCTGATGTATAGAATTTAGTCGCCATGAGGTTATTTTGTCCTTTACCGGTTAATGTATCTACCAAAATATCGTCAATATATACTTTTACAGTTTGCAAAGTCTCTGCATGAGTATAGACTACCAAACCGAATCTAATACTTTGAGGTAACTGGAAACAATGTTTACCCGTGTCATTAGTACCATATGTTCCACTACAGACGCCACTATTGTCTCGGTTGCTGCCTAATAAATCGGTGTCGACCGATACAGCCGCTTGAATATTTTTGAAGGTTAACCCTCTCCAACCCTGATTATCGCTGGAGATGATGATTGGCCCGGCATCAAGTGCATTCAAATTTGGGTCGAACCGAATAAAAGAATCCCCTTTGAAAAAATAAATAAAATTTCCATCGATATCTGGCCATGAAATAATAGCATCCAGATTGCTACTAAATTTTGCATATTTCCCGGTCATTCCCCATCGGTCTGAAATAGTGCTGATCTTAATTGTGTGTAAATCGATGGTGTAATCTATACAATGTCTGCCTTTAAAGAAACAAACGGTGTTGGTAGTCAATTCTATGGCGGCATCTATTCCATTTTCCAGTTCTGTTCCTTTTAATCCAGGCCAGCCATCTATAATGAAGTTTGGGCCATCAACGACCTGTGCTTTCTCGATATCGAATTTAAGATATAGTGAACCTTTAAAAAAATATAAAAAACCATTTAAATTAATAACATCGTCAATATACCTTTGGAACCCGGCAGGCAGGTTGGGCCAATCTTTACCGATGGGTTGGGGGTAACCCATGTATGTCTTTAAACATTGATTATTGAATTTAATGTTTTCTTCATTTAGGAAGAAATAACTAGATATATTCATTGTTATCCTTTGTAGTTAGAAAATAAGAGATAATTTAAATCTTTTTGGTGCGACGGAATTAAAGTTTCATAATAAAAGCTAATAGATAATAAGGCGGAATGATATCAATGCTATGATTATGTGAAGGGGACGATGCTGTTGCCGGGTGATTATGTCCTTGTCCACCTCCTGTGTTTGATGTATATGCGTAACGAGATTGGTTGCCAGGACTCATTACTGTTCCAGAGTCATTACGTATTTGCTGAATATTATTGCCGCCAGGGACAAAATAGCCATATATCATTCCATAGCCAGCATAATAACCCATACCTCCAATATGTTTATGACTAGGTATTTGTAACTCTGTTAATACTGTATTTCCCACAGTAACATTTACCGAAACCGCAGTTGATGCTGTATTCTTGGAAAAGCTTTTTTCGGTGCCACTACCATTAGCTTTACTACTGCTTTGCCCTGTCTCAGAAAGAGTTTCACCACACATGACAAAACGGCTTCTTAAATCTGGCGTTCCATTATTACCATCACAAAAAGCCCAGCCGATAGGAGCATGAGTACCGGAGAACATCATAATCATGCCTTTTGGCAGTACATTATTGGGATCAATACTGATGCCACTACTGTCTACCTTAATACCATTACCAGCTTTTACATTTAGTCCATCTTTATCTGCTGTTAAGCCGCCGTCAGGGTTAATTTTTATTGTCTGTGTATAGTCATCACCCGGTTTTAGCGCTGAATTTGGATTATCAGTCTGACCAAACGTTTTACCAATTTCATGGCGATCCGTAGTATTAGTATTCTCTATATTGGACTCTAAAGTGGACCGGTTATATTCTTTTTCCATTTTTATCACCTTATATATGATATTGAGTTGTTTTGTTCAACAAGGATATAGCTACCGCAATAACATGATTTATAGATGTTATCGTTTATATTTAAAAATTTATCCAATAGTTATTTAAATAATTACCTGTAAAACAAAATAATTATGGGAGATGAATTTTTAGATGCAACATCAATTAATAATGGAGACTGTTAATCAGTATTTATTTCTATAAGTAATAGAATGTGACTTTGATAATTGCAGTTTAATAATATTGATGACCTTAGCATTTTTTATTGGCAGATTTTTTTATTTCTCAGGCGGCTCAGTTTTAAACGTGACAAATCAAGGGGAATTAATGAGGTGTTTTTATTGATTGGGATAAATGGATTGGTTTTATTTCTATGTTTATCGTTTTACCGATAAATTAAATATATAAAAATAAAGTAAAACAATGATGCATGGATGTTTTAGCAAGGAGAATAATAAGGAGTACGCCTAATCATTCTCCCAAGTTTTTATATTAATAAGATATTGTTAGCGTTTCATAGTTAGTCTAATATTTATATGATTCTATCATTTCTCTGAACCATTATACTTCCATGCCACGCTTATTTTTAGGTGTATATTTCTGCCATAATTCTGGGTCTTTATCCCATGGTGCAATGGTTTCTTTACCATTCTCATAGAAATGAATTCTTCCGGCTAATCTTGCTCTATTTCGGTAGGCATAACGTAGTTCAGAAGCGGTAATTGATTCACCGGGTCCTGCTTTTAAAGGAGTAGGACCTTTTATTTTATTAACAATTTGTTCAATATTCAGGCCATCAAGAATAAAATGAATCTTTGTTCTCTGATTACTTGCTGCCATTTCTATACCCAGTTTGCTTCCTCTTTTCCAGAGTAATCTGGAGGCAGAATTTCCTCCTTGTATATGCCATGTATGATAATAATCAGAATTATATTGACTGGCTGTTTCTTTAAATATCTCAGCAATATTAAATTTTTTATTTCTAATCCCTGATTCAAAATAATCATTCCATAATGGATACTTTTCTATTTCTCTTGAGGAAATCTTTTCTCGTAAATCACTCTTGACCTTAATGTCTTTTGCATATTTTTCGGGGTTTTTCATAAGATTTTGTAGTCTATCTTTTTTGAAATTATTTATGAAATTTAGTAGCCTATTAGTTGGAGTTTTCTTTACATTACTATTCAAGATAATCATCGATATTCCATTGTTATAAACATCTATAATCATTGCAGCATTTTCTGGATCATCTTGATTAAAATTGGGATTAGTTTCTTTTATATATTTTCCTCTTTCAAGCGCCAGACCGTAAAACAGATCGCCATTACTTTTATTATAATTATCTTTCGGGAATCTATGTCTGTTGTTTTCTCTGCCTGTCATATCGGGATCAGCAGGATTTGCCGATGAGAATGAGGGTCTTTTTTGCCTGTCGTTTCTACTATATTCGTGTACCATAATTATCACCTATTAGTTTCGAGTAGGAAGTATATTGTGAATAGATAATATATTAATAGTCTATATTTAATTCAATGGCTTCAATTTACAATATAATATTGAATGTTTTTGTCTTGTTATTTAACTGGTTGTATTTGATAGTGAAATTATAAAAGTGGATGCTTAATTAAAATATATTTTCAGACTTGTCTTATTTTTTCACAAACTTCTTTGGGTACAGTAAAAATAGGACTAATCAGAAAAATAATAAAATAGGTGGATTTTAAAAGTAACTTATTGTTGTAAAAGGTAAAATAGGGGGCAGCATTTGCTACATTTCAGATATTTTCCTTTACTTAAATCATTGGAACAGGTAAGTGGCGGGAATTTTCAGGAAAGAGTGTCAGATAAATAAGCGTGTTTACTGGCAACAGAATGTAAGAAGCTCGTTAAATGGATTAACGAGTTTCTTAAAGATATATATCCTTCATCTTTCAAATTGCTGCTTTGTTGGCTGCTTTCACTTACCCCAGTCACATTGTCATCTATGCTCCTGGGGATGCGTTCACTTGCCGCCGCACTGCAACTTGAAATCTATTGGGTATATATATCTATCTGTTTTTCTTGCCGCCTTTCATATAATCAGGAAATGTGGGTGTCTTATCACGGGTAAATATAATTTGGTGTTTGAATTTAAATTTCTCCCTCATTTTATTTAGATATTCCTGCATAGGATTAATATTGAGGTGAGCATCCCCTATGGAGACAACAAAAGTATTATTTTCATTTTCTGTGGCATGTTTTGCAATTTTCTCCGCTAGCGTTGGATTAATATATTCATCGCGCCATGTACCCGAAGTAAAACGGATCATTTCTGGCGCGACTTTTTCCAACTTTCCCTCAATTCCGGCTTTAGCCATAATTTCATTCAATTCATTACCTAATTTTTTGAAATTAGGTAAAAAACTCTGAATAGCAGTCATATAGAATTCATAAAATGAAGAAATATCTTTTTCCGTTAACTTCATTGGTTCACTTATTGATGTCATTGATAGATCAAACATTTCCTTCATGGCGTTGGATAACGCTGAATCCTCCCATCCAATAATTTCAGCCCGCCTATTTTTATTCATAAGCAGTCCTGGTTTTACCATAAATTCTTTTGGTATATATTCTGACTTATTTTTATTTATTTGCTCATCTGTTGCCTCAATATAAAGTTGAAGTGTGCCAGCATCAAAGTTACTATTAACATCAGGTATGTTTTTTGTATATTGAAATGGTGGTTTGTTATGGCCATCACCAGCAATAATAATTTTAGGTTGTTTATTTGAGAATATTTCTTTTACTTTTTCTGTAGTAAGTTCCACCTCCATGTCATTTTCATAAGTAAACCATTTGCTATGAGAATCAGCAAGTGTTACAGGATTGGAAGTTTTCCCTAATTCTAATGGATTACTTTCATGATAAGTCGTATTCTTTGACTGTAATGGGCGTCTTTTTTGCTTTTCTTTTTCGCTATATTCGTGTTCCATATTATCACCTGTTAGGTTGATGTAAGAAATATAATTATATACCTTTCATCCTTCAAGTTGCTGCTTTGTTGACTGCTTTCACTTGCCACCGCACTGCAACTTGAAATCTGTTGGGCGTATTTAGTGACTATCTCTTATGAAATAATTTTATCCTACATCACAATGAAATATATTTTAAATTTGTGAGGTGGTTTCGTATAGAAAGCACTCCATTCCGTGGTATTGGTAAATCTGAGTTAATACAGATTAATTATTCATGTAGACTTCTTGAAGAAACTTTTAATATTTTCTTATTAATGCTATTTTAGATTTTATTTCTTGTCCTTGCTCATGTATTTAAGGTTAATTTTTCTCTCCTATGTTATTTAAATCTAATCCGATGCTTTATGGGGTACTTTCTATATCATCATTAATAGCATGACTTGACGGTATTGGAAGCTCTTCTCCTCTATTTTTAAGATGGTTTTTATTTTTACTGTATTTATATGTCGGCATATTATCACCTCTGATAATAAAAATATTAATGTAATATCAATATTAGTGATTATATATTTACTTTTCAATTTTATTCCATTTGTTCACTTTAATATTCCCTGGGATTTTGATTTCGAGACTATTACCAAATGCATTGTCTATGCTTTTTAAAATTGCTTTCGCATCTAAACGCCCTAATTGAACTGAACTTATGCCAGATCGTTTTAATAATAATGATTTCAAATCAGACAGTTTTCCTTTTACAGCAGGGGCTTGTGAAAGATTTTTTTCGTGAAGTAAATCAGGAGAAGCGAAAAATTCAGTTTGATCTAAGCCAAGTTCTTGAAGTTCTTCTGAATCTTCTATATTAATTTCTGCAAAATGAGTTGTATTAGATAGGAACTTTCTATCGGATACTTCTCCATCTATTGCTAATAAGAAGAAAGTAAATGCCGTATTTCCTAAACGGTTCCAGTCATCTTCATTGGTATTACTTCCTTGAGTACGATTTAAAGCTTTTATTCCCTTATTTACTAAATTAAAGTTTGAACCAATCTCATCAAATGTAGGTTTTTCCTGCCCATTTCCGGAAGTATAATGTCTCAGTGTGAATTTCTTGTCTTTTACTTTAGCTAAATAATCATCTTTCGCTTTTTCAGAGGCAAAGTTTATTCCATTATTGGTTACTTCATTCATTATGTCGAAGGGTAATTTTCTGTCATAAGGATCAAATCTACTTTTAAATAGGTTAAAAATATCTTCAGCTTTGACTTTTTCACTTGGATTATTACGGGTATTCGGTGTTACTGAACTTTCTTTTTTTACCTTAAAATCTGGTGTATGTTCCTGTAATTTATTTTTATTATCATCATTCTTTAGTTCATTTTCCGGCTTTCTGGTGTATTGTTGATTTGGGGTGGTTTGTGTATTTAAGTCTTTTCTATCTCCTCTATTTTTAGGTGTATTTAATTCAAGATGCTCAGTTTGTTTATTACTGTTTGATCTTGCAGGAGAAACAATAGCTTGTTGGGTATTAATTTCGAACTTTTTTATAAGGCTATTTATTGGCATGATATTACCACCTGTATAGTATATCTGTGAATTTTTAATCGTAAATATAACATATGGATTATTAACATGGAAAAGTCAAATGAATAATTATGAATAATTATAAATGATTATTTGTTAGGTGAGTGATTATTCGTTGTATTAATATATGTTTGATTTTGAACCCCAATTAACCTGTCAGAATTTTCTTTAGAAACAATAATATCAACACCATTTATCTTAATGATAATCTCTTGACTATTTTTCCATTTTTTAAGTGTATCTTTTATTTGTGTTAAATAAGCTGCGTTGGTAATACCGGAAACTTCAACAATAATGCTGTTATTTTCTTGATTTTGGTTATTTTCTGTATCGGGTTCTGTTACCAGATTGATTTTAGCCAAAGCAAGACGAGCATCTTCTGTACCACCTAAATCGGTACACAATTTATCTATTAAAGCTTGGTTTATTTTTGAATTATCAAGATTTTGTTTTTGATCTACAGAAGCGGATATTTTTCTGATTGGTATGACACTGTCTTCAATATTTTGTAATTTCATCGGTACGGTAATGGAATACATTAAAGAAAGACGTGGGCGATTACCAAGAGCTTGCCAGAAATTACCTAAGCTGTTTAAGTTTTCCTGTTGTGGAATAATTCGGGTATAGGCACCGGGGATACCGGTTAATTGACGATTATTTATTAATGCATTCAGAACACGAGTCATCACTTTCGCTGCCTGATTATTGGGCTGACTATCCGGGCTTGAACTGTCGCTTGATGGTTTATTGGCATCCCAGTAAGTAATTAAATAGTTACAATTGATATTGACCCATCCCGGTAATAATGTGCTGGTTACCGGGTTATAACGTCTTGGTTCGGCAGAACGTAATTGAAGATCTTCATTGATATCATAAAGAAATACACTGACCGTTGGTTCAGATTGAATAGAATTAATTTCGGGTAGATCAAAGCGGATATCAATCTTATTCCCATTGGTATTTAAATGCTGGGATAAAATATTATTTAATGCTGTATTCACTTCAATAATCATATTATCAGAAGCAATTATAATTGTCATGTTTACTCCTATTCTATTAAATTTTTAAAAAGCCAATCGGCCAGTTTTATTTAATTCGAGTGTAACCGCCCGATCTAAATGTTGATTTTCGATTTTTTCACAGTGATCATTTTTTGCTAACATTGATGCTAATAAAGCAATATTTCTGATATTAGCCCCAGTCAAATCAGCCCGTTCAGCCAGATATTCAAAATCAACTTCATTGGATAATGTCAGTTGTTCCGGCCAGATGGCTTGCCACATTTTTTTACGCAATGTTTCATCAGGGTAAGTAAAACGGGTAATAAAGGTAAAACGACGGTTAAAGGCGCTGTCTAAATGGCTGCGATTATTGGTGGCTAAAATCACTAATCCCGGATAATTTTCCAATCGTTGTAATAAGTAAGAAACTTCAATATTGGCGTGTCTGTCTTGAGCGTCTTTGGTTTCGCTACGCTTGCCAAATAGCGCATCCGCTTCATCGAAAAATAGCACGCCGGAGTCTGCTTCAGCCAGATCGAAAATACGGGAGATATTTTTCTCTGTTTCACCGATATATTTATTCACTACGGTAGAGAGATCGACTTTAATTAGATCAACGCCAAGATGACCAGCAATCACTTCTGCGGCCATAGTTTTGCCGGTCCCGGATTCACCGTAAAATAGCGCACTAATACCGGTACCGTAACCGATTTTTTCCTGAAAGCCAGCACTAAGAATTTGCTCACGGTAATGAATGGCGGCAATAATCTCTTTTAATTGCTGCGCTAATACATCTGAAATAACTAAATCATTAAAGCTACGTTTAGGTATTATTCGCTGGGCTAATTTACCGAAATTCTGTTGAGCACGGAAACTTAATGCCTTACGCAGATCGGTTTCTTCCAATTGACCTTCGGCTTGTCGGAGTATTTGGTATTGATTCGCTTCTTGAAGGATTTGCGGTAATGTTTCCGCAGTAAATGAAAAACGCTGACATAATTGAGTGATATTTATTTCCTGGATTATATTTTCCGGTAAACTTGCTTCCAGCATGGTTTTTTTATCTGCCAGAGTAAGTGATGGCATATTAATTTGTACCATTGGCAGATGTTTAATCCATATTAATGCATCATTCGGTTCTACCAGACAAATTACCTTTAATTTTGGTTGGTTCAATAATGTAGATAGTTCGCTGCGCCATATTTTCTTTTTATCTGTCATTAAAGAAAAGTTACGAATTAATAAGCAAGCATTATGTAACCTGGCTTCCCGTATTGCATCCGCCAATAAGCCGGAGACTGTGGCAGTGTTTTCTTCATCGGGTAGACGGGCTAAATCAAGGATTAAGGTATTAATACCATGAGACTTCATAATATTACTGACCGCTAATTCTCTGGCGCTATCCTGTTTTCCTCTGAGTATCACCAATGGGCGTATTTCGTCGGTTTCATTCAGCAATACCTTTTCAAATGAATGACAAAGGGGTAGTGGATACCAAGTCTGTGAGGCAGGAGAATGCCAATAAGCACAAGTTGTCAGTGGCGGTAAAATAATCCGTTGGCCCGTTAGAAAATGCCAGACAGCGCTGTGAGTTAAAAACTGCGTCTGTAACCAAATAGATTCTTCATGGTTATTGAGCCGTAATAGTTGGTTACTGATTAATGGTGTTTGCGGTAGAAGGCTGTTTTGCAGTAATTGCCGATCACTTTGGCGTTGGCTAAATAATTCAATTGCCAAGGAAAAACTTGGCCACTGTTTTTTACTATTACCGTGCAGAGCAGCAAATAACGCATGATAACGGCTATCGAAATGCGGTAATAAACCTAATAATAAAACATCCCGTTCAAATTCAGTCAGTTCAAAACGTTCAACTAATTGTGATAATGCATTGGGGTTTTCTTCGATTTCAGGGAAGTTAATAATATCGTCCTGTTTGGTGACCCAATGAGGAATACGCTGTGGTTTTGTCAGACGTTGGTTTAATTCATCTTCGGTAAGTAGAAAGCTATCCGGTAAATAATCATATTTTTCTCTGTTTTGGTAATAGTAATGTTGTAACTGAAGATCAATACGTTCCAGATGGGGGTAAATCCAGTGTAATTCTGCCGCCCTGTAATGGTTATTTTTAAGTAAAGAATTCATATAAACCTGTTAAATATTTTTCCAGTCGATTAATAAAGAGTGATCCAGCCAGGGAAGCTTGGCGATATTTAATGGCCACGGCCAATCAGCTAACAGCGCATCAAATGGTTGTTGCTGGATTGTGATGTTGATTTCTTGCTCATCTGCCAATAATTCCCCCGGTCGTTGTAAAAACAGTTGCCGGACGTCATTGAGGCTTAATTTTTTCCAGCCGGGAAATTGAGCAATAACGGTATCCAGCCATTGATCTGCTATCAATTGTTTTTCTGGTTCAAGTAAGATTGATTCACTGTTTTCATCAGTCATTAATCCACACAGAACGTTATTGAGTCTTTTATGTTTTGTCGGTGTTTCTTCGGTTCCCCAAATCAGATAGTCAAGGAAATTAACAGCACTAAATTGAGCTTGACGATGGATAAATTTTTTCCCCTCAAGTAGGCCAAGTTGATTAAACAATGCGGGTAGCATCGGCCATAGAATTAATATCCCGGCATTATTGACTTTGAGTAGAGAGTTTGATGCTGATAGTATTTTCTGATCTTCGGTAATGACCTTCTGATTTGTTGGATATTGATATTGCTGAACGTCTAAAAAATTAACGTTATTCATGGCTGATTTCTTATCGGGTGTATTTTTATCTATGCGGTTTGGCATAAAGTATTCCAATAGATATTGGTATTCTTCAACCGAAAGATGCTTTTGGCAAAGCCGTGAAACATAAATGGTTTGCCAGAGTTGTTTTAGCCAACTATTTAATGGAGTATTTTGGTTCATAGCTTGGCGAAATAGCTTAATAATAGGATCGGCATTAAGTATACTGTTATTAAGTTCAGTGGTAATACGTGAAATGATCTTTGCATTGGGTTTAGGTATTTCCTGAATATTATGCCGCTGTAGATATTCCAGTGCATTAAGTATCAATTGCCCGGAGGAGACAAGTTCCTCCTGATATTGTGGTTTATTTACTTTTTCGGATAACCTGCGATTGATGGCGCTCAATAAATCGGGTTGTTTGATAGCCAAAAATTGTTGTATACCGTGTTCAGATAGGCAGCTTCTTGCCAGTAATAATATCCATTTGCTCTCTATCTGTGTTAATTGGTGAATAAGTTTATTAATATTAATGTCTTTGTTATGCGTTATTGCCTCCATTGTATTAGGTTGGGCATCTTGTTGATATAAAGAGTGGATGAAATTCTCCGCATCAATTAAATTGTTATCGCATAATGCGGAATAGTTATCGGTGAATTTATTAAATGTTGGCTTATTCAGTAGAATTTCTTCTTGATAGTTATTTATCTGATATTGACTAAGTGCTTTATTCAGCTCAACCTTGAGGCGAGCAGAGAATAATGAATTAAAGTTATGGAAACTTATTTCACCAAGATTTAGGGTTAATGTCTCTAAAAATATATTCTGATGGATGTTATATTCATCAAAGTATGAATTGAATAATTTATGTATATTTTCCTGATTAAGCAGGGAGCCATGCAATACTTTTTTAGCTACCTGTTGATTATTAGCTGCAATAGTAATGGTAATCCGGTTTAACAGATTTGGCTCCGAAGTCATATTGATATTCCCTTGGTATTTAGCAGGTAATAGGTAATTTAAATCTGTATTTGTAGAATAGAATTAAAGTTTCATAATAAAGGCTAATAAGTAATAAGGTGGAATTACATCAACGCTATGATAATGTGAAGGGGATGAGGCTGTTGCTTGGTGATTGTGTCCTTGTCCTTCGCCTGTGTTTGATGTGTATACGTAATAAGGGGTACTATCTTTAGTCATTACTCCAGAATTAATGTGATTATTTATTTCGTTTGTTTCTCCCGACCCTGTTGAATAAGAATATCTCATTCCAGTATCATACCGATAAGCCATACCTCCAGTATGTTTATGACTAGGTATTTGTGCTTCTGTTAATGTTGTATTTTGCACATTAACAGTGACAGAAACTTGAGTTTGTGTTGTATCTCTGAAAAAGATTTTTGCATTTCCACTTCCACTGGCTTTATTGCCGTCGTTTCCTTTATCAGAAAAGTCGTTTCCACACATGACAAAACGGCTTCTTAAGTCTGGGGTTCCATTATTACCATCACAAAAAGCCCAGCCAGTGGGAGCACTATCACCAGAAAACATCACAATCATTCCTTTGGGGAGTACTGTATAGGGATCAATACTGACACCGTTTGAATTAACAGTAATACCATTGCCTGCTTTGACTGATACTGTTTGGTTACCTACAATAATGCCATCACCCTGACCAACGGTTATTCCACCGGATTCATCAATCAGACCATTATTAAGTTCTACAGAGAAAACATTATTTTTTAGTCTTAATGAAGAATAACGGGAATTTTTAGTTTCTCCAATATTTAAACTGACACCACTACTGTCTACCTTAATGCCATTACCAGCTTTGACTGAAACACCATCGTTATCAACATTAATACCATTACTTACTTTAACCTTTACCCCTTCATTAACTATTTCGATACCGTGATGATTATTGACCTCAAGCTTGTCGTTGTTAATTCTCAATCCTCTGCCGGTATTGACTGCTAATCCGTTATTATCAGCCAATAAGCTTTTATCCTTAATTTTGACACTTAATCCATCTTTATCTGTCTTTAAACCGCCGTTGTCGTTAAGTTTTACCGCTAGTGCACCGGTATCATCCAGTTTCAGCGCTGAATTTGGATTATCCGTCTGACTGGGAGCTTTACCAACAGCCCGGCGACCTATATCAGCAATATTAATCAGATCGGCATAATCGGTCTGTAATGGAATACTGCCTTCTTTAAAGCGTCTTTTTAAATTATCTGCTGATGGGCCATTTGATTTGGTATTTTCCATATTGGATTTTGCATTAGATAGATTAGATTTTCTTTCCATTTTTATCATCCTATATTGTATGGTATTAAATTATTGATATTTAAATATCTTGTAGATGTTTCTGTATAATTAAACAGGAAAAGATATTTAATTTTAAAATAAGTCTTTTGTAATGCTATATTAATTCGTTTTTACATTATACCCTTCATCTTTCAAGTTGCTGCTTTGTTGGCTGCGTTCACTTACCCCAGTCACATAGTTATCTATGCTCCTGGGGATGCGTTCTCTTGCCGCCGCACTGCAACTTGAAATCTATTGGGTATAGATAAATTAATTTCTATTTTTGCTATTATCCTTATTAATAATTGCATTGAGTTTAGCCATACCTCCGGTATAAGGCACATATAATAATTGATCACTTTTTATGACTGCTTCATTCCATTGATCTCCAGATTCACCAATGACCTCAATACGTTGCTGTTCGGTGGCAATTCGCATATTACCAATACCGGTTGCATCAGAAGGCAGGCGCCCTAAGGTTAAGGTTTCTAAAATATGGTATGCCTCGTCTCCTAAAGGTGCGTCATTGTTTTGCCAGCGTTTATAGGTGCTGGCAAAATCTTCAAAATGTTCCGGTGATAACCAGTGAATAATCATCGAAATATGCGCGGGGAATTCAGCTAATATTTCTGTTTTCACCCAAGACTCCAACTTATAAGGATCAACGTTGTCATTCTCAATTAACCGACGATTCACTATCACGCTAACCACAAATGAGAAGCGATCGGCCAAGGCATATTTTTCATTGGAGAAGTACCAGCGATAGCGCCATGCTTCGGTCTCTTTTGGAAAGTTTTTATTCCGTGAGTCTTGGTTGCATTTAATTAATATCTTGCCTTGAATACGATCAAATTTAACCACCCGTGCTTTGAGTTCATATTCGGATTGCGGTTCAGGGAGAACTGTGCGAGCTGATATTTTTAGGGCTGGCCCAGAGGGGGTAATCACATATTTCAGGGTGATTTCGTCACCTACTTCAATCATGGCCGGGAAGGGGCTTTGAGCACTGGAAGTAATCCAACGTTCATTTTCGCTAGCACGTTGATACTTTTCATCGGCATAAACCAATTGATAATCCATATCTTCCAGCCACACCGGGCTATTTTGCCAGCGTAGATTACCATCATTAAATGCCAGTCTTATTCTGTCCAGATTGCGTTCCAAATCGCTACTGTTGCGGGTACTAAGGGAAAATGTCTCTCCTGTCACCTCGGTGATCATTTGACCCCGCAATGTAAATTCTCTATCACCTTCAATAATGATCAGATTAATTACCTGACCTTGTAATAACCGACCTGCAATACCTTGCTGTGTAATGATGAGTTGATGATTTTTAGAATCTGAATTCTCTTCAATTACCTTTAGATCGTCAGGTTTTTGTTTATCGTCGAATTTCGTGTCGGGTTTTATCGGCAAAAGTTGACGATGTTCAATTAAATAAAAAGGCAGGCCATCCAGATTAGGCACGTCACTGAAACACTCTCCGCCCAAACCCAACCGGGCCGCAATTCGTTTTTGCAGTGCCGACACTTTATCAATCCGAATATTATTACGTTGATAGGTCAGTTCTGGTTGTTGAGCCAGATAACCTTGCTGTGTAGACAGAAAGTCTTTGAAACCCAGTAGTGAGTTCGATGTAAGTGGTCTGGCGGCCAGTTGAGCACCAAAATAGCCCAACAGATAATTCAGAATTGTCGCCTCTTTTATATAGTTTGACTTCTGAATATGGTTATCAATATAGATTTGTGAATCGCGGCTTAGTTTTTCGGTTAAATCAGGAATGACTTGTTGGTGAACACGATGGCTGACTGTACCCGTTTTAAAAGGCCATTGCACACCGTGTACTGTTTTTCCCCGTTGTTTAAAGGCCAGTAATTTCGGTAATAGAGCGAGTTCGGCACAGCCATTAGCCAGCATTTGTTCAAAAGGGAGCATAAATTGGTGTAATTGCACTTGCTGTGACGTAGGTTTGTTGGTCTGCAATCCATAGCAAGCCGGTAATTTATTGCTCACCGGATAGTAATCCAGAACTTTACGATATTTACCCCAATGCAGTAATTCAGGTTGTGTATTAATCAGTGGTTCTGTAATAAGCTGTTTCTCTACATCTTGTTTGGAAACGCCAATTTTAACGCCCCCTTTGGCAATAATGGTAAGCGGGCTGTTTGCTGAGGTAATTAATGCCAGTGGATCGTTACCCCATAATCTGGGGTAATATCCTTGAGCGATTTTCCAAGACCAATTATCATCCGACAATGGCGTAATAGTTGTGTCGTGATCAGCTAATGCCAGCCGGGTGACACTCTGAATACCTTTAATAGCTAATAATCGGTTAATCAAATGACTTAGATTTAATATGGTAGCGCCGGTGTAATTTTTGGCTTGAGGTAAGGTCGGTATCCAACCGTGATGTAAATAAGGGCCGGAAAATATCTCTTCATGACAGTGACCCTGATCTTTCATGGCCTGAGTGGTATAACGTTCGGGTTTTGCCAGCACCATCTGTTCCGCCGTCATATAAACTTGGGCGAAGATATCAGCAAAATCGATGACGTTATCTTCAAGTTCAATATCAATCTGCAAGGGGAGATCGGCAGGTTGCAACCAGATAATTTTACTGATGAATTCTCCCAGATTACGGTTATCTTTTAGGAAAGTTTTCAGCCTCTCCTCAGCTAGTGTTTTATTAGTTTCAGTTTCCCGACTAGGGAGTAAATAGAGCCAGTAATTTCCTCTTAGTGTTAATTGGCTATCTGATCCAGAGTTTTTAAAGCTATATTCACGTTTTTCTTTGTTATACCAATATTCATAGCGTTCGTTTTCAGGTTCACGAATCAGTTGAACATCGTTAAAGAAAAAATAACCATTAATGGTGTCATTACTATGTAGGTCTAATAAAGCCCGACGATAATCTTCCGCAGTGATAGGGCCACAAGTCAGCGTTTGTTGTGGGCCAAACTCTTGGGGGAAAATACCGTCGCCTAGTGTCTGTTCCTCGGGCCTTGGAGTAAGCAGATCTCTCAGTGGCAATGTGTGGCGGTAAGCCAGATCGGAGGCACCATAACAACAGGCTTCTAATAAGGTGATACCGGGATCGTTTTCACTGGTATTGCTCCAGCATTGGCCGGATTGCTGCTCAATCACTGTTTTGGCCTGAGCAAGTAAGGCATCGAAGGTAATATCGTCTTTGACGATGGGAAACAGGGCATCCTGATGATTCATTGGTTAACTCCTTGGTTTGAGGGACGCGGCTCTGGCCAGACTAAAATCAGCACTTCATTATCGGCGGCTTCGATACTTTTACCCACGGCACCGGTGACTCGGTTAGCGATGGTTATGCTTAAATCAGTGACGCGTTCCACCAGAGGAGATTGCTGGATCGTAGCTAATAACTGGTAATAATCAATGCGATTACCGACTGTCACGCCGATAGCGGCATTTTCACCCCACGGCATATATTTGCGGCTTAACTCCTGTTGTAGCTGATGATATCCGTAGTCGGGGTTAACGCCCGCAATAAAGGCCACTTGGTAGTTCACTTTAACGTCAATGTAAGTAGGATTGCTGATTTCAAGGGTTGCCCAAGGGCTGCTGAGTTGTTTGATCCATTCGACCATCTCTGCCAGCCGAGCGGGGTTTAATTTTGGACGCAGCGCATCATCGTTATCTTTGTAACGGCTGTCAGGGATCACAATCAGTTGCTGTTTTTCCGGTGCCGGGATTTTGGTTAATTCACTGGCAGAAGGGTATTTGACATCAAACAGGCTGATAAATTGCTCTTTTAATAAGGTGACAATGTTGCCCCAACTCAGCGCCCGGTTACGGTGAGATAACCGAGCCGGGAGCCGCGTCAGGAAGGCTTGTTCTGTTTCTTTCGGATGACCATCCCAAGAGGCCCAAGGTTGAGTGACGCCACTGATTGCAGGGGATGCATTGACCGGCTGTTTAATGCTGTCGGCGGCTAATTCGTTGATAAAGTGATCCTGTTCAACGGTTTCTCCATTGACTAATGTCGCCGTGGTAGCGTTATACAACAAGCCCTTAATACGTGGGTAATCTTGAGGATCGGTCTGATGAGTTATCTCGGCTTTCAGCCAGTAGCGTCCCGTCGGCATCAAAGCGGCCTGATTTGCAGCATCCTGTGGCAATAAAGTGCGCCAGATACCCCGGTCAAACAGGTTATAAGTTTGATCGTCAACTAATTTGTCTAATGTGCTCCAGCTATTGCTTTCGTTGAGATAAAACCAGGATAAAGCGAGCGCTTGAATCCCTTCTAATTGCCAATATAAAGATAGAGTTTGTCCCGGTAATACGCCCGTAAAGCCTAAATAGAATGCTTCATGGGTGAGTGTCGGCGCTTTTGCTGTTGCCTCGCCCCGGCCAAAAGGTGCCAGAGGATAGACGGAAAATTGTTTAGCTTTAGCGCTGAACTGTACCTGCAATGCACTGATTTGTGGGGTATAGGGTAATTTTTTACCTGTCGGATCTTGCCAATATTGGGTGTGCATAAAATCCTGTTCAGCCAGTTCTATGCGTACGGATGTCGGCCAGTCATTAGGGGATGGGCTGTCTGCAAGGGGATAATTCATTATTGGTAAGGTAAATTCTAGGCTTTGTCCTTGTGGTGCCTCTTTTCCATCGAATAATGCTTGTACCTTATTAAGTTTTTCTCTCTTTTGAGATGTGACTAAATAGCCTTGTACTTTGAATACACTATTATTGTCTGGTTTCGGATTGTATTTGTCATACCATGTTGAAAAACTGCTGGTCGGTAAGCCAACCCATTGAGGGGTAATCGTCAATGTTGCGTTTTCAGAGCCATACCATTCTGGGGCAACCAGATTAAAACCGGAGCTTAGCGACGGGGATTGACCAAACGGGAAGCTGGTAGTATCCGTTTGTTCAGTACCACCATCAGAGGCATAGTGCACACTGCGGTTGCCGTTAATGCTGACTTCGATCCCTGTAATCTTAGGCAGAGTAGGGCCTTGAGTGGTGCCTAGCTTTAACACCGGTACATCAAACGCCATATTATCCAAGCCGTCAGGGGAACTGATGGGGTCATCATTAGTGGATAAGCAAAGTGTAAGATAATGGATATCATTAGCCTCAGCCTTATCTTTTTTTACTGATAGAGAAAGCCAGTGATCGCCCGAACTGATTTTAGCGGTGATGTGATCAGCATTACCTATCCACTCACTGGCTAATGTGGCTTTAATCGTGCGTTCTCCTGCCGACATGGCAAATGAGGGCGAAGTAATCAGATAGCCGGACAGAACCGGAACATCATTGGCTGTTGGGCTAAAAAGTCGAATACCGTTTTCAGGCAATGCAATGTTATCTGCAAGATTTAATGCTATTGCCGATAACCAACCATCATCCTTTTTCCGATACCAACGCAGATCGGTCAGCTGACCTTGGTTCGCGAGTAAATTTGTATCTGAGGCATAGTGTAATGGGTTGCCGGCGCCATCTTGCCCGGCGTCAAACAGCGTGCCCTGAGCTATCAGCGATTCTGTATTGTCGGGGTTGAGGGTAATTCCTAGCGCAACCTTATCCGCTTGCGCTTTTTTAGGTTTCAGCCCCAATAATTCCCGGTAATAAAGATTGCGGTGCCGGGCCGGAAAAGTATTTAATAATCGATTAGTTGTTTCTAATAGCTTTAAAAAAGCCAAGATAAAAACTTGATGTGCCGGTAAAAGGCCATCCGCTTTATTTGCATTTTGGTAAATATCCGCCAATTGTTGCGGATTATTTGCTTGAATAAAGTAAAAACTATCCCAGAACTGTTTTTTCTCTTGATCGAAAGGGATTTCTTTAGCATAAGCTTTAAGCCAGTTTAAAATATCCAGCGTACTTCTTTCATCAAGTTTAAATGCAGCATCTGGCACAATAGCAGAGAGTTTATTGTCTAACTCAGCCTGTCCCATATTTTTATTACCTGTTGTTTGAATATATCCCTGATAGTTTTTCAGGAGAGTGTTGTTATTTAGAAATAAGGTTGAAGGAAATTATTTACCCGGCACTAACGGCATATTGATTGGCAATAAAACGGCCTTTACCCATACTGGGTGCTGTCACATCCGGGCCACTTGACGGATTATTGGCGGGTTGTGACGGGGTAAAACGGGCGGTAAATTGTTGCCCGACGACAATTACCGTGGCAGGGCTGCGGCAAAAGTTTACCTGCTGGCTGGCATCCAATTGAGCAATGGTGACCATCCCCATGCCGGGCACCGGGTGGCTGGGGGTGATATATTGCGCTTGAAGTTGCACCTTTTTTTCATCACCCACCATGACGATCTTTTTGCCCTGAATTTGCGCGTGCCCGCTACCGCGGATGGTTGCTGGCCCAAGAATGGTGACTTGCCGGTTGCCAAATAACGGTTCGAACAGCAAAAAGTCGCCATCTACCACCAGTTGTTTGCTCATAAACTCACCTGTACCCGGCCTTCATTAACCTCAAGGGCGCCTTCAATCTGCTGGCTGATTTCGCTGCCTCTCAAGGTGTAAGTGACCTGAATATACAGGGTATTGGGTATGTCGGTTCTCTGGTTCACCTGAATTTCGCTGATATCGGCACGGGGTTCATAACGTAATACCCGTTCTTCAATCCGGGTTTGAATTTCTGCCATCATTTCGTCACGAATATTGGCAAACAGATAATCATTCAGGCCGCAACCATAATTCTCACGCATAATCCGTTCGCCGGGTTCGGTGAGAAAAAGAATTTTCATATTTTGGCGGACGTTTTCGGCCCCTTCCGCCATGGTTACACCGGTGGGTATTTCAGGATGCGTACTATCTTTATACGTACTATCTTTATACGTACTATCTTTAATAGAAAATTGCGGCGGAAAGGCCCATCCCCGACCGTAAATATCGGCTAATACTTTGTCGGTTAATACTTTGTCGACTAATGCTTTGTTTGTCATCTCATTACCTTATTATTGGGTTAGATTAATCTTCGCACCTTTAATATCAACCCCAGATTTACCGGCGGCGGACAGAGATTTTTGGGCCTCTATTTTAATTTCCTGAGCATGGGTAATAAAATTCTTAGCAGAATTAAGCGTGATATCTTTATCTTGTTGTAAAGATAATTTATTTTTTCCGCTATTCAATGCGAGGGTTTTATCTTTATTATCGAAGATTAATGCCTGCTGATTTTCCCCTTGTTTAATCACTAAGGTTTTTACTGGATTTTTTTCACTCGGTTCTACTGGTGATTTATTTTTCGGGTTGTGCATCGAGCCTAATATCACCGGGAAGCGCGGATCACATTCAAAGAAGCCGATAATCACTTCATCCCCCGGTTCCGGGTAAAAGCAGAAACCACTTTCATGGCTGGCGTAAGGCTTACCTAAGCGGGCAAAAAGGATGCCATTGGTTAAGTTTAACGCCGGTATTTTGACCGGAATACGCCCCAGTGACTGGCTATCTCGCTGATATTTTTCCACGATCCCGACATGCAGCTCTTTAACCGGTGGTACAACTTGCTCGGTTTCCGGTAATAGTCCCAGCGTTAGTCGGGTACGCCAGCCTTGCCGTTGAGTGATGGTATGACTGACACCGGTGATAATGGCCTGACCATCCATCCCCTGACCAAAGCCGCTTAATGCCAGAATATCGCCGGCTTGATAACGGTTATCGCCTTCAACCTCAAAACTACCGGAGACGTTATGGCTTCGGCGGTTATTCAGGATACCTTGAGCAAGCTGTTTGGCCTGTTCATTGTCCAATGGATAGCTGAAAACCCATTGCCATGCTTGGTTGGTCAATGATGTCAGGCTATCTGTGGCGAGTTGATTGCGACCCAGTCCGCTGCTTTTTGCCTGATGGGCTTGAGACAGTTTTTGTTGGGCGATATCCCAGGATTGTACATTCACGGTTTTGGGGCTGCGTTGATTATCCCATTGTAGATTAGCTTCAAATAACACCGCATCCTGATGGTTAGCCCGCTGGTGGATGGTATGTACGGTTGACCGATTCAGTGATTCAGGAGCCATCAGCGTCACGCTATCGTTACCGGGCAGTAGCCAGGTGTGGGTTGCGAGCAGCCGACTTTTTAGAAAAGTCCAGTCATTACAGCGAAACTGCACCATTTGCTCATGCACCGTTTTAAGCTGAGGCGCTTGTTTTATCGTGACAGGGATACCCGCTTGGCTAAACAGCTTCTTGATAATCGCCTCATCACTTTGTTTGTTGAACAGTTGTGAGTGGAAGTTGTGAGTTAATTTTTGCAGCGAATGTTTGGTGGTCAGAGTAATGATGCTGTCCTGACCTTTAAGCCCTAGTGCTTGTCGAACGATGATCCCCTTAAACACCACAGTTTTTTCGATCTGCACGCTAAGTTCGTGATTCGGGCGGCAGCTTGCCAGTTCAGCTTGCGCCTTGGCATCAAAGATATGGCAGGCATCACCGGCGATCCCCAGAGTGATGTTAGCCGAAGGGATGCCATTGATATGATGGTTTACTGTTAAGCTGATAACCGTAAAGTGGTTGAGTGTTTTGCCGCCTATTTTGAGCGTTATCGCAGGTATCTTCATGCATCCCCCTTGGCTTGCAGTGTTTGTCCGGGGGTGAAATCGTCAAGATTATCCAGTCCGTTTTGCCAGGCCAGCGAGAGATAATCGATCCCGCCCGTCAAGGATGCTCCGGCGCCTAATGCGATCAAGGGCAGGGAGAGCATATCCGTGACGTTAACCGCAGTAGCCGGGGGAGATTTTAACTGCTGCTCGGTGGCTTGGATAACAAAGCTTTCATCTGCTACCAGAGATAAGGTAGCGCTGGCCCGCAACGGTGTGGCGTCCCGGTCAAACAGGGTGTAACTGATGCTAAGGCCGCTGGCACGACAAGCAAAATAGCCTTTGTTTTCCCAACGCATTTTGCCCCATTTAATTTTAAGAAAGTGGGGGACGTGAGTACTGGCATCCACGGCACACAGGGCTTTCAACGTCGCCAGTTGGGTTTCTACCGGGGTGTTGTTACCGGGCATGGTGGCATCAAATAGCAGGACTAATGACAGGCCAGCCGGTTGGGATAACACATAGCGGCTGCTTTGGTTGGCACTGTTAACGCTTTCATCCTGCTGATAACGGGTTTGATAATCGAGCTGGATGGCATCGGGGTTATACATTGCCTGTAAACTGCCTACCGAGGTTTTCCCTTCACGATCCTTGAAGGCGGCAAGGGTGAGTTTGGACAGGCTGCGTTCAATTAAGCTCATAATGACCTCCTGTTTCACGCAATGCATCTAACACGGCTTGTTTCACCTTTTCAATCAGGTGGGCATTGTCCAGCGCTTCCTGCGCCAGTGTTTGTGGCGCGACGGAGTGACTCGCTGAGTCGGTGACTTTGGCCTGAATAATCAACTCCTTAATTTCAACAGTCATGCTTTCACTCCTAACCAGCGCATATCTTGATAACGTAACTCCAGCGCATTCACTAAAACCGTATTGCTATTGGCATCAAGGTCGCCGATGGACCAGCGAACCGGCAGGGCGTTACTTAATGTCCAGCTTGCGACGGGAATTGAATGTTCATTCAGTAGCATGATGACCACATCGGCATACACGGCTTTCTCGCCGCGCAGGACGCGATCAAACACCCAAGTCAACGGTGTCACGGTCATCACGCCGCGCTCCAGTACCAGACTGCCATGCTGGATCTTCTCGGCTAGCCAAACATTTCTGGCATTTTCTCCGCCTTGACTGTGTTGGGTGGTTTGCAGTTCACGGCTCAAACCCGATATCCGTTGGAAAGCAATGTCGAGTGGGCTGGGGATATTGTTAAACAGAAAACTGGCGATAAAACGGTGTGACACCGACGGGGTGTATAAATTGTTCATATTTTGCCCCTGTTTAATGGGTGATCCCGGTACGGGTATCAAATGTCAGATTCAACTCGATAAATTCCGCCGGAATGAGTAGTGCCAGCCTGATCTTCATGATCATTTTCCCGGCCCGTAGATCCGCTTCGCTCATCGATTCGTCAACCCCCAGTAGCACCTCGAAAGCTTGATCTTCCTGCGTACCGCGCAGTCCGCCGTTTAGCCATAACTGACGTAACCAGTTGTAAGCCTGACCTTTAAACTTCATCCAGGTGATGGCGTTGTTAGGTTCGAACACAAAGGCCCGGCCCAGTTGAGTCATATGGGCTTCGATATAAGAAACCAGACGGCGAGTTTGTATATAGCGCCAAGGGGAGTCGGGGGTGTTGTCCAGCGTGCGGCATCCCCAGATCTTTATCCCTTTGCCGGGGAAGCTGCGAACCAGATTCAACGAAGGGCCATCCTGATTAAACAGGGCATCGGCTTCAATGTGAGAGCGTATTGGGCTTATCACTTTGGCTAATGTGACGTTCGCGGGTGCGTGCCAGACCGCCATTTGGTTATCGTTACGCTGAATGATGGCGGCCACCGCCGCAGTCGGCGAAAGAACAACAGACCGATCTTGTTCCTGATAGGCACTGTTCAATCTTGGCCAGTATACGGCGCCCCATTGCCGATCACTGGAAGAGAGCTGCGTTAAACATTCCGCGGCCAGTGCGGGATCATCGGGGGCATCCAGCAATCCCATGATGCCGCGTCGGCACTGGCAGAGGTTAAGTACTGATTGCCAAAATTGTAGCCAGAACTGAATCTTATCGTATTGAGCTATTCTTGAATCGGGAGCATCCATCTGATTCAGATAGACAATATCGGGGACCACAATCAGCGTGATAGCACTCTGTGCCGCAATTGCTTGTTTAACCCAATCTTGTTGTAGGGTAGAGCTCAATGATTGAAAATTGCCACGTGGTTCATCAGACCCTAGCGACAGTACATAGGCTTGTTGACCCCCGTTGTCAAAAAAGTGACGCACGGAATAGTACGTTAATCCTGATTCACCAAATGACAGGGTAAAGTCGGTCAGGCTATTTAACTTGACGGCGGTTTGGTTGTCTGGACTTTTTGCGGTGTAACCAATAAAAACCGGTACACCGATAAACGCCTCATCTTGTTGCTGGGATATCAGGTTCTCCGTGATGGTGACGCCGGGCTGTGTGATTTCCATTCTCGGTTCCTCAATAGAACAGGCGCGGCGAACCGCGCCTCAGTACGGTTACTGTGTTACATTTTGCGAAAATTGCAGGATGATAAATTCAGCCGGACGGACCGCCGCCATCCCAACCTTAACCACCATTTTGCCTTGTTTAATGTCAATGTCGGACATGGTGACACCTTGACCAATCTGGACAAAATAGGCTTCCTGCGGGCTATTACCGGCCAGCGCTCCTTGTTGCCAGAGTTGATGCAGATAGTTATCAATGGCTGACCGAACGCGTTCCCAAGTAGGTTGGCTATTGGGTTCAAAAACGGCAAATCGCATGGCTTGCTTGATATCCCGTTCTGCCGCATTAAATAAACGCCGAACCGGAATGTAGCGCCAGTTGTCATCATCTTGCAGAGTACGAGCGCCCCAGACGACAAAACCTTTGTTACTGAAATAACGGATAGCATTGATGCCTTTTTGATTTATGGTGCTTTGTTCATTGTCGCTGAGCCGATCCGCTACATCACTAATTCCGCTGAGAACAACATTCGCCGGTGCTTTCCAGACGCCGCGGCTGGCGTCAGTGGCGCAATAGACACCAGCCATGACTGCACTGGCAGGAATGAGGTTTTTGTTATCAGCAATTTTTTGTTTTATTGCCTCGATAACTTGCTTGTAGAGTCCTGAGTTTTGCTGTTTGAGTTCTGCCAGATTGGTAGCTTTTGTATCCCGATAACCTGAAACCGTGACGCTACTCTCCTCCATCTGAATAAGTTGTGAAACTTTAACCGCAGGATAATAAGTTGCGGTTTGTGATTGCAGGCTAACGTTAAGTGCGGTTTCTTTATCCTGATTATCAGCGATAAGAAAATATCCTGTCTTTAATAAAGGGGTCAGGCTGCCATATATTGCACTCTGATAAGAAGAATCCCGTTCAGGGCTGACGATCAAGGTAATTTCTAAAGCCTGCTCAATTAATTCAGGAATTAATGCCAGAGTAGTATCTTTGGTATCAGCAATTGGCAGGATATAGCAGGGGCCGCCACCATTTTGGAAATAAAGTTTTAAAGCATCACTGCTTGTTGTGTAGGTGCCGACAGTTATATTGTAAGAATCACTGTTATTTTTATCATCTGTATCAAGCGTAAGCTTTTGGGTGGCAAAAGTTTCTACATTGCTTTTGGCTTTTGTATTGTTTTCGGTTTTTTTATTACCTTTGTTTTTCTCAGGAACGGAAGGGGCAGGTGGTGGAGTAGGTTCAGTTAATTTGATTGTTACCGACCTAATACAACCCACATGAAACTGGTTAGTAAAATCTAACCAACTACTCACGCGTGTTATTTGTGGCGTTGCGCTGGTTTTTTTAGGTGAGAAACGGCCAATAAAAACCGGGATTGCCGTGTTCCCTTGGCTAACAGAGAGAGCCAGTGATGCATCTTCTTCAATATAGACGCCAGGATAAGTTGGTGTTGTTGACATGTTGCCTCCGATTATTGAGCGATATTCTGCGTAAATTGCAAGATAATAAATTCGGCTGGACGAACTGCCGCCAGACCCACTTTGACAATCATTTTGCCCTGCTTGATATCGTCATCGGTCATGGTGAGACCTTTACCGATCTGGACGAAGTAAGCCTGTTCGGTTTTGTTACCCATTAAACCGCCTTGCTGCCAGAGGGTGTGAAGATAGTTATCGATAGCGCGGTGAACCGCTTTCCAGGTGGGTTGGCTGTTGGGTTCAAATACCATAGCACTCATGGCATTTTTAATATTTTGCTCTGCACTGTTAAACAGACGGCGGACCGGGATATAACGCCAGTTATCGCTATCCTCAAGTGTACGAGCACCCCAAACCAGCGTGCCGCTTTTAGGAAAGGTACGGATCATATTCAGTGCCCTGCCTTGGTTATATTTCCCTTGCAGGTCATCAGTTACCGGGTATTTGGGTTGTAATCCTCCCTGAATAGGAACGTTAGCGGGCGCTTTCCAGACTCCCCGGCTGTTATCGACACTGGCATAAATACCGGCCATCACTGCACTGGGCGGAATATCAACGGCGGCTTTATTTTCTCCCCATTCAGCGGTTAGCCAAGGGTAGTAAACTGCGCCATAAGGAGTAGGGGAATAAGATTTGAGGAGTTCGTTTGGTTTTTGAGCCGAAGTTATTTGATCTTTTGGGCCATCAAAAATAGCAAATAATCCTTTACCCGGCTGACAAAGTGTTCCTGTGACCTCGTTGATCTCTTCTCCGGCAGCAACCAGCAATGTCACATCGTCAAGTTTTGGCACTTGTGTTTCTAAGTCTTGAGTTTTGACGAGATAGCAATATCCACCGCCGTTAATAAAATAGGCACGTAGTGAAACGTCAAGGATATTTTTGGGATTAAATGGCTCGTCTTTTAGTGTCAAATAGTTCATCCAACTACTAACACGAATATAGGGTTTATCTGATCTTAATAAATTGTTGTTTGCAACAGCAAAGACTGGCACTGCCGTTGCACTGGAACGAACGGAGAGTGCGGGTGAGGCGTCCTCTTCAATATAAACGCCGGGATAGGTTGGTACTGTTGGCATGTTGCCTCCAATTATTGTGCAATATTCTGAGTAAACAGCTTTATAAATGCGTCTTAAGCCGCCTGAATGGTCACTCGATCTGCGGTCAGGCTAATTTCCTGAACAGCAACTTCATTGCTGGTGGCATCAAAAGAAGGGGAAGTTAATGAAGTTGGGAAGGCATTTGCCACACTCCAGGTCATTAAAATCTCGGTGCCGGCTTCGTTGGTTAAACTAATTGAAATATCTTTTTTCTCGACCCGATTAAGTTGAATAGAGTTAAGCCAATCAAAAAGTTTAGTATCACCAGAGAAGACACCTTTACGCAGCGTAATATTAATCGCCTGACGTTGACCGGGCATTTTATAGTAATTGCCTGTACCGTCTTTATATTCGATGACGTCATGAGAAATATCGAGGCCGGAAACGCTATTAAAGGGGACTTTCTCATCACCGATTGAGACAACAAAGCGGTAAGTAGGAATAGGATATTCAACAGCGATTTGTTCTGGAGTTGTAGGCATAATTTTTTCCTTATTGGTTATTTACGTTTAAAAGATAAACAAAGCGTTATTGCTTTGTTTTGGTTAGCACTGATGTTTTGATTAACACTGAGCTATGGGTATAGCTACCGCAGCAAACTGCCTTATGGCGGTTATTATTTATGCTGAAAAAGTTTATTACGCGATTATTTATATCGCATTTAATAAAGCGGCATGATTATAAGTAATGAATCTTTGGATGGAATATTAATTAATAGTGAGTGATAACTATTAATTGGTATGGTATGAATTACCCATTTTAGGTATTAACGCGGTTTTATTTGGTTTTAGGGATAGGAAAATTATGAATGGATAATTATTTTATATTTCTTTTTCATCGATTAATTGAGGATAAAAAATCAGATATATAAGTGTGATCGTACAAATCGCCACCAACTAAATAAGATGAAAATCTTATTGGAGAATTACGGGAAGGGGATTTTTCCTGCTATTGATAGAAAATGTGGATTTAGTGTTAATTTTTAGGGCTGAGTTTGTTACGAATGGCGAGTGACAAATGACTATTTACTGAATTTTTTACGGTAGGAATGAGTAAAGAAGGGGATAAACAGTCTATTGAAGCGTTTATTTATCCAATGCGCCGTAAAACCCCGTCCTTCAGCTGTCTTCCATAGGGTATAAATAAGAACAAAAATGCCGATTTTGAATATCGGCATTTTGCTGTAAAAGAGAAGATTAATTTAATGCTTTAACGCTTCAATTTTATCCCGGCTCAGCCCGGTACTGGTGACAATAATGTCCAAACTCACGCCATGCCGTAATAAGGCTCGAGCCGTTTCCACTTTACCTTTCTCTCGGCCTAGTTCAATACCTTCCTCTCGACCTTGTTCAATGCCTCGCTCAAGCCCTTTTTGTTCAAGCTGTTCTGCAATAGTCATCAACATCGTTTCATGCTCCGGAGATTGTTCAATCAGTTGATGGACAAATTGGGAGAGGTCCAGCGTATGTCCATTCAGTAAAATATAGCGTAACACCACATTGCGCTGCTCGGTTGTATTATACCCTGCATTCAGGAGTTCCACCAACTGGGGGACCCATTCCAGCATATCCCGGCAGCGGATATGTTTTTGCACCAGTTCCATCAGGGCAACCCCTTTATGTGTCAGGATCTCTTCATCGCTGAGCACACTGACGTCCACCAACGGAAACGCCTGACGGTATAAGCGGGCAGCCTGTTCAGGGAGCGTGAAACAATCCAGCCACCGGTTTGTGTAAGGATATGGCTGAACCTCACCATGATAAAACAGCAGAGGTGCCACCAAAGGGAGTTCGGTATGGCCTTTTTTCAGGTGAGCCGCCATGGCTGACATGGCATAATACATCAGCCGCCAGGCCATCAACGGGTCAGGGGTGGACTGATGTTCAATCAGACAGTAGATATAGCCCTGCCCCCGTGCCGTTTCAACCGAGTAGAGCACATCACTGTGCAGTTGACGTAAATGCCGGTCCACAAAACTGCCGGGCTCCAGTTTCAATGTGGCTAAATCACACAACAACTGGATCTCTTCGGGCAGATAAAGGGAGAGAAATTCTCTGGCCGTTTCAGGCTGCGTTAAAAAATGCTTGAATAACGCGTCATGGTGAGGCCGTTTTTCTTTCTTTGCCACAATCTGTTTCTCTGTCTTATCAGGTAGTCATTACTACTCATTGCCAGGGTATAGTATTTCTATCAAGTTACAAAAAACATTGTCTCAGATTTCCTCAGGCAAATCTTTACCGAATGCATTAATAGAAGAGCCTAAAGAATCAAATACCAGAAAAGGAAAAACGAGAAAATATTATATTTACAACAACTACTTTATGAAAGCCATTCATTTCAATCAGTTTTTAACTTGCATTCGCATAATAATAATCCCCCTCATAAAAATATCGATTACTTATATTTCCGTTAATCTTGAATGTTCAGATCGCAAAAATTGGACTGAGTTCCCTCCAGATGATCTATTATTTTGCATCAGGTCATACAAACGAAGGAGAGATATTCTGGAACAGGTTTTTATATAAATCATTTAATGCAGATAATGAATGTGTCGGTGGTATTTTCACTATGGCTCGGAGGAAAATGACATCTAGTACGGCAGACCCCGGTTATCTACTACGCCAACCGTAAGTACCAATATACCCGTCATCTTTCAAGTTGCCTCTTTGTTGGCTGCACTCACTCACCCCGGCCACATAGTTATCTATGCTCCCAGGGATTCGCTCCCTTGCCGTCGCGATGTATCTTGAAATCCATAGGGTAATAATGATTTATTTTGCAGGACGTTGTTGACGTGATAATAATTTATTTTATTTTTTCCGGCTAAATCGGGCCATTCCCGGCTTTTGTGGATTGGAAACGAATCCGGGATTTTCTGCCCCCGGTTTCCAGCTCACTTTCATTTTTGCACCAATACTATTATAAAACTGATTCAGTTCATCGATGTCATTGGCAATTGTCCATTTCCCTTTACTGACGATAGCAACCGGAAATTCGCCTGGCTCAGCAACTGTTTTGACAATTCCTCCGTGTTTCTTTATCTCTTCTTTTTCTTTATCCATTGCAAAAGCAGGATAGCTTACTTGAGGACCATGCCTGATAACATTGTGCTCTATATCTTCAAATGGTCGGTTTGAATCAGATTTGGCGATATATTCGTTAATGCGATTGATGATTTTCTTTTCTTCTGATGAATCGGATGGTACTGAATGCGGTTGAGTAGTGAAACTAATCATGTCATGCGTATCATAATCACCCGTGAAAGGCAGTGCAGCCCAGTTCTCTTTTTCTTTCAAAGGAGCCAGACTTGCTTCGAGATTATTTAAATCTATGGGATAAATTTTCCCATTGACCTGTTCATCTGATAAACCGTGACCGCTGCTCATATAGATGCCTTTGAGACGTCCCGTTTCTTTATTCCAATGGCCTACATAGCCTTCAATACCCGCCTCTTGCACTTTCTTTATTACATCTGAAGCTTCGTCTTTGGGATAAGCTTTATTAATTGAACCGGGTTTAATTGTTTTTTCCAGAATATCATGTCCCTTAGCTGCGGCACCTTTACCCAAGGCTCTGAGAGTTGGTTCACCCGCTGCTCGAAAACTGACAGCAAAATTACCGATTCTAGACGCTTCTTCAATTGCCTCCATATGACCTTCCCAAATAAATTCTTTCTTAACTTGTTGGCGAGTGGAGGAGTCGTTAATTAGATTATTTGAAAGTGAAAGATGTTCGGTAGAAGGGTTTGATAATGGAGATTTTCTACGAGTATTTTTAGTACCCTGCGTGGGTATTCTCTGAGAATTAGAATATCTTGGCATATTTATAAATCCTTTGTCGTAGTTGGGTTTGTTATCTGTGGATTTTTTATTTATTTAAAATGATTTTCATTCCAATTATAGGTATTTAAATGGCTATATACTGATTAAATGTAATATATTGATGATGGATGTGGAAATAAAGATTGTATATTAATATTACACAGGTACTGTGTCTTCAAAAATATGTTATTTACGATGCATTTGGCAGGGATTTTTCTGGTTTTTCAAACGTTCTATCATATATTTTTAAAATTTTAATTGGTGCATTTTTATTTGCGACGAAACCTGATTCACTTTCACTACCTGGCGATAAATATTTTGATTTTATTTCAACGACTACTCCATATCTGTTTCTTGAGAAACGATCGAATACACTTTCATCTACCGAAAACTCTGGCAAATATGCTCCTTTTCCTACTTGTTGGCGAGCGTTTTCTATTGTGGGAGGTGGGGCATTGATATTGGCAGGCTCTCCTCCAGCGCTACTGTTCTTATACATGTCGAAGGCTGTTTTGCTGCTTACTCCACGATATAAAATGAAAGATGCCTCTGGGTCTATTGCTTCTTTAATAGCTCTGGCTACTGTATGATATTCTAACGTCTTAAATTGACCGGAAGTTATGTCATCTGGTAATGGGCCATCCTCATCTTCATCTGAATCATAATTATCATCATCCTCAGATAGTTGATTATAAGCTAAAAGTGCTTGTGAATTGTCTTTTAGGAATTTTTTATCATCTTCATTCATTGTATATTTAGGCATAATTATTACTCAATTATTAATGTGGTATTCTGTTGAATAAATAATGATTTTATATTGAAATTAAACTGTCGGAATTTTCTTTAGCGATAATAATACCTATCCCATTGACTTTAACAACGGCTTCTTGACTATTTAACCATATGGAAAGAATATCTTTTATTTTAGGTAAATAGGTTGAATGGGTAATGCCCGAAACTTCAAGAATAACACTTTCATTTTTCTGATTATAATTATTATCTGTTGTGGGTTCGGTTATCAGATTCACTTTATTAAGGGCAAGACGGGCATCTTCTGTACCACCTAAATCGGCACATAATTTATCTGTCAGAGCTTGATTTATTTGTGAGTTATCCAGACTGGGTTTTTGATCTACAGTAGCGGATATTTGGGTAATCGGTGTAATACTGTCTTCAATATTTTTAAGCTTCATCGGTACAGTAATGGAATAGAGTAAAGAGAGGCGTGGGCGATTACCCAGTGCTTGCCAGAAATTACCCAGACTGTTTAAATTTTCCTGTTGTGGAATAATTCGGGTGTATGCACCGGGAATGCCGGTTAATTGACGGTTGTTAATTAGTGCATTCAAAACACGCGTCATAACTTTTGCCGCTTGATTATCCGGTTGACTGTCTGGGCTGGAGCTGTCACTTGAGGGTTTATTGGCATCCCAGTAAGTAATTAAATAGTTACAATTGATATTGACCCATCCCGGTAATAATGTGCTGGTTGCCGGGTTATAACGTCTTGGTTCGGCAGAGCGTAATTGTAGATCTTCACTGATATCATAAAGAAATACACTCACTGTCGGTTCAGATTGAATGGAATTAATTTCTGGTAGGTCAAAGCGAATATCAATATTTTGACCTGGAATATTTAAGTATTTAATTAGAATGTCATTTAATGCCTTGTTAACTTCAATAATAGCATTGTCGGAAGCAATTATCGTTGTCATATTAGCTCCAATTTTATGAAGTAGTTAAAATACTAATCGACCAGTTTTGTTTAATTCAAGTGTCACGGCCCGTTCTATATGCTTATTTTCAATTTGTTCACAATTATCATCTGCTGATAATATTGATGATAATAAGGCAATGTTTCTGATATTTGCTCCGGTCAGGTCAGCTCGTTGAGCCAGATGTTCAAAATCAATTTCATTGGATAATTTAAGTTGTTTCGGCCAAATGATTTGCCACATTTTTTTACGTAATGTTTCGTCGGGGTAAGTAAAACGGGTAATAAAGGTGAAGCGGCGATTAAATGCGCTATCTAAATGGCTGCGATTATTGGTGGCTAAAATCACTAATCCCGGATAATCCTCTAATCGTTGTAACAGGTAAGAAACTTCAATATTGGCATGTCTGTCTTGGGCATCTTTAGTTTCACTGCGTTTGCCAAATAAGGCATCGGCTTCATCGAAAAATAGCACCCCGGAATCCGCTTCGGCTAAATCAAAAATGTGCGCGATATTTTTTTCCGTTTCGCCAATATATTTATTCACCACGGTAGAGAGATCGACTTTAATCAGGTCAACACCAAGCTGTTCGGCAATCACTTCTGCGGCCATGGTTTTTCCGGTTCCTGATTCACCGTAAAATAGTGCACTAATACCGGTACCATAACCTATTTTTTCCTGAAAGCCGGTAGCCAGAATTTGGTCACGGTAATGAATGGCGGCGATAATTTCTTTTAACTGCTGTGTTAATGTATCTGAAACCACTAAATCTTTAAAGCTGCGTTTGGGGGTGATTCGCTGAGCTAATTTACCGAAATTTTGTTGGGCGCGGAAATTTAATGCTTTACGTAGATCGGTTTCTTCTAATTGACCGGTTGGTTGTCGGAGCATTTGGTATTGACTGGCTTCTTTGAGGATTAACGGTAATGTTTCTGCTGTAAATGAAAAACGCTGACATAATTGAGTTATGTTGATTTCTTGAGCGATATTATTCGGTAAACTTGCTTGCAGAATGGTTTTTCTATCCGTCAGCGTGAGTACTGGCATCTCAATTTGTATTATTGGCAGGTGTTTAATCCACACTAATGAATCTTGCGGTTCTGCCAGGCAAACTACGCGTAATTTGGGTTGGTTCAGTAGAGTAGATAATTCGCTGTGCCATATTTTCTTTTCTTCTGCTAGTAAAGAAAAGTTGCGGATTAATAAACAGGCATCGTGTAGCCGGGTTTCCCGTATTACATTCGTCAGTAAGTTAGCTATTCCTATTGGGTTCTCTTCGTCTGGCAGATGGGTTAAATCGAGAGTTAAGGTATTGATGCCATGAGACACCATAATATTATTTACTGCTAATTCTCTGGCACTGGCCTGTTTTCCTCTGAGTATTACCAGCGGGCGGATCTCGTTGGTTTCATTTAATAATACCTTTTCCAGTGAATCATAAAGAGTTGGCGGGTACCAAGTCTGTGAGGCAGAAGGATGCCAATAAGCACAGGTTGTCAGGGGCGGTAGAATAACCTGTTGACCTGATAAAAAATGCCAGACAGCGCTGTGAGTTAAAAACTGTGTTTGTAACCAGACAGATTCTTCGTAGTTATTGAGCTGTAACAGATGATTACGGATTAATGGTGTTTGAGGTAAGAAACTGTTTTGTAGTAATTGCCTGTCATGTTGGCGCTGACTAAATAATTCAATTGTTAAAGCAAAACTGGGCCACTGTTTTTTACTATTACCATTTAGCGCAGCAAATAGTGAATGATAACGACTGTCAAAATGGGGTAATAAACCTAACAATAAGGCATCACGTTCAAATTCAGTGAGTTCAAAACGTTCGACTAATAGTGATAATGCATCAAAGGCCGGGTTTTCCTCGGTGGTTTTTGAGCTGTGAATAATATTATCTACTTGAGGTAGCCAATGAGGAACACCGAATGGTTCTGCCAGACGTTGTTCTATTTCATCTTCGACAAGTAAAAAACTCTCCGGCAATGAATCGTATCTGTCTTTTTTCTGGTAATAATAGTGCTGCAATAGCAGGTCAATTCGTTCCAGATGGGAATAAATCCAGCGTAATTCAGGCGTTATAGGTTGAAGTTCACCGTGGTTATTTGTCAGTAGGTAGTCCATATAAACCTTTTAAATGTTTTGCCAGTCAATCCGCAAAGGGCGGTCCAGCCAGGGAAGTTTGGCGATATTTAACGGCCACGGCCAATCGGTTAATAGTGCGTCAAATGGTTGATGTTGTATTGTGATATTGATTTCCTGTTCATTGAACCGCAATTCACCCGGACGTTGTAAGAACAATTGGCGGACATTATTACGGCTTAGTTTTTTCCAGCTGGGAAGTTGAGTGATAATAGCATCCAGCCATTGCGTGGTTATTAATTGTTTTTCTGGTTCAATAGGGATTGATTCACTGTTTTCATCAGCCATTAGCCCACACAGAACGTTATTTAGGATTTTCCGTTCTGTTGGTATTTCTTCGGTTTCCCAAATCAGGTAATCAAGGAGATTAACGGCACTAAACTGGGCCTGACGATGGATAAATTTTTGTTCCTCAAGTAAACCAAGCTGATTAAATAGTACCGGTAGCATCGGCCATAAAATTAATATGCCGGCATTATTGACCTGACGTGGCAGGCGGTGTTCAGGTAATAAAACCGGTTTAGAAGTTATGATTGATTTTTTACCAGACTCATTTTTGTCCTCTTGTTTTGCAATAAAATGTGCCGATAGATGTTGATATTTTTCAACAGATAGATGTTTTTTACAGATTTGTGAGACCGGGGCTAATTGCCATAATGGAACTAACCAGGCGGTATCTGTTTGGTCATACAATGCAGGATGTTGAAATAGTTGAAGGATATTTTGTGTTTCAATTTCTCCTTGTTGAATAGCCGTTGAGATTAATGACAGTTGATGTTGATTTAATTTTGGTAAATTTTTATGATGCTCTGTGGATAATGATCGAAATATTTCAGTTATTATCCAATTAGCGGAAGTTATTTGCTGTGAAAATTGTTCTTTGGCAGGTTGGTTTCCATCGTTAAAGAGGTTGATTAAATTTTTGTACTGCTGAATAGAGAGATGTTTTTTACATAATTGTGCAATTGATTCTATTTGCCAAAATTGTTCCAGCCATTCATTCAGTAAAGGGTTATTAGCTATTACAGCCTGGCGAAATAATTCAATAATGGATTTGGGATTAAGTGCGAGATTATTTAATTTGGCTGTAATACGTAATATGATTTTTTTATCAGGTTTGGGAATGTTTTGGATATTATACCGTTGTATATATTCTAATGCGTTCAATATCAATTGCTCAGAGTAGATAGGTTCCTCTTGATATTGTGATCGGTTTCTCCTTTCTGATAATCTGCGACTGATGGCTTGCAATAAAGCCGGTTGCCTGATAGCTAAAAGTCGTTGTAGGCCATGTTCAGATAAACAGCTTTTTGCTAATAGTGACGCTGATTTGTTTCCTATCTGCATTAATTGATTTATTAATGGTTCAATCTTGATATTGCTGTTTTTATTATCCGTTATTACCTCCATTAGATTGAATTGTGGATCTTTTTGATATAAGAAGTAAATGAAATTCTCCGCATCAATTAAATGATTATCTCCAGATAAAGATGTCTCATCATTAAATTTAGCGGGTATTGGTTCATTCAGTATGATCTCTTCCCTATGGTTGTTTATATGATATTGGCGGAGTGCTTTATTTAGTGCAACTTTGAGGCGATTAGGAAATAATAGATTAAAGTTGTGAAAACTTATTTCACCAAGATTCAGAGTTAATATCTCTAAGGAGATATCCTGATGGATATTATATTCATCAAAGTATGAGTTGAATAATTTATTTATATTGGCTTGATTAAGCAGGGAGCCATGCAATACTTTTTTAGCCACCTGTAAATTATTAGCTTCAACAGTAATGGTAATCCGATTTAATAGATTTGGCTCCGAAGCCATATTAATATATCCTTTATAATGAATAGTGAAGAGATAATTTTAATCTGCCAGTATGGAATAAAATCAAAGTTTCATAATAAAGGCTAATAAATAATAAGGCGGAACGACATCAACGCTATGATTGTGTGAATAGGATGATGCTGTTGCTTGGTGGCTATGTCCTTGTCCTCTGCCTGTGCTTGATGTGTAGGGATGATAATCATCTCCAGAAGCAGGTCTACGCCATAATAGTGATCCAGATTCATTATTTATTTGATAAGCAGTTTTTCCCATTGGCGTATAGCCATATGCCATTCCTAGAGAGATATAATATGGCATACTCTCAATATGTTTATGACTAGGTATTTGTGATTCTGTTAATGTCGTGTTTTGCACAGTAACATTTACCGAAACTGTAGTTGATGTTGTATTTCTGGAAAAGCTTTTTCCATTGCCGCTACCGTTGGCTTTACTGCTGTTTCCTTTATCAGAAAAGTTATTTCCACACATGACAAAACGACTTCTTAAATCTGGAGTTCCATTATTACCATCACAAAAGGCCCAACCAGCAGGGGCGCTATTACCATGGAACATCACGATCATTCCTCTGGGGAGTACCTTGTTAAAATCAATACTGACGCCATCTCGATCAACGATAATACCCCCATCAGCTTTAGGATTAACTTTTACCCCTCGGTCACTTAAACTTAAACCGCTTGTACTGTTTTGACCACTTGTGTTAGCTCCATCTAGTTTTAAATAGATGCCATCACTATCAATAACTTGAATACCACCTTTTTCCCAACATTTGACAGATACGCCGTCTGAATTAACCTGAATACCACCATTAACCTTGGGCTTAACGGCTACTCCGCTTGAATCAACGGTAATACCGCCACTAGTATTAGGTTTAACTGCTACTCCATTTTTATCAACAGAAATCCCATTACTTGCTCTGACATCTAACCCTTCACCACCTGATTTTACTCCCCAACCAATTCCTACAGATATTCCATCAGGTTCGACTTTAATCGTGTTATTGTTAGTTTTTGCTTTTACAGAGACACCATTGTTATCAACTTTAATACCGTTACCGGCTTTAACCTGAAGACCTTTATCATTACTACGTCTATTCAATCCTGAATCAGGGTGATTTAAGATAATCAGGCCGTTATTATTAACATAAAGTCCACTATCACTATTAACCAATTTAATAGAGACACCATTGTTATCAACGTTAATACCGTTACCGGCTTTAACCTGGAAACTCTTACTCCCTTCACGTCGCAATAATCCTGAATCACTGTCATTTAATACGGTTAGACCGTTATGACCAACATTGAGTCCACTATCTTGAGCTAATTTAATAGAGATACCTTGATCATTAACGTTAATACCATTAGAGGGTTTAATCGCTAATTCATTATTATTAAAGTACAGGCCACCGGTAGAACTCGGTGCTGTTTGTAAAGCGCCATCATTAGTCAGACTTAATCCATTACCCGGTTTTCCTGATTGTCCGGGGGCTTGCCCGGTTGCTTTGCGACCAATATCAGCAATATCAATTAAGTTTTCATAATCGGTTTGTAATGGAATACTGCCAGCTTTAAAGCGATCTTTTAATTTATCTGTTTCAGGACCTATTGATTGAATATTAGTATCTTCTATATTAGATTCTGAATTAGGTTGATTGTGTTTTTTTTTCATTGTTATTACCTTAGTATAATGTTGAGTCATGCTGTTTTAAAGATTATGTCGATATTGATTTACAGGAAATTAATAATAAAAAGATATTTATTTCAGCAGAAGAATAAGTGTGTTTAATTAAGACTTGTGCTGACTGAATATTTTATTCCAGAATATGGGGAGGAACATATAATAGTTGGTTACTCTCGATAACCTCAGAATGCCATTCAGTTCCAGATTGACCCAGTACAGCCTCTCGTTGCTCTGGGGTAGCAATTCTCATATTTCCCGTGCCGGTTAATGCTGAAGGCAGACGACCGAGAGTTAATGTTTCCAGAATATGATATGCTTCATTTCCTAAAGGAATGCTATTGTTTTGCCAACGCTCATAGGTACTGGCGAAATCCCTGAAATGTTCCGGTGATAACCAGTGAATAATCATGGAAAGGTGAACGGGAAATTCAGCTAAAATTTCGGTTTTTACCCACGATTCCAGTTTGTAAGGATTGACTTCATCATTTTCAATTAATTGGCGATTGATCACTACACTCACGACAAATGAAAAACGATCAATCTTGGCATATTTTTCACTGGAGAAATGCCAGCGGTAACGCCATGCTTCTGCTTCTGGTGGAAATTCTTCTTGTGAATCTGGATTTCGTTTAAGTAATATCCGGCCCCTAATACGGTCAAATTTAATGACCTTTGCTTTGAGTTCATAATCAGAAGCTTTGGGAGAATCTAATGGCATAATCTTATATTTTAGTGTTATGTCATCATCTATTCTGATCATTGCGGGAAAAGGGCTTTGAGCACTAGAGGTAATCCAGCGTTCATCTTTTGCATCACTTTGATATGCTGCACTGGCATAAACGAGTTGATAATCCATATCTTCCATCCATATCGGGCTATTGTGCCAGCGCAGATTACCGTCGTTAAATGCCTGCTGTACAATATTCAAATTGTACTCTAGATCAGTGCTGTTGCGGGTGCTAAGGGTGAATGTGTCTCCTGCTACCTCAGCGATCATTTGGCCTCGTAATGTGAATCCGTCTTTACCTTTGATAATCAGGTTAATGACTTGACCGGGTAGTAACCGTCCCACCGAACCTTGCTGTGTGATGATTAAGTGATGATCTTTTGAATCGGGAGTATCTTTTATAATCTTGAAATCATTAGGTTGTTGCTCATTATTGAAACTTTCGTCGGGTCTTACCGGTAAGAGTTGACGATGTTCAATCAGATAGAAAGGAAGATTAGCTAAATTCGGCGTGTCACTAAAACATTCTCCTCCCAATCCAAGTCGGGCAGCTATGCGTTTTTGCAGTGCTGACACTCTGTCAATACGAATATTATTACGCTGATAGGCCAGTTCAGGTTGCTGAGCCAGATACCCGCGTTGGGTAGAAAGAAAATCCAGTAAGTCTAATGTGAGTGGTCTGGCTGCGCGCTGAGTACCAAAATAGCTCAACAGATAATCCACAATTGTCAGCTCTTTTGCATAGTTTCCAAGCTGAATAACGCCTTCATGAGAGATTTGTGAGTCACTATTAAGCTTTTTTATCAAATCAGGTTCTATATCTTGATGGACTTTCTGAGCGACAGTATTCGCTTTAAAAGGCCACTGAGCACCGTATACGTTATTTCCCCGTTGTTTAAAGGCTAATAATTTGGGTAATAGGTTGAGTTCGGCACAGCCGTTAGCCAGCATTTGCTCAAAAGGCAACATAAATTGATGTAACTGCACTTGCTCTTGGGTATTAGCGTAGGTTTGTAATTTGTAACAAGCCGGTAATTTATTGCTTACTGGGTAGTAATCCAGGACTTTACGATGTTTGCCCCAGTTCAATAATTCCGGCTGTGTATTGATCAAGGGGGGAACAATTATTTTTCCCTCTATTTGTTGTTTAGATACCACAACGGTAACGCCACCTTTAGCGGTAATGGTGAGTGGGCTGTCTGGTGAGGTAATCAGTCCTAATGGGTCGTTGCCCCATAGTCTGGGGTAGTACCCTTGGGAAATGATCCAGGACCATTTGTCTGACGGTAATGGCGTGATTTTTTCGTCGTGCTTACCTAATGTGAGTCGGGTAATGCTTTGTATTCCTTTAATCGCCAATAATCGGTTAACCAGATGGCTGAGATTTAACACGGTAGAGGCGGTGTAATCTTTGGTTTGAGGTAATTTGGGTATCCAGCCGTGATGTAAATGAGGTCCTGAAAATATTTCTTCATTGCTGTAGCCCTGCTCCATCATGGACTGGGTGGTATAGCGTAACGGTTTTTCAATGACCATTTGTTCCGCTGCCATATAAACTTGGGCGAATATGGCCGCGATATCTTTGACGTCATCATCTAGTTCAATATCAATCTGCAAGGGCAGATCGGTGGGTTGCAGCCAGATAATTTTGCTGACGGCTTCCCCCAGATTACGGTTATTTATCAAAAAAGCCGCCAAACTTTCCTGAGCCTGAGTGTTATCAATTTCAGTTTCCCGGCTGGGGAGTAAATAAAGCCAGTAGTTTCCTCTTAGTGTTAACTGTTCGCCATCTTCGGGAGGAATAAAGCTGTATTCACGTGTTGTCTTGTTATACCAGTAATTGTAGCTCTGATCTTTAGGTTCACGAATGAGTTGTGCATCGTTAAAGAAAAAATAACCTTCACTATTTCGAGTACTTATCGGGTCGGAGTAATGCAAATCCAATATGGCCCGGCGATAATCTTCAGCCGTGATTGGGCTACAAGTCAGCATTTGTTGTGGGCCAAACTCCTTTGGAAAAATACCCTCGTTGGGTGTCTGTTCCTCTGGTTTGGGAGTAAGGAGATCTCTGAGTGATAATGAGTGGCGGTAAGCTAAATCCGATGCACCATAACAACAGGCTTCTAATAAGGTAATACCGGGATCACTTTCACCTGTATTGCTCCAATGTTGGCCGGATTGTTGCTCAATCACCGTTTTTGCCTGAGCGAGTAAGGTGTCAAAAGTAATATCGTCTTTAACGATGGGAAACAAGGCGTCCTGATTATTCATTGTCAACTCCTTGGCTTGAGGCAGTATTATCGGGCCAGACTAAGATCAGTACTTCGTTATCGGCAGCCTCAATACTTTCACCCACGATGCCCCTGTATCGGTTGGGTATTGTCATTTTTAAGTCGGTGACGCGTTCAATCAGCGGGGATTGCTGGATTGTGGCTAGCAACTGGTAGTAATCAATGTGGTTACCGGTTGTGACGCCAATTGAAGTATTTTCTCCCCATGGCATATATTTTCGGCTCAGTTCTTGTTGTAGCTGATAATGGCCGTAGCTGGGATTAACGCCGGAGACAAACACCAGTTGATAGCTGATCAGAACATTAATGTAGGTAGGATTGCTGATGACAATGGTTGTCCATGGGCTGCTTAGTTGGCCCAACCATTCGGCCATTTCTTGCAATCTGGCGGGTTTCAGCATTGGGCGTAATGCGTCATCGTTATCTTTATAACGGCTGTCCGGGATGACAATTAATTGCTGCTGCTCGGAGGCTGGAATTTGGGTTAACTCATTGGTAGACGGGTATTTGACGTCAAATAGACTGATAAAATGATCTTTCAGCAAGGTGACAATGCTCCCCCAGCTTAACACTCGGTTACGATGAGACAAATGGGCAGAAACCCGCGTGAGGAAGGATTGTTCGGTTTCCGGTGGGCGGCCATCCCAGGATGCCCAAGGTTGAGTGATATCGCTGACTGCAACGGAAGTGTTGACCAGTTGTTTAATACTGCCGGCAGCCAATCCGTTGATGAAGTGGTCTGGCTCAATGGTTTCCGTATTAATTAATGTGGCAGTTGTGGCGTTATACAATAAGCCTTTAATAATTGGGTAATTTAGAGAATTATTCTGTTCGGTGACATCAAGTAATTTTGGTGTCATTTGTGCTTTCAGCCAGTATCGTCTTGTTGGCATTTGGACGGCTTGATTTGAAGCATCTTGTGGTAACAAAGTGCGCCAGGCTCCTCGATCAAACAAGTTGCGGGTTTGGTCGTGAACCAGTTTAGTTAATGGTTGCCAGGTATTGTCTTTGTTCAGATAGAACCAAGATATAGAGAATTCGCTAAAGCTTTCCAGTTGCCAATATAGAGATAAAGTTTGTCCGGGGAAGACACCGGTAAAGCCCAGGTAGAATGTATTATCGGCTAATGGCGGTAGGTTTGTTTCTGTCTCGCTCCAACCAAAAGGTGTCAGAGGATAAATGGAGAATTGTTGAGGTTTGGCTGTAGCACAGAATTGAACCTGCAATGCACTCATTTGCGGGGTATAGGGTAAATTTTTATCGGTGGGATTTTTCCAGTATTGTGTGTGCAGAAAGTCATGTTCAGCTAGTTCGATACGTATTGACGCAGGCCAATCATTGGGTGATGGGCTGTCTGCAAGAGGGTAATTCATTGCTGGCAAATTAAAACTCAGGCTTTTTCCTTGAGGGGCATTATTTCCTTCGAATAATGACAGGGGATCATTAATCACGGTTTTTCTCTGGGGGGTGACTAAATAACCCTGAACTTTAAATACACTATTATTGGCAGGTTTAGGATTATATTTTGCATACCATGTTGAAAAGTTCTCTGTGGGCAATCCAATCCATTGTGGGGTAATAGTCAGTGTCGCATTTTCAGTACCATACCATTCTGGAGAAACTAAATTAAAACCGGAACCCAGCAATGGTGATTGATCAAAGGGAAAACTCGTCGTATCCGTTTGTTCAATGCCACTATCAGAGGCGTAGAGTACATTACGGTTGCCGATAATATTGATTGTAATCTCTGTAATTGTGGGTAGAGCCGTTCCTTGGATAGTGCCCAGTTTTAGTACTGGTACATCAAATGTCATTCCATCAAGGTTGTCAGGAGGGCTGATGGGATCATTATTGGCCGACAGGTGAAGTGTAAGATGTTGGTTATCTTTTTTTACAGTTGATAGTGAAAGCCAGTGATCTCCTGAGCTGATCGTAGCCATGATGTGTTTATCATCCCCATCCCAAGGACTGGCCAACTTCAATGTGATGCTACGTTCTCCTTCCGACATAGCAAATAAAGGTGAGGTAATCAGGTAGCCGGACAAAATCTGAACATCATGGGCTGTTGGACTAAAAAGTTGAATACCGTTTTCAGGTAATGAAATGTTATCTGCAAGATTTAGCAGTATTGCTGATTGCCAGCCATTGCTATCTTTTCGATGCCAACGCAGGTCGGTCAGTGTTCCCTGATTCGCCAGTAGCTCTGTATCTGATGCATATTGTAGCGGATTGCCGGCACTATCCTGTCCTGCGTCAAACAGGGTTCCTTGTGCCACCCGCGATTCTGGATTATCCGTATTCAAGCTAATGCTTATGGCAACGCTATCCGCTTGCGCATTTCTGGGTTTTAATCCCAATAATTGCCGGTAATAAAGATCACGGTGTTGCGCCGGAAAAGTGTTTAATAGTAGGTTGGTTGTTTCTAATAATTTTAAAAAAGCCAGTACAAAAGCTTGATGTGCCGGTAAAAGCCCATTTGCTTCATCGATATTTTGATAAATATCGGCTAATTGTTGAGGACTATTTTCCTGAATAAAGTAGAAACTATCCCAAAACTGTTTTTTCTCTTGATCGAAAGGGATTTTTTTAGCGTATTCTTGGAGCCAGTTTAAAATATCCAGCGTATTTCTTTCATCAAGTTTAAAAGCAGTATTCGGTACAATAGCGGTGAGTTTATTTTCTAACTCGGCCTGTTTCATGTTTATACCACCTGTCATTGAATCTATTCCTGATAGTTTTCAGGAGATCGTTGTTATTTAAAAATAGGGTTGAAGGGGTTATTTATCCGGCACTGATAGTATATTGACTGGCGATAAAACGGCCTTTTCCCATACTTGGCGTCGTCACATCTGGGCCAGTTGACGGGTTATTCGCCGGTTGGGTTGGGGTAAAACGGGCAATAAATTGCTGCCCGACGACAATTATTGTGGCAGGGCTGCGGCAAAAGTTTACCTGCTGGCTGGTATTTAATTGAGCAATGGTAACGATGCCCATACCGGGTATTGGGTGGTTAGGGGTGACGTACTGTGCTTGAAGCTGCACCTTTTTTTCATCACCGACAATGACGATCTTTTTGCCTTGAATTTGTGCATGTCCGCTACCCCGGATGGTCGCCGGCCCCAAAATGGTAACCTGCCGGTTGCCGAATAAGGGCTCGAATAGCAGGCTGTTGCCATCAACTACCAGTTGTTTGCTCATGGGCTCGCCTGTATTTGTCCTTCGTTGACCTTAAGGATGCCTTCAAACTGTTGGTTGATGTTGCTGCCTCTTAGCGTGTAGGTCACCTGAACGTGCAGGGTATCGGGCAAATCTGTTCTCTGATTCACTTGAATTGCGGTGATTTCTGCTCGTGGTTCATAGCGCAGTATTCGTTCTTCAATACGGGTTTGAATCCCTGCCATCAGTTCATCACTGATATTTTCAAATAAATAATCATTCAGGCCACAGCCATAATTCTCACGCATAATTCGTTCGCCGGGGTCGGTGAGAAAAAGGACTTTCATACTTTGATGAACATTTTCTGCCCCTTCCGCCATGATGACGCCAGATTGTACTTCAGGTGTGTTGTCATGGATAAAAAACTTTGGCGGAAATGCCCAGCCTCGGCCATAAATATCGGCTAATATTTTATTGGTCATCTTATTGCCTTATTACTGTGTTAGGTTAATTTTCGCACCTTTAATATCGACCCCGGATTTTCCAGCCGCGGACAGGGATTTTTCAGCCTGTATTTTTATTTCTTGTGCATTAGTGATGAAATTTTTAGTGGAATTAAGCGTGATATCTTTATCCTGTTGCAGAGATAAGGCATTTTTTCCACTATTGAGTGAGAGAGTTTTTTCTTTATTATCGAAAACTAATGCTTGCTGGTTATCCCCTTGTTTAATGACTAAGGTTTTCACCGGGTTTTTTTCACTGGGTTCTAACGGGGGTTTATTTTTAGGGTTGTGCATAGAGCCTAATATCACAGGGAAACGCGGATCGCATTCAAAGAAACCGATAATCACCTCGTCCCCCGGTTCGGGGTAGAAGCAGAATCCACTCTCATGGCTGGCATAAGGCTTACCTAATCGGGCAAAAAGCACACCATTGGTCAGGTTCAAGGCGGGTATTCTGACCGGAATACGTCCCAGTGATTGGCTGTCTTGCTGGTATTTTTCTACGATACCGATGTGAAGTTCCCTCGCTTGGGGGAGGGGGCGTTCTATATCTGGTGGTATGCCGAGGGTTAACTGAGTACGCCAGCCTTGCCGTTGGTTAATGGTTTGACGTACGCCGGTGATAATCCCTTGACCATCCATACCTTGGCCAAATCCTTTCAGCGCTAGGACGTCCCCCGGTTGATAGCGATCATCTCCTTCGACTTCAAAACTGCCAGATACATTATGACTTCGCAGATTATTCATGATGCCTTGAGCAAAATGCTTGGTTTGTTCGTTATCTAGCGGATAGCTAAAAACCCATTGCCAATTTTGATCGGTTAGCGCCGTCAGGCTGTCCGCGGCAAGTTGACCACGACCTAATCCACTGTTTTTTGCCTGGGTTGCCCGAGACAGTTTTTGTTGGGCAATATCCCAGGTCTGTACGCTTACTGTTTTGGGACTGCGTTGGCTATCGAATTGCAGATTTGCTTCAAACAGGACAATGTCATTATCACCGCTACGTTGATGAATGGTATGTACAGTTGACTGATTCAGTGATTCGGGTGTGACCAATGTAATGACATCGTTACCGGGTAGCAGCCAGGTGTTCATGGTGTTAAGTCTGCTTTTTAAGAATGTCCAATCATTGCAACGGAATTGCACCATTTGCTCATGTACCGTTTTAAGTTGAGGTGCCTGTTTTATGGCTACAGAGATACCCGTTTGACTGAGTAGTTTTCTGATAATCGCTTCATCACTTTGTTTGCTGAATAGCTGTGAGTGGAAGCCATCAGTTAATTTTTGCAATGGATGCTTTGCTGTCAGGGTGATGATGTTGTCTTGACCTTTAAGTACTAGCGCCTGCCGAACAATGATCCCTTTAAACACCACCGTTTTTTGGATCTGTACAATAAGTTCATGATTCGGACGGCAACTTGCCAGCTCAGCTTGCGCCTTGGTAGAAAAAATATGGTTGGCATCGTCAGTTGTGTTCAGGGTGATGTTGGCCGAAGGAATACCATTGATGTTGTGATTTACGGTAAGACTAATGACAGAAAATTGGCTGAGCGTTTTTCCACCTATTTTAATGGTGACTACGGGTGTATTCATGCATCCCCCTGTGCTTGTAGTGTTTGTCCTGGCGTGAAGTCATCAAGATTATCCAGATCGTTTTGCCAGGCCAGGGAGAGATAATCGATACCTCCTGCTAAAGAAGCACCAGCATTTAAGGCAATCAATGGTAGAGACATCATATCTGTTACGCTGACTGCTGTGATCGGGGATGATTTTAATGACTGCTCAGTGGCTTGAATGACAAAGCTCTCGTCTGCGACTAAAGATAAGGTGGCACTGGCCCGCAGAGGTGTGGCATCCCGGTCAAACAGGGTGTAACTGATGGTAAGGCCACTGGCGCGGCAGGCAAAATAGCCTTTGTTTTCCCAGCGCATTTTGCCCCATTTGATTTTAAGGAAGTGGGGAGCTCTGGTACTGGCATCAACTGCACACAGGGCTTTCAGGGTTGCTAGTTGGGTTTCTATCGATGTGTTATTGCCAGGCATAACGGCGTCGAATAGTAGGATTAATGACAGGCTGGCCGGTTGAGACGATACATAGTGATTACTTTGGTTGGCATTATTAACGCTTTCGTTTGGTTGATAATGGGTTTGGTAATCAAGTTGAATTGAATCGGGGTTATACATGGCTTGTAAACTGCCAACAGTAACCTTACTTTCCCGGTCTTTGAAGGCTGTCAGGGTGAGTTTAGATAGACCTCGTTCAATTAAGCTCATATTTTCCTCCCGCTTCACGTAATGCGTCTAATACCTCCCGTTTCACGATCTCGATCAGCCGGGCGTTATCCTGTACTTCCTGAGCTAATGTCCGCTGGGATGGGGATGATGGATCACTCGTTGAATCGGTTACTTTGACTTGAATAATCAGTTCCTTAATTTCTACGGTCATGCTTTCACTCCTAACCAGCGCATATCCTGATAACGTAATTCCAGAGAGTTCACCAAGATAGTATTGCTGTTGGCATCGAAATCGCCGGTGGACCAGCGGACTGGTAGTGCGTTACTGACCGTCCAGCTTGCTACGGGAAGTGTTTGTTCATTCAGTAGCATGATCACGACGTCGGCATAAATCGCTTTTTCGCCACGCAGGACGCGATCAAATATCAGGGTAAGCGGCGTGACTGTCATGACGCCACGTTCTAGCATCAGGCTGCCATGTTGGATCTTCTCGGCCAGCCAGATATTTCTAGCGTTTTCTCCACCTTGGCTATGTTGGGTAGTTTGTAGTTCACGGCTCAGGCCCGATATGCGCTGAAAGGCAATATCCAGCGGGCTGGGGATATTGTTAAAAAGAAAACTGGCGATAAAACGGTGTGATACTGACGGGGTGTAGAGGTTGTTCATAATCTACCTCTACTGATACTCGGTACTGCACTCATTCCGCTATGGCTATCAAATGACAAGTTCAATTCAATAAACTCCGCTGGAATTAAAAGAGCCAGTCTGATTTTCATGATCATTTTCCCGGCTCGTAGATCTGTCTCACTCATTGACTCGCCAATACCCAGCAATACTTCGAATGCCTGATCTTCCTGAGTTCCTCGTAGACCACCTTTTAACCAGAGCTGACGCAGCCAGTTGTGAGCTTGACCTTTAAATTTCGTCCAGGTTATTGGGTTATTAGGTTCAAAGATAAAGGCTCGTCCCAGTTGGGTCATATGGGCTTCGATGTAGGAAACCAGACGACGAATTTGGATATAGCGCCAGGGGGAACCGGGTGTGTTGTCCAGCGTTCGGCATCCCCAAATTTTAATACCTTTGCCGGGAAAACTACGCACCAGATTCAGTGAGGTGCCATCCTGATTAAACAGGGCATCGGCTTCAATATAAGAGCGTACTGGGCTGACAACTTTGGCTACTGTCACATTGGCAGGGGCAGCCCATACGGTCATTTGGTTGTCGTTATTCTGTATGATAGCGGCAACCGCAGCAGTAGGTGAGAGTACGATAGATTGCTGGTAGACACTTTTTAATCCCGGCCAGTATACGGCGCCCCATTGCCTGTCACTTGAGGAAAACTGAGCCAGACACTCAGCAGCTAATGCCGGATCGTCTGGAGCATCCAGTAACGCGATGATACCAAGGCGACTTTTGCAAAGATCGAGTACTGACTGCCAGAACAATAACCAAAGATCCACGTTGACGTTAGGATCATTCATCTGACTAAAAAGTATCATATCAGGTACAACAATCAGCGTGATTTCGCTCTCTGAGGCAATCGCTTGTTTAATCCAGTCCAGTTGCAGTGCGGCTACTAATGATCGGAAATCTTTGAGTTGTTCATCAGGGCTCAATGACAGGACGTAGGCTTGCTGACCACCATTTTCAAAGAAGTGGCGGACTGAATAGTACATTAATCCTGATTCACTGAATTCCCGGGTAAAATCAGTCAGGTTATTGAATTTGATGGCGATTTTATTATTGGTATTTTCCTTGATGGCAGGTCGGGGGTAGGTGTAACCAACAAAAACGGGGATACCGATAAATGTATTATCCAGATTTGGAGAAATAGGGTTTTCCGTTACGATTACGCCAGGTTGCTTTATCTCCATTATCGTCTCCTTAACGACGGAATAGACGCGGTATTGAACCGCGCCTTAGTGCAATTACTGGGTTACATTTTGTGAAAAATGAAGGATGATAAATTCAGCCGGGCGCACGGCAGCCATGCCAACCTTGGCAATCATTTGTCCGTTCTTAATGTCTCCGGCAGACATGGTTATATCCTGGCCAATTTCGACAAAATAGGCTTCCTGTGGGCTATTACCTGCCAGTGCTCCTTGTTGCCAAAGTTGATAGAGATATTGCTCAATGGCTGATCGCACCCGCTTCCAGGTGGGCTGGCTATTGGGTTCAAAGATGGCAAATCGCATTGCCTGCTTGATATCACGTTCTGCGGTATTAAATAAACGCCGTACCGGAATGTAGCGCCAGTTGTCATCGTCTTTTAGGGTACGTGCACCCCAAACGACAAAACCTTTGTTGGTGAAATAGCGAATAGCATTTATGCCTTTTAAGTTCATGTCACCTTGTTCATCGTCAGTGAGCCGTTTAGTGACATCACGAATCCCATTCAGAGCAATATTAGCCGGGGCTTTCCAGACGCCACGGCTGGCGTCAGTGACACAATACACGCCCGCCATGACAGCACTGGTAGAAATAGTTCCTTCGTTATTAGCAATCGCTTGCTGCATTTCTGAGATAACTCGCTCGTAGAGTGGCGGGTTTATCCTTTTGAGCTGCGCTAAATTTTTGACTTGTCCTGATGGCGTTCCTGCATCTTCGTAACCGATGATGACCACATTTTCATCTTTTTCTGATGTCAGTGGTGGTTGCTGAATTTTAAGCTCAGGATAATAAGCGGCAACCTGGGCGATTGCGTTGAGACCTGGGACGGTTTCTCCGTCAAGGCTGTCAGCAATCAGGAAATAGTTTCCACGGTTTGGATCGGTGAGTAATGGGAATAGATTACCATATACAACTGTTTTATAAGAATATTCTCGTTCTGTGCATACCAGCAATGTAATATTGATTGCTTGTTCAATCAGCTCTGGTAACAGTGGTAGGACAGTAGAAGAATCACTAACGTCTTCAAGTGGCAGGATATAGCAAGGACCGCCACCATTTTGGAAATAGAGCCTCAATGCATCATAACTTGATGTATAGGACACGGCAGATATTGTGTAAGTGTAACTACCGGGTTCTGCCTTGGGGTCTGGATCTTTTTCCGGCTCGTCTTCCTCTGGCGGTTCAGGTGGTGTTGATGTAATAGATACCGACTGTACCGGGTTGATCAAATAGTGAGTAGTGAAATCCAGCCAGCTATTAACGCGTGTTACTTTCGGCAGTGTGCTGGCATCTTTCGGCGAAAAACGCCCAATAAAAACGGGTATTGCGGTATTTCCTTGACTAACAGAAAGAGATAATGACGCATCTTCTCTAATATATACGCCGGGGGTAGATGGTTGTGTGGCCATAATGCTTCCTTATTACTGGTTCATATTCTGCGTGAACTGCAAGATAATAAATTCGGCAGGACGAACTGCGGCCATGCCGATTTTAACGATCATTTGGCCATTATTAATGTTGTCTTCGGTCATGGTGATGTCTTTGCCAATTTGAATAAAGTAAGCTTGCTCGGCTGTATTACCCATGAGTCCGCCTTGCTGCCAGAGAGTATAGAGGTAGTTATCAATAGCGCGTTGCACGGCTTTCCATGTGGGTTGGCTGTTGGGCTCAAATACCGCGAAACCCATGGCATTTTTAATGTCCCGTTCTGCGCTGTTAAACAGACGGCGAACTGGGATATAGCGCCAGTTATCGCTATCTTCAAGCGTGCGGGCGCCCCAGACAAGCGTACCGCTCTTAGGAAAGGTACGGATCATATTCAGCGCCTTACCTTGGTTATAGGTTCCTTGTAGACTATCAGTAATAGGATATTTAGGTTGTAATCCTCCTTGAATCGCAACATTAGCTGGTGCTTGCCAGACACCCCGGCTGTTATCGACACGAGCATAAATGCCGGCTATGACTGCACTGGGCGGAATATCAACGGGGGCTTTATTTTCTCCCCAGTAAGCCGTTAGCCAAGGGTAATAAACGGCGGCATAAGGGGTAACGGGGTAGGATATGAGTACTTCGTTTGGATCTTGGGTTGCAGTTATTTGTTCTGTTGGGCCATCAAAAATGGCAAATAAGCCTTTGCCTGGTTGGCAAAGGGTGCCTGTGGCAGTAGTGATATTTTCGCCGGCAGCAACCAGTAATGTCACATCGTCAAGTGTTGGAACTTGCTGTTCTAAGTCTTGAGTTTTGATGAGATAGCCGTATCCACCGCCGTTAATAAAATAGGCACGCAGTGCAATATCAAGTGAGCTGGTAGGATCAAATTGTCCATTTTTGAGTATCAGATAGTCCAGCCAGCTACTAATACGGGCTGGAGTATTCAGTACATTGTCATTTGCAACGGCAAAGACAGGCACTGCGGTTGCACCAGAGCGAACGGAGAGTGACGGTGAGGCATCCTCTTCAATATAAACGCCGGGGTAGGTTGGTGTTATTGGCATATAGTCTCCAATTATATTGTGCGATATTTTGAGTGAATTCAGCCAAAGTCATACATTATGATGATCATTTGTCGGTGCTGGCAGCCTGATTAAGCCGCTTGAATTGTGACTCTATCTGCTGTCAGTGTTATTTCCTGAATTGCAATATCATTGCTGGTGGCGTCAAAAGAAGGGGAAGTTAAGGAGGTTGGAAAGGCATTCGTTACGTTCCAGGACATTAAAATTTCAGTACCTGCTTCATTGGTTAAGCTGATAGAAATATCTTTTTTTTCAACCTGATTAAGCTGAATAGAATTAATCCAGTCAAAAAGTTTCGTATCGCCGGAGAATATACCTTTGCGTAAAGTAATATTAATCGACTGACGTTGGCCGGGCATTTTATAATAATTACCGATGCCATCTTTATATTCTATTACATCATGGGAAATATCTAGCCCGGAAACGCTGGTAAAAGGGATTTGTTCATCACCAATCGACACAACAAACCGATAAGTAGGAATGGGATAGTCAACAGAAATTTGTTCTGGAGTTATAGCCATGATTTTTTCCTTTGTTTATTATTTACATTTAAAATATTAAGGGAGCGTTTTTTACTTTGTTTTCATTGGGCATGAATTATGGGTATAGCTACCGCAATAACCTGAATTTAAAAGGTTATTTTTTATGGTAAATATTTATCTTAGTGATTTATTTAAATCACTTTTAGTTAAATAGTGAAATTATAGGTGTAAGGTCTGTATATAATTTTTATTTTATGATTATCATTAATTAATAGGGGGCGCAAGATGAATTTATTAATGATGTTACGTATCTAAATATTTATATCCTTCATCTTTCAAGTTGCTGCTTTGTTGGCTGCTTTCACTTACCCCAGTCACATCGTTATCTATGCTCCAGGGGATGCGTTCACTTGCCGCCGCGCTGCAATTTGAAATCTATTGGGTATATATTGTTTTTGTAATTCAGGTTGGTAATTAATAGGGTTATTTTCTATTTATCTGGATTAATAACTTGATTTTATTTTTTTATCTGATCAACTTATGATCATTGTGTGTGTTTTGTTCTGTTATTTAAAAGATGAGGTTGGTATTATTTGGCTTTAATTGAGTATTTAATCCTCTATTCCCTTTCTCGATAGCTAGTGAGTAAGAATCCTCTGTTGGCATTTAAGAAACCTTGGTTAATGAAAGGTGTTTTTCTTTAGCAAGGAGAACGGTTGCATGTCCCATTGTTACGAAAATGTGATCTGTGACAGGCTCGGTACAACAGTAAGTCTTAACAACAAGTTAATTTTATATATAAGTAAAATTTATTAATGTTTGTTTGCAGCTAATTGACAGAATAAAATTCATTGATTTTTTAATGGGCTATAACATCAGTTTTAATCGATATTCACGATGGAAATTAAAATATTTGATAGTTTTTAACGATCGTTTGTATTATTTTTGAACGTTTTAAACAATTTTATTTTTCAAATTGTAACCTATAGTATTAATTTCAATATGAAACACTAAAGTGTTTTAAATGTTTTTATGTGTGTTATTATTACGTTAATGTTTTATTTCATTTTGTGAGTATGTGAGTGGTAATGCGTCTCTTATTTTGATTTTGGAGTGATTAGCATGAATAAGAAAGTCAATGTACTGCGTAATGTTAGGTGTCAATCAGGTTTTACTCTGATTGAGGCGTTGGTTGTAATGATTGTTGGTATTGTGATATTAGCCGCGGCAGCAGCGGGGATCGGTAAGTTGTTCCGGGCTTCGGAAATCTCAACTGAATCGTCGAATATTACTCAGATGGCAGCAAATGTGAAATCAATTAAAAACGGCGCTAAAGGCTATGACAGTTTGGATAACAAGGTTGCCATTAATTACAAAGTTGTTCCGGCTAATATGACTCAGGATGGTAAGGCTGGAATCATTTTTAATAGTTGGAATGGCAAGGTGACGATTTCTCCGGGAGATACTACCGCTCAGACGTTCAAGATTGAGTATCAAAATGTGCCTGATGAGGCTTGTCAGCAACTTTCGCTGAAATTGCGGGTGGCGGGTTGGTCGAAAATGACTGTTGGTAGCGGGAAAGGGCAGAAGTCTGCTACAGAAATTAAACCAGATTCGACTTTGGCTCAAATTGATGCCGCATGTAATGCCAACGATGCCAATACGGTGACACTTATTTCTGCCAGTTAGGACATTGATTCTTTAAGTGAATGCGTCGGGAGATGATCATGGTGATAGGGTGGTTGCAGTCTGAAACAGGATATTTAGTCTTGGTAGCAGGGTTACTGGGATTGTGTGTCGGAAGTTTTCTGAACGTGGTGATCTGCCGCCTGCCGATCATGATTATCTCTGAAAGCAATAATGAGGCCACTGGTTTTAATCTCTGTTTTCCCCGTTCTCATTGTCCACGTTGCAGTCACGTGTTAGCAGTCCGCGATAATATTCCCTTGTTGAGCTATTTGTGCCAGAAAGGGCGCTGTCGGTACTGTAACGGTATGATTTCAATACGTTATCCATTGGTTGAAGGTACTGTGGCAGTGCTCTTTTCTTTGCTGGCTTTGTTCACTGGATGGAATTATTCGTTGTTGGGTTTATTGATGCTGAGTTCGATGTTGGTAGCGTTGGCCGTCATTGATTTCGAATATATGTTACTACCTGATCAACTAACGCTTTCTTTGTTGTGGTTAGGGTTGTTGTTCAATCTGTATTCTGCCGGATTTGTGGCATTACCTCTGGCAATCAGTGGCGTGGTTTGTGGATATCTGTTTTTTAGGTTGGTGGGGTGGATTGCCCGGCAATTGATCCAGCGTGATGCGTTGGGAAGGGGAGATGCTAAATTTCTGGCGGCGCTTGGTGCTTGGTTGGGGGTGGAAGCGCTCCCATTGGTGGTTTTGCTTGCAGCAAGTCTGACACTAATAAGTTATCTGACGATTTGGCGGCTACGCAGAATAAGAACGGAGCCACAGATACCTTTCGGTCCAGGTTTGGCAATGGCTGGATTGATTGTCGCATTTTGCCAAAGGTAGCCAGGGAGTGGTATGAGCAGTGGCGTAGTCCCCTTAAGCAGGATCTCTTTTGGGGGAAATAGGTTATCGGATGGAAGAGGTTTTCGTACTTATTATGTAAAAAGGGCTATTTATGCATGATGATGAGTCTGTATCTATATTGACGATACGCCGCCATGATGCAGGTTTCACTTTACTGGAAGTGATTGTTGCACTGATGGTACTGGCATCAATGATGGTGGTTGGTGTGGTTTATCTAAGCAGGCAGAGTGATATGTTGGTGAACCAGGTAATCGCCGGGCAGATCCAACATCTTGGTGATGCGGTGGTGGATTATGTTAATGACAATTATGTTGTTTTAAGTCATGGGTCAACGCCTGTATCAATCAATTGGGCAGAGATGATCCCCTATTTACCGCCGGGACTTGACCAGAATACGGTCAATCCGCTTGGTCAGAAATATGATGGTGTTTTGCGTATTGTCATGTTACCCAATGGCAAAAAACGCATTGATCCGTTGATTTATACCGTGCCGGCAATGGCTGATGGAAAACAGCCAAATGTGGCTGATCATTCGATGAAGATCGCGCAATTGATTGGGGTTGGTGGCCTGTATTTGGATTACAGAAATCGTGACAGCCATAATCCGGTCACTTATTGGAATAGTTATGGTCAGGTTAATACGCCTGAATCTTTTGCGGGGTTTTTCAATGAGCAGCCTGATGAAATTGGCCGCATTTTTTATGCCCCATTCATGCGGGATGCGTCAATCTATGGTCCAGGGACATTGGCGGGGGATTTGCTTCACCGACAAAAAACCGGGGGGCATCCAGAGTGGAATAAGATGGAAACCAGCATTAGTATGAGTGGCAATAGTCTCGATCAGGTGGATACGTTGTCGATGCAAGGCTCTGGAATGGTTAATGGTGCGAATAAGATAGCCTTTTCTTCCCGTTCTCAAGAGAAACCATCTTATATTGAACAAAATAATGACGGCGCAATAGTTATCAATCCAGCACATGGCACGTTATTTATCCTTGATGGTAATGCTAATCCTGGTAATAAAGGTACTTTGGCTGCTGGCGATATTCAGTCAGATAAAAATGTCGTTGTTGGCAACAACTTAGTAATAAACACCAAAACTGGAAATTCTGTTGGTGGCACTTGCCCTGCGTTAGGTAACGTATCCATGAACAAACAAGGGGAACTGCTGGTGTGTCAGAAAACCGGCATTGGTCCGCCGGCGTTGCAATGGAAAGACGCTACTGGAAATGGGCGGTTATTTGCGGATCAACCGGTAATCGCTAATGGTGGTAAGGCAAATAGCCAGCCCTTTTTTAACAACTCTGATTTCCCTGTGTTAGTCACCGCTTCTACATCTCCATCTCCGATTTCTGATGGCTGTTATATGTGTTGTGTGTTGGCTGTGTATGAGGCGGATAAAAATGGTAACAACCAGGAATCTGACTTACCGCTTGTTTTTCAGCGATCTGGGTTGGTGGACTATCCAGAAGTTAATACCAATGTAAATCGACAGAATACGAGGGCTTGTGTCGTGGCATTCATTGCGAGACCACATCACAAATATAACATTACCAGCGTATTCCACTCTTCTGAAAACAATATTCATATTTTGGGCAGTCATCACTGATGATTAACAGCACCCTGTATCTGGTTATTTGGAATTAACCAATCTATAGGATCGCGGCTGTTCTTAACCTAAATAGGAGAACATCAATGTGGCCATTAGCTATTGTTGGGATCGCCGTCGGATTTTTCATGCAACTGATGTTCGGTGAACTGTTGTATGAAGTGCGTGAGCAGTCAGTACGTGCCAGAACTGATATAGCTGCGTTGTTTCGTAGCTATGCTTCAGCGGGTGTGCAATTGCTTAATAGTCATTCTGTTGGTGTGATTAGTCGCCGCAAGATGCAGCAAGCATTGACCACTCTGCATATGACGTGGGTGAATACCGATGCCTGGTGTAATAGCTTTTCCAGCCAGTGTCTTTGGGGGGGGATGATTTCAGGGAAGCATATCTATGTTTTCCGCAAAAATATCAGCACCGGCGACAATGTGTTGTTACATAGCGCTTTCGGAGAATTGCTTAAATGGGGGGCAGAACCAGATCAGATTGGTTTCAAGAGCGGCTCCAGGCTTATCGATGGTAGAGGAAGAGGAATAGGAAGTCCGCTGGCCAGACAATTACCGGGTGATGTTCGGAAGTTTGTGTCTGACGGAGCGTTGGTGGAAATACTGTAGTTGTTGTTCTGCAAGTGGGTTTTCTTCAGGTCACTGAACTTTATTAATGGGTTGTTTGGCTACTTCTTTTTATTTGGAAAGAAAGATCGATGAACAAAATAATCACATATGTTTTGACGGCATTTGTCTGTATGTCAAATATCGCCGTTTACGCAGCACCTACGCCAACATCGGTTCCTTTAGCGGCGGCATGGATAGCAACGCCGGGGCAAACTCTGCGTGGTGTGACGCAAGAGTGGGCTAGTAAGTCCGGCTATCAGGTGGTATGGGATGCTTCCTATGATTTTCCGATCAGGGCTGGCTTGCGTTTCAATGGTTCGTTTATTCATGCGGTCAGTGAGCTGTTCGAAGCTTACGCAATGGCGAATCGTCCTTTCACCGTCGATATTTATCAGGAACAGCGGCTTGTCCATGTACAGGCTCAGGGGTAATAACATGCCTATCCGATTTTTGCAGTTTTTTAGATTGATATTGCTACCCTGCATAGTCACTGGCTTGTCAAGTTGTACAGCAATTTCTAATGTCGATCATCGGGCAGATACCGAGATGGCAAAGGCTACCGATATTATCAAGGAGTTACGCGAGGCTCCCGCGGCGGCAGTTGTGCATGTTCACGAGCATGGTTATTGGGTGTCAACCAAGGAGATTCCATCAAAGAAGGAGAGTGAGACAGTTTCCTGTATGTTGACTCTGGAAGAAGCTGAGCCGATGACGCTGAACCAGTTTGCAGAAAAGATCAAACGTATCTGTGGTGTGCCGGTGCTTATCAGTGCCGATGCGCGGCTTGCAATGTATTCCAGTTCGGCATCGGATGAGAAAGAAAGCGGCAGGGAGGTTGTTATTGTCAATTCGAACACTCAGTCGGGATCTGAAGGAGGCGGATCAGAAGAGATGAAAATCAACGTAAATTGGCATGGTTCTTTGGCAGGCTTGCTTGATTCGGTTATTTTATCAGCAGGATTGCATTGGAAAGTGCACAATGGTGCGGTGCATATTTTCAAAACCGAGACGCGGGTATTTCAAATATATGCACTGCCGGGTACAGATGCGTTATCTTCCAGCGTGACGGCGACCACCAGTGCAACATTCGGTGGTGGCTTAGGTGGAGAGGATAGTGGTAACAGCGGTAGTTCCCAAACTCTTGCGACTTCTTTGACTCGTTCGGTGATGGATGAGATCCAAAAAACAGTATCCAATATGTTAACGTCTGGTGAAGGGAAGTTAACTTTGTCGATGGCGACAGCGTCATTGGTGGTAACGGACTCACCTGAAGTGCTTGATAGAATTAAGGATTATATCGATCAGCAGAACAAGTTACTGACAACGCAAGTGGTGCTTAATGTCAAGATCCTTAACCTAACGTTTGATCGGACTGATCAGTATGGTGTCGATTGGTCACTGGCTTATAAAAGCGCTCACATAGGAGTGGGTGGTGAGGGCAGTAGTGCCATTAATGGGCGCGATATTAGTACGAATATTCATATTCTCAAGGGGCCATTTAGTGACAGTACCTTACTGATCAAGGCGTTATCGGCTCAAGGTAAAGTCTCTATAGTGACTCAACCTTCGGTTACTACACTAAATTTGCAAGCGGTACCGATGCAGGTCGCAACGCAGACCGGTTATGTTTCATCCATTTCTAACACCTCAACGCCACAAATTGGCACTTCGGTAGGGATTGAGCCTGCGACAGTAACGACCGGTTTTAATATGTTGATGCTGCCTTATGCAATGGCCGATAAGCAAATATTGTTACAGTACAACATTAGCTTGAGCGATTTAAAAAAGCTGGAGAAATTTGGCAAGGAAGAGACCGGTCAGGTGCAGTTACCGACCATAGATTTACGTGCATTCAGTCAGAAAGTGAGGCTACATTCAGGTGAAACTCTGGTGCTGTCAGGATTCGAGCAACAGTCAGATACCAGCGATCGCAGTGGCTTGGGTAGCCCGGATAATCAATTTCTGGGTGGAAGTCGTGAGGGTAACAGAAACCATAATGTGATCGTAGTCATGATTACCCCTATAGTGGTAGATTGAAAAATGACCCAGACTGAAACAGGCGTGGAGCGCGCTATGCAAATCAAGTTATATGGTAAAACCTTGGTAGCAGGCATCATTTGGCGACCGCCTGTTACTGCGTTGGCGCGTTCTAATATACGTAGAAACGGGATTGCTGCGGGGTTTACCTTGGTTGTCCGGCATCGTGTTGGACGAGGTATACAGGTTGGGTATATACCAAAAGAGGCAGGAGCACCGGGTTGTTATTCATTGGCAGCTACCCTTGCTAAAGCCGTGGATAAGCCTAACTGGATAGGCGCGTTTTGTTTACCTGATGGACAGTATGCATTGGTAGCGGTACACAAGGGCGCGATAATGGCTGGACGTGATTTGATCGGTACTCGTGAAGAAATTGAAACGAAATTGCATGATACGGTGCAGTTGGTAGAGGGTGCCAATGGGGTTTGGAATGCTATCTATGCGCCGAAGGAGTTTGAATCGCCGTGGCCGGAGGTGTCATTGGTGCAATTGTTACCGAAGTCTGCATTGAGAAAATCTGTTGGTCAGATCGAAAGTTTAACCGGCGAAATGTCGAAGTATCAAATTAAGATCTTTGCCATGACCGCAGGTACTGCGTTCTTGTTAGCTGGCGGTTGGTGGATGTGGCACATCTATAAGCAGAATACAGAAATAAGGGTACCGGATTTATCCAATGAGGTGGTGGAAGTTCCACCGCCGCATCCGTGGCTTGCACAGCCAAAAATGGCATGGCAGTTTTCTGCATGGAATAAAGCTTTAGCCAAGGTTCCCTTATCGCTCGCGGGTTGGCAGGTTGAATCCATTATGCTGGACACTGATACGGTTTCTGTGAGTTATCAGCGTCATGACGGGATGCCGATCAACATTTTTCAGGTTGCTGCTATCAATATTTTCCGAGCTGGCCCGGTGATTTCCAATGGTGGGGAGCAGGCACAGGTATTGATACCGTTTGAGCAGCCGCAAGGTCGTGATCAGAAAAACAATGATGATGTGTTGCAGCCGTCAGATCAGGCGTTGATTGAGTTGATGTCTTATTTTCAGGCATTAGGTTTACCATCTCCAGCTTTGACGGAAGGCGCTTCCGTTTTGCCCCCTCCGCCTCCGCTTTTGCCGGGGGGTGAAACACGTGTGTGGTCTAATCCTGATTGGCAGACTTATGACTGGACACTGACTTCTCAATTATCGCCGGATGCATTGTTTTCAGGTAAGCCACTTCCCGGATTGAGAGTGACCAGTGCCAGAATTGTGTTATCTGATGGTTTTCCTGAGTGGAAGCTGAGTGGAGTTTTCTATGCAAAAAATTAGTCAGCTTATAATTAGCCTATTTCTATTTGTAGTGTCGGTATTTTCCTTGACATATGCACAAACATCACCTAATGAGCTACCGGCAGCTCAGGCGAAGCATGTTGCACACAAGCCTGCATTGCCAGCGGTAACGACTGACAGTGTTGCTGCACAGCTGGAAAAGTTACAGACGGATTTGATGTTACTGAAAGCTGAAACCGCAAGGGCAAATGCTCAGGCTGAATTCGATAAAATTTCCAGAGAGGTGAGTAAAAGAGGTGCTGTCAATAATGATTTGCCTTTGGTTAAGTCAATTTTCGGGCGAAATGGGGCATTGACCGCGACACTCCGGTTTCGTTTTGGCGGCATTATGGACGTGAAAACGGGTGATCAGCTGCCAAATGGTTATAAAGTGATCCGCATCGATACAGGGGTAGTGACTTTCACCAAACAGGGGCGATTCTATGATGTCGGTCTTACGGCTACGAATGATGCATCGTTGTTGGATAGCCTTGATTTGATGGTTGCACCACCATTGCCGTTAAGCCATTAATCACTAATGGATGGAGATTTCTAATGGTAATAACAAGTTCCGATCTGTTGTGTATGGTCAAGCAAGGTGCAAAAGTTTTATCTGCTTTGAGCGGTGCACTTGAAATAGAGTTGGCTAACCGTAGCTTGATCTGCCTTGTTGAGTTACCCCAGCAAAAAGGGCAATGCGTACTTGCCGTGTCTGCATCCCACCGGCTTGATCCACATGTGCTGGCCTATGAAGAAACGGTTAAAAGACATGGTCTCATCTACCAAATTGTCACTTGTGGTATGGGAGGCATATTAGAATTGTACCGTCTTGGTAAGGGGCATAGTCATGGGCTGGGAGGTACTGAATCGGATGTTCAGCGTTATATCATTCGCTTAATCAGTGAAGTGACTGAGGAGCGTGCGTCAGATTTACATGTTGTTGCTCGCCACAATTATTGTGAAATCCGTTGCCGGGTTGATGGTTATTTGCGACCAATAGGACAATTGCGCCCGGAAGAAGGATTACGATTATGCGCGACTATCTATCAAAGTATGTGTGATGTGGCCGAGCCGACGTTTAAGCCGATGCAGGCACAGCGTGCGCGAATGAAGGATGAGTTCCTGAGTGAATGTGGACTTTCCGGGGCGCGTATTAATACTCGTCCGCTCGATCGCGGCATGTTGATGGTACTGCGATTGTTGTATGCGGACAGCCCCGGAACAATGTGCACCCTAAGCGATCTTGGCTATTTGCCGGAACAGTGTCAGATCCTGGAAGAACTTATGGACCATCGGGCCGGTGTGGTCCTCTTGTCTGGTGCGACCGGTAGCGGGAAGAGCACCACCTTGAAAGTCGTGATGCAGAAGATGATAGCTGAACAAGCTGGCATTCATCTACTCACACTCGAAGATCCACCTGAATATGAGATTACTGGCGCTAATCAATCTCCTATAACCGGAGATCGAGGTGATAGCGTCGTTATCGAACAAGAATGGGCGATGGCAATTGCTGATGCAATGCGACTCGATCCCGATGTGATTATGGTCGGTGAGATACGTGACGCTGTGACGGCAAAGATGACATTTCGTGCAGCCATGACGGGCCATTTGATCTGGACCACGATACATGCAAACGATGCTTTAGCGATTTTGCCTCGCTTACAGGATGAGGCTGTGATGGAGTCGTTATTGATGGATTCGCGGCTGGTGATTGGTTTGGTCAGTCAATCGTTGATCCAGGTGTTATGCCCACACTGCAAAGTTCCCCTGAAAGGGCATGAACAGGAAGTTTCCGATCGCCTATTGAAAAGGCTCAATCTTTACTGCCAGCCGGAATCAGTTTACCTACAGGGAGAAGGTTGTGACTATTGTAAACAGTGCGGTACTTTGGGCCGAACTGTAGTCGCTGAAGTGATACGGACTTCCCCTGACTTAATGCAAGCTTATCGAATTGGTCACCATCACGAAGCAACCCGATATTGGATTATCGAGATGGGAGGATTAAGCAAGCTCGACGCACTTATTCGCAAAATAAATGACGGAATTATTGATCCCCGTGCCGCAGAACGTGTTATGGGGCCGATTATTCCTGCGATCAATCAAGTAGAGTGAAACGATATGGTTATGACCGATTTTGTTGAAAGACTGAACTATCGATTGACGAAGATACAGTTTGGTCAGAAAGTGCGGATTCGTTTTTACGGGCATCTCGTCATGATGCTGGAAAATCGTATCATGCTGATTGATGCATTACGTGAGATGTATAATATTGCCAGCAACGAAGGCCATAAACCCAATAATGGTTTTGCATTGGTGTTAAGTAGTTGCTATGAATCTGTGAGTCAGGGCAGCACTTTGGCAGAGAGTTTGCGGCAATGGATTGGTCCCAATGAAGTCGCGGTGATTGCTGCGGGTGAGCGTTCCGGCGATATATGTAGCGCTTTTATGGATGCGATCGCCATGATCGAAGCGGGTAATAAGATCCGCAATACTGTTATTGGTGCATCTATTTATCCAGTGGTGCTTATTGGAATGATATGCGTATTGTTGCATATTGTGGCAGGCAATCTGGTGCCCAAATTGGCCGCTGTTTCTAAGCCGGAGACCTGGGATGGTGCTGCTTATATCCTTTATTTGATGGGAACATTTGTTAACGATTATGGATTTTATTCGCTGATATTTCTGGTGATATTGATCATTTTATTGTCGTTATCGTTGTCTTTTTTGGGTGGCCCATTACGAACGGTGCTTGACCGGTTTCCGCCATGGTCACTGTATAGAACTATTCATGGCAGTATGTTTATACTGAATGTGTCGTTGCTGATCCGCTCAGGGATGATGTTGCAATCGGCGCTGGAATTGCTGCTGGAACAAGCTGGTTCACGTTGGTTGTATGTGCGTATAGCTGCTACGCTTGAGCATATTTCAATGGGGGCTGGCTTTGGCGAGGCGTTACGTGATACTGGTTATCGTTTCCCAGACGATGAAGCGATCAGCTATCTAAGATTATTGTCACGATTGCAGGGTTTTGATCAATCAATGGCGAAGTTTGCACGGCACTGGTTGGATGAAACAATAGTTAAAGTGCAAATAGTGACTCGTGGATTCCTGTTGGCTTCAATTCTTATGATTGGTGGCATGCTGATGCTGGTGGTTACGGCAGTGTCTGGCATTGAAAATGCCATTGAACAGTCGCTATCTATGCCATCTGTTTAAGAATGGCAATACTAGATAGTGGAGTATCAACAAATGCGGAAAAAAACAGGGAATTAAATAAAGTATATACCTTATGGATTTCAAGATGCGTCGCGACGGCAAGGGAGCGAATCCCCGGGAGCATAGATAACTCTGTGACCGGGGTGAGTGAGTGCAGCCAACAAAGAGGCAATTTGAAAGATAACGGGTATATTCTGTAAGAGGAGCTGTTTAGATAATACAGTGATAGAAAACTTCTTTATATTATTAAAGACATAATGTGTTTATGCACAATCATGAGAGAATAAAACCAAAATTAAATGGCCTGAGTCCGGTGTAATACCGAACTTAGGCCATGTTAACCACCGGGTAAATTGTTCAATAATTGCAGTTCACTTTAATTTGGCGGTCTTTAATTTCCTAACCATATCTTTCCTTATATTTTATTAAGTTAAAAATTAGACTCTCTCTTAGATATCAAGTTGTTGTTTGTCGCCCGGATAATACATATATTCAAGTTCTATAAAATAGGACAAGAATCTACTGAATAATCCAGACATGGATTATTTATTATTATTATTTTAGACAAAGACTTTCCGGTCGATGCGATAGAAGATAATCGCCTCTCTCTTATTGAGTCTTCATTTTTTCAAAAAGAGGATCTCACTTATTTACCAAAAACAGATTATATTCTTGACCTGAAACAATATTGTAGTAAACCTTCTACTCATCGTTCATCCAAGTTATTTAAGGTAAAGTGAAAGTCTCTTTATTGTGTACTACTAAAGAAATTGGTAGTACCTAATTCTATTTTTCCCTGGTGTTGGACATATTTTTTTGACGGGAATAGCCGTCGTTTCACTGGTGGTAAAGCTTGTGCAACCCGCAGTGCAGTTCGAAACAGTATTCGCTTGATTATTGAGCTATTAGTTGTATTTAGGGTGGTATGTAACGAAATTTCAACGGCTTCATTAGCATATATGCGCATCTGTTGTTCATAATCTGAGATTGCCTTAATTAAGTCTTCACGCCCGGATGCGACACGAGTAAGCACCTGCGCGAGTAAAAGTGAATCTCGAAGTGCTGTGTTTGCTCCCATTCCCATCACTGGCGGCATATTATGAATGGCATCTCCAAGTAATGTGACAGAGCTGGATCGCCAGGGTAAGAGATGGGCCATACTGCGTATAGGCAGCATAGATATGTTTTCCATATCACTCTGTTTAATCAGGGTATACAGGGTTTGATCCCATGAAGTAATGCGGGAGCGAATCAGCGCACACAGAGATTCAGCAGAAAAATCAGTAATAGTATCTGGGTAGCTGTTTTTTGCCGCTGCGTAGGCCCATACGACAAAATTATCATTTTCCGTTGAAGTGGTCTTTACTCGGGAATTGATCGGAGCACACCATTGAGAGATAAACAATCCATCGGAGCTTTTAGGCACGATATTATTGGGTGACCCATCCTGCATACATGAGGGCAACAAGGCTGTAAGAGTCGGAGTAAGGCGTGAACGACCAATGGTGAGAGTGGCACCAGTATCAAACCTTTCTATAGTAGGTAGGTACTGCTTGCGTACTTTTGAATTGCTACCATCTGCACCGATAAGAACATCAACATCTTCGTGACTTCCATCTGTAAAAAAAATCCTGACATTATTGTTTTTAATATGTTCATAGCGCTCGAACGTTTTGTTCCATTGAATTGTCTCTGAGAGTCCCTCGTGTAGTACTTCTATAAGATCAGATCTGTTGATTAACATTCGATTTTCGGAAGTGATCTGCCCATCCTTCTGACGAATATCGCTTTGAGCCGAGAGAAGAAGATGTAGATGCTCATCATAGAATCTTATCTGTCCACCAACAGATTTTGAAATTTTTTTAAATGCCTGCCAGTTGGTATCTGGGAGGCATTCCTGCATTGCTTGTTGGCCGAATGTGTCGATATAAATTCCATAACCGGAAAGCATGGATAATGTGGAAGAGCTACGTTCATAGACTTTCACTTTTATTCCGTTTTTGCGCAGGCCATGAGCCAGGCATGCGCCACCAATTCCTGAACCAATTATTCCAACGTTCATTTATTTTTTCTCCGTAAGTAGTACGATGTGATTCTGAAAGAATCGTGGTGACTGTAGCTGGCTGGGACCGTCTGATCTCAGACATCAGTCGTGTTACTGCTATAGTTTTATGCTATAGTTTTAATGATAGTATACCGTACCGTTCGGTACCAATAAAATTTCAGGTTTTTTTACATGACAAATACGCCTAAAGCCCAAACAGATCACAAAAGAACCCGTTCGTACTCTAGAATTTCAGGAGAACGCGTTAACGAGTTGTTGAAAGTCGCTGCTCAAGTATTTGCAGAACGGGGTTTTGATGGTGCCAGTGTCAATGAGATGGCAAAACGTGCTAATGCTTCGAAAGGGACTTATTATAGTCGATTCCCTTCTAAAGAAGAGTTGTTAGTGGCCGTTATCAGTCAGAGAATACAAGATGTTGAAGTCGGTCTGGATGAGGCCATGAATCCCGAACCGGATATTGGGAAAGCGTTAACAATTTTTGCAGAAGAAATGTCCACGGTAATCCTTTCTGAAACAATGATCGAAAACTATCGGGTAGTAACTTTGGAGTCCCAACGTTTTCCACAATTGGGCAAGATTTATTATGAAAAAGGGGTGAAACAAATCGTAGATTTTTTAGTCGTATATCTGGTACGAAAGGTGCAGGAAGGGAAATTGAACATAGGAAACCCGAAAATCTCCGCAGAGGTGTTTATTGATAGCATCATTGGTACGCCAAGGCTCAAGGCTACTTTAGGCATTGGTTTACCCACTCCGGAGGAGAAATCTCAGCGAATTGCCATCGCTGTTCAGTCATTTCTCGCTGCATATAGTATTGCCTCATGATAGTTACATTGTCGTAAACGGAAAGTTATTGCGAGAATGGAGTTAATTAAGGGCCTGCCCGTTATCAGGCAGGTCTCTTTGCGGAATTGGGCCAGAATAACAGTAACGCAGTTTGAATATCGTGAAATAGACGCTTCGGCGTCTTTTTTGCTCTCTTGTGTTTGGTTTACTTGCGATTACTTAACCTGAGTTCTGGTTAAGCCGTCACTAACTTATCCATTTCTGAGCAGAAAATATTCAGTGACGGTTTGTTCTCTTTGAGACAATAAGCGATGAGTCCCCCCAACACATTCAACATTAATCCCTGCACACTACGGTGTCGTGAATGTTCTATCTGAGAAATATTCTTTAATTGATCATTGATGGTTTCTATGATGAAACGCTTTGATAACATTATCTTATCCCATACCGAGACAGCTACAGTCGAATGTTAACCTTAAATGAAGAAAAGGGCTTCCCTGGATAGTCACGCCGGTTTGTTGTTCTTTCTAGCCATCACTGAAATGAAGGGATAGGACTGCGGTACTATAAATAGTCATGATGAATCGTTATCGATTCGGACCCTGATGAAAGATGCTCGTGAGGTTCTCGTTCGCTAAACGGATACGGGTATCTAGTAGGTTTTACAGATATTTCTCACGAGGTCTAACTCTTTGACATCAATACCTTCAGCCAGAAAAGGAACTTTATCTATACATCTATATAGAGTTGTTTCCGTTGTCTGGTGATGAAGTCTTACCCAATAACGGGTGCAGGAGCAGGCTTCTATGCCGATAATACAGAGAGGTAAAACAATTAACTCTGACAGCGCGGCTCGTGGTACTTTGGGCTTAACGAGAACAGGTTTGCCATTCTTATCAACACCATGAATAGCAAAAACATTTTTGGCGAGATCGATTCCAACAGTTACAACGGTCATAATAATTCCCCTGTAATATTTTTGTGACTCCCCATGATGTCACGAAAGATGGCTACGGTAATCAAATTGAGAGGAAGTCCCTTTCATTCATTAAGCCGGTTGCAAAGGTCGTAGCAGCCTGAATTTGCCTGCCCCGATTTTGGCGCTGCTGCGCCAGAGGTAATCACCAGTCAGATTGATGTGCTCCCATCCCAGCGGGGACAGGCATTGTAACAGTTCGACATCAATAGCCTGACCGTGTTCACGTAAAAAGGCTGAACCGAAAAATGATGAGCCATTCCAAGTGCACGATAAGGTCATAGGGACTTTCATTGAACACGAATACTACATTTGATAGGCAATCTAACTTTTAAATACATAACCATATTATTAAACTTTTTTTATTTTAATTTTATTAAAGTCAAATTTCAGTTTGATAAATATTTTTTTAAAGAAACAGAAAAATAAACTAAAATAAATTTTTAGATGAAAATATTTACTTTTGTCATTAAAGTCCATGTAAGCAAACATATTTTAATTGTAATTAAATAAAAAGGTTTTCATAACATTAAATATATAGTTAAATTTAATTTGATAAATCATCAACACTAATGGGTAACAATATGTTATTAAATCAATCTTTAGAAGAAAATAAATTACCTGAATCAGAAGTTCCCGCTGCTACTTTAAACATATTAACCGGCCAAGTGCAAGGCGTAGCCCGTTCAGCGGGAATCTTTACTAAAGAAGACCTCATTAATATCAAATTATATGTTAAAAATGGCTTGGAACTTCCTTTTACTTTGCCGACGGTAAAGGAATATATTCATTACAATGATACTGATATTGATGGTTTGAAACCTGAAAATATTAAGACTTTATTTGAAGAAATTCATAACAATGCGCTTAGCTGGAGTGAGGTAGAAGATAAAGTCCAACAACAGAGTATCGATCTGGAAAATGCAGGAAAACAAATTACCCAAAAGGGAGAGTCAATAATCAAAATCATTGAAAAAATGCCGATTACAGATAGTATAGAGACATTAAAAAACACATACAATAATCGCAAACCAACCAATGAGCAATTATTTAAAATAACTTATACCGATGTTGATAAAAAAGTAGCAGTCGGATTGAAAAGTATCCTAGAAAGCATGGAGAAAGATATAAAAGAATATAAGGAGAGTAGCCAGCGAGTTAAAGATGCAGTAACCGACTTTAAAATCACACTGTTTGGTGGAACTTTATCAGATGGCAAAAAAGCTGATGGATTACTGCCACAGGTTGATATCAAGCAAAAACTGATGGAAGATAATAATCTTTCTACAACTATCAAAGAGCTGCAAGATAAGATCAATGAGAAAAAAAAAGATATTGAGCAACTCCAAAAAGACTATGATCAATATGTTAAATCGTCATTGTATGGCGCGATTAGTGTTATTGGTGTGGTGATTACCGGTAGTATTTTTGGCCCTAAAGCAGAAAATGCGCGTAAACGGAAAAATGAATTGATTGAGGAAGTCAAAGAGTTACAAGAGCAAATTAAAGGTAAAAGTGCATTACAAACGGCAATCCAAAATTTATCCTTACACTTCCTTAGTATTCATTCCTGTATGCAAGATGCAGAAGTTGCCCTAAAACACTTGGATGTCATGTGGAGTACAATGCTAACGCAAATTAATCTCTCCAAAAAGTCGTTTGCTGAAATTGATAATGCATCAATGCTTTTAGTGTTTGAGGCAACATTTAAACAAGCTATTAGCCCCTGGAAAGAAGTTCAAGGTTCTGCTGAAAAATTGGTTAAAATTTTTGATGAAGCATTGGCGGAATATAAAAAACTCTCTAAATAATTTCTTAAATTAATTTATAAAGTGAAAAAGGAATATTAAAAAGTGTCTGAAAGCATCATCTCACAAAAAGAAATCCAGTATCCAAAAGTTAATATCACATCCTTGGATGAGACTGTAAATAAAATTTGGCTTTTGGCAGAACGACAAACATCCGGTATTACAGCTATTGGAGAGAAAGCCGAGCGAGTCAGGTCCTATAGCCGTGAACTTAGTGAATTGGTAAGTGAATCTTTATCACAATTACCACCAATATTAAGTCAATTTTTAGCAGGAGATATTTTCCGATCAATCCGTAAAATTGATAAAGCCTTGGAAGCTCATGATTTGAGTGATGAGAATCGCAATGCCATACTAAAAGGACGCGATCAATTGATTCAGAAATTATCAAAAGATATTCACAATGTGATTGCTAATTTCGATGACAGAATCAACAAACTAACTGGAAAAGTTAATGATATTAACGATATAGTGATTGCAGAGCATTTTGAAGATGTGTTGGCGAAAACAAAAAAACAAAAGGCAGAATTGCAGAGTGATATTGAACAGAAAATCAAAGAAAGAAAGAAGTTAGATGCCGAACGGAATAAAATTATCGAAAGTCAGGATGTTATTCGCGCAAAAAATATTGCGGATATGTTTAAAGATTATCTCCCAAATACCAATGATATTGATGGCCTGAATTTCGCTCAACCTGAAAAAGAAATTATTAAACAAAGTATTGAGATAGTAAAAAAAGTATTGGGAAAAATTTCTGAAGGATTGAAGTACATCGATTTGGAAAATGCCAGAATGAAGCTCACTGAGCAAATTGATCATACCATGCAAGAATCTAAGGCACTGAAAACGGCATTAGAAGAAACAGAGCTGAGGTTTTCTGGTTTAAAAGATGTGATGCAAATCGATACAGAACGCACCACTATGCTTAACGAGGTAGGTAAACTAGAAAAAGCGTGGCGTTTATTCTCCAGTCAATTACACGAATTATCAGGTAAGGATATTAATCAGGACTATCTAACCAATCTGATAAACGGACAATTAAATTTTTTGGATAATTTGTAATATCAATATAATATGTTGAAATAGAAATAAATATATTGGTAACGTCAACTTTGTTTAAGAATAGCGATATCAGAATCCCATAAATTTAAGCTCGGTTTTTTTAGGTTGGAACGTATAAGCGATTAGGCCCGCGGCGACTTCCAATAAAAAACCGAGCTGACTACGGTGCCTTGAATGCTCATCTAAGAAATATTTTTCAGCTGGTCAATGATAGTTTTTATTACAAATCGCCTTTTTAACATCAGCTTATCCCAGAAAGATAACGCTTTTGCCTTCATGTTACGACGGACATGGGTGATTAACGTTATTCCTTCTACTTTCAGCTCATCGCACAAATCCTGTGACAAATAACCTTTATCACCATATAAACACCCTGTTAACCCTTTTACCCGCGCTTTGACGGAGTGACGAGTCCTTATTTCCTGAGATCAACTTAACCGCCAAAAGTTCACCACAATCATTGATAACCCGATGAAGTTTAAAGCTATAAAAACCAGCCCGTACTCGTTTTCCCCTGCGGTGCAATTCCCTCAAACACCCGATGGCGTGGAATCCGAAGGTTGTGATAAACGGCAGTTTTAGTTGAATCAATAAAAGCGATCCCTTGTGTTTTAGTCTTACGCGCCGAAAGAAAAGCGCATAGGGGAATGGAAGCCCTTTTCTTCAAGGTTAACATTCGACTGTAGCTGACTAATTCGGGAAAATCGGCCTTAAGATATTGTTTCGCATGTTCAATATAAGACGTTTTAAAATCACCGATAATGACTCATATGAAATAAAATGAAGAGCGTCATGATTTCACTGAGAGAAAGGGAAGCTTCGCGGTGACATTTGAGTAATCCGTTTTCAATTAAATGCTGATGCCAGAGAGGAATAAATTTACCTACCTGAGGATCTCCACTATTTTGTTTTCTTTAGCAAAAACTTTGCTCGTGCCTCAGGCACTTAGTTCCCTTCTTAAGCAAATCTCAGGTTACTTATTGTATTTCCTTTGTAGGTAAATAGTTTACAATGTAATTAACTTATTGTTTTTCTTTGATTAGAGTCTGAATTTGTCATAATCAAAATTGATTTTTGAAGATGTTCCGAATATGGGTATGTTGATATGGTAAAAAGAGTGATAAAGCTACTGCGTATTTCGGTTATTTGCAGTACATTTATGGTAGCTGGATATGCTTTAGCCAATTATCAGAGTAGGCTGATTGAAGATGATATTCAAAATCTGTCAAAAATACAGGCTGAAAAGATATTTGAGACGACAACATCTGAACAAGCACAAATTCAAACTGCTGCGATTTCAGAAACAGAAAGTCGTGAAATGCTTCGAAGCTGGCTGCCAGCACAAGTTAAGCCTGTTTTCTTTGACCGATTGGTTAGTTTGTACGCCGCTAACCAGATGCAACCTTTATGGCAGAATAAAGCCGCCGCTCATCATCTTGAACAACAACTTTCAGAACTTGCATTAGCGGGCTTTCAACCGCAATTTGGTCAATGGCTGACTGAACTCAATGATTCCCAATTGAGTCATATGGGACGGGATATCATCTTATCGGATGCTATGCTAGGTTATTTACAGTTTGTCTCAAATGTCGGTCAGCAGGGCCAAAGCTGGCTCTATCGTACTACGCCATACAAAATTGTTTTACCTTCACCAGTAGTTATAGATCAGTGGCAGCAAGCTGTTGCAGATCGCAATGTAGCAACTTATGTTGCAGCGTTAGCACCACAGCATCCACAATATGGAAATATGCGCAAGGAGATGATGAAACAACTGGCGGATAGTAAACTGTGGCCACAACTTTCTGACAAAAGCGTATTAAGGCCAGGGCAGAGTAGCCATGATGTTACGGCTTTAAGAGAAATACTTATTCGCACCGGTATGTTGAGTGAACTGATAACCAAATCAGATAACACCTACAGCCCTGAATTGGTCGATGCAGTAAGAAATTTTCAGCAATGGCAGGGATTGGCACCAGATGGTGTGATTGGTAAACGCACAAGAGATTGGTTGAATACTTCACCTCAAGATAGAGCCGGATTGATGGCGCTTAATATCCAGCGTCTGCGGATTATCCCGGATCATGTATCCACTGGGATTATGGTCAATATTCCTGATTATTCATTACAGTATTATCTTAATGATCAGGAAGTGCTGAACTCGAAAGTTATTGTTGGTCGCCCAAGCCGTAAAACACCCATTATGAGTAATATACTGAATAATGTGGTGATTAATCCGCCCTGGAGTGTACCAACCAGTCTGGCAAGAAAAGATATTGCACCACGAGGGGTTAATGATCCCGGATATTTCCAGCGTCGTGGATATGTTATCTTTTCAAGCTGGCGTGCTGATGCCAGTGTAATTGACCCGTACTCAATTGACTGGAATGTGATTACACCAGCTAATTTTCCTTATCGCATATGGCAAGCCCCGGGGACGGCTAACTCACTAGGCCGCTATAAGTTCAATATGCCAAATTCTGATGCTATCTATTTGCACGATACGCCAAACCATAGTCTGTTTAACAAAGATATTAGGGCGATTAGTTCTGGTTGTGTCCGGGTTAACAAAGCTTCGGAATTGGCCAGCATGTTACTGGGAGATGCCGGTTGGACCCAAAATAGGGTGAGTAATACCCTGAAACAGGGCAAGACGGCTTATGTTAATATCCCGCAGCGCATTCCTGTTTATTTGTATTATTTGACTGCTTGGGTAGATGAGCTAGGAGTAGCACAGTACCGCACAGATATTTATGATTACGACAACAGTGTGAGGCAAGGTTCCCAGTTTTTGTCAAAGTTATTACCTTTACAAAACTAAATGCAACTAATTTTCACTATCATCGGTCATAGTAACCGGTGTTTGGCTGCTAGTTGGCTTATTTTTTCCATAATCTGGGTAGATATTTCTTCATGGATATAATCGATTATAACCGCCGCAAGTGGCTTAGTGTGGGGGTGGCTGCTTTAGGCTTGAGTGTGTTGCCGGGGCAGGTTTTTGCTACTTTGACTACTCCCCGCCCACGAATTTTACGTTTTGACAACTTACATACTGGTGAAACGATCAAGGCTGAATTTTTCGATGGTCATCGTTATAACAAAGTAGAATTGGCTCGTCTGAATCATCTGTTTCGTGATTATCGCCAAAATAAAGTTAAGACTATCGATCCTAAATTATTTGACCAAATTTATTTACTGCAAATGATGCTGGGTGTTAATAAGCCTGTACAACTTATTTCTGGTTACCGCTCACAGATGACCAACAATCAGTTGCGCAAGCAAAGCAAAGGTGTTGCTAAACAGAGCTACCATACCCGTGGAAGGGCGATGGATTTCCATATTGAAGGTATTGAGCTTAGTCGTATCTGTAAAGCTGCGTTGAAAATGAAAGCCGGAGGTGTGGGATACTATCCAAACAGTAATTTTGTTCATATTGATACAGGTCCCGTCAGGACGTGGTAATCTGGTGAGTAACTATTTTGTTTTGACTATGGAGTAAATGAAATAATGAAATACCAAGTTATTCCTGTTACTGCTTTTATGCAAAATTGTACCCTTATTTGGAATGAAGAGACTAAGGAAGCGGCAATTGTTGATCCGGGCGGTGAAGCAGCAAAGCTGATTGCTGAGATAGAGAATCTCGGTTTGAAATTGACCCAGATTTTACTGACTCATGGTCATTTTGACCATGTTGGTGCAACAGCAGAAGTCGCTGAGCATTTTAATGTACCAGTTTATGGGCCACAGCAGGAAGATGCTTTCTGGATCGAAGGCTTACAGGCTCAAAGCCGGATGTTTGGCATTGAAGAATGCCCATCATTTAAGCCTGATCGCTGGTTGAATGAAGGTGATGAATTACGAGTTGGTGGGGTCGATTTGTCCGTATTGCACTGTCCGGGGCATACACCAGGGCATGTGGTATTTGTGAATCATGCCGATAAACTGATTTATATGGGAGATGTACTGTTCAAAGGGGGAGTTGGGCGTAGCGATTTTCCACGCGGTAATCACCAGCAGTTAATCAACTCAATTAAAGATAAACTTCTGCCACTTGGTGATGATTATAAATTTATTCCGGGGCACGGACCAATGTCTACATTAGGCTATGAACGGCAGACCAATCCGTTTTTACAAGACGAAGTACCAAGTTGGTGATGGAACAATGGTATTTATATTAAAATAAGTGTTGGTTTGAATAGCTGTCTGATGGGCAGCTATAACTGATTGGATACTTCAATTAAGTTTTGATCCGGATCGCGGAAATAAACTGACATAATGGTGCCGCTTGCGCCAGTACGTTTGACTGGCCCTTCAAGAATTTCAACTTTATACACTTGCAAATGTTGAATAATCTCGTCCATCGGCGTCAAGCTGATAAAGCATAAATCAGCAGAGCCGGGCAGTGGAGTTTGGGCTTTGGGTTCAAATTCCTGCCCATATTCGTGCAGGTTAATTTTTTGGTTACCAAATGACAGAGCGGTACGACCTTCACCAAAGGTAACAATCGACATGCCAAGAATATGTTGGTAGAAGTGACTGCTAGTTTCAATGCTTTTAACTGTTAGTACCAGATGGTCAAGCTGTTCTATTTTCATCTTGTTCGCGTACACTTAATGAAATCAATATCACTTTTATAGCGGCGTTGTACTTCTGAGTGATAAAAACCGCCGAAATTCAGCGGTTTTTATAGCAAGGTAGATATTGACTTAGAGGACCGCAATAATAGCTTCACATAGTGGAGCCATATTCTCTAGTGTCAGGCCAGCGACGTTAATACGGCCGGAACTGACCGCATATATACCAAATTCCTCGCGCAGACGTTCTACTTGTTCTTTTGTCAAGCCACTGAATGAGAACATACCATTCTGGTTGATAATGAAGCTGAAATCTTGGTTTGCACCTTTTTCTTGTAAGGTGTTCACGAACAGTTGACGCATACGCTGGATACGTTCGCGCATGGTGGTCAGTTCTTGTTCCCAGACAGCTTTCAATTCTTCATTTGACAAAATAGTGGCGACAATAGACGCACCATGAGCGGGTGGGTTGGAATAGTTAGAACGGATAATCGCTTTAGCTTGGCTGAAAGCTTTTTCTGCCGTATCGCTGTCTTTGGCGACAATAGTACAAGCGCCAACACGCTCATTGTACAGGCCAAAGTTTTTGGAGTAGGAGCTGGCAACAATCAGTTCATTATGATTTCTTGTAAAAATGCGCAAGCCTTCTGCATCTTCATTCAGACCCTTGGCGAATCCCTGATAAGCGAAATCAAAAATAGGCAACCAGCCTTTTTCCGCAGATATTTCTGCCAGTTGAGCCCACTGTGCTGGGGTTGGATCGATACCTGTCGGGTTGTGGCAGCAGCCGTGGAACAGAACGATATCACCTGCCTGAACTTCAGACAGGCTTGCCAGCATGTCTTCGAAATTCAGGGCGTGCTTTTCAGCGTCATAGTATTTATATTCGCAAACTTCCAGACCTGCGGCAGAAAAAACATTTTTATGGTTTGGCCAGGTTGGATTGCTAATCCAGACTCGTTTAGCATTAGTCTGTTTGGCAACAAAATCTGCGGCAATACGTAAAGCACCTGTACCTCCTGGGCTTTGTGCTGTACGAGCGCGTTTATCTGTTACGACGGGGTTATCTTTACCAAACAGCAATTCCTGAGTGACACGACCAAATTCGGCTAAACCGCTAATCGGCAGGTAATTCTTAGTCGTCTCGTTTTCTAGCAGGTATTGCTCTGCTTTTTTGACACTGGTCAGAACAGGGGTTTCTCCTGTTTCATCTTTATAGATACCAATACCAAGGTTGATTTTATTTGTACGAGGATCAGAACGAAAACTATCGGCTAAGCCAAGAATAGGGTCGGCAGGCGCTGCGGTGATTTTCTCAAACATGTTTGTTATTCCAAAGCTCTGAGTTAAGCCTAAAAGGGTAGTCAGGTTAACGCTGCCGAAACAGTTTGCCAACTATTTGTAGCAAAAAGAAGATAATCTTGTGAAGCAGTTTGCGGAGTGAAAAAAAGTTTAAATAACAGTAACAAAAGATAGGAATAAAAAAAGCAGCACTTGAAGCACTGCTTTATTTCAATTATGTCTAACTTGTTCAGTTAAACATATTCACCAAATGGTGATTAGAACTGGTAGATCATACCTACACCAACAACGTTGTCAGTGCTGATACCAAATGATTTGGTGAAGTCATTATCATCCAGCAGGTTGATTTTGTAATCAACATAGGTAGTCATGTTTTTGTTCAGGTTGTAGAAAGTGCCGACGGAGATATATTTAACGAGATCGTGGCTGCCGGATTCTTTTTCATAACCACGAACGTCGTCGAACAGGCTCTTACCTTTAGACTGGACATATGCCAGAGACGGGCGCAGGCCGAAATCGAACTGATACTGTGCAGTTAATTCGATGTTCTGAGTTTTGTTGGCGATATTTTCCCAGTTTACACCATCAGCTTTTCCACCGAAGCGAGTCATGTTACGGGTTTCACCGTACATGGCAGCCAGGTAGATGTTATTAGCATCGTATTTGGCACCGATGTTCCATGCTTCAGCACGCTCACCTAAAGCAGTAGATCCCGCTGGTGTATCTTTTCCGCCCTTATTCGGAGCAATACTAAAAGCAGCTTTTTGCGCAGTAGTACGGGCAGAGTTAGAGTATGCACCACCTACGCTGATACCGTAACCTGCGTCATAAATCGCAGCGAAACCGTAGCCATCACCATTGTCTTTGCGGTTAGCACGACCATTAGCTGTGTTTTCACTGTTCTCCCCCTGATATTGCAGAGAGAAGTTCAGGCCATCAACCAAGCCGAAGAAATCAGTATTACGGTAAGTTAACAGACCAGTAGAACGGCCAGTCATGAAGTTGTCAGTCTGAGCCATGGAGTCACCACCAAATACTGGCAACACGTCGGTCCAAGCGTTGACATCATACACAACACCGTAGTTACGGCCATAGTTTAGTGAACCGTAGTCAGAAAGTTTCAGGCCAGCGAAAGCCAGACGAGTTTTAGTTTCTTCGTCAACAGCTTCTGCACGGTTACCTTTGATATTGTATTCCCAACGACCAAAGCCGGTCAGTTGATCATTGACTTGAGTTTCGCCTTTGAAACCCAGACGAGCAAAGGAGTTATCGCCGTCTTCACCGCTGTTATTGTTAGCGAATTGGTGACGTACCTCAACTTTACCGTACAGGTCCAGTTTGTTACCGTCTTTGTTATAAATTTCAGCTGCATTTGCTGCGCCAGCAGCCAACAGAGCTGGGATTACCACTGCAAGAACATTGCGTTTCATCATTATTATTACCCTCATTGGTGTTATATTCGGACACCTGCCACTGCTATAAATAATTCTTTAAAAATCTATGGAACTATTTGTGAGAGTTTAGTGTCGTCTTTTTCGCTGTCAAGTGTTTCATTGGTTGTTATTTTTATCCACTCACAAAGTGCTATAAAAAAAAGAATTTAGTAATAATGTGAAACAAAGTGTTTAAAAATGTAAACTATGGGTTGTTTTTTGAGCTATGGTTGGTCCAGTTGTTCAAAAGAGCAGAAAATGAATAGGAGCCAGTGAAGGGAAAAAGTATCTGTTGATCTTAGTAAAAAAGGTAAAACAAAGTGTTAATTTTTCATGAAATTTTTTATAAGTAATTTGCTGATATTTTTGTCTGCATATTGCCTCAGTCACCGTACTATTTTTAATCAATGGTGTGATTGTTATTATTTCTTTAAAAAAAGATGGCGTTCACTTCAAATGAACGCCATGCCGAATTAATTAGAGTTTGTTTGATTTTATTTCAGTTAATTAGAACTGATATACCAAGCCTACACCAATAGCATTTTGGGTATTAACTTCGAAATAGTCGGTATATTTGTTGTCTTTTACTAAGTTGATCTTGTAATCAATATAAGCAGACATATTTTTGTTAAAGTTGTAATAAGAACCAATGGAAATGTATTTTACCCAGTCCTGATTTGTGAAAAAAGTTGTTCCCTTGGATTGAACGTATGCCAGAGATGGACGCAGACCTGAATCAAACTGATATTGAGCCGTTAATTCGATGTTACGGGTTTTTGCCGAGACGACATCTTGGTAGCCGAAAGAGGTCATATTGTGGGTTTCACCGTACATAGCCGCCAGGTAGATGTTGCTGGCATCGTATTTAGCACCAACGTTCCATGCTTCTGCTCTTTCACCGCGAGCGACAGATGTCACTAATCTTTCATGTATGATAGGACGGTCAGCGTTGGAATAGGCGCCACCTACGCTGATACCATATCCCAGATCATAAGTCACAGATAAGCCAAAACCGTCACCGTTACCACCACCATTGGGTTTGATGATATCGCCTCGCTTGAGAAGTGAATTACGACCATTTTTGCTGTCTTCATCGTTCTTACCTTGATATTGCAGGGCGAAGTTCAGGCCATCAACCAGGCCAAAGAAGTCAGTATTACGGTAAGTCAGAACACCAGTAGCACGATTAGTCATGTAGGTGTCAGCTTGGGACATGGAGTCACCACCGAATACTGGCAATACATCGGTCCAGGCGTTGATGTCATAGAGAACACCGTAGTTACGACCGTAGTCCAAAGAACCGTATTCAGCAAATTTCAAACCAGCGAAGCCCAAGCGGGTTTTGTTACCTTTAGCCCCGTCTGCTTCTGAGTTGTTAGCTTGAATTTCGTATTCCCAGCGACCAAAACCTGTCAACTGGTTATTGATTTGGGTTTCACCTCTGAAACCTAGACGAACATAGCTTGCATCACCATCTTCACTCCGGGTAGGAGCACTATCTGATTTTTGAAAGGCTTTAGAAAATTGATGACGGGCATCAGCTTTACCATACAAATCCAGTTTGTTTCCATCTTTATTATAAATTTCAGCGGCATTTGTTGCGCCAGCAATTAACAGTGCTGGGATTACCACTGCAAGAATACTACCCTTCATTCAATTGTTACCTTCTGTTAATTTCCATCATTGGTGTGATTCGGACATTTGTTACTTCAAGAAATAATTCCTTTAAGAAAATCTTTGAAACTATTTATGAAAACATGGCGCCGTCCGTGTCGGGGCAAAGTGTTCCATTGGTAGAGGGCTTTATCCACTAATAAAGTGATACAAAGTGATGGTTTTTGTAATAAAGTGAAAATAATATATGTGAAAATGTAAATAAAGAGATATTTATGATCGCCAGCAGGATAAAAAAATAAAAAAGCCAGCTTTTGCTGGCTTTTACACATAAGAATTTTTAATGTTATGTTTGCGAGTTTATTAGAAGCTGGCACTTCTCGGTGTGCGTGGGAATGGGATGACATCACGTACATTTGGGACACCGGTCACATAAGCGACCAAACGCTCAAAGCCAAGGCCAAACCCGGAGTGAGGTACGGTACCATAGCGACGCAGATCACGGTACCACCAGTAATCTTCTTTATTAAGCCCCATCTCTTCCATGCGCTTATCCAGCATATCCAGACGTTCTTCACGTTGTGAGCCACCAATAATCTCGCCAATGCCCGGTGCAAGTACATCCATTGCAGCGACAGTTTTGCCATCGTCGTTCATGCGCATATAGAAAGCTTTAATATCTTTTGGATAGTTTTTCACAACAACGGGAGCTTGGAAGTGTTTTTCTGCCAGATAACGCTCATGTTCTGAAGAAAGGTCAACCCCCCAGAATACGGGGTTCTCAAATTTCTGGTCGCAGTTTTGCAGAATTTCAACTGCGTCGGTGTAATCAATCTGAGCAAAATCGGCATTGATGAATTTTTCCAGACGGGTGATGACGTCTTTATCTACACGTTCAGCAAAGAATTGCAGATCATCGGCGCGTTCTTCTAATGCGGCTTTGAAAACATATTTCAGCATATTTTCAGCTAGTGATGCCGCGTCATTGAGATCAGCAAAAGCCACTTCAGGTTCAATCATCCAAAATTCTGCCAGATGGCGGCTGGTATTTGAGTTTTCAGCCCGGAAAGTCGGACCGAATGTGTAGACTTTGCTTAATGCACAGGCATATGCTTCGCCGTTCAATTGGCCTGATACCGTCAAGAAAGCTTCGCGGCCAAAGAAATCTTCGTTGAAATCCACTTCACCTTTGTCAGTTAAAGGCAAATTTTGCAGATCCAGTGTGGAGACTCGGAACATCTCACCAGCGCCTTCTGTGTCAGCCGCAGTGATCAATGGAGTAGAAACCCAGAAATAACCATTTTCATGGAAGAAACGGTGCAATGCTTGTGCAAGGGTATGACGCATACGGGCAACAGCACCAATCAGGTTGGTACGTGGGCGCAGGTGAGCCACTTCGCGCAGGTATTCAATGCTATGGCGTTTAGCTGCCATCGGATAAGTGTCAGGATCTTCAACCTTGCCAATAACCACAACTTTTGTCGCTTGTAGTTCAAAATTCTGCCCTTGACCCAAGGAAGCAACAACTGTTCCTGTCACTTCTACCGAACAGCCAGTAGTTAAATACAGAACTTCATCCTGATAATTGGGCAAATTATTATTAACGACGGCCTGTAATGGATTAAAGCAGGAACCGTCATAGACGGTGAGGAAAGAGATACCAGCTTTAGAATCTCTCCTTGTACGTATCCAGCCGCGAACGGTGACTTCACTATCAACCGCAACCCGGCCTTGCAGTACGTCGACTACAGGCGCTACGCTCATAAATTTCTCTCTTCTTTATATATACAATTCAGGTTTGTGAAAATGAATATACCCGTTATCTTTCAAGTTGCCTCTTTGTTGGCTGCATTCACTCACCCCGGTTACATAGTTCGCTATACTCCCGGGGATTCGCTCCCTTGCCGTCGCGATGCATCTTGAAATCCATAGGGTAGATACCCACAAAGGGCAACTTGTTCTATGTTACTTGCCATATTTCAGGAAACAAGAGGAAATCACTAATTTAAACGGTGAAATAGAGAGAAAAAGGTCTTTTTAAGATGTGCCGCTACTTTTTTGCTAGCGGCACGGTTGTATTTTCAAATAAAAATTGTGTTAGCAAGCTTGTTTGATCTGGGGTATATCAAAAGCTGCCCGCAGCCTGTTAACAAATTCATTATCCTCACAAATGGTTTTTCCGGGACTGTCTGAAAGTTTTGCTACCGGTTTGCCATTACACTCGACAAGTTTGATGACGATATTCAGCGGATTAACCCCCGGAATATTGCAGGTCAGCCGTGTACCGATACCAAAAATCAGGTTGATTCTGTTGTGAAAATGGCGATAGAGCGTCAGCGCCTTCTGGAAATCCAGGCTATCAGAAAATACCAAGGTTTTTGTTATCGGGTCGATGCCCAGCTTTTGATAGTGGGCGATAGCTTTTTCACCCCATTGGACTGGATCACCCGAATCATGGCGCAAACCTTGATAGCTGTTGGCAAGCGGGGCATCAAAATCCCGCAAGAAAGCATCCATTGTAATGCAGTCAGTCAGGGCGATACCTAATTGGTTGGGATATTCATTTAGCCAATTTTGTAATGCTTCCCGCTGACTGTTTGCCAATTCGGGGCTGATTTGTTGATGAGCCTGAAACCACTCATGCGCTTGCGTACCAACAGGAGTGAGCCCAAGTTGTTGTGCAAGTTGATAATTGCTAGTGCCAATCAGGTAAGGGAAACGCTGTTGCAGTTCACTGACAATAGCATGCTGAACACTGTGTGAAAAGCGGCGGCGTGTGCCGAAATCCATCAGTTTAAAACCGGAGAGATCGATTCCTTCCTCTTTGGCATCTTGATAGAACAATTTAATCAATTTGCGAAGCTGGCTGGTTGCATTTTCAGCAGCGTTATTCAGTGAGTGATGGCGGTGGACCAGCTCACTGATCAATGCCAGTAAGGGGACTTCCCACATAATGACTTCATGCCATAATCCTGAAATACGGATGGCTAATTGACCGGCACTTGTAACAGAAATATTGACTTGTTGTGGGTTAAAACGAAAAGTTTTTAACCAGTTTAGATAATCAGCTTTGAAAAAAGGCAGATTGGCAAGATAATTAAATTCAGCATCGGTTAATGCCAGATCAGCCATCATGTTAACCTGATGGCGTAATTCTTCGGCATATTCACCCAGCAGTTCATCACCGCGACAGCGGAATTCTGCAACTACAGGAATGTCGTTGTAGCGGTGGTACACTGCTTGTTGCATATGAAGCTTATAAGCGTCAGTATCAAGCAGTGATTTAATAATCGGGGTAGCGTCTAGGGTCATGGCGCGTTATGCATCCTCACGGAGCGTATTCATATCAGCTAAATCGATAAAGTTGGAAGAGTATACCGAGATTATTTTGTTATTGAAGTCACATAACATCATAAAGTTCACCAAAAGATCGAAGCTAAAAGGGGCCGTTAGTTAAATGTTATCATGTTATTTGATCATTGCGTGACAACAAGCACCAAAGAGCAAACATATTCTTTACATAATATCATACTCGTGCTGAATGAATGTTTAACGCCAGAAGGTGCGTTATTTTGCTCTTGAAATTCAACCTATTTCTGTGTCAGCGTAAGATTTAGTATTGAATTAATTCCATAAATATGAACCAAAAGGTTTCTTATGACACAACAGCGACAAGCTAAATATCGCCGGGATTATCGCGCTCCCGACTATACGATTACTGATATTGAACTCGATTTTAATCTTGATGCCGATAGCACAGAAGTTACTGCAATAAGCCAGGTGAAGCGTCTGAGTCATGAAATAGCGTCATTAGTGCTAAATGGTGAAGACTTAACACTGAAAAGTCTTCATGTAAATGGTCAACCGTGGGAACATTACCGTGAGCAGGATAGTGTTCTGATCATTGAGCAGTTGCCCGCTCAGTTCACGCTGAAAATTGTGAATACCATCCATCCGTCGAAAAACACGGCTCTTGAAGGATTGTATGTTTCTGGCGATGCACTTTGTACCCAATGTGAAGCAGAGGGTTTCCGTCACATTACCTATTATCTTGATCGCCCTGATGTGTTGGCGCGTTTTACAACTCGTATCACTGCCGATAAATCTAAATATCCTTATCTGCTTTCAAATGGTAATCGGGTTGAGCAGGGAGAAACTGATGATGGGCGTCATTGGGTGAAGTGGCAGGACCCATTCCCAAAACCAGGTTATTTGTTTGCTTTAGTTGCTGGGGATTTTGATGTTCTGCGCGATACTTTTACAACCCGTAGCGGTCGCGAAGTTGCATTAGAGCTGTTTGTTGATCGCGGTAACCTTGACCGGGCTGATTGGGCAATGACTTCCCTGAAAAATGCCATGAGATGGGATGAAACCCGCTTTGGTCTTGAGTATGATCTCGATATCTATATGATTGTTGCAGTGGATTTTTTCAATATGGGCGCAATGGAGAATAAAGGTCTGAATGTCTTTAACTCCAAATATGTGTTGGCAAAATCTGAAACTGCGACTGATAAAGATTACCTTAACATAGAAGCCGTGATCGGCCATGAATATTTCCATAACTGGACAGGTAATCGTATTACTTGCCGTGATTGGTTTCAGCTTAGCCTGAAAGAAGGACTGACTGTCTTCCGTGATCAGGAATTCAGCTCTGATCTCGGCTCACGCTCTGTTAATCGTATCGATAATGTGCGCGTTATGCGTTCAGCGCAATTTGTTGAAGATGGTAGCCCAATGGCTCACCCAATTCGTCCCGATAAAGTGATTGAGATGAATAACTTTTATACGCTGACTGTGTATGAAAAGGGGGCAGAAGTCATTCGCATGATTCACACTTTACTGGGTGAAGAACAATTTCAGACAGGGATGCAGCTTTATATTCATCGCCATGACGGTAGTGCTGCAACATGTGATGATTTTGTTCAGGCAATGGAAGATGCATCAAATGTGGATCTGTCACTTTTTCGCCGCTGGTATAGCCAATCGGGTACACCAGTGCTGACCGTCCGTGATGAATACGATGCAGAAAAGCAGCAATATAAGTTGCATGTCAGTCAGATGACACCACCTACAGCTGATCAAAAAGAGAAACAACCTCTGCATATTCCGTTGGATATTGAACTCTATGACAGTAAAGGCCATGTGCTCCCACTGTATTATAATGGTCAGCCAGTACACCATGTGCTGAATGTAACCAATGCAGAGCAGACGTTTGTATTTGATAATGTGCCGTCATTGCCAGTCCCTTCTTTATTACGTGAATTCTCAGCACCGGTGAAGCTAGATTACCAATTTAGTGATGAGCAATTGGTATTCCTGATGAAGTATGCCCGTAATGAATTTTCGCGCTGGGATGCCGCTCAGTCGCTGATGGCAAACTATATCAAGCTGAATGTTATCCGTTACCAGCAGAAGCAGCCGATTGAACTGCCAATGCATGTGGTAGATGCTTTCCGTACGGTGTTATTAGATAAGGATATTGATCCTGCTTTGGCTGCTCTGATTCTGGTTTTGCCATCAGAAAGTGAGATAGCGGAATTGTTTACGGTTATTGATCCAAAAGCAATTCATGAAGTTCTGGATGCAACTACCCGTACTTTGGCTCAGGAAATGGCTGATGAGTTTGCGGCAGTTTATAACTCCATCAATATAGGTGCATATCGTGTCGATCACCAGGATATAGCCAAGCGCTCTCTGCGTAATATTTGTTTATATTATCTGGCCTTTGGTCATCAAATTCAGGCTGATAAGCTGATATCAAATCAATATCACCAGTCTGACAATATGACTGATGCATTAGCTGCGTTATTTGCCGCGGTGGTAGCCGAGTTGCCTTGCTGTGATCAACTGATGGTGGAGTTTGATGAGCGCTGGCATCAAGATGGTTTGGTTATGGATAAATGGTTTGGCTTACAGGCAAGTAGCCCGTCAGCAGATGTTCTGGCTAATGTGCGCAATCTTCTGAATCATCGATCATTTAGCATGGGGAATCCAAACCGAGTGCGTGCTCTGGTTGGAACATTTATTAACAATCCGGTTGCATTCCATGCTGAAGATGGCAGTGGTTATCAATTCTTGTTAGAAATCTTGACTGATCTTAACAGCCGTAACCCGCAGGTTGCTTCCCGTTTAATTGAACCATTGATGCGCTTGAAGCGTTATGACGATAAACGTAAAGATATGATGCGTAGTGTGCTGGAACAGTTAAAAGGGTTGGAAAATCTGTCTGGTGATTTGTTTGAGAAAATTACCAAGGCGTTAGAAAGCTGATACTATTTATCAGCTTAATGGTTTTATCGGGCTAATGGTTATTTAGCCCGATATTCTGTCTGATTTATTTTCTGGATAATAAATTTCTTGCAATCGTTTATTTTCGGATCAGATATCATTAAGATGCCCTGTGCTTAATAATGAAATATTTTATCACCTTAGTGAAATCTGATTATCTGTTAGGTTGCACCGTGATTTTTATACCGGTATTCTCCATTTGTCGGTGTAAAATTAGGTATAATGCCAATTGAGTGCCGATGTTCAAATGTTTGAATATTCAATTTGGAATTGAAAACAGAGCGAAGTTAATAGTAAAGATAAGCAGAGATTTGTTGCCCTCATAGAGGGCTATTATAGTAAAAAAGATAACCGTTATTCGTAATTTCTACCACCAAATAGACTTGTTTTGTATTTACACTCTTTATCGTCATCATTCCAATTTCGATAGCCATTTTCACTTGATAGATCTTTAATGATTACATTCAATTCATGTGGATATATGTCATAATCGTGACCAACTTCAGGAATAAAAGAGCTTGATATGTATCCGTTCGGAGACCTGTCAGTGTATTCTTGGGAAGTAATCCTCATATGTTGATTTGCTTTAATGACATACTCAAGAGCATCTGCGCCTTGCAGTTTCGGTGATGGGGGAGTCATACCTGGTATTCTTTTATTGTATGTTGATTTAATGCCGATAAAGTTAACACCAGCAGTTAGAGTTCTGAGGTCAACAAGCTTAAAACATTCCCCTGATTTTTCGTAAGTTTCCAGTGTCAGTGGCGGGAGGTAATTTCTGACTCTAATTCTGGCAGAATCAGTACCTGAATAATCTTCCATAGGCTTTGTTAAACTAATTGCACAGCCTGAAAGTAAAGAGATGGAGATAACAAGAATTAATTTTTTCATATTATTCAAAGTCACAGTCTATTTAAGATTTCCTTCTATTACAATAGAAGATAAAATAATCTCCATTTTTCTATCATTTTATGAAAAATTATTCAATAGCGAAATGAATCTGTGTTAACCTGGAATAATCTTACTTAACTCTTTGGTGGTGAAAGTTTTAAATGAGGAATAATTGTATATTTATTAAATGTGGAAAAATTCCGCATGTTTTTTAACCTTTCGATTCGTTTTTAATCTTTCATAATTGTAGTTGCGAGATGCATTACTTTGATTCTGAATGGTTTTATATCCTTGCAGTGTCAAAAGCAACAATAATGATATTGGATGAGCTGGAAATGAAATTCACTGGAAAGCACCGTACTAATTGAATGGTTTTAATCTTGGGGAAGAAAGTACAGTAAGACACTGAATGGCGGTTAATCGTTGTGTCCTTAATGGTCTTATTCTTACTGTTTAAAGGCAGTTAAGCGACAGTTTTAGTCACGGATGGAAAAATTTTGCTTCTGGTGAGCATATTTCTGTGGCTTCAACCTACGCTATTCGGTTAATCTCTTACCAAGATATCTTGGAGATTAGCAATGAGCATTGTGTCGTTCAAGAGTTTCTAAGTGCTACATGAATGAGTATAGAAACGTATTAGTTTTATTTTTATAACTTAGTGTTTATGAATTAATTAACAGGTTGAGGATGATGTGCTACCCACTAATCAGGAAGGCGTTGTTTCAGTTTGATCCGGAACGAGCGCACGAGTTAACTTTCCGCCAGCTCAAACGTATTACCGGTACTCCTTTCGAATTTCTTATCCATCAGTCAGTTGCTACAAAACCTGTTACCTGCATGGGCCTGTCATTTAAAAATCCCCTTGGTCTGGCGGCAGGTCTTGATAAAGATGGTGATTGTATTGATGCATTCGGTGCAATGGGATTTGGCTTTATTGAAATTGGCACAGTGACTCCACGAGCTCAGGCAGGAAATGATAAACCAAGACTATTTCGTATCGTTGAAGCAGAAGGGTTAATTAACCGTATGGGCTTCAATAACCTCGGTGTTGATAATTTGGTGGAAAATGTCAAAAAAGCGAAATATGGTGGGGTTATTGGGATCAATATTGGCAAAAATAAGGATACGCCAGTAGAGCATGGGAAAGATGATTATTTAATCTGCATGGATAAAATTTATCCTTATGCTGGCTATATTACGATTAATATCTCGTCACCGAACACGCCGGGTTTAAGAACATTACAATACGGCGAAGCGCTGGATGATTTACTCTCTGCGATTAAAGATAAACAAAGTGAGCTTCAACAAAAATATCAGAAATATGTCCCTGTTGCGGTAAAAATCGCACCGGATCTTTCTGAAGCGGAGTTGGTTCAAATTGCAGATAGTTTGATTCGTCATAATATCGATGGTGCTGTTGCAACGAATACAACGTTAGACAAGAAATTAGTTGAAGGACTTAACTATTGCCAACAAGCTGGTGGGTTAAGTGGGCGACCGGTTCAATTACGTAGTACAGAAATTATTCGTCGATTATCGCAAGAATTAAAAGGTGAAATTCCTATTATCGGTGTTGGCGGAATAGATTCACTGACTGCGGCCAGAGAAAAAATAGCAGCTGGGGCTTCTTTAATACAGATTTTTTCTGGGTTTATCTATCATGGGCCAAAATTAATCAAAGATATCGTCAATCATATCTAAATCTTTCTGTTAATTTATCATTGGGGGTTTATTTTTGCCCCCAACTCGTCTATATTTGCTCTGATCACCTAAATTTTATCTGTATCTTTGCATGTCTTTTAATTATGACAGGACTTATTTCACTGAATAGCAGGCAAGTTATTTACAATCTGTTTAGAGATGTGAGCTTTTTGGCATAAAAGGATAACCCATGAAAATTAAACCTGATGACCAATGGCGCTGGTATTTTGATGCTGACCATGACCGTGTAATGCTTGATCTGTCTAATGGTATGGTTTTTCGTTCCTGTTTTCCTGCAAAGATGCTGACACCCTATGCAATGGGAGAAGTGTCATTTTCTGTAGAAGATGCGACGCTTTATTATTGTTTTGAAGAACAGGCACGCCGAATTAATATTTCAGATGAATTCAGAGCTGAATTAATTCTTAATGCGTTAGTGGCTTTTCGCTTTATTAAGCCACAAATGCCAAGGAGCTGGTATTTTTCTCGTTTTGCTATGATGGAAAAGCCTGTACAGGGGGAGTTGATCCAGGTGCGGCTTCTGAACTGTGGAACCGATGCTATATTTTTGGTAGCAGAAGCCGGGGAGAGTGCGAGCCTTTGCTTGCTAGCTCAACCGCAATTAACGTTATCTGATCGGGTAATGAATTTTTGCGATCCAATTAAGATTATGAATGACAGATTGATGCCATTTGTGGAACCTGTTTGTATGCCAATTTATGGTGCTGCGGTCTGATTTGAGTTTAAGATCTAGTTGTTCTATTCTCTTTCTAAGAGCAAAGTCACTTTTTTCTTGTGTCCTAAAATCATCTGTTAACTATCATCACAGAAACTTACCTGTTATATGTAATAGCTACAGTTCACTCATTTGAAGCAGGCGTGGGAAATATATTAAGAAGCATTTTAATAGCTCCCCCTCTGGATAACATGAGTCTCAAGATGGGGAGGAGAGATTAATATATTAAGGAGTTAATTAGCACGGTTTCGTTCGAGGATTAATTGTTCTGCGTGATTGGATATTGCTGCCAATGCATCGTGACTGGCGTAATCGTCTTGGACGATTTGGGCGCGTTGTTTAAACAAATTTGTACTTAGCATATTTTCCACCGCTTGCTTAAGCTGAAATTCAGCAGGTTGTGCTGTATCCAGATTAATACCACATCCAGCCCATACGACGCGAAACGCTGTCTCTTGTTTGCCTTCTCCTGTATCGGCAATGAGCAATGGTGTACCGTGGTTGAGGGCGTAATTAATGGTTCCGTAACCCCCGTTGGATATTAGTAATGAAGCTTTCGGTAGCCAGTACTCAAATGAGATAAATTCTTCGATGCGTGCGTTGTCAGGTATGTTCTCTCGCAGTATTTCTGCCGATTTGCCACCGGTGGTCGCCAATACACGTACAGGTAATGTGGCCAGTGCCCGCAATGTAGGGAAAATTAACTGATTTAGATCGGTATTGGACATGGTGCCTTGAGTGACTATAACTAGTGGACGTGGATCATCTTCTTCCCATAATTGAGGTGATTCTATTTTCGGTGCGGGGTTGGGGAGTGGGCCAATAAAATGGACTGTATCAGGCAATCCTTCTCGTGGGTATTCAAACGCCAGGGTTGAAAGTTGCAAAAAGCGATCAGAGCTGAAGATGACTTCATCGTTGAAAAATCGGGTTAACGTAGTGCATCCTGACTGCTCTAATGCGTCATTAAAGCGATCCTGTACTTCGGTTATTAGTTGTCGGGCTTCCTCATCCACGAGTTGTTCATGTGTCAATTCTGATGGTAATAATGCGGGTGGGATACGTGGTCCCCAGAAAATTGAATCTTTCGAAGAGTAAGCTAGAGGCGTTATGCCAATGATGATCACTGGAAGACGATGAGCTTTTCCTTTTTGCAGCAGTGGCAATATGCCATAAAAGCAGTTCTCGGCTATAAGTAATTCTGCTTGCTGTTGATGGATGATTTGTTGTAATTGGCGGTCGAGGAATGGGATTGGACTACAGAAGAAATCTTTAAACGCTAGCGCCATTTGCAGATTTCCTGGCGGAAGGTGCGCTCGGTCAGGAAAACGTTGTTTTAAGTGACGGTAATCAAAGTCTATTTTTTCATCAAAAGGGATAAATTCTGCGTTTAAATCTTCTACATGTTGGCGAAATAACGCGCCAGTGAATACAGTTACCTGATGTCCTTGTGCTATCAGTGATTGAGTTACCTTTAACATCGGATAGACATGCCCGGGTGTTGCGACCGCTGCAATGACAATACGTGCCATAACTTACTCCTTATACTGTTTTGATTTAATTACGCTAACTCCTGACTCAAAGTGTGATTATTTTATGACTACTGTCATAAATTGATTGTAGTGATAATAGTTTATTATGACAATAATCACTGTTGTTTATTTTTTTATGAAGTTATGAAATATGTTGATTTCCCCTCCTTTTAGCCTGTGTTATTGCCAAAATGGAGAGGAAGGATGAAGTATCTAGGGCTTAGTTAATGCGGCTTTGTTCAAGAATTAATTGTTCTACATGATTGGATATTGCTGTTAATGCATCATGTCTTGCGTAATCTTTTTGGACAATTTGTGCACGTTGTTTAAACAAGTCTGTACTTAACATATTCTCCACTGTTTGCTTAAGTTGAGATTCTGTGGGGTGTGCTGTCTCCAGGTTAATTCCGCATCCAGCCCATACGACACGAAAGGCCGCTTCCTGCTTACCTTCTCCTGCATCTGCAATGAGTAATGGTGTACCATGGCTAAGAGCGTAATTAATGGTTCCGTAACCCCCGTTGGATATCAGTAGTGAAGCTTGTGGCAGCCAATGCTCAAATGAAATAAATTCTTCGATACGTACATTTTCGGGTAGATCTTTGCTCAATGTTTCTACCGACCTGCCACCGGTAGTTGCCAATATACGCACTGGTAATGTAGCTAATGCGCGTAATGTAGGGAGAATCAATTGATTGAAATCGGTATTGGATATAGTACCTTGAGTGACGATAACCAATGGGCGTGGATCATCTTTTTCCCATAATTGAGGTGATTCTATTTTAGGTGCAGGGTTAGGAAGCGGCCCAATAAAATGGACTGTATCAGGCAATCCTTCTCGTGGGTATTCAAAGGCCAGGGTTGAGAGTTGCAAAAAGCGATCAGCACCAAAAATCATTTCATCATTGAAATTTCTGGTTAACGCAGAGCCACTTGACTGGACTAATGCATCATTGAAGCTATCCTGCACTTCGGCTATTAGCTGTTGATTAGTTTCATCTACGAGTTGTTCATGTGTCAATTCTGGTGGTAATACCGCGGGCGGGATACGTGGCCCCCAGAAAACGGAATCTTTCGAAGAGTAAGCCAAAGGCGTTATGCCAACAACTATCACTGGAAGACGATGGGCTTTTTCTTTTTGCAGCAGAGGTAATATGCCGTAAAAGCAGTTTTCGGCTATAAGCAGTTCTGCTTGTTGTTCACGAATGATTTGTCGCAGTTGACGATCGAGAAGTGGGATTGGGGCTGCGAAGAAGTTCTTGAATGCTAGTGCCATTTGTACATTTCCCGGAGGAAGTTGAGCACGGTTAGGGAAATGTTGTTCTAAGTGACGGTAGTCAAAGTCTATTTGTTCATCAAAAGGGGCAAATTGTGCGCTTAAAGCTTCTACTTGTTGGCGAAATAACACACCGGTAAACACTGTTACCTGATGCCCTTGTGCTATCAGTGATTCAGCAACCTTTAACATCGGATAGACATGCCCGGGTGTTGCGACCGCTGCAATGACAATACGTGCCATGATTTGCTCCTTCATATTGTTTTGATTGAATTGCGCTAGCTCCTGACTCAGAGTGTAATCATTTTATGACGGCTGTCACAAATTCATTATAGTAATAATTAATTCATTATGATAATAATCATTATGATTGACTTTTCCATGAAATTACTACACATGCTGATTTCTTGATTTCCTCCTTTTAGTTAGTTGTCTGTGTTAGTGCCAAAATGGAGATGGAGGACAAAAATTGGCGATTAAGAAATGGGATTGGGGTAGCGAAGATGTTCTTTAGTGCCTGATTGCTTCTACTTGTTAACGAAGTACCGCCTGGTGAATAGGGTGATTTGGTGTCCCTGTGAGATAAATTGGTTGGGCAACCTTTTAACATAGGATAGCGCTGTCCAGAGTTTGCGGTGACTGCAATAACAATACGTGCCATAACTTACCCCTTATATGCTTTGGAAGGGTTGTTCTAGTTCTTGAACAGTTCGCAATTCGCTCTTAACCATAACCAATCTATTATAATTAATGATGATTCATTTGGATGAATCGAGAGACAATATGTAAATTCAGAGTGATTAGAATAAACTAATAAGAGTTATAAAAGAATGGATGCAATTCATGTAATTATCCGCGTGCCAACTCATGGCACTGCGGTTTGATTTGAATTTAAGATCTATTCTACGTATTACTTTTAAGAATAAGATTATTCTTTGGAATACAGCAGCAAGCCAGAATATAACCATCATTTTTAATTGCGGTGGCTTTTAAAGGAGAAACCTCTCCTTTCACTAAAGAAATTTTACAGCATCCACATATACCCGCCCGACATGAGTAAGGCACTCTTATTCCTTGTTGTTCCAGTTGTTCTAAAATGATTTGTTGATTATTACCTGTAAAGGTTTGTCCATTATATTCAATAGTTACAATTTGATTATTTGTTTTTGGTACATCGATGTTTTCAACTTTTTCACTACTGCCATATTTACGGGGATCTTTTTTAGCTAATATAGTTACATTATCCCCGACGCGAATAATACCACTTGAACGGGCAATGAGGTTCTGACCAAAATCGATATCACCATTTTCTGCGGTACGGAATGATTGCAATGTTGCTAAGGGTTCTCCGTTTGGATTTTTAATTCCTTTATCAATGCTGACAGTTGTTAGAATACAGCGGCTACATGGTTTAGGTAAGTCAAAAATAACATCCCCAATCTGGATTGATTGCCAACTGTCTTCTGCAAATGCCTCTGCACCGGTAATAACAATATTTGGGCGAAATTGTTCTAATCTAATACTAGCAGGGCAACGTTGTTGTAATAAATGAAATGAAGCCTCATTAATAAGCAAAAATGGATAACCATCAGCAAATGATAATGGAACTTCAGGGTGTTTTTTTACCCTGCGAGTTAATTCATGGCTTAACCAGCGTAATTGCACTGGAGTGTCAAAAAAACCACTTAGCCATTGGTTAATGGCTTCCGGGGCAATGAGTGCTGTAAAATGATTTCCCCATACTTCAGTAGGTTGCTGCTCTGGCAGGAAATCGCTATAGAGCACTGTGGCATTTTCGCCGTTAGGTGCATGCAGATAAATACCGTTGTTTAAAATAGCAGGGGTGAACAACAGCATCTGGGGATACTTACGAGCAGTAATAAAAGTCCCGTCTGTAGTCGTGATCATAAAATTGCGGTCAAATATAAGGCCGCTTTCACTAACTAATGCATGGGAAAGTTGCAAACCACGCATAGACTTTACCGGGTGAGTGTACAGGCGAGACAAAGTTATCATCCATTAATCTCCATGAAACATTTTTTCAGCGCGAGCAACTTTATGACATGTCACCCGGATTAGCTATAATGTGTAACAATTTTCTTTTTGGTGATACACAATATGAACTCTCTGTTTGCCAGTACGGCGCGTGGATTAGAAGAACTTTTAAAGAACGAACTGGAAATGCTGGGTGCGCGATCATGCAAAATTGTGCAGGGAGGAGTTCATTTTCAAGGTGACGGTAGAGTGATGTATAAAAGTCTGATGTGGAGCAGACTGGCATCACGTATTTTGCTACCACTAAACGAATTTAATGTTTATAGCGACTTAGATCTCTATCTTGGGGTTCAGTCTGTTGATTGGAGCCAGATTTTCTCTGTAGACAGCACTTTCTCCGTGCATTTCAGTGGCACGAATGAAGAGATTCGGAATACTCAATATGGTGCACTCAAAGTTAAAGACGCTATTGTCGATAGTTTTATTCGTAAGTTGGATCAGCGTCCAAATGTGGCAAAGCAACAGCCTGATATTCGCATTAATGTTTTCTTGAATAAAGAAAAAGCCAGTGTTGCTCTAGATTTGAGTGGTGAAGGTTTGCATATTCGTGGTTATCGAGATCTTGCTGGTCAGGCTCCGTTGAAAGAAAACTTGGCCGCGGCGATTATCCTGCGTTCAGGTTGGCAGGTTGGTACTCCGATGGTCGATCCCATGTGTGGTTCAGGCACGTTATTGATTGAAGCCGCAATGATGGCGGCTGATCGTGCTCCGGGGTTACATCGCAATAACTGGGGTTTTGCGGCCTGGTTGAAGCATGATAAAGAAATTTGGAGTGAGGTAACGGCAGAAGCACAAGTTCGTTTCCGTAAAGGTCTTCAGGAAACAACTTCCCGTTTCTTTGGTTCTGATATTGATCGCAGAGTGCTGGATATGGCGCGGTCAAATGCCCGCAGAGCAGGGGTTGCACCATTGATAACTTTCCAGCAAGGTGATGCCAGCCGCTTGGAAAACCCGTTACCGGAAGGTTCTGCCGGCACAGTATTAAGTAATCCACCATATGGCGAACGTCTGGAAAGTGAGCCAGCATTGGTTGCATTGCACAGTTTATTTGGACGGGTGATGAAAAGCCGTTTTCCTGGTTGGCGTCTGTCTCTGTTTAGTGCCTCACCTGAATTGTTAAGCTGCCTGCAATTACGGGCTGAACGTGAGTTTAAAGCCAAAAATGGTCCACTGGATTGTGTACAGAAAAACTATCAACTATCAGATAAACCACACTCATCAGAGATAGATATAGCGGGAGATTATGCCAATCGCCTTCGCAAAAATGAAAAGAAATTAACTAAATGGGCAAAACAACAAGGGATTGATTGCTATCGTCTGTATGATGCCGATTTACCCGAATATAACGTTGCTGTTGATTATTATGCGGATAAAGTGGTGATTCAGGAATATGCTCCACCGAAAAGTGTTGATGCTAATAAAGCGCGTCAGCGGTTATTTGATGTTATCAGTGTAACGATGCAGGTTCTTGGGCTTTCATCAAATCAATTAGTGCTCAAGACCCGTCAGCGTCAGAAAGGCAAGAGCCAGTATGAAAAGATGGCAGAAAAACAAGAATTCTTTCTGGTAAATGAGTATGACGCAAAATTTTGGGTCAACTTAATTGATTATTTGGACACCGGCCTGTTCCTTGACCATCGTATTGCCCGGAAAATGTTAGGTGAAATGAGTGAAGGGAAAGATTTTCTGAATCTATTTGCCTATACCGGATCAGCGACTGTGCATGCTGGGTTAGGAGGCGCTCGTTCAACAACAACGGTAGATATGTCCCGTACTTATCTTGAGTGGGCTGAACGGAATTTACAGGCTAATGAGTTGACAGGTCGTCAGCACCGTTTAATTCAGGCTGATTGTCTTGCATGGCTGGCTCAGACCCGAGAACAATTTGATTTGATTTTTATCGATCCGCCAACTTTCTCTAATTCTAAACGGATGGAAGATACGTTTGATGTACAACGCGACCATATCATGTTGATGAAGCAGCTTAAACGCCTGTTACGTCGTGGTGGAACGTTGATGTTTTCCAACAATAAACGCGGTTTTAAAATGGATTTTTCTGAGCTGGAAAAAATTGGCTTAGTGGCAGAAGAAATCACCAGCAAAACCCAGTCGCAGGATTTTGCCCGTAACCGTCAGATTCATAACTGCTGGCTATTACGTCATGCTGGTGAGGAAAAATAATTACTATGTCATTAATCAATTTATCTGGTGCCTGGTTGTCATTCAGTGATGCGCCATTACTTGATAATGCAGAATTGCATATAGAAGAAAATGAAAGGGTTTGTCTGGTTGGCCGTAACGGCGCAGGAAAATCCACTTTGTTGCGGGTATTAGCAAAAGAACAATCATTGGATGATGGTCAGGTTATTTATGAGCAGGATCTGGTTGTTGCTCGATTACAGCAAGACCCCCCTCGTGACGTGGAAGGGACGGTTTTTGATTTTGTCGCCGAAGGTGTTCAGGAGCAAGCCGAATATATTAAAGCGTTCCATCAGGTTTCTCACATGGTGGAGCAGGACCCAAGTGAGAAAAATCTCAGCCGTCTGGCAGAATTGCAGGAGGTGTTGGATATCCGTGGGTTATGGTCGTTGGACAGCCGTATTAATGACGTATTGAAACAGCTCTCCTTACCTGCGGAAGAGAAACTCTCTTCTCTTTCTGGCGGCTGGTTGCGTAAAGCTGCATTGGGAAGGGCGCTGGTCAGTTTACCAAAAGTTTTGTTTCTTGATGAACCAACTAACCATCTGGATATTGATACGATTGAGTGGCTGGAAAATTTCTTGAAAGATTTTCAGGGCAGCATTGTTTTCATTTCCCATGATCGTTCATTTATTCGCAGTATGGCAACCCGTATTGTTGATTTGGATCGCGGTAAATTGATTTCATGGCCGGGTAATTACGATGAGTTTCTTGAGGGCAAAGAAGAAGCGCTGCGTGTGGAAGAAATGCAGAATGCTGAATTTGATCGCAAGCTAGCGCAGGAAGAAGTATGGATTCGCCAAGGGATTAAAGCGCGTCGTACCCGTAATGAAGGGCGCGTTAGAGCATTGAAAGCATTACGTGTTGAACGTTCTCAACGCCGTGAGGTGATGGGAACAGCCAAAATACAGATGGAAGAAGTAAGCCGTTCCGGCAAAATTGTGTTCGAGCTGGAAAATGTTAATTATCAGATTGGCAACAAGAAATTAGTCGATAATTTCAGTGCTCAGATTCAGCGTGGCGATAAAATTGCACTTGTGGGACCAAATGGTTGCGGTAAGACAACTTTATTGAAACTAATGCTAGGTGATCTGCAACCTGATAGTGGCCGCGTTCGTTGTGGTACTAAATTAGAGATTGCTTATTTTGATCAGCATCGTGCGGCGCTTGATCCTGAAAAAACGGTGATGGACAACTTGGCCGAAGGTAAACAGGAAGTAATGGTAAATGGCCGTCCCCGTCATGTTTTGGGTTATTTACAAGATTTTCTGTTCCATCCCAAACGGGCAATGACACCGGTTAAAGCGCTTTCTGGTGGTGAAAGGAACCGGTTGTTACTGGCGCGTCTATTTCTGAAACCCAGTAATTTGCTAGTGCTTGATGAGCCAACCAACGATCTGGATGTGGAAACACTGGAGTTGCTGGAAGAGCTGGTAGATAGTTATAACGGTACTGTATTACTGGTCAGCCATGATCGTCAGTTTGTTGATAATTCAGTGACGGAATGTTGGATTTTTGAAGGTAATGGCGTGATTAATAACTATGTTGGTGGTTATTATGATGCTCAGCAACAGCGTGAGCAGACTGTATCGTTACGCCAACAGGGTGAAAAAAAACCGCTAACAGAAATCAAAGTAGAGAAAGTTAAGGAGTCGCCAAAACGTTCAGGTAATAAAATGAGTTATCATTTGTTACGTGAATTAGAACAACTTCCGTCATTGCTGGAGAAATTGGAAGAAGAGATTGAGCAATTACAATCTCAAGTGAGTGATACTGAATTTTTTAATCAACCTCATGTAATGACTCAAAAAGTACTAACTGAACTGTCTGAGAAAGAGCAAGCACTAGAAACTGCTTTTGAGCGTTGGCAGGAATTGGAAACATTGAAAAACGGTTGATAGTCATCATCATTTACAGAATCATGCCGTGGGATTCCTCTAAGTGTGATTCTGTGAATATTTCCGATTTTCCCTGATAGGAGAAAAACCTTGTGTTCCAATAACCATCATCATGAAATGGTATTGTGTCCTCAGTGTGACTTGCTGGTGGCACTACCTGAATGGGTGCAAGGAACGAAGGCGGTTTGTCCTCGTTGTAAAACGACATTAATCGCATGGTGGAAGGAGCCTAAACACCAACCAACAGGTTATGCAATCAGCGCATTATTCATGCTATTAATTGCTTGCCTGTTTCCGCTCGTCAACATGAATGTGACAGGAATTGACAGCGAAATTACTTTATCTCAAATCCCACAGACGATGTTCAATGAAGATTATGCCAGCATAGGAATCTTCTTTCTGTTTTGTGTTCAACTGGTACCTACGTTTTGTATGATGGCGATTATCTTGCTGTGCCAGGACATTGCTATACCTCAGAAAATAAGGATCTGGTTGGCCAGAATTCTGTTTCAGATGAAAAACTGGTGTATGGTTGAAATCTTTCTGGCAGGGGTATTAGTCAGCTTCGTCAAATTAATAGCTTATGGTGATATCGGATTAGGCTTGAGTTTTTTGCCATATTGTCTGTTCTGTTTGCTTCAGGTAAGAGCGTTTCAGTGCTTGGATCGTCATTGGTTATGGAACCAGATTGGGGCTGCGCCTAAGGTAGATATATCGTTGCAGGCAGGGAAGCCAGGTTTGGTACAGGGGGTTCGGCTATGTCAGTGTTGTACAGCTATTTTACCGGTAGACCAGTTGATATGTTCACGCTGCCATACTCGTGGACATGCTCGTCGACGTAATAGCTTGCAATGGACAATGGCGCTGCTAGTTACTGCTTTAATGCTTTATATTCCCGCTAATGTCTTACCAATGATGGTGACAGAATCGCTCGGAAATCAGAGTGATTCCACTATCATGGCTGGGGTGATATTACTGTGGAGTATAGGTTCATATCCTGTAGCTTTAGTTATTTTTATTGCCAGTATTATGGTGCCATCACTGAAAATGTTGGCAATTGGTTGGTTGTGTTGGGATGCTAAAGGGCACGGTAAGCGCGATTCCGCTCGAATGCATTTTATTTATGAAATTGTGGAATTTGTCGGACGCTGGTCAATGATTGATGTATTTGTTATCGCAATATTGTCATCATTGGTGCGTATGGGAAAACTGATGAGTATTTACCCTGCTATGGGGGCGATTATTTTTTCTTTAGTTGTGATCCTTACTATGTTTGCGGCAATGACATTTGATCCGCGTTTAATTTGGGATAGAGCCAACGTTAAACATTCGTTATAAGGCAATGAAGGAGTGTCAAGGTGACGGATAAAGTTGAAGACCAGAGTCAGGCTAAAATCGACAAAATTAAAAGTTGGTCACCAGTCTGGATTGTGCCGATTGTGACAGTGCTTATTGGTGCTTGGGTATTGTTTTACCATTTTAGCCACCAAGGACCGGAAGTAACGTTGATTACCTCCAACGCAGAAGGGATTGAAGCTGGCAAAACTAAAATTAAAAGTCGCAGCGTGGACATTGGTGTGGTTGAGAGGGTTATGCTAAGTGATAACCTTAGCCAGGTTATTATCAAGGCTCGTTTGCATGATGGAATGGAAAACCTATTGCGTAGTGACAGCGCTTTTTGGGTAGTGAAACCGCAGATTGGTCGTGATGGAATATCTGGTCTTGGTACTCTCCTTTCTGGCGCTTTTATTGAGCTTCAGCCGGGAACACTTGGCGATGAAGAAGATAAATTTTATTTGTTGGACTCACTCCCATTGGCTTCACCTGATGCAAAAGGTATCCGTGTAATATTGAGCAGTGATAAAGCAGGTCAACTCAATCCGGGTGATCCGGTGCTGTTTCGTGGCTATCGAGTTGGCTCTGTTGAAACCGGTGAATTTGAACCGAAATCCCACTTGATGCGTTATCAATTGTTTATTAATGCACCTTATGATGGCTTATTGACAACTAATGTTCGTTTCTGGAAAGACAGTGGTATCACTGTTGATCTGTCTTCTCAGGGGGTGCGCGTTGAAATGGCTTCATTATCAACACTGTTTGGTGGTGGTGTCAGTTTTGATGTACCTAAAGGCTGGGAATTGGGCGAACCAGTTAAAGAAAAAATCACTTACAAACTCTTCGATAACCAAAAAAGTATTCAGGATTCTTTATATACCGAACATAAAGATTATCTGTTGCTCTTTTCTGATTCAGTCCGTGGATTACAGCCGGGGGCGCCAGTGGAGTTCCGTGGTATTCGTATGGGGACTGTGGCAAAAGTGCCATTCTATTCAGAGGGGATGAAACAGCGATTAGATAATGATTTTCGCATTCCGGTACTTATCTCTATTGAACCGGGACGCTTTGAAAAAGAGCTGGGTGAAGGATTTGATGTTGAGAATGAGCTAAATAGTATAACTAAACGTGGCCTGCGTGCTTCGCTTAAATCAGGAAACTTGCTGACTGGAGCGCTGTTTATTGATTTGGATTTCTACCCGAATGAAAAAGGGTGGGCTGGTCCGTATGAAATTTCCGGTTATCCGTTATTACCGACAATCAGTGGTGGTCTTGCTCAAATTCAACATAAGGTCATTTCAGCGTTGGACAAAATTAATAATATGCCAGTTGAGCCAATGTTTAATCAGGCTGCCCGAACTTTGGAAGAGAGTCAGAAAGCAATTAGAAAAGCGCAGCAGACCCTTGATGAATTAAATAAGGTACTGGCAAATCCTGAAACCAAAGATCTGCCAAAAGATATACAGAAAACATTGCAGGAATTTAACCGCAGTATGCAAGGTTTTCAGCCGGGTTCACCAGTTTATAACAAGATGTTAGATAATATGCAGCGACTGGATCAAGTATTGAGTGAGTTGCGGCCTGTTTTGAGAACACTAAATAATAAGAGCAACGCGTTAGTTTTTGAAGCTAAGCCAATTGAAGATCCTGAACCGAAGAAGGCTAAAAAATGATGAAAAGATTGGCGTTAATTTTAGTGATTTTTATTTCGGCCTGTAGCAATCAGCCGGAAAAAACTTATTACCAATTGCCGGTAGTAGAAATAGCACCACAGAATAGTGCTGTTATACAGCATGATCACCAGTTGTGGGTACAACGGATTATGCTGTCCGATTATCTGGCATCCTCTGGTGTGGTGTATCAAAGCAGTGATGTTAGTTATGTCAGTGCGGCGAATCATTTGTGGGCAGGCCCGCTGGAGCAGCAGCTACAGCAAGTGCTGGTAGCTGAATTAACTATGGCATTACCCCAGCGTTTGGTTTCTGCCCAACCATTGGTTAGTAAACCAGATACTTTGGATGTGACAATCACTGGTTTTCATGGCCGTTATGACGGTAAGGTGATTTTACAAGGTTATTGGACTTTAACTCGTCAGGGGAGTGTCGTTAAACGGCCTTTTAATTTAGAACTGAAACAGGAAGAAGATGGTTACGATGATTTAGTCCGCACACTGGCAAAAGGATGGAGTCAGTTGGCACAAGCTATTGCCAGTCAATTAGCTTCCCAGACATAACCTTTATCATTCTCCGATCGTAAAGCCCTTTACTTTATGCCCGGAGAAGATAAATATTATCAGCAATATAAAAATTTTTCTTTATTATTAGTCTGTTATCGATTCTTTTGTGTGGATTATAACAAATATTACATTAATATGAATTTCTTGACTTGATTTTCAAAACTTATAGGGGTATTTCTAAATTGTGGTTGGATGAAGGACAACCACTGTTTTCTTTCTACTGATATAGCTTATGAGGTAAGTAAAGCATGAAGAGACAGAAACGAGATCGTTTAGCACGTGCGTTATCGAAAGGGTACCATGCAGGCATTTTAGGACGTCCAAGGGAGCATTGCCCCTATTATTCATTAGATGCCCGTTCTCATTGGTTAGGAGGATGGCGACAGGCGATGGAAGATAGAGCGACAATGGCTTAGTCTGGCAAACTGAGGCCACAGTTAAGTAAGCAAAACCTCTTCTTTTTATCAATGTTATACTAGCCTAAATTTGATCTGACAGTGACTGATTGTTGATACATAATACAGATATCTGTCAGATTAAATCTTATTGATATTCTTTCTGCTTAGATTTCTCTTTGGCTGTGACTAAAATAAAAATGCCCATATCGCATAAAATAAATTTTTCCCGGTGTTAATGGGTTTGCCAATATCTATTTATTAAAGCATCGTGTATTGAAGGTCTTGATTGCACTGTGTAATAAACCGGTAAGCATGAGCAATGCTAGGGTTCAGATTTTTTAATGTTATTGTGTGCCTTATGAGATTTTATTTGCGAATTCGATAAGATGTGAATCAATGGCCGCCAGTGATACATCCTATTTAACCTATTCTATGGCGGCCATTAAGTAATCTATTTACGAGGGATGACGTAATTCAATAATGGCAGTAAGCTGGGTTTGATAAACATTCATGATGTAATTCAACCCAAAAGAGACGGCTATATTCCTCAATCCCAGCGATTGATATGGTTACAATTTCATGACTTGTATAGGCGGTTTGAAGCAATGATAATAACGTCGACCCACCATTAATAGTACATACCCACCTAAATCCTTGTGAGTGAGTAGGTGTCGCTATTTTTCCATAGCAATCTCCATTAGTGTTAGGTGCTTTTAGCATTTCGACGGTACCGTCAATCCTATCTAGTTTTGCGATAGCAGTTGGTGTAAGAGTCAACGCTACGATTATAAGCGCTATTTTTCTGATGTTCATATAAATTACCTTGGTTGTGTTTGTCAAAAGATTAAAAAATATTAAATTTTATTGATGTTAAACCTGTTACCAGTATGCTTTTACGAGCTTATTTGATATGTCAGGTTAATTTGAGCATAGCACAATTTGTCAATTGCATGCTAATTAGCCAGTGATAAACCAAGTGCGGATATTGCAGGTTGTTCAGGTGTGGTTTTGTGTTATTTCTAGCCGAAGTGGGCTTGGTTTGTTTTTTTGTTCTATGTGGATATCAGAGTTTCATACTCTGAAATATAGCCGGAATTGCCTTTGAGTAAGCAAAATAACGACAGGTATTTTTTTAAGATTACTGTGTCACTTGACATCGAGCTTTTATTGAAGTAGGTGAAAAGCAATTAGCTAGTCACCTTTCTTTTTGATATCACTGATTCTGTGTCAGAAAGTGCTGGTATCTTTAAACAAGCCTACTTTTAGATCTGTTGCGGTATAGATAACTTTGCCATCTACCAACACTTCACCATCAGCTAGACCCATAATTAACTTGCGGTTAATAACTCGTTTAAAATTGATACGATAAGTGACTTTCTTAGCTGTTGGTAATACCTGACCGGTGAACTTCACTTCACCAACACCAAGCGCACGGCCTTTGCCTTCGCCTCCTAACCATCCAAGAAAGAACCCAACGAGTTGCCACATGGCATCAAGACCAAGGCAGCCAGGCATCACAGGGTCATTAATAAAGTGGCAGTCAAAAAACCATAAGTCAGGGGTAATATCCAGTTCAGCTTCTATATAGCCTTTACCGTAGGTACCACCGTTTTCTGTCATTTCAATGATGCGATCCATCATTAACATATTGCCAGATGGTAATGGTGGTCCATTTTCTCCGAATAACTCACTTCGCCCAGACGCAATAAGATCTTCTTTTGTGTAGGATTTACGTTGATCAATCATATTCTTAGATAGCCTTATATTTAATGTAAGGTAAATAATAGAGTACACTTGTACGCTGGACAACTCCGATCAGACATTTTGAATTAACCCAGCCAGCGAAGAAACCACGGGGATTTAGGCCGTTCCTGATTATTCGCTTGTGTTATACGCTCCTGTATCATAGCTAACAAGTGTGTTTCTTGTTGATCATAATAAGGGATACCTGTCAATAAAGGCAGTGCTTCAGAAACATGTTTTACTGACCATAAGTGAAATTTTTGTGCTTTTACTGCGTCTACGACTGCTTGGTTAAGACATAAGTGGCGGACATTCGCCGCTGGCAGAATGACACCTTGATGGCCAGTTAGCCCACTGCGGTGGCATACTTCAAAGAAACCTTCGATTTTTTCGTTAATACCACCAATTGGCTGAACATAACCAAATTGATCCACTGCACCGGTGACGGCCAGTTGTTGATCGATGGGTTGCTGGGAAAGAGCACTTATCAGTGCACATAATTCAGCAAGTGAAGCACTGTCACCATCAACTTCGCCATAGGATTGTTCAAATACAATAGATGCGGAGAAGGGTTGAGGTTGATCAAGCTTCAATTCGGAAATTAGAAAGGCTTGCATAATCATCATGCCTTTCGCATGGATATTGCCGCCTAATTCTACTTTGCGTTCGACATCAATAAATTCCCCATCTCCCACATGGGCCACACAAGTGATACGAGATGGTTCTCCTATTGGATCAGGGTGGCCAGGATACTCCAGCACGGATAATCCGTTAATCTGACCGATGACCATTCCCTGAGTACGGATCAGGATTTGACCTTGCTGAATCTCATCTAAGCTACGTTCAGACAGATAGTTATGACGCCAGAGGCGATTTTCCACAGCTTGTTTGATCGATTGAGCTGTAATTTGGTTTTCTTGCTGATAGAGTGCCGCAGCTGTCAGTTGTCGTTGTAGCCAGAGAATATCCAAAGGCAGGCGGTGTTTATCTTCTACATAACGGGTTGCTTGTTGGATAAACTCAGGCCAGGCATCATGACTCAGTGGTGGCAATTGCCACTGTTGAATAATCCCATTGATATAACTGCACCACAAACTTAGGTCCTGCTCATTATGCAATGGCACATCCAGCTCAAATTCACCATACAGAGCGTTTTTTGCTAATTCAGGCTCTGTAACCTGAAACTCTTCAAGGCTGAGGCGATCTCCAACCAAAATCAAACGCAGCTTTAGTGGAATGGAGGGGATGGGTAATGGTAAGGATTTGTTATTATCCTGAGATAACCATTCAAAGTGTTGCTGAATAATCATCTGTTTCAGGCGAACCCACATTAATGGTTGGGCCAACAGGGTACGTAACGGAAGGATAAGTACGCCGCCATTTACTTGATGAACTAAACCGGGTTGTAGATGGATTTCTCCATGGTGAGAGTGGACGCAGCCAAATAATTGTTCTGCCTCTATCCATTCACGATAGGCTACTCGCAATTTAGGTGTGAAATGGCCTTCTGTTGATGATTGCCAGCTAATTTTTTGTTGTTCTATCTGATAGTCGCCGCCAATTTGGGGAATTTCTTTGGGGAGTAATAGATGGATAGATCCAGCCAATTCTGACAAATAAGTATCACATTCCTCAGCTTTCAACAGCATAAAAGGCTGGCGGGAATCCATCCGGCAGAAAAGCTTCAAACCACTATGCAGCCGCGACTGAACGACTTCCATACTGGCAGGAGCCTGTTGGGACGCAGAATGAAAAAACGCATTATAGGGAGCGTTATCCGGCAGTAATGCCTGCCAGTCTAGTTTGTTATTGGTCAAAGTGATCGCTATATATTGTAAAGTAGAAAAGCGCCGATTATACAAGATTAAGATATAAACCAACATGTTTGAATGTTTGCCATTTCAGGCGTTTTATGTAAAGCATCATTTTGAACAAAAAAAAGACAATGATCAATTTAGCCATAAGCAATTTACTAGAATAGTTGCTATGCTTATTTTTAAGTTACGCCGTCACTGAGAAATAAGATGAAATATCAACAATTGGAAAATCTGGAATGTGGCTGGAAATGGGCTTATCTGATAAAGAAACATCAAGAGGGTGAGCTAATTACCAAATATATTGAAAACAGCGCAGCTCGTGAAGCAGTTGATATGCTAATCAAGCTTGAGAGTGAGCCGGTAAAGGTACTTACATGGATTGAACAGCATATGCATCCTGATTTATCCAACCGTATGAAACAAACTATCCGCGCTCGGCGTAAACGGCATTTTAATGCAGAACATCAGCATACTCGCAAGAAATCTATCGATTTAGATTTTCCTGTATGGCATCGCTTATCTGCACTTTCTCAACGGAGGGGTAATACACTGTCCGAAACTATCATACAACTCATTGAAGATGCTGAACGTAAGGAAAAATATGAAAATCAGATGTCTAGTTTGAAGCACGATTTAGAGGCTATCTTGGGTAAGAGTGAGTAATCTCAGCTATTGTGGATTGGTATCACAATAAAACTCGTAATATAAGTTGATATAAGATTTCAATAGATGGAAAAGAAAACCCCATTTTCAACGGGGTTTCCTGATCTTTTGATTACATTAGTAATCAATAAAGACTGTTACTGAGCAGTTTGTGCTTGAGTAACAACTTCTTTAGTGCCTTGGATTTCGATCTCTACGCGACGATCTGGAGCCAAGCAACTGATTAAGTTAGGTTTGCGAATTTTATCACAAGTAGAACCCGTTACTGGATCTGCTTTACCGTGGCCTTCTGCACTGATGCTGCCCGCAGGGATGCCTCTAGTTACCAGATAGTTAACTACGCTCTGAGCACGTTCTTGCGATAGTTTCTGGTTGTATGCGTCTTTACCAATACGGTCAGTATAGCCAAGAATTAGCACCTTACCCTGAGTTGGGTCGATGTTCGCTAATTCAGTATATAGCTGGTTCAGAGTCTGTTTGCCTTCTGCTTTCAGCTCAGAGCTGGCGAATTCGAACAGAACGTCAGAGCGCAGAGTAAAGCGTTTGTTTTCAACAACCGGAGCTGGAGCAGGGGTTGGAGCAACAACCGGAGCTGGAGCAATAATTGGAGCAGCTGCTTCATCTTGGCCGAAGCGGTAAGAAACACCTACGCTCAACAGGCCGTTATCAGGACGTGCACCTACTGTACCTGCATCACCGATATTGTTAACCCACTGGTAGTCCAGACGAGTAGCCCAGTTTTTGGTCAGAGCATACTCAACACCAATTGCTACCAATGGAGAAACACCGGTATCATGGTTTTTCAGATGAGTATTGGTTGCGCCGTAAGTTGCTTTGGAATCTGCACGCCAAACCATACCACCCAAACGAGTATAGACATCCAGATCATCCATAATTGGATAACTTAGTTTAGTCGCTAGTTGGAAACCGTGAGCTTTGAAGGAACCATTGTTTACGCTACCTTTGTAAGGCATACGGCCTAACCAATCATAACCTATTTCGAAGCCGAGATATGGGTTGGCTTGATAGCCTAAATAAGCACCAGCGCCTAGTTGGTTTTTGTGCGTAGGGCCATTACCGATTGCACTGGTATAATCGTTACCGTAGAAGTTTACGTCATGGTATTGAGACCAGCCCAATTTACCACCAGTATACCAAGTGTTGTCTTTTGGAGCTGCTTGCGCTGCAGTTGTGAAAGCGGCCACTGCCACTGCTACCGCGATAGCTGTCTTTTTCATTTTAACGCCTCGTTATTATCATCACCCAATAGGCAATTGGCTTTGGGAGCCTTTTTACTTACTGCCTATCCCATTGGCTATTTACATTTGCCATTCTTTGTAATTATTCAGGAGCGAACTTGAGTAGTACTCGAACTTCAACTTCTCGTACTGCATGTACGCCCTGATATTCTGCGTGCTGTGCATGTTCATTATTTATCCATACATTCACAAAAACGGCACGCATTAATTACTTATTACTTACATCTACTGAGATAGGCTATTAGCCATATTGATTAAAAAACTCAGTTTAAGAATACCGCACTTTCGTCAAACCAGTTAACCAAACAATACAAGGGTACTAAGCGCAGTAATCTTTAATGGTGTAAAGTCTACAACGAAGTTAAAAAGTTACAAGTGGGTATTGATTAATAGCGCAAAAAAATTAAAAGGTAATGTATAATTTTAAAAAAAACTTTACTATTCTTTACAACTAATCCTATATTAATTAATTGATTTTAATTGTGATCAGTGTTTTTTGGCCTAAATTGGTTATTTTGTGCTATGGATATTGAGATAATTCCTAGTTTTGGTCAATGATAGTAAATGGAATGAATTTTTAGTAAATTTGATTGCAGTTCAGTATAGTTGGTTCCTTTATTCACATTTTGTGGGCGCATAATAAAGCCCAATGCGTTACCTTTTCGCGCCGCAGACTGTAATTTTACCGTATCTCTTTCTGATAACTTAGGTAACCAGCCAAGTACTACGCTGTAATTACCACTCGCTAGTGCTCTTTCCATTGCATCTACAGTTGTAATGGAGTTGATGCGATTTAATTGAACAATTTTATCTAAAGGTAATCCAGAGTTAATTAACCATTGGCGGCTTAGTTTCTTGTGTGGACTCACCCATAGCAGCCAGCGAGACTCATTCCCTGATTCACGTAATAAAGGTAGTAATATATGGTTAATAACAGATTGGTTATCACTATAAATCAATTCACTCACTATACCACCCTCACCACCACCTCCCACTGAATTATCTTGTATAGGGGAAGAGCGTGATGGCTGCCTTTCTGTTGACAGATGTTTAGAAGAATAAACCCAAGATGATTGAATGCCCATAATGAACCTCGCCACAAGATGCTGTATGGACATACAGTATCTTTATGTTAGGCTAAGATCAAGTCTATTTTTTCAAAGAGCTTCGCAAATATTGATTATAAATCGCTTTAAGTTCATTTAATCATTGGCAGGAAAAATTGGATTGCGTATGTTTTTAATTAATTGTTCCTCTTATCTATTTTACTGATAACTGGGACAAATCTATGGATAAGAGACTTATTTGCACTAAACTCATGGAGCGATCTGTATGTTTTTGTCTGAGGTACGTTTTACTCAACTCAAAAATGGTTTTTCTTCGTTTGGAAGATTGACAAGGAAACCGCAGTTTGGCGGCTACAGCCTGCTGGCTGACGGGGTTATGTTCGCTATTATTGCTGATGGAGAATTATATTTACGGGGAAATAGTCATGCTGAAGTGTTGTTCAAAGCCAGAGGAATGAAAAACTATATTTATTCGAAAAGAGGAATACCTGTAACTTTGCGTTATTACCAGGTTGGTGAATCACTTTGGCAAGATCAAGCATTGTTGTCTCAATATACACATTTAGCCTATCATTACTCATTGATTGAAGTGGTGGGTAAAAAGAAAATACCAGCGCGCTTAAAGGACTTACCTAACCTTGGAATGTCTCTTGAGCGTCAATTATGGAAAGTAGGAATATGTAAAGTTGAAGATTTACGGTTGTTAGGTGCGAAAGCCAGTTATTTAAAACTGCATCAATATAAAAGAAAATTTAATGTTAGTTTGTTACTTGCTCTGGCTGGTGCAATTGAAGGGTGTCATTCAGCCGTTTTACCGGTACAAATTCGTAATGACTTATTACGCTGGCACAAGGAGTTGTCCTGTTAGATTTTTATCGTGAACAGTTAAATGAACGGGGCAGCCAACTGCCCCAGTATATTAATGGGGTTCTAATTGGTTAATTTGTTTAATATGGTTAACGATTTCAGGTAGCAACTCTATTAATAGACTTGTTTGTTGCAATACTAATTGCTCTTTACTGTTTCCTTCTACCAAGGCTTGTTCAATTTTTTTCACTATATTGACAGGTATTTGTTTAATTCTTTCATCATCTATTGATGCTAGTTTTAATGCTGTATCAACATAACAAATAACGTCGTTAAGAATATCCAGAATAACTTTGTTATCCAATTTATCCCGGTGCGCTCCCAGCGTGGAGATATAACTCAACATTGTGTGATTTAGGCACAGCAGTCGAAATGCTTCTTCTTGGGAGGTTTGATAACTTTTCGGCTCGGCAGACATGTTTGAAATAACTGATGCCAGTTCTGCATCACTATTGTGGGCATCACGGCGGGCAATTCGATAGTTCAATCCATTGTCTTTTCCCTGATCATATTGGACTAAAATGGCATCAAGATAGCGGCAATTAGTACTCATTGTCCGGCTTATTACTTGTGACAATTGGCGGAATCTCCAGTCTGGCCAGATGAAACTCACTGCTAACCAGGCGATACCACAACCAATAAATGTATCAAGAATTCTTGGTAATGCGACTTCAAAACCTTCGCCTAACAAATTAAAACACAATAATACCAGCAGCGTGATAAATAAGGTTGCGTGTGCATACTGGATATTACGAAAGGCAAAGAACAGCACACCAGAGATGATCATCAGTACCAATTGCCCTTCAATAGATGGTACGAAGTAGAGGATTGGTAAGCCGATTAATACCCCGGCAACAGTTCCTATTATTCTCAGTGCTAAACGGCGGCGGGTAGCGCTGTAATTAGGTTGGCAAACGAATAAACTGGTTAGTAAAATCCAATATCCACGTTGTAAATCCAGCAACTGAATCATAGCGTAGCCACTGCACAGCAAAACAGACATACGGATTGCATGACGGAATAGGGCTGATTGTGGAGTTAGGTGACGGCTGATCCTTAGACAGATATCGCGCACACCAGTTAGTGGTTCATCAGATAGTTGAGTTTCATCTTTTCTTTCTTTAGTAAGATTGTCCTGCCTAGATCTAATACCGGTTAATTGTGCATCGATTGCACGCAAGTTTTTCAGTAGATTGTATAATGCGGTGATCTTGAGGTTATGTTTTTGTTGTTCCCCCAATTGTTGCAGCGAACTTTCCAGATAGTTGAAAGCACGTTCAACACGTGGATTGTGCTGATATTGTTTGTGCCAAAGTATTGACTGAGCAACTTGTTCACATGCACGGGCTTGCATGGAAAGAAGACGTTGAAACCGGTACAGGACATCACTGTAACGGAAAGTATTCCGCAGGCTCTGGTACCTTACATGAGCTGAACTCGCTCGTTCATGAATATCCTGTGCGACAAAATAATAATGTAGTGTGTGACGGGTTCCACGTTGACCACGCTCTCCCTTCAGACGGGTTAATAAAGAGGCTTTGGTTTGATTTAATGTATTTACCAGAGCACTGTTTGCCATTGCTACGTTAACGACAGATTGCTGGTATTCCTCTTCTATATCAGGATCAAACAGGTTGGTTTTGGCATCAAGATAAGCTGAAAGTTGCTGATAACAACGCGCCAGGTTGTCTTGTAACGGGCGGATAGGAAACAGTAAATAGTCGGTGAGTGTTAGTAGGTGATACCAGACTGCTCCTGTCAGGAGCAATAGTGGTTGTTGATACCATAGTGGAAAAATAGATGTACCCAACATGGTATAAATGGCAATCAGTAACGCACCAAATGCAATGGTTGCGTAGCGTTGCCCGAGCGCACCCAGTAAGATAAAACTACAAGTGGATAACGCCAGTCCGACGGTGAAAAGCCAAGGGTAAGGGAATAGCAATTCGATAGAGATTGACGCGATAAAGAAAGAAATTAGCGTGATCATTAGATTGCGTAAACGGCCAATCAGACGATCATCAAGATCGGCCAGTGCTGCGGCAACAACACCTAAAGTCAGTGGTATGGTTATCTTAGGTTCTTTATCTAGGAACCAAGGTACTAGCGTTGTTCCCGTTAGGGCTATTAGGATACGGGTATAATAAAGAAGATGACTGTTATAAAGAAAACGGCGCAGACCGGAGAAAACAGTTAGCACAAAATACCTCTGAGGTAATGATAACGGCCATAAATGACCATTAGGATATAAGGTTTATTAGTGATAAAAAACCCTTATAAGACATAGTTCAACTATTTTTCAGGTATAGCGCTACGATCATGGAACTTAAAGCAACACAAATTGGCCGGCGTCTTGCTCAGCATCCCTATAACCGGGTGCGATTGCTGAATGCAGGTATTGAAGTCAGTGGAGAAAAGCACCAATACCTTATCCCATTTAATCAGTTAATTGATATTCAGTGCAAACGGGGTATTGTTTGGGGTGAGCTGGAATTTGAATTGCTTGATGGACAAGCGGTTCGCCTTCATGGCACTGAATGGCAGCAAACACAGAGTTTTTATCATCATCTACTCGGTGAATGGCAAAAATGGAGCCAGGAAATGAGTGTTGTTAGTGCTAATGTACTGGCAGATCAGGTTAATGAAGTCAATAAAATTGGTCAGCAGGATCGCTGGTTTAAAAAAGCTGACTTGTCCCAATTGCAACAGCGGATTCAGGCCGCATTTCAGGCTTTACCACTGGCATTACAACGTCTGGAACAATTTGATAATTGCCGAGAAGACTATCAAATTTGTCTACATTGGGTTGAGAATGGCGAAAAATCTGTTGAAAAGATTAACCAGCAATGGACAGAGCGTATGCTGGAGCAATATCGTGATTTTTTTCAGCGGGTAGAAACCTCTTCTTTAAATCTTCCTCAGAGCTTAGCTGTTGTTAATGGTGAAAATTCAGTGCTGGTTCTTGCTGGTGCTGGTAGCGGAAAAACATCTGTGCTGGTGGCGAGGGTAGGATGGTTGTTGCTTCGCCAACAGGCGATTCCCGAACAGATATTACTGTTAGCGTTTGATAACCAGGGAGCTGATGAGATGAATGAACGAATTCATACTCGTCTTGGTGTGAAAGATGTCGAAGCGAAAACATTTCATTCTTTGGCACTGCATATCATTCAGCAGGGAAGTAATAAAGTGCTTAAAATTAGCACATTGGAAACTGACGGGCAAAAGAGAAGAGATTTTCTGGTTAAACACTGGCAGCAACAATGCAGAGAGAAGAAAGCACAAGCCAAAGGTTGGCGGGAATGGCTGACAGAGGAGCTGAAATGGGAAATACCGGAAGGTGAATTCTGGTGTGATGAACAGCTTGTTAGCCGGTTGTCAGGCAGGCTTGAACGTTGGCTGGAATTAATGCGTATGCACGGTGGTAGTCAAAAGGCGATGACAGAGCAGGTTCAGGGAGAGTATCTGGAGCTGTTTCAAAAATGTATTCGCTTGATGGGGCCTTTATTAAAAGCGTGGAAATCTGAATTAAAAGCAGAATGTGCTGTTGATTATTCAGGGTTGATTCATCAGGCAGTTCATATTCTGGAGAAAGGACGATTTATTAGCCCGTGGAAGCATATTCTGGTCGATGAGTTTCAGGATATTTCACCATTAAGAACGAAATTGCTTACCGCATTGCGGGCACAAAATAGCCAAAGTTATTTGTTTGCTGTAGGGGATGACTGGCAGGCAATTTACCGTTTCAGTGGGGCGGAGTTGATATTGACCACTGCTTTTGCTGATTATTTTGGTAAAGGGGCTGAATGTGTACTGGATACTTCTTATCGGTTTAATGATCGGATTGGTGAGATTGCTAACACATTTGTACAACAAAACCCAAATCAGTTAAACAAGTCGCTAAATAGTTTGACTAAAGGTAATAAAAAATCAGTTGTAATCCTGCCAGAAGATCAACTTGAACCTTTACTGAATAAAATGAGTTGCTATGTTACAGAGCAGGAAACGGTTTTGTTGTTAGCCCGCTATCATCACTTGAAACCTGAGTTACTGAAAAAAGCAACGACCCGCTGGCCTAAGCTCAAAATAGAATTTATGACTATTCATGCTTCGAAAGGGAAACAAGCGGATTATGTGATTATTCTTGGGTTATATCAGGGGAACGACGGTTTTCCTGCACCTGAAAGGGAATCGGTGGTGGAACGGGTTTTATTGCCACAGTTGGAAAATTTTCCTGATGCAGAGGAGCGACGTCTTTTATATGTTGCATTAACACGGGCGAAGAAGCAGGTGTGGTTGATGCAGGATAAGAAAAATCCATCTGTGTTTGTGCGTCAATTAGAACGGTTGGGGGGGCTTGTTCAGCGTAAGCCTTAAGGTATCTTTTGAAGAGAACATATTGCTCAACCGTAAATATTATAAAGATTTATTTCAGACGTTCATTCAGATAGTGTTGATAATCAGGGACCTGAATATCCACTGGTTGAAAAAACAATGGGGAATTAACAATAAAATCCGCAGTTGCCAGATTTGTTGCTACTGGGATATTCCATACCGTGGCAAGGCGCAACAGTGCTTTTACATCAGGATCATGAGGAACGGCATTAAGTGGGTCCCAGAAAAATATTAGTACATCAATTTTTCCTTCTGAAATTAGAGAACCAATTTGTTGATCTCCGCCCATTGGTCCGCTAAGCATACTGGTGACTGGCAATCCTGTTTCATTCTGGATCAGATTACCGGTTGTGCCGGTAGCATATAAATTATGTTTCTTAAGTAAATTCTGATGATTTTTGGACCAGACCAGCAGAGACGTTTTGCAGTGGTCGTGTGCAACAAGCGCTATATTTTTAGAAGCTGCGAGTGTACGGGTTGCCAATTTCATGTTGGTACCTTTGATAATCGTTATTTTCGATCATAGTAAATTGATAACAATGTTTATCATATACACTGTAATAAATAAACAAAGTAAAAATACTGAATTTGTAAGGAATGATAGATGAATGATCAACGAATTGTGGACATATTAAAACAAGTGGGTGTTATTAACGAACAAGCGAAAGGATTGGCAGAAAAAGCAGGCATGGATGTTGTGATGGATCGCTGCCCAAAAATTGAAATTCCAAGATTGGGGCTGGAAAAGTAATATTTTCCAGCTTGCTACTTTGGTATTCCGTCAATGAATGAAAGGAGCCTTGCGTTAATATTTAAGTACCAAACTAAATGGGTGGGAAACTGCGTCAGGCTCCGAATATGTAGATCATGCCTGAAATGAATACTTAGCGGAATTCACAGCTCTAAAATCTAATTTAACCCGAATTCTGCTTAAGCCATCATTGGAACATCTTCTTCTAAGTAGAAAACTTTCAGTGATGGTTTCTTCCATTTAAGGCAGTAAGCAATCAAGCCGCCTAAAACAGTCAACATAAATCCTTTTATACTTCGGTGGCGCGAATGCTCTATTTGAGAAATTGTTTTTAATTGTCCATTAATTGTTTCGATAATAAAACGCTTTGATAACATTATCTTATCCCACTCAGCTTGCATACACGCTTTCATGTTTCGGCGCTTTTTCGTGATGAAAGTGACACCCGTTTTGGCTAAATCGTCAGCGAGCTCCTGACTGAGATAACCCTTGTCGGCGTAAAGAGAACCCGTT